>NZ_BAGC01000056.1 GCF_000308655.1 Nocardia niigatensis NBRC 100131 | reverse complement strand
TGACGCGGGCAACGGTCTCCCGCAGCGGGACGGCCTTCCCTCGCGTGACGCGGGCACCGGCCTGCCGCAGCGCGAGTCGGCCGGTGGCCTTCCCCAGCGTGGTGCCGCGGGTGCTGATCCGTTGTCGGGTGGTCTGAGTCAGCGTGACCCGCTGAGTGGTCCGCTACCGCAGCGTGATTCCGCCGCGGGCGGTCTGCCGCAGCGTGGCGCCAACGGCCTGCCCCAGCGTGACGCGGGCAGTGGTCTGCCGCAGCGTGACGCCGGTAATGGTCTGCCGCAGCGGGAATCGGCCGGTGGCCTTCCCCAGCGTGGTGCCGCGGGCGCTGATCCGTTGTCGGGTGGCCTGACTCAGCGTGACCCGCTGAATGGTCCCCTCCCGCAGCGTGATCCGGGCGCGGGTCTGCCGCAGCGCGGCGCGACCGGTCTGCCGCAGCGTGATCCGGGCGCGGGTCTGCCGCAGCGCCCGAGCCCGATTCCGGGTGTCGGTCTGCCGCAGAACGGGTCCGACGCTGTCAAGGAGCCAGGACGTCACAGCTTCCGGTCGAACCCGCAGAAGGCGGCCTCGTTCTTCCAGACCCGTTTGCAGCCGGCCGAATCCGGCGCCGACCCGATCATGGGCGGCACGCCGATCTTCGCGGAGATGATGTCGGCGTGGCTCTCGGATCCGAATGCGGACCGGTCCCAGGTGGCCTCGTCCTTCGAGTCGCCCGGTGACGAGGGCTGGCAGGCGGCCCGCCGCGCCAACGAGTCCTCGGCGGACAAGCGGACCGCCGCGGGCCTGCCGCAGCGCGATCCCGGTAACCGACTTGTGCCCGGCGGTGTCACCGGAAACGCTGACAAGGTGGCCCATCGGGACCCAGAATCCATCAGGTCAAGTCTGAGTCGTCACCAGCAGGGCGTCCGGGATGGCCGCGCGATGAAAGCTATGAACCTAACCGGAGATAAAGGAGACCGATGAACCCCGATCTAGGTGGTACGAAGCGTCAGCTGGATTGGCTGGTTTCGAATTTCGCCAATGAGGTTCCCGGCGTTGCGCACGCGGTCCTGGTGTCGGCTGACGGCCTGCTGATGGCCGCGAGTGCGCAGCTTCCCGTGGACCGGGCCGAACAGCTGTCAGCGGTGACCGCGGGGCTCGCGAGCCTCTCGGTGGGTGTGTCGAACTTGTTCGAGGGCGGCACCGTGTTGCAGTCGGTGGTCGAGATGGAACACGGCTACCTGCTGCTCATGGCGGTCGGCGACGGCTCGTACCTGGCCGTCCTGACGAATACGTCCTGCGACATCGGCCAGGTGGGATACGAGATGGCGTTGTTGGTCGAGCGAGTGGGCCAGACGGTTCAGGCCACACCTCGCGTCACGATGGGTTCCTGATGGCGGGATGGACATAGACAACGAACGCGTTGGGAGCGCCGAACCGAGCCTGGTTCGCCCCTATTCACTGACGGCCGGTCGCACCCGGCCGAAGGTGGAGCTCGCCTTGGAGGCGCTCGTCGCATCGCATCCGGTCGCCCTCGAGCGGCAGTTCGAACTCACCAATATCGAGACGTCAATCGTGGAGTTGTGCAGAGAATCGCCGTCGGTTGCCGAAGTAGCCGCGCGTCTGGGCATCCCGCTCGGGGTCGCGCGGGTGCTGGTCGCCGACCTCATCGATGCCGGCCATGTGCGGGTATCGGCGACATTGAAAGACGATTCCAGCGACGATGAACGTCGCGAGCTGATCGAAAGGGTTCTCAGTGGACTCCGGCGTATTTGATTCGACGACACAGGTCGACACGCGCACCAGCAAGCCCACGTCGGCCAAGATCGTCGTGGCCGGTGGTTTCGGTGTCGGCAAGACCACCCTGGTCGGTGCCGTGTCGGAGATCGTTCCGCTGCGCACCGAGGCTTTGGTGACCAATGCCAGTGTCGGCGTGGACTCCCTGACCGGTGTTCCGTCGAAGGCCACCACCACGGTGGCCATGGACTTCGGCCGCATCAGCCTGGCCGATGACCTGGTGCTGTACCTGTTCGGTACGCCCGGCCAGTACCGCTTCTGGTTCATGTGGGACGACCTGATCAAGGGCGCCATCGGCGCCGTGGTGCTGGTCGACACCCGCCGGCTGGAGGACAGTTTCGCCGCCGTCGACTACTTCGAGGCGCGTAACCTACCCTTCCTGGTGGCCATCAACGAGTTCGACGATGCGCCACGGTATCCGGTGGAGGACATTCGCCAGGCGCTGGCGGTGCCCGCGGACGTGCCGATCCTCTCGATCGACGCCCGTCGCCGGGAGCCGGTTAAGCAGGCTCTGGTCGCGGTCACCGAGTACGCGCTGCGCAAGGTCGTGCAGGGGTACTGAGTTGAATTGCGGCGGCTCCGCCGCCGCGGTTCGCGGCCCAAGGCGCAGGCCTATTGGAGCCGGTACCTCGGCCTTCCCTCCTCCGCTCCTCCGCTTCGCTCCCCCGCTCCGTCGGTCCAGGCCGAGGCGGGCCGCGAACTGATGGTGTGCCATTTGTAGCTACTCTCATGCCTCATGAAGATCTCGGCGCGGGAACTGCTCGGCGCACTGCTCGATCCCGGTTCCTTCGTGAGCTGGGATCGGCCACCGGTCGCGGTGGCGGCGTCGCCGGAGTATCGCGAGGATTTGCTGGCTGCCGCGGCAACGGCGGGCACCGATGAGGCGGTGCTCACCGGCGAGGGGTTGCTGCGCGGACGGCGAGTTGCCGTGATCGCGTGCGAGTTCGCGTTTCTCGCGGGCTCCATCGGCGTGGCCGCGGCCGAGCGCATCGTGTCCGCGGTCGAGCGCGCGACCGAGTTGGGCCTGCCGCTGCTCGCGTCGCCGACCTCCGGCGGTACTCGAATGCAGGAGGGCACAGTCGCTTTCGTGCAAATGGTGAAGGTCGCCGGGGCTCTCGCCGCGCACAAGGCGGCGGGGCATCCGTATCTGGTGTATCTGCGCGATCCGACCATGGGCGGAGTGTTCGCCTCGTGGGGATCCTTGGGGCACATGACATTCGCCGAACCCGGTGCGCTGGTGGGCTTTCTGGGGCCGCGAGTCTATAAAGCGTTGTACGGGAAGAAGTTTCCCGAGGGCGTGCAGACGGCCGAAAACCTCTACCGCAATGGCGTCATCGACGGTGTGGTGCCGGTGCCGGTGTTCCGCCGGATCGCGCATCGCGCGCTGGCGGTGCTGTGCGACGGCCCGCAGCCGCTGCCCGAGCGGAACGGTGACCCGCATCGGGCCGAGCACGGTGTCGGTTCCTTCCTGGCCGGTCCGCAGGAGCGGGACGCCCCGGCGCTGCCGGATACCGGCGACGTGCACGGCTGGCAGTCGGTGCTCATCTCGCGGCGCGGTGATCGGCCGGGAATCCGGGAGCTGCTGCGCCACGCCACCGATCGAGTTCCGTTGTCCGGCACCGGACACGGCGAGCTGGATCGCACGGTCGTGCACGCGCTGGCCCGTTTCCGGGGACAGCCCTGCATCGTGTTCGGTCACGACCGCGCCGGCCAGTCGCCGGAGAACACCATGGGTCCGGCCGCGCTGCGCGAGGCCCGGCGCAGCATGCATCTGGCCGCCGAGTTGCGGGTGCCGCTGGTGCTGGTGATCGATACCGTGGGCGCGTCGTTGTCGCGGGAGGCGGAGGAGCGGGGCCTGGCGCCCGAAATCGCCCGCTGTATCGCCGATCTGGTGACGCTGGACACTCCGACGGTGTCGGTGCTGCTGGGTCAGGGCACCGGCGGTGGCGCGCTGGCCCTGTTGCCGGCCGACCGGGTGCTGGCGGCCGCGAACGGCTGGCTGGCGCCGCTGCCGCCGGAGGGCGCGAGCGAGATCGTCTACCGCGAAACCCGGCATGCCCCGAAACTGGCGGCGGCCCAGCGGATTCGCGCGGCGGATCTGCGCGCGGACGGGATCGTGGACAGCATCGTGCCCGAGTACCCGGACGCGGCGGACGAGCCGGTGGATTTCGCGCTGCGCACGGTGGCGGCCATTGCCGGCGAGCTGGCGGATCTCACCTCCCGGTCCCCGGCGGATCTGCTGGCGGCACGGCATTTGCGCTACCGTCGCCTGGGTCTCGGATCGTAAGTCTCGGCACATCGCCGCGGCCGACGCTGAGAATTTGCCGCCACGTGGGAGCGACACGATTTTTTCGCATCGAGGACTCGGTTGACGGGGTGGTACGGCGCTTCTACCTTCGGAATGATGACTTATCGGTTCGAGGCCAGCGATATTCCGGCGATCGTGCTCAGTGATGGCCAGGTCATGCCGAAGCTAGGTTTCGGTGTGTACAAGGTCGATGGTGACGAGGCGGTCGACACCATGATGACGGCCCTCGAGCTCGGGTACCGCGGCATCGACACCGCCGCCTTCTACGGCAACGAGGAGGAGGTGGGCCGCGCCGTCCGCGAGTCGGGCCTGCCGCGCGACGAGGTCTTCGTCACCACCAAGCTGTGGAACGCCGATCACGGCTACGACGCCGCCTTGCGCGCCTTCGACGCCAGTGTGAAGCGGCTGGGCCTGGACACCATCGACCTGTTCCTCATCCACTGGCCGGTGCCGTCGGCCGATCTGTACGTCGACACCTTCCGCGCCCTGCAGACGCTCAAGCGGCAGGGCCGGGTGGTCTCGATCGGCGTCTCCAATTTCACCCGGACGCAGCTGGAGCGGTTGATCGGGGAGACCGGTGAGGTGCCGGCCATCAATCAGGTTGAGCTGCATCCGTATTACGCGCAGTCGGAGCTGCGGGCCTTCCACGCCGCGCACGGCATCGTGACCGAGGCGTGGAGTCCGCTGGGGCGCGGGGCGGAGTTCAACGACTCGGTGATCATCGCGCTGGCGGACAAGCTGGGTCGGACGCCCGCGCAGATCATCCTGCGCTGGCACATGCAGCTGGGGAACGTCGCGATTCCGAAGTCCATGAAGCCGTCCCGGATGGCGGAGAACCTGGCGATCTTCGATTTCGAGCTGTCCGGCCGGGAGATGACGCAGATCGCCGGGATCGACAAGGGCGCACGGCAGGGCGCGGACCCGACCACCTTCGATATGGACGCCGCGGTCTGAGGTCAGTCCGCGTGGTGGGTGGGAATGCCCAGGTAAGAGGTCAATTCGACGGCTGCGGCCCGGCCCGCGCGGTTCGCGCCGATGGTGCTGGCGGACGGCCCGTACCCGATCAGGTGGATGCGCGGATCGGATTCCACCCGGGTGGCGAGCCGCCCGCCCATGGTGATGCCGCCGCCGGGACCGCGCAGTCGCAGCGGGGCCAGATGGTCCAGGGCGCTGCGGAATCCGGTGGCCCACAGGATGACGTCGGCGCGCTGGAAGGTGCCGTCGGCCCAGCGGATTCCGTCGGATTCGATGTGATCGAACATGGGCCGCCGCCGCAGGACGCCGCGTTCGCGCATGGCCCGGACCCGCGCGTCCTCGGGCAGGCCGGTCACCGAGACCACCGAGCCGGGTGGAAGACCGCGCCGCACACGGTCTTCCACGATGGCGACCGCGGCCCGCCCGTCCTCGGGCGCGAACTGCGCCGAGCGGAACGCGGGTTCGCGCCGCGTCACCCAGGTGGTACTGGTGACCTGCGAAATCTCGTCCAGCAGTTGGATGGCCGTGATACCGCCGCCGACCACGACGACGTGCCGACCCGCGAATTCCCGTGCGGCGCGGTAGTCGTGGGCGTGCAGCTGGCGCCCCGCGAAGGTCTCAGCGCCCCGGTAGTAGGGAATGAACGGCTTGTCCCAGGTGCCGGTGGCGTTGACCAGCCCGCGGACCCGGAGTGTCGCGTCCGGGGTGAGCTCGGCGTGCAGCAGCCCGTCGACCTCCTGATTCGGGCAGGTGGCCGCGGTGGCCCGGTCGCACACCACGCTGACCGACACCGGGCGGTGCACGCGCAGATCGAAGCGCTTCTCGTAGAGCTCGAAGTAGTGCGGGACGGCGGTGGCCGCCTGCGCGTTGCCGGAGCCCTCGGGCAGGGTCTCCGCGAACGACATACCCGGCAGATCGTGCACCCGGTTGACGGTGCCCAATGTCAGTGAGGGCCATCGGAACTGCCAGGCGCCGCCCGGCGCGGGCGAGTGGTCGACAATGAGAAAGTCCTGCTCCGGCCGTAATCCGAGGCGGCGCAGGTGATAGCCGACCGACAATCCGGCCTGCCCGGCACCGATCACGAGGACGTCGACATCGGGTGTTGCGATCACCGGCCCGACGGTACGCGCACCTAGAGTGAAAGCGGACCATGGGTCGACAGCGCAGGTGAGTTGGACAGTGGGGAAGGTACAGATGCTCGGAGTCAGCCGCGATGGCGAGGTTGTGACCATCGAACTGCAGCGTCCGGATCGCCGGAACGCTCTGAACGAGGAGCTGATCGGGCGCCTGCACGCGGCGCTCGTGGAGGCCGCGGCCTCGGCCCGCGTGATCGTGCTGACCGGCCAGGGGCCGATCTTCAGCGCGGGCGCGGATCTGGACGGGGTGTACTCGGATTCGTTCCTGACCGGGTTGCTCAGCATGTTGCGCACCATCGAGACGGTTCCGGTGCCGGTGATCGCGGCCATCAACGGCGGGGCGCTGGGCGCGGGCGTGCAACTGGCCCTGGCGTCGGACCTACGGGTCATGACGCCGGATTCCTTCATCGCGGTCCCGGCGGCGAAACTCGGTATCTCCGTGGATCGTTGGACCGTGCGCCGCCTGTCCAACCTGATCGGGCCGGGCCCGGCGCGCACCATTCTGATGGGCGCCGAGCGGGTGCAGGCCGCGGACGCCTACACCTTCGGTTTCGCCAACAGGGTGGGCACGCTGGCCGACGCGCAGGCCTGGGCCAAGCAGATCGCCGAGCTCGCGCCGCTGTCCCTGCGGCATCTGAAACTGGTCTTCAACGATGACGACACCCGCGGCCCCGATTCCCTGGAGCAGATCGCGGCCCTGGACGCGGCGTGGCAGAGCGCCGACGCGCAGGAGGCCCGCACGGCACGGCAGGAGAAGCGGCCCGCGAAATTCGAGGGCAAATGAACGGGCAGCGCGTGACCGCGAAGACGCGGAAACTGGTGAGTATGACGGCGGGTGCGTTCGGTCTTTCCTGGTTGGTGCGGGCGGCGTGGGATATCCCCTCCGCCATGGGCGCCTCCATCTCCGCGATCGCGCCGACGGCGCACGGGGCGACCACCTATCGCGATCGGCAGTTCCACAACACCGAGCCGAGCAGCCAGATCACCGGATCGCCGCTGGAGTTGCTGTATCAGCTGGCCACCCAGCGCAACAGGGGCCGCCCGGCCGGGACGATCCCGCTGGTGACGCCCGCGCTGCCGGAGCAGGCGGGGGAGCTGGCCGTCACCTGGTACGGGCACGCCACCTGCCTGGTCGAGGTGGACGGGTACCGGGTGCTGACCGACCCGGTGTGGAGCGACCGGGTCTCGCCGTCGCCGCTGGTGGGTCCGGCCCGGCTGCATCCGGTACCGTCGCCGCTGTCGGAACTGCCGGCGCTGGACGCGGTGCTGATCTCCCACGACCACTACGACCATCTGGATCGCGACACCGTGTCCGGGCTGGTGGACAGCCAGGACTGCGTGTTCATCGTGCCGATCGGCATCGGCGCGCACCTGCGGCACTGGGCGGTGCCCGAACATCGCATCGTCGAATTGGACTGGGCTGCTTCGGTTTCGCTGTCCGAGCTGAAACGGGATCGCGGTGACGGCGCCGATCTCGTGATCACCTGCGCGGAGGCGCGGCACTTCTCCGGCCGCGGGCTGGTCCGCAACACCACGCTGTGGGCGTCCTGGTCGATCGCCGGTCCCACCCGCCGCGTCTATTTCGGCGGTGACACCGGATACACGAAGGCGTTCGCGGAGGCGGGCGCGCAGCTGGGCCCGTTCGACGTGACCCTGCTGCCCATCGGCGCCTACGATCGGCACTGGCCGGATGTGCACATGAACCCGGAGGAGGCGGTGCGCGCCCACGCCGATCTGTGTCTCGGCGACGCGGGCAACGGGCTCCTGGTGCCGATTCACTGGGCCACCTTCAATCTGGCGTTCCACGGCTGGTCGGAGCCGGTCCAGCGACTGACCGGGGCGGCGGAGGCGGCGGGGACACGCATCGCCGTGCCGAAGCCGGGCGAGCGGATCGACCCGATTGGCCTGCCACCACGGGATTCGTGGTGGGAAGATGTTCGCCAATAACGGACCGAGATTGAAGGAGCAGGCTGTGAGTCTCATGGACACGCTCAAGGGCTTGGTCGGCAAGGGCAAAGAGGTGGCGGCCCAGAACGCCGAGAAGGTCGAGCAGGCGGTCGACAAGGCCGGTCAGGTGATCGACGAGAAGACCGGGGGAAAGTACTCCTCGCAGATCGACAAGGGCGCCGAGGCGATCAAGTCCGCGCTGGTGCCCGAGCAGGCCGCCACGGCGGAGGCTCCCGCCGCCGAACCGGCCGCACCCGCCGAGGCGCCCGCGCCGGCTCCGGAGGCCGCGGAAGGCGAACAGCCCGAGGTTTGATCGTCACCGGCAGCGCTCGTTCCACGGGCCGTTCGGGAGTGACGGGATCCCCGTCGCTGACCTGAACGGCCCGTTGGCTTTTCACGGTGCGGTGTCCCGGCTGGCCCGGGGTTGCCGGTTTTTGTCGGGACCCGGACCTACACTGCTGTCATGGGGTCCCGTCGGGATTTCGGGGGTATCGAGGTTGGGCTGACCAACCTCGACAAGGTGCTGTATCCGGCCACCGGGACCACCAAAGGGGAGGTCATCGACTATTTCACGGCCATCGCCCCGGCCCTGCTGCCACATATCGCGCAGCGGCCGGTGACCCGTAAGCGGTGGCCGAACGGGGTGGACGAGCAGTCGTTCTTCGAGAAGAACCTGCCCGAGCACGCGCCGAAGTGGTTGGAGCGCAGGACGGTTCGGCATTCCGACCGGCCGGTCACGTACCCGCTCATCGGCAATCTCGCGGGCATGGCCTGGCTGGGTCAGCAGGCGGCGCTGGAACTGCATGTGCCGCAATGGCGTTTCGACGGCGCCGAGGTCGGCGACATCACCCGGCTGGTGTTCGATCTGGACCCCGGGCCGGGAGCCGGGCTGGCGCAGTGCGCCGAGGTGGCGCTCATCCTGCGGGACGTGGTGCGCGAGGTGGGCCTGGAAGCGTATCCGGTCACCAGCGGCTCCAAAGGAATTCACGTCTACGTGCCGCTGGACCGCAGGATCGGTCCGAACGGCGCGTCGACGGTGGCCAAACAGGTCGCCACCAACCTGCAGCAGCTGCGGCCCGAACTGGTCACCGCCACCATGGCCAAGTCCGCGCGCGACGGAAAGGTGTTCCTGGACTGGAGCCAGAACAATCCGGCCAAGACCACGATCGCGCCGTATTCGCTGCGCGGGCGCACCGAGCCGTGGGTGGCCGCGCCCCGCGACTGGTCCGAGATAGCGCAGCCGAAGCGGCTGCGGCACTTGCGATTCGATGAGGTGCTGCGACGCTGGCACGAACAGGGTGACCTGATCGAAGGGCTGGACGAGCCACTGCCGGAACCGGTTCCGGACCGGCTCGACACCTACCGGTCCATGCGCGACCCGCGGCGCACGCCCGAACCGGTGCCGCCGGGCCCGCCCGACCCCGGGCCGGGGGATCGATTCGTGGTGCAGGAGCATCACGCCCGGCGGCTGCACTGGGATCTGCGGCTGGAACGCGAAGGCGTGCTGGTGTCCTGGGCCGTGCCCAAGGGCCCGCCCACCGATACCGGCGAGAACCGGCTGGCCGTGCACACCGAGGACCATCCGATGGAGTACCTCACCTTTCACGGCACCATCCCCAAGGGCGAGTACGGCGGCGGGCAGATGACCATCTGGGATGCCGGAACCTACGAAACCGAGAAGTGGCGCGACGACGAGGTCATCGTGTGGCTGCACGGGGAGCGGCTGACGGGGCGGTACGCGCTGATCCAGACCAACGGCAATCAGTGGCTCATGCATCTGATGAAGGATCAGAGGCCGCCCGGATCGGAAGGTGATGGGGCACAGCCGGTTCCGGGCGCGGTGCCGCCGCGCCCGCCCGCGCCCATGCCGCGGGGCCTGAAACCCATGCTGGCCACGGCCGGTGACGTGGGCACCCTCGATGCCGAGCAGTGGGCTTTCGAGACCAAATGGGACGGGTTCCGGCTGATCGCCGAGATCGAGGACGGCGCGGTGACGCTGCGCAGCCGGACCGGGCACGTGGTCACCGGGAAGTATCCGGGTCTGGCGGTGCTGGGTTCGGAACTGTCCGGGCACAGTGCGGTGCTCGACGGCGAGGCGGTGGTCTTCGACGATCACGGCGGCGCGAATCTCGGCCTGCTGCGCGAGGATTCGGCGCGCGCGGTCTTCCTGGCCTTCGACCTGCTGTACCTGGACGGCACCTCGCTGGTCCGCAAGCGCTACGACGATCGGCGGCGGGTGCTGGAAGCCCTTGCCGAGCGGGCGCGTTCGCTGATCGTGCCGAAGCAGTTGCGGGGGTCGGGCGCGGAAGCCCTGCGGTACAGCCAGGATCACGGCATGGAGGGCGTGGTCGCCAAACGGCGCGACTCGGTGTATCTGCCCGGCCGACGCGGGCAGTCGTGGATCAAGACCCGGAATTGGCGCACGGCGTCGGTGGTGATCGGCGGGTACCGGCGATCGGACGCGCGGCAGTTCGCGTCGCTGCTGGTCGGCGTCCCGCACGAGGGGGAGCTGTACTACCTGGGCCGGGTCGGCACCGGGTTCAGTGAGCGGGAGATGAGCGATCTCGCCGATCGGCTGCGCCGCCTGGAACGCAAGTCCAGCCCGTTCGACAACGAGCTCACCGCCGACGAGCGCAAGGACGCGGTATGGGTGACGCCGAAACTCACCGGCACCGTGCGCTTCATGAACTGGACCGAGACCGGACGGCTGTGGCATCCGGCCTGGATTCCCAGTTCCGACTGACGGTTTCGCCTAGCTCGACTTCTCGAGCA
The DNA here is from genome assembly GCF_000308655.1 of Nocardia niigatensis NBRC 100131. Lineage (GTDB taxonomy): Bacteria > Actinomycetota > Actinomycetes > Mycobacteriales > Mycobacteriaceae > Nocardia > Nocardia niigatensis. The sequence continues at coordinate 68,909 of NZ_BAGC01000056.1, read as the reverse complement.
GCGGCACGATGCTGTCGATATCGGTGACGATGGCGTGCCCCTGGAACGCGAAGTCGTCCCAGGCTCGCTGCTGCGCGGATTCATCCCGCCCGCCGACGCCGTCGCGGATCACGACCGGGACGAAGCCCAGATCGGTGGAGTGGCACACGGTCGGCGCGATGCCGATCTCCAGCGCGACGCCGACGATGGCGTACGCGCCGATCCCTAGGTCGCGCAGCGTCGAGGCCAGCGGGGTGCCCTCGAACGCCGACATCGAGGTCTTGTCGAAGACGGTCTCGTCCGCCCGCGGCCGCAGTTCCGGCACCAGTTCGAATCCGGGGGTGTCGCGCTGCAGGATCGGCACCACGTCGTCCACGGAGTCCGCGCCCTGCCAGCTCATGGCCATGCGCAGGGCGAAGCTCCCCATCAACCGCTTCGGCAGGAAGAAGTGCCGCAGGAAGATCACGGGGTAGCCGCCGCGGCGCGCCGCCTCGACGACCCGTGCGACCCGCGCGGTGATCTCCGGCCCGTCGTCGAGTTGCCCGAGAACCCCGACCTGCATGTCGTAGACGATGACTGCCATCTTCTCCGGCGAACACACGTCCTCGAGCGTCTCCGGAATCTCCAGCCCGTTCCCGCGCCGCATAAGCCCTCCGCAATCTCCCACTGCCCCACCCTCTTTCGCCACCCTACCTCTGCTGCGCAGCGTGCTCGGGGAGCTCTCGGCGCGGGGGATCGGGCGCGAGCTCCCCGGATAACGAGGTTCAGGCGGCGGCGCGGGCGGGGCGGGGCGCGGCAACCAGGCCGAAGCGGATGAGGCTCTCGGCGGTGTCGAGCAGGGAGTAGGCGATCGGGCGTATGGTCCGGTTCAGCTCCCGCTCGGCCTTGGCCGCGCTCAGCCGCGCCACGCGGCCGAGTAGCGGACGGCGGCGCGGGCGTCGGATTGAAGCGGGCGCTGAGCCGGACGAGCCAGTCGGGGAGCACGCGGGTCGGGACCCGGTAGCGCTGCGCGAGGATCTGGGCCATCCGCGCCAATCCGGCACCACCCCCGCGGCCCTCACCGCCCGCATCGCGCACATCTTCGCCAACCTCATCGACCACCATCCGGCATAGCGGCGGAGCCGAGAGTTGTGCGGGTCTTGCCCGCAGTCTGTGGAGATGTTGAGAGCTCGCGGTGGGTTGGGGTCGGGACACGGCAGACTGGTAGGCGTGACCGATTCGTACCGGATTCGCGGTGGGCCGGCCGAGCAGGCCGGCGTGTCCCGCGCCGGGAGCAGCGCAGGGGCGCCGCTTCCGACGGGGGCGTTGCGGCCCATCGAGCTGGCGGCGTCAGCCGTGCTGGGTGGGGCGACGGTGGGGCTGGTGACTCTCGGGTCGCTGGTGCCGTTCGCGGCGGCGCTGCAACTGGTAGCGGCGGTGCCCATGGGACTGCTCGCGCATCGGCACCGGTTCCGGGCGCAACTGGCGACCACCATCGCGGGGACGCTGGTGACATTCGTGGCGGCGGGACTGCTGCCCGCGGAGAATCTGGTCGGGGTCGCGGTGATCGGCGGGATCATCGGCACGGTCAAGCGCCGCCGCGGCGGTCTGCCCGCGGTGGTGGCGCTGTCGGCGCTGGCGGGATCGGCCATGGCGGCCCTGACCGTCGGCATGCTGCTGGTCTTCGCGCAGTCACGGCACCTGCTGTTCGACAACATCCGCAATACGGCCGAGGGCATCGAGAACCTCGCGGCGCGCCAGTCCGCGCTGAAACCGCTGGGCCGCGCGGTCGCCGATTACACCGGCACCATCCTGCACTGGTGGTGGGTGTTCGTGGGCGGCGGCATCATCGCCGCCATGCTGGCCAGCGGGGTGTTCTCCTGGTTCGTGCTGGGCCGGGTGCTGGATCGCCTGTCCTGGCTGCCGGGCCGTGACAGCCTGCTGGACGCGCCCGCGGACCCGCGTCCGGTCGCGCCGCTGCCGGTCACCTTGCGGGCGGTCGCCTTCCGCTACAACGGTGCGCGCACCGATGCCCTGTACGACATCGACCTGACCGTCGACGTCGGGGAGTTCGTGGCGGTGGTCGGCCACAACGGGTCCGGAAAGTCCACGCTCACCAGGATTCTCGCGGGTCGCCCGCCGACCGCGGGCACGGTCACCCGGCCGGGCGCGGCGGGTCTGGGTGTGCGCGGTGGCACCGCGATGGTGTTGCAGCGGCCGGAGAGCCAGACGCTGGGCGTGCTCGTCGCGGACGATGTGGTGTGGGGCCTGCCCACCGCGGATGCGGCGGACGTCGATGTCGACGGCCTGCTGTCGGAGGTCGGCCTGACCGGTATGGGCGGCCGCGAGACCTCGACCCTGTCCGGTGGCCAGCAACAGCGGCTCGCGGTGGCCGCGGCGCTGGCCCGGCGGCCCACGCTGCTCATCGCCGACGAGGCGACCTCCATGATCGATCCCGAAGGCCGCCGCGATCTGGTCGCGCTGCTGGCCGACCTGCCGCGCCGGCATCCGATGGCCGTGGTGCTGGTGACCCATCACGAGGCGGACGCGGCCGCCGCGGACCGTGTGGTCCATTTGGAACAGGGCCGCTCGGTCGCCCACCTGCCGGCCTGGCCGCGCCCGGTCCGCGACGCGCGCCGCCGGCCCATGGGCGAGACCGTCCTCGAATTGCGCGGCGTCGGCCACACCTACAACCGCGGCACCCCCTGGGAAGCGCCCGCCCTGCACGACATCGACCTGAGCGTCCGCCGCGGCGAAGCCCTGCTCGTCGTGGGCGGCAACGGTTCCGGCAAGTCCACGCTGGCCTGGATCATGGCCGGGCTGATCATGCCCACCGCGGGCACCTGTGCGCTGCGCGAACCCATGGGCACGACCCGCCCGGTGCACAAGCGGATCGGGGCCGTGCAGCTGGCCTTCCAGCATTCCCGCCTGCAATTGCAGCGCCAGGACGTGGGCACCGAGATCGAGGACTGGGGTGGCCGCGGCAGTTACGCGGTCGCGAAGGCCCTCGACGCCGTGGGCCTGGACCGGGCGCTGGCCTCGCGCTCGGTCGAGGAGCTCAGCGGCGGGCAGGCCAAACGGGTGGTGCTGGCGGCCATCGTGGCGAGCCACCCCCAGGTGGTGGTGCTCGACGAGCCGCTGGCCGGACTCGATCCGGCGGGCCGGGCCGGAGTGGTGGAACTGCTTGCCCGGCTGCGGGATTCGGGCCTGACCCTCATTGTCATCTCGCACGACGTGTCCGATATGGCCGCGGTGTGCGACCGGACCGTCCATCTCCGTGACGGCCGCCTCGTCGAGAACGGTTCCGACACAGTGCAACACGATCAGGTTCAGGGTTTCACCGGAGGTGTCCGATGAGCAGTGTCGTCCTCCGCGAGGTCCCCGTCGACAGCCCGGTGCACCGGCTCTGGGCCGGTACCAAGATGATCGGCGTCTTCGCCGTCAGTGTGCTGCTGATGTTCATCCCGTCCTGGGCGCTGCTGGGGGTCGCGACGCTGTTCCTGGTGGCGGTGTTCCTGCTGGCGAAGCTGCCGCTGGGCACGCTGCCCCGTCTCCCGTGGTGGATCTGGGCGGGCGTGGCGGTCGGCGCGGCCATCAACGCGCCCGTCGGCGCGTCGGCGCTGCTGCGGTACGCCCAGGTGATCCTGTTCGGCTTCCTGCTGCTGGGCGCGTCGTTCCTGGTCGCGTGGACCACGCCGATGGGTGAGGTCGCGCCCGCGCTGGCCCGGCTGGGCGCGCCGCTGAAGCGAATCGGCTGGACGCGCAACGGGGTCCGGCACGCGATTCCGGTCGACGAGTGGGCGGTGGTGGTGGCGCTGACCCTGCGCGGCCTGCCGCTGCTGCTCGAGGAGATGCGCATCCTGCGCGCGGCCCGCAAACTGCGGCCCAAGGATTCGCTGCTGCATCGCGCCTCGGAGAACCCGCTGGTCGACATTCTGACCGCGAGCATGGCGGTCTCCAGCCGGCGTGCCGGCGAGCTCGGTGAGGCCATCACCACCCGCGGCGGCACCGGCGAGCTGACCGCCCGCCCGGGGGCGCCGGGGCGGGCCGATGTGGTGGCCCTGCTGGTGGTTGCCTTGATGTGCGCCTTGGGAATTTGCGTCGAACTACTGGTTTAGCGACATTCGGGCTGAAAATTATCCGGAGTGTCGGTGCCGCGCGCTACCGTGTCTGCCAGTAGAACGCGTTGCGGATGCGACACGGGCTCGTACATCACACAGGGGGGAATTCTTTCAACTGAGCCGTGTGTTGCCACGAACACCTGATGAAGATTGGAAGACCCATGATGCTGCGCAAGATCACTGCTGTTGTTGTGCCGGTTGTCACGGCGGTCGCCATCGCCGGAGCCGGTGTGGCACACGCGGATCCGGCGGTGCCGGATATCGGTTACCAAACCCAGTTGGTCGGCGATACCGTCGTCACCACCCTCACCCACGGCAGCTTCGAGCTGACCGGTGGCGCGGTGGCCATCAAGGACTCCGCGGGTGCGACCGTGCTGAGTCTGCCGCTGGCCTTCGAACAGGACGGCCTGAGCTACCCGCTACCGGGCAGCGTCAGCGATGACGGCGCCACCCTGTCGCTGACCGCGGTCAAGGATGTCGCGGCGGCCACGCCGGTGCTGCACCCGGTGGCTTCCGAGGGTGAGAATCAGAAGGCCATGGCGGCCTTCAGCACCCAGTTCGGCATCGGCACCGCCATCGGCAGCTTCCTCGGCCTCGCGGTGGGCGCGGCGGTGGGCGCGATCGGATTCCTCGGCGGCGCTTTCGGTTTGGCGACCGTACCGGTGGCCGCCGCTGTCGGCGCGGTCATCGGAACCCTGGTGGTCGGCGGGCCCGCCCTGCTGATCGCCGGTATCGACCTGATCAACACGCTGAACGCCGCGCCCGGCACCACCAAGTGGGCCCAGCCCGGCGACCGGTAAGGCGTGCGCCCCGGGTGCGCCGAGCCGCTGGGATCGCTCAGCGCACGGTGCATCCGGCGGTCACCGGGTCGCCGGCGAAGCGATCCGACAGAAAGTTCATGGCCCCCAAGGCTTCTCCGAGCGCCGCGGGATTGTGGCCCGGGATCGCCGAGTGCACGGCGGTGAGGTTCGCGCCCAGCGCGCAGTAGCGGTCCACGAGGGCGGTGAACCCGGCCGACGGGATCACGTCGTCGTTATCGCTGTGGTACAGGTACAGCGGCACGTCGGGCGCCCAGCCGCCCAGCTCCTGACGGCTGGTTGCGGAACGGAAGGGTTGGCTGTCGAGGATGTCCGGGACGGCTGAGAAGTCGTCGACGTGCCGGAAGAGATAACGGGTGACCAGGTCGCCGCCGCAGGAGGTCGCCTCCTGGTCCGATAGCGCCCGGCCGTTGTCGTCGAGGGTGTCCGCGAGGCCGGAGCCGGAATCGTTGCGGGCCAGGGCCAGCAGGATCAGCACCGCGAGTCCGGCCTGATAGCCGCCGTCCACGCCGCGCGCGATGGCGGGGATGTCCGCGGGCACGCCGCCGGAGGTCACGCCCGCGAACCAGAGCTCGGGCGCGTAGCTCGCCCGCAGCTGCATGGCCCACAGGGTGGCGAAGGCGCCGCCCGAATAGCCCCAGGCGCCGACCGGACTGGTGTCGGTGATGCCCAGCGGGGCAAAGGATCTGGCGGCGCGGACGCCGTCCAGCACGGCCCGGCCGGCGTTCACGCCGTCGAAGAAGCGGGACTGCGGGCCCTCGTAGTCCGGCACCACCACGGCCCAGCCGCGGCGCAGCGCCTCGGCCAGGAAGGGCACGTCCAGCAGGGTGGTGGCGATGGAGAAGTCGCGGCCGCCGCGCAGCGCGAACGATGGGGCGCACCGGGTTCCGAGACTGTCCTCGGCGATCTGATAGGACAGCAGTGGGCGATCGCCGGGTCCGGTCCAGGGCGTGAACGGCGTCATGACGGTGGCCATGTCGGCGGCGGGCGCCCCGGCGGAGTCGGTGGTGCGGTACTGCACCTGCCAGCCCGCGACCGGGAGCGGCAACCCGAAGACGGCGATGGGCCGCGAGTCGAGGACTGCCCCGTTTGCGAACTCTCCCAAGTCGATCGGCGCCGAGTAGAACGGATCATCATCGGGGTAGGGGATGTCGGCGCGGGCGCTGGGCATCGCGACGGCTGCCGTCAGCAGCATCACCGCGCCGATCAATCCGGCGCGCCACCAGGATCGGACCCTGCGTGAGCGCCCCGTGAATCTGCGCGTGCGTAGCCCGAATCCTGCGCCATCCCGCCGCATTGCGCCTCCAGCGTCGACTCACCCCGACGCCCCGGACACCACGGACCCGCTGTTCGCGCCGACATGAGTTCCGGCGCATCGGAATTCCAAAAGTAAGTCGGCCGGTCCTCGCGGTCAACGGCCTCTCCGCGCGTCGTAACTGCGGCGTTGCGCGGTTTGTTGTGCGGAAAGATATATCCAGCGGGAAGTCCAGATCTTTGCGACTGGCTCTACCAGTTGCATGCCAGTTGCCGCCATGCTCGGTCAATGTTGTTGCGCCGCCTCATCGCCCTGTATGTCGGACTCTGGTTGTACGGCTTCTCCATGGCCGTGATGATCCGCGCCGCGCTCGGCCTGGACCCGTGGGATGTGTTCCATCAGGGCGTGGCTGATCAGGTGCCGCTGAGTTTCGGTTCGGTCGTGGCGATTACGGGTGCGGCGGTGCTGCTGGCCTGGATTCCCCTGCGGCAGCGGCCGGGTCTGGGCACGGTCAGCAATGTGGTCGTGATCGGCGTCTCGGTGGACGCGGGCCTGTGGTCGCTGCCGGAGCTGTCCGGGCTGCCGATCCGGATCGCGGCCATGGGTGCGGCGGTGGTGCTCAATGCGATTGCGACCGTGCTCTATATCGGGGCGGGCATGGGACCGGGTCCGCGCGATGGCCTGATGACTGGTCTGGTCCGGCGCACGGGCAAGCCGGTGTGGGTCATCCGGACAGGGCTGGAGGCGACGGTATTGTCCGTGGGTTGGCTCCTGGGCGGCGGTGCCGGGGTGGGCACGGTCGTGTACGCGTTCGCCGTCGGGCCGCTGATCCAGTTGATGATCCCGTTCGTGGATCGGTTCCTGCCGGGCTTCCATCCGCCGGAGCCGGCCGGCTCGCCCGCGCCGGAGGCCGAGCCGATGGCCGCCTGAGCGATCGGGGTTGACTGGCTAACGCTGTTAGCCTACCGTGGTGGCTAACAGCGTTAGCCACAGTTAGAAGCCTCGGAGGGTCCGATGACCGCCATCGCCGCCAACCTGCCCGCCACCACCGATCACCGCGTTCCGGCCCTGCTCCGCAAGGCCGGCTGGATCACCTGGACAGTGTTCCTCGCCGCCTTCGCGATCCTCGAGGGCGTCAATCACGGCGCCGGCTCCTGGCTCGCCCTCACCGCCGGTCTCATCGCCCCGGATCTCACCTTCTTCGCGGCCATCGGCGCGAAAGACCCGGTGCGGCAGGGGCAATTGCCGCGCCAGGCGGTCCCCTTCTACAACGCCGCCCACCGCACCTGGATCCCCCTGGTCCTCGCGGTCGCGTACGCCTTTGCCCCGCTTCGGATTCCGGCCCTGTTCACCTTCCTGCTGGCCTGGATGCTGCACATCGGCATCGACCGCATCGCCGGCTACGGCCTGCGCACCGTGGACGGATTCGTCCGTGCCTGACCGGACCGGAACGCTCACCGAGCGGCAGCGGCAGATCGCCGCGGCCGCTCGCGCGCTGTTGGACGCCCAGGGTCCCGAGGCCTTGACCATGCGGAACGTAGCCGAGGCCCTGGGCATCAAAGCCCCCTCCCTGTACAAGCACGTCCCCGACAAGACCGCTCTCGAAACCCTGGTGGTGGCCCAGGGTTTCGCCGAGGTGGCGGAGGCCCTGGAAAAGGCTGCGCCGCAGGGTCTCCCGGGTGTCGCCGAGGCGTACCGCGACTATGCCCGAACCCACCCGCACGTCTACCGCCTCATGAACTACCGTCCCTTGCGCCGGGATCTGCTCCCGCCGGACCTCGAGGAGCGCGCCGCGCGGCCGCTGACGGCGGCGGTCGGCGGCGACCCGGCCCGCGCCCGCGCGCTGTGGGCCTTCGCCCACGGCATGGTGAGCCTCGAGATCGACGGCCGCTTCCCCGATCACGCCGACCTGACTGCCGCCTGGCGCTCCGGCCTCGACGCCTTCGGCGCCTAGCGGCTCGGGTCGGCTCAGCGCACGCTGCAGCCGGGGGACATCGGTTTGCCGGCGAAGCGGTCGGCCAGGAAGTTCATGGCTCCGAGGGATTCCACGACTGCCGCGGGGTTGTGCCCGGCGATCCCCGAGTGGAGAGCGGTCAGGTTCGCGCCGAGGGTGCAATAGCGGTCGACGAGGGCGCTGAAGCCGCTCACCGGGATCACGTCGTCGGCATTGCTGTGGTAGAGGTACATCGGGACATCGGGGGCCTGGCCGCCCAGTTCCTGGCGGGCGGCGGCGTTCTTGAACGGCTGGCTGTCGAGGAGATTCGGTGTGGCCGAGTAATCGTCGACGTGCCGCATGGCGTGGTGGATCACCAGGTCGCCGGCGCACGAGGTGGCCTCCCGGGCCAGGAGCTTGCGGCCGTTGTCATTGAGCAGCGTGGTCAGTCCGGTGCCGACATCGTTGCGTATCAGGGCGATCAGGATGAGCACGGCGAGCCCGGCCTGGAAACCGCCGTCCACTCCGCGCATCATGGCGGGGATATCGCTGGGCACGCCGCCGGAGGTCGCGCCCGCGAACCTGAGTTCGGGCGCGTAGCTCGCCCGCATCTGCATGGCCCACAGGGTGGCGAACGCGCCGCCCGAGTAGCCCCACGCGCCGAGCGGACTGTTCGTGGTAATGCCCAGCGGGGCAAAGGATTTGGCTGCACGCACGCCGTCCAGCACGGCCCGGCCGGAGTTGATGCCGTCGAAGAAGCGCGACTGCGGGCCCTGATAGTCGGATATCACCACCGCCCACCCGCGCCCCAGCGCCTGCGCCAGGAACGGGATATCCAGCAGCGTGGTGATGATGGAGAAGCCGCGGCCGCCGCGCAGCGCGAACGATGGCGCGCAGCGTGTTCCGAGGCTGTCCTCGGCGACCTGGAACGCCAGCAGCGGGCGATCACCGGGCCCGTTCCACGGGATGTTGGGCTTCAGCACCGTGGCCACATCCGCGGCGGCCTCGCCCTGGGAGCCGGTGGTCCGGTATTGAATCTGCCAGCCCGCCACCGGCAGCGACTGCCCGAACACCGAGATCTGCCGGGAGTTGAGCACCGACCCGTTCGCGAAACTTCCCAGGGCGGCGGGCGCCGCGTAGAACGGATCGTTGTCGGGGAAGGGGATATCGGCGCGGGCGCCGGGCGCCGCGATTGCCGTCGTCAGCAGTGTGACGACGCCGATGAGTATGGCGCGCCACCAGTATCGGATTGTTCTCGAGCTCTTGGTCGATCCATTCGTGCGTTTTCCGAACCGAGCGGCATCGCGCTTCACAAACGCCTCCAGCGTGTATCGGCCGACGCTCCAGATACCAGGGGGCAACGCTTGCGCCGGCCAGATCCCGGCGCATCGGAGAACAAACTATGTGGCCGGGTAATCGCGGTCAACGATGACTCGCGCGTGGCGGCAAGGTGTTGTGCGGATTTTGCCCGGAAGGGCGGGAAGCGCCCCGAAGCCCAGCTCTCCGGTCGCCACGGCCCTCGGCTACCCTTCGGTCCGGCCGGCCGTGGGCCGGTTGTCCTCCGCAGATCCAGCTACTACGAAAGGTTCGTCTTTCATGAGGTTGATCAGTGCGCGGTACGCAGGCGTGATCGCAGTGACGATGGCCGGATTCGCCGCGGGTGCGGCGCTGTCCGGCGCGGCGAGCGCCGACCCGATGAGTGATCTCGAGCCGCTGCTGAGCTCGAGCTGCACCTTCGATCAGATCGACGCCGCCTTCCATCAGGTGGACGCCGACACCGCGGCGCAGCTCGATGCCGCGCCGGCGCGCAAGGCCGCGTTCCGGATCGCCTACGACCAGCCGGTGGCGCAGCGCCGGATCGCCTTCCAGGCCCTGCTCGCCGAGCAGCAGCAGATGGGCGCGCCCACCGACATCAATGCCGACTTCGGTCCCAAGCTGCGTCAGGTCGTCGACAGCTGCCAGCAGTTCTGACTCTCGGGTCGCCCTCCTGATTCTTCTCATCGAGCGGTGACATTCGAGAATCGGGAAGGCTCGGTGCCGGCGCGAGGCATGCGACGCGGAGCGTCCCGTGTCCGTCGCCGGCACCGCGTTCCGGCGGAGGGTCGAGATCGCCTGGGGGACAAGGCGGTTGCCGGTCAGCCCCGGATCGGGGTGAAGGTGTAGTCGCTGAGGCGGAGCGCGCGGGTGCGCCTGCGGTAGCTGCGGGTGGTGCCGGGCCAGTTGTTGGTGATCCGGCCGGAGGCGGTGCGATACCAGCTGGTGCAGAAGTTCCACGGGGTGCGGGCGAGGCGCTGCTGGAGGGCGTCGTTGAAGGCCTGCTCCGTGTCGGGGCGGACCTCCAGATACGTACCGCCGCGTTCGCCGAGGAGTTGCAGTGCGTGGCGAATGTAGCGGGTCTGCGATTCGATCATGTAGATGATGGAACCCACGCCGAGATTGGTGTTGGGCCCGTAGACCATGAACATATTGGGGAATTCGGGCACGGTGATGCCCAGGTAGGCGTGGGCGCCGTCGCCCCACACGTCGCTCAGATTGCGGCCGCCGCGGCCCCGGATCTTCATGGGCCACAGGAATTCCGTGCCCTTGAAACCGGTGCCGTAGATGATGACGTCGGCCGCGTGCAGCACGCCGTCGGCGGTACGGACGCCCTCGGGGACGATCTCGCTGATCGCGGTGGTCTCCACGCTCACATTGGGCTGGGTGAGAGCCGGGAAGTAGTCGTTGGAGAACAGTCCGCGCTTGCAGCCGATCGGGTAGTCGGGCGTGAGCTTGGCGCGCAGTTCCGGATCGGTGACCTGCTCCTCCAGATGGTGTTCCGCGATCCGCGAGACCATGCGCACGATGCCGGGGAACTCCACCAGCCCCAGCGCCACGAACTCGGCGAGCAGCCACCACGAAAGGCGTTCGGCCACCGGCATTCCCGGAATCGAGATGAGGATGCGCTGATGCACCGGTTTGTAGTCGGTGTCGAACTTGGGCAGTACCCAGGCGGCGGTGCGCTGGAAGACGGTCAGGTGCGCGGCCCGCGGCTGGATCTCGGGAATGTACTGGATCGCGCTGGCCCCGGTCCCGATGCAGGCCACCCGCTTCCCGGCCAGTTCCACGCTGTGATCCCACAGCGCCGAATGGAACGATTCGCCCTCGAAGGTGTCGATGCCGGGAATCGGCGGCATGGCCGGGCGGGACAGCTGCCCGACGGCGGGGATCAGCACGTCGGCGGTGCGTGCCAGGCCGTCGGCGGTGCGCACCGTCCACTGCCCGGTCGTCTCGTCGAATTCCGCCTCGGTGACCTCGGCCCCGAACACGATGTGGTCGCGCAGCCGATGCCGGTCGGCGACGCCGCGCATGTAGGCCCAGATGTCCTCGCGGGTCGAGTACCGCTGCCGCCACTTCGGTTTGGGCTCGCGCGCGAACGAGTACAGCGGCGACGGCACGTCGCAGGCCGCCCCGGGATAGGTGTTCTCCCGCCACACCCCGCCCAGGTCGGCGGCCTTCTCCAGGATGGTGAACTCGCGGAAGCCATTGCGCTGCAACTCGATCGCCATGCCGAGCCCGCCGAATCCGGCGCCGATGATGATGACCGACGGCATTGTGGTGCTCCTCACATCGAAGACCCTTATCACTCTAGGAGCGAGCGCCGGATTTGGTGGGCGACCGGATCGAGAATTTCGGCCATAATCAGGCTATGGGCACGGTGCAGGAGGCGGGGATCAGCGACTGGGATTTCCCGCGCGGCGTGGCGAGTGTCGCCCTGATGGTCGGATTCGCGCGCGAGCACGGGGTTCCGGCCGCCCGCATGCTGCAGGGCAGCGGGCTGACCGAGAGACAGCTGACCAGTCCGGATGAGCAGATCGACGCGCACACCGAACTGGCGGTGATCCGGAACCTGGTGCGCGAACTGGGCGCCCGCCCCAACCTCGGGCTGGAGGTGGGCCGGCGCTACCGCATCACCACCTTCGGCATTTTCGGCTTCGCCTGTGTCAGCAGCCCCACCCTCGGGGAGGCCATCTCGCTGGCGCTGCGCTACCTGGAGCTCAGCTTCACCTTCTGCATTCCGGCGGCCCGCTGGCGGCCCGGTGAATTCGTGGCCCGCATCCACGACGAGCGGGTGCCCGCCGACGTCCGCCGCTTCCTGGTGGAACGCGACGTGACCGCCATGTTCCAGATGCTGTCGGATCTGATGGGCCACCGCGTGGAACTGCTGCGCGCCGACTTCGATTTCCCGCCGCCGTCCGACCTCCGCCTCTACACCGAAATCTACGGTCTGACACCGACTTTCGAGGCCGAGCACAATGTGTTCGTCATGGATCCGGCGATCCTGGAGAAGCCGCTGCCGCAGGCCAACGAGCACACCTGGGCCATGTGCCTGGCGCAGTGCACCGAACTGGTCTCCCGCCGCCGCGCCCGCACCGGCATCGCCGCCGAGGTGCGGGAACTGCTGGTGCCGCGCGGCGGCCTCGACGGTTTCGCGGTGCCGCCCGGAATCGATTCGGTGGCAAGGGATCTCAATATGAGCACCCGAACACTGCGCCGCCACCTGGACGCGGCGGGCACCAGCTACCGGCAACTACTGGACGAGGTGCGGCGCGCGCTGGCCGAGGAAATGCTCACGGCCACACCGCTGTCGGTGAGCGATGTGGCGATCCGGCTCGGCTACGCGGAGGCGTCCACCTTCATCCACGCCTTCAAACGCTGGACCGGTACAACGCCCTCGGCCTATCGGCGCGGCGCGGTCACTCCATCGGTTCGCTGAGCCAGCCGCCCATGGCGATGGGCCGGAACATCGACAGCAGCCGGCCCTCGACGATGGAGTGGAAGATCATCGACGGGTCCGGCGCGAAATCGATCGGCACGTGACCCGGTGCGGCCGTTTCCCATTCGCAGCCGATGGTGGAGGAGACACTGGGGCCCACGATCAGCGGCTTGCCCGCGAACTGGGTCATCAGCGCGGCGTGCACATGGCCGGTGAGGACCGCCGCGATCCGGTCGTCGCCCGCCACGATCTCGGCCAGCCGTTCCGGATTGGTGAGCCGGATGGGATCCACGACGGTGGACTGCACCGGCACCGGCGGGTGATGCATGGCCACCAGCACCAGGTCGTCGGCCGGCGTGTCGTCCAGGACCTCGGTGAGGAAGTCGTAGGTCTCGTCCTCGAGCAGGCCCTCCGGCTTGCCGGGGATGCTGGAGTCCAGCAGGGCCAGGGTCACGCCGTCGACCCGATGGACCTGGTTGATGGGGCCGGTGCCCTCGGTGGCGGGAAAGAGCACGCTGCGCATATTGGCGCGGTCGTCATGATTGCCGGGCAGGATCAGCACCGGCAGATCGGCGGTCAGCGCCGCGCGCGCCTGCAGGTACTCCTCCACATCGCCCTCGTCGGCGATATCCCCGGTGACGATGATGACGTCGGGTCGCTGCGGCAGCTCGGCGAGAAAGGCCATCACCCGTTCGGCGCGTTCGACATTCCGTGCGCCCATATTGAAATGGGTGTCACTGAGCTGAGCCAGCAGAACCATCGGCGTTCGCTTTCTGTGAAGGGCCGCAACATCGCGCCCGGCTGTGCCGCCGCACCGCGAGCACCCCATTCAGGCTAATTGACCTGCCCTGATGTGGTCTCGGTGAGACCCGCCACCCAATATAGCGAAGCCATATCAAAGACCGGTCGATGTGGTGCGGGTCATGAGTTCGCTTGCGCTGCTCAGCAGTTGCCGCGGATCCGTGGTGACCGCGATATCGCCGATCCGCCAGAAGTCCGCGCCGGGCTCGGCCTCCAATTCCAGGGTGCCGGTCGGACGCCAGGGCGCGTCCAGGGTCAGCCGCCACGAATGCAGATGGGTGCGCGGAAACGCGCCGGACCTGTCGAACAGCGGGTCGCCGACGATCGGATGCCCGATCCAGGCCAGGTGCACGCGAATTTGATGCCGCCGCCCGGTGATCGGTCGCAAGGCCAGCACCGTATGGGAATCGGTGCGGGCCAGGGTGACGAATTCGGTGACCGACGGATAGCTCTTGCCCGCCGCCACCTCCTGCTCGTCCACCAGCCAGGTGTCGCCGGCGCGGCGAATACTCTCGCGAGGCGCGGCGATGCGCACCCGGTTCTTGCGGCCGACACTGAGCGGCAGATCGATCACGCCCCGATCGGGCAGGCCGGTGGAGGCGGTGACCGCCAGATACGCCTTCTCCGCGGTGCGCTTATTGAACTGCCGGGTGAGCTGCCCGTGCGCGGGCAGCTCCTTCGCCAGCAGCACCAGGCCCGAGGTGACCTTGTCGATCCGGTGCACCGGATACAGCGTCTCGCCCTGCGCCGCAGCCATTTCCACGATATCGATGTCGTGGCGTTCGCCCGTCACCGAGATTCCGGCCGGCTTGTTGAGGGCCAGCACCGCCTCGTCCTCGAGGATCAGGCACGCTGAGCGCAGTTCGGGCCACGATGCTTCCACGCGGACCAGCGTAATGACCGCTCAGTAGACGGCCCGCTCCAGCTCGGCCAGGCCGTTCTCCAGATGATCGGTCATGCGATCGAGGTCCGGCACGGTGCGCCGGCAGCCCACCAGGCCGAAATCGAGGTTGTCGCCATTGGTGGTCAGCGTGATGTTCATGGCCTGCGACTCGAACGGAATCGACAGCGGGTAATTCGCGTCCAATCGCGCGCCCTGCATGTAGACCGGTTTACGCGGCCCGGGCACATTCGAGATCACCAGGTTGAACGGCATGCGCGGCAATGCCTCGAAGCCCGGTAGTAGGGAGACCCCGAGCGGCGTCATCAGAGCGGCCGACAGCAGCAGGGCCTCCAGCTTCGGCAATTGCGTGAACACCTGCTTGGCCTCGCGCATGGAGGCGCTGATGGTTTCCAGCCGGGCCGCCGGATCCTCGATGTGGGTGCCGAGATTCGCCAGGCAGGCCGCCACCAGATTGCCCTCGGAGGTATCGGCTTCCGCGGTGCTGCGGATATTGACCGGCACCATGGCGATCATCGGCTCGTCCGGCAGCGCGTCGCGCTCGAGCAGGTAGGCGCGCAGCGCGGCGGCGCTCATGGCCAGCACGACGTCGTTGACCGTTGCCCCGGTGGCCAGCCGCACGGCATTGATCCGCTCCAGCGGCCAGGACCGCACCGCGATGCGCCGGGCTCCGCCGATCGAGGTGTTGAACAGGGTGCGCGGGGCCGTCATCGGCAGGGTGAGCCGCCCGTCGATCGCGCCCCGCAACGGCGCGGCGATCGATCCGGTGGCGCGCAGGATCCGCGGCACCGCCCGCCGCAGCTGGCTCCACGGGCTCTCGGGCTCGGCGGCGTCGTCGCGCGGCACCGGCGCGGTGCCCCACGGGACATTGACCCGGCTTTCCAGCGGATCATCGGTGAGGGTGCGCTGCATCAGGCGCATGGCCGAGACGCCGTCGATGAGGGCGTGATGCATCTTCATGTAGACCGCGAAGCGGCCGTCGGACAGGCCCTCGATGAGCCGGGCCTCCCACAGTGGGCGATGCCGGTCCAGCAGGATGCCGTGCAGCCGCTCGGTGAGGTCCAGCAGATCACCCATTCCGCCCGGTGCGGGCAGCGCGGAGCGGCGCAGGTGATAGTCCAGATCCACGGTCTCGGCATGGGACCAGGCCAGGCTGGAGAAGCCACCCAGCAGCCGGCTCGGTTTGCGGCGGAATCGGGTGCGGACCTCGGTCTTGGCCGCGAACGCCTCGAACAGCTCCTGGGTGAATTCGGGGCCCGCGTCGGCGGGGGGTTCGAACAGCTGCAAACCGCCCACGTGCATGGGATGTTCGCGGGACTCGAGCGCCAGGAAGATCGCGTCGATCGGATTCAGAAGGTCCATGGGAGCCGCCTAAGCCGGGTGGGCACAAAGCCCGGAGCGGATACGGTGCGGCGTCGCTGCCCCCCGCTGCGTTACGGTCGATCAAGTTACCACTGTATATGATTCGTGCCACATCGACCTGTTGGAGCAAATCGCCAGCTCCGGGTGGCGTGTCTGCTATCGGGGAGTGAGTTCGGCCGCCCGTTGCCGCAGGTCCCGCTCGCTGTCGGAGCCCGACGCGAAGGTCATCGCGACGATGGTGCGGCGGCCGTGGGCGAACGGGTGC
Organism: Nocardia niigatensis NBRC 100131; assembly: GCF_000308655.1. Classification (GTDB taxonomy): domain Bacteria; phylum Actinomycetota; class Actinomycetes; order Mycobacteriales; family Mycobacteriaceae; genus Nocardia; species Nocardia niigatensis. The sequence continues at coordinate 52,742 of NZ_BAGC01000056.1, read as the reverse complement.
ACCCGGTGCAGTGTGGTGTCGGCGCGCATCAGGTAGAGGTCGCCGGGCTGGATCTCCCAGGAGTGGATGGGATTGCGGGTCAGGGTCCGGTAGATGTCGGCGTGGTCCCAGTCGCGGCGGGTGTGCGCCACCGTCTGCACGAAGCCGCCGTCCGCCAGCGGCGGGCACTCCACGACCAGGACGAAAGCGAAAGCGTAATCGTCCCAATGCCATTCGCCGGCCGAGTCGTCGTGGTGCAGGCGGCTGACCCGGTAGCGCTCGGTATCGGGGCAGGGCAGGACGGGTTCGGCGGCGACCACGGAAAGGCTGTGCCGCAAGGGTTCACAGTCGTAGAGCCGCGGAATGCAGAAGGCGTGGGCGGCCACCTCCTGCTCGGTCAGGTCCACCGGTTGCCGGGTCACGCCCTCGCCCTCGGGCAGCAGTTCGCCCCACTGCCGGTGATGGTCGAGCAGGGTCAGGGCTTCGGCGGCCAGGACGCGTTTGACCCGGTGCGGGAGCAGGAATCCCAGGCGTGCGATTCCGGTCTCCGCCAAGCGGTTCCGCGCGTGTTGCAGTGCCGAAGGGTCTACCCCCTTCAGATGCCGCAGGGCCGTGTCGATCGTGCTGTGAGCCTGCATCGCGCACGTCCTTTCACCGGCCGTCCCGAGAACGGCTCGACTGCCGAAAAGACCGGGTCGCGTCGCCGGGCGACCCGGTCTCAATTGTATTTCCTTGCCCGGCAACGACTATGGATTCCGGTTGCCACTTGATCACGATCTGAACGGCCGCCGTCGCCCGGACGCGCCGAATCCACGCGATTTGGCCCGGTCGCCGCTGGTCGCGCGGTAGCTTGATATTCGCTATGGCGGATTACGGGCATGAGCTCCGGTTCGGGATCTTCGTGCCGCCCGAGGCGGCGCGCGGCCGCCTGCTGCTGCGCCTGGTGCGCCACGCCGACGAGTCCGGGCTGGAAGTGCTGGCCGTGCAGGACCATCCGTATCAGCCCGCCTTCCTCGACACCTGGACGCTGCTGTCCTATCTGGCCGGCGTCACCCGCAATCTCACCCTCATGCCGGCGGTCGCGAACCTGCCGCTGCGACCGCCCGCGGTGCTGGCCCGCAGTGCCGCCAGCCTGGATCTGCTCAGCGGCGGCCGGGTCGAACTGGGTCTGGGCGCGGGCGCGTTCTGGGACGCCATCGAGGCCATGGGCGGCACCCGCCGCAGTCCCGGCCAGGCCCTCGCCGCGCTGCGCGAGGCCATCACCGTCATCCGCGCGCTCTGGGGCGAGGGCGAGCGCTCGCACCTGTCCGGCCGCTTCTATCCGCTGCACGGCGCGAAACCCGGCCCGCGCCCGGCGCATCCGATCGGCATCTGGCTCGGCGTCTACGGCCCGCGCGCCCTGCGCCTGACCGGCGAACTGGCCGACGGCTGGCTCGGCAGCTTCGGCTACGCCCCGCCCGGCAACCTGCCCGGCATGATGACCGCCATCGACGCCGCCGCCCGCGCGTCCGGCCGCGTCCCGGGGCTCATCCGCCGCGCCTACGTCATCGACCCCACCATGTCCCCCGGCCAGCTCACGGAAGTGGCCCTGGCCCACGGCATCAGCGAATTCCTGCTCCCCGTCGACCCCGGCGGCGACCGTGCCACGCACCATTTCGCCACCGAGACCGTCCCCGCTGTCCGAGCCGCGGTGGCCGCCGCCCGCGCGGGCCACCGGCCTCACGCATCTTGAATCACGCCGTATTCAACAGCGTTCAGGGGTATTCACAGCGATTCGGGGGCGCAGCCCTGAGAGCAATGAGTTATCGAGCCCCGAAGAGTCTGTTGTGCATGATCTGGCGGATGGGGGAGAGCAGTCCGTCGAAGTTGACCCGGTCCGAGCGGACGGTGTGCAGACTCGCGTCGCCGCGCTTGGGGTCCTCACAGATGACGCGCAGCTTCCGGGCGTTGCTGTGCACCGCGCCGAGGGTGAGGGTGACGGTGCCGTCCGCGCCGACGACGCCCCACGGCCCGCCGGCGTCGGAGGCCGCGATCTGGCACTTGTTGTCCGGTTTCTCGCCGGTCACCCTGGCCGTCACCTCGGCGCGACCCTGGATCACTGCCCGGGGTTCGCCGTGGGCGTCGGTGGCGGCACCCACGGCGAGCAGGGTGCCGAGGCAGCCGACCGCGGCGACGATGAGAACGCGGGCGCGCAGTGATCCAGACATAGCACCGATATTGGACCTTGCCTCATGAGTATTTCGTGATGGGCGCGGGATGAATTGCCAATGAACAACGCACCAAAACCTGTTCGAGGCTCCCGGTGGCCGTCGTCGCCAGGAACAGGGCGGTGCAGTATCTTGTATTTCTATCGCGATTCACCCCGGCCGGAGTGTTTTCCGGCGATGATCGATTTGCTGACGGTACGCTGTGCGCCGTTCTATGTGCCCCGATTGGTAGAGCTGGACGGAACCCCTCCCGAGGAGGATGTGGTGACTGCAGTTGCTCCAAAGCCCGAACAGAATCTCGAGGCGGTGCGCCCGTACCCGCCTCGGCGCGGTCCCAAGGGCTCGTTCATTCTCAAGGTTGTTACCACGACCGATCCCAAGATGCTCGGTCAGATGTATCTGTTCACCTCGATCACGTTCTTCCTGATCGGCGGCGTCATGGCGCTGCTCATGCGTGCCGAGCTGGCACGGCCGGGCCTGCAGTTCCTTTCAGCCGAGCAGTTCAACCAGTTGTTCACCATGCACGGCACCATCATGTTGCTGTTCTACGCGACCGCAGTCGTGTTCGCCTTCGCCAACATCATCCTGCCGCTGCAGATCGGCGCGCCCGACGTGGCCTTTCCTCGTTTGAACGCGTTGAGCTACTGGCTGTACCTGTTCGGCGCGAGCATGGCGACCGCGGGCTTCATCACCCCCGGTGGCGCGGCCGATTTCGGCTGGACCGCCTATGTGCCGCTGTCGACCATCGTCCACTCCCCGGGCGTGGGTGCCGACCTGTGGATCCTCGGTGTCGGCGTTTCGGGGCTGGGCACCATCCTCGGTGCCGTCAACATGCTCACCACCGTGGTTTGCCTGCGCTGCCCCGGGATGACGATGTTCCGGATGCCGATCTTCACCTGGAACATCGCGATCACGAGTCTGCTGATCCTGGTGGTCTTCCCGATCCTGACGGCCGCCGCGCTGGCGCTGTTCTACGATCGGCACCTGGGCGGCCACATCTACGACCCGGCCCATGGCGGAGCCATGCTCTACCAGCATCTTTTCTGGTACTTCGGCCATCCCGAGGTGTACATCATCGCGCTGCCGTTCTTCGGCATCGTGTCGGAGATCTTCCCGGTATTCTCCCGGAAGCCGGTCTTCGGGTACACCACCCTGGTCTACGCGACTGCCGCCATCGCGGCGCTCTCGATCGCGGTGTGGGCGCACCACATGTTCGCCACCGGTGCTGTTCTGCTGCCGTACTTCTCGTTCATGACCTTCCTGATCGCTGTTCCGACCGGTGTGAAGTTCTTCAACTGGATCGGCACCATGTGGCGTGGTCAGCTCACCTTCGAGACCCCGATGCTCTGGTCGGTCGGCTTCATCGTGACCTTCCTCTTCGGTGGTCTGTCGGGCGTCATCCTGGCCAGCCCGCCGCTCGACTTCCACGTGTCCGACACGTACTTCGTGGTCGCACACTTCCACTACGTGCTCTTCGGCACCATCGCCTTCGCCACCTACGCGGGAATCTACTTCTGGTTCCCGAAGATGACCGGCCGCATGCTCGACGAGCGCCTGGGCAAGTGGCACTTCTGGACCACCTTCGTCGGCTTCCACACCACGTTCCTGGTGCAGCACTGGCTGGGCAACATGGGTATGCCGCGTCGCTATGCCGACTACCTGCCCTCGGACGGCTTCACTGCCCTGAACACCATCTCCACGATCGGTGCCTTCATCCTGGGCGCGTCGGTGCTGCCGTTCGTGTGGAACGTCTTCAAGTCCTACCGCTACGGCGAGGTCGTGACCGTGGACGATCCGTGGGGCTACGGCAACTCGCTGGAGTGGGCGACCTCCTGCCCGCCGCCGCGGCACAACTTCTACGAGCTGCCGCGCATCCGTTCCGAGCGTCCCGCGTTCGAGCTGCACTACCCGCACATGGTCGACCGCATGCGGGCGGAGGCGCATGTGGGCTGGGGTTCCAGGCGGCACGCGGTGGAGGAGTACGAGAAGGCCTCCACCTAGCTCGTCCCGCACGCCGCCGCGGCGGCCGTCTTCGGACGGCCGCCGCGCTTTTTTGCGCGCTGATCAGGGGAAGATCACCCGGCAGTAATTTTAGGTTTGACATATAAAGTCTTCCACAATAAATTTTGGTCAAGCATAAGAATGTGGCGGCACACGCCGGGGCTCACCGAAAGGCATTGCCAATGCGCAAGATTCAGTTCGCCGGCCGCAGTCCCGTCCTCGTGGCCGCCCCCGAACTCGTGCCCGGCCCGGGGCAGCTGCTGGTGCGCGCCGAGCTGGCGGGCGTCCACCTCGGGCTGGTGCGGATGCTGCAGCGGGACAACGGCCCCGACGGCGGTGAGATCGTCGGCACCGTGGTGGCGGCCGGAGCGGACCTCGCCGGATGGGTGGGCAAGCGGGTCGGCGGCGTTGTCTTCGAGGGCGCTTACGCCGAATATGTCCTAGCCGCACCCCAATTGATGGCCGAGATTCCCGCCGACGTGGCGGCTGCCGACGCGCTGGCCCTGGTCCGCGGTGGCCTCATCGCGCTGGGCCTGCTGCGGACCGCGCGGTTCGTCGCGGGGGAGTCGGTCATGGTCACGGGTGCGGCGAGCGGGGTCGGGCACCTGGCGGTGCAGCTGGCACGAACCCTGGGGGCGACCCGGGTGATCGCGGCCGCCGGCAGCGCGGAAAAGGCCGAATTCCTGCGTTGCTGCGGCGCGGACGAGGTCGTCACCTACGCGGACGCCTGGACCGAACGCGTGGACATCGTCCTCGACGGCGTCGGTGGCGGGCTGGCTCAGCGCTGCGTGGACATTCTCGGCCCGCGGGGACGCCTGATCGCCTTCAGCGCCTTCGGCGGCGCCATCGACGCGGGCAGTTTGCTCGGTGAGCTGAAGACCGTCAGCGGCTTCTCGATGGGCCTGCTCAGCCGGACCCGGGCCGACCTGCTGGAAGCCTGGCGAGCGGAGCTGTGGAACCTGCTGGCGTGCGGGCGAATTCGCCCGCGTCACACCGTGCTGCCGCTCGACGACATGCAGGCCGCGCTGGCGCTCGTCGAGACCCGCCGCAATCTGGGGCGGGTCGTGGTGCGGACCGCGTGATCGGGGTCGGTGTGCGCTCGGTCAGGGGCGCGGCCAGGGTCGGCCGTCGAGGCGTTCGATATCGGTGTTGAAGCGTTCGAGGTAGCTCGCGAAGGCGGCCACCTCGTCGGGGGACCAGTCCACCATGACCCGGTCGAGGCCGCCGGTATTGGCCTGGCGCTCGGCCTCCAAGGCCTGCTCGCCCGCGTCGGTGATGCGGAACTTCCGCGCGATGCCGCCGACGGGGTCGGGGATGCGGTCGACGAGTCCGCCGCGCAGCAGGGCGGCGGTCTGGCGGTTGACCGTCGAGGTATCGAGGCCGAAGGCCTCGGTGAGCTCGCCGATGGACATGGGTCCCTCGACGCTGAGGCGGCTGAGCAGCACGTAGGCGCTGCGGTCCAGGCGGCTGCCGTCACGGCGGTAGCGGGCGGCGATGGTGTACCGGCCGAGCAGCATGGTCTCGAATTCCACGCGGGCCGTGGGTTTTCCGTCCGCGGGCTGGTCCATGCCGTCCTTTCGTCGCAGGCTGCGAAATCTGTCTATCACACCCGCCTGATCATTCGTCCATGTACGGCGCGAGTCGAATAGCGTCAAACTTGCTGCTCCGGTACGGTACTGTCCGCATTCGGAGCACGAAACCGCCGCGCTCCGGCGCAATCCGCAGGTCTCGACTTCGGGAGGGACAATGCTCGCCGATTCTCCGGATGTTTGCGATACCGCAACAACGTTGGCCAGTGACTCCACTGACTCGCCCTACGACTGGCCACGGCAGCTACGGCGGTGGAACGACACCAGTACGGCCGTCGCGCTGACGCTACCCCAGCTGCTCACCCGGGCCGCCGCCTACGATCCGGAGGCCGCGGCCGTGGTCTCCGGATCGGTCACCCTCACCTACCGCGAGCTCGCCGAGCAGTCGAACGCCTTGGCGCGCAGCCTGATCGAGGCGGGTCTCGGCCCCGAGGACGTGGTGGCGGTGGCGCTGCCGCGTTCGCCGGAATGGGTGGTGGCGGTGTGCGCGGTGGCGCACGCCGGGGCCGCCTTCCTGGCGGTCGACCCCGACGCGCCGATCACCAGAATCGCGCCGATCATCACGGATTCCGCTGCGGCCGCAGGGATTACGTTCGCGCACCGGCGGGACCTGGTGCCCGGCTCGGTCGCCGGACCCTGGCTGTTCATCGACCCGATCGGGCCGTCGGACCGGCCGGGCGCGAGCGGCGGCGCCGCGCCCGGCGAGGCGGGGCCGGCGCCGATCACCGACGCCGAGCGCGTGCGGCCACTGCGGCTGCAGCATCCGGCCTATGTGGTCTACCCGCAGGAGTCGAGCGGCATCGTGCGTGGCGCGACCGTCACCCACGCCGGGCTCGCCCATCTGGTGGTGACCCAGGCGCAACGCTGTGATTCCGATCCGGACGCGCGGGTGCTGGCCGCCGCCGCGCCGGGCCGCGACGCCGCGGTGTGGGAACTGTTGCTGGCCTTGGCATCCGGGGCCACCCTGGTGCTCGCCCCGCCCGGACCCTACGCGGGCGCGGACCTGTACGAGCTCATGCTGGACGCCCGGGTCACGCACGCCGTGCTGACCCCGCACGTCCTGTCCACCCTGCCCGGCGCGGAACCGCTGCCGCAGCTGCGCCTGCTCGCCACCGCGGGTGCGCCCTGCCCGGCCAAGCTGACCGGAATCTGGTCGGCCGGAAGGTCGTTCGTGAGCGGTTACGGCTGGGCGGAGGCGGGCCTGTCCGCCACCGTGAGCCGCCCGCTGAGCCCGGTCGCGCCGCATGCGGCGGTGTCCATCGGCGGGCCGGTGGTCGGGGCCCGCTGCTATGTGCTCGACGAGTTCATGAATCCGCTGCCGCCGGGTGTGGTCGGCGAAATCTATGTCGCCGGTGCGGGATTGGCGCGCGGCTACCATCACCGCCCGGGGCTCACGGGGACGCGGTTGATCGCCGACCCGTACGGGGGACCCGGCGACCGGATGTACCGGACCGGGGAGCTGGGCTGCTGGCGCGGCGACGGTGAACTGGACCATCACGGCCGGCTCGGGGCGCTGCCGATCGGGCAGCTGGTCGGCTACGGCACCGCCACCGTGCTGAACATGACGGGCGCGCTGTCCTGACGGAAGTTGTTGCCGCCCAGCCGATTTCGCCGGGCGGCAACCGGCCCGCTCAGACCTGGCGGGTCGGCGGCACGACCACCTGGCGCAGGTTCACGTGCGCCGGGCGGCTGGTGGTGTAGGCGATCAGGTCGGCGACGTCGTCCGCGCGCAGCGACTCCATGACCTCGAACATGCCGTCCAGCTGGCCGCTGAGCTCGGCATTGTCGATGTGGCTGCCCAGTTCGGTGTCGGTGAGGCCGGGCTCGATATTGGTGACGCGCACCTTGCGCGCGCCGAGCTCGGTGCGCAGCGCCGCCGACAGCTGGGTGATGGCCGCCTGGGTGGCCCCGTACACCGCATAACCGGGGAAGGCCACGTGCGCGCCGATGGAGGAGATGTTCACCAGATCGGCGGTGCGGCCTGCGTCGGCGGCGGCCAGCAGGTCCGGCAGGAAGGAGCGGATCATGCGCAGCCGCCCGGCCACATTGGTCTCCAGCATGCGGGTCCACTCGTCCTCGCGGCCGTCGGTGATCGGGTTGGGCAGCATGACGCCCGCCGAGTTCACCACCAGGTCGACCGGGCCCAACGCGGCGCGCACCGCATCCGCCGCGGCGGTCACGCTCGCCGAGTCGGTGACGTCCACCGGCACCGCCAGCGCGGTCCCGCCCTCGGCCTCGATCTTGGCGGCCAGGGTGCCCAGCCGGTCCGCGCGCCGGGCCAGCAACGCCACCCGGGCCCCATTGCGGGCCAACAGGAGTGCGGTGGCCTCGCCCATGCCGCTGGCGGCTCCGGCGATGACGGCGGTGCGCCCGGCCAGATTCTCGTAGCTCATCTCGAATGCTCCTTCGCTTTCCGCGTGTGCGTTCATCCTGCGAGCGCGGGCCGCCGGCAACGAGGGTTGCGGTTTTCCTGGGTCTGCCGGTACCAGGATGCGTTCGTACGCATGGGTCCCAGGCACAACGATCTCGGCGATTTCCTGCGCTCGCGCCGCTCCCGCATCCAGCCCGTGGACGCGGGGCTGCGCGACTACGGCCGCTGCCGGGTACCCGGCCTGCGCCGCGAGGAGGTGGCGCAGCTGGCCGGGGTGACATATCGGTTACGCACTCCTTGGACTTGCGCCGAGACGGGTGAACCCGACCTTCGCCATTGGTTCTATGCCGGACCGGGACGGTCTCGAGCAGCGAAAGACCTTACACGCCAGCAGAATTGGATCAGTTCGCAACACTCGGAAACGCTGGATCGGGCCGTGCTTACGAGCTGCGTCGGCTAGCGGATCGGCACTGTCACGCCGGGTGATGATGGCTCGCCGTGCAGGATCAGATGGCTCGGGGTGGCTTCTTTCCTATCGCCGTTCTTTCTGCCCGGATCGTCATTCTTGTTGCCTACTTTGTCGGGAAGTTCGAAGGCCAGAGGAATCGTGGTAGTGGTGCCGGGAGCGAGCTGGTGGAACTCGCCGTTGTACGGGTGAAGCCTCGCTGTGGCGGTTGCATCGGGGGCTACCGAGCGGCCGTCGACGGTGATCAGGCGCTGAGCGGCGACGGTGAACAGTTGCTGACGTCCGGATATGTTCGTGACCGTCAGTGTCACGATGGTGTAGGAGCGGTTTGCGTTCGCCGGGGCGGTGATAAGCACTCCGGAAGCCACATCGCTCACGGTGAAGGCGAAACCGCCGTCGTACACCGTGTGCGCCGGGTCTGCGGGCTGACCGCCGATCGTGGACGGCAGCGGACCGGACGCTGTTGTCGCCGAGGCAGAGGGCTGCGCCGGGATGACCGCACCTGGGCCCGACCCGGTATCGAGGCCGCTGGTCGACAGCCACAGAATCACCGCAGCGATGAGTGCAATCCCGGCCGCCGCCGATATCCATCTGAGTCCCAAAGGATTTCGTCGTTGATCGGAATGTGCGGCAGGGGCCGGTGAGGATGCGCGGGACTCGTGGCGAGTCGCCGCCGGGCCGGTGGCAGTTGTGACGCGGGTCGGCGGGCTGGGGCCGGGGGCTGCCGAGTCCAGGATCGGTGGGGGCGGTCGCGCCGGTGCAGGCAGGTTCAGGGCGGCTCGCGCGGCAGCGGCGAATTCTCCCGCGCTCGCGTAGCGATTGTCCGGGTTCTTGGCCATGCCGCGGGCGATGACATCGTCGAGCGCGGTCGGGACAGCAGGGGCAGCCTGCGAGGCGCGCGGTGGTTCGGACATCAAATGCGCGTGCATCTGCTGTGCCGGGTTGCCGCTGAAGGGCGGATGCCGGGTGAGGGTTTCGTAGAGTACACAGGCCAGCGAATAGATATCGGAGCGCGCGTCGAGCGTGCCGGTGAACCGCTCCGGTGCCATATATTCCAGCGTGCCCACGACCAGACCGGTGGCTGTGAGTGCGGTGCTGTCGGCGGCGCGGGCGATACCGAAGTCGATCAGGTACACGAAACCTGTGGTGTGCTCGAGGATATTGCCCGGCTTGACATCCCGATGGATAAGTCCCGCCGCGTGTGCGGCATCCAGCGCCTCGGCCGCCTGGGCGATGACCTCCACAGCCCGAGCCGGAGCCATGGTGCCCGACCGCAGGCGCGCGGCCAGGTCGATGCCTTCGATGTAGGCCATCTCCAGGAACAGGTGCCCGTCGATTTCACCGAAGGCGCGAATGGGCACGATATGCGGGTGGTGCAGCTGGGCCCCCAGCCGAGCCTCTCGCTCGAAGCGGCGCCGATAGCCCTGATCTGCCGAGTTCGCGGCAGACAACACCTTCACGGCGACGGTGCTGCCGGTACGGTCGCGCGCCAGCCATACCTCGCCCATGCCGCCACTTCCCAGCAAGCGTTCGAGACGATAGGTCCCGAACGAGCCGCCGTGCTGCCCGGACATGCTCTGACCGTACCCCCGGAACAGACCGCTGCACGACCGCGACGGCACCGGGTGTACACGACGCCCGCTACCGGATGCCCTATCTCAGCGATGGCCCTGGGGAACCTTGACACGTGGAATCTGAGCATGGATATGAAACGGGTTGTCGACGCCTACGGTGGCTACGACATGACCCGGTGGCCGGGTTATCCGATACTTGCCGATATCCAGGAGCTCCGATGGGTCGGTTTCGCGCTCGGCCGATCGGATACGTGGCAAGCAGCCGCGGTAGAAGCCGAGCACCGCATCGCGTGCCTCCGTGGACTGGTGCTGAAGCCCTGGACCTGGCGAGCACTCCGAGTCCCGGTGCGTCCTGCTGCGAGCGTGCGAGCGCGGCGCGGATGGCAACGCGGGTTGCGGTTTTCCTGGGTCTGCCGTACCAGGACGGGTTCGTACGCTGGACCCCATGCAGAACGATCTCGGCGACTTCCTGCGCTCGCGCCGCTCCCGCATCCAGCCCGCGGACGCGGGGCTGCGCGACTACGGCCGCCGCCGGGTCCCCGGCCTGCGCCGCGAGGAGGTGGCGCAATTGGCCGGGGTGAGCGTCGACTACTACATCCGCCTGGAACAGGGCCGCGGCAAACATGTTTCGGACGCGGTGCTGGACGCGGTCGCCCGCGCGTTGCGGCTCGATGATCAGGAACGACTGCACCTGTACGCGCTGGCCCGGCCGGGCGGCACGGTCGACGCGCATCCGACCACCGTGGCCGGCGTCTACCGCGACACTGTCCATCCCGGTGTGCGGCTGGTGCTCGACGCTCTCACCGCGCCCGCCTTCGTACTGGGCCGGCTGATGGACGTACTGGCCTGGAATGCCCTGGGCGACTTGGTATCCGGATTCTCCCGCAGCCCGGCCGCGGAGCGGAACCAGGCGCGCTACCTGTTCCTCGATCCGGCCGCGCCGGGCTTCTACCCGGACTGGGAGGAGGTGGCGGGTGAGACCGTCGCATTCCTGCGCCGCGATACGGGACTGCACCCCGATGACCCGCGGACGGCCGCGCTGGTCGAGGAGCTGTCCGCCCGCAGCGCGGTCTTCCGGCGGCTGTGGGCCGCGCATCCGATCAAGGAGAAGACGCGCGGGGTCAAGCTGATTCAGCACGCGGAGGTGGGCCGGCTCGACCTCGGCTACGAAACCCTCACGCTGCCGGGCGACCCCGATCAGCTGCTGGTCGTGTACACCGCGGCACCCGGGTCACCGGCCGCGGCGGCGCTGGCCCGGCTCGCCGGGCTGCATCCCGTTCCTTCCTGACCGAGCGGCCGGATCTCAGTTCGTGGCAATGGATTTGCGGTGCACCGGGCCGTGCGCGTCCTGGCAGTGCGGGATGTGGTCGTGCTCGGTGTCGGGGCATTCCTCATGGTCGGTGTAGTCGACCTGGAGCACGCTGTGGTCGATGTGGTGCTTGTCGGCCAGCATGCCGGCGACGGCCGCGCGCACCGCCTGGCTGTCCGTGCCGGGCGCGACCAGGATGTGCGCCGACAGCGACGGGGTGCCGGAGGTGATCTCCCAGACGTGCAGGTCGTGCACCTCGATGACGCAGTCGACTTCGGCCATCTCCCGGCCGATCTCGACCGGGTCGAGGTAGGCGGGCGCGGCCTCGAGGAAGATGCGGCCGGAGGCCCGGACCAGGCCGAGGCCGGCCTTCACCATGAGGACCACCACGATCAGGGTGGCGATGCCGTCGGCGCGGTCGAAGCCGGTGAGCATGATGATCAGACCGGCGACCGCGGTGGCGATGAAGGCGAACAGGTCGTTGAGGATGTGCTGGTAGGCGCCCTCGACATTGAGACTGGTCCGGTTGGCGCGGCTGATCATCCAGCTGGCCAGCACGTTCACCACGATGCCCACCAGGGCGGTGACCAGCACCAGGCCACCGGCCACGTCGGGCGGATCGATGAGGCGGTGGATCGCCTCGTAGGTCAGCCAGGCCGCCAGGCCCAGCAGCGTCAGGCCGTTGGCCTGGGCGGAGAGGATCTCGGCGCGTTTCCAGCCGAAGGTCATGCGGCCCTCGGCGGGCCGGGCCGCCAGCCGGATGGCCCACAGTGCGAGCACGATCGAGGCCGCGTCGGTGAGCATGTGCGCGGCGTCGGAGAGCAGCGCCAGCGACCCGGCGATCAGGCCGACCACGACCTCGCCGAGCAGGAACACCACGATGACCGCGAGGGCGCCGGCCAGCCAGCGCTTGTCGCTGTCGGCGGTCGCGCCGTGCGAATGTCCGGCGTGATCGTGTCCGTGGGAATGCTCGTGCCCGCCCATAACCCTCCTTCGGTAGTGCCCGACGAACACCATATGCATGAATCGCTATGTATGCAATATTTGTGACACGTCCGATCCGGGCGAATTGCCCGGAGAAAGTTCCAGCCTGCTCATGACAGGTCGCGGAAGGTCATGAGAAACCCGGCGAACGCGATCACGAAGAGCGCGACGAACCCGGCCGCCCGTAGCCACAGCCAGGGCCAGTCCCGGACCCACAGTCCGGTGAGCATGACCCCGATCAGCATCAGCGCCCCGTAGAGCGGTGTCCGCTGCGGATGGCGACCCATAACTCCTGCATACGCTTCTTTCACAGATAGGGCATGCGCGGCACGCCGGATCCGCGAGCGCGATCAGCGCGAGAGCCGGGCCGGCCGGAGCGGGAGCCGGGCACGATCGCTGGATCGGGTCTCGGATGGTCGCCACGCCGCCGTGGCCGACACGCTGACGATTCACCTTCCGCGGCAGCGTCACTCGCTGTCCACACCTCAGGGAACCCCCGAAAAGCCTAGAATCACAAGGGTGGACGCAATCCTGACAACCATCGGCGTGGTCGTGGTGGTGGGCATCTCCGGCGCGGCCTACGCCGCGTTCCTGCTGCTACGCGGTCGTAAATAATTCGGGCGCAGCGGATTCCGTGCTGCCGCCGCTCAACTCTGTACCCGAGGCCAGGGGTAGAAGGCCAGGTGGATGAGCAGCACCACCAGGGCCGCCAGCAGGATCGCAGCGACCGGGTGGGCGCGGCGCTCCAGGTAGCCGATGGTGCGAAACAGGGTGGGGAAGGGGACATCCCGGCTGAAGAACATGGCCAGGATGCTCGGCACGATCACCCACATCAGGGCGATCAGTCCGTAGAGCACGTACGCGCCCAGATACGACTGCGGGTGCATGCCGCGATCGGTGGCGGCGAACAGGACGCCGAAGATGAAGGTACCCAACGCGGCCAGCAGGTATCCCGCGCCCAGCAGGGTGATCAGCGAATCCGGCTTGGTGACACGGCCGTTCACGGTGAGGGTGCGCCCGGCGACCGTCTGCGGCGCGGGTTCGGGCGGGATGGCCAGTTGCGGGACAGCGTAATACGCCAGCAGCACGATCACCGAGACGACGATGAGCCGCACGAACGAGTGCTCGGTCTCCAGATGCCCGATGGTGTTCGAGATGGTCGGCCAGCTCGCCAGTCCGAAGACCGACGCCAGCTCCGAGGTGGCGATCGCGAGTCCCGCGAGGCCCCACATGCAATAGCCCCAGAATTCCACCGAAAGTCCCGCCGCGGTCGGTACGGGTACGGTGCCGACATCCTCCGTCATGCTGCCGTTGTATCACTAAAATGGGGGTCTACCTGGGAACATGCATAGTCGATGCCAGGTTGTCACGGGTCCGACATCTAACGGTACCGGCGGGTCGGTTCGGGTGTGCCGCAGTCGGTTTCGGCGCTGCCACGGCCGATTCCGGCCGCCCGGCGACCCGCCGGCATACCGGCTACTTGCCGTCCGCGGTCAGGCGACCGGCGGTGCCCCAGCTGTCGGCGGGGGTCTCGTGGATCCACACCTGCACGGCCTCGGCCGGAATCTGGTAGGCGTCCACGAAGGCATCGGTGATGCGGCGGACCAGGTCCCGCTTCAGCTCGACGGTACGCGGACCCTGCTGCACGGTGACGATGGGCATGACTGTTCTCCTTCGCGAAAACTGCTGGGATACCGGCCATTTCGGAACTCCTGATTCCGATCTCCGATCCGTTCGGCGGCCTGTGAACAGTTCACCGGTAAACCGGCGCCCGACCAATGCGCAGGTCGTTCGCGCAGCGATAAGCGATTCTTATCGCCGTTTCGGCTCAGGCGCCCGCGAGCAGCGCGCCCAGCAGCCGCAGATTCGGCGACGCCGCGTCCGCCCGTACCGCCAGCGCGATGGGCAGGCTCATGCCCGCATCGGCGAAGGGGCGGAAGGCCACCCGCGAGTTGTGCACCTGCCGGGCATTCGACTCGTAGACCACCGTCCACATGGGCGAGCCCGCGCCGATGGCCGCCAGCGTGTCCTGCAGGGTGGTGGAGGTGGGCGCGGGCATCGGCTCGAATCCGGCACGCACACAGGCGGTCAGCACCAGATCCACCAGCGCCGGGTGGTTGCGCCGCTCGGTCAGCCGCAGCGGCACCGTGGCGAGATCGGCCAGCCGGATCGAATCCTGTTTCGCCAGTGTGTGTTTGGCGGGCAGCGCCACCACCAGCGGGTCGTCCCAGGCGGGCAGGAAGTCGAGTTCCGGGCTTTCACCGGGTTCCGGCGCGCGCACGAACGCGGCGTCCAGGCCGCCGTCCGCGACCCGGGCCAGCCGATCCCGCACCGGCAGCGCCACCAGTTCGACCTGCACCCGTGGCGCCTGTCCGGCGAAGGCGTCCAGGACCGCGTCGAGGCGTTCGCCCAGTCCGGTCACCGTGCCCAGCCGGAACACCTCCGCCCGGCCGGCGGCCAGGCCGGCCACGCTGGCCCGGGCCTGATCGGCCGCGGCCAGCACACTCCGCGCCGCGGGCAGGAACCGTGAACCGGCCTCGGTCAGCCGCACCCGCCGCGGTGACCGGTCCAGCAGCTCCACGCCCAGATCCCGCTCCAAGCGGCGCACCTGCTGGCTCACCGCGGGTTGCGCGATGTGCAATCGCTCCGCGGCCCGGCCGAAGTGCAACTCCTCGGCGACGGTGACGAAATACCGCAACTGACGCAATTCCACGTGCCCATGCAACCATCCGGCCCGCGGCGGTGTCAGGCCAGATAGCGGCCGTACCAATCGAGCACCCGCCGCCAGGCTTCGGCGGCGGCGGTGGGCTGGTAGCGGGGGCCGGCGTCGTTGAAGAAGGCGTGGTCGGCATTCTCGGCGACGAAGCTCTCGTGCGGGAGCCCCGCCTTGTCGAGGGCGGCTTCGGCGGCCGGGCGGGAGGCGTCGACCCGGCTGTCCAGGGCGCCGTAGACGGCCAGCACCGCGGCCTTGGAACCGGTGACCTCGCCGCCGTCGGGGAACGGGCCGTAGAAGGGGGTGGCCGCGGCGAGCTCGGGGGTGCCCGAGGTGAGCAGCAGCCAGGTCAGGCCGCCGCCGAAGCAGAAGCCGGTGGCGCCCAGCTTCTTTCCGGGCACCCGGCGCTGCAGTTCGGTGAGGCCCGCGCGCAGATCGGCGACGAAGCGGTCCTGCGGGATCTTGCCGAGCGCGGCGGTGGCGGCCGCCTGATCGGTGAAGGTGGCGGTGCCGCCCTCCTCGGAGAGCAGGTCCACCGCCAGCGCCGAATACCCGACGCCCGCGAATCGGCCTGTCACCGAACGGATGTGGTCGGTCAGGCCGCGGTTCTCGTGGATGACGAGCACGCCGCCCCTGGGCTGGGACGCCTCCGCCCACGCGGCCTGGAGGGTGCGGCCCTCGGGTCCGGCGAAGGTGATGGCGCTCGGCTGCAAGGCGGTCTCGGTGCCGGGCGGTGCGGCCGAGGCGGTCGTGGACGAGGCCGGGGCGGCAGTCGTGGGGGAGGACTGCTTCCCGGAATCGGCGCAGGCGGCCAGCAGCGCCACGGCCGCCGGCGTCCCCATTCCGAGTAGTCCCAGCCGCCGCAGCGCTTCCCGGCGGCTGAGCAGCCCTTCGGCGTGGTCGGTGGCGATTTCCTCTGCGATATAGCGCTGCAGCGGCGTCATACCCTCAGCCTAGGCCGACCGACGGGTCCGGTCTCGCGGGAAACGCTGTGGAAATGCTCGAGCCGCCGAGTGTTCATCCCGGTGCCGGAGCGATCACGGATATCGGGCACGATGGGTGCCGTCAAGCCCGTTCATCTGGGGCCATTGCGTTGACTAACGATCACCTCGTGGGTCGCGAATGTTCCTGTGGGCGTGTCGAACTACCCGTGGCGCCAAGCTCGTCCCTGCGATCGAAAGCGAAGTGGTCATGAGAGCGTTCCTCACCGCGGCCGCCGCCGTTCTGCTCGTCGGCGGCCTGGCCGCCTGTTCCCCCGACGGGACGCCCGCGAGCGCCCCGGGCACCACCCAGCCCGCCCAGGTCACGACCACCGCCGTGACGGCCCCGAACTCGGCGCCCGGGAGCGCCCCGGCCCAGGCGACGACGCTCCCCAATCGCGACGACGTGAACGTCGACGCCCGCGACTTCATGGAGCAGGGCCACTACTACTTCCAGTCGCCGAGCAAGAACATCATGTGCGGCATCTACGTGGACAACCTCCACACCGCCGGCTGCCAGCTGCGCAAGGCCACCGTCATCCCCGCGGGCCTCGACTGCGCCAATAATCCGGCACACTCGGTGGCCGCCGAGATCCGGGGCGCCACACCGCAATTCAGCTGCCTCAACCAGGGCGTGTTCGTCGGCCCGCCGCTCGACGGCTCGACCGAGGGCGGCGGCAAGGTGCTGGAGTACGGCCAGACCATCGGCGTGCGCGGCGTCATCTGCGAATCCATGACGTCGGGGGTGCGCTGCACGGTCGGCGACCACGGCTTCCTGCTCGCCGCGGATGCGCAGTCACTGTTCTAGCGGCGGGCCCTTCCCGCCGTCAGACGGCCGCCCGATCCTGAGCGGCCGGGTTCACCGGTAGGCGGAGATGTCGAAGGCGCCGTTGCTCTGGCGGAACGAGACCGCGGAGTCCGGCCAGAGCAGAGTGACGCGACCGGTCTGTTCGTCGCGGTACCAGCTCGTGCAGCGGCCCTGCGTCCACACCGTGTCGCGGGCGCGTTCCTCGATGTCGCGCATGGACGAGCGGACCGCCTCGGCGGTGACCTCCAGGACGGTGTCCGCGCTGGAGGCGAGATGGTCCAGCGCGCTGAGCACGTAATCGATCTGGGTCTCGATCACGTAGATCGCCGAGTTGTGGCCGAGCGCCGCGTTCGGGCCGTCCAGCACATACATATTGGGGAAGCCGTCCACCGTGGTCGAGGCGTGCGCGACCATCCCGTTGCTCCAGCGCTCGGACAGCAGCGACGTGCGGCCCCGGATGTGCTTGGCGATCGAGGGCCGGGTGGCATTGAAACCGGTGGCGAAGACCAGGATCTCGAGGTCGTGCGTGTGCCCGCTCGCGGCGATGGCAAGCCCGTCGTCGATGCGGGTCAGCTCGGTCGGCTCCAGACGCACGGTGTCCAGCTGCAGGGCCGCGTAGTAGTCGTCGGAGAAAAGGATTCGCTTGCAGCCGATTTCGTAGTCCGGGGTGAGCTGCTGCCGGAGCCGAGGATCGCGGACCTGGGCCGCCAGATGGTCGGCGGCGCGCTGATGCAGCAGATCGATCTCCGGGTGGCGGCGTCGCCGGGCCGCGATACTGAGCTCCGCCTCGGCGAAGAGTTCGTCGCGCAGCTCGGTGATGGTCCGCGGATCGGCGGCGAAACTCGACAGCTCGTCGGGGGTGTAGAAGCGGTCCCCGCGCGGCAGGACATAGGGGGCCGAACGCTGGAAGACCACGACCTCGCTGGCCTCGCCCGCGAGCCGCGGCAGGATCTGGACCGCGGACGCGCCGGTGCCCACCAGGCCGACCCGCTTGCCGACCAGGGACACCTTCGGATTCCAGCGCGCCGAATGCCAGTGGCGGCCACCGAAATTCGCCAGATTCGCGACCGGTGGGATCTTGGGTTCGGTCAGCCGGCCGGTGGCGATGATCAGCGTGGCGGCCGTGAAGTCGCCGCGGGAGGTCCGGATGAACCAGCGCGCCTCGGCTTCGACCCACTTCGCCTGTTCCAGCGCGCAATTCAGGCGCAGATACGGTTCCAGCTCCTCCTGCTGGACGCATGACCGCAGGTAGGCGTGGATCTCCGCGCCCTCGGCGAACACCCGCGACCAGCGTGGATTCGGCCGGAACGAAAAGGAATACAGGTGGGCCGGGATATCGCAGGCCACGCCCGGATATCGATTGTCGCGCCAGGTGCCGCCCACATCGTCGGCCTGCTCGATGATGACGAAGGAGTCCCGGCCGCGGCGGGCCAGCTGGATGCCCATGCCGATACCGGCGAAACCGGCGCCGACGATCAGGACGTCCACGTGCTCGGGGCTCGAATGTCCGTCGGCGGCGGTCGGATTCGTGGCCTCAGGCATCGCCGTACCTGGTGGTCCGCTGACGCAGGGAGCGGCCCAGTCCGGCCGCGGTCCCGGCCACCTCGGCGACGGTGAGACTCAACCCGGCCTCGGGACCGGACTCCGGCGCAAGCCGGCCGTCGAGCAGCAGACCGCCCAGATCGTTCGCGCCGCCGCGCAGCAGCGTGACCGCCAGCGCGAGCCCCAGCCGAGGCCACGCGGCCTGAATATTGTCGATGCGCCCGTGCAGGAGCAGCCGCGCGACGGCGTGCACGGCCCGCGTCTGCCGCCGGAGTGCTTCGGGCACAGCGGGATCGAGGAAGTCCGACGCCGTCGTCACCGGAACCATGGGCATGGCGATGAATTCGGTGAAGCCGCCGGTGCGGTCCTGGATATCGGCGAGCAGGCGCAGGTGGGCCACCTGCTGCGCGGGGGTCTCGAGATGCCCGTAGACCATGGTCGAGGTGGAGGTCAGGCCGGCGCGGTGCGCGGTCTCGATCACCTCCACCCAGCGCTGTACGGGTAGGTCGGGGCTGCCCTTCAACCGTGCGCGCACCTCGTCGTCGAGGATGCGCGCGCCGGTGCCGGGCACCGATCCGAGCCCGGACTCCTTGGCCCGCATCAGGAATTCGTCCAGCGGCAGGGCGCTGCGCGCGGCCGCGTCGATCAGTTCCTCCGGGCGAAAGGCGTGCAGGTGCAGGGGCGCGGTCTCGGTGATGGCGGAGATCAGGGCCGGATACTCGTCGTCGCTGTCGGCGGGCAGCGGGCCCTGCATGCAGATCTCGGTCGCGCCCAGTGCGTGTGCTTCGGTCACCAGCGCGCGCAGTCGCTCCCGGTTCGCGGTGCCGGAGACCACGGCGGTATCCAGATTCCGGTTCACGACGTAGGTCAGCGCATCACCGACGGCCCGTTGCCGCAGCGCGTCGGCCAGCCCGCACAGCTGCTCCAGTTCGTCGCCGTCCGCATGCAGCAGCGCGAGGTATCCCGCGTCCGGCAGGCCCGCCGGATTCCGTCCGGCTTCGGCGAGCCATTCCCGCACCCGGCCCGCATCGGACAAGCCAACCTCGGCGACACCACGATCCACGATCGCCACGATACCGCCGCGCCCGCGGGCGTCCCGGCCCGCTCGGCGCCGCGCGTGACTCGCTCGGTTACGCGGGCCGGAGCCGTCCGATCAGGGACGGGATCCTGGTGGTGGCGAGCAGGGCGCGGAAGGGCCAGCTGTCGTCGCGGGGCAGGATGCCGGCGCGCTGCGTGACATCGAAAGCGTCGTACAGGGTTTCGCCTTCTTGCATAAGTCCCTCGGCATTGAAGTGGTAGCGGTCGACCGCCGGGCACTGGATGAAGCGGCCGTCGCCGTGCAGAGCGGGGGCGGTGTGGTCGTAGGGGTACAGGCGCAGCGGGCCACTCCAGTGACCGCTGCCCACGTACCGGATGACGGTGCGCACGGTGCCCTCGGGGGTGACGTCGATGTAGACCTGGCCGGGGATCGGGTCGTAGCGCCAATCGGGGATGGCGTCGAAGAAGGCGAAGTTGTAGGTGACGAAGTCGTCGATGCCGACGATGGTGCGGCCGAAGGTGGTGACGTCGGTGTAGCGCACGTCGGGGGCGTAGAGCTCGTGGTTGTGGCTCATGTCGCGGGTGAGGAAGCTCCACCAGTACTTCTTGGCCCACACCATCAGCCAGGACAGGTCGAGACCGAGCCTGCCGTAGAACTCCAGCTTGCGGTCGAACTCCTCGAACCAGGCCTGGGTGCCGGCCCGGAGTTCGGATTCCTGCACCACGCGGATCGGCACGGCCCGATTGGCGTGCAGCACAGCGGGTACCGGGCCGGAGAGCCGATTGCGGAGCAGGGCTTGCTGGAACTCGTCTTCGTTGAACACGGGCGCACCTCTTCATCAACTGGAATCAGGTGATTCTTGTTGAATCGTATGATTCAAGTTCGAGGACGGGCTGTCAACACGTCCGGCCCCCTGATGCGACGATGAGGCCATGAACGCACCCAGGCTGTGGCGAGGACAGACGCTGCGGGACCGGTCCGTCGACCGTCGCGAGCAGCTGCTGGAGGTGGCGTTCGAACTGCTGGGCACGGCCGGTGCGGCGGCGGTCACCATGCGCGCGGTCACCCGGCTGGCGAATCTGAGCCCCCGCTACTTCTACGAAAGCTTCGACAGCCGTGAGCAATTGGTGACCACCGTCTACGACCGCGTCGACGACGAGCTGCGCTCCCGCATGCGGGACCTGCCCGCCGGCGCGAATCTGCCCGCCACGGTGCGCGCGGCCCTCGAGATCTGCGCCGACTACTTCGAGCAGGACCCGCGCCGCGCCCGGGTCCTGCTCCGCGAACCGCTCGCCGACGACGAGCTGCGCCGCCATTCCGCCCAGCGCGCCTCGGCTTTCGTCCGCGCCCTGGCCGCCGCGCTGGGCCCCGAAACCCAGGCCCTGCTGCCCGCCGACGAGCAGGCCCTCGCGGTCACGACGACCGCCCTGAGCGGCGCGCTGGTGGCGCTCTACCTGGACTGGATCGACGGTCGTCTGACCATTTCCCGAGCCGGGCTCGCCGACGCCGCGACGGGTGTCACGCTCGCCCTGGTCAACCTCGGCCACTGACCGCGGGTCAGGCGGCGGTGGTGTGGCCGATGGAGATGTTGCCGTAGGAGTTGCGGGCGTGGACCTCGACGATGTCCTGCGGCCGGGTGACGGGGTACAGCTGGTTCTGGATGGTGCCCTGCTGAGCGTTGGTCTCCAGGCGGGCCGCGCTGCCCGGGTTGATGCCGATCGACAGGTCGCCGGTGGCGGTTTCGACGTCGATCAGCCCGCGGGTGGCCTCGACGATGCGGATGTCGCCCTTCGCGACCTTGGCGGTGACCGAGCCGAGCGGGCGCTCGACGGTGATGTCACCGGCGGACACCTCGAGCTCGCAGAAACCGAGCGGGCCCGCGCCCAGCAGCCGGCCCATGCCCAGCGAGCCGGTCACCCGGGAGCCCGCGGGAACCTCGATGGTCACCTCGACGGACCCCTTGCCCGCGAGCGGGGAGAACTTCCGCCAGCCCGTCGGCGCCTGCACGGTCAGGGCGCCCGCGCTGAACTCGACCCGGATCTGCTCGGACGCGCGCACGTCCTCCTTCTTGGCGGCGTCGGCCGGGCGGATCTCGACGATGGTGTCGGTGCGGTCCGAGGCGATGACGGTGACGTTGCCGGCGGCCACCTCGAGGGCGACGGTGATGGCTTCGGGGGTCTGGAACGCGGTCATGGTGTTTCTCCTTCGAGGGTTCGTCTTGCTGACGAGAACCACTGTCGCGAGCACCGCTGATACCGAGCTGACGTCGCGCTGACACCCCCGCTGACACAGGTTCGGCCCGGGTGGACAGGGCACGGCACAATGGGCCGGGTGCAGATCGGGATGCTTGGACCGCTCGAAATCCGAGCAGACGACGGCGGATTGGTAGCGGTGCCGGGCGCGCGGCTGCGGGCGCTGTTGATCGCCCTCGCGCTGGAACCCGGCCGGGCGGTCTCGAAAGGGAAGCTGGTCGACTGGATTTGGGGTGAGGAGCCGCCGGCCGATGCGGCGAACGCCTTGCAGGCCTTGGTTTCCCGCTTGCGGCGGGTCCTGCCGGACGGGTCGATCGATGTGCAGGCGGGTGGGTACCGGCTGATGGTGGCGCCCGGTGACATCGACGCCGTGCGGTTCGAACAGCTCCTCGATCAGGCCCGTGGCGGCGACGACCTCCACCAGGCCGACCTGCTGCGCGAGGCTCTCGCTCTATGGCGCGGCGCGCCGATGCGGGACATCGGAGCGCAGGACAGCGCGGCCCTCGACGCGGTGATCACCCGGCTCGAGGGGCTGCATCTCGGCGCGCTCGAGGACCGGTACGACGCGGAGATCCGGCTCGGCCGGGGCGCGGACCTGGTCACCGAACTGAACGATCTGCTGGCCCAGCACCCGGTACGGGAACGGCTGGCCGCGTCGCTGATGCGCGCGCTGGCCGCCGCGGGCCGCGGCGCCGAGGCGCTGGTCGTGTACCAGCGGGTCCGGGAGGCCCTCGCCGACGAGTTGGGCGTGGATCCCTCGCCCGAGCTGTCCACGCTGCACGTCGCGCTGCTGCGCGGCGAGGTCGGTGGACGGGAGGACGATCGCCGCACCAACCTGCGGGCCGAGCTGACCCGGTTCGTCGGCAAGCAGGCCGATGTGGCCGCGGTGCGCAAACTCGTTGCGCGGCATCGCCTCACCACCCTGACCGGGCCGGGCGGTTCCGGAAAGACCAGGCTCGCCACCGAGACCGGGCGGGCCTTGCTCGGCGAGCTGCCGGACGGGGCCTGGCTGGTGGAGCTGGCCTCCGCCGGCGCGGGCGGCGACCTCGCGCAGGCGGCGCTGGCCGCGCTCGGGCTCCGGGACGCGCTGCTCGGCGGCGCGCCGAACGCGGAACCTGTGGACCGGCTCATCGCGGCGATCCGCGAGCGCGACATGCTGCTGATCCTGGACAACTGCGAGCATGTGATCGAGTCCTCGGCGGCGTTCGCGCACCGGCTGCTCGGGGAGTGTCAGCGGCTGCGCATCCTGGCCACCAGCCGCGAACCGCTCGGCATCACCGGTGAAGCACTGTGGCAGGTCGAGCCTTTGGCATTGCCCGCCGCGGACGCGGCGCCGGATGCGATCGAATCCTCACCGGCCGTGCAGCTTTTGCGCGACCGGGCCGGCGCGGTGCGCACGGACCTCACCGCCGACGCGGCGACGCTGGCGACCATGGCCCGCGTCTGCCGTGCGCTGGACGGGATCCCGCTCGCGATCGAACTGGCCGCGGCCCGCCTGCGGACCATGACCCTCGATCAGCTAGCCACCCGGCTCGATGATCGGTTCCGCCTGCTGACCGGCGGCAGCCGCACCGCGCAGCCGCAGCATCGGACGCTGCGTGCGGTCGTGGACTGGAGCTGGGAACTGCTCACCGACGCGGAACGCATGGTGCTGCGCAGGCTCGCGGTGTTCTCCGGCGGCGCGAGTCTGCAAGCGGCCGAACAGGTTTGCGCGGGAGTCGAGGCCGAGGATCAGGGGAGGGGGACGGCGATAGCGCAGTGGCAGGTGCTCGAGCTGCTCAGCGCGCTGACCGAGAAGTCGTTGCTGCGCACCGCGGGCGACGACGAACCGCGCTACCGCATGCTCGACACCATCAAGCAGTACGCCCGGGACCGGCTCGTGGAGGCGGGGGAGGCGGACGCCGCGCGCCGCGCGCACCTCGCGTACTTCACCGGACTGGCCGCGACCGCGGAACCGCATCTGCGCCGCGCCGAGCAATTGGAATGGCTGGCCGTCCTCGAACCCGAGCGCGACAATATCGCGGCCGCCATGCGCGGTGCGCTCGCCGCCGCCGACGCGACCGCCGCGATGCGGCTGGCCGCGGCCGCCGGCTGGTACTGGTGGCTGAGCGGGCACAAGGCCGAGGGCATGGAACTGGTCACCGCGGCCGCCGAGACCCCCGGCGAGGCCGACGCCGAGACCCGGGCCACGGTGTACGGGCTCGTCGTGCATTACGTGACCTCCGGCCCGAATGACGAACACCACGTGGAGGAATGGATCCACAAGGCGTTCCAGGCGGGCGGCGGTCGGACGGGTCCCGGCCGGACCGGTCATCCGACGCTGGCGTTCACGGTCGCGCTGGAACGCATGCTGCAGGGGCCGGACCAGTTCCTGCCCGCCTTCGAGGCGCTGCTCGACGACGACGATCCGTGGGTGCGGGCGCTGGCCCGGCTGCAACTGGGGAAGTTGCGGACCGTGCTCGGGCAGGGCGGGCCCGAGGCCGACGAGCAGCTGGAGCTGGCGCTGACGGAGTTCCGGGCCGTCGGTGAGCGCTGGGGCATCTCGTTCGCGCTGACCGAGCTCGCCGACAGTCTCGCCCTGCGTGGCGACTTCGCCGGTGCGGGTGAGTATTTCGAGCAGGCGATCGCGGTGGTCGCCGAGGTCGGCGCGATCGAGGACCTGGTCCGGATGCGGTCGCGGCAGGCGCAGCTGTACTGGTTGCAGGGTGACGCGGCGGCGAGCGCGGCCGCCATGGCCGAGGCGCAGCGGTACGCGGGTCAGACCGGCTGGCCGATCGCGCTGGCGGACCTGGCTCTGGCGCGGGCCGAACTTGCCCGCTGGAACGCCGATCCCGAAG
This sequence comes from Nocardia niigatensis NBRC 100131, assembly GCF_000308655.1. GTDB lineage: Bacteria > Actinomycetota > Actinomycetes > Mycobacteriales > Mycobacteriaceae > Nocardia > Nocardia niigatensis. The sequence goes on along the minus strand of NZ_BAGC01000056.1, from coordinate 28,091 downwards.
AGTCGCACCGGCAGATCGAGCTGGCGAGGTCGCTGCTGGACGGTGAACGAGAGCAGCCGTTCATCAGTGCGGTGATCCACGACCAGTTGGGCTATCTGGTGGCGGGGCTCGACGAGGCCCGCGAACATCGGGCCGCGGCCTTCCGGGTGGCGTCCGCGGCGGGGCACGCGCCCCTGCTGGCCAAAGTGCTTGTCGGCCTTGCTGATCTGGCGTTGCGGGCGGAGCAGGACGAACAGGCGGTGCGGCTGCTCGCAGCCAGCACCGCGGTGCGCGGCGTGCCCGATCATTCGCATCCGGACGCGGCCCGGATCGAGCGGACGACGCGAAATCGCCTCGGTGACCAGAGGTTCACCGAGGCGACGGCGGAGGGGACGCGGGCGGGCTGGCATGAACTGGCCGAGATCACGCTCGCTTCGTGAAAGTGGCGCGGGACCACAGGTATCCGACGATCGCGAACCCGGCGCACCAGGCCAGCGCCGCGGCGGTGTAGCCGCCAGACGGGTGCCCGGTGAGGAACCCGCGCAGGGACTCGATGATCGGGGTGAAGGGCTGGTACTGCGCGAACTGCCGCACGCCCTGGCCCATCTGGGCGGCGGGGACGATCGCGCTGCTGACGAAGGGCAGCATGATCAGCGGCACCACGGACATGCCCGCCGATTCCGGCGTCTTGGCCGCCATGCCCAGCGCCACGGTCAGCCAGGACGCGCCGAACGAGGTGGCCAGGATGACGCCGATCGCGCCCAGCCAGTCCAGCGCGGTGGCCGGTGGCCGGAAGCCCAGGGCGAACGCCACTCCCAGCACGGCCACGATGGCGACCACATTGGTGAGCATGGTGGCGACCACGTGGCCGGTCAGCACCGCGCCGCGGGAGACGTCCATGACTTTGAACCGGTTGATGACGCCCTTGGCCATGTCCGAGCTGACCGCGACCGCGGTGCCGGACAGGCCGTAGCTGATGGCCAGCAGGATCATGCCGGGTGTCGCGTAGTCGATGTAGTGCTCGCCGACATGGAATGCGCTGCCGAACACGTACACGAAGATCAGCAGCATCACGACCGGCATCAGCGCGGCGTTGAAGATGGCGACGGGGTTGCGGGCGATGTGTGTGAAGTTGCGGCGCAACATGATCGCCGAATCGCCCAGCGCGGCGGCGAGGCCGCCGATCGCGGCGGTGCGGTCGGTGGAAACGAGGGTGCTCATTGTGCTTCGGCCTCCGTGGTGGCGTGCCCGGTCAGGGCGAGGAAAACGTCATCGAGATCAGGGGTGTGGATGGAGACCTCTTCGGCCTCGACCGAGTGGTCGGCGAGCCGATCCAGCAGGGCCCGCAGGGTTTTGGTGCCGCCGGTGCCGGGCACCTGCAGGGTCAGCGCCTCGCTGTCCACGGTCGCGGCGGGCAGGATCCGGGCGGCGGTCGCGAGTTCGGTGGCGTCGGTGAACCGCAGCTCGAGGTAGCTGCCCGGGACGCGGCGCTTGAGGTCGTCGGGTGCGCCCTCGGCGACGATGCGGCCCCCGTCGAGCACCGCGATGCGGTCGGCCAGCTGATCGGCCTCCTCGAGGTACTGGGTGGTGAGGAAGATGGTGACGCCGTCGGAGGTCAGCTCCCGCACGATCTCCCACATGGTGCGCCGGCTGCGCGGATCCAGTCCGGTGGTCGGCTCGTCCAGGAAGACGATGTCCGGCTTGGTGACCAGGGTCATCGCCAGATCGAGCTTGCGGCGCATGCCGCCGGAGTAGGTGGCCGCCTGCTTGCGAGCCGACTCGGTGAGATCGAATCGCTCCAGCAGCCCGTCGACCACCTGCTTGCGTTCCCCGCCGCGCAGCCGATGCAGGTCGGCCATCAGCTGCAGGTTCTCCTCACCGGTCAGCAGATCGTCCACCGCCGCGAACTGACCGGTCACCCCGATCGACGCCCGCACCGCCTTGGTCTCGGTGGCGATGTCGAATCCGGCGACCCGCGCCGTCCCGCCGTCCGCCTTCAACAGTGTGGTCAGCACGTTCACCGTCGTCGTCTTGCCCGCCCCGTTCGGCCCGAGCAGCGAGAAGATGGTTCCCGCACCGATATTCAGATCGATACCGTCGAGGATCGTCTTGTTCCCGTAAGCCTTCCGCAGCCCCGAGGCCGTGATCGCTGTGCTGTTCATGCCGGCTACTGTCGCGACCCGCCCTGACACGCCCCTGACATCGACCTGATACGGCCTCTGACATGGCGCCGTGCCTGGTCACAGCCCCTCCTGGCGGACCGTTACCTATTCGGCCCCAGGTGTGATCGCCCCTGGCGTGCCGGATGATCGTGACGTTGAATCTGATCGGTGCAGCGTAGGTTCGGATCAAGATGGGATCCGGCGCTGCGCCAGGGATTTTGTTCCGTACCCGCGGGAGTGCCCGGATGTTCAGCTCGGTCAGGCTGGTCAGCACACCGGGATTGCGTCCCTGGCGGCCCCCAACTGTCGGGGCTGTCGGTGACCGCGGATCGGGTTCGATACTGGCTTCCGCTGAGATCGAGAACGATGGAGCCGCAGATGAATTCGAAGAAGACCCTCGCCGCATTCGCTGTCTCCGCGGCGCTCCTCGCACCCGCCGTCGTGCTGACCGTCCCAGCTCGGGCCGAGGCGCCGGCCCAGGCCCTGCCGGTGGACACCACCGGCACCGGCTCCTCCAGCGGGTCCTACTCCGCTGCCAACTATCTGGTCTGCATCCTCTTTCACACCAGCCTCAATGGCTCCGTGGGCATCCCGTTCTGCTGACCGCGGCGGCCCCTAGGACTGTGATTCATCACGTTTATCTGCTTCAGTGACCCGTACCGTCTCGGGACTGCTTACCGTCGCGGGGCACAAATGTTTGTTCGGGAAGGTGGCAACAAGCGTGATCGGTACGCGGGCGAAGCTCGATGAACTGGCCAAGATCCTGGAGATCGCCGCGGAACCGGCGGGCGAGGCCGGCATCGCCAAGCGGGCGGCGAAAGGCATTCCGAGCGTTCGGCAGCGGGTGGACATGCTGCTCGACCGCGGGACGTTCATCGAAACCGGCGCGCTGGCTCGCCAGCCCGGCCAATCGGATGCGCTCTACGGTGACGGACTGGTCACCGGCCGCGGGCTGATCGGGGGGCGGCCGGTGGTGGTGATCTCCCACGATCAGACCGTGTACGGCGGGTCGGTCGGGGTGACGTCCGCCCAGAAGTTCATGCGGGCACTGAAATTCGCGTTCGACAACGCGTGCCCGGTGGTGACGATCAACGATTCGGGCGGCGCGCGGATCCAGGACGCGGTGGGTTCGATCGCCTCGTTCGGCGATATCTCCCGGGTGCTGGAGAAGCTGTCCGGCTATGTCCCGCAGGTGTCGATCATTCTCGGCAAATGCGCCGCGGGCTCGGTGTACGGGCCGATCAATACCGACGTGCTCATCGGCACCAAGGATTCCTACATGTTCGTCACCGGGCCGGAGGTGATCAAGGCCGTCAACGGCGAGGATGTCACCGCCGAGGAACTCGGCGGCGCGAAGGTACAGGCCGAGCGCGGCACCCTGCATCACGTGGCCGAGACCGAGCAGGAGGCCTACGACTGGGCCCGCAACTACCTCAGCTTCATGCCGACCAGCTGCCTCGAGCAGCCGCCGATCGTGAATCCCGGCCTGGAACCGGAGATCACGGCCAGTGATCGGGAACTCGACACGATCATCCCGGATTCCGATCGCGCCGGTTACGACATGCACGAGATCCTGCTGCGCATCTTCGACGACGGCGAGTTCCACGAGATCCGCGCGGCGTTCGCCCCGAACCTGATCACCGGCTTCGCCCGTGTCGACGGCCTCCCGGTCGGCGTGATCGCCAATCAGCCACTGGTGCTGGGCGGTTCCATCGATGCCGCGTGCTCGGACAAGTCGACCTACTTCATCCGGCTCTGCGACGCGTTCAACATCCCGCTCGTGTTCATCGCCGACACTCCCGGCGTACTGCCGGGTCTCGCGGAGGAGGCCAATGGCGTCATCATCCGCGGCGGCCGGGTCCCGCGCGCCATCATCGAGGCGACCGTGCCGATCATCAACCTGGTGGTGCGCAAGTCCTACGGCGGCGCCTACGGCATGATGGCCGCCCGGCAGGTCGGCGCGGACGTCAGCTTCGCCTGGCCCACCGCCCGCATCGCGGTGATCGGCGCCGAAAGCGCGGTCGACCTGCTCGGCAAGCGCCAGCTGGCCGCACTGTCGGAGGAACACCGCGCCGCGGCCCGCGAATTCATGATCAACCAATACAACGAGACGGTCGCCACCCCCTGGGTAGCCGCCGAACGCGGCTACATCGACGCCGTCATCGAACCCTCCCGCACCCGCCTGGAAATCCGCCGGGCCCTACGCCTCCTCCGCGACAAGAAGCCGATCAAGCCGGAGTTCAACCCCCGCAAACACCCGATCTACCCGATGTGACCAGTCGAAGCGAAAACCGGGCAGGGCCGGATGGCCCTGAGCCCGGCATCGATTCCGGGTCAATCACGACGGGCGTACCGGAACGTTGGCCGCACAAGGTGTTGTGTGGCTTTTGGTTTGGTGTTCACGAGTGAGAGGTCGCCGCCGTAATGGTCCAGGACGCGGCGATCCATGACGGCACGCCAGAGCGGAGGAATGGCGGCGAGCAAGATCATGGTGGCGTAGCCGGCCGGGAGCTGGGGCGCCTGTTCCGAGCTGCGCAAGGTTTGGTAGCGGCGACCGGGATTGGCGTGGTGGTCGCTGTGGCGTTGTAGGTGGAACAGGAATACGTTCGTGACGAGGCGGTCACTGTTCCAGCTGTCGCGCGGGGAGCACCGTGCGTAATTGCCGTTGGCGCGGCGCGGGCGCAGCAGTCCGTAGTGCTCGATGTAATTGACCGTCTCCAGCAGGCCCGCACCCAGCACTGCCTGCAATATCAGAAACGGAATCACCTCCAGGCCGAAGATCAGGATCAGGGCGCCCCACAGCGCCACACTCATCGCCCAGGCCTGCAACAGCTGATTGTGCGGGCTGAACCAGCGTTTTCCCTTGCGGGACAGGCGTTCACGCTCCAGCGCCAGCGCCGAGCGGAAGCCGCCGATCGCACTGCGCGGCAGGAACTGCCACAGCGACTCGCCGAATCGGGCGCTGGCCGGATCCTCGGGCGTCGCCACACGCATATGGTGACCCCGATTGTGTTCGACGAAGAAATGCCCGTAACCGGACTGTGCCAGAGCGATCTTCGCCAGCCAGCGTTCCAGATGTTCGGCCCGGTGCCCGAGTTCGTGGGCGGCATTGATTCCGATGCCCGACACGAACCCGAGCGTCACTGCCAGACCGAGCTTGTCGGCTACGCTCAGCTCGTGACTTGCCCATAGATAGCCCGCGATGACCAGCCCAATGAACTGCAGCGGCAGAAAGAGGTACGTGCACCACCGATAGAACCGGTCTTCGGATAGTGCGTCGTAGTCCTCGTCGCGTGGGTTGCTCCCGTCATCGCCCACGGACACATCCAGCAGTGGTATCAGCACCAGCACGAAAACTGGACCGATCCACCAGAATATTGTGAGCCCAGTGCGGGCTACCAATTGTGAGGGCAGTACAGCGCACAACGGTGCGATCAACCCCAGAGTCCACAGGTATCGCTTGGGGTCGCGCGCCTTCGAATCCTGGAAAATCGACATAGGCGCCTCATTGATCCAACGGAGCGGCACTCGATCGCGAGTGCAGACGGCTGAAATCTTTTGGCTCGAACCCGTTGATTCAGACTAGTCGGTTTTTTCCGCTGCGCTAGATGAACTGCCAAAAATGGTGACTGACAGGGCAATTCACCCATGCCCGGTGGCGAGCATCGAGCTCTGTACGCGCAAGCCGGCGAGCCTGTTGGCCACTGCTGCGAGGCCGTTGGCGACCGACGCCGACGCATGGGTGACCGCCGGACCCACGCGGCCGGAATCGGCGCGCTCGGATCCGGTTGGACGGGCGCGCCGGTTCGCGACCGCCGTCGGCGCATGGTTGCGCAAGCGCGAGGGCTCACTGATCGGGCGGCCGGCGTCGGGTAGGTGGGCATGTTGGTCCCGGTCACGGGGCGACTTCAGCTAATTTACAGCAAACGTAGGTGTCGCTGGGAGTTCACCGATATAGTCGCGTGAGAATTCGGACTGGCTTGTCGAACGACGTGAACTATTCATGGAGGTCGGACACGTGCTTGGTCGGTTTCCTGTTCTCCTTCGTAGCGGGTCGGCGAAAGCGCTGGCTGCGCTGGGTGGTGTGGTGCTCGGGTTGTCCATGGTGACGGCCGCTGAGGCGGACCCGATATATCCCATACCCGATCCGGATCCGTTCTACGCCGCTCCGGCGGATCTCGCGTCACACCAGCCCGGTGACGTGCTCCGTGTGCGGACACTACCGCCGGTAGCCGTCTTTCCGGGCGCCACCGTTACTCTTGTGCAATTCCGATCCAACAACTCCCGGGATGAGCCGATCGCGGCGACCACCACGGTCCTCACCCCGCCCGGTCACCGGCCCGACGGCCCGTTGATGTCGTATCAGCACTTCATCAATGCGCTCGGCACTCGCTGCGCGGTGTCACATCTGCTGTACTCCGATGATCCGAATCTCTTGACGACGGCGTCGATTCTGAATGTGGCAATGGCTCAGGGCTGGAGCATCGCGTTGCCGGATCATCTCGGTCCGTACTTCGCATTCGGGGCGTCGCGTCTGGGTGGCCAGATCGTTCTGGACGGCGTCCGAGCGGTGAAGCAGGTGCCAGAACTCGCCTCCCGGCAGAGTCCGGTTGCGCTGGTGGGCTACTCCGGCGGCGGCATGGCCACCGGGGCGGCGGCTGCGCTCCAGCCGTCGTACGCGCCGGAACTGAAACTCGCGGGCGCAGCCATCGGCGGTGCCCCGATGAACCTGCTAACGATGGTCGAGGCGCTGGGCTACGACGCGCACCCGGCCTTCGGGCTGGCCATGGCGGCGGCGATCGGCCTCGAGCGCGAATATCCGAGCCAGCTGCCGATCAGCTCGTACCTCAACCAGCGCGGCTTGCAGATCCGCGATGCGATGGCCAACGACTGCACCAATCAGATCCTCGCCGACGGACTCGGCGGCAGCGCGCGGGCATACATGACCGACGCCTCGGGTTTCGACGTCCGTGAAGGCCGGGCGGTGCTGGAGGAGAACAGCTTGGAGCTCTTCGGCGAAGTGCCGGAAACGCCGGTGTTCGAATGGCATTCACCTGACGACCCGCTGATTCCGGTCCAAGCGATCGACAACACCGACCACCGCTGGTGCGCGGCCGGCGTTCAGGTGCAGACGATGCATGTTTCCGCACCCGAGCATCTGTCGGGAGCGGTGATCGGTGCCCCGGAGGTCATGGCGTGGCTCAACGGCCGGGTTCGCGGCGAGCCCGCACCCTCCAACTGTTGACGGGCGCAGGGATTTCCGTAACTTCTCGATCAGCGTTCTCACCCGGTCCGGGCGGCCTGGCAGGTCGCCCGGACCGGGCTGAGTTGTCCGGATCGGGCGGCTCCGGCTTCCCGCCCCGGCGGAGTGGTCGGCCGAGCTCGATGCTCTGCCTGGATAAATGTGCCCTCGGCAGGAATCGTAAAACATGGGCAACCGGAAAACGCCTGGTCATCGCGGGTGTGTATCAGATCCAGCCGTCAGACCGGCCCTACTCGGAATGAGTAGCTTGTTCCCATCCTTATAGAGCCCTCGGCAGGACGCGCACAACATGGGCAACTGGAAGACGTCTGGTCATCGGGGGCATGTCTGGTCTGAGCGTGGTCGGCCGTCCTGGGCATGCCGGGAATACAGGCCCCCGCAGCAGCCGTTCTGTGAGGTGGCGGAGGCCGCGGAAGTCGTTGGGGCCGAACATGCTTCGAGTCATTATCGTCGGCGCGGCCGCTACTTCGGATTGATCACTTCGGTAAGAAAGTCACGGTCCGGGATCCGCCACCGGCGGAGCCGACCACAAGCGCATGGCAACGAATAGTTCTGTGCCGCAACGTTGTTCACGACGCCAGTGGTGGCATCACCGGCGGGCGCGGGGCGTGCGGCCTGGCGCTGCGCCACACGAGATCCGGTTGGCGCTCGGCTGTTGTGCACCCGTCCTGGGACCGATTCGATCAGTTCCGTGTAGCCAGAGCGTGCATTTGGGAGTCGGACCGGCCGACAGCGAGCTGTGGGGCACGGGCGATCGTATCGGGCGGTTCGCCCAGGACGAATCGCTAGGGCGTCGTGCCTACCCGTGTCGTGCTACGTCCTCGCACAGGATGCTCGGCCAGCGTGCGAGATCGGCCGGTGTGTGCGCCACCTCCAGTGTGGCCTTCGGCAGCAGGTCCACCAGCGCCTCGGCGGTCGACACCGGATGGGCGGGGTCGTCGATCCAGGCCAACACCGTGGTCGGCACCTCGATCGCGGCGATCGCCTCGGGGGCGGGCAGGTCGCTCATCGCTGCCCCGCGGAACAGTGAGGGCAGTAGGTGCTCGGCGACATCCGGCACGGTTTCCGGCGTTCCGACGGTGGCCGGCGGGCGAGGCACGGTGAGATCGGCACCGAGGAAGGCGTCGAGTCCCTGCTCCTCGATCAAGCGGGCGTTCTTCCGGTAGATGTCGGCCTTCGCGGCGCGGGTGCGCCAGGCGGTCGCGGGCACCAGCAGGGTGAGGCCGGCGAATCGGCCAGGATCGCGGACAGCGGCATGCAGCAGTGTCCCGGTGCCCATCGAAGGACCGACACCGTGCACCTGTTCACCGGGGAACCAGTGGTCGAGCAGGTTCAGCAGGTCATCGGCCAGAACCGGCCACCGATAGTCGTCGGGGACGGTACGGCCCGTCGAGTGGCCGTGGCCGCGCGCGTCGTACCGCAGCAGTCGGGTTCCGCTGAGTCCGCGGCCGAGATCGAGGTTCATCAGACGGTCGCGGTGGCGGCTGGAGGTGAGGCCGTGGAGTTGGACGACGGGGTGGCCGCCCTCGTCGCTCAGTTCCACGTCGAGGTCGGCGCCGGGAACACGGAAGGTCGGCACGGCGGCTCCAGGGTGCTGGTGAGACGGCGATCGCTCGGGAGGGAGCCTAGGATACCGTCATGCGGCTGACCAACGTCGCGCACTTGCGCCTGCCGTTCGGCCGCCTGCTGGGCTTCGACGTCACTGCGGGTCGGGTGGGCCGGTCACTTCCCGTGTCCTTCGACCAGCGACGCCACGTCGGCGCCGGCGACCGAGCGGGATCCTGGATGGCGTTGTCCTTCAGGCTCTCCGCGCCGGTACCGCCCGACGAGCTCGCGACCGCCTGGCTGGCGGTGATCGAGCGGCACGGCACGCTGCGGTCGGTCTTCGTGCCGGGCGAGGACGGCGAGCCTCGGCTGCACGAGGTCGATATCCTCCCCGGCGGCTGGGTCGAGCATGTGATCGCTCCGGGGCAGGCGGTCAACGATGCGCTCCGCGCCGTGCTCGACAGTGCTTGTTCACCGTACGGTCGTCCGTCGTACCGGCTCTGCGTGCTCGAGACCGCGGTAGGGCCGACCGTGGTGGTCGCCGCCGACCACGCGCACGTCGACATGTGGTCGATGCTGGTGATCGCGCGCGACCTGCTCACCGCGCTGGCCGCGGTGCAGAAGGGTCGTGCACCGTCGTTGCCGCCCGCACCCGCCTTCGCCGAGCACACCCGCGCGCTGCGGGACCGCCCGCCGGCACCCGACGAGGTGCACCGCCGCTGGGCTGAGGTGCTGGCGGGCAGCGGCGATGTGATGCCACGGTTCCCGTTGCCGCTGGGTGAGGCGACGTTGCAGGAGGAGCGCGTGGAGGTGCGCGATGTCCTCGACGTCGACGACAGCGCCGCGTTCTCGGCGCAGGCCCGCGACGACGGCGTCTCGACCTTGGCGCTGGTGGTGGGGGCGATGACCGAGGTGACCCACGAGTTGGCCGGCACCGCACTGCGGGCCGTGTTTCCGGTGCACAGTCGGTACGACACCACCTGGCACGACTCGGTGGGGTGGTTCATCACCAACTCGGTGCTCGAGTCGGCCGACTCCGATCCCCGTGCCAGCGCGGAGGCGGTGAAGGAGGCCGTCCGGATGGGGTCCTGGCCACTGGAGGACATCCTGCGTCCGTGGGGCGGGATGCCCGAGGCGCCGGGGATGTTCGCGATTTCGTGGCTGGACCTGCGTCGGCTGCCGGTGCGAGTCGACGCGACCGGATTGGAGGCGCAGTACGTCGGCGCGACGATTCGGACCGACGGCGTGATGCTCTGGTTCATCCTCGACGAGGCGGGGCTGCACCTGCGCTGCCGGTATCCGGACACTCCCGAAGCCCGGCGGCACGTCGGCGCCTGGCTGGACACGCTGATCGCCCGACTGCAGTCACGGGCACGGGCTTCGGTCGGTGGTCGGCTCCGACTCGGCGACCGGATCTATCGTGTGCAGCGGGCGGGGCGTGCCGACGTGCCAGCGCTGGTCGCGCTGCTCTCCGACGACGAGATCGGCCGTACCCGCGAAGGTTTCGAAATCTCCCGCTACGAGGAGGCATACGACGCCGTCACCAGGGACCCGTCGCACTATCTGGCCGTGGTCCGGGACGAGGGCGACCGGATCGTCGGCACCATGCAGCTCACCATCATTCCGGGGCTGTCCCGCGGCGGCGCCACCCGCCTCCAGATCGAGGGAGTCCGGGTCGCTGCCTCGGAACGCTCTCGCGGCATCGGAACCGCGATGCTCGAGTGGGCACACGACCACGGTAGGCACCGGGGTGCGACACTCGCGCAGGTCACCACAGACCGGGTCCGCGAGCGGGCTCACGCCTTTTATGCGCGGCTCGGGTACGAGAACAGTCACGTCGGGCTGAAGCGGGCGCTCTGACCGATTCGCGGCGCTCGCTCAGCGGCGCGAGAGGGCGCCTCGTCCAACGTCAGATGGTGACTGAACCGCCGTGGCAAGCCGATCAGCGGGGCGACGAATTCCGTTGGCGGGCCACGTGACCGAAGCGATCGAGTTGTTCGAACAGAATCTCGTCGCCGGGATGCGGGTCCTGGCCGCTGACAGCCCCGACACGGGGGACCCCACGGCACGGTGGTGACCGACGACATGCAGGACGATCGCCACCGCGACAAAAAGCCGAACTCGAGCCATAGTCGCACTTCGTTTTCTGAAAATGCGCGTGTGTCCGGACGTTTCTCAACTTCAAACGGAGTCAGCACCAGGTCCATCACGTGGACGTGCCGTACTGCCGCGGCGCGCGGCCCGAGCTCACCGACGGGGTCGGCGTGTGTCCAGACGCGAGCGGTCGATCAGCGGCGGGACCAAGCTGAGCCGATCGAATTGTCTACCCACCCACCGGACGGTGAGGCGATCATCCGGACAGAACCAAGTCCATGCCACACTGCGAACTCCCAAACAGAATTCTGTCGAACCGGGACTTGTCGCAGGTTGGTGACTCAGGGCACGAACCTGCGACATGTCACCTGGGGTTCTACTGCCAAAGCTGGGCCTGTTCGGAGCCATAAGGTGCCGGAAATCGCCTTTAACTGCGGAAATGTCTGTCGCAGGTTGTGCCCTCGGCAGGATTCGAACCTGCGACACCCGCTTTAGGAGAGCGGTGCTCTATCCCCTGAGCTACGAGGGCTGAACGGCCGGGGCGTGGGGCGCCGGCCGGGTCGTCGGCAGTCTACCTGCTGGGGGCCTGTAGGGCCGCATCCACGAGGTGATCCTGGTGGTGGCGCGGCCCAGGGCGGGGGCTAGCGGCCCTTGGCTTCGCCCTCGAGGTAGTCGCCCGGGGTGAATCTGGTTGTCTTCCAGCGGAACAGGAGGGTGGCGCCGGGCCAGTTGTTGGTGATGCGGCCGGAGGCGTTGCGGTACCAGCTGGAGCAGAAGTTCCAGGGGGTGTCCTTCAGGCGGCGCTGGAGCCAGTCGTCCCAGGACTGTTCGGCTTCGGGGCGGGGGGAGAGGAAGTGGCCGGGGCGGGGGGTGAGGTAGTCGATGACCTGGCGGATGTAGCGGGACTGGGACTCCAGCATGTAGATGATGGAGCCGGCGCCGACGTTGGTGTTCGGGCCGTACATCATGAACAGGTTGGGGAAGCCGGGGACGGACATGCCGAGGAAGGCGCGGGCGCCCTCGGAGGACCACTCGTCGGCGAGTTTGCGGCCCTGCAGGCCGTAGATGTTCATGGGGGCGAGGAATTCGGTGCCCTTGAAGCCGGTGCCGTAGATGATCACGTCGACCGGATGTTCGACGCCGTCGGCGGTGCGAATCCCGTTGGGGGTCACCGCTTCGATGGCGGTGGTCTCGACGGTGACATTGTCCTGGCCGAGGGCGGGGAAGTACTCGTTGGAGAAGAGGCCGCGCTTGCAGCCCGCCGCGTAGTCGGGAGTCAGCTTGGCGCGCAACGCCTCATCGGGCACCTGCTTGTCGCGATGCCGGTCCGCGATGGCGATCACCGGGTGCTTGATGGCGGGAATATCGGTGAGCGCCAACGCCATCACCTCGAAGAAGGTCCAGATGGCGAAGCGCTCCGCGAGCCGCGTTCCGGGCACGTACTTGAACAGCGCGTGGTGCAGCGGTGTGTACTCGACGTCGAATTTCGGCAGCACCCAGGCGGCGGAGCGCTGGAACAGGGTGAGGTGCTCGACCTTCGGCTGGATGGCCGGAACGTATTGGACGGCACTGGCTCCCGTGCCGATGCACGCCACCCGTTTGCCGGTGAGATCGACCGAGTGATCCCATTCGGCGGAGTGGAAGGCCGCGCCGGTGAAGGTGTCGATGCCGGGCAGGTTCGGGAGGGCGGGCCGGGACAGCTGCCCGACCGCGGGAATGAGGACGTCGGCGAGATGGGTGACGCCGTCGGCGGTGCGGACCCGCCACAGGCCGCCCTGCTCGTCGAATTCGGCGTCCACCACCTCGGTGCCGAACTCGATCTTGGACGGCAGGTCGTGCTTCTCGGCGACCTCGCGCATGTACGCGTGAATGTCGGCCTGCTGCGAGAACCGGCGCGGCCAATCGGATTTCGGCTCGAACGACCACGAGTACAGCGGCGAGGGCACATCGCAGGCGGCGCCCGGGTAGGTGTTCTCGCGCCACACGCCGCCCAGGTCGGCGGCCTTCTCCAGGATGGTGAAGTTGGTGATGCCGTGGCGCTGCAATTCCAGCGCCATGCCCAGCCCGGCGAATCCGGCACCGATGATCAGAATGGATGGCTCTCGCTGCATACCGGCAACGGTAGAGCGTGTTGCCGCTGGTCCTGGAGACATCCCCGGACAGTGAATCGATATTTTCGGCCACGCCGGGCGGGTGAGCGCTGATTCAGCCCCGGCAATCATGTAACGGCCCTCCTCACGCGCCGCTGTCCGGGTCAGTGAGCACCGTTTGACCTGCGACGCCGTCCCCGACTGGACAGCCCGGTGTCGCACTCAATATATTCACGGAAGTTCTTGCTCCAATTTGCTTGTCCTGGTTAGTAATTGGCTATTCTGCGCCGCCGCAGGGGGCGTCGTCAGCGAGTCGAGGCGCTGATCAGGATTGCGGAGCCGGCTGGTCGTCGTGTTGGGCGGCGGCGGGTCGGCTACGGGCTGCGGGCGGTGTCGGTGGGGTTCGCCGCCCGCAGCCCGAGTATTTCGCCAGCTCACCGGGCCCAAACTGAGGTCACCATGCCCTCAGTTTGGGCCCTGAATCGCGTATGTCCGAATCGGCTAGGCTCGCCGCAAGTGACTCAGTTCACTCTCCAGTAGGTATATGCAAGGAGCGGTTGGGAAATGTTGAGCACCATGCAGGACGAGCAGCTGTCACTCGCGACACTGCTGCGCTACGCCTCCACCTTCCAGGGCGACAGCCATGTCTCCACCTGGACCGGCGACGGCTTACGCACCCAGACCTATCGCGAGGTCGGCCAGGACGCGGCCCGGCTCGCCAATGCCCTGCGTGACCTGGGTATCGGCGTCGGCGATCGGGTCGGCACGTTCATGTGGAACAACAACGAGCACATGGTCGCCTACATCGCGGTGCCCGCCATGGGCGCGGTGCTGCACGCGCTGAACATCCGGTTGTTCCCCGAGCAGCTGGTGTTCGTCGCGAACCACGCCGAGGATCAGGTCGTCATCGTGGACGGCTCGCTGCTGCCGATGTTCGCGCAGTACCTGCCGAACCTGAAGACGGTCCGCCACGTCATCGTCGCCAATGGCGATGCCGCCGCGCTGCAGGCCCCCGAGGGCGTCACCGTGCACTCCTACCGGGAGCTGCTCGACGCCCAGCCGGACACCTACGACTTCCCGGTCATCGACGAGCGTTCCGCGGCCGGCATGTGCTACACCTCCGGCACCACCGGCGACCCCAAGGGCGTCGTCTACTCGCACCGCTCCAACTGGCTGCACGCCATGCAGGTGATCTCGCCCAACGGCATGGGCTTCGACGCCTCCGACACCGTGCTCGCCATCGTGCCGCTGTTCCACGCCAATGCCTGGGGCATCCCGTACGCCGCGCTCATGTCGGGCGCGAATGTGCTGATGCCCGACCGCTTCCTGCAGCCCGCGCCGCTGCTGGAGATGATGGCCGAGGCCAAGCCGACCTTCGCCGCGGCGGTCCCGACCATCTGGGGCGGCGTGCTGGCCGGTCTGCAGGCGCAGCCGCAGGACATCTCGCACCTGCGCACCTGTGTGGTCGGCGGCGCGGCCGTCCCGCCGTCGATGATGCAGGCGTTCCAGGAGCGGCACGGCGTGAAGCTGCTGCACGCGTGGGGCATGACCGAGACCTCGCCGCTGGGTTCGGTGGCGCACCCGCCCGCCGGGACCGAGGGCGACGAAGCCTGGAGCTACCGCTATACCCAGGGCCGTTTCCCGGCCGGTGTGCAGGCCCGCCTGGTCGGCGACGACGGTTCGGTGCTGCCGAACGACGGAGAATCCCTGGGCGAGTTGGAAGTTCGCGGTCCGTGGATCACCGGCGCCTACTACTCGCCGTCGGGCGGCGAGGTGGATCCGGACAAGTTCCACGACGGCTGGCTGCGCACGGGTGACGTCGGCAAGATCAGCCCCAACGGCTACCTCACCCTGGTCGACCGCTCCAAGGACGTCATCAAGTCCGGCGGTGAGTGGATTTCGTCGGTGGACCTGGAGAACGCCGTCATGGGCCACCCGGCCGTCGCCGAGGCCGCCGTCATCGGCATCCCGGACGCGAAGTGGGACGAGCGCCCCCTGGTCGCCATCGTGCTGACCGAGGGCATCGAGGCCAAACCCGAAGAGCTGCGCGACTTCATCGCCTCGAAGTTCGCCAAGTGGCAGCTCCCCGACCACTGGACCTTCATCGCCGAGGTGCCCAAGACCAGTGTCGGCAAGTTCGACAAGAAGCGCCTCCGCGCCCAGCACGCCGACGGCACCCTGACCGTCATCACGCTGTCGTGACCGGCCGGGTGCGCCCTCGATGCGAGGGCGCACCCGCCGGTTGCTGCGTTGTGCCGCAGCGCTTCACGCCGTTCGGAGCGGGTTGAGGACGGCGAATCGCCATTCGCCGTTCGCGATCCGCCGGGCGATGTTCGCGGTGGTTCCGGCCGGGGTGACGCGGGTGCCGTCCGGGCCGTCGATCTCGAGGGTCCAGTTGGTGACCAGCAGGGCCGCGTCGCCGGCGGTCAGCAGATGCTTGCTGTTGTTGGTGAGCCGCCCGTGCGCGGCGACGGTGCCGCTGATCTCCTGATGCAGCGCTTCGCGGCCGGAGATGACCGCTCCGGTGGTGGTGCGCATCGTCGCCCCGGGTGTGAAGAGCGACAGCACGCCTTCCACGTCGCCCGCGTTCAGTCGCGCCTCGAAAACCCTTGGCAGCTGGGCGGGGTCGGTGATTCGTGCGGTCATGAGCTGGTCCTTATCGTGGTCGGATCGACGACTTCGATGCTGGTGTGCGGAGCCGTCGCGGACCAGGTCGAAAGAGGATGCGTCATGGTCAAAAGTGGACACACAGGGTTTGGTCAGCCCTGTGGGTAGAAGATGAAGATTGCGCAGCCGGTGAGGGTCGAGGGGACGTGCCAGGAGCCGGCGGGGCGTGCAGGAAGGTTCCGGCGGGGTAGTCGCGGGCGAAGATGCCCGAGAGGACGTACACGTCTTCGGGGCCGAGCTCGTGGATGTCGCGCCGGGGCCAGGAGGCGCGTTCCGGGTTTCGTGAGCCGGTCCCGGCCTACATGTCCTTGACCGCGGACAGGCCGTAGAGGACCGGGATGATCGGATCGATGGCCGGAAGTCGCCACCAGCCGGTGTCGGTCCGGACCATCTGGGGCCAGCGCGGCCAGGGCAGCGTGTCGGTTTCGGTCAGGCCGGTGATGCGGAGGCCGGCCGCGAGCAGGGCGTTGATCACTTCACCGAGGCCGTGCCGCCATTCGTAGGCGGTGGTGTCGGTGGTGAGGTCGGGGCCGTCGGTGTAGGTGTGGACGCTGTCGCGGCGCTGGGCGCCGCGGCCGGCGAGGTAATCGTCGTGCAGGACAAGCTGTCCCGGGTCGACGCCGGGCGGCGGGGTGGGGCCGAGGGCGTGCAGCAGGGGGTGGAATTCCACCAGGTAGAACAGGCCGCCCGGGCGCAGCAGATCGGCGACGACGCGGGCCCAGCTGGGCAGGTCGGGCAGGTAGCAGAGCGCGCCCTTGCCGGTGTAGACGATGTCGAAGTCGCGTCCGCCCAACGCTTCTCGCGCGTGGTAGACGTCCGCGCACACGTAGTCGGCCGCGTCCCCGGCCAGTTCGCGGGCGTGCCGGACCGATTCGGCCGAGAAGTCGAGGCCGACCGCGCGGGCCCCGCGGCGCGCGAATTCGATTGTCTCCGTGCCCAGATGGCATTGCAGATGCACCACGTCGAGGTCGTGCACGTCTCCGAGCGCGTCCCATTCGAACGGCGCGAACCAGTAGCTGGAATCCCGATCGCGGTAGAAGCTGCTGGCGGCGTGGATGCCCGCCCGGGCATCCCAGTTCCGCCGGTTCGCCGACAACGGATCTGTCACGGTCGCCATGATAGGCACGCCGCGGGACCGGGCCCGGCGCGGAGCGGGTTCAGGTCGCGGTGCCGGATCCGTACGGTTTACTTTGAGGGCAGATGCCCGCAATCCGCAGGGGTGGACGAGGAGGAGGCCGCGCTATGACGCTCGGGCTGATCAGGTCGGTGGGGGAGCGGGCCTATCTGGAGGCGGAATCCGCGCGGCTGGTGCTGGGGGCCGGACTGGCCCGGGTGGAATCCCCGGCGGTGCTGGTGTCCGCGGCCACGGCCATGCTGCGCTACGGCACGCTGGCGGCCGCGCTGCGGCTGTCGGCGGCCCGGTACGGCGGGCGGGTCGCGGTCATCGACGAGCTGGGCGAGCTGACCTTCGCCGAACTCGAGGACCGGTCGAACCGGCTGGCCAACGCGTGGCGCGAGCGCGGGCTGAAACCCCGTGAGGGCGTGGCGATCCTGGCGCGCAATCACCGCGGCCTGCTGGAGGCCATCTTCGCCGCCGCCAAGTGCGGGGCCCGGATCATCCTGCTCAACACCGATTTCGCGGGCCCGCAGATTCGTGACGTCGCCACCCGTGAGGGCACCGACCTGCTCGTCTACGACGACGAGTACGCGCACATGCTCGACGAGGTGCACCCCGGGCGCGGCAGCTACCGGGCCTGGACCGAGGAGTCGCGCGAGGACAGCCTCGAATTCCTGATCGAGACCGGTTCCCCCGCCGCGCCGCCCGCGCCCGGCGCGGAACCCCGGATCATCCTGCTCACCAGCGGCACCACCGGCACTCCGAAGGGCGCGCCGCGCGCGGAGCCGAAATCCCTGCTGTCGCTGGGCGGTCTGCTGTCCAAGGTCCCGTTCCGGGTGAACGAGGTGACCGAGTGCTGCGCCCCCATCTTCCACACGCTCGGATTCGCCTGCGCCATGCTGACTCTCGGCTTCGGCTCCACCCTGGTGATTCGCCGTCGTTTCGACCCGCAGACCGCCATCGACTCCATGGCGCGGCATCGCGCGACCACGGTGATCGCCGTCCCGGTCATGCTGGCCCGCATGATGGACCTGGGCGGCCGCGCGCTCGCCGGCCACGACTTGTCCGCGCTGCGCATCATTTTGGTCGCCGGTTCCCAGCTGGGCGCGCAACTGTGCCGGGAGGTGATGGCGGCGTTCGGGCCCGTCGTCTACAACCTGTACGGGTCGACGGAGGTCGCCTACGCCACCATCGCCACGCCCGCGGACCTGGCCGAGGAGCCCGGCTGCGTGGGCCGGCCGGTGCTGGGGGCGCGGGTGCGGATCCTCGACGAGCGGGGGCGCGCCGTACCCAAAGGGGCCACCGGCCGCATCTTCGTCGGCAACACCATCCAGTTCGAGGGCTACACCGGCGGCGGCCACAAGGAGATCATCGGCGGCCTCATGTCCTCCGGCGATGTCGGCCACTTCGACAGCGCGGGCAGGCTTTTCATCGACGGCCGCGACGACGACATGATCGTCTCCGGCGGCGAGAACGTCTTCCCGGTGGAGGTCGAGGAACTGCTGCACACGCATCCGTCGGTGCGCGAGGCGGCCGTCCTCGGCGTCCCCGACGACCAATATGGCGCGCGCCTCGCGGCTTTCGTGGTCGTTCACGACGGTCACAGGGTCACCGAGGACGAGGTCAAGGACTTCGTGAAGGCCAACCTGGCCCGCTACAAGGTCCCCCGCGAGGTTGTCTTCCTGCCCGAACTGCCCCGCAACCCCTCCGGCAAGGTGCTCAAGCGAAAACTGCAGGAGGGCTGAGCCGTCGACGCTCCCGGCCGGGATCCGGCACCGTGTGTTTCCCGGCCCGGGGTCGTATGCTGAGCACCGCGCATTACGCGCTGGAACATGGGGAGGACAGGTGCCGGGGGCAGGCAATCTCGGCCACTATCGACTCGTAAAGCTGATCGGGCGCGGCGGCATGGGCCAGGTGTGGCTGGCCGAGGACACGCATCTCGAACGTGAAGTGGCGCTGAAGCTGTTACCCGTCGAACTCGCCACGGACGAGGATTATCGGCGGCGCTTCGAGCGCGAGGCCCGGCTGGCCGCGCGGCTGCGCGGACCGCATGTGGTGCCCATCCACGCCTTCGGCGAACTCGACGGCCGCCTGTACATCGACATGGAGCTGATCGAGGGCGCCGATCTGAGCAAGACCCTGCGCGAGGCGGGAGCGCTGCCGCTCGACCGCGCGGTCGATCTGGTCACCCAGATCGCCGAGGCCCTCGACATCGCGCATCGGGCGGGCCTGGTGCACCGGGATGTGAAGCCCTCCAACGTCCTCACCCTTCCCAACGGTTTCGCCTACCTCATCGACTTCGGCATCGCTCGCGGCGTCGGCCAGGCCACCATCACCTCCACCGGAGTGGCCGTCGGCACCTGGGCCTACATGGCCCCCGAGCGCTACTCCGGCACCGAGGACCTACGCTCCGACGTCTACTCCCTGGCCTGCATGCTCTACGAGATCCTCACCGGGGCCAAGCCTTTCGCCCAGGCCGACCCGGTGCAGCAGATGACCGCCCACCTCACCGCTGACCCACCCCGGGCGAGCGACCGCAACTCACTCGTCCCCGCGGCCCTCGACGCCGTCGTCATCCGCGGTATGGCGAAGGAGCCCGGGCACCGTTTCCCGAGCGCCGGAGCATTGGGCGCGGCCGCCCGAGCCGCCCTCGACGCCAGGGCCGCCCGCGACGCCTCCGCATCGCCCGCAGGACCGCTGAGCCGGTCGGCACCGACCGCGAAATGGGACGGCGGAGAACCTTTCCCTGGCTACGCCTCCGGTCCCGGCGCGGGCCCGCAGTCCTTCACACCGCCTCCGGCCCGGCCACCCATTTCCTCTCCCTACCACCACATGGCGTCCGCGTTCACGCCTTCGCCGGGCGGAATGTCCTCGGGCCCAACGCCTCCGCCGACGGGAATGCCGCCGGGGGCGACGCCCGTCTCCGCGGCGCCACTGGGCGGGCAGGCCGCAGTGCGACCGGGCGAGCAGGGCTCAGTACCGCAGGGCGGGCGGGCTGCGGTGCCGTTGGCTGGACCGGCGGGTGGGCTCGGTGGGGCGTCCATGGGTATGTCGGCGCCGGTGGGCGGAATGGTTTCGGGTGGGGGCGCGTACGTCTCGCCGTACGTGCACGGGTCGTCGGGGACGGGTTATTCGGGTTTCGTGAATCGGCCGCTGGAGCAGCCGCGGGTGCGGCCGTGGCAGCCGGTGTGGTGGGTGGTGCTGGCGCTGCTGATTCTGCTGTTCGGGATCATGACCGTGGGCACCGTGGGCGTGACGTTCACCGATGGGTTCGGCGACGCCGGATCGACGGTCGCCGCGTGGTTCCTGTTCGTCGGGCCGTTCGCGGTGTTCACCTGGCTGGGGGTGCGGGAGGTCAGGAAATTCCGGGCCGAGCGCAGGAGCCGGCGGGCGGGCGGCGTCCGGCAACGTCGATGATCAGGCGGTGAATGCCGATCGGCGCGACCGGGTTTCGGTCGCGCCGATCAGCGGGGTGCGCTCAGCAGTTGCGGAGTTCCGGGCTCTGGTTGAGCAGCTGGGCGCGGGTGGAGATGAACGTGGTGTAGGTGTCGCCGCCGACCGCGGGGAGCGGGAAGGCCGCCACCCGGTGACAGTTCTGGAAGGCGAGCTTCACGCCGAAGTGGCGTTCCAGGCCGCCGCGGATGGCGTCGGAGGCCATGGCGCGCAGCAGCTGACCGCGGGCGGTCTCGTCCGGCGGAGGGATGGTGTTGTCGGCGTATTCCGCCGTGCCGGAACGCAGGTCGGCGGCTACCCGGCTGACGACCTCGTAGGCGTAGGGCAGCGAATTACGGACGCATTCGACGAACTCTGCGTCGCTGACTTCACCGCGTTCGGCGCGCTCGAGTAGTGCGGTGGGTACGTCGAGTGACATATCGCTCTCCTCATGGGATGGCGGAAGGTGTCAGCCGATTGTAGATGAAAAACGTTGTCAATAACACTGAATTCGCAGCGAAAGTACCCGTTCCAGAGCATTTTTCGCATCCGCCGACAGAGTGCGCACCAGCTCGCCTGCCGGTAGCTCGGGCGTCAGCGAATGTGCCTGACCCGCCCAGAGATTCACCTCGTCGGCATTGCCGGCGGCCCGCGCGGCCGCGCGCAAAGGCCCGGTGGCGTAATGGATCTCGGGGTAGGCGACCGGAGCGTCCGGGTGGTCTGCCATGAACCGGTTGCGCAGCCCGCGCGCCCGCCGTCCGGTGAACGCGCGCGTCAGCATGGTCGGCGTCGGTTCGGTGATGGCGTCCCGGACGAGCGGCGCGGTCCCGGCCTCGGGGCAGCGCAGGAAGGCGGTGCCGAGCTGTGCAGCCGCCGCGCCCGCGCACAGCACTCCGGCGACCGCCGCCCCGGTGGCGATGCCGCCCGCCGCCACGATCGGCACGTCTTTCGTGAGCGCCGTCACCTCGGCGCGCAGCAGTTGCAGCAGGGCCAGCAGACCCAGGGGATCGGTGAGGTCGTCGGCGGGATCATCGACGAAGACGCCGCGGTGCCCGCCCGCCTCCGCGCCCTGCGCGATCAGCACGTCCGCGCCCGCGGCCACCGCCTGGCGGGCCTCGGCCACGGTCGTGACCGTCACCCACACCTCGGATCCGGCCCCGTGCAGGCGCGCGATCTCCTCGGCGGTCGGGCAGCCGAAGGTGCTCGACACCACCGGCACCGGATCGGCGACGAGCAGGTCCAGTTTGGCGGCCCAGTCGTCGCTGTCGTAGCGGGCCTCGCCGATCGTGAACTCGGCGGCGAGCGTCCTTATATATGCATCGAACCGAGCGGTCGGACTTGGTTCGGAGGGGTAGAAGAGATTGACCCCGAACGCCCCGGAGGTCAGCGCCCGCGTGGCCGCGATCCGCGTGGCCAGTTCGCTCGCGGGCAGGTACCCGGCGGCCACGAAGCCCAGCCCGCCGGCCTCGGTCACCGCGGCGGCCAGTTCGGGGGTGGACGGTCCGCCCGCCATGGGCGCGAGCACGATCGGCGTATCCAACTCGTCGAGAACCATGTCACAAGTGTGCCTCGTCGGTTACGGTTTGTGATCAGGGGTTCGAGTGCTCCACCTGGCGTTATCGCACAAAAGGTTGCGAATTGATCACAGGCGAGTACAGTTTCCATCACAGCGATGCCGAATCGTTACCGGACCCCACCGAACGCTAGGACTTGCAGTGCCGCACCATCGAACGACCGCGAACTCTGTCACAGTCATGGATCTGCTCGGTGATTCCGGTGCCGCCGGCACCCTCACCACGTCGCGCAGACGCCACCGGGCCGAACCCACCACCACCGATCGCGTGAAGTCCGTCGCCGGTGTGGCGGTCGCCGCCGGCGCCCTGATCGGCACCGCCACCCAGCTTGCCCCCGCCCTCGCGCACGCCGCGCCGCTGCTACCCACGCACGACGAGAAGCCGACCACCATCGGCGAGGACGTCGCGCCGGTCGAACAGGCCGACCTGGATCTGAAGCAGGCCAAGGACACCGCCCCCGCGGCGCAGACCCCGCAGGCCCAGCCGATCGCCAACGCCACGCCCGATCCGGCCCCGTTCGGCCTGCAGAACCTGCCGCCCGAGATCTCCGGGCCGCTGCAGCAGGCCGAGCAAACCCTCAAGACCCTCCAGCAGCAGCTGAACCCGGGCCCGAACGTGGTCAAGCCGGTCGACGGCCAGCTCACCTCGGGATTCGGCATGCGCTGGGGCGCAATGCATTACGGCATCGACTTCGCCGACCCGATCGGCACGCCGATCCACTCGGTCATGGGCGGCGAGGTCATCTCCGCCGGCCCGGCCTCGGGCTTCGGCCTCTGGGTGCGCGTCAAGCAGGACGACGGCACCACCGCGGTGTACGGCCACGTCAACGACATGTACGTGACGGTCGGTCAGCGCGTGAACACCGGCGATGTCATCGCCTCCGTGGGAAACCGCGGTAACTCCACAGGTCCCCATCTCCACCTCGAGATCTGGGACGCCGCCGACAACAAGATGGATCCGCTGCCATGGCTAGCCAGCAAGGGCGTTCTCATGCAGCAGCAGTGGGGACCGGACCAGTAGACCGTTCACCGCTGCCCGCGACCGGACGCTTCCCGGACCGGCGCCCGCCGGTGGGTGCGGTGACGACACTGGACGATCTCTTCGACCCGGCCTCCGTGCCCGGCCGCTCCTACGCGGTGCTCGTGCAGCACCCGCGCTCGACCGTGGCCGAGGTTGCCGAGCGGCTGACCATCCCGCCGCGCGTGGCCGAGGCCGCGCTGGAGGCTCTGTGTCAGCTCGAGGCCGCGGTGCGGCTCACCGACGGCAAGGGCGTGGTGCGTTTCGACGCGCACGCGCCGGAAGCCTTGTCGGAGGCCGAGACTCGCCGCCGCAACCAGGACATGCTGCGCATGCAGTCGGCCGCCGCGCGCTTGGGCGAGACCTTCCGCTCGGTGCGCCGCACCACCGACGCCGACGGCGCGGTGGTGGCCGTCTACGAACGCCGCCAGCTGCTGGCCGATTTCGAGGACCTGCAGCACACCGCGCACACCTGCGTGAAGGTGGTGGAACGCGGCCCGTTCCTCTCCGATGTGGAGACCGAGGAGCGGATGTTCGAGCTGAAGTCCTCGCGGATCACCGCGGGCATCGGCTACCGCACCCTGTACCAGGAGACCATCTACCAGGACCCGGAGCGGCTGCGCCACGTGCTGGCCACCAATGCGGTTGGGGCGCAGGCGCGTACGCTGCCCGATCCGCCCATGAAGCTGATCGTCGCCGACGATCGGCGCGCGGTGCTGGTCCTGCACACCGACGAACGCCGCGGCGACCCCATGGGGGTGCGGGTCGGCCCGTCGCCCACGCTGGATCTGCTGGTCAAGACCTTCGACGCGCTATGGCTGATGGCAACGCCGATCTCGGTGAATCCGGCCGAGGCCCTCGACGAGCGCGACAAGGCCATCCTCACGCTGATGAGCATGGGCGCCACCGACGACACCATCGCCCGCCGGCTCGGCCTCTCGCGCCGAACGGTGGTGCGCCGCACCGCGAGTCTGCTCGAGCGCCTCGGCGCGAGCACGCGATTCCAGGCCGGAGTGCAGGCGACACGCCGCGGCTGGCTCTGACCCGCTGTGGCGCAAGTCACTTCGTAGCAACAATCATTGCTGCTCAGCGATAGTCACTGTGTGCGGGCCGCTCGAGGCCGCTCGCAAGCATCGATATGATTGTTTGATCCGCTCACCCGTTTGGCGTCCAGGGAACAGACGTCATTTTTTCGTGGGTCGGGCCGAGTGTCGTGGGCCTGCGGAAAAGATGAACCCGAGAGGTGAATGCACGCGAATGGATACTGCCCGCCGTACAGCTCGTGGTAATCGTCGGCGTCGGTCCGGCAGCCCACTCTTCGGGCAGTTGCTCACCGCCGCGGTCGAGTCCGCCGCCGACGACATCGCCATCCGGTTCAACCCGACCGGCGATCCGGCCGACCAGCGCGAGATCAGCTACCGCGACCTCGATGCCGGATCCTCGCAGCTGGCCCGGGAATTGATCGCCCGCGGCGTCGGCCCCGGCGACATGGTCGCGATCGGTATCACCCGCTCCATCGAATCCGTGCTGTCGGTCTGGGCCATCGCCAAGACCGGGGCGGCCTACGTGCCGGTCGATCCGGCCTATCCGCCCGATCGCATCGAGCACCTGCTCACCGACTCCGGCGCGGTGCTGGGCCTGACGACGCGGGAGTACCGCGCCGCGCTGGGCACCGCCGCCGAGTGGATCGAACTGGACGATCCGGCGCACGCGCAGCGCCTCGCCGCGCACCCGGATCACCCCATCTCCTACGCCGATCGGCCGGGCACGCTCACCGAGCAGCATCCGGCCTATGTCATCTACACCTCCGGGTCGACCGGTAAGCCCAAGGGCGTGGTGGTCACCCACACCGGCCTGGCCGGACTGGTCGCCGCCGAGCGGGAGCACTACGCGGTCACCGCGGATTCGCGTGTGCTGCACGTCTGCTCGCCGAGCTTCGACGTCTCGGTGCTGGAACTGCTGCTGACCTTCACCGCCGGTGCGACCCTCGTCATCGCACCGGCCGGCGTGTTCGGCGGCGTGGAACTGGCCGAGCTGCTGGGCCGCGAGGCCGTCACCCACGTGCTGATCACCCCGGGCGCCCTGGAATCGGTGGATCCGGCCGGGCTGACCGAGCTGACCACGGTCGTGGTGGCCGGCGACAAGTTCGGCCCGGAACTGGTGTCGCGCTGGGCGACCGGCGAACGCTCCTTCTACAACGGCTACGGCCCCACCGAGGCGACCATCCTCGCCACCTCGAGCGCCCCGCTGCTGCCCGGCGAGCCGATCACCATCGGCACGGCCATCCCGGGTGTCGGTGCGTACGTGCTGGATTCGCGGTTGCGGCCGGTGCCGGACGGCGTGGTCGGCGAGCTGTACCTGTCGGGTCCGGCGCTGGCGCAGGGCTACAAGGGGCGGCCGGGGCTGACCTCGGAACGCTTCGTGGCCAGTCCCTTCGGCGAGGCCGCGGGCACGCCGGGCGCGCGCCTGTACCGCACCGGCGACCTGGTGCGCCGCACCACCGCCGAGTCCGACAACCCGGGCGTGATCGAGTACCTGGGCCGCTCCGACTTCCAGGTCAAGATTCGCGGTCTGCGCATCGAGCTGGGCGAGATCGACAATGCGCTGAGCGCGCACCCGGACGTGGATTTCGCTGCGACACTGGGCAAGACACTGCCCTCCGGGGCGACCGCGCTGGTGTCGTACGTGCTGCCCCGGCCGGGCGCGACCCTCGACACCGCGGCGCTGGCCGCGCACATCGGCGAATCGCTGCCCGCCTACATGGTGCCCGCCGCGCTGCTGGTGCTGGACGAGATTCCGTTGACCCCGGTCGGCAAGCTTGACCGGAATGCGCTGCCGGAGCCCGTTTTCGCGGCCCGCGAGTTCCGGGCTCCCGCCACACGCGCCGAGGAGATCGTCGCGGAAGTGTTCGCCGCCTTGCTGATTCCGGACAACCCGGATGCGCGGGTGGGTGCGGACGACGACTTCTTCGAACTCGGCGGCAACTCGCTGCTGGCCGCACAGGCCGCCGCGCGCATCGGCACCGCGCTGGGCGTGCGGGTCCCGGTGCACGTGCTGTTCGAGGGCTCCACGGTGGCCGAGCTGGCCCGCCGGCTGCACGGCGAATCGGCCCCGGCCGCAACCGGACCGGCGCTCGGCTCGCTGCCCCGCCCGAACCGGGTGCCGCTGTCGTTCGCGCAGCAGCGCATGTGGTTCCTCAACCGCTTCGACCCGAGCAGCGCGGTCGACAATATGCCGCTCGCGGTGCGCCTGTCCGGTTCGCTCGACGTGGACGCCATGCGGGCCGCGGCCGCGGATCTGGTTGCGCGCCACGAGGTCCTGCGCACCATCTACCCGGAGGTCGACGGCGAGGGCTACCAGCTGGTGCTGCCCGCCGACGACCCGCGCGCGCTGCCCGAACTCCCGGTCGTCGACATCGACGCCGCCGACATCCCGGCCCGGGTGGCCGAGGTGGTCGGGGCCGGCTTCGACGTGACCGCCGCGCCACCGCTGCGACTGCGCCTGCTGCGCCTCGCGCCGGACGAGCACGTGCTGGTCGCAGCGATCTATCACATTGCCGCCGACGGTGTTTCGATCGGCGTGCTGGCCCGCGACCTGGTCTCCGCCTACGCCGAGCGCATGCGCGGCGCCGCGCCGCAGTGGGCGCCGCTGCCGGTGCAGTACGCCGATTACGCGGTGTGGCAACGGGAATCGCTGGGCAGCGAGGACGATCCGGACTCGGCGCTGTCGCGGCAGATCGCCTACTGGCGGGAGACCCTCGCGGACCTGCCCGACGAGCTGGTGCTGCCCTGGGACCGGCCACGGCCCGCCGTCGCGTCCTATCGCGGCGGCACCCACGGCTTCCGCATCGACGACGAGATCTACGCGGCCGCCCGGCATTTCGCCGAGACCCACAACACCACGCTGTTCATGGTGGTGCACTCGGCGCTGGCGGTGCTGCTGGCCCGGCTCTCCGGCACCCGCGACATCGCCATCGGCACCCCGGTGGCCGGCCGCGGCGAGGCCGAACTCGACGGCCTGATCGGCATGTTCGTCAACACCCTGGTGCTGCGCACCGACATCGATCCCGGCGTCTCCTTCGCGGATCTGGTGGCCCGGGTGCGCGAGACCGACGTGCGCGCCTTCGGCCACGCCGACGTGCCGTTCGAGCGCCTGGTGGAACTGCTGGACCCGGCCCGCTCGCAGGCCCGCAACCCGCTGTTCCAGGTCATGCTGACCTTCCAGAACATGGCGCCCACCCGCCTGGAACTGCCCGGGCTCACGGTGGCGGGCGCGGATCTGGAGATCCCGTTCGCCAAGTTCGACCTGCAGCTCACCATGCAGGAGTCGCACGACGAGCGCGGCGAGGCCACCGGCCTGGCGGCCGAATTCTCCTACGCCCTGGACCTGTTCGACGCCGCCACGGTGGCCGAGCTGGCCGCCCGCTTCCAGCGGGTGCTGGCCGCGGTGACCGCCGCCCCGGCCGCCCCGGTCGGCGATCTCGCGCTGTTCTCCGCGGGGGAGCGGCAGCGGGTGCTGGGCGACTGGAACGCCACCGCCTTCGAGGTGGCGGCGACGCTGCCGGAAGGCGCTGCGGCGACGCTGGTCTCGCGGTTCGAGGCGCAGGTGGCGGCGACCCCGGACGCCGTCGCCCTGGTCTTCGAGGACGAGACCCTCACCTATCGGGAGCTGTCCGAGCGGTCCAACCGCCTCGCGCGGCTGCTCATCGCCGAGGGCATCGGCCCGGAATCGCTGGTGGCCCTGGCCCTGCGGCGTTCGACCGAACTGGTCGTGGCCATGTACGCGGTGCTGCGGGCCGGCGCCGCGTACGTGCCGCTGGACCCGGATCAGCCGCACGACCGCATCGGCCACATTCTCGACACCGCGCGCCCGCGGCTGCTGTTCACCGCCGAGCGGGACGAATTCGACGCCGGGGCGCGGGATGTCGCGACGCTCACGGTGGAGCGGGCCGAGGCGTCCGCACGGTCGCACAGCGGCGCGCCGATCACCGACGGCGAGCGGGTCCGCCCACTGCTGCCCGGGCACACCGCCTACGTCATCTTCACCTCCGGCTCGACCGGCCGCCCCAAGGGCGTCGCCGTCGAGCACCGGGCCATCGTCAACCGCCTGGTCTGGATGCAGCACGAGTACCCGCTGACCGCGGACGACGCC
>NZ_BAGC01000057.1 GCF_000308655.1 Nocardia niigatensis NBRC 100131 | reverse complement strand
GGTTGACGTCACCTATCACGAGGTGACCGACGCCGACACGGTGTCGGTCCCGATCGGGCGGCCGGTCTTCAATACCCGTGTCTACGTGCTGGATTCACGCCTGCACCCGGTACCCGTCGGCGTCGCCGGCGAGCTGTACCTGGCCGGCGTGCAGCTGGCGCGCGGCTACGTCGGGCGACCCGACCTGACCGCCGACCGCTTCGTCGCCGACCCGTTCGGCGACGGCGAACGCCTGTACCGCACCGGCGACCTCGTGAAATGGGACGCCGCGGGCGAGCTGGAATATCTGGGCCGCACCGACTTCCAGGTGAAGCTGCGTGGTCTGCGCATCGAGCTGGGCGAGATCGAGGCCGCGCTGCTGGCGCAGCCGGGCGTGACCCAGTCGGTCGTGGTGGTGCGCGCGGACGCGCACACCGGCGATCAGCTGGTCGGATACGCGGTGAGCGCCGAGGCCACCGCCGAGGCGCTGAAAGCCGGTCTGGCCCAGGCGCTTCCGGTCTACATGGTGCCCAGCGCCATCGTGGTGCTCGACGCGTTCCCGCTCAACGCCTCCGGCAAGCTGGACCGCAAGGCGCTCCCGGCACCGGTGTTCGAGGCCAAGACCTTCCGTGCGCCCTCGACCCCGATCGAGGAGAGCGTGGCCGACGTCTTCGCCGAATTGCTCGGCGCGGACCGGGTCGGCGCGGACGACGACTTCTTCGAACTCGGCGGCAACTCGCTCATCGCGACCCGCGCGGTGTCCCGCATCAACGCCGCTCTCGACGCGAATGTGGCCGTGCGCGAACTCTTCGAGACCGCAACGGTTTCCGGGCTGGCGGCGCGTATCGTGCCCGGCGCCGCGACGGGGGTGCGTCCGGCGCTGGTGGCGGGGGCGCGGCCGGCGCGGGTCCCGCTCTCCCTCGCGCAGCAGCGCATGTGGGTGCTGAACCAGCTGGATCCGGAGTCCCCGGCCTACAACATCCCGATGGTCGTCCGTCTGACCGGAACGCTCGACGTGCCCGCCCTGCGGCACGCCGTCGAGGATGTGCTGACCCGCCATGAGGTGCTGCGCACCCGCTACCCAGAGTCGGCTCCGGGCGCGGCGGCCTACCAGGAGATCCTCTCGGTCGCCGACGTGCTGCCGAACGGTCTCGAGGTGGAGCGGGCCGGCGATATCGGCGCCCGCGTCGCCGAGCTGGTCGGCACCGGATTCGATGTGGCTCAGCGGGTTCCGGTGCGGGTTCGCCTGATCACCGGCGACGATCCGGACGACTACCTGCTGGTCCTGGTGGCCCATCACATCGCCGCCGACGGCGCCTCCATGGCCCCGCTGGCGCGCGACCTGATGACCGCCTACCTGGCGCACGCCGCCGGCGAGGCCCCGGCGTGGGCGCCGCTGCCGGTGCAGTACGCCGACTACGCGGTGTGGCAGCGTGCGGCCATCGGCGTCGAGGACGACGCGGACTCGCCCGCTGCCGCCCAGGTCGCATTCTGGCGTGACCAGCTGGCCGGTCTGGCCGACCGCCCGATCCTGCCGCTGGACCGGCCGCGTCCGGCGGCGGCCGCCATGCACGGCACGCTGCTCGACTTCACCCTGCCCGCCGAGGTGCACGCGGGGCTGAATCGCCTGGCGCGCAACCACAACGCCTCGCTGTTCATGGTGGTGCACGCGGCGGTGGCGGCCTGGCTGTCGCGGCTGTCGGGCAGCGCCGACATCGTGCTGGGCACCGCGGTCGCCGGGCGCGGCGAACGCGCGCTCGACGATCTGGTCGGCATGTTCGTCAACACCCTCACCCTGCGCACCCGGGTCGACGCGGCCGCGCCGTTCGACGAGCTGATCGAGCGGGCCCGCGAGACCGACCTGTCGGCGTTCGCCCACGCGGACGTGCCGTTCGAACGGGTCGCGGAGCTCGCCGCACCCGGCCGGTCCCCGGCGAATCCGCTGTTGCAGGTGGTGCTTTCGCTGCAGAACACCGAGACCCCGGTGCTGGAACTGCCGGGCCTCACCGTGGCCGCCGTCGACACCGCGCTGGCCACCGCCAAGTTCGATCTGCAGATCAGCGTGGAACCGCGCCCCGGCGTCGCGGGCGCGGCGGGCGAGCTGGCCGTCATCCTCAACTACGACACCGACCTGTTCGAGGAGTCCTCCATGGAATCCTTCGGCCGCGCGCTCGAGCGGGTCCTCACCTCGGTGGCCTCGGACCCGCAGCTGCCGGTCGGCGACATCGTGCTGCTCGACGCCGCGGAATCGGTTGCGGTGCAGGCGCTCTCACAGTCCGCGCCGGAGCCCGCCGGCGTCGGCGTGCGCGGTGCGGCCCTGGCCCAGGTGCTCGCCACCGCCGCCGAGGACGACCCGGACGGCCCGGCGCTGGTCTGGGGCGAGGAGGCGCTGACCTACCAGGAACTCGACGCCCGCTCCTCTCGGCTGGCCCGCGTGCTCATCGCCCACGGCAGCGGCCCGGGCACCGGCGTGGTGCTGCGCCTGGACCGCGGCGTCGACCAGGTGGTCGCGGTGTGGGCGGTGCTGAAGGCGGGCACCATGGTGGTCCCCTTCGCCGCCGCCGAGGTCCCGGGCCGGGACGTGAAGGTCGGCATCACCGTCGGCGCCGCGCCGGACACCGTGCGCGGCATCGAATGGCTGTCGCTCGACGATCCGGAGACGGCCGCCGAGATCGCCGCCGAATCGGCGCGACCGGTCACCTACGCCAACCGGATTCGCGCGCTGCGCGGCACCGATATCGCCTACGCGGCGGCGGACCGGACCCTCACCTACGACGGCCTGGCCGCCGCGGCCGACCGCGCCCGCGCGCTCGACCTGACCTTCGAGTCGCGCACCTTCCACCACGGTGCGGCCGATTCCGCCCTGACCCTGATCGAAGTGGTCGCGGCGGGAGCGGTCGGAGCGTCTGTGGTGCTGCTGGATTCGGCGGAGGGCACGGCCGGAGCGGATCTCTCGGAGGCGCTGGGCGACGAGTGGGTCACCCACGTCTTCGCCGACCACGACCGCCTCGGCGAGCTGAATCCTGCTCCGCTGGAAGATCTTCGAGCCGTCGTGCTCGACGCGCCGACCGCCGCCGCCGAGGGCTGGCCGGACGCGACCGTACTCGTCCTGCCCGAGTAACCGCCCCGCGCCGCCCGCGTCGCCGTGCGCTAGCGGGCGGTGCTCGCGCCGCCGGAATCACCTCCCGACGGCGCGAGTGGTAGCGAACGGCAATCGCTATGGCGCGGATCACATGCTGCAACGCCGGGGAAGGGCTGCCGATAGTCCCTCCAGTTCGAGGCGCCGGAGCTGCCGTGCGCGGCTATGCTGTGCCGGTTCGTCCGGGCGCGCCGACCTCGTCGCCCCGGACTGTCGAAGAAATTCGACGTGTGTGGATTGCTGGACGTGTGAGGTGAACAACACGGATGGATACAACCCGTAGATCAGTCCGTGGGAGCAGACGCCGCCGGTCCGGCAGCCCCTTCTTCGGTCAACTGCTCACAGCGGCGGTCGAATCCGCCGACGATGCCGTCGCGATCAGCTTCAATCCCACCGGAAACCCTTCCGACCTGCGTGAACTCACCTACCGGGAGCTCGACGAGCAGTCCTCGCGGGTAGCTCGCGAACTCATCGCCCTGGGCATCGGCCCCGGTGACGTGGTGGCCATGGGCATCGCGCGCTCGGTCGAATCGGTGCTGGCCATGTGGGCCATCGTCAAGACCGGCGCCACCTACCTGCCGGTGGACCCGACCTATCCCGGCGACCGGATCGAGCACATGCTCACCGACTCCGGCGCGAAGTACGGCGTCACCCTGGCCACCCACCGGGCCGGGCTGGGAACCGCCGCCTACTGGATCGAACTCGACGATCCCGCCCGCGCCGAGCGCATCGCGGCCCGCCCCGCACACCCGATCTCCTACGCCGACCGCACCCGGCCGCTGACCGAGCAGCACCTGGCCTACGTCATCTACACCTCGGGCTCCACCGGCAAGCCGAAGGGCGTGGCCATCACCCACTCCGGGCTGGCGGGGCTGGCTGCCCGCCGGGAAAGCCGCTCGGTGACCGAGGATTCGCGCATCACCCAGCTGACCACCCCGAGCTTCGATTTCTCCATCGTCGAGATGCTGTACGCGTTCACCGCGGGCGCCACCCTGGTCGTGGTGCCGCCGGACGTCTTCGGCGGCCAGGAGCTGTCCGAGCTGCTCCGCCGCGAACGGGTCACCCATATCTGCATCACCCCGGCGGTGCTGGAATCGCTCGACCCGGCTGTCCCGCAGGACCTGCGGGCCATCATGTGCGGCGGCGAGCGGGTGCCGCCCGCCCTGGTGGACCGCTGGATCACCCCCGACCGCGACTTCCACATCGAATACGGCCCGACCGAGGTCACCGCGCTGTCCACCGGCACCGCGGCGCTGCCGCCCGGCGGCGGCACCCACATCGGCACCCTGCTACCGGGCATCGGCGCGTACGTGCTGGACGCGGGATTGCGGCCGGTGCCGCCCGGCGTGGTCGGCGAGCTCTATCTGGCCGGACCGGCCCTGGCCGCGGGCTATCTGAACCGGCCCGTGCTGACCGCCGAACGCTTCGTCGCCAGCCCTTACGGCGAACCCGGGCAGCGCCTCTACCGGACCGGCGACCTGGTGAAACGCTTGGAGAACGGGAACTTCGAACACCACGGCCGCACCGACTTCCAGGTCAAGATCCGCGGTCTGCGCATCGAACTCGGCGAGATCGACAGCGCCCTCACCGCGCACCCCGGCGTGGACTTCGCGGTCACCCTGGGCACCACGCTGCCCACCGGGGCCGCGGCCCTGGTCACCTACGTGCTGCCCAGCCCCGGAATCGTCCTGGACACCGCGGAATTGGCGGCTTTCGCGGGAGAATCCCTGCCCGCGTACATGGTTCCCGCCGCCATCATGGTCCTCGACGAGATCCCGCTGACCCCGGTCGGCAAGGTCGACCGCGCGCGACTACCGGAACCGGTCTTCACCACCCGTGCCTTCCGCGCTCCCGCGACCGCCGCCGAAGCGGCGGTCGCGGAGGTCTTCTCCGGCCTGCTCACCCCGCCCGGCGCGGAACCGCTGCGCGTCGGCTCCGACGACGACTTCTTCGAACTCGGCGGCAACTCGCTGCTGGCCACCCAGGCCGTCGCCCGCATCGGCACCGCGCTGGGCCTGCGGGTGCCGGTGCGCGTGCTCTTCGAGGCGTCCACCGTCACCGACCTGGCCGGACTGCTGGCCGGGGAGACCACCGGGAACACCACCCCCGCACTGGTTTCCGGGCCCCGGCCCGACCGCGTGCCGCTGTCCTACGCACAGCAGCGCATGTGGTTCCTCAATCGCTTCGCACCCGACAGCGCGGTCGACAATGTGCCGCTCGCGGTGCGGCTCTCCGGTGAACTCGACCTCGACGCCATGCGCGCCGCCGTCCGGGACCTGGTGGAGCGGCACGAGGTGCTGCGCACCGTCTACCCGGAGGTGGACGGCGAGGGCTATCAGCAGGTGCTGCCGCTCACCGATCCCCGCGCCATCCCCGACCTACGGGTCGACGATATAGACGCCGCGGAACTGGCCACGCGGGTCATGGAACTCGGTGGCGCGGGCTTCGACGTCACCGCCACCCCACCCCTCCGACTGCGGGTGCTGCGCCTGGGTCCCGGCGAACAGGTGCTGGTCGCCGTGGTGCACCACATCGCCGCCGACGGCTTCTCCATGGGCCCGCTCACCCGGGACCTGGTGACCGCGTACGTGTCCCGCAGCTCCGGGACCGCACCGCACTGGGCGCCGCTGCCCGTGCAATACGCCGACTACACCCTGTGGCAGCGCACGGCACTCGGCGCCGAGGACGACGAGAGCTCCGCGCTGGCCCGGCAGATCGCGTTCTGGCGCGAGACACTGTCCGAGCTACCCGACGAACTGGTGCTGCCGTCGGATCGCCCGCGCCCGCCGGTCGCCTCGTATCGTGGCGGCACCTACCGCTTCGAACTCGCCGGCGATGTGTACGCCGCCGTGCGCCGGCTCGCCCGCGGCCACAACGGCACCACCTTCATGGTGGTGCACACCGCACTGGCGGTGCTGCTGGCCCAGCTGTCCGGCACCCGGGACATCGCCATCGGCACCCCGGTCGCCGGCCGCGGCGAGGCCGAATTGGACGACCTCATCGGCATGTTCGTCAATACCCTCGTGCTGCGCACCGACGTCGACCCGGCGACCGGCTTCGCCGACCTGCTGGACCGGGTGCGCGACGCCGACGTACGCGCCTTCGGCCATGCCGACGTGCCCTTCGAACGCCTGGTGGACCTGCTCGACCCGGCCCGCTCGCAGGCGCGCAATCCGCTGTTCCAGGTGATGCTCTCGTTCCAGAACCTGGCGCCCGCCGAATTCCGGCTCCCCGGCCTGACCGTCTCCGGCACCGACCTCGAGGTGCCCTTCGCCAAGTTCGACCTGCAGTTGACCGTGCAGGAAACCGTGGACGAGCGCGGCGACGGCACCGGTATGGCGGCCGAATTCTCCTATGCGCTGGACCTTTTCGACGAGCCGACCGTAGCGTCGTTCGCCCGCCGCTTCGCCCGCGTGCTGGAACTGGTCGCGGCCGATCCGATGGCGCCCGTCGGGGATCTCGACCTGCTCGCCCCGGAGGAACGCCGCCGCGTCCTGACCGACTGGAACGCCACCGGTTTCGATGTGATCGCCGCGGCGGGCCTGCCGAACGGCATCGCGCCGACCCTGATCTCGATGTTCGAGGCCCAGGCCGCCGACAGCCCGGACGCCGTGGCACTCGTCTTCGAGGACGAGCGCCTCACCTATCGGGAACTGTCCGAGCGCGCCCGCCGGCTGGCCCGCGAACTGATCGACGGCTACGGGGTCGGGCCGGAAACCTCGGTGGGTCTGGCCATCCGGCGCTCCACTGAACTCGTGGTCGCCATGTACGCCGTCCTCATGACCGGCGCCGCCTACCTGCCCCTGGACCCCGAACAGCCGCTCGACCGCAACGAGCACATCCTCGCCACCGCCGGACCGCGCCTGGTGCTCACCACCTGGCGCGACGGGTTCGGCAGCGGCAGCGGCGTTCCCGCCCTCTTCGTCGAGGAGGCCGAGGAGCGGGCCCGGACCCGGTGGCCGAGCGGGCCCCTCGCCGCCGCCGAACGCACCCGGCCGCTGCGGCCGGGACACCCCGCCTACGTCATCTTCACCTCGGGCTCGACCGGGCGGCCCAAGGGTGTCGCCGTCAGCCACGCCGCCATCGTCAATCGCCTGGTCTGGATGCAGGCGCAGTACCGCCTGACCTACACCGACGT
>NZ_BAGC01000058.1 GCF_000308655.1 Nocardia niigatensis NBRC 100131 | reverse complement strand
CGAGGATCTGCGAGAAATGGCCTATGTGATCACGCAGCGTTGTTGCAACGACGCCAGCTGCGTACCCGAGTGCCCGGTCGATTGCATTCGTCCCACGCCCGAGCAACCTGAGTTCGCCACTACCGAGCAGCTCTATATCGACCCGGACACCTGTATCGACTGCGGTGCCTGTGTCGATGCCTGCCCGGTCGACGCGATCTTCTCCGAGGACGATCTGCCCGCCTCGCTGGCGCGCTTCCGTGATATCAATGCCGCCTACTTCCAGCGGCATCCGCTGGAGTCGAACTTCGAGCCGCTGGTCGCGCCGTCCCGGGCGCCCAAGGAACTGGGCACGCTGCGCGTCGCCATCGTCGGCGCGGGTCCCGCCGCCTGCTATGCCGCCGAGGAGCTGCTGCGCCGCGCCGATGTCGAGGTGGAGCTGTTCGACCGGCTGCCCACCCCGTACGGTCTGGTGCGCGCGGGCGTCGCCCCCGACCACCCGGGTACCAAGTCGGTGGCGAGCCTGTTCGAGTCGGCTTTCCGGCGTGAGGCGCTGCAGTACCGGTTGAATGTCGAAGTCGGCAAGCACATCTCGCACGAGGAGCTGCTCGGCCACCACCACGCCGTCATCTATGCCGTCGGCGCGGCCACCGACCGCCGCCTCGGCGTCCCGGGCGAGGATCTGCCCGGCAGCCACTCCGCCACCGAGTTCGTGGCCTGGTACAACGGCCACCCGGACTTCGCCGACCGCGAATTCGACCTGACCGGCGAGCGCGCCGTCATCGTCGGCAACGGCAATGTGGCGCTCGACGTGGCCCGCGTGCTCACCGTCGACCCGGACGAGCTGGCCAAGACCGACATCGCCGACCACGCCCTGGATGCGCTGCGTCGCAGCAACATCACCGAGGTCGTGGTGCTGGGCCGCCGCGGTCCGCTGCAGGCCGCCTACACCTCGCCGGAATTCCTGGCGCTGACGCACCTGAAGGGCGTCGACATCATCGTCGACCCCGAGGACCTGGTCCTGGACCCGGCCTCGCAGGCCCAGCTGGACGACCCGCAGGTCGAGCCCTCGTTGCGGCTCAAGTACACCCTGGCCCAGGAATACGCCGCCGGTTCCCGTAACCCGGACAACAAGCGAATCGTGTTCCGCTACCTGGTCTCTCCCACCGCCATCACCGGCGAGGGCAAGGCCGAGGCGGTCGAGTACGTGCACAACGAGCTGGTCGAGGAGAACGGCCGCACCGTGGCCCGCGCCTCCGACCGCACCGGCACCCTCGAGGCGTCGCTGGTGCTGCGCTCCATCGGTTACAAGGGCGAGCCCGTCGCGGGGGTGCCGTTCGACGAGTCCAACGGCGTCATCCCCAACGACAAGGGCCGGGTCCTGGCCGACGGCAACCCGGTTCGGGGCGTGTACGTCTCCGGGTGGATCAAGCGCGGCCCGCGCGGTGTCATCGGCTCCAACCGCGTCGACTCGCAGGAGACCGTCGACCAGCTCATCGACGACTTCACCCACGGCAAGCTCGCCGCCCCGCAGGCCGATCGCGCCGACCTGGACGCGCTTCTCGCCGAGCGCCAGCCCGACCAGGTCGGCCGGGACGGCTGGAAGTCCATCGACGCCACCGAGAAGACCGCGGGCAAGTCCGCCGGACGTCCCCGGGTGAAGTTCACCAGCATCGAGGACCTCCTCAAGGC
>NZ_BAGC01000059.1 GCF_000308655.1 Nocardia niigatensis NBRC 100131 | reverse complement strand
GTGCTGGAAACCCACCTGGGTTACATCGCCAAGACCGGTTGGCAGGTCGACGGTTCCCCGGACTGGGCGAAGAACCTGCCCGCCGAGATGATCGGACAGCCCGCCGACACGAACATCGCCACCCCGGTGTTCGACGGTGCGCGTGAGGAAGAGCTGACCGGCCTGCTCGGTTCGACTCTGCCGAACCGCGACGGCGAGCGGATGATCAACGACGACGGCAAGGCGATCCTGCTGGACGGCCGCTCCGGCGAGCCGTTCCCGTACCCGGTGTCCGTGGGCTACATGTACATCCTGAAGCTGCACCACCTGGTCGACGACAAGATCCACGCGCGTTCGACCGGTCCGTACTCGATGATCACGCAGCAGCCGCTGGGTGGTAAGGCGCAGTTCGGTGGTCAGCGCTTCGGTGAAATGGAATGTTGGGCCATGCAGGCGTACGGCGCGGCCTACACCCTGCAGGAGCTCCTCACCATCAAGTCCGACGACGTGGTCGGCCGCGTGAAGGTGTACGAGGCGATCGTCAAGGGCGAGAACATTCCGGAGCCGGGTATCCCGGAGTCGTTCAAGGTGCTGCTCAAGGAACTCCAGTCCCTGTGCCTCAACGTGGAGGTGCTGTCCTCGGACGGCGCCGCCATCGAGATGCGCGATGGCGACGACGAGGACCTGGAGCGCGCCGCGGCGAACCTGGGTATCAACCTGTCCCGCAACGAGGCTGCGACGGTCGACGACCTGGCGCAGTGAGCGATCGGTCCGGGAGTGCTCGACGAATTATCGAAAAGCGCTCCCGGGCAGACCGTTTCGAGCGACCTGCAAGCAGTCGCTACGAGCGGATTTAGCGAACTTTTGCTCAAACTCAACCCGAACAGGGGAAAGGAAGTTACGTGCTAGACGTCAACTTCTTCGATGAACTCCGGATCGGCCTGGCCTCCGCCGAAGACATTCGTAACTGGTCGTTTGGTGAAGTCAAGAAGCCGGAGACCATCAACTACCGCACGTTGAAGCCGGAGAAGGACGGCCTCTTCTGCGAGAAGATCTTCGGTCCCACCCGGGACTGGGAGTGCTACTGCGGTAAGTACAAGCGCGTCCGCTTCAAGGGCATCATCTGCGAGCGCTGTGGTGTCGAGGTGACTCGCGCCAAGGTGCGTCGTGAGCGCATGGGCCACATCGAGCTGGCCGCTCCGGTCACCCACATCTGGTACTTCAAGGGTGTGCCGTCGCGACTGGGCTACCTGCTCGACCTCGCGCCGAAGGATCTGGAAAAGATCATCTACTTCGCCGCGTACGTGATCACCGCGGTCGACGACGAGCTGCGTCACAACGAGCTGTCCACGCTCGAGGCCGAGATGGAGGTCGAGAAGAAGTCGGTCGCCGACCAGCGCGACGCCGACCTCGAGGCCCGCGCCCAGAAGCTGGAAGCCGACCTGGCCGAGCTGGAGGCCGAGGGCGCCAAGTCCGACGTCCGCCGCAAGGTCAAGGACGGCGGCGAGCGCGAGATGCGTCAGCTGCGCGACCGCGCCCAGCGTGAACTGGACCGGCTCGACGAGATCTGGACCACCTTCACCAAGCTGGCCAAGAAGCAGCTGATCATCGACGAGGTGATCTACCGCGAGCTGCAGGACCGCTACGGCGAGTACTTCACCGGCGCCATGGGTGCCGAGGCGATCCAGAAGCTCATGGAGACCTTCGACATCGAGGCCGAGGCCGAGAGCCTGCGCGAGACCATTCGCACGGGCAAGGGCCAGAAGAAGCTGCGCGCGCTGAAGCGTCTGAAGGTCGTGGCCGCGTTCCAGACCAACGGCAACTCGCCGATGGGCATGGTTCTCGACGCCGTGCCGGTGATCCCGCCGGAGCTGCGCCCGATGGTGCAGCTGGACGGTGGCCGCTTCGCGACCTCCGACCTGAACGACCTGTACCGCCGCGTCATCAACCGCAACAACCGTTTGAAGCGACTGATCGATCTGGGTGCGCCCGAGATCATCGTGAACAACGAGAAGCGCATGCTTCAGGAGTCGGTGGACGCGCTGTTCGACAACGGCCGTCGCGGCCGTCCGGTCACCGGTCCGGGTAACCGCCCGCTGAAGTCGCTGAGCGATCTGCTCAAGGGCAAGCAGGGTCGTTTCCGTCAGAACCTGCTCGGTAAGCGTGTCGACTACTCGGGCCGTTCGGTCATCGTGGTCGGTCCGCAGCTGAAGCTGCACCAGTGTGGTCTGCCCAAGCTGATGGCGCTCGAGCTGTTCAAGCCGTTCGTCATGAAGCGTCTGGTCGACCTGAACCACGCGCAGAACATCAAGTCCGCCAAGCGGATGGTCGAGCGTCAGCGTCCCCAGGTGTGGGATGTCCTCGAAGAGGTCATCGCCGAGCACCCGGTGCTGCTGAACCGTGCGCCCACCCTGCACCGCCTGGGTATCCAGGCCTTCGAGCCGCTGCTGGTCGAAGGCAAGGCCATCCAGCTGCACCCCCTCGTGTGTGAGGCGTTCAACGCCGACTTCGACGGTGACCAGATGGCCGTGCACCTCCCGCTGTCCGCGGAGGCGCAGGCCGAGGCCCGCATCCTGATGCTGTCCTCGAACAACATCCTGTCGCCGGCGTCGGGTCGCCCGCTCGCCATGCCGCGTCTGGACATGGTGACCGGCCTGTACTACCTGACTCGCCTGGAAGAGGGCGCGAAGGGCGAGTACCGGCCCGCCACCAAGGATTCGGCCGAGTTCGGCGTCTACGCTTCGCCCGCCGAGGCGCAGATGGCGGTCGACCGCGGCGACCTGACCGTGCGTTCGCTGATCAAGGTCCGGCTGACCAACCAGCGTCCGCCGAAGGACGTCGAGGCCGAGCTGTTCCCGAACGGCTGGCAGCGTGGCGACGCGTGGATCTGCAAGACCACCCTGGGCCGCGTGCTCTTCAACGACCTGCTCCCGGCGGACTACGCGTTCGTCGACGAGCCGATGCCGAAGAAGCGTCAGGCCGCGATCATCAACGATCTCGCCGAGCGGTATCCGATGATCGTCGTCGCGCAGACCGTCGACAAGCTGAAGGACGCGGGCTTCTACTGGGCCACGCGTTCGGGTGTCACCGTCTCCATGTCGGACGTGCTCGTTCCGCCGGAGAAGGCGGAGATCATGGCGCGTTACGACGCGCAGGCCGATCAGATCGAGAAGAAGTACCAGCGTGGTGCTCTCGATCACCAGGAGCGCAACAACGCCCTGGTCAAGATCTGGCAGGAAGCGACCGAAGAGGTCGGTAAGGCGCTGCGTGCGCACTACCCGGCCGACAACCCGATCATCACGATCGTCGACTCGGGCGCGACCGGTAACTTCACGCAGACGCGAACCCTCGCGGGCATGAAGGGTCTGGTGACGAACCCGAAGGGTGAGTTCATCCCGCAGCCGATCAAGTCCTCCTTCCGTGAGGGCCTGACGGTTCTGGAGTACTTCATCAACACCCACGGTGCGCGAAAGGGTCTGGCCGACACCGCGCTTCGTACCGCCGACTCGGGTTACCTGACCCGTCGTCTGGTGGACGTGTCGCAGGACGTCATCGTGCGCGAGACCGACTGTGGCACCGAGCGCGGCATCGTGGTGCCGATCGCGGAGAAGCAGGCCGACGGCTCGCTCATCCGGGACGCCCACGTCGAGACCAGCACCTACGCCCGGACGCTGGCCACCGACGCGGTGGACGCCAAGGGCAACGTGGTGGTCGAGAAGGGCCACGACCTGGGCGACCCCGCCCTGGAGGCGCTGCTCGAGGCCGGCATCACCGAGGTGAAGGTCCGCTCCGTGCTGACCTGCACCACCGGCACCGGCGTGTGCGCCACCTGCTATGGCCGCTCGATGGCGACCGGCAAGCTGGTGGACATCGGTGAGGCCGTCGGTATCGTCGCCGCCCAGTCCATCGGTGAGCCCGGTACCCAGCTGACCATGCGTACCTTCCACCAGGGTGGTGTCGCGGGTGACGACATCACGGGTGGTCTGCCCCGAGTTCAGGAGCTCTTCGAAGCTCGTGTGCCCAAGGGCAAGGCCCCCATCGCCGAGGTGTCGGGTCGCGTGCGGCTCGAGGACGACGACCGCTTCTACAAGATCACCATCATTCCGGACGACGGTTCGGACGAGGTGCTCTACGACAAGCTGTCGAAGCGTCAGCGTCTGCGGGTGTTCAAGCACGAGGACGGCTCCGAGCGTCTCCTGGCCGACGGTGACCACGTCGAGGTCGGTCAGCAGCTGCTCGAGGGCTCGGCCGATCCGCACGAGGTGCTGCGCGTGATGGGTCCGCGTCAGGTGCAGGTCCACCTGGTCCACGAGGTCCAGGAGGTGTACCGCTCGCAGGGTGTGTCCATCCACGACAAGCACATCGAGGTGATCGTCCGTCAGATGCTGCGTCGCGTCACCATCATCGATTCGGGTGCGACCGAGTTCCTCCCGGGTTCGCTGGTGGAGCGTGCCGAGTTCGAGTCCTCCAACCGCCGCGTGGTCGCGGAGGGTGGCGAACCCGCCTCGGGTCGTCCGGTGCTCATGGGTATCACCAAGGCGTCGCTCGCGACCGATTCGTGGCTGTCGGCGGCCTCCTTCCAGGAGACCACCCGCGTGCTCACGGACGCCGCGATCAACTGCCGCTCCGACAAGCTGATCGGCCTGAAGGAGAATGTGATCATCGGTAAGCTGATCCCGGCCGGTACCGGCATCAACCGGTACCGCAACATCCAGGTTCAGCCGACCGAGGAGGCCCGCCAGGCCGCGTACGCTGTCCCGTCCTACGACGACAGCTACTACAGCCCGGAGGGCTTCGGCGCCTCGACCGGTGCCGCGGTTCCGCTGGACGACTACGGCTTCAGCGACTACCGCTGAGCGCCATAGGCAGGCAATAGGATTCGGCCCCCGCTCCGATCGGAGCGGGGGCCGAAGTCTTTTCGCGTCCGGTGTCCGGATCGCGGGTTTATGCTGGTTGCGGCGATGTAACCAGTCCCGGTCCGCGAGGAGCTGACATGTCGGTTGGTCGTGTGGTCTCTGCTCGCCGTGGCGTCGTCGCGGTTGTTTTCGGGATGGCGGCGCTGTTCCTGTCGGCGCCGCAGACGGCAGCGGATCCGGATGGCGGACTCAATGGCTGTCAGCACGGTGGACTGATGAGCGGCACCATGATTCCGGGTACCGGCAGCGTCGGCCAGAGTGTGCGGCGCGCGGCGGATGTGTGGGGTTGTGCCAGTTCGCTGCTGCCCGGCATCGGTTCGGGCCATTTCAGCGCCGACTTGCCGTTCAATAGCCTCGACGCGCCGTCGACGGGTCAATTCGCCTGGGACGACGGCAGTGTCAGCACCGTGATCGGCCGGCCCAACGGGCTGTGGACGATCATCGACGGCCCGGGGAGCGGGCACACCCTGAAATTCGATCTCGCCGGCGAGATGAATGTCTGGTGGTACCACTGGGGCGGCAGCATGCCCGTGGATTCGATGAGATTCCTGAACTGACCCTGGACGGCGATCGGCCCGCGTTCTGACGAGGAGCGCGGGCCGAATCGTGGTGCGGGGCGGGTCAGTTCGCCGGTTGCGGGGCGGAGAGGGCGGCGAAGGCGGGGCGGAAGAGGTTGGCGGTCCCGGGGGCCAGGGTGTCGACGTAGCTGAGGGCCGCGTCGGTGGCCTGCCGGCCGCCGGACTGCTGGAGGCCGATCGCGCCGCCCACGACGCCGCCGACGACGGCGAGCAGGGGCGCGGTGATGAAGTCGAGGACGAAAAGGCCGAGGGGGAAGCCGGCGATGAAGCCGATGGTGGCGCCGATGGCCGCGCCGGTGGCGACGGCGGGCAGGTTGGCCTGGACCACGTCGAAGAAGTGCTGCTGGGCGTCGACCTCACGGACCGGGGTGTCGGATTCCGCGATAGGGGTGAGGGTG
This sequence comes from Nocardia niigatensis NBRC 100131, assembly GCF_000308655.1. Taxonomy (GTDB): domain Bacteria; phylum Actinomycetota; class Actinomycetes; order Mycobacteriales; family Mycobacteriaceae; genus Nocardia; species Nocardia niigatensis. The sequence goes on along the minus strand of NZ_BAGC01000059.1, from coordinate 13,048 downwards.
AGGCGTCGGTTGTCCTGATCGATGACCGGGGTGAATTCGGCTGTCCTGCCGTCGATGTCGTACTTCAGCGGGACGGTGGAGACCAGCACGCCGTCGTCGTTGGTGACGATGACGGCGTCGCCGTCCCAGGTGGCGAGGAAGTGCCCGGCCTGCAGGGTGCTGACCGCGGAGCGGTGGTCGGCGGTGAGGGCCACGTCATAGCCGATGTTGTGATCGGTGCCCTTGATCTGCAGGGCGGGTTGCGCGGGAGCCTGGGCCGGTTCGGCGGTTGCGGTGCCAGCGACGGTGGTCACGGTCAGGCAAAGCAGGGCGGGCGCAATGTATTTGGTTATAACCATCGTGGTTTCCCTCGAGTTGCGGACTGGTTCCCCGACATTTGCGACAAACTACCGTTACCAACTCGAGATGTGAAGGGTTATGGCGCACAAGCGCACTGGATAAATGAAATGGGCAGGTCAGTGCCCGTGTCAGGAGTGCGGCGTGTCGCTCGCGTGGGGGTCGTCCGCGGGCTCCCCGAGCCGGACCACCACCACGCCGATGAGAATCAATGCGCCACCGAGCAATTGGATGGGGGCGGGCGCCTGGCCGAGCAGTGCCCAGGAGAAGAGAATGGCGGCCAGCACCTCGCCGAGCGCGGCGAAGGAGGCCAGCCGTGAGCCGAGCAGCCGGGTGGCGGCGATGCCGGTGACGTACGAGACGGCGGCGGTGATCACGCCGAGCGCGAGCAGTGGTGCCCACCAGTCCGCGATGAAGCCCTGGAACGCGACGGGCGCCGTGGTGGCGTGCAGTGGCACGACCCCGATCAGCCCGGCGGCCAGAATCCCGAGCCCGCCGACCAGCAGTCCGCCGGTGGCCAGCACGGTGCCGGGCACCTGGTCCCCGGCGTGCGCGGAGAGGATGAAATACGCTGCCGCGCCGACCATCGCGCCCAGCGCCCAGGCGATGCCGATCCAGCTGGTGTCGGTGCCGGAGTTCAGGTCGAGCACCAGGATCAGGCCGGTCACGCCGATGATGGCGCCGAGAATGGTTGCGCGCCCTGGTTTCTGGCTGTGCCGCAGCCACAGCCACACCACCACCGCGATGGGCGCGGTGTATTCGATGAGCAGCGCCACCGCGACATCCATGTGCGCGACGGCGTTGAAATAGGCGAGCTGCGCGGTGGCGACGGCGAGCAGGCCGTAGCCCGCGAGCAGGGCGGCATTGCGGCGCAGTAGTTTCCAGTCGCCGCGCAGTTGCGCCGCGGCCATGGGCAGCAGCACGAGCGCGCCCAGCAGGACCCGGACGATGACCACGGCGGCGGGACTCCAGCCGGCGTCGATGAGCCCGCGGGCCAGCGGGCCGGAAAGCCCGAACGAGGCCGCCGACAGGACGGCGCAGAGCAGTCCGGACCGCAGCCGGTTCGCCACCACCGCTCTGTCATTGGTCACAGCTGCCATGACCAATGACGCTAAGCCGCCGAGGTGTAATCTGTCAAAGTGATTTTCGCTGATGACACGGTGGCGGCCATGGCAGCGGCGGTGGAGCTGGTGAACTCGGCCGAGGAACCGGACACCCTGACCGAGATCGCCCAGCTGGACGAGTTTTTCGTCAAGCACGGTTACACCGGCGTTCACGCCCGCACCCGGGCCGAGCTGACGGCCGTCCGGGCCCAGCGCGCCCCGCTGCGCCGCCTGCTCACCGCCGGCCGCGACGCCGCCGTCGACCTGGTGAACGCCATCCTGGCCGAGCATCACGCGGTGCCGCGGCTGGTCCGCCACGACGGCCTCGACTACCACATCCACGCGGTCCCGCCCGAGGCGCCGCTCGACGTCCGGATGGCCGTCGAGACCGCCATGGCGATGATCGACCTGATTCGCGCCGACGAGCTCTCCCGGCTCGCCATCTGCGCGGACGAGACCTGCGCGGGCATCGTGCTCGACCTGTCCCGCAACAGGTCTCGCCGCTACTGCTCCACGGCCTGCACCAATCGCAACGCGGTCGCGGCGTACCGCGCCCGCAAGACGGTCAGCTGATCACGTCGGCCAGCCGATCCACCTGGTCGGCATCGCGGCCGTAGCAGTACAGCATCACCTCGTCGGCGCCGAGGTCGCCGAATTGCCGGATGGCGTCGCGGATTTCGGCGGGCGTGGTGAGCATGCCGGCGAGCATCTGGTCGGCGCGGCCGGAGAACTCGTAGTACGCGCCCATCGACGCGCGGGCGTCGTCGAGCCCGGCGTCCGGGCCGAGCGCGACGTTCACCTGGGCGACGATGCGGGGCGCGCCCGCGCGGCCGTGCTCGGTCCAGGAGCGGCGGGCCGTGTCGAAGAGCCCGCCTGCCCAGGAGGGCGCGGCGGCCGCGAGGAAGCCGCCGCCCCAGCGGCCGACCCGATCCAGGGCGGCGGGCTGGAAGCCGCCGAAGAGCAGTTCAGGACCGAGGGGCGAGCGCGGCGCGGGGCCGATGGGCCCGCAGCTCGAACTGAACGGTTTGCCCGCCCAGAGCTCACGCATGAGGCCGATCTGCTGGTCGAGGCGCCGGCCGCGGGTGCGGAGCTCGGTGCCGGAGGCCTCGTGATCGTCGGCGCGACCGCCCACACCGAGGCCCAGTACGAAGCGCCCGCCGGACAGCACGTCCAGGGTGGCGGCCTGTTTGGCGAGCAGGGCCGGATCGCGCAGGGGTGCGATGAGCACCTCGGTCTGCAGCCTGACGCGGGTGGTCGCGCCGGCGAGCACGCCGAGGGCGACGAGCGGTTCGGGATTGTCGTAGACCAGCCGGTCGAGCAGGCCGAGGGTGGAGAAGGGGCCGGCGTCGGCGCGGCGCGCCCAGTCGAGCAGGGAGGTGGGTTCGGAAATGGGAAGTCCGAGACCGATGTGCATGGGGATGTCCTCCATGGAGAGATGAGTGGGCACAACTGTTTCGCCGCCCACTCCGCGCCTCTCCGGAGGCGGATGCTCTCATTCTGCGGCACAACTTCCGGAGAGCATCTCTTGGATTGTGGCCAATATAGGATGCTTTCGAACGATGTCGCAACCGGGCCGGTAACTCCGCGTGCGCCGGGCCGGGTTGGACGATAAGGTTTGCTGCGCCGCCCTGGCGGGCCGGTGGATGGTGCTAGCGTGCCCGTACGCTGTACGAGTTCAATCGGGGTTTCCAGGTAATGACGATGAGAACACAACTGCCGCTGCGGCCATACGATGTCGTGCTGATCGGCGGCGGCATTATGAGCGCGACGCTCGCGATGCTGATCAAGCATCTGGAACCCAGCTGGACCATCGCGGTCTACGAGCGATTGCCCGAGGTGGGCTCCGAAGCGTCTGCGGCCTGGAACAATTCGGGTACCGGGCATGCCGGACTGTGCGAACTCGATTACACCCCCCAGAATCCCGACGGCACCATCGATATCGAGCCGGCGCTCGAACTCAATGAGCAGTTCCAGCTGACCCGGCAGTTGTGGGCGTCGCTGGTGGAATCCGGGGTGCTGCGCAAGCCGGAGACCTTCATCAATCCGGTGCCGCACATGACACTGGCGCGGGGTCGGCGGGAAGTGGATTTCCTGCGCCGCCGCCACGAAACGATGTCCGCGCATCATCTTTTCGCGAATATGCGATTCAGCGACGACCCGAAGGTCATTGCCGAGTGGGCGCCGCTGCTGACCGCCGGCCGTGACGACACGGAGCCGATCGCCGCGACCCGCGATATCACCGGCAGTGATGTCGATTTCGGTGAGCTGACGGTACAGCTGTTCCATTGGCTGCGCTGGCAGGATGTCGAGATCCACCGCAATTGCGAGGTGCGCGGACTGCGCCGCAACAATGACGGCACCTGGCAGTTGCGGGTCGACTGGCGCACCGACAACGACCGCCTCACGCGAAAGGTGGACGCGCGCTTCGTCTTCGCAGGGGCGGGCGGCTGGGCGCTGAAGATCCTGCAGCGGGCCGGGGTCCCGGAGGTGCGCGGCTATGGCCTGCTGCCGGTCAGCGGCCGATTCCTGCGCTGCGACAAACCCGATGTGGTTGCCGAGCACGACGCGAAGGTCTACGGCAGTGCGCCGGCGGGTGCGCCGTCGATTTCCATGCCGCACTTGGATTCCCGGGTGGTGAACGGTGATCGCGCGCTGCTGTTCGGTCCGTACGCGGGCGCGAATCCCCGCTTCCTGAAACGCGGTTCGATCCTGGATGCCGCGGCGTCCGTGCGGCCGGCCAATGCCGGCCCGATCGCGGCCACGGTGAAGTCGAATTCCGAGCTGATGCGGTTGCTGGTCGGGCAATTGGCGTCGACCCGGAAGAAGAAGCTGGCCGCCCTGCGGGAATTCGTTCCCGGGGCGCGCGCCGAGGACTGGACGCTGATCACCGCGGGACAGCGCGCCCAGCTGGTGAAGCCGGATCCGGAGCGCGGCGGCGTGCTGGAGTTCGGGACGGAAGTCGTTGCCGCGCAGGATGGTTCGATCGCGGCGGTGCTGGGCGCGGCGCCGGGCGCCGCGACCGCCCCGGTGATCATGCTGGAGGTGCTGGAGCGTTGCTTCCCGCGCTATTCCCGGCTCTGGGAGCCGCGGCTGCGCGAGCTGATGCCGACGCTGGGGCAGAGTCTGGCCAAGGATCCGCGGCTGGCGCGGCAGACCATGGCCCGGACCGCCGAGACGCTGGGGCTGGCCGGCCGGGTGGTGGGCTGAGCGGCGGGTAGCCGCTGCCGAGCCCGGGCGGCAAGCCGCCGTGGACAAAGCGGCGTCCAGCCCGGTATGAAATTGGAACAGGTTTCAATTTCCGGGCAGGAGACGCGATGGACAGCGCTACCAAGGACGAGGCCAACGCCGCCATGGGCGAGATGGTGATGGCGGGCTTCCAGAAGCTCGGCTTCATCCAGTTCACCGGCATCGAGGGCGTGGACTACGCGCCGGGCCGCAATGTGGTCCGCATGGCCGCGCGGCCCGAGCACTTCAACCACAATGGCGACATCCACGCCGCCCTGCTGTTCGGCCTGGCCGAGACGGCCGCCATGGGCGCGTCCATCTCCGGCATCGTGGACCTGCTCGCCGACACCTTCATCGTCGCCCGTGACGGCCGCATCGAATACCTGGCCCGCGCCAAGGGCGAGGCGGGCCCGTTCAGCGCCACCGCCGAGCTGACGCCGGAGACCATCGCCGAGACCCGCGCGAACATCGAATCCCGCACCGAGATCGAGCTCGAGGTGCCGGTGACGATCGCCGACGTCACCGGCAAACCCGTGGCCCGCGCGGCCTTCACCGCGGTGATCCGGCCGCGCCGGAAGTGACGCCCCGGCAGTGAATCCGGGTCAGCGCTCACTGTCGAGCATGGCCATCTGCGCCGGCGCGTAGCGCCCGCCCGCCACCCGCTCGGCGGGCACGGCCGCCTCGATGGTGGCCAGCTCGGCCTCGGACAGCCGGATGTCCACCGCCGCAACGGCTTCGGACCAGCGTTCCGGCTTCCGTGCGCCGATCAGCGGCACGATATCGGTGCCCCGCGACAGCACCCAGGCGATGGCCAGCTGGGCCACGCTCACCTGGTGCTCGGCCGCGATCTTCGCCAGCGCGTCGACCAGCTGCAGGTTGGCGTCGAGGTTCTCGCCCTGGAAGCGCGGGCTGTGGGCACGGAAGTCCGACGGCGCGAACTGCTGCCCGGGCCGCAGCGAATCGCTCAGCAGGCCGCGGGACAGCACCCCGTAGGCGGTGATGCCGATTCCGAGTTCCCTTGCGACAGGCAGGATTTCGGCCTCGATGCCGCGTGAGATCAGGGAGTACTCGATCTGCAGGTCCACGATCGGGTGCACGGCCGCGGCGCGGCGCAGCGTCTCCGCGCCCACCTCCGACAGGCCGATGTGGCGGATGTACCCGGCCTGCACCAACTCGGCCAGACCGCCGATGGTCTCCTCGATCGGGATGTTCGGGTCCAGCCGGGCGGGCCGGTAGACGTCGATGTAGTCGGTGCCCAGCCGCTGCAGCGAGTAGGCGAGGAAGTTCTTGGTGGCCGCCGGCCGGGTGTCGACGCCGCCGAAGCTGTTGTCGGGTCCACGCAGCGCGCCGTACTTCACGCTGAGCAGGATGTCCTCGCGCTTGTGGTCGGCCAGCGCCTGCCGGATGAGCAGTTCGTTGTGGCCCATGCCGTAGAAGTCGCCGGTGTCGATGAGGTTCGCGCCGGAGTCCAGGGCGGCGTGCACGGTGGCGATCGACACGGCGTCGTCGGCGGTGCCGTACATGCCGGACATGCCCATGGCCCCGAGGGCCAGGCGGGAGACGGCGGGCCCGGTAATGCCGAGCTGGACGGTGCTGAGGTTCGTGGTCATGCTGACAACATTGCGCCCACTTCACGCGGTCCGGGAGAGGAGCGTCGATCCGGGGACCGGCGATCCCTGGTTACGGCCGGTGGACCGTCCGGCCCCGGTTGTGGACGGCTGGGGATGAATTCGCGCGGAGGCTGGGACTGCCGATACCTGGCTACCGGGCCGGCGACGGGGGACAGTGGTGAGGTGGATCGAACCGAGCTGGCAGATTTCCTGCGCCGCCGCCGTGAACAGCTGCGACCCGGCACCGTCGGGCTGCCGCCGGGCGCGCGCCGCCGCACCCCCGGTCTGCGCCGCGACGAGGTCGCCATGCTCGCGGGCATGTCGACCGACTACTACACCCGGCTGGAGCAGGCCCGTGGCCCGCGGCCGTCGGTGCAGGTGCTCGCCGCGCTGGCCCGGGCGCTGCGCCTGACCGACACCGAGCGCGACCACCTCTACCACCTTTCCGGGCATCAGGCTCCGGCGCGCGGCGGCGACAGCCATGTGGGTCCCGGCATCGTGCACGTGCTGTCCAAGCTGGACGACACTCCGGCCGTGGTCATCTCGGACCTGGGGGAGGTGCTGTTACAGAACCGCATGCACACCCTGCTGTCGGGGGATTACTCGCAGCGCCGGGGCCTGGATCGCTGTGTTCCGTGGCGCTGGTTCACCGAAGCGGACACCCGCCGCATCTTCCCCGAGGCGGACTGGGATGCCATGAGCCACAAGCACGTTGCCGATCTGCGGGCCACCGCCGCCCGCCGCGCCGGGGACGCCGACGTGACCGAGCTGGTGGCCCGGCTGCGGGCCGCCAGCCCGGAGTTCGAGCGGCTGTGGACCGAGCACGAGGTGGGGAGCGGACGCGGGCACACCAAACGCATGATCCACCCGGAAGTCGGTGTGCTGGACCTGATCTGCGAACCGCTGCTCACACCCAGCGCCACCCGGCACGTCCTGATCTACTACCCCGCGCCCGGCACCGACACCCAGGAGAAACTGGATCTGTTGCGCGTCATCGGAACTCAGTCCATGACGAGCCGCTGACCGCTCACTCGTGCGGCACGCCGCACCGGCGCTTGCGCGGCTTCAGATGCAAGCCGGGCAGCGGCGGCGCCGGGATCCGCTGCTCCGGGGTGTGCCCGGCGATATCGGCGAAACGGCCGACATCGTGCTTCTCCCAGTCGTTGCGGGCCTGCTCGATCTCCTCGTGGCTGCGCGCCACGAAGTTCCACCACATGACCAGGTCCTCGCCGAACGGTTCACCGCCGAGCAGCAGCAGATGCGCGCCCGCGGTGTCGTGCAGCCGGATCCGGTCCCGATCGCTGCCCAGATAGAACAGGCTGCCGGGCTCGACCACGGTGCCGTCGACACTCAGCGCGCCCGCGATCACCAGCACCGCGTGCTCGAATTCCGGGTTCAGCGGCAGCTCCGCGTCCGCTCCGCCCTCGACGCGCAGGTCCGCGCCCACGATCGGGGTGTAGGCGGTCGCCGGGGAGGTGACCCCGCCCAGCGACCCGATCAGCACGGTGCCGGCGACCCCCGCGATCGCGAATTCCGGCAGCTCGCGGTGCTGCTCGAAATGCGGTGCGATATCCCGGGATTCGTTCGGCAGCGCCACCCACAACTGCAGCCCGTGTCCCGAGACATGGCCCGGCACCCGGTATTCCGAGTGCGCGATGCCGTGTCCCGAGGTCATGATGTTCAGCTGACCGGGCTCGATCTCCACATCCGAGCCCACGCTGTCGCGGTGCCGGATGCGCCCGTCCAGCGGCCAGGTGACCGTCTGCAATCCGATGTGCGGATGCGGATCGATATCGTGCCCTTCGGGATTGGCCGCGGAGCCGGAGCCGAAATGATCCAGGAAGCACCACGCGCCGACGGTCGGCAGGTCGCGTTGCGGCAGCGTCCGGAAGACGGTCACCCCGCGCACGCCGCCCAGCGGCACCTCCCGCGCCGGAAAGAACTCCGCGCGCGGTCCGGGCCGGCCCGAGGATTCGCACAGCGACTCCTCCGGACGCGGTTCCAGATCACTCATTTCCGCTCCTCCCTGATCACCTCTTGATCCCCTTGCCCACGACGTGTTCGTCGAATTCCGGGTGCTTGTCCAACCAGCCCTTGATGAACGGGCAGCGGGCCACGATGACGCGGCCGCGGGCGATGACGTCCTTGATCGCCTCCTGCGCGAGCAGATTCGCGAGGCCTTTGCCGCTGAATTCCTGGTCCACCTCGGTATGGATGAAGGTGGTGTCGTTGTCGTCGCGCTCGCGGTACTCGCTGAACCCGGCGAGCGAATTCCCGTACCACACCTCGTACCGGTGTTGCGCGTCGTTGCGAACGACGGCGGCCGCCACGGCCTGTTCGCTCATTGTTCAGTTCTCCTTCCGCACCCGCACCGGATGTCTGCTCATAATCGACACACGATTGAACGCGCCGATAGTGGTCGCAGCCCAGATGAGAACGGACATCTGGTCATCCGACAAATGTTGCCGCGCAGCAGCATACTCACGCTGCATGGTCTCCTCATCCGGCAATGAAGTGACCGTCTCGGCCACCGAGAGCGCGGCCCGCTGCAGTTCCGTGAACAGGTACGGACTGCGGCTCCAGACGGTCAGCACATCCAATTGCTGCTGGGTGATACCGGCTTCGCGGGCGGACCGGGAATGCAGGTCCAGGCAGAACGGGCAACCGGTCAGCTGGGAGACGCGCACATTCACCAGTTCCACGACCGCGCGGTCCAGATCCGCTGCCACGGCGGCATTCCGCACCGCGAAGGCGAGGCTGTTGAGCGCGTGGAAGACCTCGGGGGTCTGCTTGTCGATCCACACCCGGTCGTGAGTTACAGGCGACTGCATAGTGGCTGCATCGTAAGCCGAGAACATGAACCGTGCCTTCCGGTCGGAATATTGGCGTTTCGGATCGGGTCATCCAGGTGAACTCAGCGTGCCGCCGGTGCGGCGCCCGCCCCCGGCCGGGCGAAGAAGTCGAGGGCGAGCGGCGTGCCGGGCCCCGGGCTGCTCGACCATCACGACATGGCCGCCGAGATGGCCACCACGGTGCCCAGCGAGAACGCCACGATCGAAAACGTCTCGGCCCCATGGGCAATCGCCTCGGCGACCAGATCGCCGAACGCACCCGCCGGCGCGGGCTACCGGCGTGCCGGCGGGACGACGTGACCGTGCCCTGCGAGCCGGAACCCGATCTGCCCGAAGCCCTTCCGGCTACTCCGATGACTCCCGCAGCCGGCGGCCGACTTCGCCGAACCCGGCCGCGACCGCGGCCAGCTGGTCCGGGGTGAAGGCGTCGATGAAGAACTCGCGCACGGTCTCGACGTGGCCGGGCGCGGCCTGCTCGAGGCGTTCGTGCCCGAGATCGGTGAGCCGCGCGTAGACGGCGCGCAGATCCTGGCTGCAGGTGCGGCGGCGCACCAGCCCGGCCTTCTCCAGCTGGTCGACCTGATAGGTGAGCTTGCTCTTGGAATTGACCAGATCGGCGGCGAGCTCGGTCATGCGCAGTTCGCTGTCGGGAGCGGCGGCCAGGCGGACCAGGATCTCGTACTGCAGATGGGAGAGCCCGGAGTCCCGCTCGAGCTGCCTGCCCAGGTGGCGTTCCAGCAGGCCGGCGGCATTCAGGTAGGCCAGCCAGGCCTCCCGCTCCGCCTGGGTCAGCCAGCGTGTCATCTGCCCAGGTTACCGCCGGTCGTTCGGGTTGGAATAACCTCGCGCTCGCAGCCGTTCAAATTTGAACACTGTGCTTCGTTCAAAGAGCGGTACTCGGCCTCAGGAGGAATCATGAGCAGCACCTTCGTCGGGGCGACTGTCCGCACCCGCGTCCGGATTCCGCTGACCTTCGCGGACGGCTACTCGACCACCGCGCAGGCGATCACCTTCGACGGCCTGGCCGACGGCCGTGAGCACGTCGCGCTGGTGCTCGGCGAGCCCGACCCCGGACTCGGCACGCCCCTGGTGCGGCTGCACTCGGAATGCCTCACCGGCGACGTCTTCGGCTCCGCCCGCTGCGACTGCGGGCCGCAGCTGCGCGAGGCCGTCGAACTCATCTCCGGCGCCGGCGGCATCCTGCTCTACCTGCGCCAGGAGGGCCGCGACATCGGGCTCTACAACAAGCTCGACGCCTACGCCCTGCAGGACGCCGGCCTGGACACCTACCAGGCCAATACCGAACTCGGCTTCGACGAGGACGCCCGCGACTACACCGCGGCCGCCCAGATGCTGACCGCCCTCGGCGTCGGCGAACTCGACCTGCTCACCAACAATCCCGACAAGGTGCGCCAGCTGACCACCCTCGGCGTCACCGTGCGCGACACCGTCCAGACCGGCGTCCACGCCAACCCCGACAACCTGCGCTACCTGCGCGCCAAGGCCGAACACACCGGGCACACCATCCGGCTCGTCGGCTGAGTCGACCATCAAGTTCCGTGGCTGAGATCGAGAGGAAGAACCATGTCCCAGGCCGTGACTCACGAGCGGACGGACCGCATGCCGGTGCTCTATCTGAGCCACGGCGCGCCGCCCCTGGCCGACGATCCGGTCTGGCCCGGCCAGCTGGCCGCCTGGTCGGCCGAACTGCCCACTCCCGCCGCCGTTCTGGTGGTCTCCGCGCACTGGGAGGACGCGCCCGTCACCCTCGGCGCGACCACCACGGTGCCGCTGCTCTACGACTTCTGGGGCTTCCCCGAGCACTACTACCGGGTGCGCTACCCCGCCCCCGGCGCACCGGATCTGGCCGCGAAAGTCCGTGCGCTGCTGGGCCGTCCGGGGCAGCCGGTGCACGAGGCGCCGACCCGCGGACTCGACCATGGCGCGTACGTGCCGCTCGTCGAGATGTACCCCGGCGCCGACATCCCGGTCCTGCAACTGTCCCTGCCGACACTGGATCCGGTCGGTCTCTACGATCTCGGGCGCCGTCTCGCCCCGCTGCGCGACGAGGGCGTGCTCATCCTGGGCAGCGGCTTCTTCACGCACAACCTGCGCGAGGCGAACTTCTCCCGGCCGGCCGACTTCGCACCCGGCTGGTCCAGGGAATTCGACCACTGGGGTGACGAGGCGCTGGCCGCCGGGGACATCGACGCGCTGCTCGACTTCGAGCGCACCGCCCCCGACGCTCGCCGCGCCCACCCGCGCACCGAGCATTTCGCGCCGCTGTTCGTCACCCTCGGCGCGGGCGCGGACGAGCTGTCCACACAGCACACCGCCATCGACGGCTTCTGGTACGGAATGGCCAAGCGCTCCATCCAGATCGGCTGACCCGGTGCTCAGTTTCCTTGGCGGGCGGCGCCGTTCGACCGGGCCGGCGGATCACAGGGCTGACCGCCGCCGTAGAGCTCGATCTTGTGGTCGAGGACGACCAGCGTGGACTGGAGTTCCGCGATCTGGGTGAGCACCTCGGCGCGGGTCCGCCGGAACATCTCGAGCCGCTCCGGGTAGGTGTGCTCCCCGGCCCGCACCAGCTCCGCGTACTTGACCATGTCGGCCACCGACATGCCGGTGAGCCGCAGCTTCCCGATGAAGGCCAGCCACCCGAGGTCCCGGTCGCTGAACCGGCGCTGGCCCGAGTGGTCGCGGCCCACGTAGTCCATCAGCCCGATGCGCTCGTACCAGCGCAGCGTGTCCCGGGTCAGGCCGCAGCGATCGGAGACCTCGCCGATCGAATACCGCGGCCGCTCCAGCTCCGCGGTGCTCTGTGTCGCCGGATCCCGCTGTTGTACCGGTGCTGCGTTCATCGGTCGCGCCCCTTCCTGCCGAACCATCCACGACGCTACTGGGTTGGAGTGCACTCCAAGCAAGCCTACCGGGGGTGCGAAGCTCGAATGAGCGGCGCGACCGGGCCGTTCCGGGCCTACCCTGGGGACATGGCTGGAAAAGACGTGGATCGGATCAGGGCCCGCTCGGCCCTGGAGACGGCCAAGGAACAACCGGTGATCACGGCTATCGCGGCGCTGCCCGTGGTGGTGGTGCTCGGCGTGGTGTGGTGGCTGCTCGGCTTCTGGCCGGCGCTGCTGCTCCTGCTGATCTTCGGCGGTGTCGTGGTGTGGAAGGGCAAGCTACTCGGCTGAGCGCGGCCGTGCCGGGGCGGGCCGACCTACCGCGGTACGTGGAATCTCACCAGTTCACCCGTGCCCGGGTCGGCGGCTGCCCACGGGCGGTCGAACTCGATGACCGCCAGCGCCGAGGTGGGGAACTTCGCGCTCAACTCCTCGGCCGCGCCGGAATGCCGGTTGGCCGCCAATTCCCATGCCGTCCACGGCATTCCGGGGGAGTGGCCGACGACCAGCAGGGTTTCCACGGCATCATCGGTGAGTTGCAGCATCTCGATGATCACGTGCGGGGACGCCTCGTAGATCGAGCTCTCGAACGTCACCGGCGCGGTGATGCCGGTAGCCGCCAAGGTCTCCCGCGTCCGCGTCGAAGTGGAACAGAGGACGGCGTCGATCCGCGGCTGGGCGGCGCGCAGCCAGTCGCCCGCCAGGGCCGCCTCGCGCCGCCCGCGCGGGGCGAGTGGGCGCTCATGGTCCTGCACGCCCTCGGGGTATCCGGATTTGCCGTGCCGCATCAGGATGAGAGTCCGCACCATAGGGATTACGGTAGGTGTCCTCGAGTGAATCCGGGAGACCGGTCTCACAGCGGTGCGCGCTGGTGCCGACGCGAGACAGTTCTCACACTCGAGGCACACTGAAGGTGGCGTCACATCGCGATGCCCACCCGACGCGACGCCACCTATATTAGAACGTGTTCTACCAACCCTGCTCGAGCCCGAGCGGAGTATTACACGCGACAGTTT
>NZ_BAGC01000060.1 GCF_000308655.1 Nocardia niigatensis NBRC 100131 | reverse complement strand
CCGAGGAGAAGGACGAAGCTCAGATGGCCCGCGAGCAGGCCATGTTCGACTCGGGTCACCATGCCGGTGGCGCCGAGGAGATCGAGGGCATCATCCCGCAGATGCGGGCACAGCCGGGCATGCCGGTGCGTGGCGCGGTGCACCGTCGCCGGGAGCGCGTCCGTCAGATCATGCACACGCTGCCGCCGGCCGCCCAGGAAGCGATTCGAGAGTCGATGTCGCAGAACGGCGATGAGGCCGACACGCAGGTGATGCCCACCTATCAGGGTGGCTACGACGCCACGGTTCGACAGAACCTGACTAACGGGTAACATACGCGGCGTGAATCCCACCCTGACGCGACTGCGCACCCCGGTCGAGTCGGGACTTGCCCAGGCCGGCAACATCTTCGCACTATTTCTGGACGTGCTTCGCAAGGCGTTCCGCCGGCCCTTCCAGTGGCGGGAGTTCATCGAGCAATCGTGGTTCATCGCGAGTGTCTCGATCCTTCCCGCCGCTCTGGTGGCAATCCCGTTCGGCGCCGTGGTGGCCCTGCAGACCGGCTCGCTCATCAAGCAGCTGGGGGCGGAGAATTTCACCGGCGCGACCAGTGTGCTGGCGACCGTGCAGCAAGCTGCCCCGGTGGTGACCGCACTGATCATCGCCGGCGCCGCCGGCTCGGCCGTGGCCGCCGATCTCGGCTCGCGCACCATCCGCGAGGAGATCGACGCCATGGAGGTGCTCGGCATCGATCCCATTCAGCGCCTGGTTGTTCCGCGCGTGCTGGGCATGATGCTGGTGGCCTTCCTGCTCAACGGCCTGGTCTCCGTCGTCGGCATCTGCGGCGGCTACTTCTTCAATGTCGGGCTGCAGGGCGGCACCCCGGGCGCGTATCTCGCGTCCTTCTCCGCCCTCGCGCAGATTCCCGACCTGGTCATCGGCGAGATCAAGGCCCTGATCTTCGGCGTAGTGGCGGGCGTGATCGCCGCCTACAAGGGCCTGCATCCGAAGGGGGGACCGAAAGGAGTGGGTGACGCGGTGAACCAGTCCGTGGTGATCACGTTCCTCGTGCTGTTCTTCCTGAATCTGGTTCTCACCCTGATCTACCTTCAGGTCGTCCCCGCAAAGGGCGCGTGACCCATGGTTGTTTCGCAGCGTTCCACCGTTTTCACCCGGTCGGCACGCCGGGTCAAACCCGTGCTCATGGCGCCGGTCGACCTGGTCGACAAGGCCGGCGACCAGATGTCGTTCTACTCGCGGGCCATCGGCGCGATCCCGAAGACGATCGTGCACTTCCGCAAGGAGGTCATGCGGCTGCTCGCCGAGGTGACCTTCGGCTCGGGCGCCCTCGCGGTCATCGGCGGCACCATCGGCGTCATCGTGTTCATGTCGGCCTCGGTCGGCGTGGTCGTCGGCCTGCAGGGCTTCAAGGCCCTCGACGCGCTGGGTTCCGGTGTGCTCACCGGCTTCCTGACCGGGTACATCAATACCCGTGAACTCGCGCCCCTGGTTGCGGCACTGGCACTTTCGGCGACGGTCGGCTGTGGTTTCACCGCGCAGCTGGGCGCCATGCGGATCTCCGAGGAGATCGACGCGCTCGAGGTGATGGCGGTGCCGTCGGTGCCGTTCCTGGTGACCACGCGCGCCATCGCGGGCTTCCTCGCGGTGATCCCGCTGTACGTGGTCGGCCTGCTGGGCACCTACCTGGCCTCGCGGATGATCAGCATCTACTTCAACGGGCAGTCGAGTGGCTCCTATGACCACTACTTCAGCCTGTTCCTGCCACCCGAAGACGTGCTCTATTCCTTCGTGAAGGTGCTCGTCTTCGCGTTCGTGATCATCCTGGTGCACTGCTACTACGGCTACAACGCCAGTGGCGGTCCCGCGGGCGTGGGCGTGGCCGTGGGCCGCGCGGTGCGCGCCGCCATCGTGCTGATCAACGTGCTCGATTTCTTCCTGTCCCTGGCGATCTGGGGCACGACCACGACAGTGCGGGTGGCCGGATGAGTAATCCGCAGCGGGTGCAGTTCTGGCGTTCCACCGAGAAGCTGCGCAGCCGGACCCTCGGCGTGCTCTTCTTCGTGCTGGTGGCGCTGTTCCTGTGGACCACCATCGCCATCTACAACAAGCAGTTCGTGGACACGGTCCGGGTCAACCTGATCACCGACACCGTCGGCAACGCGCTGACCCGCAACGCGGATGTGAAGGTCCGCGGCGTCACGGTCGGCGAACTGCGGTCGAGTTCCTACGACGGCAAGAACGTCACGCTGGACCTGGCGATCGACCCTGCCAAGGCCGGCAAGATCCCCTCCAACGTGACCGCGCGGCTGCTGCCGAAGACGTTGTTCGGTGAGCGCTACATCGATCTGGTGTGGCCGGAAAGCCCGCAGGGCCATCTCACCGAGGGCGCGACCCTGCATCAGGACACCAGCGGCAACGCCGTCGAGGTGAGTCAGCTGCTGGACCACATCCTGCCGCTGCTGCAGGCGATTCCGCCGCAGTACCTGTCCTCGACGCTGGGCGCGCTGTCCAACGCGCTGCAGGGACAGGGCGAGGAGCTGGGCAGGACCATCGATCGGCTCGACGACATCGTCACCCAGGTCAACGGGGAAATGCCGACGCTGCAACAGGATCTGAAGAGCCTGGCCGACGTGGCGACCACCTACGCCGACGCCGCGCCGCAGCTGGTATCCGCCCTGGACAACCTGCGCACCACCAATGCCACCATCGTGCAGAAGCGTTCGCAGGTCGACACGCTGCTGGCGACGCTGACCCCGAGCGCCTCGACGACCGCCGACTTCCTGCTGGCCAACCGCGACAACATCATCGACGTGGCCGCGGACTCGCGCCCCGCGCTGGAGGCGCTGGCCAAGTACTCGCCCAGCTACAGCTGCGCGCTGGCCGGTTTCGCGGAGCTCAAGCCGCGCATCGACCAGATCTTCGGCAAGGGCACGGACCTGCCGGGTTCGCGGGTGAGCGTGTCGATCGTGAACCCCCGCGGCCGCTATGTCCCCAACCAGGACGAGCCGCGCTGGTTCGATTCGCGTGGACCGCTGTGCATTCCGATGTACCCGCCGTTCACCGACCCGGGCCAGTACACCGACGGTTCCGCCAATGACGGCTCCTACCAGCCGCCGAGCCGCAATCCGGGTGACCAGAACGTCGGTCGCATGTCGGAGCCGCAGTACAAGGTGTACGGCCCGCAGGCGCCGACCACCGCCTACTCGCCGCAGGAGGCGCAGGCCCTGGGCGCGATCTACGGTGCGGCGCACGGAGTTTCGCCCGAACAGGTGCCCACCTGGGTGACCAAGATCGCCGCCCCGGCCTTCCGCGGCAGTGAGGTGAGCGTCAAGTGAAGGATCTGCTGCGCGGCCTCGGGCCGACGCTGACCAAACTGATCGCCTTCATTCTCGTCACGGTCTTCCTGACGGGCATGCTGGCGCTGACCATCGCCAACTACGGTGGCGGCGGTACCAAGTTCCATGCCCGGTTCACCGATGTGACCTCCCTGAACAAGGGCGACGAGGTGCGCATCGCCGGTGTCCGGGTGGGCAAGGTGACCAATGTGTCCATCGTGGACAAGCGCCTGGCCAATGTGGAATTCGAACTGACCGACCGGGATTGGCTGCCCGCCTCCACCACCGCGACCATCAAGTACCGGAACCTGGTGGGCCAGCGCTACATCGCGCTGGAACAGGGCACCGGGCAGCAGGGCCGCAAGATGAACAAGGGCTCGACCATCCCGCTGGAGCGCACCAAGCCGGCGGTCAATCTGACCGAGCTGTTCAACGGCTTCCGGCCGCTGTTCCAGACGCTCACCCCCGAGGACGTCAACAAGCTGTCCTCCGAGATCATCCAGGTCTTCCAGGGCGAGTCCGGCACCATCGCGGACCTGGTCGCCAATACCGCCTCGCTCACCAACAAGGTGGCCGACAAGGACGCGGTGATCGGTGAGCTGATCAAGAACCTGAACGCGGTGCTGGACAGCATCAATTCGCGCGGCGACCAGCTCGACCAGCTGATCGCGAACACCGAGGCGCTGGTCACCGGGCTGAACGCCGATCGCGGCACCATCGGTTCGGCGGTCACCTCGCTGGGCAACCTGGCCTCGGCCACCGCCGACCTGCTGGTCCCGGTCCGGCCGAACCTGCAGGGCGCGATCGCCGGCCTGAACCAGCTCACCTCGACCCTGAATCAGCGAAAGGACGAGGTCGACGAGGGTCTGACCAATCTGCCCATCAAGATGGAGAAGCTCGGGCGCGCGGCGTCCTACGGCTCCTGGTTCCAGTTCTACCTGTGCGGCATCGACATCGTCGCCGGGCCGGGCCTCAAGGACGCGCCGCAGCTGAACTTCCCGCCCGCACTGCAGAACATGCCGACTGTGAATCAGCCGATCTATACGAATCCGGCCCCGCGCTGCCATGGGAAGGGAGGCCGCTGATGGACGACCGCGCTGTATTGGGCAAGCGCAGTCCGGCGTTCATGGGTGGGCTGGGCCTGGTCCTGGTGCTGCTGGTGACCCTGTCCGCGTTCAACCTGGACAAGCTGCCGATCATCGGGGCCGGCATCAAGTACACCGCCGAGTTCTCCGAGGCCGCGGGCCTGAAGAAGGGCAACGAGGTACGCATCGCCGGCGTGAAGGTCGGCGCGGTGTCCGATGTACGCCTCGACGGCGACAAGGTGCTGGTGGACTTCCGCACCCAGGACGCCTGGATCGGTGACGAGACCACCGCCTCGATCCAGATCAAGACCCTGCTCGGGCAGAAGTACCTGGCGCTGGATCCCAAGGGCGGCAGGGTGCTGAACCCCGCGGACCGGATCCCGTTGTCGCGCACCGTATCTCCCTACGACGTGGTGGACGCGTTCAGCGACGCCGCCAAGAACATCGAGCAGACCGACACCGCGCAGCTGGCGAAGAGCTTCACCGTGCTGTCGGACGCCTTCTCGGCCACCCCGCCGGAACTGCGCAGCTCCATCGACGGCGTCGCCCGGCTCTCGGAGACCCTGGCCAAGCGGGACGATCAGCTCAAGAAGCTGTTCGCCGCCACCAAGACCACCACCAAGGTGCTGGCCGACCGCAATCAGGAGTTCGAGCGGCTCATCTCCAACGGCGGCGAGCTGCTGGCCGAGCTGAATGTGCGCCAGCAGGCCATCCACCAGCTGCTCACCGGTGCGAAAACCGTTGCGGCGGAACTGACCGCGCTGGTCAAGGACAACGAGGAGCAGATCGGCCCCGCGCTGACCAACCTCAACAAGACCATCGATCTGCTCAACGATCACCAGGCCGACATCTCCAAGACCCTAACGCTGGCCGCGCCCTTCTACGGGCTGTACTCCAACGTGCTGGGCAACGGCCGCTGGTTCGACGCGGTCATCACGAACCTGATTCCGCCCGCGCTGCCGGACATCCCGGGTGACCGTCAGCCGATCCGAAAGTTGGGAGGTTGACTCGTGGCGAGCAATCCGCTGACCGCCCTGCGCGGCTCCAGCCGTAAGAGCAAGATCATCGCCGCGGTGGCCGCCCTCGCGGTCGTGCTCGCGGGCGTCTCGTGGTGGGGTTTCGACCGCCTCGAGACCACCACGATCACCGCGTACTTCGACAAGTCCATCGGCATCTACAAGGGTTCCGACGTCCGGGTCCTGGGCGTGCCGGTGGGCCGGGTGGATTCGGTGACCCCGCGGGGCGACCTCGTCGAGGTCGTCATGAAGGTCGACCGCAGCTACGACATCCCCGCCGACGCGAAGGCCGCCCAGATCACCCCGTCGGTGGTGTCGGACCGGTACATCCAGCTCGCCCCCGCCTACAAGGGCGGGCCGAAGATGCCGCGCAACGCGCACATTCCGAAGGATCGCACCGCGACCCCGGTCGAGGTGGACCGGCTCTACAACAGCATCACCGAACTGTCCAAGGCCCTCGGCCCGGACGGCGCGAACAAGCCCGACGGCGCCACCGGTGAAGGCGCGCTGAACCAGCTGGTGCGCACCGGCGCGGCGAACCTGGCCGGCAACGGCGACGCGCTGGGCAACAGCTTCACCCAGCTGTCCAAGGCCGCGCACGCGCTCTCCGATTCGCGCACCGACATTTTCGACACGGTCAAGAACCTGCAGACCTTCGTGCAGACCCTGGCCGACAACGACGCGCAGGTCCGGACCTTCAACACCCAGCTGGCCTCGCTGGCCGGGTTCCTGTCCGACGAACGCCAGACCCTCGGCCAGGCGCTGAACCTGCTCTCGGTCGCGCTCGGCGACGTGGCCCGGTTCATCGACAACAACCGGGATCTGGTGCAGTCCAACGCGGATGCGCTGACCAAGCTCACCCAGACCCTCGCCGACCAGCGCGACGATCTGGCCAAGGCGCTGCCGCTCATCCCGACCGCGCTGAGCAACCTGATCAACGTGCACAACGGTGAGACCGGCACGCTCGACATGCGCCCCAACTTCACCGACCTGCAGGACCCCTTCGGCGTCGTCTGCAAGCTGCTGGACCTGGGCAAGCTGCGTCCCGGCGACCCCAAGTTCGACGCCATCTCGCGGCAGCTGCAGCCGATCCTGAACAACTGCAAGCTGATCACCGATCAGCTCACCGCGGGCGTGAAGACGCCGTCGCTGGTGCTGCCCTTCGGCATCCTCAGCGGCGAGAACGAGCAGCACAACACGGTCCCCGGCACCGTCCCCGGCAATCCGTCCGACCAGCTGCCGCCGTCGCAGCGGGAAGGTGGGCAGCGATGAGCGCCAACCGGATTCGCGGCGGCCGGGTCCGGCGCGCCGCCCTCGTGGCGACCTCGCTGGGCGCGGTGACGCTGGTGGCGGCCGGCTGTGGCGCGGACAGCATTCCGCTGCCCGGCGGCCCGAACATCGGCAAGCATCCGCTGCACCTCGACATCCGCTTCTCCGACGTGCTGGACCTGGTCCCGCAGTCGTCGGTGAAGGTGGACGGCGTGGCCGTGGGCCGCGTCGACAAGATCCGCATCGCCCCCGACAACGCCTGGGAAGCCAGCGTGCAGGTGCTCGTCAACGACAGCGTGAACCTGCCCGCCAATGCCCACGCCGAGGTCAAGCAGACCAACCTGCTGGGTGAGAAGTACATCGAACTGTCCGCTCCCGCAAAGGATCCCGATTCCGCGCGGTTGAAGGACGGCGCTCGGATCCCGGTCGAGAACACCCGCACCGCCACCGAGGTGGAGCAGGTGCTGGGCGCGCTGTCGCTGCTGCTCAACGGTGGCGGCGTGGCGCAGCTGCAGCCGATCGTGGTGGAGCTCAACAAGACCCTGGGCGGCCGCGAGGGCAAGGTCCGGGATCTGCTGACCCAGGCCAACACCCTGATCAAGGGCCTCGACGATCAGGTCGACAACATCACCCGCGCGCTCGACAGCCTCGACACGCTGACCAGCCGGGTGGGACAGCAGACCACGCAGATCTCCAAGATCCTCGACGAGCTGCCCGGCGGCATCAAGATCCTCAACGAGCAACGGCCGCAGCTGATCCAGCTGCTCGGCCAGCTGGATCGGGTGGGCCAGGCCGGATTCGACGTGCTCAACAAGTCCAAGGACAACCTGATCACCGACCTGTCCTCGCTGCGGCCCACGCTGCAGGCGCTGGGCTCGTCGGCGGGTGACCTGGTGACCGCGTTCCCGCTCATCCCGACCTACCCGTTCCCCGACGAGGCCATCAAGTCGTCGTTCGGCGGGCAGGTCAACACCTGGCTGTCGGTGGACCTGCAGATCGGCACCCTGCTGTCGAATCTCGGTGTGGGCAAACAGGATCCGCAGTACCTGCCGCCCGCGGGCCGCCAGGTCAACGTGGACCCGACCAACCCGTACTACAACGGCAACGGGCCGCGCGGCGGCTGGCCGACGGTCTCGCTGCTGCCGCTGCCGAACACGGTGGCCAAGCCGATGGGTCCGGGACCGACCGATCCGATCGGATCGATCCTCGAGCAGCTGGGAGTGGGTGGTCCGCGATGACTCGTCTGGTGCGAAATCAGCTGATCGCCTTCGCGATCATCGCCGTGCTCGGCGTCGTGTTCGTCGGCGCCAAGTACGTGCGACTGGACAACATGCTCGGCTTCGGGCTGTACAAGGTGAAGGTGCAGGCCGCCGAGACCGGCAACCTGTCCAAGGGCGCGGAGGTCACCTACCGCGGTGTCCCCGTGGGCCGGGTCGGCGACCTCGACGTCACCCCCGACGGCGTGCTCATCACCCTGGAGATGAATTCCGGCAAGCCCAAGGTCCCCGCCAATGCCAAGGCGGTGGTCGCCGACCGCTCCGCCATCGGTGAGCAGTACGTGGACCTGCAGCCCACCAGCGACGGCGGGCCGTTCCTGAAGGACGGCTCGGTCATCGTCGGGGCGCAGCTGCCCGTCCACGTCGAGGAACTGCTCTCCAGCGTCGACACCTTCGCGAGCACCACCGACCTGAAGGCGTTGTCCACCACCATCACCGAGCTGGGCAAGGCCTTCGACGGCAAGGGCGACGACCTCAAGATCCTGGTCGACTCGCTCAACAAGTTCACCGCCACCGCCAGCGGCGACAACCTGAAGCAGACTCTGGCGCTGATCCGCTCGGCCAACACCGTGCTCGGCACCCAGGCCGAGCAGTCCCCGTCGATCCGGCAGTTCAGCGACGGCCTGGACCGGCTCACCGCGCAGCTGAAGTCCAACGACCCGGACATCCGCCGCCTCATCGGCACCGGCACCGACGCGGGCTCCGCGATCCAGCGCCTGCTGCAGGAGAGCGGCCCGGCACTGACCACGGACCTCACCAACCTGCGCACGCTGCTGCTGGCCATCTCGCCGAAGTTCTACGCCCTCGGCCCGGTGCTGCAGATGCTGCCACTGCTGCCGCTGGGCGGCTCGTCCACCGCACCCGGTGACGGCACCACCCACTTCGGCCTGGTGCTGGAGACCAACAACCCGCCCGCCTGCACGCTGGGATACGAAGGCACGCAACGGATTCTGGACCAGATGAAGGCCCAGAACCCCAACTTCGACGACTCCCGCGACGACTTCCCGTTCAACACGCAGGCCCGGTGCGCCGCGCCGCAGGGCAGCGAGACCGGCGTCCGCGGCGCCGATCGCGCGGAGCTGGCCGACCCCAGCGTCGCGCAGCCCTGGGACGACAAGCCGAAGTACGACCCGGACAAGCTCAACCTGAACCCCGTGGCCACTCAGCTGGCCACGCTCATGGGCGTCACGCCCAAGCACTGACGGCGCGGTCCGGGCATCCGGGCAGCGATGTGGCACACAGTCCCAGCTAGGGCGCGAAGAGAGGAAAGTATGGTGGCGGCGTGAGTCAGCACAAGGACAGCGAATCGGGGGCGAACCTCGAGAAGCCGGCAAACCCGCCGGTTCCCGAAACAACCCCGGACGCGTCCTCGGTGGACGCCGCGCCGGACACTGTCGAATCCGCCGCCGAGCCCACCGTCGTGCTCGACAAGCCCGCCGAGTCGGCCGAAGCGCCCGCTGAGCCCACCGAGCAGGTCGGTGACCAGCCCGCTGAGCAGGTCGCCGCGCAGGCCGACGAGCTACCGTCCGCGCCCGCCGCCGGTTCCGATCCGCGCCGGCTCGTCACCATCGGCGCGGCCGCGCTGCTGGTGGTATCGATCATCGCGGCCGCGGTGATCGGCGTCCTCTGGTTCGGCGACGCCAAGGACAGCTCCCGGGCCGACGCCCGCGACGCCGCCCTGACCGACGCCCGCCAGGCCGCGGTCAACCTCATGTCCATCAATCCGGACGACATCGACGGGTCGCTGGCGAACATCCGGTCATCCATGACCGGCGAGCTGCTCAAGCAGCAGGAGGACGGGCAGGATCAGCTCAAGCAGACCGCCCAGGACTCCAAGACCCGCATCGACGCGGCCGTCGAGGGCATCACGCTCACCGCGCTCAACAGCGAACGCGACCACGCGTCCGCCTTCGCGGTCCTGAAGATCACCCGGAGCTGGCCCGGCGGCCAGCCCGCCACCTTCCGCCAGCTGTGGACCCTCGACATGGTCAAGGTCGGCAGCACCTGGAAGGCCGAGAAGGCGCAGAACCTCGGCGAGCCGGTGCCCCTGGGCACGGCCACGCCGCAGCAGAACGCGCCCCAGCAGCAGACTTCGACCCAGCCCACCCCCAAGCCGGGCAACTAGGAGGGAGTGACCATGGCCAACCGGAAACGACCCGTCAACCGCGTCACCCCGCGCCGCCCGGCCGCCCAGCGCGGTACCGCGTCGCGCACCACCGCCGCCGACGTGCAGTCCGGCGCCGAGCGGAAGACCATTGCGAGCGCCCGGTCCACCTCCGGGCGCGCGGATCGGACCGCGTCGCGCACCACCCCGCCGCGCGGTCCGGGTCTGTCCAAAAACAGTGCCCCGCAACAGTATTCCAAGCCGACCGGTCAGGGCGGGTTTTGGCATAACTGGGGTGTCGCCACCGTGTGCGGCGTGCTCTCGGCGCTGCTGCTGGCCTTCGCGATCACCGGTGCCGTGAATCACTGGGTGAGCAAGCCGGATTCGGATTCGGGCAATCTCGCCTTCGTCGACAACAAGGCCACCGACGAGGTGAAGGCCGCCGGCGACCACGCGCTGACCACGCTCTACGGCTACAAGGCCGCCGACATCGACAAGTGGAAGGCCTCGGTCAACTCGGTGCTCACCGAGAAGATGCAGAAGGACTTCGCCAAGTACGTCGACACCACGGTCGAGACCATCAAGCAGACCCAGACCGACACCGACGTCAAAACCGACCCGATCGGCGTGACGCTTCTCACCGGCGATCGCGCCGAGCTACTGGTCAACCTGAACATCTCGGCGGTCAAGGACGGCAAGCCCGAGCCCCTCGCCTCGGGTCCGATCGTGCTGCGCATGCAGAAGGTCGGCGGGCACTGGCTCGCCGCCGACATCACCGACAAGTAAGCGTGGCGCCGGCGGGGAAAGCGGCGGCGATGGCCGGGATCATCGGCAAGGACACGCCCGCGGGGCGCTGCATGCCGGTGTCTTTCCGGCATCGCGCGACGTCGGAAGGTGATCTTGTAGCGGGACAGGCGATCTCGCGATTTGTCAACTCGGACCGCCACTTGACGAGTTTCGTCCGACCCGTCACGCTATTCACAACAGCGGCGGCTGTCACAGGGGACAGGACGCCGGCGAGGGCCTTGTGAACGCAGCCAGCGGACTCTGCGGCCCGGCCGGAAAACCGTGTGGAGACCGTCACTCGGCTGTGGCGGTATCGGCGTTCTGATCGCCGGGATATCGACACGGACACACCGGGGCGAAGTTGCCGCCCACGGATCGCCACGGGTGGTACTTTGACACCCCCGTAGGTTTGGGTGTAGTTTTGGACGTTGCGCTGGCTGCCTCCTGTCCATACCTCGATCGCATCACGAAAGTTCCACCTTCCGGTGTTACTTCCGCTGTTTGCTGTTCGGGTTTCGTTCGGGTCGTAACCAGCGGAATTCGTAGCAGACAAGCGACGGTCGCGGACCACCACGCGACGCGCGTGAGGTGCTGGAAGGACGCATCTTGGCAGTCTCCACCCAGACCAAGGCCGGTATCCCCGGAGCCCCGAAGCGGGTGTCTTTCGCGAAGATTCGTGAACCCCTGGAGGTTCCCGGACTTCTCGATCTACAAACCGAATCGTTCGCCTGGCTGGTCGGTTCAGCAGACTGGCGTGAGCGTGCCATCGCGCGCGGCGACGTCACGAACCCCGTCGGGGGCCTCGAGGAGGTGCTCGAGGAGCTGTCTCCGATCGAGGACTTCTCCGGCTCCATGTCGCTGTCCTTCTCCGATCCGCGCTTCGAAGAGGTCAAGGCCTCCATCGAGGAGTGCAAGGACAAGGACATGACCTACGCGGCGCCACTCTTCGTGACCGCGGAGTTCATCAACAACAACACCGGTGAGATCAAGTCTCAGACGGTCTTCATGGGTGACTTCCCGATGATGACCGACAAGGGCACGTTCATCATCAACGGCACCGAGCGCGTCGTCGTGTCGCAGCTGGTCCGTTCCCCGGGTGTGTACTTCGACGAGTCGATCGACAAGTCCACCGAGAAGACGCTGCACTCCGTGCGTGTCATCCCGTCGCGCGGCGCGTGGCTGGAGTTCGACGTGGACAAGCGCGACACCGTCGGCGTCCGCATCGACCGCAAGCGTCGTCAGCCGGTCACCGTGCTGCTGAAGGCGCTGGGCCTGACGGCCGAGGAGATCACCGAACGCTTCGGCTTCTCCGAGATCATGATGTCCACCCTCGAGAAGGACTCCACCCCGGGTCAGGACGAGGCGCTGCTGGACATCTACCGCAAGCTGCGCCCGGGCGAGCCGCCGACCAAGGAGTCCGCGCAGACCCTGCTGGAGAACCTGTTCTTCAAGGAGAAGCGCTACGACCTGGCCCGCGTCGGTCGCTACAAGATCAACAAGAAGCTCGGCCTGAACCTGGACAAGCCGGTCACCGGTTCGACGCTGACCAAGGAAGACATCGTCGCGACGATCGAGTACCTGGTCCGCCTGCACCAGGGCGATCGTCTGATGACCGCACCCGGCGGCGCCGAGGTCCCGGTCGACGTCGACGACATCGACCACTTCGGCAACCGTCGTCTGCGGACGGTTGGCGAGCTGATCCAGAACCAGATCCGCGTGGGTCTGTCGCGCATGGAGCGCGTCGTGCGTGAGCGCATGACCACCCAGGACGTCGAGGCCATCACCCCGCAGACCCTGATCAACATCCGTCCCGTCGTGGCGGCGATCAAGGAGTTCTTCGGCACCTCGCAGCTGTCGCAGTTCATGGACCAGAACAACCCGCTGTCGGGTCTGACCCACAAGCGTCGTCTGTCGGCGCTGGGCCCGGGTGGTCTGTCCCGTGAGCGCGCCGGCCTGGAAGTCCGTGACGTCCACCCGTCGCACTACGGCCGCATGTGCCCGATCGAGACCCCGGAAGGCCCGAACATCGGCCTGATCGGCTCGCTCTCGGTCTACGCGCGGGTCAACCCGTTCGGTTTCATCGAGACTCCGTACCGCAAGGTCGTCGACGGCCGCGTCACCGATGAGGTCAAGTACCTCACCGCCGACGAGGAGGACCGCCACATCCGCGCCCAGGCGAACTCGCCGGTCGACGCGGACGGCAACTTCCTCGAGGAGCGCGTCCTCGCCCGCCACGGTAACGAGGAAATGGAATACGTCCCGGCCAAGGACATCGACTACATGGATGTCTCGCCGCGCCAGATGGTGTCGGTCGCGACCGCCATGATTCCGTTCCTCGAGCACGACGACGCCAACCGCGCGCTGATGGGCGCGAACATGCAGAAGCAGTCGGTGCCGCTGATCCGCTCGGAGGCGCCGCTGGTCGGCACCGGTATGGAAAAGCGGGCGGCCATCGATTCCGGCGATGTGGTGCTGAACGAGAAAGCCGGTGTGGTGGAAGAGGTTTCGGCCGACTTCATCACCGTCATGCATGACGACGGCACCCGTCGTTCGTATCGTCTGCGCAAGTTCGAGCGTTCGAACCAGGGCACCTGCGCC
>NZ_BAGC01000061.1 GCF_000308655.1 Nocardia niigatensis NBRC 100131 | reverse complement strand
GTCTAGGAGGTCCGGCGAAAACACCGACAAATAGTGCGGAAACACCGACAGGGGGTTGTCGCTGGGCCTGGAGATCGTGATGGGGCAAGGAAATCCACCATGACCTCTGGGGAGACAGAGATGACCACTCCGCCGTTCAACACCGTCGCCTGGTTCCAGGTCGGCAGCAATCAGCCCGATCAGGTGAAGGCCTTCTACAGGGAACTGTTCGGCTGGAACTTCGCCGAGGACCCGGACGAGGACGGGAAATACGACATCGTCACCTACCCGGGCAATGAGATGCCCGCGGGCGGCATCGCGCATCTGGACGACGCCACCGGCAACCACGCCATCTTCTACGTGCTGGTCGAGAACGTGCCCGCGGTGCTGGCCGCGGCCGAGCAGGAAGGCGGCAAGGTGTTCCTGCAGCCGGTGACCGCCAAGAACGGCCTGGTCTTCGCCGAGTTGCTCGACACCTCGGGCAACCGTTTCGGCGTCTTCAGCCCGCCGCCCGCGAACTGAGCTGCGCCGGTCCCGCGCGCGGCGCGGAGATAGCCTGTCCTGGACGTTGATTCGAGACAGGAGTGTGGACCGTGGGCATGTTCGACCACTTGAAGGACGCGGCGGGCAAGGCGGCGGAGCTGGCGGGCCAGCACGCCGACAAGCTCGAGCCGCTGATCGACAAGGCCGGCGATATGGTGGACCAGCAGACCGACGGCAAGTTCGCCGGCGCGGTCGACAAGGTGCAGGACGCCGCCAAGCAGGCCCTACGTGAGCAGTCGGGGCAGTAGCGCGCGGTCGGGGCAGTAGCGGAATCCGTTCCCGGACACCGGAATCCGGCATCCGGGAGCGGTGCGCGTCACATGGTGGCGGTGTCGATGACGAAGCGGTAGCGCACGTCGGAGGCAACCACGCGCTCGTAGGCCTCGTCGATGCGGTCGGCGGAGATCACCTCGATCTCCGCGCCGATGCCGTGCTCGGCGCAGAAGTCCAGCATCTCCTGGGTCTGCGGAATGCCGCCGATCATCGAGCCGGACAGCGAGCGGCGGAAGCCCGCCAGCGCGGAAGCCCGGACGCTGTACGGCTTTTCGGGCAGGCCGAGCGCTACCAGGCTGCCGTCGAGCCGCAGCAGTTTGAGGTAGTCCTCGATCGGCAGGTCGGCGGAGACGGTGTTGATGATGAGGTCGAAGGAGCCGCGCAACTTCTTGAAGGTGTCGCGGTCACCGGTCGCGTAGTAGTGGTGCGCGCCGAAGCGGCGGCCGTCCTCCTGCTTGGACAGCGAGTGGCTGAGCACGGTGACCTCCGCGCCCATGGCCGCGGCGATCTTCACGCCGATGTGCCCGAGCCCGCCCATGCCGATGATGGCCACCCGCTTGCCCGGCCCGGCGTGCCAGTGCCGCAGCGGCGAGAACAGGGTGATGCCGGCGCACAGCAGCGGCGCGGCCACATCCAGCCCGATGCCCTCCGGAATGGACAGCACGAAGCTCTCGGTCACCACGATCTGCGTGGCGTAGCCGCCGAGCGTGCGCCCGCCCGCCTGCACCTCCTCGGGCACCGCGGAGTTGTAGGTCCAGACCGCGCCGTTGGTGCAGTACTGCTGTTCCCCGGCCAGGCAGGGTTCGCACTTGCCGCAGGAGCCGACCAGGCAGCCCACGCCGACCCGATCGCCGACCCGGTGCCGGGTCACGTCGGAGCCGACGGCGGACACGACGCCGGCGATCTCGTGCCCGGGCACGCACGGGTAGGCGGTGCCGCGCCACTCGTTGCGGGCGGTGTGGATGTCGGAGTGGCAGATACCCGCGTACTTGACATCGATCAGCACGTCGTGCGGGCCGAGTTCGCGGCGCTCGATGGCGATCTTCTCGAAGGCCCCGTCCGGAGCGGACACGGCGTAGGCGGTAGCAGTGCTCATGAAGTCATGCCTACTCCCGCATGCCCGCAATGACCAACCGATCGTTCGATTTCTCACGTGCGGCGCGGCGTGGCAATCCGGGCGCAATCGGTCGTCATGCTGGCGGAATGGCCGTTCTGCTCTCCCTGCTGTCCCTGTGCGCCACCCTGATCGGCGGGCTGGTGGCGGTGCGCATCGGAGACCGCAAGCGCCTGGTGCTCGGCCTGGCCGCGGGCGTGATGCTGGGTGTGGTGGCCTTCGACCTGATGCCCGAGGCGCTGGAACAGGACGACCGCATCATGCTCGGCGTCCCGGTGCCGCTGCTGGCCGCGGTGGTCGGCTTCTTCACCGTGCACGTGATCGAGCGCTCGATGGCCCTGCACACCGGGTACGAGGACGAATTCGTCGCGCACCAGCACAATCACGACTTCTCGTCGCTGGGCCTGTTCGCGGGCGCGGGCCTGGTGTTCCACTCCATGCTCGACGGATTGAGCATCGGCTTCGGCTTCCAGGCCAGCGCGGCGATCGGCGTGGCGGTGGCCATCGCGGTCATCTGCCACGACTTCGCCGACGGATTCAACACCTTCACCCTGACCACGCTCTACGGCAATGCCCGCAAACGCGGCCTGATCATGCTGAGCCTGGACGCCGTCGCCCCGGTGGTCGGCGCGATCATCGGCACGCTGGTGCGGGTCCCCTCGGAATGGGTCGGCCTGTATCTCGGTTATTTCGCGGGCTTCCTGCTCTATCTCGCCACGGCCGATATCCTGCCCGAGGCACATGCGGGCAAACCCGCCCGAGGACCGCTGCTGTGCACACTGGCCGGGGTGCTGCTCATGTTGGCTGTTGCGGCACTGAGCTATTGAAATACTGGTACACCAGTAAGACAGACATGCTCGAGCCGGCGGGCGAACCGCAATCGGGAGGGTCCGTGGACAGCGACACGCGCGGAAGATATCCGGCGGGCGGCGCTACCGGCCCCTACCCGGCCCGGGGTCGGCGGCCCGGCCGCGGCCGGCGCACCTTCGTGCTGTTCATCGTCGCCATCCTCGGCATCACCGGCTTCCTCGGCTACCGCGGCGAACTGCCGCGCTGGCCGTTCCGCGACGACGCCGCCACCGCCGGACTGGCCGGTCCGTCACTGCCGCCCCTGGAAGTCGACCTGATCTCGCGGGCGGCCGAACCGGCCCTGGTGAACATCAACGCGGCCATCCGCCCCTACGGTCTCGGCGCGGCCGGCTCCGGCATCGTGCTGACCGCCGAGGGGGAGGTGCTCACCAGCCATCACGTCATCAAAGGCGCTGACACCGTGACGGTTTCGGATGTCGGCACCGGCGCGACCTACACCGCCACCGTCGCCGGTTACGACTCCGGCGCCGATATCGCCGTGCTGGATCTGAACGGCGCCGGCGGGCTCCCGGTCGCCCACATCGGCAATTCCGCCCCGCTGCATCTGGGCGACGAGGTGCTGGCCATCGGCAACGCGGGCGGCACCGGCTCGCCGACCGTGGTGGGCGGTCCGATCACCAATCTGGATTCGGCCATCGTGGCCCGCAATGCCGCGGACCTGTCGCGGAAATCGCTGCACGGCATGATCGAGGTCGCGGCCGCGGTGGCCGCCGGGCAGTCCGGCGGTGCACTGGTGGACCGGTACGGCTCGGTGATCGGCGTCATCACCGCCGCCTCCGGCGATATGCAGAAGGCAATGGGCAAGGGCCCCAACGGTTATGCCGTTCCCATCGACACCGCCATGAACGTGGTCCGCCAGATCCGCTCCGGGACACCGACCGACACCGTGCACATCGGCCCCACCGCCACCCTGGGCATCCTCACCTCCGACGCGCAACCGGGCGCGCGCATCGACGTGTCCATCTACGGACTGCCCGCCTACGCGGCCGGACTCACCGACGGCGAGGTCATCACCGCCCTCGACGACCGCAGCATCACCAGCTCACAAATGCTGAAAGCCGCACTCAACGCCCATAAACCGGACGATGTGGTGCGGCTCGAGGTCAGCGACCCGACCGGCGGGCACCGGACGGTGAGCGTCACGCTCACCGTCGGCCCGCCCAACTAGAACTTGCTGTTCCAGTACGACTGGAACTGGATGTACACGATCAGTATGACCACCGCGTAGAAGACGGCGACCAGCGTCCACCGCCACTCCACCAGAATTTGCAGCAGCCCCCGTGAGCGGCCCCACAGCATGTAGGTCACGATGGCCAGCAGCGCCGGCGTCACCGTCCACACCACCATGCACCACGGGCACAGCGCGCGGATCTCGAACACCGCGTCCCACACCAGGTAGCAGATGGCGCCCACGCCGAGCAGCAGGCCGAACCACAGCGAGCCGAGGAACCAGCGCGGCATGGAGATTCCGCACACCGCCAGCACGCCGATGGTGACGGCCACCGAGAAGCCCACCACACCGATGATCGGATTGGGGAATCCGAACATCGACGCCGTCGGCGACTCCATCACCGTCGAGCACGAGAGGGTCTGGTCGATGGAGCAGATCGGCTTGTAGCCGGGCTCGGTCAGCAACTTGAACTTCTCGACCAGCAGCGTCGCCGACGCCGCCCAGCCGATCAACGCACCCAGCAGCAGCGGCCAGGCCGAACGGGGACCCGCCGCGATCATCACTTACCCGCGTTCTCGATCGCCGAGGTCATGCCGCCAGGGCTCATGAGCGTCTTGGCGTCCTGCACCTGGGTGCCGTTCACGTACACGGTCGGGGTGGACTGCAGTCCGGTGGCGAAGACGGCCTTGGTCTCGTCCTTCACGAACTGGATGTACTTGCCGTCGCGAATGTCCTGCGCCACCTGCGGATCGGTGTACCCGGCGTCGACGGCGATCTGGACGATCTGGTCATCGGTCATGCCGTTGCCGTTCTCCGGCGGCTGCTTGCTGAACATCGTGCCCAGCCACGCCTGGAACTTCGACGGGTCCGAGGCCGCGACCACGTAGGCGGCATTGGCCGCGCGGGTCGAGTACTGGTTGCCGTTGGAGGCCCGGTCCAGGAAGGAGATGATGTTGTAATCGATGGTGGCGGAACCGTTCTGGACTGCCTTGGCCAGCGCGTCGGAGTTGTAACCCTCGAACATCTTGCAGGCCGGGCACTGCAGGTCGGCGACGATCTGGACCTTCGCCTTGGCATCCGGATTGCCGATGCGGATGGCGCCGCCCGGGGTGACGTTCGGCGGGATCGCGCCCGTGCTCGGGTCGTGGGTGAGGGCCGGGGCGAAGGTGGCCGAGGGGCTCGCGGCGCCCTTGTTGTCGTCGTGCTTGCGCATCGCCAGGCCGATGCCGATGGCGGCCACCAGACCGATCAGGACCGCGGCCACGGCGACCTGGATGAAGATCTTGCGGTTGCGATCGGCCCGCGCCGCCTGCGCGAGCGGATTGTTACGGTCACCCGGTTTAGTGCTCACCTGTGCGCTCACCACGCCTTCCGTTGTCACGACACGTGCGCGCCCATCTTCACCCGAGAACCTGAGAGAAAGCTGCATGTCCGGGTGCCGAGTCGCGCGCGGCACCCGGCGACGAGCCGTTTCCGGTGCCTGACGACGGAAATTCACCCTGTAGGGCGTATATCACTCCTGGCCGAGGCGCTTTTTTTGTTCGGCGATATCGAAGGTCGCGGGCGGCCAGTCCAGCTTGAGACCCTGCAGGGCGTCGATGAGCAGTTCGGTGACGGCCAGCCGGGCGTACCACTTGGCATCGCAGGGCAGGACGTACCAGGGCGCGTAGTCGGTATTGGTGCGATCCAGAACCGCCTGGTACGCCTCTTGATACTGCGGCCAGTAGGCGCGCTCGTCGATGTCGCCCGGGTTGAACTTCCAGTACTTGTCGGCCCGGTCCAGCCGCTGCATCAGCCGCTTCTTCTGCTCGTCCAGTGAGACGAACATGGCCACCTTCACGATGCTCGTGCCGTCGTCCACCAGCTTGCGCTCGAACTTGTTGATCTCGTCGTAGCGCTTGCCCTACACCTCCGGCGCGACCAGCTCGTGCACCCGCACCACCAGCACGTCCTCGTAGTGCGAGCGGTCGAACACGCCGATCTGGCCGCTGCGCGGCAGCTTCTTGCGAATGCGCCACAGGTAGTGGTGCTTCTGCTCCTCCGGCGTCGGCACCCCGAAGGCCGCGTGGTCCACGCCCTGTGGATCCACCGAACCGATCACGTGCCGGACGATGCCGCCCTTCCCCGCGGTGTCCATGCCCTGCAGTACCAGCAGCACGCTGCGGGTGTCACCGGACCGTCCGTTGGCGTAGAGCTTTTCCTGCAGATCCGACAGCACGGCGCGGCGTTCCTCGAGCAGCAGTTCGCCGGCGCGCTTGTCGCCTTCGAACCCCGGAGTCGCGGATGTGTTCAGATCGATCACTTTGACGCCATCGGCTCGTAGCGCCTGGGTGACCGGTTTCGACCAGGATGTCGCCTTCGCCATTCCTCATGCGTAGCACGCGTCGCAGTTTCCCGCAGGTAACCGGGCCGAACCCGTTGGGCGCCGGGCTTTCAGACGCGGGCCAGCCGGACCAGCTGCGCCGCCAGTTCGTCATCGGTCACCGGGGTGAGGCTCAGGTCGGCGGCCGTGGTCAGCAGATAGCGGCCGTCGCCGGAGAAATCCAGCCAGGTGCGATGCCGGGTCGGTGGCGACAGCGGATTCGCGGGTTCGACCGTGACGGTGATGAATCCACGCCCGTCCACCGGGTCCCGCAGTTTGCGGCGGAAACGGTCGGCCTCCGCGCCGGTGCCGTCGGCGTCGGCGTCGGCGTCGGGATACAGCACCGCCTGCTGCGGTTCGCGCAGCGGCTCCAGCCGGCCCGGCGGCGCCGACCCGATGACCTCCACCAGTTCCCGCCCCAATTGGTCGGCGGGACACAGCGATACCGTCACCGTGTCCGGCAGCGAGACCAGGATGCCCGCCCGCTGCTGCGCCACCGCCGCGAAGGCGAGGATGCGCCGGGCCTCCGGGCCGGCGGTGCGCTCGCCGTACAGGGTGACGGTCGTGGTGTCGGTGCGCGCGCACAGGGCCAGCGCCGCGGCCAGATCGGGATCGGTGCGGCGCAGGAAGCGCGCCGGCGACCCGCCCAGCGGTAGCGGCCCGAATCGCGAAGCGCCGCCGGGATTCTCAGGTGTGGCCGGGTTCGTGTCGAGCGGATAGGGACGGCGTTCCAGATCGGTTTCGCGGGTCCAGATCATCGCGAACTCGTCCGGGGTCAGGATCCATTTCACGTGGCCGACCCCCCTTCCTTGGGTACCACCTCCGTCCCGTCCGCGACCCTACCGGAGAGATTCTGCGGGTGCTGCCTGTCACCGGTGAGCACAATCTGTGACCTACCGCACTCGAATGATGGATTGCTATCGACCCAGCGGTCCCGCGAAAGGCAGGACGACCGTGCAGGAGACGGGTGTGGCGTGCGCGGGGTCGAGGGCATTGAGGACCACGCGCACCGTGACCGGATCCGCGGGCAGCTCGAAGTGCTCGGTGTAGTCGTCCGGGCAGAAGTCCTGCAGCACCACGTCGTCGACATTGGGTCCGTCCAGCAGACCGGTGGTCCAGGGGGTGGCGATCTCGTCGTAGCGGGAGACCACGGTGGTGAACCGGATGTCCGGTGCGAGGGCCGGGTCCGCGTTCAGATCGATGGCGACCTTCGAGCCGGGTGAGAGCTGGCACGGCCCGCACTGCGCGGCCAGTTCCGTTCCGGGCGCGGTGGATTCGAGCAGCGGCTGCAGGTTCGCGAGGCCGCTGACCGTGGAACCGTGCAGCGGCGCGGCCAGCGCCACGTAGCGGTCGATCTTCGGGATGGCGCCGAGGTGGTTCAGGGCGTAGAACGGCACCGCGCCGCCCATCGAGTGGCCGACGAGATCGACCTTGTCCGAGCCCGTTTCGGCGCGCACCCGGTCGATGAAGTCGGAGATCTGCCGAGCGCTGGTCTCGACCGGCGTGATGGCGCCCAGCACCGGGCCGAGCGCGCCGGTGCCGTAGGTCGTGGTGAACACGCAGTAGCCGGCGTTCGCGAGGACCGCGGACAGGGTGTTCCAGGTGACGGTGTCATTGGACAGCCCGTGCAGCAGCACCACCGGATTCGGGTGCGCGGCAGCGGGTTTGCAGGACCAGTCGTTCGCTCCGGGCGGCGCCTGCCCGGGCGCGGTCAGCTCGGCCGCGAGCCCGCCGAAGTAGCTGTAGGACGGATCCGGCTCGTCGGCCGCGGCCGGGCGTCCGGCGAGCGCGGCGGCGAACAGGAAGGCGGCGGTGAGGCAGCGGGTGGCCGATCGCATGGGTACTCCCGGAGATTCGTGCCGGTCGGCCTCGCGATGCCCCCTACGCGCCGCGCATGACCGACCGGTCGGTCATAGGCTAGCCGCTGTGTACCCTCAGGGGGAAGAGACCGCGCAGGAGAGGATTCCGGCCATGCCCCGACCCGCGGAACCGGGCCGCAACGCCCTGCTCGACGCCGGGGCGGAGGTCGCCGCGCGCACGGGCCTGGCCGGACTGTCGGTCAATGCCGTGGTCCAGGCCGCCGGCATGGCGAAAGGCACCTTCTACCACCACTTTCCGGACCGGCGCAGCTATGTCGTCGCCCTGCACCGCCGGTATCACGACGAGCTGATCGGTCTCGTTCTCGCCGCCGTCGGCGACATCGCGCCCGGCCGCGAGCGACTCCGCGCCGGCCTCACCGCCTACCTCGATGCCTGCCTGGCCACCCGGGGCACCAAAGCCTTTCTCGCTCAGTCCCGCACCGAGGCCGATCTGCTCGATGAGGTGACCGCCCGCAATCAGCTGGTCGCCGCGATGATCGCGCCCGATATCGAACAGCTGGGCTGGGCGGACCCACCCGCGGTGGCGCACCTGGTCATCGCCATGGTCGCCGAGATCGCGCTGGCCGAACTGTATTCCGACGCGGCCCGCCCCGACCTGCGCGCCGCGCTCACCGCATTGATCGAGCGCACACCCGCCTGACGGCCGTCGCGGTCACCGCCCGTAGTCGCCGAGTCCGGCTACCGCCGTGTCGAATCCGTCGGTCGCGGCCCGGATCACGCTGGCGCGCACCGTCTCCGGGTCCGTGCCCGCCAGCGTGGCCCGGCGGATCTCCGCGTGCAGGGCGCGATCCAGTCCCGCGAGGGCGGCCGCGGCGAGTCTCGGCGTGGAGTCGTCCGGGCTCGCACCGGTGGCCGCCGCGAGCGCCACGGCCAGCGCCGCCTCGGTCTGCTCGCCGATTCGGCGCAATCGCGCCTGCAGGGCAGGGCTTTCGTCGATCATGCGCCAGAAGGTGGTGGCGCCGGGAGAGAGGCCGAGGGTGGGGTCGTCCCGGCGCACCCGGTCGAGGAAGGCGCGTCGCACGGCCGCGGCCGCCGATTCGCCCGGCTCGCGGTCACGGACCGCGGCCGCGAGCCGGTCCGCGACCTCGTCCTGACGGTCGAAGAACAGGTCCTCCTTGGTCGGGAAGTAGTTGAACGCGGTATTGACCGAGACGTTCGCGGCGCGCGCGACCTCGGCGACGGTCACCTTGTCGAAGCCCTTCGCCACGAACAACGCCATGGCGGTATCGGCCAACGCGGTCCGGGTGGCGCGCTTCTTCTCCTCGCGCAGTGCCAACGACCTCTCCTTCCTGTCGTTCGAGCAGTATAGGTGTGACACTAAAAATGGTGTGACACCAAAATTTGAGCTACGGTTGGAGCATGACGCTCAGATTCGGTATCTACCCGGGCGGACTCGCCGGCGACCAGTTCGGCAATGTCACTCCCGGCCCACCGGAACGGGCC
Source organism: Nocardia niigatensis NBRC 100131 (assembly GCF_000308655.1). Taxonomy (GTDB): domain Bacteria; phylum Actinomycetota; class Actinomycetes; order Mycobacteriales; family Mycobacteriaceae; genus Nocardia; species Nocardia niigatensis. The sequence continues at coordinate 114,905 of NZ_BAGC01000061.1, read as the reverse complement.
GACCGCATCGCGGCCGCCCTCGACGAACTGCACGGCGACCACCCATTCGTGGTGCGCGGCTACGTCCTCTACAGCGACGCGCGCGGCGGCTTCCAGGAAGCCCCACCCCAGCCCTGGCAGTACGCCGCGGCCCGCCGGAAGCTCGATCTGGTGGTGTGCTTCCACGAGCCGGGAGACGATCTCACCGGCTGGCTCGCCTTCCTGCGCAAGCAGATTCGCGAGCACGGACCCGTGCTCACCTCGTTGCAGATCGCCGAGGAACCCAACCACGACGGCCCCGGTGGCAATGGCGGCCACCCACAGGTCCGGCGGGCCATCATCGAGGGCGTGCACGCCGCCCGCGCGGAGGTGGACCGCCTCGGCCTCGCGGTTCGCATCGGCTGCAACTCGACGCCGATCTTCGATCCGGCACAGGAATTCTGGACCGATCTGGGCCGCCGGGGCGGCCGAGAATTCACCGAGGCCCTCGACTACGTCGGCCTGGACTTCTTCCCCGACGTCTTCCGCCCCATCCCGGCCGCGGGACTGGAGGACGCCATCACGGCGGTCGTGACCGCCTTCCGCCGCGAAAGCCTCGCGGCCGCCGGCATTCCCGACGCCACGCCCATTCACATCACCGAAAACGGCTGGGCCACCGGCCCGGACCGGTCCTACGAGCGTCAGGCCGAAGTGCTCGAGACCGTGGTGCGGCTCGTCGACGGCCTGGCCGGCGAACTCGGCATCACCACCTACGAGCACTTCGGCCTGCGCGACTCCCACAGTGACCAGGGCGATATGAACCTCGAATTCGGGCTCCTGCGTTCGGATTACACACCGAAGCCCGCCTTCGACCGCTACCGCGAACTCATCGCGAAATACAGCACCCCGGCATGATCGCCGCGGTGCGTCAGATGGGCGCGACCTCGATTTTGATGTCCGCCGCACGCAGCCGCTCGGTCAGCGCGTCACCCATGGCCGAGGCCGGGGTGAGAATGCCCGCCAGCTCCGGCAGCCTGTCGAAGGCCAGGCACAGACCGGACTGGCCGAGCATGACCGAGGTGGCCTGATAGCCCGGATCGCCCTTGCCGGCGAAGGTGCACTCGTACTTCGCGCCCGAGGTGGTGTGCGCGAAGGTGCGCATGGTGAACCAGCCGCTGCGCCGGGCCTGCTCGCTCGGCCCGGTGCCCGGCTTGGGCACGATCCGGTCGATCAGCTTGCGGCCCACCGCCACCCGCGACAGCACCGCGCCCGCCGCCATGGTCGCCACGATCCCGCCCGCGATACCCGCCGCGACCAGCGGCGCGGTGGCCGACGAGCCCGCGCTCATGACCTCCCGGTAGCGGAAGTTCTTGCCGTACGGCCAGCCCAGCAGGCCATTGGAGCGGCGCACGATCTTGGTGTTGTGCGCGCCCATGATGAAGGTCGCCACCCAGCCGTCCAGGCTCGGATCGATGGCCGAGGCCCGCGACAGCGCCTGATCGGTCTGGCGGCCGACGTCGGGCTCCATCGCCTTGTCGGGGCTGAGCGAATACGGGTGCGATATGACCGACGCCTTGCTCGGATCCTCCGCGATGGCCTCCATCATGGCCCGCCCGGAACCGATGGTGCCGCCGCTCGCGCCGCCCTTGAGCCAGGCCACCAGGGTGACATCGGTGAGCTCGCCGGCATTGTCCGCGACACTGCGCTTGTACAGCTGGTACACGCTCAGATCGGACGGAATCGAGTCGTAGCCACAGGAATTCACGATCTTCGCGCCGGTCTCGGCGGCCCGCTCGCCGAAGCGGTCGATGCACTCCCGGATGAACAGCGGCTCGCCGGTCAGATCGGCGTAGTGCGTGCCGTTCTCGGCGCACGCCTGCACCAGCGGCAACCCGTACCGCAGGTACGGGCCCACCGTGGTGACGACCACCCTGGTCCGCGCCGCCAGCGCGTCCAGGCTGCCCTGGTCGGTGGAATCCGCCTGCACCAGCGGCCATTCCGCCGCGGCCGCCCCCAGCTCGGCGCGCACGGCGGCCAGCTTCTCCGGCGACCGCCCCGCCAGCGCGATGCGCGCCCCGGCCGGCGCCGCCTCGGCGAGGTACTGCGCGGTCAGCTTGCCGACGAAGCCGGTCGCACCGAACAGGACGATGTCGAATTCCCTTGTGGCCACTTGCCTCACCTGTTCCGTTCCTGGGGTGTCCGGGGCGAGGCCCCGGAAAGCTGCCGAGAGTTGGGTGTATTCACGCCTTCGCGGCGCGCTTGCGGGTCTTCTTGGTCGGTCCCCCGGTGGTCGGCGTCGGAGCCGGGCGGCTCGCCAGCCATTCATGATGCGCGCGGCCGAGTTCGGTGACCGGCTGGTCCCCGTAGAGCCACTCCCGCGCGATGCGATGCCAATTGCCCGTCGCCTCCAGCTGCCCCAGCATGCCGAAGGTGAGGAAGTCGGCCCGCCGCGAGAACAGGTGCTCCGGCGGGAGATTCTGCTGCTTCATCCCGGTGAACTCGCTGGCCCGCGGATCCACCGCCAGTACGAAAGCGCCCGAGGCCAATTGGGGGGTGATGGTGAGATCCTCGTCCACCAGCGCCCATTCGCACGCCGCCAGCACGTACTCCAGGCACTCCTCGGGCGTGATCTCCTCCGGGGAATCGATGATGCCGCGCTCGACCATGAGATCGCGCAGATCCTCGGCCCGCTCCTCGGCCGCCGCGCGAATACAGATGGCCTCGAACTGCACGTGCTCCGGATCCATCCGGTTGAAGAGCCCGAAGTCCAGGAACGCCACCCGGCCGTCCGGGCCCAGCAGCAGATTCCCCGGATGCGGGTCGCCGCAGAACTCGTTGAAGGTGAACAGCGAGCCCACATAGAAGCGGTAGATGATCTCGCCGATCCGATTGCGTTCCGCCGCGGGCATTTCCCGGATCTCCTCGAAACCACGGCCCGCGAAGTACTCGCTCACCAGCACCCGGGTGGTGGACAGTTCCGGGTAGGTGGTCGGCACCACGATGAACGGGTGCCCGGTGAACAGCTCCGAAATCTGCTTCTGGGTGGTCGCTTCCGCGACGTAGTCGAGTTCGCTCTCCAGGTTCAGGCGCAGCTCGTCCAGCACCGCCGGGGTCACCCACGGCATGGCCGACTGCAGGATGCGCCGGAACATGGCCAGGTTCTTCAGATCCGCGCGCACCGCGACATCGATCCCCGGATACTGCACCTTCACCGCGACCTCGCGGCCGTCGTGCAGCGTCGCCTTGTAGACCTGCCCGATCGAGGCCGCCGCCACCGGCTCCGGATCGAACCCGGCGAAAACGGCTTCCAGCGGCTTGCCGAAGTCCTCCTCGATGACCGCCCGCATCACGTCGAACGACACCGAGGGCGCGCTGTCGCGCAGCACCGCCAGCCGGCGCTGGAACCGCTCCCGATGCTCCGGCGGCACCAGATCCAGATCCAGCACGGACAGCATCTGCCCGAGCTTCATGGCCACGCCCTTCATGGTGCCCAGCACCATGACCATCTGCTCGGTGGCCCGGATCATGGACTCCTCGGCCATCCGCGCCCGCACGGCCTCGGAGCGGCCGCGCATGGATCGTCGAGTCTTCTGGGCGCGCAAGGCATTACCCGCGACGGCAATCCCCAGCTTCGTCCCCCGCGCAAGCCTGGATGTGGGCAGCTCTTTCGCCATCAGTGACCCTCCATGGGAGCCAACACCCCCGTTGGTGCCGACACGGCGGATACCGCGTGGTGTGGTCCGCCGGCTTCAGCCTAACCACACTGCGAACTCGAGTGCTAGCCGTCAGCTAGCAGTGTTTTCGCGGTTTTCCGGGTCCGGCAGCACGTGCGGGTGCGCGTTGAAGTAATGCCGGTCGCCGCCCGCGCGGACCATGCCCTCGATCGCGCTCCAGGCCATCATGGTGAGGTAGTCGAGCATTTCCTCGCTGGACATGGTGCGGTTGGAGATCCACCAGTCCGTCGCCAGCTGCACACCGCCGACCAGCACGTAGGACCACAGCATCGCGCCCTCGGTCTGGATGCCGCGGTCGAAGGCCTTGTCGATGATGACCGCCGAGACCACCTGGGCGAAGAGCTTCTCGAAGTCGGCGAGGGTGGAGGTGTCGGTGGCCGAGCCGTTGCCCATGATGAACCGGTAGACGTCGGTGTCCGAGTCGACCGTGTGCACGTAGGCCGCCAGCGTGTTGCGGACCAGCTGGTACTCGTCGAGGTCGTCGCTGATGGCCTCGTAGATGCGCGGCATCAGCGTGGTCTCGATGAACCGCTCCATGGTGGCGCGGGTCAGGTCCTGCTTGTCCGAGAAATAGCGGTAGAGCACGGTTTTCGAGACGCCGATCTCGGCGGCGATCTCATCCATCCCGGCATCGCCGCCGCGTTTGCGGATGGCGGCGAGGGTACCGTCCACCAGTTCCTCGCGCCGGTCGATCTTGTGCTGTTGCCAGCGGCGTTTGCGGCCGTCGACTCGACCACCGCGGGGGCCGGTGGCCGCCTCCACGGCGGCACTCACGCTGCCTTTGGTGGTCACGCTGCGTTGGCTCCTTGTTCGCGTCCTGGGCCTGGGCCTATTCAGCTTAAGCCTCCCATGCTGTGGATCGTCGCCGATCGGGAAGGGCCCGGTGGCGGGGAGTACGTCACACCACGCGCCAGAATGGAAGATATGGAGCAACCTGCCGGCAGTGCCGGGGTACTCGAAACGACCGAGCCGAAGCCGATGAAGACACCACCCAACGGCGGCGGAGCGTTCGCCGATCTCCTGGACGAAGAGGGCAAGAAGCGCGAGCTGTGGCGCATGAAGGCCATTGCCACCGGGTTTCTCGCCGTGGCCACGATCATCTACATCGTCTGCGCCTGGATCAGCTCGCGCGGCGGGGGAGGTGAGTGGGTCGGCTATGTGAAGGCCGCCTCCGAGGCCGGCATGGTCGGCGCGCTGGCCGACTGGTTCGCTGTCACCGCGCTGTTCCGGCATCCGCTGGGACTGCCGATCCCGCACACCGCGATCATCCGCAAGAAGAAGGATCAGGTGGGCGCCGGTCTCGGCGAATTCGTGCGCACCAATTTCCTCTCGCCGGATGCCGTTGCCGTCAAGGTGAATTCCGCGCAGGTCCCGCTCCGGCTGGGCCGCTGGATGGCCGAGCCCGCGCACGCGGAACGCATTTCCGACGAGAGCGCGACCATCCTGCGCGCGGTGATCGGCGTGCTGCGCGACGAGGACGTCGAGCAGATCATCGACAACACCATCGTCAAGCGGATCGCCGAGCCGCTGTGGGGTCCGCCCATCGGCAAGGTGCTCAACGAGCTGATCGCCGACAACCGGCAGGCCCCGCTGCTGGACCTGCTGGCCGAGCGCGCGCACCAGTGGGCGCTGGACTCGCAGGAGACCCTGGACCGCATCGTGAACCGGGACGCGCCGTCCTGGGCGCCGAAATTCGTGAATTCGCTGCTGGCCGAACGCATTTATCGGGAGCTGGTGGAATTCACCTGGAAGGTGCGCACGCAGCCCGATCACGAAGTGCGGCTGGCGGCGAATCGCTTCCTCGAGGATTTCGCCCACGATCTGCAATTCGACGACGCGATGATCGAAAAGGCGGAAAAGATCAAGACCGAGCTCATGGGCCGGCGCGAAGTCACCGGGATGGCCCAGGCCACCTGGCGGGCGGCCAAGCGCATGATCCTGGAGTCGGCCGACGATCCGAATTCCACGCTGCGCCGCAAGGTCGCCGACAATGTGCAGCAGCTCGGCGAGCGGCTCTCGCTCGACGTGGTGATGCGCGACAAGGTGGACGGCTGGCTCGAGCGCGGCGTCCGGTATCTGGTCGCCAACTACGGCGCCGAGTTCGCGTCGCTGGTCAGCGACACCGTGGCCCGCTGGGACGCGGAAGAGGCGAGTCGCAAGATCGAATTGGCGGCGGGCAAGGATCTGCAATTCATTCGCATCAACGGCACGGTGATCGGTTCGCTCGCGGGCCTGGTCATCTACGCCGTGTCGCATTTGCTGTTCAATGGCTGAACATTTGACCAATAAAGCGCTGCGGGCGGAGCGCCGGCTGTTTGCCACGTGCCATTCGGTGAACAGCGCTAGCAGAGCGCTTGCAAGAGTTAGCACCCCGTCCTAGAATTGACCGCACAACCGCCGGAAGGTGAGTGATGAAGCACGATCCCGAGGTTCCCGAACCGATCGAGGGCGACAGCGCGGAGACGTCCGCCGCCGGAGATCGGACGGGTCGCGTAGCCAACGCGGCTCACGACATCGGGGGCTTCATCCGGGCGCAACGCGAGGCCGCCCAGGTCTCGCTGCGTCAGCTCGCACAACTGGCGGGGGTGAGCAATCCGTACTTGAGTCAGATCGAGCGCGGGCTGCGCAACCCGTCCGCCGAGGTACTCGCCCAGATCGCGAAAGGTCTGCGGGTCTCCTCGGAGGTCTTGTACATGCGGGCCGGGTACCTCGAGCAGAGGCCGCACGGCCCCGTCCGGGATGCCCTGTTGGCCGATACCGGCCTGACGGAACGTCAGAAGCAGGTCCTCCTGGACATCTATGAATCGTTTTGCCGGGAAAACCAGGCTAACGAGGACAGAGGGGACGCAACGGAGCTAATGGGGGGCGTTCCCGGGGGAAACAGGGACAACGAGGTTCCGCACCGCACAACCGAAGTTCCGCCACGCCAGGAGAGCGAACCATCATGACCGAATCGAATCTGACCGCGACCGTGACCAAACCGATCTACGCCACGGTCGGCGCGGGCGACGCCATCTACGCCGCCGTGCTCGACGCCGTCTCGCAGATCCGCGAGCGTGCCACCTCCGCTGACGTCCAGGGCCGCATCGATGAGGCCCGCGAGCGCGTCGCCAACCTCCCGGCCGACCTGCAGGAGCAGGCCGAGACGCTGCGCCAGCGGGTGCAGGCGCTGCCGTCCGAGCTGCCCGAGGACCTGGCCGAGCTGCGCGAGAAGGCCACCGCCGAGGAGCTGCGCAAGCTGGTCGACCAGTACTACCACCAGCTGCTGGACCTGTACGCCGACCTGGCCGCCCGCGGCGAGGAGACCGTCGAGAAGCTGCGCAGCAACCCGGCCTTCGAGGAGCGCTTCGAGCAGGTCGAGACCCGCTACAACGACCTGCTGTCGCAGACCCAGGACATCATCGGCAAGGTGACCGACCAGGTCGGCCCCTACATCGGGCGCGCCGGCAAGGATGAGGCCGAGGCCGAGGCCGAGCTCGAGGAAGCCGTCGACGCCGAGGTCGTGGACGTGACCACCGAGACCGCCCCGGTCGAGGACGCGCCGGTCAAGAAGGTCGCCGCCAAGAAGGCTCCCGCGAAGAAGGCCGCCCCCGCCAAGAAGGCCGCCCCCGCCAAGAAGTAACCCTCGCCTCGAGCGAAAAAGCTTGTCGCCCTCGCACACTCACGTGTGCGGGGGCGGCTGCGTTCAGGGGGCCGGCGTCGCCCGGAATTCGTGTCGCGATGAGAAGCCCTGGTGGGCAGGGCTTCACCCGTATGATGGGTGGGGTGATGGGAATTCCCGGACTGATTCTGTGGGTGTTGAAACTGTGTGCCCTCGGCATGACGGTGTTCGCCCTCGTGCACGCGATTCGTCAGCGCCCGGACGCCTTCACGGCCGTGGACAAACTGACCAAGCCGGTGTGGATCGCGATTCTGGTGGCATCCATGGCCGTGCTCCTGCTGCCCGTCAGTCCTGTCGGTCTGCTCGGCATCGCCGCCATCGTGGCCACCGGCGTCTATCTCGCCGACGTCCGCCCGAAGGTGGACGAGATTCAGCGCGGGCCGCGCTGGTAGCCCGTTTCCGAGGCCCTCGGCCGCCACTCCGGATGCTCCGGGGTGGCGGTTATTTTTTTCACACCGGGGCGCCGACCGGGGTGAAGTGTGTTCCGACTCGGGAACTTTTCGGCTGCTTGCACTAGCAAGCGCGGGGTAGCGCGGGTTACTGTATCTATCAGTAACACAAAGGAGTGTCCTATGCGGTCAACGCTGCCTCACTCGGCGGACCTCGGCCGGAAGATCCGTGACCTGGTGCGCAAGCACCGGGCCGACCTGCGCACCCGGACCTACGGCAACGCGGATCTGAATCCGCCGGCCGGACCCTGCGAGGTCGTCCCGGTCACCGCCACGGACGGCGCCCGGCTCCGAGTCCACGCCTATGGCCCGGCCGATGGCGATGTCATCGTGCTGGTGCACGGCTGGACCTGCTGCCTCGAGTACTGGAACCCCCAGATCAACGCCTTCGCGGGTGAATACCGCGTCGTCGCCTACGACGTGCGCGGCCACGGTGAGAGCGACGAGGGCACCGCCCCGCTCACCACCGACCAGCTCGCCGACGATCTCGCCGATGTCCTGGACGCCGCGCTGCGGCCCGGTCAGCGCGCGGTGCTGGTGGGACACAGCCTGGGCGGCATGACGATCCAGGCCTGGGCGGGCCGGTATCCGCAGCGCGTGCGGAAGCAGCTGCTGGCGGTGCTGCTCACCAATACCGCGGCCGGCGATCTGATCGCCGAGACCACCGTGGTCCCGTTCTTCAATCGGGGTATTGCCAAGCTGCCCTTCGTGATCGGCCTGCTCGGGCTGAGCCTCCCGATTCTCTTCCCGCCGATCCGGCTCGTGACCTGGGCGTTCCGCCGGCAGGTCATGAGCCTCGCCGCGGTCGGCGACATCGCCGCCTTCGCCCTGAACATCGTGCGCTCGTGCCCGGCCCGGGTGCGCGGCCGGTTCGGAACCCTGCTGTCCCGCCTGGACGTGGGGCGCGGGGCGGCGAATCTGACCGTGCCGACCACCGTCATCGCCGGGGCGGCCGACGATCTGACCCCGCCCGTGCATTCGGAGCGCATCGTCGAGATGCTGTCCGCGACCGGCAGCCTGGACGGCTATCGGGTGCTGCCGACCGGTCATCTCGGCAATGTGGAGGCCCACCGGGAGTTCAATGCCGAACTCGCCCGGATCGCCAAGTCCGCGTTCGGGATTCCCGCGCGGGCGGTGGGCGCCTGAGGGGTGGGCACTTCCACCCCTGGGGTTCCCTAACAGAGACGGCCGTCACCGCGAACATAGTTGTAGAGCAAGAAGATATATCCCTGCTTGCTATTGCAAGCACTTTGGTTAGCGCGATACCGTGGTCTGGAACACAAAGGAGTGCTCATGCTGGTGAAACTGCCGGAGGGCGTCGATGCGCTGACCGCCCCCCTTCGCCCCGGACTGCGGTCCCGCCGCTATAAGACGGCTTCCCTCAACACGCCGCATCCCGCCGAAGTCATCCCCGTAACCACCCGCGACGGCGCGCGCCTGCGCGTGCACGCCTACGGCCCCTCCGACGGCGAGGTCATCGTGCTGGCGCACGGCTGGTCCTGTGCCCTCGAGTACTGGAACCCGCAGATCAACGCCTTCTCCGGTGAGTACCGGGTGATCGCCTTCGATCAGCGCGGCCACGGTGAAAGCGAAAGCGGCACGCGGACTTTCGGCGCCGATCAGCTGGCCGACGACTTCTCCGACCTGCTGGACGCGGTGCTGCGGCCCGGCCAGCGCGCTGTGCTGGTCGGGCACAGTATGGGCGGCATAACCATTCAGGCCTGGGCACAGAGGTACGCGCACCGGGTGCAGCACCAGGCCTCGGCGGTGCTGCTGGCCACCACGGCCGCGCGCCAGATCCCCAACCGCGCCACCGTGATTCCGCTGCTCAACGATGTCATTCCGGGTCCGGACTGGCTGGCCGTGGCGCTGTTCGGCACCCCGATTCCGCTGCCCGGCGGCGCGGCGATCAACCTCATCGCCAAGAACCGGCTGACCAATCCGCTGGCCACCTCCGAGCAGGTCGCCTTCGGTGTCTCGATCGTCCGTTCGTGCCGGCCCTCGGTCCGGGCCGCGGTGGCGCGTGGCCTGGTGAAGCTCGATGTGCACGGCGCCGCCGCCGATTTGACGGTGCCGACCACGGTCGTCGCGGGCTCCTACGACAAGCTGCTGCCCGAGGTGCATTCGCGCGAGATCGCCGATGCCCTCGCCGCGGCGGGCAATCTGGAGCGCTACTCGATCCTGCCGACCGGCCACCTGGTGAACATCGAGGCCGAGCAGGCCTTCAATGGGGAGCTGCACCGGGTCATCCGGAACGCGCGCCGCCATCCGGAGGCCGCCGCGGGCTGACTCTGCTCGACCGAGAAACGCCCGCCCCTGTGAAAACAGGAGCGGGCGTTCGCTTTTCGGGTCCTATTCGAAGACGACGGTGCGGCGGCCGTGCACGAGCACCCGGCCCTCGAGATGCCAGCGCAGACCCCGGGCCAGCACCACGCGCTCGATATCGCGACCCTGGCGGACCATCTCGCGCACGGTGTCCGAGTGGTCGACGCGGGTGACGTCCTGCTCGATGATCGGGCCCGCGTCCAGCTCGGCGGTGACGTAGTGGCAGGTCGCGCCGATCAGCTTGACGCCGCGGGCGAAGGCCTGGTGATACGGCCGCGCGCCGACGAAGGACGGCAGGAAGCTGTGGTGGATATTGATGGCCTTGCCCGCCCAGTGCTCGCACAGCTCGGAGGGCAGCACCTGCATGAAGCGGGCCAGCACCACGGCGTGCGGGTCGTGCGCGTCGACCAGGTCGCGCACCTGCTCGAAGGCCGGGCCGCGCTCGGCCGGGTCCTTGGGGAAGGGCACGTGATGGAACTTGATGCCGTGCGCCTCGGTCATGCCGGCCAGGTCCGGGTGATTGCCGATGACGGCCTCGATGGTGGCGGGCAGCTCGCCGCTGGTGGCCCGGCCGAGCAGGTCGTGCAGGCAGTGGCCGTCCTTGGAGACGAGCAGGACCGCGCGGCGGCGTTCACCGGAGTCGTGCACCTGCCAGTCGGTCTCCGGGCCGAGGTCGGCGGCGACGGCGGTGAAGCGGGTGCGCAGCTCGTCCAGATCGAACGGGACGGTCGTGGCCTCCAGCGCCTGCCGGGTGAAGAACCACCCGGTCTCCAGGTCGGAGTGATAGCCCGCCTCGACGATCGACCCGCCGAAATCGGCGATGAACGAGGTGATGCGGGCGATGATGCCGGGACGATCCGGGCAGCCCAGGGTGAGCACGAATCGGCGGTCGTCCGGGGTGGAACTCATCCGACAATCTTCCCAGCAACCGTCGGAGCCATCGACCGCAGGGGGTTCGGTCCTTCGACTGCCGACGTGCGGACTGATTTCGTAACCGTTGCTCGTCGGGCAATCCCGAAATTGGTTCGGCACGTGACCGCCGGCACTCATGCACGACGGTCGACGTCACTCGAGCCGTGCGCTGAAGTCCCGGGGAGGCGGGGGAGTATAGAAGGCGTCGGCGTAGCGGAATTCGCCCTTGATCTCGAGTTCGTAGGCGGTGAGCGGGCGGACCTGGAAGTGGGTGGTCCACTCCGGCTGGTCCGGAATGATGCCCATGCGGGTGCCCGGCACGAAACCGAAGCGCGGGTAGTACTCGAGGCTGCCGACCAGGCCGACCAGCGTTTCGTCGAGGGCGTCGGCGGCGCCGAGGGCGGCGTGCATGAGGGCCGAGCCGATGCCCTTGCCCTGCCGGTCGGCGCGGACGCCGATCGGGCCGAGCGCGAGGACCGGGAACGGGCCGATGCCGGCGCGGGTGAGGCAGACGTGCCCGACGATCTGATCGTGGAACTCCGCCACCAGTGAGAGGGTCGGGATCCAGGCGGACCCGTCATCGCGAAGGCTGTGGACCAGACCGACCTCCACAGGGTCGCCGATGGGCGGGGAGGCGGGGAGGTCACCGTCGGCATCCGCGGAGCGATCGAAGGCACTGCGGTGCACCTCGTCGATCGCGGCGGCGTCGCCGGTACGTTCACGACGGATCAGCACGCCTACAAGTCTGCGTGACAGCGGCGGCGGCCCGCAACGAAATTCGCCGGGCATGTGCCAAACTCGGTGCTCATGGCACAGATTTCCCGTCGTGACGTGGCGGCGATGATCGATCACACCCTGCTCTCGCCCGAGGCCACGCCCGCCGAGGTGACCGCGCTCGTGGACGAGGCCCGCGAGCTGGGGGTGTTCGCGATCTGCGTGTCGCCGTCCATGCTGCCGGTGCGCGCGCCGGGCCTGGTGGTGGCCACGGTCGCGGGTTTCCCGTCCGGCAAACATCATTCGCTGGTGAAGGGGGCCGAGGCACGGCTGGCGGTGGACCAGGGGGCGGCCGAGGTGGACATGGTCATCGACGTCGGCGCGGCGCGGGCCGGCGATTACAACGCGGTGCTGGCCGACATCGTCACGGTGCGTGAGGCGATCGGAGATCGGGCGCTGCTCAAGGTGATCATCGAATCCGCCGCTCTCACAGACGAAGCCATTGTCGAGGTGTGCCGTACCGCGGAGCGGGCGGGCGCGGATTTCGTGAAGACCTCCACCGGATTCCATCCCGCGGGCGGTGCGAGCGCGCATGCCGTGGGGCTGATGGCGGAGACCGTCGGCGGACGGCTCGGGGTGAAGGCCAGCGGCGGTATCCGGAGCGCGGCGCAGGCGGCGGAGTTGATCGCCGCCGGCGCCACGCGGCTGGGATTATCGCGGTCTCGTGAAGTGCTGGAAGGCTTTCCGATCTAGCAGTTGATCGGTTGCTGCTGCTGGTTCGGATCCGCCTTCAGCTCGGCGTGCCCGCCCTGCAGTGCGACGTGCAGGCCGTTGCTCGTGACCTCGAGCTTGGTGGGCTGCAATCCCATCGGATAGCTCTGCAGGCTCTGGGTCATGAGATCCACGATGCCCGAGACCAGATCGGTGGGCAGGCCGAAGCCGAGCAGTGAGGCCTGCACGGTCTCGACCTCGATCTTGCCGTCGACAATCTTTGGCTTGACCTGCAATTGGGCCAGGCCGCCCAGTACCGCGAAGCTCAGCGTGCCGGAGCCCGGATCGGCGGTGGTGCCGGAAACCAGGCCGCCCAGCGTCTTCGTCATGCCGTCGGTGCTCCAGGTGACGTCGGCGGTGGAGCTGCCGACGGTGGCCTGCTGGCCGCTGTCGGACATTTCGACGTCCTTGAAGTTGGCGTGCACGACCATGCCCTGCGCCGGGCCGAACTTGGAGTCGTCGCTGTCCACGGTCACCGAGCCGACCTTGTGGTCGAACATGGTGAGCAGCACCGGTTTCCAGCCGAACGACACATCGATCTTGGAGCCCATCTGGGCCTGGAACTGTGAACTGATGCAGTTCTCGACCTTGTTGCGGGCGTAGGCCTCGCCGCCGCCCAGGCCGCCCACCACCAGCAGCGCCGCCACCATGCCCACGATGAGCAGGGTCTTCTTGCGATTCCGCGGCTTGCCGGTCGAGCCGCCGTGTCCGCCACCGACATTCATCGGCGGCGGGGGCGTGCCTGGCGGCGGCGCGCCGCCGGGCTGCGGGATCGGGCCCGAGGTGTCGCCGGGGCGGCCGGGCAGCACCTGGGTCGCGGTCGGTCCGGTGGAGCGGCCCGACGCGGCGTTCGCGCTGGCGGCGTAGGCCGCCTCGCCCGGGTGCAGCACCTGGGTGGCCTGTCCGCCGAGATCGGTGGTGGGCGGGTCGCCGTGCGGGGCGGTGGCGTTGTTCCACCAGACGGCGGGGTCGCCCGAGCCGTCGAACGCCTGGGTCGCGGCGTCGGGCCGCGCGCCCAGGACCTCGGTGGGCGTGCTGTCCGGTTTTCCGAAGTCGACCGGCTGCCCGACGGGATCGCCCCGTCGCGCTGCAGGTTCGCTCTGTTGCGCGGCGGTGGCGTCGCGCTTGGTCGCGTCGTCCGAGCTGGGTTCCGAACTCATGGGGCGATTCTTCACGAGGTTTCTGAGTGGGCTCTGTGCTTCCTGTGAGGTGTCGGCTCACAGGCGTGGATTGTGACATAACGCACAGGGGTCGGCTTATTCTGAATGTCATGGCTGGGAACGCGGCACCGGAGCCCGATCCGGAGTACGGATGGCGCGCGTTGCGGGAGCTGGCCGCGCGGCACGCCGGGTATTTCACCACCCGTCAGGTGCTGCGTACCGGATGCGAGGTCCGGATTCGCGACGGGATGCGGGATGGCAGCATTCTGCGCTCGGGGGTGGGGTTGCTGCGGATGGCCGATTGGCCGGACGGGCCGCTCGACGAGTACGCCATGTGGTCGGCCTGGTTCGACGGGGCCGCGGCGGTCTCGCACCACAGCGCCGCGGAACTGCACGGTCTGGGACGGTTGCGGCCGCGCTTCGTGCACCTGTCGGCGCGGGTCGGGCGGTTTCCGCTGTCGCCGCGGCTGGTGGTGCTGCGGCGCAGTTTCGCCCGCAAGGATGTGGAGTCGGCGGGGGCCTTCCTGGTGACCACGCCGCTGCGGACCGTGCTGGATCTGGCCGAGGCCGGCATCGGGCAGGCCGCGCTGGACGAGGTGGTGGCCGACGCCGTCGCCATCCACCGCTGCGCCCGCGCCGAAATTCGTTCCGCCAGTGCCGCTCTGGATCCGGCCACGGCGGCCCGGCTGCATCGCGCCCTCACTCGCGCCCAGGAGGACCCACGTTAGGGGCCGCGAGGTGCGCGCTTCCGAATTTCGACGTGCGCGCCTCGAGTTTTGCGGACGCCCATTTCGTGGCAGGGTGACTGTCCATGGCGACGGGCGGTGCTGGCGTGTGGGATCTGGTGTTTCCGCCGGGCCCGCCCGAGCGTATCGCGGACATGTTCTCGGCGGCCGTGGTCGCCGACGCGATCCGCCCCTACGATGCCGATCTGGCGCAGTCGGTGGAGACCTGCCGGGACTGGCGGCACGGCTACCACCGGGTCTTCCGGGGCATGACGGCGCTGGCCATCGGTGCGCCGGAGGTCTCGATCGGCATGGCCGGGGCGGGGCTGGCCTCGGCGCGTCACATGCTGCGGTTCACGGCCGGGCGCACGGTGGCGGCACTGGACACCGTCGACGTGGATGCAGCGGCCGAAGGGACGGTCCTGGAGACCGCGGCGACGCCGGGCGAGGCCGCGGCGGTGAACCGGCTCGAGGTGCCGTGGCGCGGGCTGCTGCTGGCCGAGGACGCGCTGCGGCTGCGACTGGCCGAATGGCAGACCCGCGGGATTCTGGAAGCCGACTTCGTGGCGGCGATCGAACGGGTCATCGATCATCCGGAGTGGTTGTCGCTGCCCGGTTTCCGGGTGACCGTCACCGGCGCGGACGCAGAGCTCGGGCCGCTGCGGCCGCTGCTGGGATGGGGCGCGGACGTGCTCGCGGTGGATCGGCCGGGCCGGGCGCGCTGGGACCGGTTGCGCGCGGTCGCGAAGGCCGGGGCCGGGGTCATGACGTTCCCGGTCGCGGACGGCGAACCCGGCGTGGACATCTCCCGCGGCTTTCCGGCGCTGGCCCGCTGGATCACCGCGCACAGTGGTGACGTCCGCCCGGTGCTGGGGCTGTACGCCGGGCTGCCCGGGTCGGCCGGTGTCCGGCTGGCGGCGGCGTCCGATGTGCTCGCCGAAACGCTGCTGCGGCATCGCTCCGAGGCCGCGCTCGCGTTGCTCGGCTCGCCGACCGACACCTACGCGGTGCCCGCCTCCGTGGTGGCCGCGGCCCGGGATCGGCTGGCGCAGCGGGGTTTCCGCGGCAATGCTCAGGATCTGCTGCATCGGGTGGCGCCGCACTCGCTGTACCGGCTCAATTACACGCGCCCGATCTTCGACTCCGAGGGCGGCGCGTGGGGGCTGTTCGACAATCTTCCCGCCCTGGCAGGGCCGGATTACGCCCTGGCCCAACGGTTCCCGCGCTGGCGGGCGGTGCTGGCCGGCTCGGCGGGTCACACCGTATCCTTCACGGTCGCCCCGCCGGCCTGGACTCGCAGCGTGGCCCGAGAATACCCGTGGCGCACCGTGGCCTACCGCGCCGCCTCGCATTTCGGCATCGAGGTCTTCGACCCCGCCACCGCCCGCACGCTGCTGGCGGCCAAGCTGGTGGCGGATCTGTTCGCGGAGGGCGAACCCCGGAATTCCAACCCGGAGGCCCTCTTCACCACCGGCGCGGCCCATGGCGGCCTCTGGCGTCAGCCCTTCGCCCCGCGTTCCCTGCTCGCCCCCGCCGCCGTCTCCGGAACCGTGCGAGAGCTGTTCCACAAGCTCTGATGATCCGCGTGCGACCCGCTCAGGGCAGGGGCGCGACGGCCGACCAGGGGACGGTCAGCACGTTGTCGCGAAGGCGGCGGCGGTAGGGGTGGAGCGGAAAACCTTGCGCGCGCAGGAGGTTCGCGGCGTGCCGCCAGCGGACGCGGGGGCCGTAGGGGGCCAGCGGCGCGGCGACGGCCCAGGCGCGGTCGGCGGCGGTGAGCAGGGTGTGGATGGGTTCACCGGGGATATTGCGGTGGATCAGGGCTTTGGGGAGGCGTTCGGCGATGTCGGAGGGGGTGCCGACGGTGAAGGGGTCCCAGGCGAGGGTCAGACACAGCGGTGCGGTGCGGTCGAGGAGGATCCAGGCACAGCGGCGGCCCAGTTCGTCGCAGGTGCCGTCGAGCAGGAGGCCGTCGGGCGCCAGACCGGACTGGATGGTCGACCAGGCTTCGGGCACAGCGGATTCCGGGTACTGACGCAGCACATTGAAGGCGCGCACCAGCGTGGGGCGCAGGCCCGCGAGCTCGAAACCGCCGCGCGCGAACACCACCCCGTCCCGGCCGGGCACCACGCGTTCCGGATCGATTTCCAGGCCGACCACCCGTAGATCGGGCCGCACGGTCCGCAAACGGGCGGCCATCTCCAGGGTGGTGACGGGGCTGGCACCGTAGCCGAGGTCCACCACGAGCGGATCCGCAGCATTCAGCAATCGTCCGGCAACCAGGGGGTCGTGGGTCATCCATCGGTCCCCGCGGCGCAGCCGGTTGATGCCGGTGGTGCCGCGGGTGATGGTGCCGATCGGCTTCGCTACCCGACGGGGTACTGCTGATCCAGCCAAATTTTCGTCACCTCGGCTTCGGCGCGGAACAGGTCCACCAGGTTGACCAGCATGAGCTGTTCGAGCCTGCGCCCGAGGAACGGAAGGTGGACCTGGGCCCGCGAGGAGGTGCGCAGCGTGCAGCCGGTCTCGGTGGGGAACAAGCGCATGGTGCCGCCGAGAGTGCCTGGGCTGTTGGGGATTTCGGCGGTGTACTCGCCGGTCACCTCGGGTCCGTAGGGGCCGTAGGATTCCCGGCGGGTGATCACCATGTCCCGGTGCACGACCATCTGCGCCATGTCGGGGAGGGCGTCGCGGGGGAGCACGTGCCGCAGTTCGACCGTGATGCCGTGGTCGCCGGCGTCGAGGCTGACGATGTCGTTCGGGGAGTGCTTGCGCAGTTCCTCGATGCGGGCATCCCAGTGTTCGCGGCTCATCATCGCGGCATACACCTCGTTCGTGGTGTGCAGCGGATAACGGGCGGAGTAGTCGAGTCGGCGGGCCACGATCGCTCAGGTTACTGCCGGGCGACCCCGGTCAGCGGAAACTTCGGGCGGGTCGTCGCAACCGGGCCGGGCCGATCAATGCGAACTCAGCCAGGTGTGGGTGAACTCGGCCTCACGCTCCAGCAGTTCGGTGAGGTGCTGCTGGATGGCGGCCTCGATCTTCTTTCCGAACAGCGGGATCTTCACGTCGATGCTCCCGTCCACCACGAAGGTGGAGCCGGAGCCGTTGTCGGTGACGGTCAGGGTGCCGTTGACGGTCGCGGGCGCGCCGTCCACGCGGGCCTCGACGGTGCCGCCGGCGCCGTGCCAGGTCTCGGTGCGAGGAATGGTCAGGCCGTCGGGCTTGATCGCGGTGATCTGCGCGGGCAGGTCCGCGGCCGGAATCGTCTGCACCATCTCGACGCACACCTGCTCACCGCTGATGATCAGGTTCTCGATGCGGGCATTGGGCCCGCCGACGGTCTCGATGCGGTCCTTCCAGTACTGCTCGTCGGCGAACGCCGCGCGCACGGCGGCCATGGTATGTGTGGAGTGCGCAGTGAAGGCCAGAGGTGTCGCCATGGTCCGACAGGCTACCGTCTGTGCCTGTGCGTACTTCTCGGGTGGTGTCGTTCGACGACCTGCGGGACCTGCTGACGGCGACCGGTGCGCGGCTGCGTGCCGAGGTGCCGCTGGCGGAGCTGACGACCCTGCGGGTCGGCGGTCCGGCGACGGTCGCCGACTGCGCGACTACCGACGCCCTGGTCGCGACCGTGCGCGCCCTGGACGCCGCGGGAATCCCGGTGCTCCTCATCGCCGGCGGATCCAACCTGCTCATCGGCGACGAGGGTTTCGACGGGGTCGTGGTGCGGATCGCTACCGAGGGCGTCGAGATCAGCGGTGACACCGCGATCGCCGAGGCGGGCGCGAACTGGGACGCGGTGGTGGCGGCGACGGTGGCGGCCGGGTTCGGCGGTCTCGAATGCCTGTCCGGGATTCCCGGTTCGGCCGGTGCGACGCCGGTGCAGAACGTCGGCGCGTACGGCGTCGAGGTGGCGAGTGTGCTGCGGCGGGTGCGGCTGCTGGACCGCGCGAGCGGCGAGATCCGCTGGGCCGCGCCGGCCGAGCTCGGATTCGGTTATCGCACTTCGATTCTCAAGCACAGCGACGCCGCGGTGGTGCTGGCGGTCGAATTCGCGCTGCGTGCGGACGGTTCCAGTGCGCCGTTGCGCTATCGCGAACTGGCGCAGGCGCTCGACGCGGCCGAGGGCGAGTCCCGTCCGGCGGCCGAGGTGCGCGCGGCGGTGCTGCGGCTGCGGGCCGGCAAGGGCATGGTGCTGGATTCGTCGGATCACGACACCTGGAGTGCGGGATCGTTTTTCACCAATCCCGTCATTCCGGATACGCAGGTGGCGGCGGTGCGCGCGGCGATCGCGTCACATCTGGGGGCGGACGTGGCCGTGCCCACCTATCCCGCCGAGGGCGGGGTAAAGTTCTCGGCGGGCTGGCTCATCGAGCGCGCCGGCTTCGCCAAGGGCTTTCCGGGCGACGGGTCTCCAGCGCGGTTGTCGACCAAACACACGCTGGCGCTGACCAATCGGGGCGCGGCCACCGCGACCGATCTGGTGACCCTCGCCCGCACGGTTCGCGAGGGTGTTGCTGAGCGCTTCGGCATTCGCCTGGATCCCGAACCTGTGACCGTGGGAGTGAGCCTGTAGCGAGTGGCTTGTGCCACCAATTCAGCGTCCGGGATACACGGTTTGCGGGGGTAGGGTCGAGCAAGTGAGAAATCGAGGACTGTCCCGCCGGTCGGCCATGCGGGCCGCACTGGTGGCGTCGACGGCCGTGATCGCGGCGGCGTGTTCGTCGTCGAACAAGGGTGGTGGCGGCCCCGCGCAGCCGGCCGCGCCGGTCGCTTCCGTCAAGCTGGAACCGGGTAATGGCACCGACAATGTCAACCCGACGACCGCGGTGTCGGCGACCGTCACCAATGGCCGCATCGATCAGTTGGCGCTGACCAATTCCAACGGCAAGCAGGTAACCGGCACCTTCGATGCCACTCGCAGCAAATTCACAGTGAACGAGCCGCTCGGCTACGGCGCCACCTACACCTGGTCCGGCACCGCCGTCGGCACCGACAACAAGCCGGTCGCCATCGACGGCAAGTTCACCACCATCAGCCCCAAGACCACGGCGCCCGCCACCATCAATATCGGTGACGGCCAGGAGGTCGGCATCGCCGCGCCGATCATGCTCCAGTTCAAGGGGCACGTCGAGAACAAGGAGGCGGTGGAGAAGGCGCTCGTCGTCACCGCCACCCCGGCCACCGAGGGTTCGTGGGCGTGGCTCCAGGACGAGAACGGCGGCTCCCGGGTGCACTGGCGGCCGCGCGAGTACTGGCAGCCCGGCACCACCGTCCACGTGGGCGCCAAGCTCTACGGCCTGGACATGGGCAGCGGTCTGTTCGGCGACTCCGACCTCACCTCCGACTTCCGCATCGGCCGTTCGCAGATCGTGAAGGCATCGGCCCCCACCCACCGCGTCCAGGTGGTGCGGGACGGGCAGACCGTCTTCGACTTCGCCTGCAGCTACGGCGAAGGCAACCAGGACCGCAATGTCACGCGCTCCGGCATCCACGTGGTGACCGAGAAGTACGAGGACTTCATGATGTCCAACCCGCCGTTCTACACGAACGTGCGGGAACGCTGGGCCGTGCGCATCTCCAACAATGGCGAGTTCATCCACGCCAATCCGGAATCGGTGTCCGCCCAGGGCAATTCGAACGTCACCAACGGGTGCATCAACCTCAACCCGACCGACGCTCAGGCGTACTTCCCGACCGCCCTCTACGGCGATCCGGTCGAGGTCACCGGCACCCGCATCCAGCTCTCCGCCGCCGACGGCGACATCTACGACTGGACCATCGACTGGGAGACCTGGAAGGGCCTCTCGGCGCTCCAGGGCGAGCCGAAGAACCAGATCTCGGCCACCCCGCTCCCGCCCCAGCCCGTCGGCGGTCGCTGAAACCTCGTCCGCGGCAGCCGAATCCCGTCTGCCGCGGGCCGGACCGTCCCCCCGATTGCGGTGGGTTGGCGCTGCCGGTGGTCGCGGATAGTGTCGGGGCATGTCCGGGAACCTGACCTTGGCCAATGTCCTCGACGATGCGGCGCTGCTGTCGTTCGAACACCAGATGCATCTGCAGGAGGTGCTCGGCGAGCATTCCTTCGCGGTGGACCTGGCCGAGCGGCGCTTCGAATTCCGCTGCGCGGACCGCACTCTCACGTGTACCGGGATGCACCTGCTCGGCAGCGCGGCGCCGGGACCGCAGTCCTGGCTGTGGTCGTGGGCGAACCCGGCCGGCTATCCGGCCGAGGTGGTGGCGACCGCGGCGGCGGTGCGGGACTTCGGAACTCACCACGGCATTCCCGAATTGGGTTCCGCGGAGGTGCCGTTCGGCGCCTTCGGCGCGGAGATCGAACCGCACCAGGCGTCCTGGGCCATGATGGAGGCGGCCAAGCCGATCTCCGGCCACTGGACCTCCTATCAGGGCAATGCGGGCGGCGGCACCTTCGTGGCCTTCCTGGTGGAACATCCGGAGCTGCAGCTGCCGCCGCCGGCCGGGCCCCGCGTCCTCCGGGTGCTGTCCCAGGGCCTCGCCGAGCTGGCGCTCACCGATCACCGTCGCGCCGTGCACAGCTATCTGACCCGCCGCGGCCTGGCCGTCGAATTCGCGCCGGACGGGAGCTCGCTGCGCTTCGACTGCCCGACCGTGGACGGCACCGTCGATTTCGATGAGTACGGCCGTGTTTCGGGGATCAACGGCGGGATGTCGGCCGGGGAGTAGGGCTCGCGGTGCGTGCGCTGAATCCCTCAGCGCCGCTGCGCCAGGCGGGCGCGTAGCTCGGCCCGGTCGGGCTTGCTGGTGCGCCCGCCGACCGGGATCTCGGAGACCAGCACGATCTCGTCCGGCAGTGCGGAAACATCGATCAGCGCGGGCAATTCGCGGCGCAGGCGATTTTCGATATCGACGGCGTCCGGGTCGGGCACCACGGCGAGCACGATGCGCTCGTCGCCGATCTCGTCGGGAATGCCGATCATGATGGCCTGCCGCACGCCCGCGATGCCCGCGATGGCCGGTTCGTACAGGCCCGGATAGATATTGGTCTTGCCGCGGATCATCATGTCCTTCTTGCGGCCCATGAGCACCAGGGTGTCGCCCTCGAAGCGGGCGAGATCACCGGTGGCGATCTCCTTCAGCGGCGGTTCCCCGAGGAAGCCGCGGCACAGGTTGGGGCCGGAGAGGATGAGTTCACCGTCGTCGGCGAGACGCGCGTCCACGCCCTCGACCGGCGGGCCGAGCGGATCGCCGGAGCCCTCGAAGGCCAGCTTGTCCGCCGCGGTGGTGATGGCCACCGGCAGGATCTCGGTCATGCCGTAGACGGCCAGGAACTCGGTGTCCGGGAGCGCGGCGCGGGCGCGGCGCAGCAGCGCGGTGGTGACCGGCGCGCCACCGAGCGAGATCTCCTCGAGATGGACCGGCGCGACCACGCGCCGGGTCTCGATGGCGTCCAGCACCACCGCCAGGTCGGCGGGTGTGAAGAAGGCGTGCGTCGCGGTGTCGAGGGTGCGCGCGAAGCCGATCGGATCGATGTGGGTGCCGAAGCGCGGATACCGCGGCAGGGACCAGCGGGCGCCCTCCAGCACCGCGGGCAGGCCCATCATCAACTGTTCGGTGTGCAGGTGGGAGCCGGGCATGAGGGTGGTGCAGCCGGCCATGGCCGCCAGGCCCGCGCCCAGCGAACCGCGGGTGTGCACAACGGCTTTCGGTTCGGCGGTGGTGCCGGAGGTGAAGACGATGAGCGCCTCGGCGTCGGGGTCCTCGGCGGTCGGGTCGAAGGTCGAGGTGGTCGCGGGACCCCGCCAGCCGGGTTCGGAACCCACCAGCTGCCGCAGCGGGAGGGCCCCGCGCGGCGTTCCCGGTAGCAGCGGCCCGCAGCGGATGTGCCGGACGGGCAGCCGCCCGAACTCCGGCAGCGACAGCCCGAGCCGGCGCCCGAATCCGCGCAGCGGCCCGCTCAGCAGGTACAGCAGCGATTCGGTCGCCGCCCAACTGGGTCGCACCAATTCCAGGCGGCGGGCGAACAATTCGGGCCCGACGCCCGGATCCACGAACACGATGGTGCCGCCCGCCGCGACGGTCCCGAACACCATGACCACGGCGTCCACGCAGGGCCGGATGGAGAACAGCATGCGGTCGCCGGGCCGGAAACCCTTGCTGTACAGGCGTTTCACCACCAGCCGGATGCGGGCGTCGAGCTCGGCGAAGCTGAGCGGTCGTTCGCCGATCATGCCCAGCGCGGGCGCGTCGGGGGTGCGCAGCACCTGCTCGCGCAGCAGCGCGGTGAAATCCTCACCTGCCGAGGGATATCCAGCGTTCACCGGATGTCCACCAGCTCCGGTTTGTAGCGGTGGTCGGCGTACCAGGCGAGAGTCTTGCGCACACCCCAGGCTCGCACGCGCCGGTTGGAGCCGTACACCCGCACGTCCCGGCGTAGCCCGTACTCGGTGGTGAGGGTGCGGACGGCGTTCACCAGCGCCCGATCCTCGTGCAGTTCCTCGATGGCGGTGCGCGGGAATCCGCCCGCGGCCTCGTACAGTTCGGCGGTGATGGCCATATTGCAGCCGGGGGTCATGACATACGGGCCCAGATAGCGCGGATCGCGGTTGCCGGGCCGGAACTTCCCGAACAGGGAGGCCGCCTCCAACGCGACCAGGATGACGGCGCGGTCGCGTAGTCGCACGCCCTCGTCGGTGCGGGGGATCAGCTGCCCGCTGATCAGCCGCAGCCCGGAGTCGAAGGCGGCCCGGATGCGCGCGGTCCAGTCCGGGGCGGGCAGGCAGTCGGCGTCGGTGCGGGCCAGCCGGGTCGCCCCGGCCGCGATGGCGTGCCGCATGCCGGTGTCGGCGGCCGCGCCGGTGCCCTTGCGCGGCTCGGTGATCACCTCGATGCGCAGGCCCGGATGGGTGTCCGCGAATTCGCGCACCACCTTGACGGTGGCGTCGGTCGAGTTGTTGTCCACCACCAGCAGGGTGAAGTCGCGGTCCCGCTGCCCGGCCAGGGCGGACAACGTGGCGGTGATGCCGTGTTCCTCGTTGTAGGCGGGCACGATCACCCACAGGTCGTTCATGGCCCCTCCTGGCAGATTCCTTGCCCGGCTTACGGTTTCGGCAGGTGGTAGGCGATGGCGGCTGCCGACGGCCCCGCCCCGGCGGCCACGAACAAGGCTACGTCGGCCCGATCGAGCCGGCCGTCGTCCCTGGCTGCTCGATACGCGACCGGCAGTGCCGAGGTGTGCGCGTCGCCCTCGGTGTCGTCGGCGCTGACCGCCTCCGGCGCGATGCCCAGCCGCTCGGCCAGCAGCGCGGGGAAGCCGGCGATCGGCCGTCCGCAGATGAGCACAGTGCGGTCGCGGGGCGCGTCGGCCACGTCGAGCGCCTCGGTCGCCGCCGAAACCGCGTGGTGCAGTAGCTCTTCGACCTTGCCGGCGCGGTGCACGGTGATCGAGGACCGCCCGCTGGTTCCCATCTCCGACAGGCGCACGAAGCCCTCCGGCACGGGCCGGCCGTCGGTGGCGCTGATGTGCAGCGCCCCGAATCCGGCTGTGCCCGGCCGCCTTTCCAGCAGCATGGCCGCGCCCACCGGCTTGATCGGGAAGCCCGGCTGCGGCTCGGGCGACTTGGACGGATGCGCGTCACCGGAGACCAGCAGCACCCGGTGCACGGTCGGGGCGGCCAGCAGCGCCTGGCTGACCTGGATCGCGTTGAGCATGCCGCAGGCGCCGTTCATCAGGTCGAAGGACAGGCACGGCACATCGCCGCTGCGATATTCCAGCCCGATGCCCGCCTGCTGCTGAATCAGCGCGGACATGGCCGGTTCCACCATGTTCGAGTCGCGGTAGACGCCGGTATTGATCAGCGCGTCGATCTGTTCGGGAGTGGCGCCGGCCTCCGCGATGGCCCGGCGCGCGGCGGACGCCGCCTGCTCGATGGAGCTGCCGCCGCCGATCTCGGTGGTTACGGAAGAAATGACGATTCCCATGCTGCATCACACCCGAAGGTCGCCGAGCGTCACCGACAGGAACCCGGCCACGACGCCGGAAGCCGCAGGCACCATCAGTACTTTCGCTCCGGACGCTATCCGCTGTTGTTTGAGCGCGTCGTGCAAAACCACGAAATGTGAGGTGGATGCGGTGTTGCCGTAGCGGTCCAGAACCATGAGCGCGGGCGGCACCGGAGCGTCGAATTCGCGTTCGGCGATCTTCGATACCAATTCCACGGCGGGCGCGCTGAATTGATGGTGGATCACGTGGTCGTAGCCCTCCGCCGCGAAACTGCTGCCGTGCTCGCGCAGGAAATCCCGCTGCCGGGTGGTCCACAGCAGATAGCGGGCCTCATTGTGCATGGCACGGTTGTCGGTGTACAGCGCGATTCCGGAACTGCGGTCGCTGGGCATGCCCAGGCACAGCTGCGCGAATCCGGCGCTGGTATTGAGTTCGATGTAGTCGACGCCCTCGCCGGCGCTGCCCTCGTCGTCGAGAATGACCGCGGCCGCGCCGTCGCCGACGGTGAGCGAGGCGAACTGCGGATCGTATTTCTCGGACATCTCGCGCACCGCGGTATCGGAGATTGGCGTGATGTACTCCCCGGAAACCACCAGCCCGCGTTTCACCATGCCCGCGCGAATCATGCGATCCAGCACCAGAACTCCGCTCATCATGCCCGCGCAGGCATTCGAGACGTCGAAGTGTATGGCCCCGGTAGCGCCGAGTTCATTGCGGATCATCAGTGCGAAGGACGGTTCCACACAGAATTCGCCGTCGCGAATGCGGGTGATGGAGCATGAGATGACGACATCCAGGTCGGCGGCGTCATAGGACGAATTGTCCAGGGCGGTTCGCGCCGCGGCCAGCGCGAGGCTGAGGGAATCCTCGCCCTCGGCGCAGCGGCGGCGGTGCCGCACGCCGCTGATGCGCTCCAGGTCGATGGGGGAGTCGACGGCCAGCTGGGCCAGTAACTCCGCGGTCGATATCTCGGCGTCGGGCAGATAGGACCCGACCGCCTCGATACGTGATCTCACCATGTGCACTCCCAGCGGGCCTCGGTTGCCGGGGAGGCTAGCAGTGTGTGTTTTTCGGTTCTGAAAAATCTGTAATTCAGATCATGTGAGGTGAACTACATTGCGGCACAACAAAATTTGACCTACTCCCGCGGAGCGGCGGCCGATTTCACGCACGGCGAGCGAAACGCCCCGGCTCGGCCTGATCGCGCGGCTTCACGACGATGGTGTCCAGATTGACGTGCGGCGGCCGCGACGCCACGAACCCCACGATCTCCGCGATGTCCTGCGCGACAAGCGGATCGATGCCCTGGTACACACTCGCCGCGCGCTCGGCGTCGCCACCGAAACGCACCAGTGAGAACTCGGTCTCCACCGCGCCCGGCGCGATCTCGGTCAGTCGCACCGGCTGCCCCAGCAGCTCACCGCGCAGCGTCCGGTGCAGCACCGCCTGCGCGTGCTTCGCCGAGGTGTAACCGGAGCCGTTGTCATAGGTGGACAGTGCGGCCACCGAGGTGATGGTGACGATCAGGCCGTCTCCGGAGGCGATCAGCTTGGGCAGCAACGACTTCGTGAGCCGCAGCGTGCCCAGCACGTTCGTCTCCCACATCCAGCGCCAGTCGTCCAGCTCGGCCTCGATCACCGGGGCCAGGCCCTTCGCGCCGCCGGCATTGTTGACCAGCACATCGCAACGCTCGACCGCATCGGTGAAGGCGCGTACCGACTCCTCGTCGGTCACGTCCAGTGGCAGCGCGGTCCCGCCGATCTCGGCGGCCAGTTTCTCCAGCCGGTCGACCCGCCGGGCGCCGACGTACACGTGGTACCCCTGCTCGGCGAGTTCGCGGGCGGTTGCCTCGCCGATACCCGAACTGGCTCCGGTCACCACAGCGGTACGAGTGCTCATGTCCCTGAGCTTAGGCAGGGCGTGTCGCCGGTGCGTCGCGGGTGGTTAGCCTCACTACCTATGGCGATTCGGGAAGTAGTGAGCGCGGACGGCACGACCATCGTTTACCGGGTGACCGGTCCGGAAGGAGCCCGGCCGCTGGTTCTGCTGCACGGCTGGTCCGGCAACCTACGCTGCTGGGGGCAGTCCGCTGACCTGCTCGCCGAACACTTCCGGGTGATCGCGGTCGACCTGCGCGGGCACGGCTACTCCGATGCCCCCGAGACCGGATACGACGACCCCGAGAACTGGGCTGCCGACGTGGCCGCCGTGCTCGCCGCCGAGGACATCTCCTCCGGCGCGATTCTGCTCGGCTGGTCCTACGGCGGCATCGTGCTGTCCGACTACCTGACCGCGTACGGCACAGCCGCCGTCGCGGGCGTCGTCTACACCGGCTCCCAGGCCAATGTCGGCCGCGGCGTGCGGGGTGCCGAGACCGGCCCGGGCATGGGCAAGGCGATCCCCGACGTCTTCGACGAGAGCGCCGGCAACGCCATGCGGGGCTTCGCCGCCTTCGGCAATGCCAATACCGGCCCCGGCCGCGACAAGGGCGTCGACGCCCAGCGCCTGTTCGGCGGCAGCCTCGCCACGCTGCCCCGGGTCCGCAAGGCCCTCTTCTACCGGACCGTCGACAACACCGAGACCCTGCGCGGCCTGAACGTGCCGGTCCTCGTCCTGCACGGGACCGCCGACCCGGTCGTGCCGATCGAGAACGGCCGCTACATCGCGGACACCGTGCCGGGCGCCCGGACCTCCTTCTGGGAGGGCGCGCAGCATGGGCTTTTCATCGAGGACCCGGCCCGTTTCGTGACGGAGATCACCAATTTCGTTGAGGCGCTGGGGTAGTCGCGCGTCCCCGGATGTCCGGTGGCACGGCCGCCGGACACCGCACGCCAGTTGTGATCGACCTCACTCGGGAAGGTAACCCGTGCATGGGGTGTTACTACCCCCGTGCACACTGGAGTGGTGAGTCAGCGCCCGGACCTACGGCCCAATCGGATTGCCGTGCTATCGGTGCATACCTCACCACTGGCCCAGCCCGGGACCGGCGACGCGGGCGGCATGAACGTCTACGTGCTGCAGACCGCCATCGAACTGGCGCGTCGCGGCACCGAGGTCGAGATCTTCACCCGGGCCACCTCCTCCACTGACGAACCGGTCGTCGAGGCCGCACCGGGCGTACTGGTCCGCACGGTGGCCGCCGGGCCCTTCGAGGGGCTCGACAAGCACGATCTGCCCACGCAGCTGTGCCCCTTCGCCGCCGAGGTGCTGCGCACCGAGGCCCGCAATCTGCCCGGTCACTACGACCTCATCCACTCGCACTACTGGCTCTCCGGCCAGGTCGGCTGGCTGGCCCGCGACCGCTGGCGGGTGCCCATGGTGCACACCGCCCATACGCTGGCCGCGGTCAAGAACGCCTACCTCGCCGACGGCGACTGTCCCGAGCCCGCGGTGCGGGAGATCGGCGAGAAGCAGATCGTCGCCGAGTCGGACCGGCTGGTCGCGAACACCGCCGAGGAGGCCCGGCAGCTGGTCGAGCTGTACGGCGCCGACCCCGAACACATCGATGTCGCCCTCCCCGGCGCCGACCTGACCCGCTACCGGCCCGGCGACAAGCTCGCCGCCCGCCGCGAACTCGGCCTCCCCGCGCATGAGCGGATCGTGGCCTTCATCGGGCGGATCCAGCCGCTCAAGGCGCCCGACGTGCTGGTGCGCGCGGCCGCCCAGGTGCTGGCCGAGGAGGCCGCGCTGCCGACCCCGCCGCAGCGCCCGCTGCGCGTGGTGATCGTGGGCGGCCCGTCCGGCAGCGGACTGAAGAAACCCGAGGCGCTGATCGAACTGGCTGCGGCCCTGGGCATTTCGGACCGGGTCACCTTCCTGCCGCCGCAGCCCGCCGAGCGGCTGGTGCAGGTCTACCGGGCCGCGGACCTGGTCGCCGTGCCCAGCTACAACGAATCCTTCGGCCTGGTCGCCATCGAGGCGCAGGCCAGTGGCACCCCGGTGCTCGCGGCCGATGTGGGCGGGCTGAGCACCGCTGTCCACGACGGCGTCTCCGGCCTGCTGGTCCCCGGACATCGGACCGGCGACTGGGCCGCCGCCCTGCACTCGCTGCTCGACGATCCGGCACGGCTGGAAGACATGGGCCGGGCCGCGGTCGACCATGCCGCCAACTTCTCCTGGGCGCACACCGCCGAAGCGCTGCTGGACAGCTATGCGGCGGCGCTCGCCCAGTCGCCGATCATCCGGCCGCGCAGCGGTAACCTGCATACCGACAGCAATCACGCCAGATCGCTGGCGCTATGGCGGCGTCGGATGGGAGCAGTACGCAGATGAGCGAGGCCGACCGCGCCGCGGAGTGGACGCCCCGCCCGCATGCCAGCACCGGCGGCCTCAACGACGAAACCGCGCGTGCCACCGCGCAACTCATCGACGAGACGCTGCGCGAACGCGAGATCGAATACACCCGCGACGCCCCCGACCTGTTCGTGGTGGTGCTCCCCGGTGAGCGGAAACTCAAGACCGTCATCGGCGTCAGCGTCGGCAAGCACGGCGTCCGCATGGAGTCCTTCGTCTGCCGCAAGCCCGACGAGAACTTCGAGGGCGTCTACAAATTCCTGCTCCGCCGCAACCGCCGCCTCTACGGCGTGGCCTACACCATCGACCGCGTCGGCGACATCTACCTCGTCGGCCGGATGTCCAACGACCGCGTCACCCCCGACGAACTCGACCGCTGGCTCGGCCAGATCCTCGAGGCCGTCGACGCCGACTTCAACACCCTGCTCGAACTCGGCTTCGCCGAATCCATTCGCAGGGAATGGAAATGGCGGGTCTCCCGCGGCGAATCCCTCAAGAACCTCCGCGCCTTCGAACACCTCGTGGACGGCGCAGACAAGTTCCCCCGCCTTCCCGGAACCTCACCGCACGACTGAGAGCCGTCGGCGTCGGGTGCGCGTGCCGGTGATCGAGAGCCGAACCAATTCTGGTCGTCCCCGGCGAGTTACCCCGACCGTTGCGAACCCAGCTGTCACGGTGGCATACGGAGGCCGAAGTCCATGCGCGACAATCGTCGGCCGGGCATCGGGACACGGGAGCACGCAGGAGGCGGTCGGCGATGACGGTAATAGCGCTGGATATCGGCGCGACGAAGTTCGCGGCGGCGACCGTGGAATCGAATGGGGTGGCCGGTAATCCGCTGCGGATCGCGGTACCGGAATCCGGGGTGTGGGACGCGTGCCGGGAATTGCTCACGGCGGTTGCCGGCGGTGCGACGGTCACGGCGGTCGGGATCGGGTCGGCGGGGCCGGTGGATGTGCGGACCGGGTACGCGGGGCCGCTCAACATCGGGGAGTGGGCCGGGGGATTCGCGCTGGTCGATGCCGTGCGGGAGTTGTTCCCGGAGGCCGATATCCGATTCGCCATCGATGGTGTGTGCCTGGCGCTGGCCGAACAGCGGTGGGGCGCGGCGCGGGGTGTGGACGACGCGCTCTGTATGACGGTGTCCTCCGGAATCGGGGGCGGTGTCATCAGTGACGGCCGAGTCGTGATGGGCCGCACCGGAAATGCGGGTCATGTCGGGCACATTGTCGTGCCCGGAAACGAAGAGCCCTGCGCCTGTGGGGGATCCGGCTGTGTCGAGGCTGTGGCCAGCGGGATGTCGTCGGTGCGCTGGGCCCGGCGGCAGGGCTGGGGCGGGCGGACCGGTGTCGAACTGTCGGCGGACGCGGCGGCCGGCGACGGCATCGCCCGCGCCGCGCTGGCCCGGGCGGGCACGGCGCTGGGCCGGGCCATCGCCTCGGCGGCAGCCCTCCTGGACACCGATCTGGTCGTGGTCGGCGGCGGGTTCGCGCAGTCCGGGGAGCCGTTGTGGAAGCCGTTGCGCGAGTCCGCGGCGGCACACGCGAAGTTGATCTTCCTGCGGGAACTGCGGATCGTCCCCTCGGAACTGACCGATCAGGCCACCCTGCAGGGCGCGGCGTTACTCGTGGGAGGATGAGCCCATGACGTACACCCTTGTGTTGCTGCGCCACGGCGAGAGCGAATGGAATGCCCTGAACCTGTTCACCGGCTGGGTCGACGTTCGTCTGACCGACAAGGGTGTCGCGGAAGGCAAGCGGGCCGGTGAATTGCTCGCCGAGCACGGGATTCTGCCCGATATCGTCTACACCTCGCTGCTGCGCCGCGCGATCAGCACCGCCAACAATGCCCTCGACGCCTGTGACCGCCACTGGATTCCGGTGGTCCGCGACTGGCGTCTGAACGAGCGCCATTACGGCGCGCTGCAGGGCAAGAACAAGGCGGAGATCAAGGAGCAGTACGGCAACGAGCAGTTCATGCTGTGGCGTCGCAGCTACGACACCCCGCCGCCGCCGATCGAGCTGGACAGCGAGTACAGCCAGGACGGCGACCCGCGCTACGCCGGCATCGAGGTGCCGGCCACCGAGTGCCTCAAGGATGTCGTCGCCCGCATGGTCCCCTACTGGGAGGACACCATCGCGACCGACGTGCGGGCCGGTAAGACCGTTCTCGTTGCCGCGCACGGTAATTCGCTGCGCGCGCTGGTGAAGCACCTGGAGAACATCTCGGACGAGGAGATCTCCGAGCTGAACATCCCCACCGGCATCCCGCTCAAGTACGAGCTGGACGAGAACCTGCGGCCGATCGGCAAGGGTGAATACCTCGATCCCGAGGCCGCCGCGGCCGGTGCCGCCGCCGTCGCCAACCAGGGCGGCAAGTAACCGCCGGGCGGTAGGTTATTCGTAACGAAACTCGCGCTGCGACCGAATTGACCGGTCACAGCGCGTTTTTCATTTCCGGTGAAGTTTTCGTGTCGAAGCCTCGATCGGAATGCCTTATCCGCTACTGTGATCCGCATCTCACTACGTCACCGTAGGGTATTTCCCTGTCTCGCAAAAGAATTTGCCTAACCGTCTCCAGTTTAAATCGGTTGCTGTAACTGGGGTTTGCAACTTACTTCGCAGTAGATATGCTGCTGGGCGTTCGACCATTTGCGAGAGGTAGATCACGTTCGATGAAGCACGCGCTACGGGCCACGGTATTAGCCAGTGCGGCCACTCTGCTCCTGCCTGTTACCGGCATCACCGCCGATGCCACCACGCCCACCGGACCCGACGGCGGCGCCGCCGGAGCCGAATGGACCAGTACCGAGGACGGGCAACAGCAGTACCCCAATGTCTTCATCGACTGGGACGTCCCGATCACCATGAGTGACGGCACCGTCCTCAAGGCCAACGTCTACCACCCGGCCGACGCCGCGGGCCGGCCCGTCGACGCGCCGACGCCGACCGTCGTCAATATGACGCCCTACACCAAGCTGGTGTCGAACGTCGCCGACAGCGTCTTCTCCATTCCCGGCCTGTCCGACGCGCTCCTCGATGTCTTCCGCAACATCCACCTCGACGGCACCCCGATCACCGGCTTCGGTGAACTGCTGAACGCGGCGGGCAACGGCGAACTCCGCAACTTCTCCGTCGACCGCCAGCTCATCAAGTCCGGGTACACGCAGGTCGTCGTGGACGTGCGCGGCACCGGATTCTCGCAGGGCGAGTGGGACATGCTGCGCGGCCGCGAACAGCAG
The DNA here is from genome assembly GCF_000308655.1 of Nocardia niigatensis NBRC 100131. Lineage (GTDB taxonomy): Bacteria > Actinomycetota > Actinomycetes > Mycobacteriales > Mycobacteriaceae > Nocardia > Nocardia niigatensis. Next base: position 82,980 of record NZ_BAGC01000061.1, on the reverse strand, counting down.
GACACCGTCGAGGTCATCGACTGGGCGTCCAAGCAGGGCTTCAGCAATGGCCGCATCGGCATGAACGGCCTGTCCTACTCGGCCATCAACCAGGTGCAGGCCGCCGAGAAGCAGCCGCCCGCGCTGAAGGCCATCTTCCCCATCGTGCCCGGCAGCGACCTCATCGACGACGTGCTCGCGCCCGGCGGCGGCTTCGGCTTCAACTTCATCCCGCTGTGGCTGAGCGCCATCAACGGCCTCAAGTGGGTGCCCGACCTGGCCTCTATCGCCAACGGCACCTTCGACTTCAAGTGGCTGCAGGACCGCGCCAACGATCCCTTCGGCTACCTCGACGTGCTCATGTCGGCCTACACCAGCACGAACATGGACAGCCTCGACCCGCGCGTCAAGGACATGCTCAACGGCTTCACCCAGGAACGCCAGGAGTGGCTGGGCGACCCCACCAGGATCCAGGTGCCGACCTTCGTGACCGGCGGCTGGCACGACCTGTTCACCTACTCGGAATCCAAGATCTACAACCAGATTCCGCTGCCGCCCGGCCAGAAGCAGCTGCTCATGGGCAACACCTACCACGTCACCTCGGGTGCGGACGTCAACCGCGTCGGGGCGCCGCCGCGCCTGGACGTGCTGCAGCGCGCGTGGTTCGACAAGTGGCTCAAGGGAATCGACAACGGCATCGACTCCTACGGCCCGGTGACCCTGAAGCAGCAGGGCGGCGGCTGGACCACCCAGGGCGGATTCGGGCCCACCGCACCGGCTTCCGAGGCCGCCGACTACCGGCGCATGTATCTGTCCTCGCAGCGCTCCGGCACCGCGAACAGCCTCTACGACGGCTCGCTCACCGCGGACGCCAACGGCGACACCGACCGGCTCACCGTCGCGCCCGGCCTGTCCACCGTCTGCTCCAATGACGCCGCCCAGGCCACCGCGGGCATCCTGAACCTGGTCGACGCCTGCGCCAAGGACTCCCGCATCGCCGAGACCAACGCGCTCACCTTCACCAGTGCGCCGGTGGCCGAGGCCACCACTATCTCGGGCCCTATCGCGGTGCGCCTCAACACCGTTCAGGACGCCGTCGACGGCTACTGGACCGTCACCGTCAACGACGTCGCCCCCGACGGCCAGTCCACCGTGCTCACCTCCGGCGAGCTCATGGCCTCGCTGCGCCAGGTCGACGACGCCAACAGCACCCGCTCCGCCAACGGCGACTACACCGACCCGCGCGCCTTCACCTCCCTCGACAAGCGCGAGGAGACCGTCCCGGGCGAGGCCACCACCCTCGACATCGCCCTCGGCGGCACCCAGGCCGTCCTGCAGCCGGGCCACCGCCTGCGCGTCGACGTCTTCGCCGGCAACTTCCCCAAGGGCCTGCCCATCCTGCCGATGCTCATCGACACCGGCCTGAAGCCCGAGCACCTCCAGCTCGACCCCGACCGCCCGAGCTTCGTGAACATCCCGGTCCGCGGCAACACCGGTTGGTGAATCCGTCCCTCCGGGATTGAAGCCCCGGGTGTGCACAACGGCGTGCACACCCGGGGTTTTGCCCTTTGCCCCATCGGTATCGCGGCTTCAGGACTTCCGCGTCGCCGACAACGACGACGACATCGTTCGATCCCTTCGGGCGTGTGATCGGTCAATCACTCTCGGGTTGCAGAAGACGCCCTCGTCGGAGTGCGTGTGAGGCTCAGTTGGGGTGGCGGATTCCCGCGGTCAGGGCGGCGGCCCAGGGGTCCTCGCCGGCGTCCAGGCCGAGGATGGTGATCAGGTCGCACAGCTGTCTCACTCCCTGGCGTCCGGCAAACCCTCCTGGTCGTCGAGAACGGCGAAGGCGGACTCCAAGGGCGGGAACATGGCTCGGGCGTCATGGCCCGCGAACCACAGACCGACGACGAAAGCCGAAGTGGCTTCGAGATATCGGGCCTGCCGGAGGCCGCCCGCGTGCACGGGTCGCAACGTCAGATCCGCGGCCAGCCCCGCCACCGTGGCGACCGCGTCCGCGTCGTCGCCGCACAGGGGCACGGTCAGGGTGCGGCCTTCGAATGCGCGGTCCGGGCCCGCCCACACCTCTGCCGCCAGCAGATTGAACGCCTTCACCACGTGCGCTCCGGGTGCGGTCGCCGCGATCCGTTCGGCCACAGCCGGTTCGGAGAGGGTGAAGCCGCCCGCGTCGGGAGCGAAGGCATTGGTGCAATCGATGAGGGTCCGGCCCGTGAACGTCCGGCGGTGCTCCTGCACGACGTCGTCGAGAGCCGCGACCGGCAGGGCGAGCAATGTCGCCTGGCCGAACCGGGCCGTGCCGGCGATGGTCATGGCTCGCGCGCCGTGGCCGATGGCCGCGACCGCTTCCTCGGCGCGGGCCGAGGTCCTTGCCCCGACGGCGATTTCATGTCCGGCCGCAGCCCAGCCGCCGCCGAGGGCGCGGGCCATCTGTCCGGCTCCGATGATTCCGATTCGCATGTGAACTCCTTGGTCTGGCTTGCGCGGTCGACGCTAGGAATTCCGATGCGCACTCCCGGGTGCCCAATGGCGGTGGCAGGCTGGATTCATGACGGCCGAGATCATCGAACCGGTGGCCTTCGCGGAATACGGCGGGCTCGAATCCGATTGCCCCGCGCGGCTGGCCGTGGACGTATTCGGCAATTCCTGGCTGACTGTGATCGTCTACACACTTCGTGACGGTCCGATGCGGCCGGTGGAGTTGCGGCGCGCGATCGGGGGCATCAGCCAGAAGATGCTCACCCAGACCCTGCGCCGCATGCAGCGGATGGGGTTGCTGGAACGTCGCCGCTATGCGGAATCGCCACCGCGCGTTGAGTATTCGCTGACCCCGGCCGGGGTCGATCTGCTGCGGCCCATCTTCGCCCTGGGGGAGTGGGCCGACCGCCACGGCGACACTGTCCGCACCGCCCTCTACGGCGATCCCGACGACTGATCCGCCGGCGCGAAAGTGGTTGCCGCAGGGGCGCTCACCGCTCGCGACACGCTGACCGAACTTTGTGTGAACACGCGGCTAACGAGGATGGAAGTACCTATGACCTGCACGAAACTTCCAGCACCCGGGGTTTGACCCCGCGTCGGCGACCGTACGATTCAAAGCGTGAGCGTTCCACAGGCCGTGCTTTTGGCAGTCCTGGCGGCCGTAGTCGGACTGGCCGTCGGGGGACTGCTCATTCCGTATGTGAACGCTCGTCAAGAGCGCCTGCGCGCGGCCACCGACACCGGGCTGACCATGTCCCAGGTCCTCGACCTGATCGTGCTCGCCTCCGAGTCCGGCATCGCCGTGGTCGACCAGTACCGGGACGTGGTGCTGGTGAACCCGCGCGCCGAGGAGCTGGGCGTCGTCCACGACCGCCTGCTCGACGAGCGCGCCTGGGCTGCGGTCGAACAGGTGCTGGCCGGCGGCCAGGACGTGGAATTCGAACTCACCGCCAAGATCCCCATGCCCGGCCGCGCCCGCCTCGCTGTCCGAGGGGTTGCCCGTCCGCTCTCCCAGGAGAATCCGAACTTCGTGGTCCTTTTCGCGGACGACGACTCCGAGCAGGCCCGCATGGAGGCCACCCGCCGCGACTTCGTCGCCAATGTGAGCCACGAACTCAAGACCCCGGTCGGCGCCATGAGCCTGTTGGCCGAAGCGTTGCTGGAATCCGCGGACGATCCCGACTCGGTCCGGCACTTCGGCGAACGCCTGCACGGCGAGGCCCGCCGCATGGGCAAGATGGTGACCGAGCTCATCGCGCTGTCGCGCCTGCAGGGCGCCGAGCGGCTGCCGGAGCTCGAGGCCGTCGAGGTCGACACCATCGTCACCCAGGCCATCGAACGCTCCCGCACCACGGCCGAGGCCGCCGGCATCACCGTCTCCACCGACGCCACCAGCGGCCTCGAGGTGCTCGGCGACCAGACCCTGCTGGTGACCGCCCTGTCCAACCTGGTCGAGAACGCCATCGCCTACTCGCCGCGCGGCTCGCACGTGTCGGTGAGCCGGGCGCTGCGCGGCGGCTACGTCAATATCGCGGTCACCGATCGCGGTATCGGCATCTCCAAGGAGGACCAGGAGCGCGTCTTCGAACGTTTCTTCCGGGCCGACAAGGCGCGCTCGCGTGCCACCGGCGGTACCGGCCTCGGGCTGGCTATCGTCAAGCATGTGGCCGCCAACCACAACGGCGAGATCACGCTGTGGAGCAAACTGGGCACCGGATCGACGTTCACCCTGCGTATCCCGGCCCACCCTGCCGATTCCAACGGGCAGGTCGACAAGAGACTTGCCACCGGTGTTCCGGTGGCCAAGAAGGAAAACGGCTCGCGCCCCCTCGGGCGGGCCAGAACCAACGGTGTGGAGGCAACCCGATGACGAGTGTGTTGATCGTCGAGGACGAGGAGTCGCTGGCCGATCCGCTCGCGTTCCTGCTGCGCAAGGAGGGGTTCGAGGTCACGGTGGTGGGTGACGGCCCGTCCGCCCTGGCCGAGTTCGACCGGTCCGGCGCGGACATCGTCCTGCTCGATCTCATGCTCCCCGGCATGAGCGGCACCGACGTCTGCAAGCAACTGCGCGCTCGCGGCAGTGTCCCGGTCATCATGGTGACCGCGCGTGACAGCGAGATCGACAAGGTGGTCGGCCTGGAACTGGGCGCCGACGACTACGTCACCAAGCCCTATTCCTCGCGCGAGCTGATCGCCCGCATCCGGGCCGTGCTGCGCCGCGGCGCCGGCGAGGAACCCGACAACGGCAGCGAGACCAGCGTGCTGGAGGCCGGCCCGGTGCGCATGGATGTGGACCGCCACACCGTCCAGGTGAACGGCAAAGCGGTGACCCTGCCGCTCAAGGAATTCGACCTGCTCGAATACCTGCTGCGCAATTCGGGCCGCGTGCTCACCCGTGGGCAGCTCATCGACCGCGTCTGGGGCGCCGACTACGTCGGCGACACCAAGACCCTCGACGTGCACGTCAAGCGCCTGCGCTCCAAGATCGAGGCCGACCCGGCCAAGCCCGAGCACCTGGTCACCGTGCGCGGCCTGGGCTACAAGCTCGAGGCGTAGGGCCCAACCAACCAGGAACAGCGCGCCCGCTTCGATGACGAAGCGGGCGCGCGGCGTCCGGGGCGAATCAAACGCGACAACTGATTTCGGGACGGTCGGGGCAACTCACCGGGTACCGCCCTGAATTGTTTCGGCATGCTGCCGCCGGCACGCGTGTACTGCTGTCGACGGCTCTGTGCCGCTGGAGGCGCGGGGAGGCGCTTAAGCGTTGGGGTCGCTCTTCATGGTGTAGACCCAGGCCGGGCCGAGACCCGGCAGGTCCTGCTGGTCCAGGATGAGCCAGCCCAGGCCCGCGTTGTCCTGCTGCATGCAGCCGTACCACGGCACGTCCGCGCCGTTGCCCTTGCAGGCGATGGTGTGGCTGGTGCCGTACGGGCTGACGATGATCTGCTTGCCGGCGTCTTTGGCGCCCAGCACGGCGGGATCGTTGTACGCGATGAAGTCGGCGGTGCGATCGCTGAACGCGTTGGGGTCGGTGTTGTCGGCGAAAGCCTGCGGCGCGATGGAGATCATGGCACCGGCGGCCAGCGCGGCGACGGCGAGGGTTTTCTTGATCATGGCCAGGATGTCTAACACGCTCCGGTGAATTCGCAATAGCGGAACGATGTCACGCATACTTCCGGCTATTCACATGCCGAGGTCAACGGGTCGGTGGGTATGCGAAATATACTTCCGCGCAGCCTGATTCGTTTGCCGCCCGGCGGCACTGGTTGTTCACCTTTCGTACACCGGCGATCACGTCACATAACGACGCCGGGGCCCCGCCGGGCGCCCGCGCCCGCCGCGATGTGACGGCGAGCACGAACCCGGCGCGAGTTACGTGCCGGCGCTGCCGGTCAGCCCGCCGAGCAGGCCACCCAGCGCCGAACCCGCGCTGCCGGTGTCGCCCGTGCCGCCACCGCCGGAACTGGTCGAGCCCGAGCCGAAGGGCGCGTCCGCGACCTGCACGACGATCGACTGGCTGTTGGGGCCCTGGGATGCGGTGAGGATGTGCCGACCGCTGGTGATCGGCCGCCAGCTGATGGAGACGTGGCCCGGCGGTGACGGGATCTTCGGCGGGCCGATCTGCTTGCCGTTGTCGCTGAAGGTCACCAGGAGGCCGATCGAGGCGCCACTGAGCGTGGCCGAGACGGTGTACGCCTGGTCGACCACGAGGTTGCCCGGATCGATGCTGACGGTGTCGACCGCCGCCACGGATGCGGGGGCCGCGAGCACGATGGCGGCGGCGAGGGCGGCAAAACCGGTGATTCCCACGCCGGCTCGGCGCGCGCTGATCCTCGGTGCAGTGTTGCGCATGTGTTGCTCTCCTGTGCTCCCGCGCTGCGGTGTGCGGGCTTTCGCACCCTAAGGGGCCAGGAGTCTGAAGCGGAGGCTTTTCGCAGAACTCAAGAAGCAAGCGTCTGCTTGGTTGAAACGAGCGTGACGGGACTCGGAAAAGAACCCCGCCACGCCCTTCGGTGCGGAACCGTCCTAACTGCTGCCGAACAGGCCGCGCAGCAGGCCACCGACCAGGGTGCCCGCACTGCCGGTGGCGCTACCACTATCCGTGCCGCCGCTGCCCGGCGTGGTCGTGGTCGGCGGCACCGTGGTCGTCGGGGGGACGGTGGTGGGCGGGACGGTGGTGGTCGTCGTCGGCGGGACGGTGGTCGGCGGGACGGTGGTGGTGGTCGGCGGGACCGTGGTGGTGGTCGGGGGGACCGTTGTCGTGGTGGTGGGCGGTGTGGTGGTCGCGCTGCTGACGTTCACGGTCAGGCTCTTGGACGAGCCGCCCTGTTTCAGGGTGATGGTGTGTGTGCCGGGTGTGGTCGGTTTCCAGCTGGCGCTGGAGTGATTGACCGGCCATGGCACCTGGGCGGCCGGGTCGGTGATGGCGACGCCGTTGTCCGTCCAGTAGCAGAGCAGGCCGAATTCCCAGCCGCTCACGGTGGCGCTGACGGTGTAGGTGCCGCCGACCACGGGATTCGGGTCGGAGATGGTGATCGTGTCGACGGTGGCGTGTGCGGCGGGCGCGTCGTGGATCTGCAGGGTCAGGGCCCCGCCGGTGACGACGGCGAGCCCTGCCAAACCGGCGCCGAGGCGGCGGACGGTGGTCGTGCGCATGTGTACTCCTGTGCGTACCAAGGAAATTCGGTGACCTGTCAGAGGCCGAAGGGCAGGCCGTTGGCGCTACCGGTGCCGCCGTTCGGCGCGGGGGTGGTGGTGGTCGGCGGAGCCGTGGTGGTGGTCGGGGGGACCGTCGTCGGCGGTTCGGTAGTGGTGGTCGGCGGGACTGTTGTGGTGGTCGGGGGCACCGTCGTGGTCGTCGGGGGGACCGTCGTCGTCGGGGGAGCCGTTGTGGTCGTGGGCGGCTCGGTGGTGGTGGTCGGCGGGACCGTCGTGGTCGTCGGGGGAGCCGTCGTGGTGGTGGGCGGTTCGGTGGTGGTCGTCGGCGGGACGGTGGTGGTCGTCGTCGGGGGGACGGTGGTCGGCGGTTCGGTGGTGGTCGTCGGCGGGACCGTGGTGGTGGTCGGCGGTTCGGTGGTGGTGGTCGGCGGGACGGTGGTGGTGGTCGGCGGGACCGTGGTGGTGGTCGGGGGGACCGTTGTCGTGGTGGTGGGCGGTGTGGTGGTCGCGCTGCTGACGTTCACGGTCAGGCTCTTGGACGAGCCGCCCTGTTTCAGGGTGATGGTGTGTGTGCCGGGTGTGGTCGGTTTCCAGCTGGCGCTGGAGTGATAGGCCGGCCATGGCACCTGGGCGGCCGGGTCGGTGATGGCGACGCCGTTGTCCGTCCAGTAGCAGAGCAGGCCGAATTCCCAGCCGCTCACGGTGGCGCTGACGGTGTAGGTGCCGCCGACCACGGGATTCGGGTCGGAGATGGTGATCGTGTCGACGGTGGCGTGTGCGGCGGGCGCCTCGTGCGTGGCGAGGACCGAGACGGCGCCGGTCGCGATGGCCAGAGCGGCCAGTCCAGCGCCGATGTGGCGGCCGCCCAAGGGGATGTTGCTCACTTTGCGTTCTCCTGTGCTGCGACCCACTAGGTAGGGGTCCGACGCACAGTAAGCGAGCGACAATCTGAAATAAGTCGTTTTCAGAAAATTACCGGCAAGTATGCCGCTATTTCTTCGCCGGCCTGGCCTTCTTCGTGGGCTTCGCACCGGTCGTGGCTGCGGACGCGGCCTCGGCGGCCTTCTCCTCGGCGATGGCCGTGGCCGGGTGGACCGCCACGATGCCCAGCCCTTGCCGGCGCTTGCAGTGCTGCGCCAATTCGTCGTAGGCGGGCTTTCCGATCAGCTCGATCAGCTCGGGCGCGTAAGCCTCCCATACGGGGCGGGTACCGACGTGCGCATCCGGCGAACCCGTGCAGTACCAGTTCAGGTCCAGGCCGCCGGGGCCCCAGCCGCGGCGGTCGTATTCGGTGATCGCGGTGCGCAGGATCTCCACCCCGTCCGGCCGGTCCACCCACTCCTGGGTGCGGCGGATGGGCAGCTGCCAGCACACTTCCGGCTTGACGGTGAGCGGTTCCAGGCCCTTGCGCAGCGCCATGGTGTGCAGGGCGCAGCCGATGCCCTCGGCGAAACCGGGCCGGTTGAGGAAGATGCACGCGCCGTCCACCCGCCGGGTGCGCAGCGCGGGCTCGTCGTCGAGGTCGTCCTCTTCCAGATACAACTTCTTGCGGACCCTGCCCCTGTCGTCGACGGCCTGGCCCATGAGCTGCCAGTCCTCGGGTGTGAGCATTTTCACAGCCTGGTGCAGCTTCTTGCCGTCCTCCTCGTCGGAGAGGAACGCGCCGTGCGAGCAGCAGCCGTCGTTCTCCCGGCCGTCGATGATGCCCTGGCAAGCCGGAGTGCCGAAAACGCAGGTCCACCGGGAAAGCAGCCAGGTCAGATCGGCCGCGATCAAATGCTCGTCATTTGCTGGATCGACGAATTCGATCCACTCCCGCGGGAAGTCGAGTTCCACCTCGGGCGCCGGGTCGATCTTCGCCGCTGGTCGAAGCCCGGTCGGCCCGCTCGCCGATGCACCTGCCGTCACAACGCGGAACGCTAACAGCTCAGTCGCCTGGCCAGAAGTCCTGACGCACCCAGTACCGTGTTCTTGTGCGGCTCGGTGTACTCGACGTGGGAAGCAATACCGTCCACCTGCTTGTGGTGGACGCGCATCGTGGTGGACACCCGACGCCCATGAGTTCGACGAAGTCGGCCCTGCGGCTGTCCGAGAGCATGGACGACCAGGGCCGGATCACGCCTACGGGCGCGTCCCGGCTCACCGCCACGGTAGCCGAATTCGCAAGCATCGCAAAGACTTCCGGTTGCGTGGAGCTGATGGCCTTCGCCACCTCCGCGGTCCGCGAGGCCACCAACTCCGACGAGGTGCTGGCCCGGGTGCGGCGCGAGACCGGGGTGAACCTGAAGGTGCTCTCCGGTGTCGATGAGGCTCGACACACCTTCCTCGCGGTGCGCCGCTGGTACGGGTGGAGCGCCGGGCGGATTCTGAACCTGGACATCGGCGGCGGCTCGCTCGAGATGAGCAACGGCGCGGACGAGGTGCCGGACGCGGCGCTGTCGCTGCAATTGGGCGCGGGCCGGCTGACGCGGGACTGGCTGCGCCACGATCCGCCGGGCAAGCGCCGGGTGGCGGTGCTGCGCGACTGGCTCGACGCCGAGCTGGTGCTGCCGAGCAAGCAGCTGCTCGAGGTGGGCCGCCCGGATCTGGCGGTCGGCACCTCCAAGACCTTCCGCTCACTGGCCCGGCTGACCGGAGCCGCCCCCTCTGTTGCGGGACCCCGGGTTCGGCGTACTCTCACGAGTTCCGGCCTGCGGCAGCTGATTGCGTTCATATCGAGAATGACAGCCGCCGACCGGGCAGAATTGGAAGGCGTAAGTTCTGATCGGTCACAGCAACTCGTGGCCGGTGCGCTGGTCGCGGAGGCGAGTATGCGGGCTCTGTCCCTGGACACGCTCGAGATCTGTCCCTGGGCACTGCGAGAGGGATTGATCTTGCGCAAACTGGATACCGACCTGGATAGCGAACCGATAACCGGCGGCCCCGACAGCGGCCTGTCGGGCCCGATCGAAACGGTGTCTCGATGACCGAGGATTCAAGCCAGCTGTCCGTCGCCGAGCTGCTGGCCCGGAACGGGCAGCAGAGCGGGGCCCCCGCCGGTGGCGGCGGGCGCCGACGTCGAAGCGGCCGCGGCATTTCCGTCGCGGAACTGACCGGTGATATTCCGGTCGTGACACCGGGATCGTCCTCGCACGCGGCCCCGGATGTGGATCCGGTCGAGTCGGCGCCGGAGCCGGCTCCGATTGAATCGGACTATTCAAACTATTCGAACTTCTCGAATTATTCTGACTACCCGAACTTTTCGGATTACTCGGACTTCTCCTCCACTGCGGCACCGGCGCAGCCGGACTACTCGTCCTATGCGGCTCCCGAACCGGAACCCGCGTATTCCCCGCTCTCCGGGCCGATCTCGTACTACGACCCGCTGGCCCCCACCCCGCAGCCGCCGTCCCTGCCCGAGCCGTCCGCCCAGAACTGGTCCGCCGGACTGGACTGGCCGCCGACCGAGAACCCGCTACCGGAGCCCCGCCCGAGCGGCGGCCGCCGCCGCAAGCCGGACCCGCTCGACTCCGAGGTGTCGCTCGACCACCTGAACGGCGCCGAGCCGCCCGCCCCGGCCGCCCCGCCGCGCGAGGGCGGTCGCCGCCGCCGCTACGACCCGGAGGACGACGCCACTGATCCGGTGCGGCCCTTCCACGGGGACGACGCCACCCGCGACGCCGCCTCCGACGCCATCCGCGACATCACTGCCCGCGCCGGCCGCGACACCGCGGCGCGCTCCCCGCTGGACCTCCCACACCCGCCGCTCGACGAGCCGGCGCGCACCCAGTTCAACCCCGCGGCCCGGCAGCCCTTCGACGACCGGCCCCCGTTCGACGATCGGCCCCCGTTCGACGATCGGCCCCCGTTCGACGATCGGCCGCCGTTCGAGGACCAGCGCACCGAGTTCCACCCGGTCGCGCCCGCGTGGTCGCCCCCACCGGGACCCGAACCGCTACCGCGGAATCAGCGTCTGGACCGTCCCGGTTTCGAACCACCGCAGGCCGCCGCGCCCGCCACACCGCCGATGTCGCGGTCGGCCCGCCGGCACGCGGAGGCCCAGCAGCAGAACGGCATGCCGCCGTTCCCGGGTGACCGGCGCGGTGGCGTCGACCACGGCGCGGCCGGCGGGCTGCCCTCATGGTCGGCGCGAAGGCGACCGGGCCCCGACGCCGATCCGGCCCTGGACCGCAATGATCAAGCAGCGGTGCCGACCGCCGCGTGGTCGGCACTGGCCGAGTCCGATCAGCAGCTGCTCTCGGGTGAATCGGTTGCCGGCGATTTGATGCGCGAGGCTCACGAGCGCGACGATCAACGCGCGGAACAGGATTCGCGTCACTTCGGCAAACGTCGCGGCGGTGGCCGCGGTCGCACGGCGGTGGCGCCCGAGCCGGAGCCCGACGACCACCTCACCGATTTCTACGAGCCGCTCGACGACGACTACGACGACTATGACGACGACGAGCCCGAGACCTCGCTGGGCGGCCGCCTTTCCGCGTTCACGCAGAAGGCCGGTTCCCTCGCCCGCAAGAGCAGGAGCAAACGCGCCGCCCCGGCCGCGCCCGCCCGCTCGCGGGCCGCGGCCCGCTCAGGCGACGACGAGCACCGCCGCCAGTGGCTGATGATCGCGGGCCAGAGCGTGGGCGCCGCGGTCGCGGGCATGTTGCTGTTCAAGGGTTTCGAACGCATGTGGGAAATGCTCCCGTGGGTCGCCCTGGCCCTGGCCATGATCGTGATCCTCGGACTGGTCGCCCTGGTGCGCGTACTGCGCCGCACCGACGACATTTTCAGCACTGTGATTGCTGTCGTCGTGGGCGTCTTCGTGACGCTCGGACCGCTAGCCTTTCTTCTCAGTACGAACTGAGCAGGGAGCAGCAGTGGGGAACATCGTGCGAGCGCAGGGGGCGGGCACCGAAGGCCGGGCGGGTCGAAAGGAAGTCCGGGTCGGGCTCTCGACCGCGTCGGTGTATCCGGAGAACACCGAGGCCGCCTTCCGCTATGCGGCCGAACTCGGCTACGACGGCGTCGAACTCATGGTGTGGGCCGAGCCCGCCAGCCAATCCATTTCGACCGTGCAGCACCTCGCGCACGAATACGACGTCCCCGTGCTGGCCGTGCATGCGCCGTGCCTGCTGATCTCGCAGCGGGTCTGGGGGGCGGACCCGATCGCGAAACTCACCCGCAGCGTGCACACCGCCGAGGCGCTGGGCGCGGCCACCGTGGTGGTGCACCCGCCCTTCCGCTGGCAGCGCCGCTACGCCAGCGGCTTCGCGAAACAGGTTGCCGAACTGGAGAATTCGAGCCCGGTCGCGGTGGCCGTGGAGAACATGTTCCCGATGCGCGCCGACACGCTGTTCCGCGGCAGCTCGATCGAGCGCCTGCAGCGCCGCGGCGGCCACCCGGGTCCGTCCGTCACCACCTTCAGCCCCTCCTTCGACCCCACCGACGTCGGCTTCCGGCACTACACGCTGGACACCTCGCACACCGCCACCGCGGGCGTGGATCCGCTGGCCCTGGCCGGCCGCATGGGTTCCGGCCTGACCCACCTGCACCTGGCCGACGGCCGCGGCGCCGCCACCGACGAGCACCTGATCCCGGGCGAGGGCACCCAGCCGGTGGCCGAACTCTGCGAGATGCTGGTGCACAACGGTTTCGACGGCCAGGCCGTCATCGAGGTGAACACCCAGACGGCCCGCACCACCATGGATCGCGCCGCCATGCTCGACCGCGCGCTCGCCTTCGCCCGCGCCCACCTCAACCCCTTCGCCCCCGCGCCCACCCCGGAGCCGACGGCCGCCCACCGCGGCTGAATGCGGTCCCCGTGGCTCCGCGGTCTTCCGAGAGCCGGGTGATTCATCCCACCAGTGGCGGGAATGATCGGGCCTCCCGTTTACGCTGTACAAACCACACAGTGGAAGGACAGCGGATGACAACGGAGTTGACCGTCGATCTCGAATCGGCGACCGATGTGGCGAACGCGCCGTTCAGTCGCGTATGCCGATTGACCGAGCTCGAATCGACTCCGGAGATCGGCCGCTACGCGGGCCTGATCGAACCCACCTGGACCATCGGCGACAAACTGCACGGCGGCACCATGGTCGCGGGTAGCGCGGCCGCCGCCACCGAACGGCTGCGCCGCGCCGCGCCCGAGCAGGCCGCCATGTTCCCCATCTCGGCCAGCACCGACTTCCTCGGCGCTCCCGTCCCCGGCGAGGTCGAGTACGAGGTCCGCACCCGCAAGCTGGGTCGCCAGATCGCGCTCATCGACGCGAGTCTGGTCCAGAACGGCCGCACCCTGGTGCACACCGCCTTCACCTTCGGCCACCTCGACGACGCCGTCCCGCAGTACGCCGCCGATCACGTCGGCGACATGCCCGCGGAACCGCCCGCAGACGCCCTCTTCTACGACGAGCGCAACCCCATGGGCAAGCTCGTCCACGTCGCCGAGGGTTCCTCGGTCGCCCTCGACCCGCTCTGGGCGCGCTTCCTGGCCGGCGAGAAATCCGAACCCCGCCTGCGCCTCTGGATCCGGCCCTTCGCCGGCGACGAACAGGACCCCGACGTCTCCGCCTTCTTCGCCATGATGGCCGCCGACATGAGCCCGCCGGTCCCGATGAACCTGGGTCACTTCGGCTGGGCCCCCACGGTTCAGATGACCACCTACCTCCGCCGCCGGCCGGCACCCGGCTGGCTGCGCGTCATCGCGGACAGCCGCGAGGTGGGCAACCGCATGTTCGACGAAGACCAATACGTCATCGACTCGACGGGCGCGATCGTCGCCCAGAGCCGCCAACTGGCCCTCATCCCGCAGCCGCGCTGACCCTGTTCCCCCGGGCGCTCGGAGGCATTCGGTCGTCGTACGCCGAGGCGACAACTGATTTCGTGACGGTCGGGGCGACTCCTCGGGTACGACCACGATGTTTCGGCACCCAACCGCCGGCACGCGTTCTCGACGTCGACGTTCGTCGGCTGTGCGCTGAAAGCCCGGCGAGGCGGGACGCTAGCCTTGATCCCCATGACGAGGATTGCGGTTATCGGTGGGGGTCGGATCGGAGAGGCGCTGATCGCGGGCCTGCTCGAATCCGGGCGTGCGGGCAAGGATCTGGTGGTGGTCGAGCCGGTGCCGGCGCGCGCCGAATTGCTGGCCGACCGGTTCGGGATTCGTGCCACCGACGACATCGCCGATGCCGCCAAGTCCGCGGACCTCATCGTGATCGCGGTGAAGCCGAACGACGTGGACGGCGTGGTCGCCGAGCTGGGCAAGGCCGAACTCGGCGACGACCACGATCAGGTGCTGGTATCGCTGGCCGCCGGCGTGCCGACCGCCCGCATGGAGTCCCGGCTGCCCGCCGGTTTCCCGGTCGTGCGGGTCATGCCGAACACCCCGATGCTGGTGGGTCAGGGCATGAGCGCCATCGCGGCCGGTCGCTACGCCCGCAAGGAGCAGCTGGCCCTGGTCACCGAGATCCTGGAGTCGGTGGGCAAGGTGGTGACGGTCGCCGAGTCGCAGCTGGACGCGGTGACCGCGGTGTCGGGTTCGGGCCCGGCGTACTTCTTCCTGATCGTCGAGGCCATGATCGACGCCTCGGTCGGCCTGGGTCTGACTCGCGATGTGGCCACCCAGTTGGTGACGCAGACGATGCTCGGTTCGGCGGCCCTGCTCGAGGAGTCCGGACAGTCTGCTCCGGAATTGCGCGCGGCCGTCACCTCGCCCGCTGGGACCACCGCGGCGGGTCTGCGGGCCTTGGAGCGTGCCGCGGTGCGTTCGGCTTTCCACGATGCATTGGACGCCGCAAAACGCCGTTCCGCCGAACTCGGCGCGATCGCGGACTAACGTTGATGGTGCGGCGAGTGCGCTCGCCGCATTCCAATACTGCTCGGTTGCTAGTTTGCTGCCGAAGGCCGACTCGCCACAGCAAAGGCTGATTTCTCACACCCGTCGCAGCAATCCCACTGGTCCCGCTAAGCTTCAAGGAGCACGTGCGTGTCTGTTCCGCCGGTGGGGAAGCCGGCGGCGCGGACGTGCCGGAGGTCAGTGGCGCAATGATGTCTGGAAACAGCCAAGCGAGGTCCGGAAACAGCCCAATCAATGCAGGATCCGTCATCGGTGGAGGAACTCAGTTCCTCACTGTCGCCGAGGTCGCGAATCTGATGCGGGTATCCAAAATGACGGTGTACCGGCTGGTGCATTCGGGAGAGCTGCCCGCCGTGCGGGTGGGGCGTTCCTTCCGGGTACACGCCAAGGCGGTGCACGACTATCTGGAGACGTCCTACTTCGACGCGGGGTAGTAACGCCTGGAAAACCGATCGGCCGCACCCGTTTCGTTCGCCGGAGAGTGGCCCGGTAGCATGGACCGGCATCCTGTACGTGCCGGTGGTGCCGCCGGGTCCATTCGGCCCGTATCGGGTAGGGACTGTGCAGGGTCAGACAGTGTGCACCCCGCGTGAGCGGGGATGACCCGAGAGAACGCGAGGAACAACCCTATGGGTTCTGTGATCAAGAAGCGCCGCAAGCGCATGTCGAAGAAGAAGCACCGCAAGCTGCTTCGCCGCACGCGTGTTCAGCGTCGCAAACTCGGCAAGTAAGCCGCTGCGTCGTAGCTGGAAGCCCGTCACCATCGGTGGCGGGCTTTCGTTTTTCCCAGGTGATCGAACTCATCGTTAGATCCTGGTTAATACCCTTCGGATGGTCCCTACCCGCCGGTTACCCTGGGAGCGCGGGAATAACAGGAAATGGGGGCTCAGTGGGATCCGGAGTGGCAGGGACTCGGGACGGGCAGGCGCCCAAGGTAGTGATGGTGACCGGTGCGAGCCGGTTCTTCGGCGGCAATGTGGTGGCCCGGTTGGCGGCCGACCCCGCCGTCGAACGCGTCATCGCCGTGGATGCCAAACAGCCCAGCCGGGAGCTGCTGCGCCGCATGGGCCGCGCCGAATTCGTTCGCGCCGATATTCGCAATCCGTTGATCCGCAAGGTTATCGATGGAAATCAGGTGGACACGGTGGTACATCCCGCCGCGCTGTCCCGCCCGCCTTCGGGCGGGGGCCGGGCCGCCATGAAGGACATGAACGTCCTCGGCGCCATGCAGTTGTTCGCGGTGTGCCGCAAGGCGTCCAGCGTGCGGCGCGTGGTGGTGCGTTCCTCCTCCGCCGTCTACGGGTGCAGCGCCAAGGACCCGGTGAAGTTCACCGAGGAGATGAGCGCGCGCACCCCGCCGCGCGGCTGGTTCGCGCGGGACATGATCGAGGTGGAGGGCTTCGTCCGCGGGCTGGCCCGGCGGCGGCCGGACATCTCGGCGGCCATTCTGCGCTTTCCGCCGATCGTGGGCCCGCAGCTGGCCAAACGCGGCGTGCAGTATTTCCGTTCGCCGATCACGCCGACCATCCTCGGGCGTGATCCGCGCATGCAGCTGCTACACGAGGAGGACGCCATCGCCGCCCTCGTGCACGGGGCCATGACGGCCCCGGGCGGAACGTACAATGTGGCCGGTGACGGTGCGATGGCACTGTCGCAGGCGATCCGGCGCGCCGGGCGGATCGAATTGCCCGTTCCGTACGGGGTTTTCCGTACGGTTGGGCGTACCGTGATGGGCCCCGTCATGCGGGAGTTCACCGCGGAGCAGATCGACTACTTCCATTTCGGATGTGGTCTGGACACCACCCGGATGCGCACCGAGCTCGGCTTCCAGCCGCGCTGGACCACGGTGCAGGCATTCGACGACTTCATAGGGGGCGCAGCGTTGCGGCCCGTGATCGATCCCACGTGGATCGACGCCGCAGAGAACAAACTTCTCGGCCTGCTCGGGGCCGGGACGGGAGCACACCAATGAGTGATGTAGCGAAGGTGATTCGACTTCACGACGTGGACTTCGAGACGCGGCACAGTCGCCCGTCTCGCGTGTGGCCGGTAGGGGAGCCGGCGCTGACCCCTGTGACCTCGCTGACCGATCGGCTCGCCGAAGTCGAAGCGCGCCAGCCCAAGTCACTGGGCGAACTGATCCGGGGGACCGTGGCGGACGGGGTCCGCTACACCGCAGATTTCGCGCGCCGTCGCCTCACCGGCGACTACCAGGTCGACGAATTCGGTTTGGACGAGCACCTTCTCGAATCGGTGATCCTCCCGATGCTGCGGCCGCTGTCGGACCTGTGGTTCCGGGTCGAGGTGGCGGGGATCGAGAACATTCCGGAGGTGGGCGGCGCGCTCGTCGTGGCCAATCACGCGGGCACGGTGCCGCTGGACGGGCTGATGCTGCAGCTGGCCGTGCACGACCGGCATCCCAGGCAGCGCGCGCTGCGCATCCTGGCCGCCGACCTGGTCTTCGAGACGCCGATCATCGGCGAGCTGGCCCGCAAGGCGGGGCACACCCTGGCCTGCCCCGCGGACGCCGAAAGGCTGCTGCGCGCGGGCGAAGTCGCGGGCGTGTTCCCCGAGGGCTACAAGGGCATCGGCAAGCCCTATGCGGACCGGTACAAGCTGCAGCGTTTCGGCCGTGGCGGTTTCGTGTCGGCGGCGGTGCGCACCGGCGTGCCGATCATTCCGTGCTCCATTGTGGGTTCGGAGGAGATCTATCCGAAGCTGGCCAATCTCGAACCGCTGGCGCGGCTGCTCGGTATCCCGTATTTCCCGGTGACGCCGCTGTTTCCGCATCTGGGTCCGCTGGGTGCGATTCCGTTCCCGTCGAAGTGGTACATCGAATTCGGCGAGCCGATTTCGACCGCCGGATACGAACCGGCGGATGCCGATGATCCGATGACGATGTTCGAAGTCACCGATCAGGTCCGCGAAACCATTCAGGGAACGCTGTACAAGAATCTGATCAAGCGCCGTAACCCCATCACCGGCTAGATCTCGCCTCCCCCGCCTCCCCGCGAATTCAGCGGGCGGCTGAGAGCCGTTGGCGTTGGGCACCCGTTCCGCCGGTCGGGTGCCCAACCCATTCCGGGCATACCCGGTGAGTTATCCCGACCTCACGAAATCAGTTGTCGCAGTCGGCGTTTTTCATTCCTCGGTAGCCGCCAACCGAATTCGGGTCAGCTGGCCTTGGCTTCCCGTTTGCGGGAGAGCACGGCCGCCGCCGCGCCGCCCGCCGCGCCGAGTGCGAGGGCGGTGGGCACGCCGACTCTCGCGGCCTTGCGGCCGGTGCGGAAGTCGCGGATCTCCCAGCCGCGGTTCTTGGCGACCTCGCGCAGGTCCGTGTCCGGGTTGATGGCCACCGCGGTGCCGACCA
This sequence comes from Nocardia niigatensis NBRC 100131, assembly GCF_000308655.1. Lineage (GTDB taxonomy): Bacteria > Actinomycetota > Actinomycetes > Mycobacteriales > Mycobacteriaceae > Nocardia > Nocardia niigatensis. The sequence goes on along the minus strand of NZ_BAGC01000061.1, from coordinate 64,639 downwards.
GCGAGAGCATGGGCACGTCGTTGTGGCTGTCGCTGTAGGCGGTGCAGCGCTTGAGGTTCAGGCCCTCGCGAATGGCCAGGGTGCGCACCGCGTGAGCCTTGCCGAGCCCGTGCAGGATGTCGCCGACCAGGCGGCCGGTGAACACGCCGTCCTCGCTCTCGGCGACCGTGCCCAGCGCACCGGTCAGGCCCAGCCGCTTGGCGATGACCTGCGCCAGCTCCACCGGCGTGGCGGTGACCAGCCAGACCTGCTGGCCCGCGTCCAGGTGCATCTGAGCCAGCGCCCGGGTGCCCGGCCAGATCTTGTCGGCGATGATCTCGTCGTAGATCTCCTCACCGAGTGCGGCGAGTTCGGCGGTGGGACGGCCCGCGATGAAGGAGAGCGCTTTCTCCTTGCCGGAGGCCATGTCCGAGTGGCTCTCCTTGCCGGTGACCCGGAATTTGACCTGCTTCCAGGCCATATCGACCAGGTCGGAGGTCTTGAAGTATTTGCGCGCGGCCAGCCCGCGGGCGAAATGCACGATCGACGCGCCCTGCACCATGGTGTTGTCCACGTCGAAGAAGGCGGCCGCGGTGAGGTCGCGGGCGATCGCCGGGATCGGCGTGTCGCCGTCGTCCCGCAGCGCGAGCTCGGCATCGTGCAGGGCGAGGGCGGCGTCGGCGCTGGCCTCGCCGGCCAGGTTGGCACGGACCTCTTCTTCGGTTGGACCGAACGGACTGCGGGTGATGCGGGTGAACTGATCCTGCAGATCCTGCAGGCCCTGACCCCAGCGCGCCGGGAATTCACCGAAGCGTCCCGCGATGAAGCCCGTCCCCTGCTCTTTCGAACTCTCCGGCACCAGTACCTCCGCCTGTTAGCGCGAACAAGTCCACAGTAACGCCCGGGGGTGGCCGCAACGTAGACGGCGAACGACATATCGGAGAGTTGTTAGATGGTGGCTATGAGCGATTCCACACATGCTGTGACTCTGTTGACCCGCAACGGCTGCGGCCTGTGCCACACGGCACTGGAACAATTGCGGCCGATCTGCGCCGAGTTCGGCATCGAGGTCGCCACCGTCGACGTGGACGAGGCCGCCGCCACCGATCCGGGTCTGCGCGCCGAATACGGTGACCGGCTGCCGGTCGTGCTGCTGGACGGGCGTGAGCACAGCTATTTCGACGTGGACGAGCCGCGCCTGCGCGCCGACCTCGCGAAATAAGCCGCAATAGCGGCTTTTCGGGGGTTCGTGACGCGGGCCCCCTTCACCTGTCCCCTCCGGTGTGTTGCGTGGCGGGTTCGTGCTGATGAGGGTTGAATGAGGGCGGGGCAGGAGCCCGCCGCAAAGTGACTGAATTCACCGACTTTGTGCAGGGCTTCACAAGCGGTTACGGTGGTGGCACGCAACCCGCCTTCTCGGGCAGCGGAAGCGACCCCCTGAACCTGACTCGACCTCGCCTGTAAGGACCGCGACGGTCTCCCGGCGTCGGGTCGACAAAAGAACCCGGACACTCACCCCCGGCCGGACGAGGAGCGCAAGCGACGTGACAGAGCAGCACGAGACGCCGCCGACTGGCGTCTCCAAGGCTCTGCAGAAGGACATCCCGCAGGCCACGGTGGCCCGGCTGGCCACCTATCTCCGAGTGCTCGCCGTACTCGCCGACGACGGTGTAGCCATCGTATCGAGTGAGGAACTGGCTGTCGCGGCGGGTGTCGGTTCGGCGAAGTTGCGCAAGGATCTTTCGTTCTTGGGACCCAACGGTGTTCGTGGCGTGGGCTATGACGTGATCAAGCTGCGCGACCGCATCGAGGATGTGCTCGGCCTGTCCGAGGGACACCGGGTGGTGCTGGTCGGAGCCGGTCATCTGGGCCGGGCGCTGGTCGGTTACGGCGGATTCCGCCGCCGCGGGTTCGCCATGGTCGGGCTGTTCGACAACGATCCGGCGGTGATCGACACGACGGTGTGCGGACTGGTCGTCCGCGACGCCGCCGAATTGTCCGACGCCGTGGACGCGCTGCAGCCCACCATCGCCGTCATCACGGTGCCGGACGTGGCCGCGCAGGGCGTCTGCGATCTGCTCGTCGAGGCCGGCCTGCAGTGCATCCTGAGCTTCTCCGCCCTGGCGCTCGAGGCGCCCGCCACCGTCGAGGTGCGGCGCGTCGATCTCGCGGTGGAGATGCAATTGCTGTCGTTCGAGCGGGCCCGCAACGCGGAATCGGCCGCGGAGGAAGCGATGAGCGCGGCCGCCGGGAGCCTGATGCCCCGGGTACCGATGACAACCAGCAAGGGAGCGGTGGTCCAGCCATGAGTGTGCTTCTCGTCGGGATTTCGCATCGCAGCGCACCAGTGGCGGTGCTCGAGAAGATCGCCATCACCGAGGCCGACCGGCCCAAGCTGACCGACAAGATGCTGGCCTCCAGTCACGTCTCCGAGGCGATGATCGTCTCCACCTGCAACCGCATCGAGGTCTACGCGGTCGTCGACGCCTTCCACCCGGCGCTGGGCGAGATCGGCGAATTGCTCACCAAGCATTCGGGTCTGCCGCTGCCGGAGCTCACCAAGCACGCGTATGTGCGCTACGCGGAGGCCGCGGCAGAGCACCTGTTCGCGGTGGCCTCGGGCCTGGACTCCATGGTGGTCGGCGAGCAGCAGGTGCTCAGCCAGATCCGCGCCGCCTACGCCGCCTCCGACGCCCAGCAGGCCGCCGGACGCACCCTGCACGAGCTGGCCCAGCACGCGCTGCGGGTCGGCAAGCGGGTGCACTCCGAGACCGGGATCGATCGCGCGGGCGCGTCGGTGGTGTCGGTGGCGCTGGATCGGGCGCGCGTGGTGCTGGGTCCGCTGGTGGGCCGCACCGTGCTGGTGCTGGGCGCGGGCGCCATGGGCGGGCTCGCGGTGGCGCAGCTGGCGCGCGGCGGGGCCGCCGAGATCCTGGTGGTGAACCGGACGCTGGAAAAGGCGCAGCGCCTGGCCAATACGGCCACCGCCATGCACGGCGTGCCGGCCGCGGCCATCGAGATGGACCGGCTGGCCGAGGCGATGGCCGCTGCCGACGTGGTGGTCACCTGTACCGGTGCGGTCGGCACCGTGGTGACGCTGGCGGACGTGCATCGCGCCCTGGCCGCCAAGGCCGGCACGGACGAACTGGTCATCTGCGATCTGGGCCTGCCCCGCGATGTGGACCACGCGGTGTCCGGGCTGCCGGGCGTGACCGTCATCGACATGGAGACGCTGCAGCGCGATCCGTCGGCCGGCGCGGCCGCCGATGATACCGCCGCCGCGCGCACCATCGTCGCCGACGAGCTCGCGAAGTATCTTGCCGGACAGCGCATGGCCGAGGTCACCCCGACCGTGGCCGCGCTGCGCCAGATGGCCGCCGACGTGGTCGAGGCCGAACTGCTGCGTCTGGATTCCCGACTGCCGGGACTCGAGTCCACCGAACGCGACGAGGTCGCCCGTACCGTGCGACGGGTGGTCGACAAGCTGCTGCACGCGCCGACGGTGCGGGTCAAACAGCTGGCGTCCACGCCCGGCGGCGACAGCTACGCCGAGGCGCTGCGTGAGCTTTTCGAACTGAAACCCGGTGCGGCACAAGCGGTTGCCGCGCCGATGGAGATCTCCACCCTGCAGGGCGAACTGGCGGACGATTTCACCGCCGCTCACCCGGGCGACGAACAGGGGCACACGGCATGACCGGAGCAATGGTGCACGAGAACGAGACGACAACCATCCCCTCCGCTGAGCGGATCGTTGGCCGCGGAACCGTCGAGGCGCCCTGGCGCATCGGCACTCGCGGCAGTCTGCTGGCCCTCACCCAGGCCGGGCATGTGCGCGACGCCCTGATCGCCAACGGCCAGCAGGCCGAGCTGGTCATCGTGAAGACCGCGGGTGACCAGAACGCCACCGATCCGGTGCAGAAGATCGGGGTGGGTGTCTTCACCGCCGCGCTGCGCGAGGAATTGGCCGCGGGCACGGTCGATATCGCGGTGCACTCCTACAAGGATCTGCCGACCGCGCAGGACCCGCTGTTCGATATCGCGGCGATTCCGCCCCGCCAGGATCCGCGCGACGCGCTGGTGGCGCGCGACGGCCTGGTGCTGGGTGAGCTGCCCGCGGGCGCGAAGGTCGGCACCTCGGCGCCGCGCCGGAGCGCGCAGCTGAAGGCGCTCGGCCTCGGCATCGAGATTCTGCCGCTGCGCGGCAATCTCGACACCCGTCTTTCCAAAGTCGCTTCCGGTGAACTGGATGCCGTCGTGGTGGCGCGGGCCGGGCTGGCCCGCATCGACCGCCTGGACGCCGTCACCGAATCGCTCGAACCGGTGCAGATGCTGCCGGCCCCGGCGCAGGGCGCGCTGGCGGTCGAATGCCGCAGCGCCGATACCGAACTCGTGACCATCCTGTCCGCTCTCGACGATCCCGGCACCCGTGCCGCGATCACCGCGGAGCGGGCGTTGCTGGCCGAACTGGAGGCCGGCTGTACCGCACCGATCGGTGCGCTGGCCGAGGTCGTCGAATCGCTCGACGACGACGGCCGGGTGGTGGAGGAGTTGTCGCTGCGCGCCTGCGCGGCGGCGATCGACGGCTCGGATGTGATCCGGGCTTCAGTGGTCGGCCCGGTCGCGGATGCCGCGGACCTGGGCCGCGCACTGGCGCGCGAGCTCTTGGAGCTGGGGGCGCGCGAACTGCTCAGCGTCACAGAGGAATCCGCTGAGCTCACCGACGACAGCAATCCCAGCCCAATGGAGAACCAACCCATGAGCGAGCGCAGCGAGGGAATCATCAGCACAGCGCCTCCGGGCACGGTTGCGCCGAGCGCTAGCGAGGTGCAGCCGTGAGCCGAGTGACGAAGAAGAATCCCGGTCGGATCCTTTTCGTGGGGTCCGGGCCTGGTGACCCGGCGCTGCTCACCGTGCGGGCCCGCGAGGTGCTCGGCCGGGCGACGCTGGCCTTCACCGATCCCGACGTCGACAAGGGCGTGCTCGCCCTGATCGGCACCGCGGTCGAGGAGAACCCCGACGGGACCCGTCCCGTCGACGTGCGTCCCGCGCTCGGTGACGCCACCGAGGTGGCCAAGACCCTGATCGCCGAGGCGCGCAATGGTTCCGACGTGGTGCGCCTGGTCTCCGGCGACCCGATGACCACCGATTCGGTCATCCACGAGATCAACACGGTCACCCGTTCGCACCTGAACTTCGAGGTGCTGCCGGGCCTTTCGGCCGGCACCACCGTTCCGGCCTACGCGGGCATCGAGATCGGCTCCAGCCACACCGAGGTGGATGTGCGCGGCGAGGTGGACTGGGCGGCCGTCGCGGCCGCGCCGGGCCCGCTGGTGCTGCACGCCACCTCCGGGCACCTGGCCGAGACCGCTTCGGCGCTGGTGGAACACGGCATGGCGCCGCAGACCCCGGTCGCGGTGACGGTGCGGGGCACCACGCGGCAGCAGCGCACCATCGATGCCACGCTGGCCACGCTGAACAATGCCGCGTCCGAATTGGTCGGCCCGCTGGTGGTCACCGTCGGCAAGGAAGTGGAGAAGCGCGCCAAGACCTCCTGGTGGGAGTCGCGGGCCCTGTACGGCTGGACCGTGCTGGTGCCGCGCACCAAGGAGCAGGCGGGCGAGATGAGCGAGAAGCTCGTCATGCACGGCGCCATTCCGATGGAGGTCCCGACCATCGCGGTCGAGCCGCCGCGCAGCCCCGCGCAGATGGAGCGCGCGGTCAAGGGCCTGGTCGACGGCCGCTATCAGTGGGTGGTGTTCACCTCCACCAACGCGGTGCGCGCGGTGTGGGAGAAGTTCGGCGAATTCGGCCTGGACGCCCGTGCTTTCAGCGGCGTGAAGATCGCCTGCGTCGGCGAGGCCACCGCCGAGAAGGTGCGCTCCTTCGGCATCAACCCGGAGCTGGTGCCGTCCGGTGAGCAGTCCTCCGAGGGCCTGCTGGCCGACTTCCCGCCCTACGACGACGTTTTCGACCCGGTCAACCGGGTGCTGCTGCCGCGCGCGGACATCGCCACCGAGACCCTCGCCGAGGGCCTGCGCGACCGCGGCTGGGAGATCGACGACGTCACCGCCTACCGGACCGTGCGCGCGTCCCCGCCGCCCGCGGAGACCCGCGAGATGATCAAGACCGGCGGTTTCGACGCGGTGCTGTTCACCTCGTCCTCCACCGTCCGGAACCTGGTCGGCATCGCCGGCAAGCCGCACGCCCGCACCATCGTGGCCTGCATCGGCCCCAAGACCGCCGAGACGGCCATCGAATTCGGCCTGCGCGTGGACGTGCAGCCCGAGATCGCCCAGGTCGGCCCGCTCGTCGAGGCGCTCGCCGAGCACGCCGCCCACCTGCGCGCCGAGGGCCTGCTGCCCCCGCCGCGCAAGAAGAGCCGCCGCAGCCGCTAGCGCTGACAGGTCGAATCGGTTCGACTCGGGCCCCGCATCCAGTGATGCGGGGCCCGAACCTTTCTCGAATCCCCCTGGAAATACTGGCATTTCATCTCGCGATCCGGTGCTTACGATCTGTTGAGTATTCGATCTTGAAAGGTGAACAGCTATGAAGCGCACGGCTTTCGGCCCCATGAAGCGCACGGCCTTCGGCCTGCTCGCGATGACCGGTCTCACGATCGGGGTGGCCCTGTCCCCGGCCGCGGCCCTCGCACAGACCCCCGAACCGGCCCCGGTCGCCACGACCGTCGCCGACTCGCCGGGCGTCAGCTCCTCCGGTATCCCGGCCGCCATCGTGCTGCAGACCCTGCTGAAGTGCCTGACCAGCGGTTCGGGCAATCTCGGCGCGCCCGGCTCGACCCAGACCGGCTGCCTCAACTCCTGAGACCCGCCGCCTCGGCTGCCGGTGCCGCCCGCCCGCGGCGGAGGTTCCCCGACGTCTTCTTGCGCGGACGCCGGAGAACCTCCCTCGTCGGCACCGGGCGCTCGTGGTCAGCGCTGGGCGGCCATCAGGCGGCGGACCATACGGCAGGTGGCATCCGAGGGCCGGTGCACGCCGATGACTTCGGCTGTCTCCCGGATGGTTTCGTTCGTCGCCTGATCCGGGCTGAAGGTGCCCGAGTCGAGTAGCGCGATGGCCAGGCGCATCGCCTTCAACCGGCGATTGTGCGAGATGTACCACGAGCGCGGCCGGCCCGCGGGCAGCGGCTGCTTGGCCAGTGGCCGCCACGCGTGATCGATGACCTCCCCCTGCTTCGGCACCCCGGCCCGGGTCACCTTGTCGGACATACTGGTAACGGCTGCGAGCACGGCCAATCCTCCCGTCGCGGTCCGGACCCGCACCCCGAACAGCGGTGCGAATCCTTCGAACACATCTTCGATTCTACCCGCCGCCACCGACAAAATCGGCCGCTCACAATGACTTTGGCGATCCGGCCCGGCGGCTCCGGCAGTGCCGCCCGACCCGGCCGCGGAGGCGCGCGCACCCGGGTCCGGAGGCGGGCATATCATGCGAACATGACCGGAATGGACCGCCCTCGGCGGTTGCGCCGCACTCCCGCCATGCGTCGGCTCGTCGCCGAGACCAGCCTGGAGCCGCGGCATCTGATTCTGCCCATGTTCGTCGCCGACGGGATCAGCGAACCGCGCGAGATCTCTTCCATGCCAGGCGTTTTCCAGCACTCGATGGACTCGCTGCGGAAGGCCGCCGAGGAGGCGGTCGCCGCGGGCGTCGGCGGTCTCATGCTGTTCGGCGTGCCCAAGCCGGAGGACAAGGACGCGCAGGGGAGCGCGGCCAGTGATCCGGACGGGATTCTGAACCGCGGTCTGCGTGCGCTGGTCCACGAGGTCGGCGGCTCGACCGTCGTCATGGCCGACACCTGCCTCGACGAGTTCACCGACCACGGCCACTGCGGTGTGCTGGACGGCAGCGGCGCGGTCGACAATGACGCCACCCTGACCCGCTACGTGGAAATGGCGTTGGCGCAGGCCGAAACCGGCGCGGATCTGCTCGGCACCAGCGGCATGATGGACGGCCAGGTGGGCGCGATCCGCGCGGGCCTGGACGCCGCCGGCTACGCCGACACCGGCATCCTCGCCTACGCGGCCAAGTACGCCTCGGCGTTCTACGGGCCCTTCCGGGAGGCTGTCGGCTCCTCGCTGCAGGGCGATCGGCGCACCTACCAGCAGGATGCAGCCAACCGCCGCGAGGCCATTCGCGAGCTGGAGCTGGACCTGCTCGAGGGCGCGGACATCGTGATGGTGAAGCCCGCCATGTCCTATCTGGACATCCTGCGCGAGGTCGCGGACCGCTCCACGGTGCCGGTGGCGGCCTATCAGATCTCCGGTGAGTACTCCATGATCACCGCGGCCGCCGAACGCGGCTGGATCGATCGCAAGAGCGCGGTGCTGGAGTCGCTGCTGGGTATCCGGCGCGCGGGTGCGGACATGGTGCTCACCTACTGGGCCACCGAGGCCGCGCACTGGCTGTCGTGAGCGTGACCGAGTAGCTCCGATCGTGAATCCGATGTTCCCGCCGGGTCGTTCGCGCCCGGTTCCGGAAGATGTGCGCACCGCCTGCGAACTCTGGTACGCCACACTCGGCGTCGGGCTGGTGCAGTTGATCGCCTCGCTGGTCGCGCAGTTCGGGCAGCGGGAGGATCTCGCGCAGCAGATGTTCGACCAGGTCAAGGCGGAGCAGCCGGCCGTGACGCTGACCCAGGTGCAGGCCTGGATGGCGATCGTGTTCGTGCTGGTCGGCGTGTTCTGGCTGGTCCTCACCGGCGCCGGGGCGGCCGTGGTCTACCAGCTGGGCCGCGGAAAGGCCTGGGCGCGAGCGCTTCTCACCGGCTTCGGGGTCTTCCTGGCGCTCGGCGCGGCGGGCACGCTGTTCGGCATCGGGGTGAAGGAAGGCGCCGCCTCGATGGTCGCGGGCGGCGCCGGAATCGTGGAGGCGGTGCTGGCCGGCGGCGCCGTATTCCTGTGCTATCGAAGCGAATCCGAGGCGTACTTCCGGCCCGGAACGCAGTAGGTACTCCCGAGTTTGTTACGAGCGTACTAACGGGTATGGTGAGGGCAGTCACAGAAAATTCGGGAACCGGATGCCGGTCGCCATACGTTGTGTTATGGCGCGTCGGGCTCCGGGAAGACGGAGGCAACGATGCGAGTGGTGATCCAGCAGCCGCACAGCCTGCGGCGCGATGTGCTGGTGCTGAGTCTGCTGTTCCTGTTCGGGCTGCTCACCCTCGCCGTGCTGTTGATTCCGGGCCTGGCCCGCTGAACGATTCCACGATCTTTACGCTCGACCTATGAGTGAGGCCATCAACGTCCCCGAGGCCGTCCTGTTCTCCGAGCCCGGTGCGCGCTGGCGAACCATCGCCTATGGCCCCGCGCTGTGCGCGATCATCCTGGTCATCGAGCTGATCCGGGGCGGTGCCATCCACTGGTTCGGACTCATCTTCTGCGCGGTCCTGCTGGCCGGATTCGTCTGGTTGCAGGTGGTGGCGGGCAAGCGGCACATCAGTGTCGAGCTGACCCCGGAGCAGCTGCGCGAGGGCACGGAGGTGGTGCCGCTGCGCGACATCGCCGAGGTGCTGCCCGAGGAAGACGAGGAGTCCTGGGATTATGAGGACTGGCAGTCGGCGCGGGCGCTGGGCGAACTGACCGGAGTGCCGCGGCGGCGCAAGGGAATCGGGCTCAAACTGGCCGACGGGCGCCTGGTGCAGGCGTGGGCGCGGGATCACCTCACGCTGCGCGCCGAGCTGACGGCCGCCCTGGAACAGTCCCGCGGCACCGGCGGCGCGCGCGCCGCCGAGGCCGAGCCGGGGCCGGACGACGAACGGAAGGAAGCGCTTTGACGCGATGGCTGACCGTATTCGCCGAGATCGTGCTGGTGCCGGTACTGGTGGTGCTGGCGGTGTGGTGCTGGCACAACGGAATTCAGACCACCGTCTTCAAACCGCAGGGTGAGATGCCCGCTTTCACGGCGACCCGCTACTTCGGGCCATGGCTGGCGGTGTGCGCGCTGCTGGCGATCGGGTCGGGGCTGGCGCTGATCGACGGGCTGGCGCGGGCGTACCGCCTCGCGCGCTGATGCTTCCGCTCGCGCGCTGATGGTTCTGTTCGCGCGCTGACCTTTTCGCCGGATTTTTCGGCGATGGACCCGGCGAGCCGGTGCGACACACCGGGCGTAGGGGTGCGAAGTCGGGTTTTGCTTGGAGGGGGTCCGGGCGGGCGCGGAGAATCATGGGCATGAAGCGCACAGATCTCGTGAAACGCATCGCCGCCGCGGTGCTGGCCACGGGTGTCGTCGGCGCCGCTGTGGTGGCTCCGGCCGCCGCCGCTCCGGTCGATGCCGTTCCGGATTACCGGTCGCACCCGGTCGCCCTGTCCTGGCAAGACCTACTACCGCCCCAGCTGGACTGCCTGATCTCCACCGGATGGGCAGCGTTCTGCCTGGGGATTCCGCTCTCGTAGCGGGGTTGCGGCGGCGCGACCGCGGACCGCGCCGCCACTTCCGCTGACAAAGCCACCCGTTCGCCGGCGAATGCCGCTGCCCGGGTGCGGAAAAAAGGTCAGGCCCGCTTACATGGGCCGCTCAGAATGCCTCCGCCGGAGCCTCATCCCCAGTTCTGGTAAACATCCAGCACTCGTCCACCGCGGCTGCCCGGCAGATTCACGAAGAGCGAGACGTTGCCGTCCGGATGGTCGGCCGCCTCACTGATCACCTGCCGCAGGGAGGCGTGCACACCGCCCTTGTCGTCCTTGTAGATGGTGGTGTCGGGCTGCAGGCCCGCACCCATTCGGCTCACCGGTACGAACATGCTGATCAATGCAGGTGCGGGACCGTCTGCCAGCGCGGCGGTTTCGTCGTGCGAAAGTATCACCCCCACTCGGCCCTGATCGATCTGCACCACCGGCACCGCGGCTGTCGCGACACCGGCCCCGGCGGTGAGGCCGGCCGTGACCGCCATGATCCCAACCCCGACTCGAACGACCCGCATATATCCCGCCCTCTCTCCGAAGCCGTTTCCTGCGTCCAGACATTACGCATCGGCAATCCTTTAGCGAATAACGTTGTCCGAAACTCACTCCGGCGTGTTGCCAGGCCATCGCGGCGAGCCCAGTTCGGGATCCGCACACTGCGATTCGGAGCCCTGGCCCGCGGGCTCGGATGATCTTGTCGCCGATGCGCTCGGCTCCGGGCGTGCGGGGATGGCTTTCGGATGCGGTGTTCGTTTCAGGGTGCGAGGATGGCGGGTTGGCTGTGGGAAGGGCCACTCGACTACACCCTGTCGTCGACGGGGGCAGGGGCGGCTGAGAGACTGGGTGCCGTGAGTTCTTCTCCGCGTGTGAGCCAGGTGTCGGTCCCGGTCTCAGCTCAACTTTTCGAACGCGCCGCAGCGGTCATTCCGGGTGGTGTGAATTCGCCCGTACGCGCGTTCAACTCCGTGGGCGGCACGCCGCGGTTCATCGCCTCCGCGCGCGGTTGCACGCTGACCGACGCCGACGGCAACGACTACGTGGACCTGGTGTGCTCGTGGGGTCCGATGATTCTCGGGCACGCGCACCCGGCGGTGGTCGAGGCGGTGCAGCGGGCGGCCACGGGCGGGCTGTCCTTCGGCGCGCCGACCGAGGCCGAGATCGAACTCGCCGAGGCCATCGCGGGCCGGGTCGCTCCGGTGGATCGGGTGCGGCTGGTGAACTCCGGCACGGAGGCCACCATGAGCGCGGTCCGGCTGGCGCGGGGTTTCACCGGGCGCAGCAAGATCGTGAAGTTCAGCGGCTGTTACCACGGGCACGTGGACGCGCTGCTGGCCGACGCCGGTTCGGGCGTGGCCACGCTGGGGCTGCCGACCTCGCCGGGCGTCACCGGCGCGCAGGCGGCCGACACGCTCGTGCTGCCCTACAACGATCTCGATGCCGTGGCCGCCGCGTTCGCCGCCCACCCGGGTGAGATCGCGTGCGTCATCACCGAGGCCGCGGCGGGCAATATGGGCGCGGTCGCGCCGGTGGCCGGATTCAACGAGGGCCTGCGCCGGCTCACCACCGAGCACGGCGCGCTGCTCATCATGGACGAGGTCATGACCGGCTTCCGGGTCAGCCATTCGGGCTGGTTCGGCATCGACGCCGTGGCCGGTGATCTCTACACCTTCGGCAAGGTGATGAGCGGTGGCCTGCCGGCCGCCGCGTTCGGCGGACGCGCCGAGATCATGAATCACCTGGCGCCGCTGGGCCCGGTCTATCAGGCGGGCACCCTCTCGGGTAATCCGGTCGCGGTGGCCGCGGGCCTGGCCACGCTGCGCGCCGCCGACGAGCAGGTGTACGCGACGCTGAACAAGAACGCGGAGCGGCTGGGCGCGCTGATGACCGAGGCGCTGACCGCCGAGAGCGTCCCGCACCGGGTGCAATTCGCGGGCAATATGGTGAGCGTGTTCTTCGCCGAGAACCCGGTCACCGATTACGCCGCCGCCAAGGCGAGCGAAACCTGGCGTTTCCCAGCCTTCTTCCACGCGCTGCTGGGTGCCGGGGTGTACGCGCCGCCGAGCGCCTTCGAAGCCTGGTTCGTTTCGGCCGCCCTCGACGAGGACGCATTCGACCGCATCGCCGCCGCCCTCCCCGCCGCCGCGCGCGCCGCGGCGGCCGCCACCCCCGAAGGATCCGCCGCGTGAGCTCCGCCCACCCCGACTCCGGCCTACCCGCACCCGCCCAGCACGAGGTCCCCCTCTCCGCCGCCGAGGCCACCCGCCTGCTGGATTCCATCCGCCAGGCCGAAGAGGAACTGGCCGAGACCGGCGAACGCATCGCCGTCGCCTTGGCCGAACCCGCTGCTGCCCCAATGGAATCCGACAATTCCGGCGCAGCAGCCGATGAGATCGGCACCGGTGCTGTTGCACCGGCCGAATCGGCTACGCCCGATTCGGCCGAGGGCGAGCACGCTGCCGAAAGCGCACCCGAGGACGCGACGCTGGTGGTCGAGGCCGCGGCGTCCGCGGCCGAGGAGTTCGCTACCGCCGCCGGGTCCGAAACCGATCCGGATGACTCCGATGCGGGTGAATCCGCTGCTCCGGTTGCGTCGTTCTCGTCCGAGATCGTGGTCGAGATCGATCCCGACTCGGGCGAATCCGCGGAATCCGCCGCGGCGGAATCCGCTGCGGCGGAGCCGGTCATCGACGGTGCGGACGTGGCCTCCGGCACCACGGGCGGACTGATCCTGCCCGGTGACGTGGCCAGCGATCTCGAGACGATCGTGCACGTCATGCGCCACGGTGAGGTGCACAATCCGAAGGGGATCCTGTACGGACGCCTGCCCGGATTCCAGTTGTCGGTGACGGGGCGGGCGCAGGCGCAGGCCGTGGCGCGATCGCTGGCGGATCACGACATCGCGCTGGTGGTGGCCTCGCCGCTGCAGCGCGCGCAGGAGACCGCGAATCCCATCGCGGCGGGCCACGGTCTGATGATCCGGACCGACGACAATCTGATCGAGGCCGGCAATACCTTCGAGGGGCTGCGGGTGTCGGCGGGCGACGGCGCACTGGGCAAGCCCCGGCACTGGTGGAAGCTGCGCGACCCGTTCACCCCGTCGTGGGGTGAGCCGTACCTGCAGATCGCGCACCGCATGCTGGCCGCGGTGAACAAGACGCGGGTGGAGGCCGCCGGCCGGGAGGCCGTGCTGGTGTCGCATCAGCTGCCGGTGTGGACGCTGCGCCGCTTCCTGCAGGGACAGCGGCTGTGGCACGATCCGCGCAACCGGCAGTGCTCGCTCGCCTCGCTGACTTCGCTTGTCTACCAGGGCGATACGTTGATCGACATCGTCTATTCCGAGCCGGCCGGCGCCTCGGATCCCAAGGTGACCGGGGCATGAGCCGCGCCATCGCGTCCCGGCCCGCCCGCCGCCCGCTGCGCCGGGTCGCGGCGCTGCTGGCCGGTCTCGGTGTGGTGGCCGTGCTCGCCGGATGTTCGACGGCGGGCAAGGACGCGGTGGCCCAGGGCGGCACCTTCGACTTCGTCTCCCCGGGCGGCAAGACCGAGATCTTCTACGATCCGCCGTCCGCGCGCGGCACCATCGGGAAGCTGTCCGGCCCGGATCTGCTGCACGACGGCAAGACCACGTCGGTGGACGATTTCCCCGGCAAGGTCGTGGTCGTGAACATCTGGGGCCAGTGGTGTGGCCCGTGCCGCGCGGAAGCGCCCGCGCTGGAACAGGTTTACCAGGCGAGCAAGGACAAGGGTGTCGCGTTCCTGGGCATCAATGTCCGGGACAACCAGAAGGACAAGGCCCAGGATTTCGTGACCGACAACAAGGTCGGTTACCCCTCCATCTACGACCCGTCCATGCGCAGCCTGCTCGCGCTCGGCGGGAAGTTCCCCACCAGCGTCATTCCGACCACCATCGTGCTGGACAAGCAGCATCGGGTGGCGGCGGTGTTCCTGCGTGCCCTGCTGGCCGAGGACCTGCAGCCGGTGGTGGACAAGCTCGCGCAGGAGCAGGCGTGAACCACGTGACCTACCTGGCGAGCGTGGGGGATTCGTTCCAGCAGACCGCCGCCACCGGACCGCTGCTGCTCGCGCTCGGCGCGTGCATGCTGGCCGGTCTGGTGTCGTTCGCGTCGCCGTGCGTGGTGCCGCTGGTGCCCGGCTACCTGTCGTATCTGGCGGGTGTGGTGGGCGCGGAGGCGCCGCCGGTGACGGTGGAGTCGGCCAAGACGACCACTACCGCCGTGGCGGGCCGCAATTCGGCGCGGCTGCGGGTGGCGGGGGCGGCGGGCCTGTTCGTGGCGGGCTTCACCGTCGTGTTCGTGCTCGCCTCGGCGACCGTGTTCGGCGCGATCCAGGCGCTGAACGTGAATCGTGATCTGCTGCAGCGCATCGGCGGTGTGGTGACCATCGTGATGGGCCTGGCGTTCATCGGCCTCATCCCCGCCCTGCAGCGCGACACCCGCATGGAGCCGCGCCGGCTCAGCGGTCTGATCGGGGCTCCGCTGCTGGGCGCGGTGTTCGCGCTCGGCTGGACACCGTGCCTGGGCCCGACGCTGTCGGGCGTGATGGCGGTGTCGGCGGGCACCGAGGGGACCACCGCGGTCCGCGGGGTGGCTCTCATCGTGGCCTACTGCCTGGGCTTGGGCCTGCCCTTCGTCATCCTGGCCTTCGGTTCGGCGACCGCGCTGCGCGGCGTCGGCTGGTTGCGCCGTAATTCCCGCACCATTCAGGTGATCGGCGGACTGCTGCTGGTGGCCGTCGGCATCGCCCTGGTGACCGGGGCGTGGGACCAGTTCGTCTCCTGGGTCCGCGACGCCTTCGTCTCGAATGTGACCCTGCCGATCTGACATGACTGCCACCATCGAAACCCCCAGCGCCCCCGTCCTTCCGCCGCGTCAGTCGCCGCTGCGCCGCCTGCTCGGCGTCCTGCGCAACACCTGGCGCGGACTTACCAGCATGCGCACCGCGCTGATGCTGCTGTTCCTGCTGGCCCTGGCCGCGATCCCGGGCGCGCTGCTGCCGCAGCGGAGTCTGAACGCGGGCAAGGTCGACGACTACATCCGCAACCGCCCGACCCTGGGCCCGTGGATGGACCGGCTCCAGCTGTTCGACGTGTTCTCCAGCTTCTGGTTCACGGCCGTGTACGTGCTGCTGTTCGTGTCGCTGGTGGGCTGCATCCTGCCGCGCTGCGTGGACCACTATCGCGCGTTGCGCACGCCGCCGGTGAAGGCGCCGCGCAACCTGTCGCGTCTGCCGCATCACTGGTCGGGCACCGCCGGGGAGACTCCGGAGCGGGTGATCGAGCGTGCTCGCGGGCAGATGCGCGGCTGGCGCACGGTCGTGCAGCCGGGCAATCGTGAAGGGGAACTGACCCTTTCGGCCGAGAAGGGCTACACCCGCGAGCTCGGCAACCTGGTCTTCCACCTGGCGCTGGTCGGTCTGCTGGCGGCGATCGCGGTCGGCAAGCTGTTCGGCTACGAGGGCAATGTGGTCGTGCTCGCCAATGATGGGCCGGGTTTCTGCACCACCTCGCCGGCGGTGTTCGACTCGTTCCGCGCGGGCAATGTGAACGACGGCACCGGCCTGACGCCGATGTGCGTGCGGGTCAAGGACTTCAAGGCCGACTATCTGAAGAACGGCCAGGCGTCCATGTTCACCTCGAACATCCAGTACCAGACCGGTAAGGATCTGAACTCCGACACCTGGCGTGACACCACCATCCAGGTGAATCACCCGCTGCGCGTCGCCGGGGACCGGGTGTACCTGCAGGGCCACGGTTTCGCGCCCAAGTTCACGGTGACCTTCCCGAACGGCCAGACCCGTACCGAGGCCATCCAGTGGAAGCCGGACGACGCCACCACCTTCCTGTCCTCGGGTGTGCTGCGCATCGATCCGCCGGGCGGCATGTATCCGAACGAGGAGGAGCGCCGCAAGCATCAGGTCGCGATCCAGGGGTTGTTCGCGCCGACCGCGCTGATGCACGGTCAGCTGCTGACCTCCAGGTATCCGGCCATGCAGGATCCGGCGGTGGCGATCGACATCTACCAGGGCGATACCGGTCTGGACACCGGCCGCGCGCAGTCGCTGTTCGCGCTGGATCCGGAGATGATCAAGCAGGGCCGCCTGGTGAAGGAACAGCGGGTGAACCTGAAGCCGGGGGAGTCCGCGACCCTGTCCGACGGCACCAAGGTCGCCTTCGACGGCGCGGAAGAGTTCGTGAACCTGCAGGTTTCGCATGATCCGGCGCAGCAGTGGGTGCTGGTGTCGGCGCTGACCATGATGGCGGGCCTGCTGGTGTCGCTGCTGGTGAAGCGGCGGCGCATCTGGTTGCGGGTATACCCGGATACCGAAACCGACGGGGTACGACGTACCGTAGTAGAAATGGGCGGATTGGCCCGCACCGACCAGGCCGGGTGGGGCGGCGAATTCGACCGCCTGCGTGAGCGGCTGCTGACGGGAGAGAAGTAATGCCGATCGACGAGAACATCGCCTCCTACAGCGATCTCGCCTTCAAGTCGGCCATCGTGATCTACGCGCTGGTCTGGATCATGCTGGTCTGGCAGTTCGCCCTCACCCGCACGGTGCCGACGGCAGCCGCCCGCCAGTTGGTCACCGCCGGAGGCGGTTCCGACGTCGTCGACGAGCCGCCCGCCAATGTCCCCGGCAAGGTGCAACCGCGCGGCGCGGAGCGCCCCTTCTCGGAGCGCCTGGGCAATATGGCCTTCGCGGTGCTGTTCGTCGGTCTCGGCGTGCACCTGGTCTCGATCGTGCTGCGCGGCTTCGCGACCCACCGCTTTCCGCTGGGCAATATGTTCGAGTTCATCTCGATGGCCACCGGCGCGGCCGTGCTGCTGGGCCTGATCCTGTTGCGCGACCAGCGCTATCGCGGCATGTGGTCGTTCCTGCTGGTGCCGGTGTTGATCCTGCTGTTCCTCGCGGGTACCAAGCTGCACGTGGACGCGGCTCCCGTGGTCCCGGCGTTGAAGTCCTACTGGCTGCCCGTGCACGTCACCGTGGTCTCGATCGGCTCGGGCGTCTTCCTGGTCTCGGGTGTCGCGAGTCTGCTGTTCCTGTACCGCATCTGGCAGCCCGTCGGCGCCGAGTCGGACAATCTCTTCGGCCAGCTGGCCCGTCGTCTCCCCGACGCCCAGCTGCTGGACCGTCTCGCCTACCGCACCACCATCATCGGCTTCCCGATCTTCGGCGCGGGCGTCATCCTGGGCGCGATCTGGGCCGAGGCCGCCTGGGGCCGCTTCTGGGGCTGGGATCCCAAGGAGACCTGCTCCTTCATCGCCTGGGTCCTCTATGCCGCCTACCTGCACGCCCGTGCCACTTCCGGCTGGCGTGACACCAAGGCCGCCTGGATCAACATCGCCGGTTTCGTGGCCATGCTCTTCAACCTCTTCATCATCAACATCGTGGTCAGCGGCCTGCACTCCTACGCGGGTCTGAACTGATCCCGGGACTTCCCGAACTGACCCAACGGGTTTCGAAGGCCCCGGCACGTTGCAGTGCCGGGGCCTTCTTCTTTGCGCGGGAACTTCCGATCGGTGCTCAGGGGCTGTACCGTATTAAGCGACCGTGATTAGAACACGTTCTAGTTTTAGTGAAGGGGCTCGTCATGGCAGTGGCGCCGCAGAGTCGGGTTCGGAAAGTGCGCGAGATCGACGTGGGCGAGGCGCCCACGCGCTACGCACGCGGCTGGCATTGCCTCGGGCTCGCGAAGTCGTTCCGGGACGGCAAACCACATCAGATCTCCGCGTTCGGGACCAAGCTGGTGGTCTTCGCCGACAGCAAGGGCGAGTTGCACGTGCTCGACTCGTACTGCCGGCACCTGGGCGGCGATCTGAGCATGGGTGAGATCAAGGGCGATTCGATCGCCTGCCCGTTCCACGACTGGCGCTGGGGCGGCAACGGCAAGTGCACCGGGATTCCGTATGCGCGGCGCGTACCGCCGCTGGCGCGGACTCGCTCGTGGATCACCTTGGAGCGCAACGGTCAGCTGTTCGTGTGGCACGACCACGAGGGCAACCCGCCGCCGGACGAGGTGACCATCCCGTATATCGAGGGGCCTTACACCGACGCCGAGGGCAACGGCACCGAAAGCCTGGCCGACGGCTGGACCGAGTGGACCTGGGAGTCCATGATCATCGAGGGCTCCAACTGCCGCGAGATCATCGACAACGTCGTGGACATGGCCCACTTCTTCTACATCCACTACGCGTACCCGACGTTCTTCAAGAACGTCTTCGAGGGTCACGTGGCGACCCAGTACCTGGACTCCACGGCGCGTCCGGACAAGGGCATGGCCACCCAGTACGGCGGCAACTCGACGCTGAAGTCGGTGGCCTCGTACTTCGGTCCGTCTTACATGGTCAATCCGCTCATCAACAACTACAGCGGGTTCGAGCTCGAGACCGTCCTGATCAACTGCCACTACCCGATCTCGCAGGACGCGTTCGTGCTGCAGTACGGGATGTCGGTGCGCAAGCCGCAGGGCGTGGACGATGCCCAGGCCGATCGGATCGCCGAGAAGATGACCATCGGCATCGGTGAGGGCTTCCTGCAGGACGTCGAGATCTGGAAGCACAAGTCCAAGATCGAGAATCCGCTGCTGACCGAGGAGGACGGTCCGGTCTACCAGCTGCGTCGCTGGTACGACCAGTTCTACGTGGACGTCGCCGACATCGACCCGAAGTCGGTGCAGCGCTTCGAGTTCGAGGTCGACACCACCAAGGCCAATGAGGCGTGGGAGGCGGAGGTCGCCGAGAACCTCCGGCGCAAGGCGGAAGAGGACGCCGTCAGCCACTGACGGATCCGGTTCCGGGCGATCCGGGCGGGCGCGGTGATCCGTGCCCGCCCGGACGTTTTTCAGTGGGCGGCCGCGGTGACCGCGGCGATCAGGGCCTCGCTGGTGTAGGCGCGGCCGCCGATGCCCCAGGCGCCGTCGAGGGCATTGAGGATATTGACCCAGATGTCCTCGCGTCGATGGCCTTCGGTGGTGAGGCCCGCGACGATGTCGGTGGCCGCGGTGATGAAGGCGGCGCGGGCGGCCGGATCGGGCAGCCCGATATTGGGCAGCTTGAGCTCGACCATGACGATCGGCCGGTTCTCGCCGCCCGCGTAGATGTCCTGCGGCGGCAGCAGATGCACGCTGCCGCCGATGATTCCGGTGAAGAAGTCGTTGCCGGCGCCGCCGCTGACGTCGGCCAGGGCCGCGGTGAGGGCGGGCAGGATCTCGCGTTCGCCCCGGGTGGTGAGGATGCCGCGCGGGGCGGTCACGGTGATGGGCACTGGGCTCTCCGTTCTCGAAGACTAGTACGTACGTACTAGCGAGTCGAGTGTGTACTAGGATGGTCGTACTAGTCAACGGAGGAGGAAGAATGGCTGCGACCACGCGGGATCGGATGATCGACGCGGCCATCGACGCGCTGCAGAAGAAGGGCGTGGCGGGCATGTCCTTCACCGCGGTCCTGGATGCCAGCGGCGCCGCCCGCGGCGCGATCTATCACCACTTCCCCGGTGGCAAGGCCGAATTGGTGGCCACGGCCGCCGCCCGCAACGGCGACCAGGTGCGCGAGCGTCTGGCCGCGCTACCCGCCGCCGATCCGGTGACCCTGGTCGAGTCGTTCCTGGACCTGGTCCGCCCGGTCGTCGCCGCTTCGGCCGACGGCGCGGGCTGCGCCGTCGCCGCCGTCACCGTGGACCCCGAAAGCGGCGACCTGCGCACGGTGGCCGCCACCGCATTCGATTCCTGGACAGCCACACTCGCGGAACGCCTGACCGCCGCCGGCGCGGACCCGGCCGCCGCCGCGGACCTGGCGACCACTCTGCTCACCCTGCTCCAGGGCGCTCATGTCCTCTGCCGCGCCGCGGGCGCCATCGACCCCTTCGACCGAATGGCACGGGCCGCAACCGATCTGGTCCGCCACCGCTTCGCCTGAGACGACACATCCCCCGTGGGGCGCCGGGCGCTCCGCGGGGGACGGTCACATCTGTCTATATGGCTATCTGGTTGGCGAGCTTCGGTGAATCAGGTGGATTCGCCGTCGCGATGCTCCCGAGAGAGCTTGGCGAGGAAATCCGGATCATCTTCGGGACCGATAACGCGGTTGCGCCGAGTGGGTGCTGGGCCGGTGCCGGCCGATCGCTGGGGTCCGAAAGCCTTCCAGCACAGCATCGCGATGGCCACTACCGCGATGAGTGCCAACAGGTACGTCACGTCGCTCACCTCCTGACAACGAGGGTAATCCGAGTGCGTACCCGCGGCACGTGAAGCGGCTGTAATCCACTAGCTGAATCGGTGTTACACGCGGGTGGCCTCGGTGGTGAGGGACCGCAGGAGTTGCAGAACTTCTGATTCGCGGAACCGGCGGTGGCCGCCCGGAGTCCGCAGGGAGCCGAGCCGACCTGCGTGAGCCCAGCGGGTCACGGTCTTCGGATCGACGTGGAACAGGGCAGCGACCTGGCCTGGCGTGAGCAGAGTGTCCTGGCCGTTGACGGAACCCAATGCGCGGCTCGCCGCGGTGAACGCAGTCATTCGCAAACCTTTCCGTTTCGACAGATCCCTCATCAGTAGCGACATCGTTGCACTGCACCCCCTGGGTGTTCGAACGGTCTCGCTTTGGTAAAGGGGAAGTAATAGACAAAACGGATATCCGTTATGTGTTTACGGTCACGTTTGACCCCGATACAGCGAACTGTCAGCGACATACCTGCTGGTCGGATTGATATTTGCGCCGGGCCAGGGCCGCGGCGGCGCCCGAACCGCCGTCACCTACGCTGGACGCGTGAGTGATGCATCCCGGCCCGCAGGTGCGGGCCGCCGCCTGGCGCGCAGTTTGGCCCTCTACACGGTGGCCCGGCTCGGGCTGGTCGCCGCCATCACCGCGATCATCATCGGCGTGGCCGCCGCGGTGAAGGTGTCCATTCCGCTCATCGTGGCCCTGCTGTTCGGGCTGCTCATCGCGATGCCGGTGTCGCTGCTGCTGTTCCGGAACCTGCGCAAGCAGGTCAACAAGGACATCGCGGCCGTGGACGCCAAGCGCCGCCAGGACCGTGACCAGCTGATGTCGAGACTGCAGGGCAAGGACGAGCAGTGAAACGCTGCGATCGCAGCGCACCCAGGGACTGGGTCGACAATGCGGTCCGGCTGATCGACGCCGACACTCAGCGCAGCGCGGACACCCATCTGCTGCGCTACCCCCTGCCGCCGGAGTGGGGCGTCCAGCTCTATCTGAAGGACGAATCCACGCATCCGACCGGCAGTCTCAAACACCGCCTGGCGAGATCGCTGTTCCTCTACGCCATCTGTAACGGCTGGGTCACCGAGGGCACCACGGTGGTCGAGGCCTCCTCGGGGTCGACGGCCATCAGTGAGGCGTATTTCGCCAGCATGCTGGGCCTGGACTTCGTGGCCGTGGTCCCCGCCAAGACCTCGCCGGAGAAGCTGGCGCTCATCGAGGCCCAGGGCGGCCGCTGTCATCTGGTCGAACGCGCGCCCGACATCTATACGGAGGCGGCGCGTCTGGCGGACGAGACCGGCGGCCACTATATGGACCAGTTCACCAATGCCGAGCGGGCCACCGACTGGCGGGGCAACAACAACATCGCCGAGTCCATCTTCCAGCAGATGACGCTGGAGACGCACCCGGTGCCGGAGTGGGTCGTGGTGGGTGCGGGGACCGGCGGTACCAGCGCGACCATCGGCCGCTACCTGCGCTACAAGCGCCACGCGACCCGGCTGGCCGTGGTGGATCCGGAGAATTCCGCCTTCTACGGCGGTTACGAGGTCGACGATCTGGGCTATCAGACCGGAATGCCGTCGCGGATCGAAGGCATCGGGCGGCCGCGGGTGGAACCGTCGTTCGTGCCGAGCGTGGTGGACTGCATGATCGAGGTGCCGGACGCGGCCTCGGTGGCGACGGCCCGTCATGCGGGCGCGGTGCTGGGCCGGCGCGTGGGCGGGTCCACGGGCACCAATCTTTGGGGGGCCTTTGCCCTGATTGCCGACATGATCGCCGCGGACCGTACCGGCAGTGTGGTGACGCTGCTCTGTGATGGCGGAGACCGTTATGCCGGAACCTATTTCAATGACGAATGGGTTGCCGACCAGGGGCTGAGCTTGGCCGAGTCCACCGCGGTGCTGACCGAATTCATCGCCACCGGTACTTGGTCGGGATAGTTTTCGCATGGCACGACGGGTCGGCTGACGTCGGTCGGTCACCCATCGGAACGATTGCTGCTTATTTGCCGTAATGGCTTGGTTGGGCTCGGATCGTTAGCGGGCACAGCGTTTTTCGCGCGTCTCGACGGGGTGTGAGGCCCTCCGGGAGCGTTAATGGGGCTTGACAATTCGGGGGGTTTACGGACGACCGGACGGGTCACCGCGCTGGGTCGATCGACCGTCGTGCCGAGCACCAGAAGCCACGATTGCAGGCTCGAGGGGGTGCGCCACATATTGATCCGCATCTCGGTGATGGCGAGCGTGCGTGGCTCGCGAACCAGCTTGGTGAGATCGTTGCGTTCGGTGGTGACGGTGTCGGAGCGCCACAGCAGTCCGAAATCCGCGTCGGTGAGGCACTTCTCGAGGATCTGGCGGCCGCGCTCGTCATTGTCGCTGCGAGCCAGCTGCATACGAAACCGACCGGCCGCCATGCGAATCTCGGACTCCCAGTTCACCATGACGGTGCGCGAGATCGGATTGAAGATCAGCCATTCCAGGTAGTTCACGCCGGCGACGAGTTCTGGAAAGTACTCCAGGTGGGCGGCATTGACGGCGACGGTGTCCCAGAGCTCGGTGATGTACGCGCCGATGGCGGGGTTGAGCAGATCCAGGTACTCCCGGTCGGTGGCGGTGGGATGGTCGGCCTCGATGCGCGGCAGTGGTCCCTCGGCCAGTACCAGTGCGTACTCGAATTCGGCCGGCGGCAATTTCAGTGCGGTGCAGAGGGATTCGATGACCCGCCGGGACGGCGTGGCGCCGCCCTCGATCTTGGTCAGGTAGGGCACGGAGAGGTTGGCCAGCCAGGCCAGTTGGGGGCGCGTGAGGTTCGCGGTGGTGCGGCGCTGGCGAATGTATTCGCCGAACGTGGGAACTCCATCCATTTACTTAGGCAGACCTTACTTGTATGGCTGTAGGTACTCGCGCGGTTGCCGACGGATATCCGCACGGTCCCGGGGTGTGGGGTGTCCGGTATTCCGTTCTGCTCCAATAGTTTGAAACAACAACAAATCAGGAGTCGAATTGGGGCAGCAACCGCAGCGGGTCATAGGTGTGAATGTCACAGTCGGACCGTGGAAGATCTCATCGCCCTCCGGCCGGGCCGGCGCTCCGGCGCGCGGCGAGGTCGTCAATGCCTGGGAGCCAGCGGCTTTCGGTCTGTACGTCGACCGTGACGGTGACCTCTGGGAGAAGGAGCCGCGCGGCTGGCGGCTGCGGTTGCAGGACGGCGTCGCCGTCGAGCCCGATACCCTCTGGGACTGGACCGAAGGCTGCGTGCGCGACTTCGCGCCGTTCATTCCCTGGGGCTGAACGAGTCCCGCGCGCCGGGATTCCGGTTTCCCGGTCTCCTGACCGTCACGTGATGTTCGCTGGCGGCGAACACCCTTCCGATTGTGTCAATTTTCGTTGACATGCGCCGAGTGTCAACGTAAATTGACACTCATGAGTGAAGCAACGACTCTGGCGGCCGCCGCCGGCAGCCCCGACCCCCAGGTCGGGCTCCGCGCGGTGCTGGCGCTGCGCCGGTTGCTCGAGCGGCTCGAGGCCATCCAGGTCACCAATGCCCGCAAGCAGGGCTGGTCCTGGCAGGCCATCGCGGACGCGCTCGAGGTCAGCAGGCAGGCGGTCCACCAGAAGTACAACCGGAAGGGCGGAATCCGCTGATGTTCGAACGATTCGACAAGCCTGCCAGGACCGCGATCGTGATGGCCCAGGAGGAAGCGCGCGACCTGTGCGCCTCGGCCATCGAGGTCGAGCACATGCTGCTGGGGCTGCTCGCCTGCCCGGACCAGGGACTGCGGGAAATCCTTGCGGCACACGGCCTCACCGCGGAGGGCGTGCGAGAGGCCCTGGCCCGCAAGCGGACCGGTGAACCGCTCGGTGCGGAGGACGCGGCGGCCCTGCGCTCCATCGGCATCGATCTCGACGCCGTGCGCGAGAGCCTGGAGGCCACTTTCGGCGAGAACGCCCTCGACCAGGCGGCCGTGCCCGAGGAGGCATCGCGCTGGCGCAAGTACTGGGGCGCGGAAGGCGGTCCGCGCGGCCACATTCCGTTCACCGGGGACTCGAAGAAGGTCATCGAACTCTCGCTGCGGGAAGCGCTGTCGCGCAAGGACGATCACATCGAGGCCGCGCACCTGATGCTGGCCGTGTTGCGCGCGCCCAATGTCGTCACCGGCCGCCTGCTCGGCGGCGACGACGCGGTGCGCGCCCTCCGCGAGGCGGTGTCCGGCTACCTGGACCGCGCGGCCTGATCGGGCTCGCGCCACGGTCCGCCGCGGCCCGGATGTCCTGCCGCCGCGATCATCTGCCCCTACGATCGGGGCATGACGCTCCTGATACGTCTGCTGATCAACGGGGTGGCCATCTGGCTGGCCGCCGCTTGGGTGAGCGGCATCGAGATCAAGACACCCGAGGACACCACCCAGAGCAAGCTCCTGGTGATCGCGGCCATCACGGTGGTGTTCGCCCTGGTGAACACCCTGGTGAAACCGATCGTGAAGGTGCTCTCGTTCCCCTTCATCGTGGTCACGCTGGGCCTGTTCCTGCTGGTGATCAACGCGCTCATGCTGTGGCTGACCGCGAAGATCACCGGCACCACGGATTACGGCCTGCGCGTGGACGGTTTCTGGGCCGCGGTGCTCGGCGGCGTCATCATCTCGCTGGTGAACTGGGTGCTCGGCGTCCTGGTCCCGGACAACGACTGAGCCGGTGGTCGGTCAGGCGACGGCCAGCCCCACGGCCACCACGACCGACCAGACCAGCATCGCCTGACCGGTACCGGCGAGGGCGGGAATCAGTCCCGGCCCGTTCTTGCCGGTCCGCACCGGCTCGTTGGCGCGGATGGCCAGTGGCAGCGCGACCAGCGCGGCCAGGGTCCAGGGGCTGCGCCACACCAGCAGCGCGAGCGCGAGGAACGGGATCAGGATCAGCACCATGTGCAGGGTGCGGGTGTGCGCGTCGCCCAGCCGCACCGCCAGGGTGAGCTTGCCCGATTCGGTGTCGGTGGGGATGTCGCGCAGATTATTGGTGACCAGCACCGCGCTGGAGAACGCGCCGACCGACACCGCGCACACCAGTCCCGCCCAGTCGACCCGACCGGCCTGCACGAACTCGGTGCCCAGCACCGCCACCAGGCCGAAGAACACGAAGACCGCGATCTCACCGAAACCGCTGTAGCCGTACGGGTTCCGGCCGCCCGTATAGAACCAGGCCCCCGCCAGGCAGGCCGCGCCCACCAGGATCAGCCACCAGGCGCTGGTGATCACCAGCACCAGGCCGATCACCGCGCCGATGGCGAGGCAGGCGATGGCGGCATTGCGGACCGCGGCCGGGGCCGCCAGTTTGGAACCGACCAGCCGCAGCGGGCCGACCCGCTCGTCATCGGTGCCGCGAATGCCGTCGGAGTAGTCGTTGGCGTAGTTGACGCCGATGATCAGGGCCACCGAAAGCAGCAGGCAGAGTATCGCTTTCCACCACACGAACCCGCCGATCGAGGCCGCCGCTCCCGTGCCCGCGAGAACCGGGGCGATGGCGTTCGGGAGGGTGCGCGGCCGAGCGCCCTCGATCCACTGTGCTGCTGTAGCCATGCTTCGCAGCCTAGTGCGCGGGCCCGAGGCCGCGCCCGTCCGAGTGACCGGCCGAACTCGCGCGGGTCGCGGTCAGCTTTCGGCCGCGGCTTTGAGCTGGGCCAGCCCCTTCTCGAAATCCTTGCCCACCAGGCGATCCATCGGGAACAGCTTGCCGATGAGGGCCATCGCGGCGCTCTGCGTGCCGGTCATGCGCCAGGTCACGGCGGTGGTGTCGCCCTGCGGCCGGAATTCGAAGGTAACGTGGTTGGTGGCCTTGAAAGGCTTCTCGAAGTGCAGCCTGATGCCGATGGCGTCGGCGGTGGCGGAGGTGATCTCCATGTCGCCGCGGCCGGCCTTGCGATTGCCGCTCCAGTAGTAGCGGGCGCCGATGCCGCGGTCCGCCCCGCTGTAGACGCGTTCCATGGCGGGGTCGGTGTCCTCCCAGGGCGACCATTTGCGCCACTGGTGGAAGTCGTCGACGAGAGCCTGAACCTGCCCGGGATCGGCCTTGATGACCGTATCCCGGTGAATGTCGAATTCGGCCATGGCATGAGCCTAGGCGGTGCCGACCCCGAACGGCCTTTCCTCGATAAACCGGTTGAGCCGGGACCGGCGTGTCGGGTAAGCCGGGTCCGGTGCGACGGCCGGACACCTGGTCGTGCGCGTCCGGCGACCGCCCGCCCGCTCACCTACGATTGGCAAGGAATGAATGCGCACAACGGCAGTTCGAGCAGCACGGGAAGCGCGCGGGTGGCGAACGTGGGCGACTCGACCCTGGTGGCCCTGCTGGGCGAGATCGCGCTGCGCCGCGACGGCGCGCTGACCGCCGTACCCGGCGCCCGGGCCCGGCTGCTGGTGGCGGCGCTGGCCCTGAATCCCGGTCGCAGCCGCAGCGCCCAGGCGCTCATCGACGACGTCTGGGGTGAGAACCCGCCGCGCGCGCCCATGAACGCCCTGCACACCCAGGTCTCGCGTCTGCGCTCAGCGCTGCCCGAAGGTGCGCTCGAGATCGGCCCCGCCGGATACCGGCTGGTCCTGACCCCCGCGCAGGTCGATCTGACGCTGGCCCAGCAGCTGGAAAAGCAAGCCCGCCAAGCACATACGGTCGGCGATGCCGCCGACTGCCTGGAACTGCTGGCCATCGCGCGCGGACTCTGGCGCGGCGAACCCGCCGCCGACCTGCCGCCCGGCCCGGTCGCCGAGGAGCTGGCCACCCTGGCCGCCACCCGCCGCCGCGCCCTGGACGCTCTGGAACTCTCGGCCCGCGAGGCCGTCGGCGACCTGCCCGCCGCCATCGAACTGGCGCAGCACGCGGTGACCGCGGATCCGTTGGACGAGCCCGCACATGCCACCCTCATGCGGCTGCTCGCCGCGGCGAGCCGCACCAATGAGGCACTCGACGTCTTCGCGACCCTGCGCACGCGGCTCGTCGATCAGCTCGGCGCCGACCCGGGTCCGGCGCTGATCGCCTTGAACACCGCGATTCTGCGCGGGGAACCACTACCCGGGCAACAGAACTCCGGCAGTGCGCGTCCGGGTCCGGTCGGCGCGCCCGCTCAGGCCGCGGCGCAGGGATATCCGGTGGTCGTACCCGCCGTGGTGCCCGATCAGGACATGGCCGGTCCGGTCTCCTCGATCGATCACCATGGTCTGGGAACGCTGGGAGCCGTTCGCGTGCGGCGGGATTCGCCCGCCGACGGGCATGCGCCCGGTCGGGACGGTCTCGGTGTGGTGCGCCCCGCCCGCCGGACGGCCGGGGCCGCGCAGGCAGCCGGGCCACGAGAGCTGATGGGCGAGACCGCCATCGGGCTGCGGGCCGCGCCGAACCCGCTGCTGGGGCGGGAAACCGATCTGGCAGCGCTCGCGGAACTGCTGCGGACTTCCCGGGTCACCACCGTGCTCGGACCGGGCGGAACCGGCAAGACCCGGATCGCCAACGAGCTGGGTGCGCGGATGGCCCACGGGACCGCGGTCACGCTGGTGGAATTGGCTTCCTTGCGTGCGGAATCGGACGGTGTGGCCGAAACCCGCGTCGAGATCGAGGCGGCCATCGCGACCACTCTCGGCGTGGCCGACGTGGTGTGGGAAACCAACGCGCTGTGGCAGGCGCGTGGCCGCGATATTCGGCAGAAGTTGCGGGAGGCGCTCGGGTCGCGGCCGACCCTCTTGATCCTGGACAACTGCGAGCATCTCATCGAACCGGTGGCCGAGGTGGTCGCCGATCTCGTGGGAGTGAGCGATCAGCTGACCGTGCTCGCCACCAGCCGGGCGCCGCTGGAGATCACCGCCGAGGCCGTGTATCCGTTGCCGCCGTTGACCATCGATGCCGCCGGGTCACCGGCCACCGACCTGTTCGAGGCACGGGCCCGCGCGGTGCGCCCGTCGGTGCGATTGGATCCGGAGGTGGTGGCCAGGCTCTGCCGCAACCTCGACGGACTGCCGCTGGCCATCGAGTTGGCGGCCGCGCGGGTGCGCACGATGAGCGTGGAAGAGATCGAATCCCGCCTCGACCACCGATTCGCGCTGCTGCGCAGCGGAGATCGCAGTTCGCCGCAGCGGCATCGCACTCTGCACGCGGTGATCGAATGGAGCTGGAACCTGCTCGACGAGCCGCAGCGGGTGGCCCTGCGCCGGCTGTGCCGATTTCCCGCCGGATTCACGTCGGCCGCCGCCGACTATCTGCTGGATGGTCCCGAGATCGACGATCCCGCCCTGGCTGTCGAAGGTCTGGTGAGCCAGTCGCTGCTGACGGTACTGGAGGATGAGCAGGGCGGCACCCGCTACCGGATGCTGGAGACCGTGCGCGAGTTCGGTGAGGAACAGCTGACCTTCACCGGCGAGTCCGATCTGGTCATGGCACGAATGTCGAAGTGGGCCAGGGACTTCGCGGTGGAGACCGCGCGTCGGTTCCACACCGAGGAACAGGTGCCCGCGGTCCTGAGCCTGGGCGCGGACATGGACAACCTGATCGCGGTGCTGCGTCACGGGCTGGAGCGGCGGGACGCAGAGACCGTGCACACGGTGTTCCCGGTGCTGGCCGGACTGTGGATGCTACGCGGCGCGCACGCCGAACTGATCAGCTGGTCGGGGCGCATCATCGCGCTGCCGCCCACGACCTTCCCGACCGTCGCGGCCCAGACCGACCTGTACGTCCAGGGGCAGTTGCTGCTCGGCATGCACATGATGTTCGGTGGCCCCGAGCTGCGCCGGGTGGGACGGGTGCGGGCCACGATTCGCCGCATTCTGTCGTCGGGAGCACCGATGAGCCCGATCGCACGGTATCTCGGCGAGCTGGCCACCCGCTCCCGCAACTCCACGCAGCTGGCCCGGCGGCTGAGCGCGGGCGTCCGGTCTCCGGACGAGCAGATCCAGGTCGCGGCACTGCTGTTGCGCGCCAACCTGTGCGAGAACGACGGCCGGGTGTACCGCTCGATCCTGGACGCCGAGATCGCCCTGCGCATCAGTGGCGAGCGGGACACCTGGGCCGCCGCCATGACCACGCAACATCTCGGCAGCATGCACGGTCAGTCGGCGCGTTACCCCGAGGCGGTCGGGTACTACCGGCGGGCCGTCGCGCTGCTCGAGAAGCTGCGGGCCTGGGACGAAGCCGTGGAGGTCCGCGGTCTGCTGGCGATCACGCTCGCGGGCACCGGGCAGCCCGCGGCCGCCCGGCTGGCGCTCGAACCGGCCCTCGCGGTGGCGGGTGACCTGCCCATCGACGCCCCGGTGACCAAGCCCAACCACCGGATCGCCGCGGTGGCGGCCGCGCGGGCGGAAATCGAACTCGCCGAGGGGGATATCGACACCGGCCTGCGCCGATTCCGGCAGGTGCCCGCCCTGATGGACTGGCCGCACAATGTCGCGATGCCGGGACCGGCGACCCTGATCTTCGTCTCGGCCGTCATCGATGCCCACGTGCTCCACGGCCGTGCCGACCAGATGCGCCGCACCGCATCGGAACTCACCGACAAGGCGGTCCGCATCGTCGGCGACCAATTCTGGGACCTACCCCAGATAGGTTCGATGAGCTGCGCCATCGGCACCTATCTGCTCGCCACCGGTCGGCACGTGGACCGCGGCCTGGAGCTGATAGTCCTGACCCCCAAGGTCTTCGGCCGCCAGGACTACCCGTCCACCCAATGGCAACGCCACCTCGACCTGCACCGCCCCACCCTGGGCGAGGACCGCATCGCCACCGCCCTGAATTCGGTTGCGGGACTGGGTCGGCGCAGAGCCGCCGAACGAATCATGGGGCACCTGAAGGTGATCGACGGCACCCTCTGACCCGCGGGTCCGGAGCGACAACGCTCACGCGCCCGGCGAACCCAGTGCCCCGCACAGGGTGTCGCGGAGCCAGCGCTGGGTGGGGTCGGCGTCGAGGCGGGCGTGCCAGAGCAGACGGATATCGACCTCGGGGAGGGGCGCGGGGATGGGGAACCAGCGCAGGCCCGGGGGCCGGCCGTACTGCTCGGCGAGGCGCTGCGGGACCAGGTCGATTGGGGGTCTACGAAACCAGCAGGGCGGCAAGGGCGGAAGTGGGGACGACCGCGGCGACATGGCGCTGCAGGGCCGCCGCGGCGAGCGCGTCATCGAGCGGCCCCCCGGGCCCGGCCGCGGCGCGACGCCGAGACATGCGGGTACCGGCACAGCTGTGCCAGGGTCGGGCGGCGGTGCCGGCCCAGCGGGCTGTCGGCGCGCACGATGCCGACAACGCGTTCGCGGTACAGCACGGCGGTCCGGTGTCGGGGGCCGTGGCGGTCTCGGCTTCGGCCTGGACATGTCCGCGTCGAACACCCACACCGGCCGCCTGCTCTCCCGGAACCCGGCCGGGCCGAAGTTGCTGGCGGACATCGGATCCGGCGCCTACACCGCGCCTGAGCGAGTGCCGCCGCGCGCACCGGACGCTGATCTCCGTCGCGCCAACGGGAAACGCCCGTCCACCGGAATCGGTGGACGGGCGTTCCAATCGCGGGGCCGGCGGGCGCGTCAGGCGCGGCGCATGTAGGCCTTCACCGCGAGCGGGGCGAAGATCGCGATCACCAGGATGGAGCCGACGACGGAGTACACCAGATTGGAGCTGTACACATTGCTGTTCATCAGCTCTCGGGCCGCATCCACCATGTAGTAGATGGGGTTGGCCTTGTTGAGGCCCTGGAGCCAGCCCGGCATCGTCGACACCGGGGCGAACGCGCCCGACATGAAGGTCAGCGGGAACATGATCATCATCGAGATGCCCTGCACCGCGGGCGCGCTCTTGCCGGTGATGCCGATCAGCGCCCAGATCCAGCTGATCGCGAAGGAACAGAAGACCACCAGCAGGCCGGCGACGATCACGGCCACGAATCCGCCGTGCGGGCGGTAACCCAGGATGAGCCCCATCACGATCGTCAGCGACCAGGCCAGGCCGTATCGCACCATGTCCGCGAGCAACGCGCCCGCCAGTGCCGAAATGCGGGCGATGGGAAGGGATTTGAAGCGGTCGAAGACGCCCTTGTCCATGTCCTCGCGCAGCTGGGTGCCGGTGACCACCGAGGTCAGCACGACGGTCTGGACGAGGATGCCCGGAATCAGGATGGGCAGGTAGTCGTGCACATTGCCGCCGATCGACCCACCGAAGATGTAGGCGAACAGCGCGGTGAACAGGATCGGCTGAATCGTGACGTCGAACAGCTGCTCCGGGTTGTGCTTGATCTTGAGGATGCCGCGGTAGGCCATGGTCAGCGAATTCGCCACGGTCTGCCGGAGCGGAATATGGTCGGTCACTTCGGGAATGGGCGCGGCCGTTGCCGCGTGCCGCCCGGTGGGGGCTGGAAGAGTCGTGGTCATGCCGCGCTCCGTTCGGTCTCGTCGGTGTCGGTCTCGGCCGCGTGGCCGGTGAGGGCGAAGAACACCTCGTCCAGGCTCGGCTTGGCCACATTGATCTCGTCGACCCGGATGTCGGCCTCGCGCAACCGGATCAGGACGTCGGTGGTGATGCTGGGATCGGGCAGCGGTGCGGTGATGCGCCCCGCCTCGGGGGTGATGGTGGCCTCGACGGTCCGGCCCGCCGCGCGGGACAGCATCTCGCCCACCAGGTTTCGCGCCTCTTCGATTCGATCGCGGTCGGTCAGTGTCAGCTGCAGCGCGGACAGCCCGACCGAGGACTTGAGTTCGTCGGAGGTGCCGTCGGCGATGACCCTGCCGTGGTCGATGACCGCGATCCGGTCGGCCAGCTGGTCGGCCTCGTCCAGGTACTGGGTGGTGAGCAGCACCGTCGAGCCCTCGCTCACCAGCCGGCGGATGGTGTCCCACATCTGGGCGCGGGTGCGCGGGTCCAGACCGGTGGTCGGCTCGTCCAGGAACAGCAGCGGCGGACGTGCGATCAGGCTGGCGGCCAGATCCAGGCGGCGCCGCATGCCGCCGGAGAAGTTCTCCAGGGCCTTGTCGGCGGCCTCGGTCAGGCCGAATTCCTCGAGCAGTTCCGCGGATTTGCGCCGCGACTCCGTCTTGGACAAGCCCAGCAGCCGCGAGAAGATCACCAGATTCTCGGTGGCCGTGAGCTTTTCGTCGACGGACGCGTACTGGCCGGTGACGCCGATCAGCGACCGCACGGCCGTCGGCTCGGCGACCACGTCGCGGCCGAAGATGCGGGCGCTGCCGCCGTCGGGACGGAGCAGGGTCGCGAGCATGCGGATGGTCGTGGTCTTGCCGGCCCCATTGGGTCCCAGCACGCCGTAGACAGCTCCCCGCGGCACCGCGAGACTCACGCCGTCGACGGCCCGCTGCTCCCCGAAGACCTTGACCAAGCCGTCCGCCTCGATGGCGAGAGTCTCAGCAGGTGTGTAAGAAGTCATGACCACACCATGCGGGCCCGGCCTTGCACCCCCCTTGCACGGCGATTGCATGCCCCACGCAAGTGGGGGGCGACACCCGCTAGTTGCGCGTGGCGGAGAGCAGAACCTCGCGGAGTTTCGCCCGGTCGGGCTTGCCGGGGCCGCGGAGGGGGAGTTCGTCCAGGACGGCCAGTTCGCGCGGTGCGGCGATGGCGTCGAGTTCGGCGACCACATGGTCGCGCAGTTCGTCGAGGCTCGGCGCGGTCGTCCCCGGCGCGGGCACGATGGCGGTGGCCACGCGCTGGCCGAGGCGATCGTCGGGCAGGCCCAGGACCACGCACTCGGACACCGCCGGATGGGTGATCAGCACGGCCTCGACGACCTGCGGGATGACCAGCAGGCCACCGGTCATGATGGCCTCGTCGAGGCGACCGGTGATGGTCAGCACGCCATCCTCGAAGTACCCGGCGTCCTCGGTGCGGAACCAGCCGGGCTCGGCGAAGGCGGGATGGTCGGGGATATTGCGGTAGCCCTTGGCGACGGTGTCGCCGCCGAGCAGCACCCGCCCGTCCTCGATGCGTACCCGCGTGCCCGTCAGCGGTACTCCCTCGTACACGCAGCCGCCGCAGGTCTCGCTCATGCCGTAGGTGCGGAACACCGTGATGCCCGCCGCGCGGGCCCGGTCCAGCACCGGTTTCGGGGTGGCCGCCCCGCCGACCAGTACGCCGTCCAGGTCGGCGAGCGCCGCGGTGGCGGCCGGCTCGTCGAGGACCTTGATCAGCTGGGTCGGGACCAGCGAGGTGTAGCGGCGTGGCCCGCGCATGGCCGAGATCGCGCCGACCAGGGCCTCCGGCAGGAAGCCGCCGGAGACGTCCAGCACGGTCGGCTCGGTCCCGGCCAGAATGCTGCGCAGCAGCACCTGGATGCCCGCGATGTGATGGGTCGGCAGAGCCAGCAGCCACTGCCCGGGTCCGCCCAGGCGCTCGTGGGTGGCGTCGCCGCTGGCCCGCAGATTGGCCGCGGTGAGCATGGCGCCCTTGGGGTTTCCGGTGGTGCCGGAGGTGGTGACCACCAGGGCCACGTCGTCGTCGATCTCCTCGCCGGGCCGCAGGCTGCCACTCAGGCGCTGGGTCTCGCGGCGGTCGGCGGTGGGCACCGGGAGCCAGGCGGGACCGTTGCCCTCCAACGCTTCTCGCAGATGCGGCAATACATCGCCCACCGCTGCGCCGGTGGGCATGGGGAGGATTCGGAGGGTATTGCTCACGTTCGCGATCGTGTCATTCCGTGGGGTGGCGGCGCGCGCTGGGGTCGGCGGCCGGGTGTCGATGCTGCAGGGTCTCGTGCGGTCAGTCGGACGTCGGTGTCGCCAGCGGCCATCCACCGGCTGCGAGCCGGGAGGCCACCCGAGCGATATCGTCCTCGCCGGGCTGCTCCTTGGCAACTCGGGCGATGGCGGCCTCGATGTCGGTGCGCTCGACGTCGGAGGTCGCCACCCGTTCGCTGATCAGCTCGGCCACCACCAGCTGCACCTCGTAGTCGGTGAGCCGCCGGTGCAGCACCGCGAGCAGCGCCACATAGTCCGACTGCGGAATGCCCTGCGGGTATCCGGCTTTCAGCCAGTCCAGCACCTTCTGCAGGACGTTCTGGCGCGGCGGCGGGGTGTGGGCGAGTTCGGTGCTCGCCTGGTCGGTGTGTTCGGGGGTGCTCACGAGCGTGCCTTTCGGTGAGGCGGCGTCACGCGCCGAGCAGGTGAATTCCGAGTCGGGAGGCCAGGAAGCCGCGTGCGATGAAGAGCACACCGGTGACCACCGCGATCATGACCACCGCGAAGCAGGCCAGGGACGCGGCCAGGGCGGCGGTGCGGGTGGCGCCGGTGGCGCCGTCGTCGACCTGGGCCCGCAGGCGGATGCCGAGGGCGAAGACGGTCGGCAGCCCGGCCCCGAAGAGCAAGGCGGCCAGCACGACTCGCCACAGGTCGGAGAGGTTGTGCAGGAGCGTGTGCATCGCGGTCCCCTAGCCGATTCCGACGGTGTCGTCATTGCGGCGTCCGGCGCCGTCGCCGTTTCCGTGGGCCGCGGGGTTGTGCTCGGGGCCGGCCGCGCCGTTGCCGATGCGACCGGTCGGGGCAGCCGGCGGCGTCGGGGCGGCCTCGCCGCCCCACTCCTCGGTGACGTTGCGCGAGTTGACCACCGCGCGCTTGGACCGGTACCAGATGAACGCGGCCATGGCGATCAGCAGCGCCAGCACCACCAGCACGCCGGCCGTGCCGCCGATGCCGTGCAGGATCGCCCAGCAGAGCGCGCCGGCCACGCCGGCCAGCGGCAGCGTCAGCACCCAGGCCACCACCATGCGGCCGAGCACGCCCCAGCGCACCTCGGCGCCCGGGCGGCCGATGCCGGAGCCGAGGATGGATCCGGTCACCACCTGGGTGGTGGACAGCGGCAGGCCGAAGTGGGCCGAGGTGAGAATGATCGCCGCACTGGTGGATTCGGCGGCGAAGCCCTGCGGCGGCGCGATGTCGACCAAGCCCTTGCCCAGGGTGCGGATGATGCGCCAGCCGCCGAGGCAGGTGCCGGCGGCCATGGCGATGGCGCAGGACACGATGACCCACAGCGGCAGCGGGTCGCTGGCCTTGGCCGAGCCGTGCGCGATGAGCGCCAGGAAGATGATGCCCATGGTCTTCTGCGCGTCATTGGTGCCGTGCGCCAGTGAGACCAGGGAGGCGGTGCCGATCTGTCCCCAGCGGAAGCCACGGGACACGGTCTGTTCGTTGGTGCCGCGGGTGATCCGGTACACCACCCAGGAGGCGATGGCGGCCACCAGCGCGGCCACGACGGGGGAGAGCACGGCCGGGATGATGATCTTGGCGAGCACGCCTTTGCTGCCCGCGGTCCAGATCACCCCGTGCCAGCCCAGCGCCGCGATGGTGGAGCCGATGATGCCGCCGAACAGCGCGTGCGAGGAACTCGATGGCAAACCCAACAACCAGGTGAACAGATTCCACAGGATCCCGCCGACGAGTCCGGCGAAGACGATGTCCAGCAGGGCGCGGCCGCTGACCTCCGACAGGTCCACGATGCCTTCGGCGACCGTGGCCGCGACGGCGACACTGAGGAACGCGCCGACCAGATTCAGTGCTCCGGACAGGAGTACGGCGGTACGCGGGGGGAGGGCACCGGTGGCGATGGAGGTGGCCATCGCGTTCGCGGTGTCGTGAAATCCGTTTGTGAAGTCGAATGCCAAGGCTGTGCAAACAACGATCAGCAGAACGAGCAGTTCGGCAGACACACCGATCAGTTTGCGTCATGCCATTTACGCTCTGTTAACCGGTGCCCCCGGACGCATTTCACAGTTACCTTCGTGCTAAGGGGCCGTCCGCCGCGTTCAGTCGCCCCGGGTGTCGCGCCGGAGCGGGTGATTCGCCGGCACCTCCACGAGCACCAGCGGCGTCCCGTCGGGATCGCGGATCCACATCTCGATGAGTCCCCACGGTTCGCGCTTGGGCGCGCGTTCGATGGCGACCCCGCGCAGCGCGAGTTCCGCGGCGGCGTCGTCACAGTCGCGCACCTGCAGCCAGATCGCGCCGGCGAACCCGCTCGGGGCGTCGCCGGCGCGCCCGTGCGCGGCGATCTCGAGCAGTGACTGCCCCGCGAAAAAGACCGTCCCGCCCGGATACTCGCGGGCCACGGCCAGCGCCAGCGCGTCGCGATAGAACTCGAGCGTCCGGTCGTAGTCGCGGGGCCGCAGGATTACCCGACTGCTCAGTATCTCCATGAGTGCAGCATGACAGCCGCGGGTTTCGCGGCGACCGGATTCGTGGTCAGAAATACCAGGGGTAGGGCTTCCAGTCCGGTTCGCGCTTCTCGAGGAAGGCGTCGCGGCCCTCGACGGCCTCGTCGGTCATATAGGCCAGGCGGGTGGCCTCACCCGCGAAGAGCTGCTGACCGACCAGTCCGTCGTCGGTGAGATTGAAGGCGTACTTCAGCATTCGAATGGCCTGCGGCGACTTGCCGAGAATGTCGGCGGTCCATTCCAGCGCGACGTCCTCGAGCTGCTCGTGGTCCACGACCGCGTTGACCGCACCCATCTGGTGCATCTCCTCCGCGGTGTAGGGCCGGCCCAGGAAGAAGATCTCGCGAGCGAACTTCTGCCCCACCATCTTCGCGAGGTAGGCGCTGCCGTACCCGGCGTCGAAGCTGCCCACGTCGGCGTCGGTCTGCTTGAACCGCGCGTGCTCGCGCGAGGCCAGGGTGAGGTCGCAGGTGACGTGCAGGCTGTGGCCGCCGCCCGCCGCCCAGCCGTTGACCAGTGCGATGACCACCTTGGGCATGAAGCGGATGAGCCGCTGCACCTCGAGGATGTGCAGCCGCCCGGCGCGCGCCGCGTCCACGGTGTCGGCGGTCTCGCCGGAGGCGTACTGGTAGCCGCTGCGCCCGCGGATGCGCTGATCGCCGCCGGAGCAGAAGGCCCAGCCGCCGTCCTTGGGGCTGGGGCCGTTCCCGGTGAGCAGGACCGCGCCGACATCGGAGCTCATGCGGGCGTGATCGAGGGCGCGGTAGAGCTCGTCGACGGTGTGCGGCCGGAAGGCGTTGCGTACTTCGGGGCGATCGAAGGCGATTCGAACCGTCCCCTGCTCGACGTGCCGGTGGTACGTGATGTCGGTGAGGTTCTCGAATCCCGGGACGGGCCGCCACAGCGTCGCATTGAAGGTCACCCGAGTGAACATACTGTTCCGGCTCCCGGCGTGGTGAAGACCCACCGCAGTTCGGCGCGGTGTTTTGCGTGTCGTGTCCTATTTCGGCAGCGGAATTCAGCCATCCGGCAAGGGCGCTGGTTGTTAGCGGGCGGCGTTGCCTGGACCCTCGGGGGGTCGCTTGTTACCCGTGGGAAATGAATGCGAGTCGAACGGGCGCTGAAAGTGAAACGCTGCCAATCGATTGCGGAGGGCTTACAGTGCTGTTGCTGCTGCGGCAGTAGGCAGCGCATCGGCATCGTGTGCGCGGGGGCGCCGATGCGTATAGTTGCGTGCGCTCGATCATCGAAAAACTATCCGGAGGAACCTGAAAGTGGTTGCAGCACTGTCTGAATCCCTGCTCGATGACGCCAAGCGTCAGGCCTTCATCGCCGATGCGGAGAAGGTTCTGGACGAGGAGGTGTCGGACAAGGGCGGCGCGTCGGGCCTCGTCGTCAAGGGCGGCTATGCCGCGATCAAGAAGGTCAGCCCCTCGATCGTGGGCGACGCGCTGGCGTCCTTCGCCCCCAAGTTCGTCGAGCAGCTGGAGCCGT
Organism: Nocardia niigatensis NBRC 100131; assembly: GCF_000308655.1. Lineage (GTDB taxonomy): Bacteria > Actinomycetota > Actinomycetes > Mycobacteriales > Mycobacteriaceae > Nocardia > Nocardia niigatensis. The sequence continues at coordinate 26,352 of NZ_BAGC01000061.1, read as the reverse complement.
ACTGGGCCGAGTACCAGAACGGTGGCGCGGGTTCGTTTGCCGAGCTGCTGGTCGCCAAGCAGGACGAGGTGGCCGACGCGCTGCTGTCGGTGACCGACGCTCGGGCCGAGGCGTCCTCGCGCCCGGCGCTGACCAAGGTCTACAACTCCATGCGTTCGTCGGCGAAGAAGCATGTCGCCGAGGCCCTTCCGCGCGTGGGTGACCTGGTCCAGAAGCACGCCGGCTAATCAGATCGATCGGTTCGCGGCCCGGCGAGGGGCCGCGAACAGTCGCGGTCGGCCGTATGTGGACAGCGAATGCCCGCCGAGGTGGTTCGGGGGCACTCGCCCGGTTCCGTCCGCGGCGCCGATTCAGCCCTGGGGCTTGCCGACTCGCCAGTACCCGGTGAAAGTGATGTCCGCCTTGGGGATTTCGCGCTCCTGCACCAGATGCCGCCGCACGCCCGCGGCCAGCTGCTGCTCTCCCGCCACGAAGGCGTAGACGCCCGCACCGGGAAGCTCCGCTCCGCGCACGGCCTCCGCCGCCAGCGCGCCGATCTCGCCGTGTGCCTCCGTGCGGACCAGCCAGTTCACCTGCACGCCTTCGGGTTCGCCCAGTTCCTGCTGGTCCTCGGCGGATGGGAGCTCGAGATACGCCGCGCCCTTCGCGTCCCGCGGCAGCGACCGCAGCACGCCCGCGATGGCGGGCAGCGCGCTCTCGTCGCCCACCAGTAGCGTCCAATCGCTGTGGTCGGGAGCCTGATACGTGATGCCCTCGTCCAGCAGGCCGACCTGGCAGCCGGGGGTGGCGCTGTTGGCCCAGGCGGAGGCGGGGCTGTCATCGCCGTGTGAGACGAAGTCGATATCGATCTCGGCCGTGCTGCCGAACTCCCCGAAACCGGCGGCCCGGTAGTCCCGCACCGTGTAGTTGCGCGCCAGCGGCCGGTGCTTCTTGCCCATCATGAGGTACTGCGCGTACCAGCCGAGGTTGCTCGCGGAGGTGGGCAGCTCGAGGTTGCCGTCGCGTCCGGGCATGAACAGCCGGAACCACTGGTCGTAGCCCATGGCGGTGAATCCGGCCAGGCCGGGGCCGCCGAGGGTGACGCGGACGAAATGGGGGCTGATCCGTTTGCCGGCCAGGACCTCCGCGGTGAGGATCTCGCGGTGCTCGGGCTTGACATGTTTGCTGCGCTTCGCCATTGGCTTAGGTTAGCAAACCCTAACTTGTTGACGCGGGTGTGAGCGGGCCGACGCAGCGCGGCGGGCGGCTGTCTGAGAGGCTGGAGGCGTGAATCCTTCGACAGCACAGGCGCACGTCGTCGTCGACGAGCTCGCGCGCGGCGGAGTGCGGGACGTGGTCCTGTGCCCCGGTTCGCGAAATGCGCCGCTGGCCTTCGCCTTACAGGCGGCCGACCAGGCCGGGCGGATACGGCTGCACATGCGCATCGATGAGCGTTCCGCCGGGTTCCTGGCCGTCGGCCTGGCCGCCGCCGGCGGCCGCCCGGTGCCTGTCGTCATGACCTCCGGCACCGCCGTGGCCAATCTGGGCCCGGCCGTCCTCGAGGCCAACTACGCCCGGATCCCGCTGATCGTGCTGAGCGCCAACCGCCCGTACGAGATGCTCGGCACCGGAGCCAACCAGACCGTCGAGCAGTTCGGTCTCTTCGGTAGCCAGGTGCGTGCCGCCATCAGCCTCGGCCTCGCCGAGACCGAGGCGGGCGACGACCTGTTCGCCAAGCAGAACAGCGTGTGGCGCTCGGCCGTGTGCCGCGTGCTGGCCGCCGCCCGCGGCACCCGCTCCGGCAATGCCGGGCCGGTGCACTTCGATATCCCGCTGCGCGAACCGCTGGTGCCGGACCTGGCCGCCGGGGAGGCGCTGCCGCCCGGCCGGGGCGACGACAAGCCTTGGACCGCAACGCAATACGCCACCCTGGATGTTCCGCTGGACATCGACCTGACCCCGGACACCGTGGTCATCTCCGGTCACGGCGCGGGCCATCGGCCCGAACTCGCGGCCTTGCCCACGGTGGCCGAACCGACCGCGCCCATGCACGGCCCGGCGCTGCATCCGCTGGCGCTGCCGCTGCTGCGGCCGAAGCAGGCCATCATCACCGGCCGGCCCACCCTGCACCGCCAGGTGTCGCGGGTGCTGTCGGATCCGGAGATCACGGTGTACGCGCTGACCACCGGCCCGCGCTGGCCCGATGTGTCCGGCAATGTGGTGGGCACCGGCACCCGCGCGGTCACCCACGGCACCCCGCGGCCGGAGTGGCTGGAGCTGTGCCGGGATCTGAACGAGAAGGCAGTCGGCGTCGTCCGCGCCGAGCTGGCCGGGCACCCGAAGCCGACCGGCCTGCATGTCGCGGCGGTGGTGATGGACGCCCTGCACGACGGCGACCAGCTGCTGCTCGGCGCCTCGAACCCGGTCCGCGACGCCGCGCTGGTCTCCCAGCCGCGGCCCGGCGTCCGGGTGCTGTCCAACCGCGGCGTGGCCGGCATCGACGGCACCGTCTCGGCCGCGGTCGGCGCGGCCCTCACCCATACGGGCCGCACCGTCGCGCTGATGGGCGACCTGACCTTCCTGCACGACGCGTCCGGCCTGCTCATCGGCCCGGGCGAGCCGCGGCCGGAGGACCTCACCATCGTGGTGGCCAATGACGACGGCGGCGGCATCTTCGAACTGCTCGAGCAGGGCGATCCGCAGTACGCGGGCGTGTTCGAACGGGTCTTCGGCACCCCGCACGGCATGGATCTGGCCGCGCTGTGCGCCGCCTATCGCATTCCGCACCGGCAGGTCGATCCCGTGCAGCTGGCGGCCGAGCTGACCGGCAGCGCGCACGGCATACGGGTGCTCGAGGTCGCGACCGAGCGGTCGAGCCTGCGGGAACTGCACGCCACGGTGCGGGCGGGCGTGTCGAAGTAGTCCCGTCGCGAACGGCTCAGCCCCGAACGGCGCCGGTCAGGATTCGCTGCCGACGTCCGGCTCGTAGTCGTCGTCCATGGGGACGGGGATCGCCTGCTCGACGAGATCCCCTTCGGAGGCGGTCCAGCCGCTGTCGTCGGCGGGCAGCGAGGGGGTCTCCGAACCTGCGTCGAGCGTCTCGGAGTCTGCCTCGTCCGCCGTGTAGGCGGGGGTCCTCTGCTCTACGTAGTCGGCCTCGGGCACCGCGTCGATGCTTTCGGTCATCGCTGGCTCCTCTCTGCCGGGGTGGGCGGCCGTGCAGTCGGGCACTTCCGAGGATGCCCCTGTTCACCCCGGGCGGCAACCGTCCGGGCTTCACTCGCCGGGCAGCGCCGCGTCGTCGGCGGGGTATTCGACCAGGGCGAGTACCCGGCCCGCCATGAACCGGGCGGTGCGGACCTGCCCTCCGGTGCGCGTCACCTCGCTGACCTCAACGATGCCCCGCGCGATGCGGGTCTCGATGCGGCGGCCCGCTCTGGTCGCCATGATTTCGTAATTCCGAGACCCGTCACCGGTGTCGACGACGATCTCCACGCGATCACCTTTCATCTCTCAATTCTCCTCCCTACCAGCGACTTTCGCCGCTGATCCGGCCTAACGAACCGGTTGCGACACCGCGCCGCAAGCACATTCCGGGGGCGCCGCCGGGCCGTGCGATGAATTCCGCCGTGCCGTTCCGTCCTTATCGGTGACCGGGCCGCACCGGTGGTTCGGCATGTCCGCGGGAGGAACCATGACCACACCGGCATTCGATCTCGAAGCCGCCGCGAGCGCGCTGGAGACCGTCGTCGCCGCCATCGCGGAGGCTGATTTCGACCGCAGCACGCCGTCCGGGATCAGCGTGCGCGACATGCTCGTTCATGCGCTGGGCTTCACCGAGGGTTTCCGGCAGGGCGCCACCAAGGAGATGATCGGCCGCTCCCAGCGGCCGGCGCCCGGAGTCGGCGAACTCCCCGAGGATTGGCGCGACCGCATTCCGATGCAGCTGAAGGCGCTGGTGGCGGCCTGGCGCGAGCCTGCGGCCTGGTCCGGTGACACCGAGGTCGGCGGGGTGCTCGGGCCGGCCCCGCAGATGGCCATGTTCGCCCTGGACGAGCTGGTGATTCACGGCTGGGACCTGGCCCGCGCGACCGGACAGCGCTTCGAACCGCCCGCGGCCGATCTGGCCGTCCTGCTCGGCATGCTGCGCGATACCCCGCGTGCGGGGATTCCCGGGCTCTTCGGGCCGGTCATCGACATTCCCGCCGAAGCCCCGCTGTTCGACCGTGTGCTCGGCCTCACGGGCCGCGATCCGGCCTGGGTGGCGGACTAGTCGATGGATTCCGGTGCGCCGGAGACGAATACGCCCCGCGCGGCGGCCAGCGCGGCGGCCGTTGCGGCGGTGCGCGCTGCCGCCTCGTCCAGTGGATCGCCGCTGACCAGCAACCGGTAGTAGAGCGGGGCCGAGACGGCGGAAAGCACTGCGCGCGCGTCGGTTCCGGGCGGGACCTCGCCGCGCGCGACGGCCGCCTCGACGCAAGGCGACCACTCGGCGAGCCGGGTGTCGTAGAAGGCGCGCAGGGCCGCGGCGGCGGTGTCGTCGCTGGTGGCGGCGGCGATGACGGCCCGGAAGAGGCGGCCCTGCCGGGCATCGGTGAGGGTCTTCCCGACCAGTCGCGCATTGGCGAGCAGGTCGCCGCGCAGGCTGCCGGTATCGCTGTGGGGGAGTGAGGTTTCGGCCATGTCGGCCAGCAGGTCGGCGACCAGTCCCGCGGGGGTGCGCCAGCGCCGGTAGACGGTGGTCTTGCCGACCTCGGCGCGTGCGGCCACCTCGGCCAGGTCGAGGGTGGCGAAGCCGTGGTCGGCCAGCAGGTCGCCGGCGGCGCGCAGCACGGCCTCGCGGACGCGGGCGGTGCGCCCGCCCGGGCGGACGGAGCCGGGGATCGGATCGGCGGTGTCCTCCGCTGTTCGGGTGTCCCAGGTTCCGTGCGTATCCCGGCTCATAACGGTTCTCCAGTTCCATTTGCGACGGGCCGAGTGTAGCGTCCTGGGTGTTAATGAAACTACAGTTCCGTTAGGAGCGGTCATGGAATACCGTCGGCTCGGGGCCTCGGGTCTGCTGGTCCCGGCATTGAGCTTCGGCGCGGGCACCTTCGGCGGCCGCGGCGCACTCTTCTCCGCCTGGGGCGACACCGACGCCCGGCAGGCTCGCCGCCTGGTGGACATCAGCCTGGACGCGGGCGTCACCCTCTTCGACACCGCCGACGTCTACTCCGAGGGCGCCTCGGAAGAGGTGCTGGGCGAGGCGATCCGGGGCCGCCGCGATCAGCTGCTGCTGTCCACGAAGGCGTCGCTGCCCACCGGTACCGGCCCGTTCGACGCGGGATCCGGTCGCGCGCGGTTGATCTCGGCGGTCGAGGGTTCGCTGCGGCGGCTCGGCACCGACCACCTCGACCTGTTCCAGCTGCACGCCTTCGATGCGGGCACGCCGGTCGAGGAGGTGCTCGCGGCGCTCGACGAGCTGGTGCGCTCCGGCAAGATCCGCTATGTCGGCGCCTCCAATTTCTCGGGCTGGCAGCTCATGAAATCCCTTGCCGCCGCAGACCGGTACGGTTTCCCGCGCTATGTGGCGCACCAGGTCTACTACTCCCTGGCCGGCCGTGACTACGAGTGGGAACTGATGCCGCTCGGCCGGGATCAGGGTGTCGGCGCGGTGGTCTGGAGCCCGCTCGGCTGGGGTCGCCTGACCGGGAAGATCCGTCGCGGGCAACCACTTCCGGCGGGCAGCCGCCTGCACGCGACCGCGGAGGCGGGCCCGCCGGTGGACGACGAGCTGCTCTACGACGTGGTGGACGTCCTCGACGAGATCGCCGCCGAAACCGGCCGCACTGTCCCGCAGATCGCCCTGAACTGGCTGCTGCGCCGGCCGACCGTGGCCACGGTCATCGTGGGCGCGCGCAACGAGGAACAGCTGCGCCAGAATCTGGGCGCGGTCGGCTGGACTCTCGACGCCGAGCAGATCGCCCGCCTGGACAAGGCGAGTGCGGCTACCCCGCCCTATCCCTACTACCCGTACTACCGGCTGCCGGACTTCGCCCGGCTCAATCCACCCGCGGTGTAAGGGTTCACGGGTTCGGGAAGAGCCCCTGCGCGAGCACCGGCCAGGAGGTCTTCAGGTCGTCCTGCCAGTAGCCCCAGATGTGGGTGCCGCTGCTGCGGAACTCGAAGGTGGCGGGAATGCCCAGCGATTCCAGACGCTTCTGCAGGATCACCGTGGACAGTTCCACGTTCGCCTCGATGAAGGAGCCCAGCGCCACGGTTTTCGGGGTGTCCGCGGGATTCTCCATCCGGCCGCGTGCGCCCGGCACGTCGAAGGCGCCCGGAATGCCGTTGCCGGTGGAGACGAAAAGGTTGGTGCCGCGCAGCTTCTCGGCATTGAGGGTGGGATCGTTGGCGACCCACAGCGGTCCGCCCTCCGGCCCCCACATGTTCTCGACCTTGCCGCCGCCGTAGAGCTCGGTGACCATCTTGATGGCCTCCCGGGCCATCGGCGTGATGGTCTGGAAGAAGCCGCTGTACACGGCCGCGCTGCGGAACAGCCCGGGATTCATGATGACCGAATTCAGCACGGGCAGACCGGCCATGGAGATGCCGGCGATGGCGTTGTTGCCGCTGCTGGCCAGTGCGGCCGTCATCAGCGGAGGCAGTTCCTTGCCGAGGTAGGTGGACCACTTGTTGACCCCGAGCGCGCGGTCGGGTTGCAGCCAGTCGGTGTACCAGCTGAACCGGCCGCCGATGATCTGCACGACATTGATGTTCTTGTCGCCCAGGAAATCCAGTGCGTCCGTGCGCAATTGCCAGGTGGCGGCGTCCTCGCCGCCGCCGGCGCCATTGAGGAGGTAGAGGGTGGGGCGCGGCTCGGAGGTGTCCGCCGGGCGCAGCACTTCGACCGGGAAGGTCTCGTTCATGGCGGCGGAGTAGACGGTGAAGGTGACGTGGCGGTCGTCGGTGACGCCCACGCTCTTGATGTAGGAGCCGTCCTCGGTCTTCAGGTCCGGGACCGAGACGCCGGGTGCGGCCGGGTCGTCCGCACCGGCGGGCACGCCGCCCGACAGGCCGAGGGTGGCGACGGTCGCGAGTACCGCCACCGCCACTCGTCCGGTGATTCGACTGATCCGACGGTTCAAGGCACCCGCCTCCGCATTCCTGGCAACCGCCCCGGTGACGGCTCGCCCGTCCTCGTGAGACTGGACGGGCGAGTTACAAATACCACAGTTTCACATCTGTGGAGACCGGAATCGGCAGACCGGCGGCGACCGGATCAGTACACGTCGCGCACGTAGCGCTTCTCCGCGACCAGCTGCTTCTTGAACGCCAGCGCGCCGTCCTCGCTCAGCTTGCCGTGAATGCGGGCGATCTTCAGCAGGGTGTCGTCCACGTCCTTGGCCATGCGGGCGGCGTCACCGCACACATAGAAGTGGCCGCCCTCGCGCAACCACGCCCACAGCTCCGCGCCGTGCTCGATCATCCGGTGCTGCACGTAGATCCGCTCGCGCTGATCCCGGGAGAACGCCAGATCCAGCCGGGTCAGGAAGCCCGAACGGAACATGTCCTCCAGCTCGGCGCGGTAATAGAAGTTGTCCTTGGCGTGCTGATCGCCGAAGAACAGCCAGTTGCGGCCCTGGCAGCCGAGCGCCCGGCGCTCCTGGAGGAACCCGCGAAACGGCGCGATGCCGGTACCCGGGCCGACCATGATCATCGGCGCGTTCGGATCCAGCGGCGGCCGGAAATGCGGCGCCCGCTGCAGGAAGATCGGCACGTCCGCGCCGGCGCGATCGGCCAGGAAGGTCGAGCTCACCCCGCCGCGCCGGGCCGCCGATCCGATGGCCGCCGGATCGCCATAGCGCACCACGCCGACCGTCAGCTGCACCTCGCGCGGACTCACCAGCGGACTCGACGAGATCGAATACTGGCGCGGCTGCAGCTTTTTCAGCGTGCCCAGCCACTCCACCAGATCGGCGCGCACCGGGAAATCGCGCAGCACGTCGACCGCCTGCCGATCCCACAGGTATCCGTCCAGCTCATTGCGATTGTCCCGGCGCAGCAGCTTGGCCAACCGTGGGCTGGCATTGTGCTCGGCCACGAACGACAGCAGATCCGGGCTCACCCGCGTGATGTCGTAGTGCGTGCGCAGCGCCTCCGCCAGCGCCACCTCACCCGCCTCGACCTCGACGAGCCGCCGCCCGTCCAGTCCGGTGGCCGCCAGCCACTCCGCCACCAGCGCTTCGCAGTTCGCGGGCCGCACCCCAAGCGAATCCCCGACCTCGTAGGTGGCCTCGAGATCACTCAGATCGAACCCGAACTGCCGCACCTCTTTCCCGGAGCCGTCCCGCGAAAGCAGCTCATTGCGCACCAGTTTCGCGAGCACCGGCGCATTCCGCGTGAAGGGGGCGGCGGCGCGAGCGGAAGCCCGGCCCGGCGCGAGGGCGGTGGCGGGGCCACCCGTCGCACCGCGTCCGGCAGGGTTCGCCCCGCCGCCCGCGTTGAAGCTGCTCCGTCCGGAGAGATCCGGCGACCCGCCGATTCCCGGGTCGCCGCCGGTCCAGGCGGCAAGGGACGCGGCGGAATCTCCGCCCGGGTCAGGGCCTCCCGGGTGGGGGAACCCGTCGCGCGGTGCGGCAGTGTGCGCGCCGCCGACGTGGGTGGCGAGCGCCTCGGACACGGCGTCGAACCAGGCCGCGGAGTGGTCCTCATGGTCGGGTTCGCTGTCGACGCGCGGCAGCAGGCGGGTGGCTCCGCGCTTGGTGAACAGTTCGTCCAGTTTGCGTCCGTGGCCGCAGAAGTCGTCGTAGGAGGAATCGCCCAGCGCGAACACCGCGTACCGCATGCCGGTGAACCGGATCGCGCTGTCGTTCAGGCGTTCCCAGAAGTCCGCGCCGTTGTCCGGCGGGCCGCCGTCGCCGAAGGTGCTGCTGATGATCAGCACATCACCGGTCAGGTCGGACAGTTCGGCGGCATCCATGTCCAGCAGGCGTGGCGTGAATCCCGAAGCGTCCAGATAGGTCGCCAGGGCCGCGGCCAGTTCCTCGGCCGTTCCCGTCTGGGACGCCCACAGGACTGTCACGGTGCGCGTCGCCGCGGCCGAACCCCCGATATCCGAGGGGTCGTGCGACAGGACCTCGCCCGCAGCGGTGCCGGGCGCCGGTGAAGGGGATTGCGCCCCACGCGAATACATCCCGCCCAGCAGTCCGTCGATCCACACCCGGCTGCGCTCGGAGATCGGCGCGGTCTCGGGCAGTACCGGGATGCCGCTGACCGGCAGGCCCTGCAGCGCCGCCAGATATCCACCGAGGTAGATGCGTTCGGTCTCGCTCAGCGTCGGCGCGATACCGGTCTCCAACCCGAGCATGAGCGCGAGGGGGTGCGCTCCGGCGGGCTCCGTGACCCCGGCCCCCACTCCGGCCGTGGACCCGGACCCGGCGGAGGCATCCGAATCCCGGTGCGCGGCACCCGGATCGGCGACCGGTCCGTCGGCATGGGATCCGCTGGGCGCTGCGGTCAGCGCCGCGACCTTCCGCAGCCGGACCGCGCACGCCTTGAACTCGGGCTGCAGCGAGATCGGGTCGACCGCGTCATTGGTGACGGCATTGATGGTCAGGTATTCGCCCTGCTCGTCGTTCCAGTGGAACGGGGCGAAGCAGGTGCCGGGCAGGACGCGGTCGCTGACCTGGGCGGGCAGGACGGCGCGGCCGCGGCGGGAGGTGATCTCGAGCTGGTCGCCCGCGCGCACCTCGAGGCGGGCGGCGTCCGCGCGGTGGATTTCCAGGAAGGGCTTGCCATTGAGCTTGTTCAATTTCGCCACCTTCCCGGTTTTGGTCATGGTGTGCCACTGGTGTTGCAGGCGGCCGGTATTGAGCACGAACGGGTGGTCCTCGTCCGGCATCTCGTCGGGCAGCAGGTGCGGGCGCGCCCAGAACACGGCCTTACGGCTGGGCGTGGCGAACGCCAGTCGGGGGGTGTGTCCGTGCTCGTCGGTATACAGGGTCTGGCTGACTCCGTCGTTGCGGTAGCGAATCGGGTTGCGCCGCTGGGCCGGATCGGGGCACGGCCACTGCGCGGGCCCGGCCCGCAGCACGTCGTAGTCGATGCCGCGCAGGTCGTAACCCGTGGCCGGGTTGGCGAACCGCCGGATCTCGTCGAAGATCTCGGCGCTGGACGCGTACTCGAAGCCCGGGAATCCCAGCGCCGTCGCCATCTGCGCGATGAGCTGCCAGTCCGGCCGGGCGTCGCCGACCGGGTCCACCGACCGCTGCAGCAGGGTCAGATTGCGTTCCGAGTTCACCTGCACCCCGTCGGCCTCGGCCCACAGGGTGGCGGGCAGCAGCAGGTCGGCATAGGCATTGGTGGCGGTGTCGGTGAAGACGTCCTGGGCGATCACCAGGTCGGCGGCTTCCAGCCCGGCGATGACGGTGCGCCGGTTCGCCATGGAGGCAACGGGATTGCTGCACATGATCCAGCAGGCCTTGATCCGCCCGTCGGCCAGTCCGCGGAACATCTCGATGGAGCCGGGCCCGGCCTCGGCCCGAATGGTGCCCGGCGCCAGCCCCCATTCGGCTTCCGCGAAGGCCCGGTCGGCGTCGGCGAGCACACTGCGCTGGCCCGGCAATCCCGGTCCCATGTAACCCATTTCGCGCCCGCCCATGGCATTGGGCTGCCCGGTGAGGGAGAACGGCCCGCTGCCGGTGCGGCAGATGGCGCCGGTGGCCAGGTGCAGGTTGATGATGGCGTTGGAGGCCCAGGTGCCGTGCGTGGACTGGTTGATGCCCATGGTCCACAGCGACATCCACTCGCCCGCCGCACCGATCCAGGCGGCGGCGGTGCGGATGTCGGCCTCCGTGATACCGGTCTCCGCGCAGACGAGCTCCGGGGTGTAGGCGGCCAGGAACTCCGGCATGCCCTCCCAGTTCTCGGTGTGCTCGGCGATGAATTCGGCGTCGATGTCACCGTTCTCGACCAGCAGGTGCAGCAGCCCGTTCAGCAGCGCTAGATCGGTACCCGGCTTGATCTGCAGGAACAGGTCGGCGCGCGCCGCGGTGTCGGTGCGCCGCGGATCCACCACGATCAGCTTGGCGCCCGCCTTGAGCCGGTCGGCCATGCGCAGGAACAGGATCGGGTGGCAGTCGGCCATGTTCGCGCCGATGACGAAGAACAGGTCGGCGTGGTCGAGGTCGTCGTAGGAGCCGGGCGGGCCGTCCGCACCCAGCGACAGCTTGTAACCGCTGGCCGCGGAGGCCATGCACAGCCGGGAGTTGGCCTCCATGTGCACGGTGCGCAGGTGGCCCTTGGCGAGCTTGGTGGCCAGGTACTGGGCCTCGATCGACATCTGCCCGGACACGTAGAGGGCGATGGCATCCGGTCCGTCTGTGTCGAGAATCACGCGAAGCCGCTGCGCCGCTTCGTGAATCGCCTCGTCGACGGGCAGGGGCACCGGGGGCTGGCCGCGTTCGGGCCGGCGGTAGCCGGTCTCCATGCGACCGGGCGCGGCCATCAGCTCGGCGTGCGTATTGCCCTTGGTGCACAGCCGCCCGGCATTGACCGGGTGGTCCTTGTCGCCCTTCACCCTGGCGATCACGGGCAGGCCACGCGGGCTGGGCTTGGTTTCGACGGTGATGCCGCAGCCCACCCCGCAGTACGAGCACGCGGTCCGGGTGCTCATCGGAGGAGTGGGCTGTTCCGGCATGGTTCCGAGTTAAGCCACACCGAGTTGCGGTGGATTTACCGAACGTTATCGCCAGATGACAATCCACCTCACCGCCGTTTTTCGCGGCTGTGAGGCCCAGGTCAAGATGCTGCCGTGAGGAACGCCACAGGTCAGCCCCTGCTCAGCCCAGCTTGTAGGCGCGGTGCAGCGCCACGATCCCGCCGGTGAGATTGCGCCACCGCACCGCGGACCAGCCCGCGTCGGCGATGCGCATGGCCAGCTGCGGCTGGTTCGGCCAGGCCCGGATGGATTCGGCCAGGTAGACGTAGGCATCCGGATTGGAGCTGACCCCGGTGGCCACCCGCGGCAGCGCCTTCATCAGGTACTCCATGTACACCGTCCGGAACGGCGCGAAGGTCGGGGTGGAGAACTCGGCCACCACCAGCCGGCCGCCCGGCTTGGTCACCCGCAGCATCTCGCGCAGGGCCAGATCCGGGTCGGAGACATTGCGCAGCCCATAGGAGATGGTGACCGCGTCGAAGGAATCGTCGGCGAAGGGCAGGGCCATGGCGTCGGCCGCCACCATCGGCACATTCCGCCAGCGGCCCGCCGCGAGCATGCCCTGGGAGAAGTCGGCGGCCAGGCACCACGCACCGGACTTGGCGAGCTCCACCGTCGAGACACCGGTTCCCGCCGCGAGATCGAGCACCCGTTCTCCGGGGCGCAGCGCCAGCGCCTTCCGCGTCACCCGCCGCCAGTAGTAGTCGACGCCTCCGGTCAGCACCGTGTTGGTGATGTCATACCGCTTGGCGACTCCGTCGAACATCGACGCGACGTCGCGCGGCTGCTTGTCCAGCTGGGCCCGAAACGATGCTCTGTTAATTTTGCCCTCCGCTTCGCTCCGGGCGGGTTCGCGGCCCCGGAGGTCTCGATTCTTCCCTCCTCCGCTCCTCCGCTTCGCTCCCCCCCGCTCCGTCAGTCCAGAATCGAGACGGGCCGCGAACCTGTGGGTGGTGGCCGGGTTCTTCTACTGCCGCAGCTTAGTTCGCAGTCGTGCTCGGAGCGCGCTCGGCCACCGGGTCGGGGGCGCCCCGAGGAACCACAGCACGGGGATGGCGACGGCCCACGAGACCACGATCACCGACAGCGCCGGCACGATCGCGACACGCGCATCGCGACCCGCCACCCGCACGAGATCCGGATCGCTGCGCCGGTATTCGACATTGATGCGCTCGCCGACGGTCAGCCTGGTCGGGTACAGCACCCCGGTCTTCGGATTGTGTGTCTCGCCGTCGGGGGTGACGAAGATGACCGCGGACCGCAGTGTGCCCGCCGAGAGGACTTCGGCGCTGGTCACGCCCTTGTCGGAGTTGATCAGGTGGTCGTCGCGCCAGGCCGCCAGCACCAGCAGGCCGGCCAGGAAGCTGAAGGTGGCCGCCGCGATCACGACCCCGATCCGAGCCCGCCGCAACCGAACCGCCCGCCCCTGTTCGGGGCGCGGTGTCGGATGCTCGTTCCGGTTCGCTGGGCGCGGTGTCGGATGCTCGTTCCGGTTCGCTGCGCGCGGTGTCGGATCGTCGCTCCGCTTCGCTGCGCGCGGTGTCGGATCGTCGCTCCGCTTCGCTGCGCTATCAGACTGGCTAGTTTCCGACACTTCAGCAGGCTATTCCATCGCTGGGCTACGGTCTTCGCCATGTCCCGAAAATTCAGCTTCACCGTGCAGTACAGCGTTCCGGTCGAAGAGCTTCACCGGGCACTGACCAATGATGAGATGTGGCAGGCGCGCTTCGCCGAAGCGACCACCGCCACGCTGGAGCTCACCCACCCGGACGGCCCCGGCACCATCCAGATCCACATGACCGAAAGAGCATCCGAAGACCAGATTCCCGGCATCGTCAAGAAGGTCCTCAAGAGCGAGCTCATGCTCGAGCGCACCGACACCTGGGGTCCGCTCGAGAACGGCGTCGCCAAGGGCGGCTTCGACGGCCGCTCCGGCGGTATCACCACCGAGATGGCGGGCACGTTCGAATTGCGGCCCACCGCCGAGGGTTCCGAGATCGAGGCCACCGGCACGATCGACGTGAAGGTCCCGCTGGTCGGCGGGGCCATCGAACCGCTGGTCGAGAACCTGCTCAAGAAGGTCATGAACAGCGAGCGCAAGTCCGTCGAATCCTGGTTCGCCGCGCAGAACGCCTGATCCCGGTAAACCGTGGATGCGGGGGTGGTCCCGCATCCACGGAGCGGGTTACGCCGGGCCGAACTGGGCCGTGCCGGGATCGAATTCGCGCGGCTCGACCAGGACCAGCCAGTTGCCGGAGTTGTCGCGGACGATGGCCTCCACGCCGTAGGGGCGCTCCGAGGGCGGCTGGACGAATTCCACACCCTTCGCGGTGAGCTCCTCGAAAGCCTTCTGGCAGTTGTCGGTTCGCAGGCCCAGCGCGCCGTGCGTGCCATTGGCGAGGGAGCGCCGGATGGCCTCGGCCAGGGTGTCGTCCAGCGGGGGACCGGGGATCATCAGGGTGATCTCGAGCTCCGGGTGGTCGGGGTGCACCACGGTCACCCAGCGGAAGCCGTTGTCGCCCATGGTCACGTCGCTGCCCTCGGCGAAGCCCAGCTTGTCGATGTACCACTCCTTGGCGGCGGTCTGATCGGTCACATACACGGTCACGAGCGAGACATTGGTGATGATCGTCATGGCCTCCAGGCTATGGACGGCCGGGGTTCGCGGGCTTCTCCGAAATTGCGCGATTCACGCTCGGACAGCTCAGTTCACATCCTCACCAAGGGTGGGTACTACCTGTGCCGCGACCACGACGGCATCGACCTGCCCAGGTACGACGAGCACGGCAACCCGTCGGGTGACACCCTCACCCGCGTCGTCACCGGCATGGAGCTCGAGCGCCCCCGGCATGATCGCCTCGGCGCGGCCGGGACCGGAGGGCGAGATCCAGTACATCAGTTCGCCGGCCCTCTCCACCGACAAGGCCGGCCTGCGCGTGCCGCCCTCGAGGTAGCTGCTACACAGGCGGTTTCCGGTCCGAGAGACCGTGCATGAAGATGTAGCAGCCTGGAATATGGGGTGCGCCCTCGGCGGCGAACTTCGCCTGATACTCCGAGGGCGACATCCCTACCAGCTCGGTGAACTTGCTGCTGAACGAACCGAGACTGCTGTAGCCGACCAGCATGCAGGCCTCGGTCACCGTCACATTGGTGGCCCGCAGCAGATCCTGCGCCCGCTCGATCCGGCGCTCGGCGAGATACACCGCCGGGGTCTTGCCGTAGGTCGCGGCGAAGCACCGCAGGAAGTGATACTTCGACACCCCCGCGGCCGCCGCCAGACTGTCCAGATCCAGCGGCTCCGCGTAGTGCCGGTCGGCCAGATCCCGCGCTCGCCGCAGCTGCGGCAGCAGCTCCGCGGGAACCGGCCGGCCGTTCACGAGAACGGCTGGATCTTGTCGAAACGCATCGAGGCCCGGCCCGCGCCCCGCCACAGCCGGGCGGTCAGATCCATGTCCTCGTCGGTGACCAGATTGCCCATCACCCGGACGGCTGTGCGCTGCAACAGCTTCGACCGCATCATCGGCGGCCCGCCCAGCGGCACCGTCCGCGGATGGGTGGCCAGCCCCGCCAGCCGCCGCGCCACCGAATAGGTGCGGCCGTAGCGCTCGCGCAGCAGTTCCGGCCAGATGTGGGTCAGATCCGACTGATCCAGGATCCCGGTGAGCATGTGCCCGCCCTCCAGGCCGTAGTCGATGCCCTCGCCGTTGAGCGGATTCACGCACCCGGCGGCATCACCGACCAGCGCCCAGTTGCGCCCGGCCAGATTCGACACCGCGCCGCCCATCGGCAGCAGCGCCGACGCGACCGCCCGCGCCTCCCCCTCGAATTTCCATTCCGGGCGACGCAGCGAAACATAGTGCTGCAGTAGCGATTTCAACGCGATATGCGACGGCCGCTTTTCGGTGGCGAGCGAACCGACGCCGATATTCACCTCGCCATTTCCGAGCGGGAAAACCCAGCCGTAGCCGGGAATCAATTCCCCGTTCGCGTCCCGCAATTCGAGATGCGAGGTGATCCACTCGTCGTCACTGCGTTCGGATTTGATGTAGGCGCGCGCCGCCGTCCCGTACGCGTACTGGCGATGCCAGGTGCGGCCCAGCAGCTTTCCGACGGGGGAGCGCACCCCGTCGGCCACGATGAGCACGTCGCACGACACCGCCCGCAGGCCGGCGTCGGTCTTGACGGTCACCCCGGTGACCCGGTCGCCCTCGCGGGCCACCTCCACCACCTTGGCCCCGTCCACCATCCGGGCGCCCGACTTGATCGCGGTGTCGCGCAGCTTGTCGTCGAGTTCGGTTCGCGGAACGGCACTTCCGTAGCTCGGGAACGACCCCTCCGGCCAGGGCAGCAGCGCCTCCCGCCCGAACCCGGCCATGCGCAAGCCGCGATTGACCGTGTGCGCCCGCACCCAGTCGCCCAGCCCGAGATGCTCGAGTTCGGCGGTGGCGCGCGGGGTCAGCCCGTCACCGCAGGTTTTGTCGCGCGGGAACACCGCGGAATCGGTCAGCAGCACATCCCGTCCCATGCGCGCGGCCCAGGCCGCCGCCGCGGACCCGGCCGGCCCCGCCCCCACGACCAGGACCTCGGCGTGCGCGGGCAGAACATCCGATGATTTCCCCTGCTCGGGCGCGTGTTCCGGTGAACCCATGCGATCAATACTTGCAGCACATCACAATCGCTGTCGACGCGGTCCACCTCCACCGTGGATCCCCCAGCACGGACTGCCCGAACAAGATCCGCCCAAAGGTTCGCGGCCGTCTCGATTCTGGACTGCGCTCCGCCGCTCCGCGCTCAACGCGGAACCGAGAGCGAAGCTGAGGAGCGGGGGAGGGAAGAATCGAGACCTCGGGGCCGCGAACCCCGCCCGGAGCGAAGCGGAGGGCGAATCCAACACAGCAGTGTTTCGTGCGTCGCACTACGGTGGTGTGCATAGGGGGTGATCGCTCCACACGCTAGGTTCTTTGGCGTGGGGTCGGACGCGGCACTGGGAGATGAAATGAGCGCATCAGCTGTGAGCGAGGAGAGCACCGTGGTCGCGGGGGTGGATCTGGGCGATCCCGAGCTCGCTGCGACCGTGCGCAAGGGCCTGATCGAGGTCGAGGATCTGCTGATCACCGAGCTGTCCGACGGCGAGGAGTTCCTGCAGGAAGCGGCGCTGCACCTGGCCAAGGCCGGCGGCAAGCGGTTCCGGCCCCTGTTCACCATCCTGACCGGTCAGCTGGGCCCCGACCCGGCCAGCCCCGACCTGGTCACCGCCGGCACGGTGGTGGAGCTCGTGCACCTGGCCACCCTCTACCACGACGACGTCATGGACGAGGCCTCCATGCGCCGCGGCGCCCCCAGCGTGAACTCGCGCTGGGGCAACAGCGTCGCCATCCTGGCCGG
The DNA here is from genome assembly GCF_000308655.1 of Nocardia niigatensis NBRC 100131. GTDB lineage: Bacteria > Actinomycetota > Actinomycetes > Mycobacteriales > Mycobacteriaceae > Nocardia > Nocardia niigatensis. The sequence continues at coordinate 9,287 of NZ_BAGC01000061.1, read as the reverse complement.
CGACTACCTGTTCGCGCACGCCTCCCGCCTGGTCTCCACCCTCGGCCCGGACGCGGTCCGCATCATCGCCGAGACCTTCGCCGAGCTGGTCACCGGCCAGATGCGGGAGACCATCGGCGCCCGGCAGTCCCAGGACCCGGTCGAGCACTACCTGCGCGTGGTGTGGGAGAAGACCGGCTCGCTGATCGCCGCCGCCGGCCGCTTCGGCGGCACCTTCTCCGGCGCCGACCGCGACCACGTGGAACGGCTGGCCCGCCTCGGCGACGCCGTCGGCACCGCCTTCCAGATCGCCGACGACATCATCGACATCTCTTCGGTGTCCGAGCAGTCCGGCAAGACCCCGGGCACCGACCTGCGCGAGGGCGTCCACACCCTGCCGGTCCTCTACGCACTGCGCGACGAGGGCGCCGAGGGCGACCGCCTGCGCAAGCTGCTGGCCAGGCCGCTGCAGACCGACACCGAGGTCGACGAGGCCCTCTACCTGCTGTCCCGCTCGCGCGGCCTGGTGCTGGCCAAGGAGAAGCTGCACGGCTACGCCGACATCGCCCACGCCGAACTCTCCGCCCTTCCCGGCGGCCCGGCCAACGAGGCCCTGGAACACCTGGTCCGCTACACCATCGAACGCGTCGGCTGAGGATCCTGGGGAACCCCTCCGTGACATCTATCGTTGATCTGGTGTACCTGCCCTGATGGGCGCCACAACGTGGTTCGCGGCCCGTCTCGTTCTGGACTGAGCGGAGCGGGGGAGCGAAGCGGAGGAGCGGAGGGAGGGAAGAACGAGATCTCCCGGGCCGCGAACCCGCCCGGAGCGAAGCGGAGGGCAAGATGCACAGTCACGGGTATGCGAACGGGCTGAAGACGTTCGGCCTCTTGGTCGGTATGTCGGCGTTGATCGTGTTCGCCGGGGCGCTGTTCCGGAATCCGACGATCCTGATCCTGTCGATCCTGCTGGCCGTGGGCATGAACGCCTACGCCTACTTCAACAGCGACAAGCTGGCCTTGAAGGCCATGCACGCGCAGCCGGTGACCGAGCTGGAAGCTCCGGCCATGTACCGCATCGTGCGCGAGTTGGCCACGGCCGCAAGGCAACCCATGCCGCGGCTCTACATCAGCCCCACCAACGCGCCGAATGCCTTTGCCACCGGCCGCAATCCGCGCAATGCCGCGGTCTGCTGCACCACCGGCATCCTGCAGATCCTCGACGAACGGGAACTTCGCGCGGTCCTGGGCCACGAACTCTCGCACGTCTACAACCGCGACATCCTGATCTCGTCGGTGGCGGGCGCGCTCGCCTCGGTCATCTCGGGTCTGGCGAACCTGGCCTTCTTCGCCGGCGCCTTCGGCGGCAACCGCGACGGCGAGGGCCCGAACATCATTGGCATCCTGCTGGTTTCGCTGCTGGGCCCGATCGCGGCCTCGCTCATCAAGCTGGCCGTCTCCCGTTCCCGGGAGTTTCAGGCCGACCAGGACGGCGCCGAACTCACCGGCGACCCCCTGGCCCTCGCGTCGGCCCTGCGCAAGCTGGAACGCGGCACCCAGGCCGCCCCGCTGCCCCCCGAGCCCCAGCTGACCGCTCAGTCACACCTGATGATCGCCAACCCCTTCCGGGACGGCGATCGCATGGCGCGCTGGTTCTCCACCCACCCCCCGATGGCGGACCGTATCGCCCGCCTCGAGGAGATGGCTGGTGGAAACCGCAACTACTAGCGGTAATTCACGAACTGCAGGGCGATGTCGAAGTCGCCGCCCTTCAGCAGCGAGATGACGGCCTGCAGGTCGTCACGGCTCTTGCTGCTGACCCGCAGTTCCTCGCCCTGAATCTGCGCCTTGACGCTCTTCGGGCCTTCGTCACGGATCTTCTTGGCGATCTTCTTCGCGTTCTCCGTGGTGATGCCCTGCACCAGGGTTCCTGTGATCTTGTACACCTTGCCGGAGGCCTGCGGATCACCCGCGTCGAACGCCTTGAGCGAGATGTCGCGGCGAATCAGCTTCTCCTTGAACACGTCCAGCGCGGCCTTGACGCGATCCTCCGACTCGGCGCTGAGGATGATCTTCTCCTCGCCCGACCATTCGATGCTCGCGCCGGTACCCCGGAAGTCGTAGCGCTGGCTCAGCTCCTTGGCGGCCTGGTTCAGGGCGTTGTCCACCTCCTGGCGATCGATCTTGCTGACGACATCGAACGACGAATCCGCCACACTCTTCTCCTGTCCGAGATCGGATATTCGGGATGTTCCACGCCGACGCTAGCCGCTCCGGCACGGCTGTATCCAGCCGGTTTGCATTCTGGGCGTGGGTTCGTTGTATTCTGCTGGAGCGCTGCAAGGCGTACCCCGGCGGATTGCCCGAGCGGCCAAAGGGAGCTGACTGTAAATCAGCCGCGTAATGCTTCGGAGGTTCAAATCCTTCATCCGCCACCAGAGAGCCCCGTGGACCCAGAGTCCACGGGGCTCTCTCTTTTGGGCCTTCGCTTCGCTCCGGCGGGTTCGCGGCCCTGCTAGCTCGATTCTTCCCTCCTCCGCTCCTCCGCTCCTCCGCTTCGCTCCCCCGCTGCAAGCGCGGAGCGGCGGAGCGCAGTCCGGAATCGAGCCGGGCCGCGAACCTTGTGCGACTCTCAAAAACTAGCGCTGACCAGCCGGTTTGGATAGTCGGCGGGGATGTGTGTAATCTCGTTCAAGTCGTCAGCGCCCCGGCCGAGACCGGAGCAAGACAGACACGCCCCCTTAGCTCAGTCGGCAGAGCGTTTCCATGGTAAGGAAAAGGTCAACGGTTCGATTCCGTTAGGGGGCTCGCCGGATTGCCGGTGGTGAACGGCTCGGCTTCTCCTAGCAGGACCCGGGACCTTCCCGCCGTCAAGTACCGACAACAGATGGCGGTGTAGCTCAGTCGGTAGAGCAAACGACTCATAATCGTTGTGTCGCCGGTTCAAGTCCGGCCATCGCTACATACTGATATCCCAATCAGGCTGACCGGAAAGAAGGCAATCGTGGCCGCGAAGTCCACTGATATCCGGCCAAAGATCACCTTGGCCTGCGAGCAGTGCAAGCACCGCAACTACATCACCAAGAAGAACCGGCGCAATGACCCGGACCGCCTCGAGCTGAAGAAGTTCTGCCCGAACTGCGGTACCCATCGGGCGCACCGCGAGTCTCGCTAACTTAACCCGCGCGATCAACCGCGTGGATGACAGTGCCGGATCGGCCAGTCACTTCGTCTCTTAGAAAGGGACTGTGGCGCCGGTCCGGCATTTGGCGTATATAGCGGTGGTTCAGCGCTCTTGCCCGATCCCGTGCCGGGATCAGATTGGGACTTCCTGCCGTGACGATCAACACCGAGATTGACATTGAGGCCGACATGGTCGAATCCAGCGAGCTTTTCGACCCTGCCGCGCACGCCGCCTCCATGGTCGGCCATCACTACCGCGTCGACGACTACTACGAGGTCGGTCGCGAGAAGGTGCGCGAGTACGCCCGCGCGGTGCAGGACTATCACCCGGTCCACTGGGACGAGGACATCGCCCAGAGCTACGGCCACGACGGTCTGGTCGCCCCCCTCACCTTCATCTCGCTGGTCGGAATCCTGGCCCAGCGCAAGCTCTTCGAGCAGATCATCACCGGCTACGACCTGAGCCAGATCATGCAGACCGATCAGATCCTGGAATTCCACCGGCCCATCAAGGCCGGCGACCAGCTGTCCTGCATCGTCTACCTGCACTCCTTCCGGCAGGCCTTCGGCGGCGACATCATCGTCACCCGCAACGACGTGGTTGCCCAGAACGACGAGCTGGTGCTCACCACCTACACCACCCTGATCGGCCGCAGCGGCGGTGACATCGATCCCAATATCGGTGACGCCGTGCGCAATGTGCTGATGCACGGGATCGGCCCGGAGGAGCCCGAGCACCACCCGCGCAGCATCGACGTGCCGCCGCCCCCGCCGGCGGTCGAGATCGCGCCCGCCGGGAAGATCGTCGCGAGCAAGCACGCCATCCGCTTCGAGGATGTGACCGTCGGCGCCGAACTGCCCGCGCGCGTGGTCAGTCTCACCCGCGGCGACCTGGTGAACTACGCCGGCGTCTCCGGCGACGCCAACCCGATCCATTGGAGCGACGATGTCGTGAAGCTGGTCGGCCTGGAAAACGTTGTGGCGCACGGCATGCTGACCATGGGCCTGGGCGGCGGCTTCGTCACCTCGTGGCTCGGCGACCCGGGCGCGGTCAAGGAGTACAACGTCCGCTTCACCAGCCCCGTCTACGTGCCGATCGACCGTCCCGCGGAGATCGAGTACACCGGCAAGGTGAAGTCCGTGGATCCCGAGTCCCGCACCGCCGTCATCGCCATCGTGGCGAAGTCGGAGGGCCGCAAGATCTTCGGTCGCGCCACCGCAACGGTCCAGCTGGCCTGACCTTCGACCCGACGTACGCTGCGACACCCCGATTGGCGGTCGCCACGCGGGGTAACGTACACTCGGGAATCTGGGGTCACCAGCCGATGCGCGCTGCTCCGAGGAGCGGCGCGCGTGTTGTGTGAAAACCCGTGTACAACTGAATAGAACAGTGGCTGGATTCGAAACCCCCCGTCCAGCCGAAGGGGCGTAGCTCAACTGGCAGAGCAGCGGTCTCCAAAACCGCAGGTTGCAGGTTCAAGTCCTGTCGCCCCTGCCCTGGATGCCGACGTAGAGAGGATCGACGTGAGCGACGAGCGGGACACTCGCCACGAAGATGGCGATGACACCGCCGCGGTGGCTCGGCCGAGCGGCAAGCGGTCCGCCCGGCGCACGCGCGCCGCGTCGTCCAGCGCCGTCGCGACGATCGAACGACCGTCGGAGTCGGCCAAGGCAACCACCAAGCAGTCCGGCAAAGGCAAGAAGGCCGGAAAGAGCGGTACGGGCAATCCGTTCAAGCGCCTGGTGAAGTTCCTCAAGGAAGTCATCGCGGAACTTCGCAAGGTCATCTGGCCCAACCGCAAGCAGATGGTCACCTATACGAGCGTTGTCCTGGTGTTCGTGATTTTCATCATCGCGTACATCAGCGGGTTGGATCTGGCGTTCATCAAGGGTGTCAACTGGCTCTTCGGCTAGGCGGCACGATGACCGCGTCTGACCGTCGCGGCCGGTGATCGGCCCCCGGGCAGAGGCGGGGAGCGGGACCATCCGTCGGGCGTTTTTATCCCGGCGCGCAGAGGATTACGTGACGACCAAGAAAGCGAGTGCCCCAGTGAGCACCCCGGAGAACGGCACAACCGAGGAATTCCCGGTGGATGACGTGGTGATCGACGAGACCACCGCGGACGTCGAGGACGACGCTGAGGGCTTCGCCGACGAGGCCGAGATCACCGCTGACGCGGACACCGACGCCGAAGAGGACGAGCCCGCCCGCCCGGCGGCCGAGCTCTCCGACGAGCCCGCCGACCCGGTCGCCGAGATGACCGCGGCGCTGCGGCGCGCGCCCGGTGACTGGTACGTCGTGCACTCGTACGCCGGTTACGAGAACAAGGTGAAGACCAACCTCGAGACCCGCGTGCAGAACCTCGGTCTCGAGGACTACATCTTCCAGGTCGAGGTGCCGACCGAAGAGGTCACCGAGATCAAGAACGGCCAGAAGAAGAACGTCAACCGCAAGGTGCTGCCGGGCTACATCCTGGTCCGCATGGAGCTGAACGACGAGTCCTGGGGCGCGGTGCGCAACACCCCCGGTGTGACCGGATTCGTCGGCGCCACCTCGCGGCCCTCGCCGCTCACCATTCCCGAAGTGGTGAAGTTCCTGGTCCCGGCCGCGCAGCAGAAGAAGGCCGCCCCCGCGGCCGCCGCTGCTGCCGCCGCCGCGGCCCCCGGCGAGACCCCGATCGTGAAGCCGGTCATCGAGGTCGACTTCGAGGTCGGCGAGTCGGTGACCGTCATGGACGGCCCCTTCGCCACCCTCCCGGCCAGCATCTCCGAGGTCAACGCCGAGCAGCAGAAGCTCAAGGTGCTGGTCTCGATCTTCGGCCGCGAGACCCCGGTCGAGCTGGCCTTCACGCAGGTCGCCAAGATTTAAGTGCGTCAGGGCGGTGGCCCGGTCCGGATCCGGGCCGGTGTCACCGCCTTTTTCGCGTTCGCATAGACTTGACGGGTTGTGCCGCGGGCGTCGCGCCCGGGCGCACGGTCCGGAGAAGGCTTACGGGAATCCGTAAGGAACCTAACCCAAGGAAGAAAGATGCCCCCGAAGAAGAAGAAGGTCGCTGGGCTCATCAAGCTCCAGATCCAGGCCGGCCAGGCCAACCCGGCTCCGCCGGTCGGTCCGGCGCTGGGTCAGCACGGCGTCAACATCATGGAGTTCTGCAAGGCGTACAACGCGGCGACCGAGTCGCAGCGTGGCAACGTCATCCCGGTCGAGATCACGGTCTACGAAGACCGCTCGTTCGACTTCAAGCTGAAGACGCCGCCCGCCGCGCGTCTGCTGCTGAAGGCCGCCGGTGTGCAGAAGGGCTCCGCCGAGCCGCACCGCACCAAGGTCGCGCAGGTCACCATGGATCAGATCCGTGAGATCGCCAAGACCAAGCAGGAAGACCTGAACGCCAACGACATCGACGCCGCGGCGAAGATCATCGCCGGCACCGCCCGCTCGATGGGTATCACCATCGCGGAGTAGGGCTTTCGAGCTCTCGTGGAAGGGACCGCCTGTCCCGCACCACTTCTGACTTAGACAAGGACAGAGAATCATGGCAAAACGAAGCAAGGCTTATCTCGAGGCGGCCGCCAAGGTCGACCGCGCCGCGCTCTACGCTCCGCTGGCCGCCGCGCGCCTGGCGAAGGAGACCGCGACCACCAAGACCGACGCGACCGTCGAGGTCGCCGTCCGTCTGGGCGTCGACCCCCGCAAGGCCGACCAGATGGTCCGTGGCACCGTCAACCTGCCGCACGGCACCGGTAAGACCGCCCGCGTCATCGTGTTCGCGGTCGGCGACAAGGCCGCCGAGGCCGAGGCCGCCGGTGCGGACGCGGTCGGCGCCGAGGATCTGATCGAGCGCATTCAGGGCGGCTGGCTGGACTTCGACGCCGCGATCGCCACCCCGGACCAGATGGCCAAGGTCGGTCGTATCGCTCGTGTGCTGGGCCCGCGTGGCCTGATGCCGAACCCGAAGACCGGCACCGTCACCCCCGATGTCACCAAGGCTGTCAACGACATCAAGGGCGGCAAGATCAACTTCCGCGTCGACAAGCAGGCCAACCTGCACTTCGTGATCGGCAAGGCTTCCTTCGACGAGAAGAAGCTGGCCGAGAACTACGGCGCCGCGCTCGACGAGATCCTGCGTGTCAAGCCCTCCACCGCGAAGGGCCGCTACGTCAAGAAGGTGACGTTCTCGACCAACACCGGACCGGGCATCCCGGTGGATCCGAACCGCACCCGCAACTTCGCCGAGGAAGACTGATTCCCCGACGCGGTAGCGCGTAGCAACGCATGAAGGCCGGAGGGCCGGTACGAATCTCGTACCGGCCCTTCGCTTTTGCGAAGAAGAACGACAGCGGACGGGCGAGGCGAGACCCCGTTTTGGCGTATCGATGCTGGTCCGCTATATTGGACGACGGTCATCAACGAGTTTGATGATCACCCCACATCGTTCTACCGAAGACCGTTGGTTGCTGCCGTCAGGCGGCTGAAGGTCCGGCGATATTGCCGGCGGCCCACGCAGGGAGAGCCGAGGTCGGGAAACCCCGCGAGAGATCGCGACTGTTTCTTGTGCGCCCCGGGACCACCTTGCGTCCGGGGCGTTTGCTTTGTCGCCGGCCCCTGTGGCGGAACTCGGTAGTTCATACGAGAACCGACCATCCAGAGAGGAGGCGAAGTATGGCAAAGCCTGAGAAGGTCACCGCGGTCGCGGAGATCACCGAGCAGTTCAAGTCGTCCACCGCGACTGTCGTCACGGAATACCGTGGCCTGTCCGTCGGCAAGATCACTGAGCTGCGTCGTGCCCTCGGCGCGAACGCTACCTACTCCGTCGCCAAGAACACCCTGGTCAAGCGCGCTGCCGCCGAGGCGGGCGTGGAAGGCCTGGATGACTTGTTCGTCGGTCCGACCGCCATCACCTTCATTACGGGTGAGCCGGTCGACGCCGCGAAGGCGCTGAAGGCGTTCGCCAAGGACAACAAGGCGCTCATCATCAAGGGCGGCTACATGGACGGCGCCGCGCTGTCCGTGTCCGAGGTCGAGCGCATTGCCGACCTGGAGTCGCGCGAGGTGCTGCTGGCCAAGCTGGCCGGCGCCATGAAGGGCAACCTGTCGAAGGCTGCCGGGCTGTTCGCCGCCCCGGCCTCGCAGATCGCCCGCCTGGCCGCGGCCCTCGAGGAGAAGAAGCGCGCCGAGGGTGGCGCCGCCGAAGCTCCGGCCGCAGACGCCGAATAAGTCACTACCCAAACCTCTTCGTCACTGTTCGCACGGTGACGGAACTACCGAAAGGAAATATCAATGGCCAACGTTGATGAGCTGCTCGAGACCTTCGCCGGCATGACCCTGCTGGAGCTGTCCGAGTTCGTGAAGGCGTTCGAGGACAAGTTCGAGGTCACCGCTGCCGCTCCGGTCGCCGTCGCCGTCGCCGGTGGCGCCGCTGCTCCGGCCGAGGCCGCCGAGGAGCAGGACGAGTTCGACGTCATCCTCGAGGGTGCCGGCGACAAGAAGATCCAGGTCATCAAGGTCGTGCGCGAGATCGTCTCCGGCCTGGGCCTGAAGGAAGCCAAGGACCTGGTCGAGGGTGCCCCGAAGCCGATCCTGGAGAAGGTCGCCAAGGACGCCGCCGAGGCCGCCAAGGCGAAGCTGGAAGAGGCCGGCGCCAAGGTCTCCGTCAAGTAAGACGGACCTGTGACGGGGCACAGCCCCGTGACGTGTCGATTGTGAAAAGGGTGGTTCCCATTGGGGGACCACCCTTTTCGCGTATTGTGCCGTCGTGATTGGCGCGTAATCGGTATTTCAATACGAAAGTTGCTACCGACCAGTCAGGTCCCGGTGTCCGAGACGGTGTATATGCGATACAGTGACCGGACCTACTGTGATGCGCCACACCGCGCGAATTCGTGGCCCGTAGTCACACGTAGTGCGCTCGTCGGAGAAAGTGGAGGTTGGCGTGGGCGTCGAGGTCAGGACCGAAGGCATCACGAAGTCGTTCGGTTCGCAGCGTATTTGGCAGGACGTCACGCTGACGCTGCCGCCGGGGGAAGTCAGCGCACTGCTCGGCCCGTCGGGTACCGGTAAGTCGGTCTTCCTGAAGTCGTTGATCGGTCTGCTGCGCCCGGAGAAGGGCTCGATCTACATCGACGGC
>NZ_BAGC01000062.1 GCF_000308655.1 Nocardia niigatensis NBRC 100131 | reverse complement strand
GAAATCGCTGGGAAGAGTGTTCGGTTCTTCCGGGTACGGCGGGCGCTGGGATCAACTACGAGAGCACTGCTCTTGACTCGGTGCGGCCTTTGGGTGACTATTGGTCTAAATAGAGAGCACTGATCTCGGAGTAGACATGATCACCACTGCCTGGACGGCCGTCAATCTGACCCTCGCCTTCGCGCTGGAGCTTGTCGCCGTCGGCGCACTGGCCTACAGGGGTGCCCGTGCCGGTCGCAGCCGGATCGCGAAGGTGCTGCTGGGTGGCGGGCTGGCGGTGGGCGCCATGGTGCTGTGGGGGATGTTCGCCGCGCCGGAGGCGAGCTTCTCGATCCCTGTCGCGGCGGTGGCCACCAAGGTCGCGGTGTTCGGTGGCGCGGCGGCCGGGCTGTGGCAGCTCGGGCATCGGGCGGTCGCGGTCGCGTTCCCGGTGCTGGTGGTCGCGAATCTGGCGGTGATCCATTTCGGGCACCTGTCGGCGTAGGGCCTGAGCACGCTTGGGCCCCTGGGAAATTCACGCGACACCGAATACGTTGCACTGCTACGGTCGCACGGCGGAGCGGAAGGTTCCGCCGAACTCGAGAGCAGGAAGGGGCCGATCATGCGTGTTCATCGCGATGTCGTCGCGGCCCGTCCGCGCTTCGAGGTGATCCTGGTGTCTCGGCCGGCTCGGTGCCGGCTGCGCGGCCGGTACTGAGTACCCCCGGGGTGTCTGCCCCGTGCGGGGGGAATCGCGCTGTTCTGTTCCGGATCAGCACGAAGGACGTATGACCGTGCGTACCAATATTTCTCGACACAACCTGGCAGTCGTTCGCAACCTCGGGATTCTCGCGCATGTGGATGCCGGGAAGACCACGGTGACCGAGCGGATGCTGTTTCTCACCGGGATCACCCACAAGCGCGGCGAGGTGCACGACGGCACCACCGTCACCGATTTCGATCCGCAGGAGCGGGATCGGGGCATCACCATCTTCGCGGCGGCCGTGAGCTGCGAGTGGGCCGGGCATCGGCTCACCGTCATCGATACCCCGGGGCACGTCGACTTCTCCGACGAGGTCGAGCGGTCGCTGCGGGTATTGGACGGCGCGGTGGCGGTTTTCGATGCCGTGGCGGGGGTGGAGCCGCAGAGCGAATCGGTGTGGCGGCGAGCCGACCGCTACGACGTTCCGCGGATCGCGTTCGTCAACAAGATGGATCGCGCCGGGGCCGATCTGACGGCCGCGGTCGCCTCGATTCGTGAACGGCTGCACCCGTTTCCGCTGCTCGTCCAGCTGCCGGTGTACACCGGCGAGACGTTCACCGGCGTGGTGGACCTGGTTCGCCTGCGTGCTCTCACGTGGGAGAACGGCCTTGTCGAGGGGCCGGTGCCGGATCATCTCGGGGCGGACGTCGAGCGCTTGCGCCGGGAGCTGGAAGAGGCGGTGGCGGAACGGAGTTCGGTGGCGCTGGAGGAGTTCGTCGAGCACTCCGGCCTGTCCGCCGAGACCCTGACCGCCGCGCTGCGGGAGCTCACCCTCTCCGGTGAGGTGGTGCCGGTGCTGTGCGGGGCGGCCTACCGTGATGTCGGCATCGAGCCGCTGCTCGACGCCGTGGTCGCGTACCTGCCGTCACCGCTGGACCGGCCCGCGGTCGGGGCCGGCGACGCGGCCCGCGCCGCCGACCCGGCGGAACCGCTTGCGGCACTGGCCTTCAAGGTGCACGCCACGCCGACGGGGCGGCTCACGTTCGTGCGCGTCTACTCGGGCGTCCTGCGCAAGGGCGACACCGTGCTGGACGTGGGTGGCAGTCGCCGCGAGCGGGTCGCGCGCATCCTGCGGGTGCAGGCGGACCGGCACGCGGAGGTGGAGTCCGCGGTGTCGGGCGACATCGTCGCGCTGGTCGGGCCGAAGGCCGTGCGGGTCGGCGCGACCCTGTGCGCGCCGGACGCCCCGGTGCTGCTGGAACCGCCGGCTCCCACCGAGCCGGTGGTGTCGGTGGCGGTCGAGGCGCGAACCAGCGCGGACACCGAGAAGCTGGCGGTGGCGCTGACCCGGCTGGCCGAGGAGGATCCGTCCCTGACGGTGCGGACCGATGCGGAGACCGGGCAGACGCTGCTGGCCGGGCTGGGCGAACTGCATCTGGAGGTCGTGGTGGAGAAGCTGCGCCGCGACCGCGGGCTGAGCGTGACCGTGGGCCGACCGCAGGTGGCGTACCGGGAGACCGTGGTGCGCGGCGTGCGGGACTTCACCTACCGGCACGCCAAGCAGGACGGCGGGGCCGGACAGTGGGCGCACATCGTCTTCGATGTGCAGCCGCTGCGCGAATCCGAGCCCGGGGCAACGGGTTTCGAGTTCGAGTCGACGGTGGTCGGCGGCCGGGTGCCGGCGGAGTTCGTCCGCGCGGTAGCCGCCGGGTGCCGGGACGCCCTGGCGGAGGGCCCGCTCGCGGGTCATCCGGTCACGGGTGTCCGGGTCACGCTCACCGACGGCGCGACGCACTCGAAGGATTCGTCGGAACTGGCGTTCCGTACCGCGGGCCGCCTGGGGCTGCGGGAAGCGCTGCGGGCCAGTGCCGTAGCGGTGCTGGAGCCGCTGGTGGAGCTGACCGCGACCGTGCCGGAGGACCATGTCGGCGCGGTGCTGGGTGACCTCGCCGCGCGGCGCGGGCGGGTGACGGGTTCGGTCAGCCGTCCCGGCGTCGTGGTGGTGACGGCCACGGTCCCGCTGGCCGAATTGTTCGGCTACGCAACTCGTTTGCGCAGTCGGACGCAGGGCCGGGGTACGTTCACCACGCGCCCGCTGGGCTACGCCCTCGCTCCGTAGCGGATGGGTGACCGGGGCCCGGTGACGTCGGCACGGCGATGCCGTCCGTCGCCGGGCCCTGTGTCGTGAGTGGCCATCGCATCGCCGGGAAGGGTTGATTGTTGTCGCGACTACAGTTACTGTTGTCACAACAACAGATTTCCTCGACGGGGAGAGGGCAGTCATGATGTACTCGTTCACCGAAGAAGCCGTGATCACCGGAGACATCGACAAGATCTGGGCGGTGGCCACCGATGTGGCGCGCTGGTCGGAATGGGACCCGCACGAGGAGAAGTCCCGCATCGACGGCGAGTTCGCGGCCGGGACCAAGGGCTGGGTCAAGCCGAAGGGGGCGCCGGCGGGACCGTTCACCATCGTGGCCGTGGAGCCCGGGCAGTCGTGGACGAGTGAGGCGGGCATCCCGTTCGGGAAGCTGCGCGGCCATCGCACTTACGAGGCCCTCGGCGACGGCACCGTGCGGGTGGCCGAGAAGGTCGAGGTGCACGGGTTGTTCGGGCCCTTGTTCAAACTCGTCTGGGAGAAGGCCATGCGCGCGGACATGCCGCTGACCTTCGCGGCACTGGAACAGGAGGCGCTACGGCGTGGCTGAATCATCGAAGCGGGCGCGCGGCGTGCCACGGGGACCGCTCATGAGTCCGGGCTTCTGGCTGCACCACGCCGCGCTGGAGTGGCGGGCGACGCTGGAACGCAATCTGCGCCCGCTCGGACTCACCCCCACCCAGTTCAACCTGCTCGCGTCGGCGGGCTGGTTGAGCCGGGAGGGGAAGCTGCCCACCCAGCAGCAGGTGGCCGACATGTCCGGCTCGGATCGTATGATGGCGTCCAAGGTGATTCGAGCGCTGGAGGAGCGCGGCCTGCTCATCCGCCGTGCCGACCCCGCCGACGCCCGCGCCCTGCGCATCGAGCTGACCTCCGCCGGAAGGGAATTGGTGAGCCAGGGCGTGCAGACCGCCGTCGACACCGATGCCGAGCTCTTCGGCGACGACGGCGATCTGCTCCGCGAGCATCTGAAACCGATTGCCGCGCACCGGCTGCCGGGCTGACCGAATCCGGTCGTGCCGCTCGCCGCGCGGCCGCGGCAGCTCAGGGCTTGACCAGGATCGCCCTCGTGTAGAGCAGCCCGAAGCCCAGCCGCTGAACGTTCTGCTGCGATTTCGAGCCGGGCTGGGTGGTCACGACCGCGATATCGCAGCCCGCCGCAGTCGCCTCCGCGAGGCGTACCGACAGCAGCGACGACTGCACACCGTGCCGCCGGTGCGCGGGATCGGTTGCCGCGCCGGTCAGTTGGGCGACGCCCTGCGACATGCGCAGGCTCGCCCCGCCCGCCACCTGCCCCTCGCGCCTGGCCAGATACCGCCGCACCCCGGCCGCCCCGGTGAGATCCCGCATGGCCCGGGCGATGACATCGGCCGGGAATTCCTCGTGCGAGGCCACGCCCTGCGCATCGGGGTGCGCGAATCCGTCCGCCACCACGTCGAGCCAGGTGTCGAATTCGTCCTCGCCGCTCGGTGTCACGTCGACACCCGCGGCGACCACTGCCGCACGTTCGGCGCCGAGCTCCAGCCCGAGCACGTTCTCGAACGCGATCAGCAGATATCCGCGCCCGGTGAGCAGTTCGCCCACACCCGGATCGCCCAGCTGCGAGACCTCGGCCTGCACCGGCGTCTTCCGCTCCGCGAACAGCCGCTCGATCTCGTCGAGTTCCGGCGTGCCGGGGATGCCCGCGAAGCCGAGCCCCGCCACCTTGTTCAACGGCGACCCGTCCTCGGCGAACGACGCCACCCCGCCCGCGACCGGCAGCACGAACCCGGCCCCGAGCCGTGCCGCGGCCGCCGCACCGCCCTTGGCGATGAGCTCGGTCTCGACCCGCTCGATCCGCGCCGCCAGCTCCGTCCCACAGAAAAGTGTTCCCTGATCGCTAGGCATGCGCCCGAGCCTAATTCGGATGGCAATGGACATGCCCGCGAATTTCCGCCCCGGGCGAGCCCTGCTGCCCAGGTCGTCACGTCATGGCCTGCCCGATCCCACGAATGCCGCGGGCCAGTCGAGCACGGGCGGTGCGGACCGACTCAGGGGCCGGGCTGCGCCGGTCGGGTCGGCGCGGCCGGTGGGTATCGAACCGTGCACGGTCCTGAGCCGGTGCGACGGTGGTCGGGTGTGGCCGTGGTCGGGCGGGTCGTAGGGTCTGGGGGTGCGTGTTGATCGTTCGGGTGCAGTCGCCGGTGGGCTGGTGGTCGGATTCGACCTGGATATGACGCTGATCGATTCGCGGCCGGGGATTGCGGCGGTGTGGGATGCGGTGGCCGCCAGGACCGGGGTCGCGATCGATTCGGAGCTGGTGGTGTCGAGGCTCGGGCCGCCGCTGGCCCATGAGGCCGCGCAGTGGTTTCCGGAGCACGAGGTGCCGGGGATCGTGGCCATGTATCGGGAGCTGTATCCGGATCTGGCGGTGCACGCGGCGGCGCATCTGCCGGGGGTGGTGGACGCGCTGGCCGCGGTGCATCGGGCCGGCGGGCGGGTGCTGGTGATCACGGCGAAGAACGGGCCGCACGCGCAGCTGCATCTCGACCATCTCGGGCTGGCGGTCGACGAGTTGGTCGGCGGGGCCTGGGCGGAAGAGAAGGGCGAGGTGCTGCGGGAGCGCGGGGCCTCGATCTATGTGGGGGACCATCTCGGCGATGTGCGGGCGGCGAAGGTGGCCGACGCGGTGTCGGTGGCGGTGACCACCGGGCCCTATGCGTCCGAGGAGCTGTCGGCCGCGGGCGCGGATGCGGTGCTCGGCGATCTCACCGAGTTCCCCGGCTGGCTGGCTGCCCATCTCGCCGCGTAACCGGTTGACTCGCAACCGTTCTCGGCACACCGGCCGGGCGCGGTTCAGGCGTTCACGGATAGATCGGCGGGGCGAGCGCGAGGGCCACGGCGTGCGATGGGTCGAGGGCGGGGATCGAGGCGTCGACCGCGTGGCCTGCGACGTCCCGTACCTGCCAGCCGTGCAGTGATACGACGGGAATGCCGCGGTGGTTCGCCAGTGCCAGCTCGGACAGGGTGCCCCACGAGCCGCCGATGACGATGACCGCGTCGGCCGAGGCCACCAGGATGGCATTGCGGGCCTCGCCCATGTTCGTGTAGATCGCCGCGGACAGGCCCGGGCAGGCCGCGTCACGGTCCGTGTCGGGGCGGATGCCGAGCACGAGTCCGCCTGCGCCGGAAGCGCCCTCGGCGACGGCGGCCATCACACCCGAGCCGCCGCCGCACAGCACGCTCGCACCCGCCGAGGCGAGCAGCCGGCCCACCTCGCGGGCGGCCGTGGACTCGGTGTCGGTGCAGGTACTGGGGCCGCAGACGGCAATTTGCAGGGGCGGCAAGGGCTTTCCTCTCATCGGTGCGGGCGGGTCGTTGGCATCAGGGTGATTCGAATGGTGTCGGGTGGTGGGTGTTCGAGGCTATCTTTCTGCCCACGGTCACGAGTATCAGCATGATCGAGCCCCGGCTCGCTGATCGGCAACCCTCGCGCGGCGGTGGGGTGCCCCGGGTGACGACCAGGCGGCGCCCGCGCGGGCCCCGCAAGCGCTAGCCGAAGGAGTACCGGTCATGTCTGGATGCCGCCCGGCCGACGGCTGAGGCCCGCGCCCGAATTCCCCACGGGCGATTCTCTTTCCCGCACCGCGCGCCTGCGGCGATCGCGGTGTGTCCCCCTGCCCCGACGCGGTGTCGGGTGCGCGAACACAGAGGTGGCGATGAGCAGGAAGTGGTCCGGGTCGCGTGGATTCCGGGTAGTGGCGGGTGTCGTGGCGGCGACCGCGGTGGCGGGACTGCTGTCGGCGTGCGGGAACAGCGCGTCGGACAGCAAGGCCGACACCGTGTATTTCGGGGTGTCGGGGCCGAAGACGGGCGGGTCGGCCGAATACGGGCGGCTCTGGCAGCAGGGCTTCGACCTGGCCCTGGATCAGATCAACGCCGCGGGCGGGATCGACGGCAAGAAGGTCGCGCTGAAATGGGAGGATTCGCAGTCGGATCCGAAGCAGACGGTGCCGATCGCCACCAAGTTCGTGGGCGACAAGTCGATCATCGCCGAGCTGGGCGACTTCTCCTCGCCCGCCTCCATCGCGGCCTCGCCGGTGTACAACCGCGGCAAGCTGGTGCAATACGGATTCACCAATTCGTCGGTGGATTTCACCAAGGCCGGCGACTACTCGTGGAGCCCGTCCATCACCCTGGACGTATACATGGAGCGCAATGCCGAGTGGATGCGGTCCAAGGCGAGGAAGGTCTCCGTCGTCTACCTCGAAACCGACTGGGGCAAGCAGGCTTTCCAGTTCTTCCAGCAGTTCGCCAAGGAGAAGGGCATCGAGATCGCCTACTCCTCGGCCATCCTGCCGGATTCGCAGGATTTCCGGCCGGTGCTGATCAAGGGCCGCGACGCGAATCCGGATGCCTTCGTGCATCTCGGGTACGGTCCGGACGGCGCGCTGGTGGTCAAGCAGCTGCGTGATGTCGGGTTCACCGGGCAGCTCTTCGCCGGCCAGAACACCCCGCAGTTCATCCAGCTGGCGGGTGCGGCGGCCGAGGGCGACATCGTGAACGGCGTCTTCACGCCGTCGGATCCGAGCCCGAAGGTCCAGGACTTCGTCACCAAGTTCCGCGCCAAGTTCGACGCGGATCCCGGCGATTTCAATGTCTACGCCTATGACGCGCTGAACGTGCTGGTGAAGGCCGCCAGGTCCGGCGGCGCGACCCGCGAGGGCGTGCTGAAGGGTCTGCGCGAGATCAAGGACTTCGACGGCATCGGCCTGGGCACCTTCGCCTTCGATCAGCAGACGCGGCGCCCCAGCGGCGTGAAGCCGATCGAGCTGGAACTGCGCAGCGGCAAGTTCGTGCCGGTCGGAAGCGCCGGATAGATGTTCGACACCCTCATCGCGGGTCTGGTGCACGGCAATGCGTACGCGCTCATCGCCGTGGGCATCACCCTCATCTTCGGCGTCAGCAATGTCATCAACTTCGCGCACGGCTCGATCTTCGCGTTCGGTTCGGTGCTGGGCTGGTGGCTGATCGCCCAGCACGGCGTGCCCTGGTGGGCGGCGCCGGCCGTGGTGGTGGCGGCGACCGCGCTGGTCGGCGTGGCCATCGACATTCTGGCGGTGCGCCCGCTGCGGCGGGCCCCGGCCATTGCCGCGCTGCTGGCGACGGTGGCGGTCGGGTTGATCATCGAGAACGTGGTCGCGCTGGTGTTCGGGCCCGACACCCGGCCCTTCCCGCAGGTGTTGCCCACCAACAACTTCCGGGTCGGCGGGGTGCGGTTCGGCACCTCGGACGTGGTCATGTTCGCCCTCACCGTGACGGTGATGGCGGGGCTGTGGGCGTTCCTGCGCTACAGCCGCCACGGTCTGGCCATCCGCGCCACCGCCCAGGACCCGGACGCGGCCGCGCAGATGGGGATCGGGGTGGGCCGGGTGCAGTCGCTGGCCTTCGCCATCGCTTCCGGGCTGGGCGGGCTGGCGGGCGTCTTCGTCGGCCTCTACAACTCGAATATCTCGCCGACCAGCGGCGGCATCGTCGGCATGACCGGATTCGTGGCCGCCACTATCGGCGGTCTCGGCTCGATTCCCGGTGCGGTGCTGGGCGGTTTCGTGCTCGGCCTGGTGGAGGCGTTCGGCATCTACTGGTTCGGGGACGGCTACCGCGATCTGATCACCTTCGGTCTGCTGGTGGTGTTCCTGGTGCTGCGGCCCGGCGGGCTGCTGGCGCGGCCGCCGGCCATCGAATCCGAGCCCATGACCGGCACCTTCCTCGGCGCCGGGCGGGAGCTGCGGATCCGGCCGTGGCACGCGGCGGTCGCGTTCGCCGTTGCGGGCGTGGCGATTCCGCTGCTCGCCGACGACTACGGCATCTCGGTGGGCACGCAGATCCTGGCCTACGCCATCATCGCGGTCTCCATGACGCTGGTGGCCGGGTCCGCGGGGCAGCTGGCCATCGGGCAGGCCGGGCCGATCGCCCTCGGCGCGTACACCTCGGCGGTGTTGACGGTGTCGCACGGCTGGGCCTTCCTGCCCGCCCTGCTCGCGGCGGGAATCGTCGCGGCCGTGGTGTCCTCGGTGCTGGCCGCGCCGCTGTGGCGGCTGGGCGGGCACTATGTGGCGATCGCGACGCTGGGTATCGGCATCGTGACGGTGGCGATCATCCGCAACTGGGAGCCGGTGACCCGCGGCAGCTACGGCATCTTCGGGATCCCCGCGCCGAGCCTGTTCGGGTACGAATTCACCACGCACACCCAGATTTTCCGGCTGGAGCTGGTAGTGCTGGCCATCGTGCTGGCGGTGATCCTCGGCGTGCAGCGGTCCCGGCTGGGCCTCGCCATCCGGGCCATCGGGGGCGACGAGGTGGCGGCCCGCTCGGCGGGGGTGCCGGTCCGCGACTACAAGGCGCTGGCCTTCGCGGTGGCGGCCTTCTTCTCCGGCATCGGCGGCGCGCTGCTGGCCCACCAGTACTCCTACATCGACCCGACGGTCTTCAACCTGCCGATGTCGCTGCTGGTGGTGACCATCCTGGTGCTGGGCGGCGCCGCCTCGCCGTACGGCGCGGTGCTGGGCGCGGCGGTGCTGATCGGGGTGCCGGAGCTGCTGCGACTGGCGCCCTCGTGGCGAATCGTGTTGTACGGCTTGGTCTTGCTGCTGGTGGTGCGGTTCCGGCCGCAGGGAATCCTGGTGAGGAGGAATCGTGTCCCCGTCCACGCCTGAGGTGCTCACGGTCACGGGTCTGTGCCGCTCCTTCGGCGGCGTGCGGGCCGTGGACGGCGTCGAATTCTCGATCGCGCCCGGTGAATTCGTCTCGATCATCGGGCCCAACGGGTCCGGGAAGTCGACCACGGTCAATTTGATCTCCGGCGTGCTGAAGCCGGATGCCGGGGAAGTCCTGGTGCACGGCAACATGATTCGACCCGGTCGTCCCGGGGCGGCGGCCGCCGCGGGCATCGCCCGGACCTTCCAGAACGGCCGTGTCTTCGGCAACATGACCGTCCGCGAGAATGTGGACGTCGGCCTGCAGCCCACGCTGCATGCCACCCGGCCGCTGCGTGCGCTCGCGAATGTGCCGGTGCTGAAATGGATTTCGCTGCTCGCCGAGCTCGGGGTGGCGCTGGTCCCGACACCGGCGGCGCGCGCCGAGCGGCGGGCGTCGGCGGCGCGGATCGACACCCAGCTCGCGCGCTTCGGGGAACGTCTCGTCCCGCGCGCCGGCACTCCGGCCCACACCCTGTCCTACGCCAATCGCCGCCGCACCGAGATCGCCCGGGCGCTCGCCTCGGCGCCCGGCCTGCTGCTCCTCGACGAGCCGGCCGCCGGCATGAACCAGACCGAGACCGCCGAAATCGGCGGGCAGCTGGCCGAATTGAAGGCCCAGGGCCAGACGGTGCTGCTGGTCGAGCACAAGATGGACCTGGTCCACGACCTGTCCGACCGGGTACTGGTGCTCGACGAGGGCCGCATCATCGCTGAGGGCCCGCCCGCCGAGGTGCTGGCGGATCCGCGCGTCATCGAGGCCTACCTCGGGCGCGGCCGGGCCGGCGGGAAGGTCGGCGCGGATGTCTGAATTCGACGAGAACGCTACCCCGATCCTGGAATTCGACCGGGTGGTCGTGCACTACGGTCCGTCCCGGGCCCTCGACGAGGTCTCCCTGCGGGTGCGGCCCGGCGAGATCGTGTCGCTGCTGGGCGGCAATGCCTCGGGCAAGTCGACCACCATGAAAACCGCGCTCGGCCTGCTGAAACCGTCCGCCGGCGCGGTGCGCGTCGACGGCGTCGACGTGAGCGCCACACCCCCGTCCGCCCGGATCCGAGCCGGGCTGGCCTCGGTCCCGGAAGCCCGGCGGGTCTTCCCGGCCATGACCGTCGAGGAGAACCTCTTCGTCGGCGGCTACATCCGGAAGGAACGGCGCGCGGTGCTGGCCGCGCGGGCCGCCGAACTGTTCGAACACTTCCCGCGCCTGGCCGAGCGACGCGCCCAGCGCGCGGGCACGCTCTCCGGCGGTGAGCAGCAGATGCTGGCTTTCGCTCGCGCGCTCATGAGCGAACCTCGCCTCATCTGCATGGATGAGCCCACCATGGGATTGTCGCCACTGTTCGTGGATCGGGTGCTGGAGGAGATCGCCCGGCTCAATCGGGAGCTGGGCCTGGCCATCCTGATCGTCGAACAGCAGGCGGAGCTGGCCCTGAGCATCGCGCACACCGCCAATGTGCTGCGCACCGGGCGGATCGTGCTGCACGGCCCGGCCGCGGAACTCGTCGGCGATCCGACGGTGCGCGATGCCTACCTCGGAAAGGTGACCGCATGACCCCGCAACGGCTCGGCTTCTTCACCCGCCTGGTCCGCACCGATCCGGCGGAGGACGCGGGAACCGTCTACCGGCAGGCGCTCGAACAGATCGGGCTGGCCGAACGGCTCGGCTATGACACCGCCTGGGTGGCGCAGCATCATCTGGATCCGGCCGAGGGCGGGCTGCCGTCCCCGTTCGTGTTCCTCGCCCACGTGGCCGCCCGCTTCCCGCGCATCCGGTTCGGGACCGCCATCGTGACGCTGGCCCTGGAGGATCCGATCCGGGTCGCCGAGGACGCGGCGGTGCTGGACGAACTCTCGGGCGGCCGGCTCGAACTGGGTTTCGGCGCGGGCGGGTCGCGGCACGCCTTCGAGCTGTTCGAGTCGACCGGCATGGACCGGCAGCAGGTGTACGCGAGCAAGCTCGCGCGGGTGACCGCGGCCCTGGACGGGACGCCGCTGGTCGGTGACCGTGGGTTGAACCCGCCCGCCACCGGCCTGCGAAGTCGCCTGTGGCAGGCCACTTTCTCGGCCGGGGGCGCGGGCCGGGCGGGGCGGGCCGGTGACGGATTGCTGCTCTCGAAGGCCCAGCCGCGGAATCCGGCCGCACCGGACGCCACCCTCTGGGAGATCCAGCAGCCGCTGGTCGACTCCTATCTCGACGCGTTGCCGCCGGGTGCCGCACCGCGCATCGGCGCGTCCCGCGGGGTTTTCGTGGCCGACGATCACGACGAGGCGGTCGCCCTCGCCGAGCGCGGCGCGGCCCGGTTCCTGGATCGGCTGGGCCGCAACGGCGGGCCCGAGGTGGCGGATTCGGTCGCCGAGGTGCTGCGCGACATCTATATCGGTACCCCGGACGAGGTGGTGGCGCGACTGTCGGAGGACACCGCGCTGCGGCACGCCACCGATTTCATCGTGCAGGCGCACCCGGTCGACCCGGGCCACGCCGCCACCCTGCGCTCCATCGAACTCATCGCCACCAAGGTCGCGCCGCGACTGGGCCGGCGTCTCGACGAAAGGACCATCAGGTGACCGAGGTATCCACCGCCTACGGCGACGCGCCGCCTGCCCCGGGGGAAGCGGCCGATCCCGGCGGCGCCGGGGGTCGCCGGGCCGATGTCATCGACGTCGTGCTGGGCGCGCGGGCCGAATCGGTGCGCGCGGTGCGCGCGACACGCCCGGAGGTAATAGAACATTCGCAGGGTGTTCTCGACGCGCTGCTGGACGGTCCGGCCACCGCGAGCGTCGGCCGCGAACGACTGATCGCGGCGGCCGTCGCCGTCGCCGAGCTGGCCGGCGCGCCCGAGCTGGCGGCGTACTACGCGGCGCTGGGAACGACTCCGGCGCAGGGCGATCCGGTGCTGGCGGCCATCCTCCGCCATGCCGCCCGGGTGACGAGCGCGCCGGCGTCCCTCGCCCGCGCGGATATCGAGGCCCTGGCCGCGGCCGGGCTGTCCGAGCGCGACATCGTGACGGTGGCGCAGCTCATCGGATTCGTGCACTTCCAGGTCCGGCTGCTGGCCGGGCTGCGACTGATCGGAGCGGAGCATGAGTGAACCGGGGCGCGAGGTGCGCAGCGTCGAAACAGCGCGGCGGCCACCGGGATTCACCCAGGAGCAGCTGGACTGGGTGCCGTGGGTGGAACCCATCGCGCTGGCCGATGCCGATGAGTTGCAGCGCCCGCTGCTCGAGGGGGACCGCGGTGTCGGCCCCTATTTCCGGCTACTCGCGCGCAACGCCGAGGTGCTGGCGCATCGCAGCGCCAATGACCGAGCGATCTTCTACGGTCGAGGGGGATTGATCCGCGCCGAGCGCGAACTCGCGGCGACCGTTACCTCCCGGCACAACGGGTGTGAGTACTGCGCATCCGTTCATTCACGTTTCACTTCTGCGTTGTCCAAGCGCGCCGAGGACGTGCAGCGGTTGCTGGACGAGGGCGCCGAGGTGCGGATCGACGAAAGGTGGGACGCCGTCATCGATTTCGTGGACGCGCTGTCCGCCAACCCGCCGCGCGCGTCCGCCGGGCACCTGAAGCGGCTGCGAGAGCTGGGTTTCGACGCCGCCGAGCTGCACGATCTGGTGCTGTCGGCCGCCTCGTTCTCCTGGGCCAACCGGCTCATGCTCACCCTGGGGGAGCCGGAGGTCCCGGCCTAATCTAGCGCTCTCTCGAAAAAATCTTAGAAAGTTCATCCGAAATCTTCCCGGCGTGGGTATCTGGTCGGTATCGTCCCGATGGCAAACAGTCAGTGAAGGTACTGGTGATCTGGCGGATCGGAGCACCACCATGGCGAACTTCCTTTCGGGTGTTCCAGTGCAGACCATTCTCGAGCTGCCGGCAACCGGCTCCTCGGGCGTTTCCGCCAAGTAGCCACGCGAGCGCCATCTTTCGGCTACTGCGCGGATGCCGGGGTGATGGTGAAGGGCCCGATCCTTGACGAGGGGATCGGGTCCTTTTTTATGCCCGTGTCAGCCGGCGACGCCCTGGGTACTCCGCTCCGGCGAGATGCTCCCGCCCTGGTCCGGCCGGGCGTCGCGAGGGTCGGACAAATTAAAACTAAAAAGATCCTCGAAAAGTATTCCGTCCAGTTCGCCTGCTCTGTATCGTGTTGAACGGCAAACGATCAGTGACTTTCGGGTCAACGCGACATCGGGCCGCGAGTCTCTCCCCCCGGACCCGCGTTCCGAACCCGGGACGGTTCCCCTGCCTATACCCACCGTCTCGGGTGCGCCGCCCAGCCCGAAGTCACTGAGCCATCTTTCGGCTATCGCGCGGTAAGTCGAAGGTTCAAACGAAGGGCCCGATCCATGACGAGGGGATCGGGCCCTTCGGTATTGTCTGGCGCAATGTCACAGGAAACGAACGCGGGAAGAATGTACGCCGGGCAGCCCGTAGAAGACCGGCAGCGGCAGCGTCGTGCGCGTTTTCTGGAGTCCGGGCTCACGGTGTTCGCGCGCGATGGATACGCCAATAGTTCTGTCGGAGCCATCTGCAAGGACGCCGGTCTCTCCTCCAGGCAGTTCTACGAGGAGTTCACCGGACGCGAATCGCTGTTGCTCGAGCTCTACGAGCAGATCGATCGCGAATCCCGGGAAGCCGTGGCGGCCACCATCGCCGAGCACTCCGACGCCAGCGCCATCGACATCATCGACGCCGCGGTACGCGCCTACATCGAGTCCATCGGGCGAGATCCGCGCAAGGCCAGAGTCGCCCTCGTCGAAGTCGTCGGGGCGGGACCCAAGGTGGAGAAGTTCCGCCTGGAACTGCGGCGCGCCTGGGGCGCGCTGCTGGCCAGCGCCGCCGAGGATGCCGCCCTGCACGGTGAAATCCCGCCCGGTGACTACGAAATGCGCGTGCTGGCCATCATCGGCGCCGTGAACTACGTGGTCGACGCCTGGAGCGGTTCCGAACCGCGCCAGCCGCTCGACGATGTGATCCGGGTGCTGCGCCGCATCATCATGGGCGCCGTCAGCGCCTGACCCGGTCCGAACCCCCGTCCACCGACTCGATTTCGCGCCCGTCCGCTGCCTCGCGGACGGGCGCGACCTTTACGGGTAGCGTGCCGATCATGGAGACCGTGCCCATCCAGATGCCCGACGGGACTATGGTGCCGGTGCGCTTGATACCGGCGAAAGGCCCGCACCGGCATCCGATTACGGCCGACAGTCCCCGCCCGGTCGTGGTAATCGCACCGGGCCTGGGTGTTCCGGGGGAGTACTACTCGCTGTTCGGGAACCCCTTGGCGGACCGGGGTTTCGACGTGGCCCTGCTGGAGATCCGCGGAAACGGGGATAGCAGGCCGAAATCCGGCTCGGCCGGCTCGTACGGCTATCAGGAGCTGGTGGCGGTGGACTTCCCCGCCATGTTCGAGGTGGTGCGCGAGCGGTTCCCCGACAGCACGCCCTACCTGCTGGGGCACAGCATGGGCGGCCAGCTCGGCGTCATGTACGCGTCCCGGATCCGCGGGCGGCTGGGCGGATTGATCCTCGTCGCCTCCGGCACGCCGCATTTCCGCGGCTATACCGGTCTGGGCGCGCTGGGCAGCGCGGCGCTGTCGCTGACCGCGAACCTGGCCGGGTTCTGGCCCGGCGACACGATCACCGCGGGCGGGTTCGGGCGGCAGTCGAAGGCGCTCATCGCCGACTGGGCGCGGCTGGCCCGTACCGGCCGATTCGAGCCCGCCGGAGCCGATATCGACTACGAGGAGCGCATCGCGCGCCTGAAACTCCCGGTCCTGTCGATCACCATGACCGGCGACGAGCTGACCCCGCGCGGGTCGGCGCGGCAGCTGCTCGCCAAGCTGCCCCGGGCCGACATCACCACCTGGCACAATCCGGACCCGCTGGGGCACAACGGCTGGATCAGCGATCCGGATTCCACGCTCGACCATGTCGAAAAATGGCTCCGGGACCACTGATTCGCGATCCGGTGCGGTGATATGCGGGCAGGTGCGGTGATTCGCGGGCAGCGTCAGAGGGTGCGCGAGCGTGGCGCGGTCATCTTCTCCGGGCTCAGCAGTTCGTCGAGTTCGTCCTTGCTCAGGGCGCTGCGCTCGAGCACCAGGTCGTAGACGCTGCCGCCGGTTCGCAACGCCTCCTTGGCGATCGCCGCCGACTGCTCGTATCCGAGCTTGGGCACCAGCGCGGTCACCAGGCCGATGCTGTGCGCCACCAGATCCCGGCAGTGGTCCCGGTTGGCGGTGATGCCGGTGATGCAGCGGCTGGTCAGGGTGATGGCCGCGTTGCGCAGCATCATCAGGCCCATCAGCAGGTCGTAGGCCATGATCGGCTCGGCCATGTTCAGTTCCAGCTGACTGGCCTCGGCGGCCATGGTGACGGTCATGTCGTAGCCGATGAGCTGGAAGCAGACCTGGTTCACCACCTCCGGGATCACCGGGTTGACCTTGCCGGGCATGATCGACGAACCCGGTTGCACCGCCGGCAGATTGATCTCGCCCAGCCCGGCGCGCGGGCCGCTGGAGAGCAGGCGCAGATCATTGCAGATCTTGGACAGCTGGACCGCCGCGCGCTTGAGGGTGCCCGACACCGCCACGAAATCGCCCGAGTCCTGGGTGGCTTCGACCAGGTTCTCCGCCTCGCGGATGGGCAGTCCGGTGATCTCGGCGAGTTTCCGATTGACCAGCTCGGCGTAGCCCGGCGGGCTGGTGATCCCGGTCCCGATGGCGGTGCCGCCAAGGTTCACCGCGAGCAGGTCCTGTGCGATTCGCTGCAGATGGCTGACGGCCCCGCCGACCATGACCGCGTACGCGCCGAACTCCTGGCCCAGCGTCATCGGAACGGCGTCCTGCAGCTGGGTACGGCCCATCTTGATGACGTCGCCGAATTCGACGGCCTTGGCGCGCAGCGCATTCTGCAGTTCGGTCAGCGCCGCGGCGGCGTCCTGGACGGACAGGTACACGCCGAGCTTCACCGCGGTCGGGTAGACGTCATTGGTGGACTGGGAGCAGTTCACGTCGTCATTGGGGTGCAGGTAGCGGTACTCGCCCTTGTGATGCCCCAGCAGCTCGAGGCCGCGGTTGGCGATGACCTCGTTGGCGTTCATATTGGTCGAGGTGCCCGCGCCGCCCTGCACCATGTCGACCATGAAGCCCTCGCGCAGGCGCACCGCCGCCGGGCTGCCGGGCTCCAGCAGCTCGTCGCAGGCGCCGATGATCGCCGTCGCCTTCTCCTGCGTGATCGACCCGAGTTCCGCGTTCGCCAGTGCGGCGGCCTTCTTCACGTAGGCGAGCGCGGACACCAGGTGCCCGAACCGGCGCAGCTTGACGCCCGAGATCGGGAAGTTCTCGATCGCGCGCAGGGTCTGAACGCCGTAGTAGGCGTCGGCGGGCAGTTCCCGGGTGCCCAGCGAATCGTGTTCGGTGCGAATGCCGACCAGCGGCTGCTGGGCCGCGATCGCCGCCGCCTGCCGCTCGGAGACGGTCCGCATGCGGTGTGCGATGAGCCCGGCGACGCGGGCGACGATGCGGTAGTAGCGATCCGGCTGCTGCCCGGCCAGTTCGCGCAGGGTGGCCCGGGGCGCCACGAGCACCACCGCGCCGTCGCGGGTGCGGCCGCTGGCGGTGTGCGGGGTGTCGTCCACCAGCGCGACCTCGGACACCAGGCTGCCGGGGCCCAGGCGCGCGAGCTGGATCTCCTGACCGGTGAGCCCGGAGATGATCTGGACCTCGCCCTCGACCACGATGCCCGCCCACTCCCGCGGGGTGGCCTCGTGGAACAGGGTTGCGCCGGCCGGATATTCGCGCCGGTGGGCGGTGGCGGTGAAGGCCCGGACATCGTCGAGATCCAGCCCGGTGGCCGCGGCGGTGGTCTCGATCAGCTCATCCAGTGGGTCCACGTCGGCTCCTCGCGGGCGGTCAGTCCATCAACTGCTGGGTGAAGAACTCGTAGATTATGGCCGCCTGAAACGCGGACTGCTTGTTGTCCGCCGCGCCGCCGTGGCCGCCCTCGATGTTCTCGTAGTACCAGACGTCGTGGCCCTCGGAGGCCAAGCGCGCGGCCATCTTTCGCGCGTGGCCGGGGTGCACTCGGTCGTCGCGGGTGGAGGTGGTGAGCAGAATCGGCGGGTAGGTCCGGTCCGCGCTGGTGTTCTGGTACGGCGAGTACTTCGCGATGTACTGCCATTCCTCCGGCTTGTCGGGGTCGCCGTACTCGGCGATCCAGGAAGCGCCCGCCAGCAGCAGGTGGTATCGCCGCATGTCCAGCAGCGGCACCTGGCACACGATGGCCCCGAACAGTTCCGGGTACCTGGTCAGCATGACGCCCATGAGCAGGCCGCCATTGCTGCCGCCCACCGCGCCCAGCTGATCGGGGGTGGTGATGCCGCGCGCCACCAGGTCCCGGGCCACGGCCGCGAAGTCCTCGAAGGCCTTGTGCCGGTTGGCCTTCAGCACCGAGGTATGCCATTCTGGGCCGTATTCGCCGCCACCGCGGATATTGGTCATCACGTAGGTGCCGCCGCGTTCCAGCCAGCCCATGCCGACCGTGCCGCTGTAGCTCGGGGTGCGGGAGACCTCGAAACCGCCGTAGCCGGACATGACGGTCGGGCCGGGGGTGCCCACGCGATCACGGTGGCGGATCACGAAATACGGGATGCGGGTGCCGTCGTCGGACCGCGCGAAGAACTGCTCGGTCACGATGCCGTCGGCGTCGAAGAACTCCGGCTCCTGCTTCAGCACCTGCACGCTGCCGCCCACCGCTCCCGACATCAGCGTGGTCGGGCGGGTGAAACCACTGGTGGAGAGCATGAATTCGTCGCCGCCCTCGAGGCGGTCCAGGTTCATGATGCTGGTGCTGGCCATGGCCGGGGTGTCGGCCAGCGGCTCGCGGGCCCAGCCTTCGGGGCCGGGGGTGAGCACGTGCAGCTTGGTCTGCACGTCCTCCAGGGTGACCAGCAGCAGGTGGTTCTCGGTCCAGCCGTAGCCGTGCAGCGCGGTGTGCGCGTCGGGGGTGAACAGGACGTCGAAATCGCGTGCGCCGGAGAGAAACGCCTCGAAGTCGGTGGCCAGCAGCGAACCGGCGGGATAGGTGGTGCCGGCGATCTCCCACGGCGACTTCAGCCGCACCAGCAGCCACTGCTTGTACCAGGTCTCGGTGGCGTCGGTCGGCACGTCGATGAAGCGCAGCGTGCCGTCGGACTCCAGCAGGTAGACCTCCTCGTTGAAGAAGTCGGTGGCACGGCTCACGAAGTGCCGCTCGTAGCCGGGGGTGCGGTCGTAGCCCGAGGAGACGGCCACATCGGTGACCTCGCCCTCGTACACGAATTCCGCGTCCGCCAGCGGGGTTCCGCGCCGCCAGCGCTTCACCACCCGCGGGTAGCCGGAGTCGGTGAGCGACCCGGGGCCGAAATCGGTTCCCACATACAGGGTGTCGTGATCGATCCAGGCGAAGTCGGACTTGGCCTCGGGTAGATGGAAGCCGCCGTCCTCCGGCGCGATGAAAGCCTTTGCCTCGATGTCGAATTCGCGGACCACCTTGGCGTCCGCACCGCCGCGCGAGAGGCTGATGAGCGCGCGCCGCTGCTCCGGCCGCTTCACCGCCGCGCCGCCCCAGACCCAGTTCTCGCCCTCGGCGGCCGCCAGTGCGTCCAGGTCGATGAGGATCTCCCAGTCCGGCTCGTCCTTCGCGTACTCGGCGAAGGTGGTGCGCCGCCACAGGCCCTTCGGGTGCTCGCGGTCGCGCCAGTAGTTGTAGAGCCACGGGCCGCGCCGGCCCGGATAGGCGATGCGGGTGTCGGTATCGAGCATGGCCAGCACGCGCGCCTCGAGGTCGGTGAAGCGCTCGGTGGACGCGAACCGCTCGCGGGACACCGCATTACGTTCTTCCGCCCAGGCCAGGGCGCGCTCGCTCTCGACCTCTTCGAGCCACAGGTAGGGATCTGTCACGTCCTGTCCAACACCGGTCATGCCCTCATTGTTGCCGAGGGGTGCGTTCGCCGGTCGCGAACGTGTTGCGGGGCACCCCGCCGGGAGGTCAGTAGGATTGCGGTTTCGATACCGATCGGATCCAGGAGGCCTCGGCGTGTCGTATGAGCCCCGGCTGTGGGAACAGCACTGCTGCCTGCCGCTGCTGCCGACCGCGGACCTCACCGAACTGACGCGGTACCCGCTCGGCTCGTACCTCTCGGTCAATATCGGCTACGCGCCGCAATCCACCCGCGAGTCGCTCGAACTGGTCACCCAGTTCCGGCGGGATGCCTTGACCGACGGCCGATTCCGCCTGGTCCACAGCATCGAGGACGCCTGGCCGGAGGTCCCCACGACGGAGACCGACGCTACCCTCGCGCTGGCCTTCGACCTCGAGGACGCCGGCCCGCTGGGCGGCGATCTCGACAATGTGGAGCTGTTCCACGAACTGGGCCTGCGCTCGCTGCTGCCCACCTACAACCACTCCAACGCGGCCGGCTGCGGGTGCCTCGACACCGACGACACCGGACTCACCGCCTACGGGCGCGACCTGATCCGTACGCTCAACGAGGTCGGGGTGTTCGCCGACGGGTCGCACTGCTCGTGGCGCACGGGACTCGACATCGCCGAGACCACGACCGTGCCGATGATCTACAGCCACTCGAATTTCGCGACGCTGTGGGCACATCCGCGCAATATCGGCGACGACCAGGCCAAGGCGTGCGCGGCCACCGGCGGCGTGATCGGCATCAACGGCGTCGGCATCTTCCTGGGCCGCAACGAACCCGCCGACGGGGCCGGGCGGATCGAGGCCATGGCCGATCACATCGCCTACGGCGCGGAACTGGTCGGCATCGAGCACATCGGGATCGGCTCCGACTACTCCTTCGACGCCGAGGATTTCAACGCCGAACTGGCCAACAATCCGGACAGCTACTCCGAGGAGTACACGCGCTACGGCCAATTGCAGTGGGCGCCACCGGAAGACCTGCTCGGCACGTCCGGGGTGCGGGGGCTGGACGAGGTGCTGGCCGCGCGCGGCTTCACCGCCGCCGACCGGGCGGCCGTCTTCGGCGGCAATTTCGCGCGCGTGGCGCGACAGGTCTGGCGGGATTAGCCGCGGCGGGTCCGGCCGGATCAGCGGTCCGCCGGAGATCTTCGCCGGTCCACCGGGCACGGCGGACTGAACGGTCGCATCCAGACCGCGGGCGTGACCGCTCTCACGTGTTCCGCGTCTCACGCGGGCGGGGGATGGCTGAGTGAGGCCCCGGCAACAGGTCTAGTCTCGAAGCCGTGACTTCCCACTACGATGTCGTCGTTCTCGGCGCTGGTCCCGGCGGTTACGTCGCCGCGATCCGTGCCGCTCAACTCGGCCTGCGAACAGCGATCGTCGAGCAGAAATACTGGGGTGGCGTGTGCCTGAACGTGGGCTGCATTCCGTCCAAGGCACTGCTGCGCAACGCGGAGCTGGCTCATATCTTCACCAAGGAAGCGAAGACCTTCGGTATCTCGGGTAACGCGACCTTCGACTTCGGCGCGGCGTTCGACCGCAGCCGCAAGGTCGCGGACGGCCGCGTCAAGGGCGTCCACTTCCTGATGAAGAAGAACAAGATCGACGAGTTCGACGGCACGGGCGCCTTCACCGGTCCCAAGTCGCTCTCGGTCGCGCTCACCAAGGGCGGTACCGAGGACATCACGTTCGACAACGTGATCATCGCCGCGGGCACCGAGACCAAGCTGCTGCCGGGCACCTCGCTGTCGGCCAACGTGGTCACCTATGAGGAGCAGATCCTCACCCGCGACCTGCCGGGCTCCATCCTCATCGTGGGTGCGGGCGCCATCGGCATGGAGTTCGGCTACGTCCTCAAGAACTACGGCGTGGACGTGCGCATCGTCGAATTCCTCGACCGCGCACTGCCCAACGAGGACGCCGACGTCTCCAAGGAGATCACCAAGGCGTACAAGAAGCTCGGCATCACCATCACCACCGGTGCGGCCGTGCAGTCCATCGAGGACGACGGGTCCAAGGTCACCGTCTCGATCAAGGACAACACGTCCGGTGCGATCGAGACCGTCACCGTGGACAAGGTGCTGCAGGCCGTCGGCTTCGCGCCGCGCGTGCAGGGTTACGGCCTCGAGAACACCGGCGTGCAGCTCACCGACCGCGGCGCCATCGCGATCGACGAGTACATGCGCACCAACGTCCCCGGCATCTACGCCATCGGCGACGTCACCGCCAAGCTGCAGCTCGCGCACGTCGCCGAGGCGATGGGCGTGGTCGCGGCCGAGACCATCGCGGGCGCGGAGACCATGTCGCTGGGCGACTACCGGATGATGCCGCGCGCCACCTTCTGCCAGCCGCAGGTCGCCTCGTTCGGCCTCACCGAGCAGCAGGCCCGCGACGAGGGCTACGACGTCAAGGTCGCCACCTTCCCGTTCACCGCCAACGGCAAGGCCCACGGCCTCGGCGACGCGCAGGGCTTCGTCAAGCTCGTCTCCGACGCCGAGCACGGCGAACTGCTGGGCGGCCACCTGATCGGACCGGACGTCTCCGAGCTGCTGCCCGAACTGACCCTGGCCCAGAAGTGGGACCTCACGGTCAACGAGGTGGCCCGCAACGTCCACACCCACCCGACCCTGTCGGAGGCCATCCAGGAAGCGATCCACGGCCTCGCCGGCCACATGATCAACTTCTGATCCGGCCCGAAGTACCACAACGGCCCGCTGCTGGCGAGAACCGCTGGCGGCGGGCCATTTTCGTCAGTTCGCTGCTCAGTTCGCCAGGTGCAGGCGGCGGTGCAGGGCGTAGACGCGGTCGGTCAGTTCCGGGAAGGGGCCCGAGACCGGTATGCCCGGCGCCACCTCCTGAATGGCGAGCGGGCGGATCGGGCCCGCGGGAACGCCGAACTCGTTGAGCCACTTCATGAGCTGCGCGGTGGAGGCGGCATAGACGATGCGGCCCAGGCCGACCCAGGCGTGCGCGGCCGAGCACATGGCGCAGTGTTCGCCCGAGGTGTAGACGGTCGCCGTCACCCGGTCCTCCGGGGCGAGGTGCGCCGCGGCCCAGCGGGCCAGCTCGAATTCGGGATGCCGGGTCGCGTCACCGCCGGAGACCCGGTTGCGGTCCTCGGCCAGTACGGTGCCGTCCGCGCCGACCAGCAATGACCCGAACGGCTCGTCCCCCGCGTCCAGCGCCTCGGCGGCCAGCTCCACGCAGCGTTCGAGGTAGCCCAGATCGGTGTCGGCGGACATGCGGCTCCGTTCGTCGGTTCAGGTGCGGTGATAGGCGGACTGTGCCGCTTCGATTTTCGCGATGTTGGATTCGAGGATCTCGATCAGTCCCACCAGCTGGTCGGCCACCTGCGCGCCCAGGTCGGTGAGGGTGTACTCGACGACCGGCGGGATGGATTGCTGGACTTCGCGATTGACCATGCCGTCGCGTTCCAGGGTCTGCAGCGTCTGGGAGAGCATGCGCTCGGAGATGCCGTCCACGCGGCGGCGCAGCGCCGAGAACCGGTAGGGGCCCTCGCGCAGGGCGGCCAGGGCGAGCACGCCCCAGCGGCTGGCGACGTCCTGCAGGACCGGGCGGGAGGCGCAGTTGCGGGCGAAGACGTCGGCTTCCAGGGTGGGGTCGTCCGGGTAGGACCGGTCGGAAGGCCGAGCATTCATGAGATCCAGGTTACCTGTCATTCGGGTAGTGGTTCGGGAATAGCATGTGCTTACTATTAGTTAGTGCATGTCAGCGGTGCAGTTCATTCCCTGAAAGCTGGAGGTAGTCATGACCGTCGCAGTCACCGGAGCAAACGGACAGCTGGGTCGCCTGGTCGTCGAGGCGCTGTTGAAGGACGGTTCGCAGCCGGTGGTGGCCGTGGTCCGCGATCCCGCGAAGGTCGCCGATCTGGCCGCGCGCGGCGTCGAGGTGCGGACCGCGAGCTATGACGATCCCGAAGCGCTGGAACGCGCCTTCCAGGGCGTCGACCGGGTGCTGCTGGTCTCCGGCAACGAGTTCGGTCAGCGCGTCGCCCAGCACACCAAGGTGCTGCGCGCCGCCGAGCGCGCGGGCGTGAAGCTGCTGGCCTACACCAGCATTCCGCAGGCCGGCCGCAACCCGCTCATCCTCGCCCGGGAGCACATCGGCACCGAGGCGGCGCTGGCCGGGGCGAACATCCCGACCGTGCTGCTGCGCAACGGCTGGTACTGGGAGAACTACACCGGCGGCCTGGCCCACGCCATCGACACCGGCGTGCTCCACGGCGCGGCGGGCGAGGGCAAGGTAACCGGCGCGGCCCGGGCCGACTACGCCGAGGCCGCCGCCCGCGTGCTCACCACCGACGGCCACGAGGGCAAGGTCTACGAACTCGGCGGCGACGAGACGCTCTCGTACGCCGAACTGGCGCAGGTCATCTCGGAGGTGTCCGGCAAGCCGGTCCGCTACCAGGACCTGTCGCAGGCCGACTACGCCGCGGCGCTGCGGGCCGCGGGTCTGGAGGCCGGCTACGCGGCCGCCCTGGCCGATGCCGACGCCGGTATCGCCGACGGCATCCTGGCCGTCGACTCCGGTGACCTGCGGCGGCTGCTGGGCCGCCCGTCGACCCCGGTCGCCGAGGTCTTCCGGGCCGCTCTCGGCTGATCGAATTAGCGCGGGGCCGATCGGGTTCCGGACCGGCGGGCTCAGTACCAGTTGTGGGCCTGCCAGAAGTCCCACGCGGCGTTCGGGCTGCCGTAGCGCGCGACCATGTAGCGGTAGGCCCAGCGCAGCTGGGTGAGCGGGTTGAACATCCAGTCCGGGCCCTCGCTGAACATCTTGTGCGCGGGTAGAGCCTGGGCCAGCCCGTAGGCGCCGGAGGTCGGGTTGATGGCGAAGACCTGCCAGTCGCTCTCATGCGTGATGATCTGGTTGAACGACCCCCACTGGTCCGCGGGCACGATGAAGCGGGACAGTGTCTGCAGGGCCGGTTTGGAGAAGCGCTGAGCCGCGCCGACCAGCTGCAGCAGGGACGCCGGATTCACCGGCAGGGCGGCCGGGAGCGCGGATTGAGCGATGGGATCGGCGATTTCGGTGCGCGCGTCGGCGGCGCCGACGGCGACGGTGAGCGGGGCGAGGGCCGCCACGAGCAGTCCCAGGGCGGCGGCTCGGAGCGGACGCGTGTCGAGAATGGGCAACGCCTGGTCCTTCCGTGTCGTCACGAAAAAACAGACCCACCGGTGTTCGGTTAGAAATCGACCGTACGCCCCGGTATTTCGGTGCGGG
Source organism: Nocardia niigatensis NBRC 100131 (assembly GCF_000308655.1). Taxonomy (GTDB): domain Bacteria; phylum Actinomycetota; class Actinomycetes; order Mycobacteriales; family Mycobacteriaceae; genus Nocardia; species Nocardia niigatensis. The sequence continues at coordinate 34,090 of NZ_BAGC01000062.1, read as the reverse complement.
GGTCAGCGACACGCGGTGAAATGCCCGATCGCAGTGGAAGGACGGCGTCAGTGCGCCCGGCCGAGCAGCAGTTCGCGCTCGGTCTCGTTGGCCGTCAGCTCGGCCGCGCGCCGAAAGGCCTTCCGCGCCTCGGCGTCCCGGCCCAGCCGGGACAGCAGATCCCCGCGCACCGCGTGCAGCAGGTGATAGTCGTCGAGAGCGCCGCTGTCGACGATCACGTCGAGGAGTCCCAGCCCGGCGGCCGGTCCGTGCACCATGGCCACCGCGACCGCCCGGTTCAACTCCACGACCGGTGACGGAAACCGTTGCGCCAGCACCGCGTACAGTCCGGCGATACGCCGCCAGTCGGTCTGCGCGGCGGTCGGGGCCACGGCGTGCACGGACGCGATGGCGGCCTGCAGCGCGTACCGGCCCGGCGGCAGTTCCCGCGTCCGGTTCAGCGTGTGCGCGCGGGCCAGCGCGGCCAGCCCGCGGTCGATGGAGAGCCGATTCCAGCGCGAGCGGTCCTGATCCGGCAGCAGCACCAGGCCGTTGTCCGCGTCGCTGCGGGCGGTGGTGCGGGAGGCCTGCAACTCGAGCAGCGCGGCCAGCCCGTGCGCCTCGGGTTCCGCGGGCAGCAGCCCGGTCAGGATGCGGGCCAGACGCAGTGCGTCCGAGCATAATTCGGCCCGCACCCAGCGCTCGCCGGAGGTCGCGGTATAGCCCTCGTTGAAGATCAGGTAGATGACCTCGAGCACGGACTCCAGGCGCGCGGTCAGCTCCTCGCCCGCGGGCACCTCGTAGGGGATCCGCTTGGCCGCGATCGTGCGTTTGGCGCGCACGATGCGCTGCGCCACGGTCGATTCCGGGACCAGATAGGCCCGGGCGATCTCGGTCGTGGTCAGGCCGCCCACCATGCGCAGGGTGAGCGCGGCCCGTGCCGGCGGCGACAGCACCGGGTGGCAGGCGGTGAAGATCATGCGCAGCAGGTCGTCGGCGATGGCGGGTTCGGGCTCACCGGGCGGCTGCTCGGCCGTGAGCGCCTCCCGCCCGAGCAGCTCCAGCTTGCGCGCGAAGTTCACATCGCGCCGAATGCGGTCCACCGCGCGGTGTTTCGCGGTCAGCATGAGCCAGCCGCCCGGATTCGGCGGGACGCCGTCGCGCGGCCACTGTTCCAGCGCCGCGACGAGGGCGTCCTGCGCGAGCTCCTCGGCGGTCGCGATATCCCCGACCATGCGGGTCAGGCTCGCTACCAGCCGCGGCCATTCGATGCGCCAGGCCGCCTCGACGGCCCGGCGCGCCCGCTCCCGCGGCGAATTCAGTTCTGCCCGTCCAGTTGCCGGATCTCGATCTCGAGCTCCCACTCGGGTCCGTGCACGCGCAGGAACCGGGCGGCCCACTCGGCCGCTTCCTCGGACGAGCGGGTCTGCATCAGCAGGTAGCCGCCGATGATCTCCTTGGATTCGGTGAACGGTCCGTCCATGACGGTCTGCGTCCCGCCCGTCTGCCGGATCCGGGTGCCCTCCTCGATCGGGCGCAGCCCGGCGGTGTCGAGCAGCACGCCCGCCTTGGTCATCTCCTCGATGATCGCGTTGACCGCCGCGATCAGGTCGTCACCGGGGCCGTCCTCGGGCATCCGAGTGGGGTCCAGGCGAATCAGCGCCAGATGTCGCATCGTTCGATCCTCTCTCTAGGCGACTTCATACTTGACGAAAACGGCGCCGGAATCGAAGGTTTTCGATTCCAGCAGGTTCAGGTCCATCGCGGTCTTGTCGCGGAACAGCGGGGTGCCGGACCCGATCGTCGTCGGATGGATGATGAGGCGGTACTCGTCGATGAGTCCGGCCTCGGCGAACCAGTGCACCAGCGTCGGGCTGCCGTAGATGACCAGCGCGCCGCCGGTTTCCGCCTTCAGTTCCGCGATACGCGCCGCCCCGTCCTTGTCGATGATGCGAGTATTGCGCCACCCCGGCGACTCGAGCGTGGTCGAGAAGACGATTTTGTCGATGTTCCCGACCCATTCGGCGTGCTCGAGGTCGTGCGGGGTGGCCTCCGGGTTGCCGGGCACCGATGTCCAGTGATCGCGCATGCCCACGAAGGTCTTGCGGCCGTAGATCGTCGTCCCGATGTCGGCCCGGATGTGCTCGTCGTGGAACGCCGCCATGTCCGGGCTGTAGGAGCGGAAGGTGAACTCCAGCCCCAACTCGGTGTTCGAGGCCGCGAAGCCGTCGAGGGTGATGTGGTCGAAAGCGACTACCTTGCGCATCGGAATCCTTCCGTCGAGAGGGTGGACCGTGATCGGTCCTCGACTACTCCTCGAACGGGCCCGGGCGGATTCGACACCTCCGACAGAAGTTTTTCAGCGGTTCGCGGTCAGACCCACTGGACCAGCTGGATGACGATGCCGTTGGGGTCGAGGGTCTGGAAGTAGCGCTCGCCCCACGGCTCGGTCTCGATGGGCGTCACGATCGGCACGCCCTCCCGCTGTACCCGCTCGTATTCGGCGTCGATGTCGTCGACCACGAGGACGACCAGCAGGCCCTCGCCCGCGCTGCCCGCGATGCGCTCCGGCTTGAAGCTGCCGAGGCCGGTACGCAGGTAGATGAGATCGAAACCGGCGTCCTCGCGGGTGACGTTCACGAAGCCGTCGGCCGACATCTTCTCGGCGAAGCCGAAGTGGTCGATGACGAATTTCGCGGAGGCGATCGGGTCGGGCACGTTCAGGGAGATCGCGGATGCGGTGATGTTCATGGGTTCTCCTAGGCGCCGATTAACTCTGTACAACGTACGCTGTACGTTGTACGTAAATTCCGGACAGGCTGCAATGTGAGGACCGCCACACCGATACGATCGGCGGCGGAGGTGAGGCGAATGGCCGGAAAGGGCAGAGAACGCAGCAGCGCGGGCGACCCGGTGCGCACGCTGGAACTGCTGTGGCGCGAGCCCGGATCCGGCGGATCCACGCGCGGGCCCAAACAGCGCACCACCCTCGACGCCGTTGTCGCGGCCGCGCTGGAGATCGCCGACAGTACGGGGATCGACGCGCTCACCATGCGCTCGGTCGCGGCCAAGCTGGGTATCACGCCGATGGCCACCTACACCTACGTGCCGGGCAAGGCCGAACTGCTGGACCTCATGCTCGACACCGTCTACCAGCGCATGCCGCGCCACGATCTCACCGGAATGCCTTGGCGGGAACGAGTTTCCACGATCGCCGCCGAGAATCGCGCCCTGCTGGCCGAGCATCCGTGGGTGGCGTATCTGCCGACCACGCGGCCGCCGCTGGGTCCCGGCGTGGCCGCGAAATACGACCACGAGCTGCGCGCCTTCGACGGGCTGGGCCTCGCGGATCTGGAAATGGACGCCGCGCTCACCTATGTGCTGGGCTTCGTGACCTCGACCGCGCAGCTGGCCATCGACACCGCGCGGGCCGCGGCCGACAGCGGGACCTCCGATCACGAGTGGTGGGAACGGGCGGCCCCGCTGCTGGCGCGGGTCTTCGACGCCGGCCGCTATCCCCTGGCGGCCCGCGTCGGCGCGGTCGCGGGACGGGCTCACGACAGTGCCTACAGCGCGGACCACGCCTACGAGTTCGGACTGGCCCGGGTCCTGGACGGATTGGCCGTTCTCATCGAAAACCGCAGGCCCTGAGCGCAGCCGGGCGGCTCGGGCGACACGCGGAAGACAGACCGATCGGGACGATGGTCTCAATTTCGCCGCGCGGACCGGGCGTTCGCGGGCAGAATTCCATCCATGCCGCGATCAACCCCGGCAATCGTCGCCGCCGAAACCTTCAGTCGGGCAGCGCAGCCGGTGCTCCCGGTGGGAGATGGGCTGGTATTGCGGCCCTGGCTGCGCCGAGACGGGCCCGAGGTGTACGCGGCCTTCCAGGATCCCGCCATCCGCCGCTGGCATGTGCGCACCGCGGACACCGTGGAGGAGGCGGGCGACTGGGTCGACACCTGGGCGCGCTCGTGGAGCGGTGGCACCGCGGCCAATTGGGCCGTCGCCGACAGTCACAGCGGCCGGTTGATGGGCCGGGCCTCCCTGCATCACATCGAGCTCGGGCACGGTGAGGCGGAGGTGGCGTACTGGGTGGTGCCGGCGGCGCGCGGTCGCGGCATCGCCCCGCGCGCGGTGGAGGCGCTGGTCGGCTGGGCCTTCGAGGTGGCCGGATTCCACCGCCTGGAATTACGGCATTCCGTCCACAACGCCCAATCCTGCCGGGTGGCACACAAATCCGGCTTCGTCCTCGAGGGCATCAACCGCAGCGCGGGCTTGCACGCCGACGGCTGGCACGACATGCACCTGCACGCCCGCATCCAGCCCGCCCGCCCCGCCGAACCCGCCTACCGCCACCCCGAGATCGTCCCCGAGGCCGCCACCCAGCCCGTCTACCGCCTCCGCCGCTGACTCCACGGCCCGGTCGGCGGGCGGGGTCAGCGGTCGGTCTGGATGCGGAGGGCGGTGATGGTGCTGGCCAGGCCCTCGTATTGGTTGGTCAGCAGGACGATCTCGATGAGGCGGCGTTCGTCGTAATGCTCGGCGAGGGATTGCCAGGTGGCGTCGTCGAGGTCGCGGGTGGTGACCAGCTGGTCCACGGCGGTGAGTAACGCGCGCTCCTTGGCGGACCATCCGGCGGCGGCCGGGCCCTCGCGGAGGCGGTCCAGGATGTCGGCGGTGACGCCCGCGCGGCGGCCCAGCCGGATGTGGTGGTCGGTCTCGTACTCGCATTGGCGCAGGTGCGCGACGCGCAGAATCACCAGTTCGGACTCGTAGCGGCGCAGTTTGCCGCCCGGCATGAGACGGCCGGAGAAGTGCAGCCAGCCCCGGAACAGACCGCCGGTCCGCCCCAGCGTGCTGAACAGATGCGCGTCCTCCGTGCCCGCGGCGCGGGAGAGCGCCTGCCAGACAACCCAGTTCACCGGACCGAGCTCCCGCAGGCGACCAGGAGCGATGCGTGGCTTCGTCGACAGCATAGGACCTAGTCAACAGCATCCGAAGCATGGATGTGTACTCCTGGATCGTTATCAACTCCGTCGGTGACGGAGCAGCGGCGCTGCGACCGCGTCGTGTGGGACGCTCCCGTAACCGGGTCGGATCGCATCGCCATGCGACGGTGAATCCCCGATCCAACTGCGTAGGTGGCTGAGGTCGGCAGCAGGTAGGCGCGCATCACGATCGGCCTCGGGCATCGCTCGAACTTGTTCACCTCGCAGCACCCGTCCTCTACTAGTTCAACGCTGACTATTCGAGCCGAACCTATCTGCAGTTTTCGCAACTATGTTCGAATTCTGGTGAAACGCTGAAGACTGTCCCGATTTGCGGTGTATCACTCGCGTGTCGGGAATTGTGTAGTCCCGTTCAGCGCGGTCGGGGTCATTCACGGACAGCCTGGCCGAGTTTGGTGAGCTCCAGCGCGCGGCGAGCGCGGGTGAGGACGTGCGCTCGGGAGCTGGTGAGGTGGGCCAGCAGTGTGCGCAGGGCGCTGTCCAGATCCCCGGCGAGCAGATGCTCGGCAAGGGTGATGTGGTCCGCGGCCATCGCGGCGATCCGCGCCGGAGTGGGCATGTCCAGAGCGCGCACCGGTCGCACCCGGGCGTGCACCGTCGAGAGCGCGTCGGCCAGTGCGGAATTACCGGCGGCCAGCAGGAGCGTGGTGTGGAATCGTTCGTCGGCGGCGATGAGCTCGGCCCCGGGCTCGGGCGGATGCTCGCGCACCCGGCGCCAGATGTCGAGCTCCCGCTCGACCGCACCCTTGTCGTGCAGCGCGACCGCGGGGTGGGCCGCGGCGACCGGTGGCACGGCGGCTGTGGCCAGCGGCTCCGGGAATGCCGCCTCGGTGGCCTGCAGCCGTTGGATTCCTCTGGCTTCCAGAACGATTCGGAGTTCGTAGAGGTCGCCGAGTTCGTCGACCCGGGGGCGGTACGGGTAGAGGCCGTCGGTCTGGCGTTCCAACAGGCCGTCGGCGAGGAGCCGGGCCAGCGCCTCGCGGACCGGGGTGCGGGAGACGCCGTAGGTCTCGGCGAGGCGTTCCTCGCCGAGTCGCTCGGTCGGTACCAGCGTCCCGGCCGCGAGATCGCGCTGCAAGGATCGATAGACCCGCTCGGACAACGGAATACGCCCCCTGCGCGCGTTCACGGAGTGTCCGATCAGATCGCCATGGCCTGGCGCACCGCGGATTCCGCGCTGGCGCCGCCCGCCCCGGAGGAGGTGACACGGCCCGAGCGCAGGACGTAGAACTGCTGCGCGGCCTGCAGCGCGAAGCCGATGTGCTGTTCGACCAGCAGCACGCTGAGTCCGCCCCGGCCGGTGAGCTCGATGATGGTGCGTTCGATCTCGGCGACCACTGAGGGCTGGATGCCCTCGGTCGGCTCGTCGAGGATCAGCAGCGCCGGTTCGGTGATGAGGGCGCGGGCGATGGCCAGCTGCTGGCGCTGGCCGCCGGAGAGCAGCCCGGCCTTGCGGGACAACAGCTCCCGCAGCGCCGGGAACAGGTCCAGCGCTTCGTCGATGAGCACCTTGCCGCGTTTGCGGCCGTCGGCCACCACCTGGAGGTTCTCCATTGTGGACAGCTGTGGAAAACTCTGCTGCCCCTGTGGAACATAGGCGAGGCCGCGCGTGACCCGCCGCGACGGCGACATCTTGGTGATGTCCTCGCCGCCGAAGCGGATCCGCCCCGACTTGGCGGGCAGCAGGCCGACCGCCGCGCGCAGCAGCGAGGTCTTTCCGGCCCCGTTGTGGCCCATGATGGCCGCCACGCCATTGTCCGGAACCGTCAGGGACACACCGTGAATCACCTCGGTGCGGCCGTAGCCGGTGTGTAGGTCAACGAGTTCCAGCATCCGCGGCCTCCTTCGCCTCGTCCGATTCCTGCTCCGCGCCAATGGATTCGGTAGTGCTGGTCTCCGCGGCCGGCAGCTCGCCGGCCGCGGCGGTGCCGAGGTAGACCTCCTGCACCTTCGGATCGGCCTGCACCTGCGCCACGGTGCCCTCGCTGAGGACGCGGCCGCCCGCGAGCACCGTCACCGAACTGGCGAACGCGCGCATGAAATCCATATCGTGCTCGACAACGATGACCACCCGCTCACCGCCGATGCGGCGCAGCAGGTTTCCGGTCTCCTCGCGTTCTTCGGCGCTCATGCCCGCCACCGGTTCGTCCAGCAGCAGCACCGAGGCGTTCTGTACCAGCAGCATGCCGATCTCCAGCCACTGCTTCTGACCGTGCGCGAGCACCCCGGCAGGCTTGTCGCGCAGCGCGGCGAGCCCGGTGGTCTCGAGCGCCTCCTCGATGGCGGGCAGCACCGACCTGCGCCGGCGCAGCAGGGTGAGCGAGGAACGTCCCGCACCCGCGGCGATATCGAGGTTCTGCAGCACGGTGAGCTGTTCGAACACGCTCGCCGTCTGGAAGGTGCGGCCCACCCCGAGCCTGGCGATCTGATGCACCTTCCGGCCGATCAGTTCGGCGCCGGTCTTCTGGGCCGAGCCGGTCGCGGGCACCAGGCCGGTGATGGCGTCGATGAGGGTGGTCTTGCCCGCGCCGTTGGGTCCGATGAGGAAGCGCAGATCGCCCTGCAGGACGGTCAGATCCACGTCGGAGACGGCCTTGTAGCCGTCGAAACTCACCGACAGGCCGCGGATTTCGAGGTATTCGCTTTCCATTCCGGCGTTGCCGCCGATTTTCGGTTCGGGTGCGGTCATCGTGCTTCCACCTTCTGCTCGGCCTCCGCCTCGGCCTCCGGCTCGGCCTCGGCCGCTGCCTCGATCTCGGGCTCGGCGGCCGATTCCGATGCGGCGTCGGGCGCTGCCGTGGGCCGCAGCCGCTCCAGCAGCTGCTTGGCCATGGGACCGAATCCGGCCAGTCCGGCCGGAATGAAGCCGACCACCACGACGAACAGCGCACCCTGGAAATAAGTCCACGCCGACGGGAAATGCTCGGAGAACGTGGTCTGCGCCCAGGCCACGCCGATCGCGCCCAGCACCGGTCCGAGCAGGGTGGTGCGACCGCCGATGGCGACGCCGATCAGGAACGCGATGGACGGGACCACACCGATGTCGGCGGGGGAGATGATGCCGACGATCGGGGTGAACAATGCGCCCGCGATGCCCGCGAAGAACGCGGCCACCACATAGGCGACGATCTTGATATTGGCCGGGTCGTAGCCGAGGAAACGAACCCGCTCCTCCTGGTCACGCACGGCGACGAGTAGTTCCCCGTACCGGCTGCGCATGAGCTGGCGCGCCACAGCCACCACTATGAGCAGCGTGCCCGCCGCGATGAAGAACAGCATGCGCCGGTTCACCGGATCGTCCAGGCGGAAGCCGACGAACGACCGGAAGTCGCTCAATCCGGTGAACCCGCCGATGGTCTGCTGTCCGGTGAGCAGGATCGCCAGCGCCGCGGCCAGCGCCTGGCTCAGGATGGCGAAGTACGCGCCCTTGACCCGGCGCTTGAACACCCCGAAGCCGAGCACCGCGGCAATGGCGGCGGGCAGCACCGCGATCGCCAGCAGCGCCACCGGTGCGGACTCGAAAGGCCGCCAGTACGAGGGCAATTGGTCCACACCCGCGATGGTCATGAACTCCGGCACATCCTCGTGCGCCTTGGCGGCATCGGCCATCTGCATGTGCATGGCCATGATGTACGCGCCGATGCCGAAGAACACGCCCTGCCCGAGGGTCAGCATGCCGCCGCGGCCCCACGCCAGGCCGATGCCGACCGCGACGATGGCGAAACACAGGAACTTGGCGAGCAGGCTCAACCGGAAGTCGGTGAGCATCGCCGGTGCGAGACCGAACAGGACTATGGCGGCGATGACGAAGCCGCCCAGGGCTTTCAGGGAAGAGTTGGCACTCAGCCGCTGGATGGTGGTCATGCCAGACTCCTCGTCCGGACGGTGAACAGGCCCTGCGGGCGCACCTGCAGGAAGATCACGACCACGACGAAGACGATCACCTTGGCGACCGTCGCGGTGGTCGAGTACTCGACGAACGAATTCAGCAGGCCCATGGCGAAGGCCGCGATGACGGTGCCCTTGATCTGCCCCAGACCGCCGATCACGACCACCAGGAAGGCGTCCACCAGGTACGACTGCCCGATGGTGGGGCTGGTGGAGCCGATCAGGGTCAGGGCCACACCGGCCACCGCGGCCAGCCCGGAACCGATGAAGAAGGTGCTCACATCGGTGAGACGTGAAGAGACGCCGGAGGTTTCGGCCAGGCTGCGGTTCTGCACCACCGCCCGGATGCGGCGGCCGAGCGGCGTCGTCTCGAGCGCGGCGGCAAGCGCGATCACCGCCGCCACGGCCAGCACCATGATGAAGATGCGGGTCTTGGGCACCACGGTGCCCGCGATGGTGAGGCCGCCGGTCAGCCAATCCGGCGCGACCACGTTCTTGGCGGGCGCGCCGAAGACGTCCCGCACCGCCTGCTGCAGGATCAATCCGACACCGAAGGTGACCAGCAGGGTGTCCAGGGGTCGGTCGTACATCCAGCGGATGAGCCCCATTTCCAGGGCCGCGCCCAGCAGGCCGCCGACCAGGAAGCCGACGAACAGCGACACGATCAGCGCCACGCCCGTCGCCGAGATCAGTTGTTCCACAACGTAGGTCGTGTAACACCCGGCCATGATGAATTCGCCGTGCGCCATATTGATGACGCCCATCTGACCGAAGGTCAGCGACAGGCCCAGCGCGGCGAGCAGCAGAATCGAGCCCAGACTCAGGCCCGTGAACAGCTGTCCGACAGCGACGTCCATGATGTGTACCTCGTGAATTCGTTTGGTGGAGAACGCCGTACGGCTGGTGCGAAGTAGCGGTGAAAATGCCAGCCGCCGCACCGCACCAGCCGCCCCTCATCGGCGATCGCCGAATTACTTCAGGCCCTTGGCCCAGTCGTAGTTCTTCAGGTACGGGTCCGGCTGGATCGGCTTGCCGGAGTCCCAGACGGTGTAGATGAGCCCGTCGGGGTGGATCTCACCGATGCGCGCGGTCTTGGTGATGTGGTGGTTGGAGCCGTCGATGGTGACGGTGCCCTCCGGCGCGTCGAAGCTGACGCCGTCCGCGGCCTGCTGAATGTCGGCCACCGCGAACGACTTCGCCTTCTCGACGGTCGCCTTCCACAGGTAGACCGAGGTGTAGGCGGCCTCCATCGGATCGGAGGTGGGCTTGGCCGCGCCGTAGGCCGCCTTGTACGCGGCGACGAACGCCTTGTTCTGCGGGGTGTCGACGGTCTGGTAGTAGTTCCAGGCGGTCAGCTGGCCCGCCACGTTCTGCACGCCGACGCCGCCGACCTCCTCCTCCGCGATGGACACCGAGACAACCGGCATGTCAGCGGCTTTCAGGCCCGCATTGGCGTACTCGCGGAAGAAGGCGACGTTCGAGTCGCCGTTGAGGGTGTTGAACACCGCGCCCGCCTTGGCATTGCGGACCTTGTTGACGATGGTGGAGAAATCCGTGGATCCCAGCGGCGCGTAGTCCTCGCCCTTGATCTCGATGCCATTGGCCTTGGCGTACGCCTTGATCTCGCGATTGGCGGTCTGCGGGAAGACGTAGTCGGAGCCCACCAGGTAGAGGGAGGTGATGCCCTTCTGCTTGAGGTAATCCAGCGCCGGAATGATCTGCTGATTGGTGGTGGCGCCGGTGTAGAAGATGTTCTTCGAATCCTCCAGACCCTCATATTGAACCGGATAGTAGAGCAGGGAATTCAGCGATTCGAACTTGGGCTTCATGGCCTTGCGCGACGCCGAGGTCCAGCCGCCGAAGACCGCGGCCACACAGTCGGAGCTGATCAGCTTCTCCGCCTTCTCCGCGAAGGTCTTGGGATCCGAGGCGCCGTCCTCGAGCACCACATCCAGCTTCTTGCCCAGTACGCCGCCCGCGGCATTGATCTGGTCCACCGCCAGCTTGGTGGCATTGGCGACGGTCACCTCGCTGATGGCCATGGTGCCCGTCAGCGAGTGCAGGGAGCCGATCTTGATGGTGTCCTTCGAAGTATCCACGCAGGACTTGGCATTGGAGCCGGAGGCGGTGTCGCTGTCGCGCGAACCACACCCGGCGATCATGACGGCGGACAGCGCCAGCGCGGTCGGAATGGTGATCGCCTTGATCAGGCGGGCGGCCCTGTCCCGGTGGGGAGAGTCGTGCATGGGCGGATCCTTCACTTCACGGTGTTCGGCGACGCCACCTGCGCCGCTTGCGAATACCGCCGCGTATACAGCGGCTGTATTCGTGGAACGAAAGGTAAACGGGAAGTGTTGCGCCGGAATGACTCCCGATGAATGCCCGATTTCCTGCATTGCCGTGAGGTGAATTTCTGCTCACCGCAGTGCGGTTCGAAAGGCGTGAGGAGAATGTCCTTGCAGGTCAAGGCATATGAAACGGCTCGAGCCGGTATCAGCGAAAGCTGACACCGGCTCGAGCGCGGTGGTGAGATCGGTCAGTAGCAGTACTGGTCGTGCGTGTAGTAGTCGGTGTGGCAGTCCTGCTCCCAGGTCCACCCGTCCTGGCGGTCATCGTTCGTGGTGCCCGCGCCCGCCGCACTGCCGGTGCCGCCACCGATCAGCGCGCCGATCATGGCCGCGAACGGCAGCGCGATGATGCCCAGCCCGCCCGTCGCCACCGCGATCACGACACCGACCACGAGACCACCGAGCGCACCACCCAGCGCCCCGATGGCACTACCGGTTTGGATCGCGCGTTGCTTCGGCGAGGTCGGCACCCACCGCCCGATATCCGCGGCCCCCGGCTGCGCGACCGCCGCGGCATCCGGATGCGCCACCAGCTTGGTGCCGTTGTCCTCGATGCTCGGATGCATCGAAACCACCAAATCCGTGCCAGTCGCGGTCATCGCCAACGGCATGCTCGACACCACCACTCCGGAACCATCGAGCACATCCACCGATGCGTCGGTCAGCCGAAATGTCCCACCGCTGAGAGTCGTAGTAACTGTTTTGTCCGAATCCGACCGAACAATGGAATACCCCACATCGTCCTGATCGCGAGCGGGATGCCGAATCGACTGCACCGCAGCCGGATTCGGCGTCGGCGACGCATAGGACGTACCCCCTGAGATCGCCAGCGCAGCAATGGTGAGCGCGGCCGTAGCGATTACTTTCTCGAATTTCACACGATCGTGTTCGCGCCGGGTTCAACGAGCGTTTCCCACCCGGATAGGTCATTGAATCCGTCACCGAATGATCTACAGCGAAACGCGACTTCGGTGCAGCGCGCCACCTCGGCCGGGTGCGCCGGGACGGCGGCGGCTCCGTAGGGTGGAGACGACATCCCCTCCGAGCTCGGTCGCGGCCACGGTCGTCCGGATACCGCAGCCCCCGGCTCCGGCTCCGCCGCCGACCCTTTGGAATCCCTCGGCCTTTCCGCCCCTGGATCCCGGTCCGGGACAGGTGTCTTCGCGCTGGCGGACAATCTCGGTCCTGCTGATGGTGCGGGCGGTGGCCATGGCCGGTTTGGCGGGGGGGGGATCTCTTGGAAATACCTGCGCCCGAGGGGACCTGCGCCGCTGCTGTGGGGTGCCCACCACAGGATCGTGGTCGGTTCTGATCGCGCCGCCTCACTGAATCACATAGGGGGAGATGGAGCTTCGGTGTTCGCTGATGTCGAGGGTTTTGCCCAGGGGTGGGAAGGCGCGCTGGGGGCAGTTGGAGCGTTCGCAGACTCGGCAGCCGGCGCCGATGGGGGTGGCCTTGGGTTCGATGAGGTCGAGGCCGTCGGCGTAGACAGTGCGGCCGGCGTGGCGGAGTTCGCAGCCGAGGCCGATGGCAAAGGTTTTGCTGGGGTCGCCGAACCGGGTGGCGCGGCGTTCCACGGTGCGGGCGATCCACAGGTATTTGCGGCCGTCGGGCATCTGGGCGATCTGGGTCATGATCTTCGCGGGGTAGGCGAAGGTTTCGTAGACATTCCACAGCGGGCAGGTGCCGCCGCTGGAGGAGAAGTGGAAACCGGTGGCGGACTGGCGCTTCGACATATTGCCGGCCCGGTCCACGCGGACGAACGAGAACGGGACACCGCGGAGTTTGGGGCGTTGCAGCGTCGACAGGCGGTGGCAGATCGTCTCGTAGCTCTGGGTGAAGAAGGCTGACAGGCGTTCGATGTCGTAGCGGAAATCCTCGGCCACCTCGTGGAAATGGGTGTACGGGAGCACCGTGGCGGCAGCGAAATAGTTGGCCAGGCCCAGTTTCGCCAGCACGATCGAATCGTGGCCGCTGAAATTGCCCTCCGCCACCAGTTTGTCGATCAGATCGCCGCATTCCAGATAGGCCAGTTCGGCGGCCAGCTTGAAGACTCGCTGCCCGCCCGAGAGATGCGGCGCGATCTCGAGGCGGCGCTGATCGGGATCGAAACGGTGCAGCACGCCGTCGCCCAGATCGATGCGCTCCACGATCTGCACGCCGTGCGCGTCGGACAGCCGACGCGGGATCTCGCGCTTCAGGTCACCGCCGTGGAATCGCATGCGATGCGTGAGTTCCTCGGCGGCGGTATCCAATTCGTGAATGTAGTTCTGCCGCTGGTAGAAGTAGTCGCGCACTTCCTCGTGCGGTTTCGAGATGGCCGCCGAACCGCTGCCGTCGGCGAAACGGTCCTCGGTGGCGGCGGCCAGCTGCGCGGTCGTATTCCGGTAGCGGCGATGCATGTTCACCATGGCGCGCGCCAAACCCGGGTGCGCGGAGACCATTTCGGCGATCTCCTGCGCGTCGGCCTCCACCCCGAGCTCCTGATCCATCACGACCTCCTGGAGTTCGGCGATGAGCCGGGTGTCGTCCTGGGAGGAGAAGAAGCCGGCGTCGACGCCGAAGACTTCACTGATGCGCAGCAGGACCGGTACGGTGAGCGGGCGCACGTCGTGTTCGATCTGATTCAGATAGCTCGCGGAGATCTCGAGCTTCTTGGCCAGCGAGACCTGACTCAAACCGCGCTCGGTGCGCAGCTGACGCAGCCGCGCACCGACGTAAGTCTTGGCCATGCGCCCAAGTTTATTGGGGCATTCGCATCATTGCCAATGTGAGAGTTAGCAGAGCTGTTGAGCTCTGTGTCACATCGTTGTCGGTCGCCGGGGTTACCGTCACAGGGTGCTCTTGTCCGATGTGGTTGAGGCGTCACAGAGTGTGCGGGCGACGTCGTCGCGTAAGAACAAGATCAATCTCTTCGCCGAGCTGCTGAAACAGGCCGCGCCGGAGGAATTGGCGCAGGTCGTGGCCTGGTTGTCCGGCGAGCTGCCGCAGGGGCGGATCGGCACGGGGTGGCGGACGCTGACCACGCTCGAGGTCGGGTCGGCCGCCGCGCCCACGCTGTCCGTGGACGATGTGGACAAATCCTTCAGCGCACTCGCCGAAGTCGCGGGCAGCGGGTCCGCGGCCCGACGGCAAGAACTGCTGGTCACCCTGTTCGGGTCCGCGACCGCGGGCGAGCGCGAATTCCTGCTGCGCCTGCTGACCGGGGAGATGCGGCAGGGCGCCCTGACGGCGATCGTCGCCGAGGCGGTGGCCGTCGCCTTCGAGGTGCCGCTCGCGGCGGTGCGCCGGGCCCACATGCTGTCGGGGCGGCTGCCGGTCACCGCGGTCGCGGCACGCACCGGCGGCGCCGCGGCGCTGGCCGCGTTCCGGCTCGAGGTCGGGCGCCCGATCCAGCCCATGCTGGCCTCGCCCGGCGCGACCCTCGAGGAGGCCATGGCCGAATTCGAGGGACGGGCCAGTGTCGAGCACAAGCTGGACGGCGCCCGCGTCCAGGTGCACCGCGACGGTGAGCGGGTGTGGGTGTTCACCCGCACCCTGCGCGACATCACCGCCAGCGTGCCCGAACTGGTCGAGGTGGTGCGGAAACTCGACTGCACCAGTGTGGTCCTGGACGGAGAAACGCTGGCGCTCAACGATTCCGGCCGCCCGCGTCCCTTCCAGGAGACCATGAGCCGCTTCGGCGCCACCACCTCCCGGGAACTGCTGCTGCACCCCTACTTCTTCGACTGCCTCCACCTCGACGGCGCCGACCTGCTGGACGCCCCGCTGCGCACCCGCCGCGAGGCCCTCACCGCGGTGGCCGGCGGCCTGACCATTCCGGCCCTCATCGCCCCCGACGCGGAGGCGGCCGCCGAATACTTCGACGGCGCGCTGGCCGCGGGCCACGAGGGCATCATGATCAAATCCCTGGACGCCCCGTACGCGGCGGGCCGGCGCGGCCGTTCCTGGCAGAAGATCAAACCCACCCACACCCTCGACCTCCTGGTGCTCGGCGCGGAGTGGGGCTACGGCCGCCGCACCGGTTACCTCTCCAACCTCCATCTGGGCGCCCGCGACCCGGATGGTGGCGAGCCGATCATGGTCGGCAAGACCTTCAAGGGCCTGACGGATGCCCTACTCCATTGGCAGACAGTCGAATTCCCCCGTCACGAACGCGAACGCGACGGCAACACCGTCTACCTCTATCCGGAGCTGGTGGTGGAGATCGCGCTCGACGGCGTCCAGACCAGCCCCCGCTACCCGGGTGGCGTGGCGCTGCGTTTCGCTCGCGTGGTGCGGTATCGCCCGGACAAGGAACCGCATCAGGCCGACACGATCGATGCCATTCGCGCCCTGCTACCCGTTACGGAATAGCTCCATGCTCACAGAGGATTCACAGCTGGAATAGGGGACGCTCCGAGTTTCGGGCGACATGATTCACCTGTCGACGCGCGATCGGACGGTTGTCAGGTGACGGGTCACGGGGTACTGCCACCGCACTCCCACGCGGATTCCCTGTGCGCCCGTGCGGTCCGAGGGCCTTCGACGGTGGATTGCGCATGGTCCACCTGTGTGGCCGGTGGTGCCCCGCCCCTCGCCGGGCACCTCCGGCCGCGGTCATTGCGCGGTCAGGATTCTTCGCGGTCAGGATTCGTAGTCGTGCGTGCCGGTCAGATTCGGCAGCCGGCGGCGGCCCGCGGCCAGCTCTCCCGCCAGATCCTCATAGGCGATGGCCAGTTCGGTGAGCCGCTGCGCGGCCTCGTGCACCGCGTCGTCGGGCGACATGGCCAGGGTCAGATAGGCGAGTGCGGAGAACTGGGCGAGCCGGTCCACCACCGTCCCGACGGTTTCGGTGTGCAGGTGGGCGTCGCGGGCGGCCTTGGGGAGTTCGGCCGCTACCCAGCTGTCGATGTCGTGCACCAGCCGCGCCCGGTCGTGGTCGATCCGACCGGTGCCGTTCGCCGTGGTGAGCCGCCGCTCGTGCAGGTCCGCGAGTAGGCCGGCGCAGCGCAGCACCGGATGGTCGTCGGGGGGCAGGCCGCGGCAGGCCTGCAGCAGCAGATGTTTCGGTGGGAGCGGATGCACGGCCGACATCCTGCCCGTCGAATATCTCCGAATGGCAACGACATTCGGTGCCACTTTGCGATGCAGGGGTTGCATCCGGTGCCGTGACGTGCCGAGATGGTGGGGTGATCCTCACCGTGACCCTGAACCCGGCCTACGACATGACGTATCGGGTGGAACATTTCGAGCGGGGCCGGGCACAGCGGGTGCGATCGGTGGATCAGCGGCTGGGCGGGCGCGGCATCAATGTCACGCGGGTGCTGAATCAGCTCGGCAAATACGCGCGCGCCACGGGCTTCTCGGACCATTCCTTCGCGGCCGCCGCGGAACTCGAGATGCCGGTGGATTTCGTGCACGCGCTGCCGTGGGTCCGGCGCACGGTGGTGATCAGCGAATCCGATGACGGCACCGCCACCGCGCTGTGGGAGCCCGGGCCGCGCGTCACCGAACCGCACGCGGTGGATCAGCTGCGGGTGCGGGTGGGTGGTCTGCTCTCGGATATGAGCGGCCTGGTCATCTCGGGTTCACTGCCGGGCGGAGTGAGTTCGGGCCTGCCCGCCGAGCTGGCGCGCACGGCCATCGCCCGGGGAGTGCCCACGGTCTGTGACTTCGACGGCCAGCCGCTGGAATTGGCCGCGCGCGTGCCGGGCGTCGTGCTCACCCCCAATGTCGAGGAGCTGGAACGCCTCACCGGCCGCCCGGCGGCCACCATTTCGGAAATTCTCGCGGCGGTCGACCCACTCATCGCCGACGGCGTGGGCGCGGTGATCGTGACCCGGGGCGGTGCGGGCATGGTCGCGGTCACCCCGACCCGGGCCTGGACGGCGGCGCTGCCGAAACCGCTGGCGGGCAACCCCACCGGGGCGGGCGACGCGGCGGTGGCGGCCATCATCGCCGCGCTGGCCACCGGCGCGACGCCGGACTGGCCGGTCCTGCTCGCCGACGCGGTCGCCACTTCGGCTGCCGCCGTGGTCATTCCGGTCGCGGGGGAGATCGACCGGGTGCTGCGGGATCGGCTGCTGCCGACGGTGCGGGTGCGAGAACTGGAATCCGTCACCGCCCGCCCGTGACACTCCGGGGGGACACGCCGTATGTGAGGTAGCTGTGAACTGCGACCGGCGGCGGCGTGGTGGCGCGGTTCGGGGCGTTGTACGGGGTTAGGTTAAGGGCGTGTCGGACCTGGGAATTCAACCCGATCGGGGGACGGGTATGGACGACAGCTATCGAATGCCACGGGTGGTGCGGGCCGCGCAGGTCCTGGCACTGGGACTCGCGGTGCTGGGCCTGACCTGCGTGGCCGCGTCGGGCTGGCTACTCGGGGCCAAGGCCGCCATCGGGACCGGAGTGCCGTTCATCCCGGCGTTCCTGCTCGGGCTGGTCGCGCTGACGTTCAACTCCGAGGGGCAGTCGGTCCGCATCGGGGCGATCCTGGTGGCGGTCATGAACATGCTGTGGACGGTGCCGTCGATCACCGAGGGGCGGCCGCCGGGCCCGCTGGGTCCGCTGATCTCGCTGGTGGTGATCGTGCTGCTGTTCCGCCGGGAGGCGCGGGACTGGTTCGAACCACCGGCCTGGTGGTAGTCCCGGGTGTAACAAGTCGGTCATTTCGTCTGCTCATTCGCAATC
This sequence comes from Nocardia niigatensis NBRC 100131, assembly GCF_000308655.1. GTDB lineage: Bacteria > Actinomycetota > Actinomycetes > Mycobacteriales > Mycobacteriaceae > Nocardia > Nocardia niigatensis. The sequence goes on along the minus strand of NZ_BAGC01000062.1, from coordinate 16,191 downwards.
TGAGTGCAATTGCGGGCACCTACCGTTGGCCCTATGAGTTCGGAAGCCGCCGCGGGCACGGGTATTCACATCAGCGGGCTGAGCAAGACCTTCCGCTCCGGACGGCGGGTGGTGCCGGCCCTGGAGGCGGTGGATCTGCATACCGAGCGGGGCGCTTTCCTGTCGCTGCTGGGACCCTCCGGATGTGGGAAGTCCACCATCCTGCGCATTCTCGCGGATCTCGAATCGCCGTCGGCGGGGACCGCGAAGATCAATGGTGAGACCCCGGCCGAGCTGCGCAGGCGGCACGAGTTCGGGATCGCCTTCCAGGACTCGGCGCTGTTGCCTTGGCGCAGTGTGGAATCCAATATCAAGCTGCCGCTGCAAGTGGCGGGGCTGCCCGCGGACCGGGAGCTGGTCGCCGACCTGATCCGGCTGGTCGGCCTGGAGGGCTTCGAGAAGGCCAAACCCGCCCAGCTGTCCGGCGGTATGCGGCAACGGGTTTCGATCGCCCGCGCCCTGGTGGTCAAGCCGTCCGTGCTGCTGCTGGACGAGCCCTTCGGCGCGCTCGACGATATGACCCGGCAGCGGCTCAACCTGGAGCTGCTGCGCATCTGGACCGAGAAACCCGCCACCACACTGATGGTCACGCACGGCATCGCCGAGGCGGTCTTCCTCTCCGACGTGGTGGCCGTCATGAGCCCGCGGCCCGGCCGGGTGGTGGAGGTCGTCGACATCGACCTGCCGCGGCCGCGCACCCCGGAGATGATGCGCACGCCCGAATTCCACAAGCTCAACGACTATCTGTCGGAACTGCTGTTCGGGCGCGGCGGACACGGCGGGGTGGCGGCGGAATGAACCTGTCGAGCGCGACCGGAAGCACACTGCGAGAACGTATTACGATCACCCGGTTCGGCGGCCTGGCCGGCATCCTGATCCTGGTGGCGGTATGGACCCTGCTGGCCGAACTCCGGGTCGCGGGCGGCACCGTCCCGAGCCCGTGGAACGTGCTGCACACCATGTACACCGACGGCTGGGCGCTGTACGGACCCAACTTCCGGATCACGGCCTGGGGTGCGCTGCAAGGGTTTCTGTGGGGCAACGTGCTCGCCATCGCGCTGGCGGTGCTGGTGGTTCTGATTCCGCCCATCGAAATGCTGGTCACCCAGCTGGCCATCCTGAGCTATTGCACGCCGCTGCTGGCGCTGGGGCCGATCATCCTGGTGGTGTTCGGCGGGCGCACGCCGACGGTGTTCCTGGCGGCCATGTACTGCTTCTTCACCACCATGGTCGGCACCGTATCCGGGTTGCGGTCCGCGGACCGCACCAGCCTGGATCTGGTGCGCGCCTACGGTGGCGGCCGCTGGCAGCGGCTGACCCGGGTGCAGCTGATCGCGGCGCTGCCGAATACCTTGGCCGCCTTGAAGATCGCCGCGCCCTCTGCGGTGCTGGGCGCCATCATCGGCGAGTACCTGGGTGGCGTGGACAGCGGCATCGGGGTGGCCCTGACGGCCGCGCAGACCGCCTACAACGTGCCGCGCACCTGGGGCACGGCGCTGGCCGCGGCCGCGCTGGCCGGGCTCGGCTACGCGATCGTGGCGCTGGTGGCGCGGGTGGCGGTGCCGTGGACGCGAGCGGAGGCATGATGACCGACAAGGTGGCGAACCCGGCGGCGGGCCGGGCCGCGCAGGTGCTGGACCTGCTGCGGCCGATCGGGAGATTCCTGCTGCCACTGCTGGTTTCGTTGATTCTGCTGGTGGCGCTGTGGTACGGCTTCCTGAAGCTGTATCCGCAGGTCGGGCTGGTCGGCAAGAGCCCCGGGGACGTGTGGAGATACCTGGTGACCGGACCGACCTCGGCGGGCGCCCGTCAGGTGATCTTCGACGAAATGCGAATCACCCTGCGGGACGCGCTGATCGGCTTCGGCCTGGGCATGGGCGCGGCGCTGGTGGTGGCGGCGCTGTTCATCGGCGTTCCCGCGGCGGCGCAGGCGTTCATGCCGGTGGCGATGCTGTTGCGATCGGTGCCGCTGGTGGCCATCACCCCGATCATCGTGCTGGTGTTCGGGCGTGGGCTGCTCGGTGTCACCGTGATGGGCGCCATCGTGGTGTTCTTCCCCGCCCTGGTGATGATCATGACCGGCCTACGGTCCGCACCCCGGCGGGCCACGGAACTGGTACTGGCCTACGGGGGTTCGAACTGGACCGCCATGCGCATGGTAGCCGTCCCGGCCGCGCTGCCCGCGGTGTTCGCGGCCGCCCGGGTTTCGGTACCGGGCGCGCTGATCGGCGCGCTGATCGGCGAATGGCTGGGCAGCGGAACAGGTTTGGGTGCGGGGCTGATCCGGGCCATCCCCACCTTCCAGTACAACCGACTGTGGGCGTCGATCGCGCTGGTCACGGTCGTGTCGGTGTTCGCTTACGCGGTGGTGGGCGTGCTGGAAAACCTGGTGCTGGCGCGGTTCTCGCCGGAACGGAGCCGGGAATGAGCACACGAGTTAACGCGGCGCACACAAATACCTGCGGAAAAGCAAAAAATCGGAAATCGAAACGGCTTACATTCGCCGCATGAGTGGTTTGCTCCGGCCGGGTTCGGCCTCGCAGTTGTCCATGGGTCGGCGATCCTTCCTCCGCTATGCCGGATTGACCGGTGCGGCGGTGGGCGGGGCCGGATTGCTGGCCGCGTGCGGTAAGGACTCCTCGGGTTCCGGCAATGGCTCGGTCGCCGACGGTTCCAAGTACGGGACGGTGGCCGTGCAGCTGTCCTGGTTGAAGAACATCGAATTCGCCGGTGAGTACTTCGCCGATTCCAAGGGCTATTACAAGGACGCCGGATTCGGGTCGGTGAATCTGATCGCGGGCGGCGCGGCCAGCACCTCGGTGGAGGCCGGGCTGGGCACCGGCAAGATCTGGATCGGCATGTCCGCGCCCCAGACCACCGCGCCCGCGATTCTGGAGGGCCTGTCCGCCAAGATCGTCGGCACCACGTATCAGAAGAATCCCTTTTGCATCGTGAGTTCCGGCAAGAGCCCGATCGTGAATCCGCAGGCCATGAAAGGGCGCAAGATCGGTGTGCAGGACACCAATCAGCTGATCTTCAATGCCCTGCTGACCGCCAATGGCATGTCGCCCTCCGACGTCACCATCGTGCCCGCGCAATACGATCCGACGCCGCTGGCCAACGGTGAGGTGGACGGCTGGGTCAGCTACGCCACCAATGAGCCGATCACCTTGACCACCAAGGGGTTTCAGAACTTCAACTTCCTGTTCGCCGACTTCGGGCTGCCGCTGGTCGCGGAGACGCTGACCGTGAGTCAGCAGACCATCGACAAGGAGCGCGACAAGCTCAAAGCGTTCCTGATGGCAGAGATCAAGGGCTGGAAGGACGCTGTCGCCGACCCGGGCGAGGCGGCGCGGCTGGCCGTCGAGGTGTACGGCAAGGATCAGCGCCTGGAGCTGCGTGAGCAGACCATGGAGGCGCAGGCGCAGAACGGGCTGGTCGAATCGGCCGACTCCAAGGCCAACGGGCTGTTCACCATGACCGACGCGCTGATCGAACAGAACATCGCCGCGCTGGGCAAGGCCAAGATAGATATCAAGGCGGACAAACTGTTCGACCTGTCGGTGCTGAAAGAGGTTTTCGCCGAGCACCCGGAATTGAAGTAGCGCAGCGGGATCGAGGGCCGGCGGCGGGTCAGCGCACGAGTTGCACGTGCCGCCGCCCTCCGCCGGGGGTGACCGACAGCGGTTCGGCGGAGGTGCCGTTGCGGACCGCCAGCAGTTCGGCGGCGATCGAGACGGCGGTCTCGGCCGGGGTCCGGGCGCCCACGTCGAGACCGGCGGGGGAGTGCAGACGGGACAGGATCTCGTCGGTGAAGCCGCCCGCCTGCAGGGCCTCCAGCCGATGTCCGTGTGACGCCGGGGTGCCCAGAGCGGCCAGGTACCCCAGCTCGGGTAGTCGCAAAGCGACTGTGAGCAACGGGATTTCGAACTTGGGGTCGTGCGAGAGCACCACCATGGCGGTGTCGCCGCCGATCTCGCCGGCCGAGGCCAGGGTGTTGAGGTAACGGTGCGGCCAGTCGACCACCACCTCGCAGCCCGGGTAGGCGGTCGAGTTGGCGAAGGTGGGGCGGGCGTCGACGATGGTGATCCGGTAGCCGAGCAGCCGGGCCTGGGTGGCCAGCGCGCTCGCGAAAGCATTGGCGCCCACCAGGATCAGATGCGGCGGCCGCGCGAACGAGGACACGAAGACATCGGAGTCGGGGAGCGAGACCAGCTCGGTGCCGTGCTTGCGGTCGGTGATGAGGTGCTGGCCGATCACATCCGGGTCCGAATGCCAGACGACGGTGAACACCGTGACCTGTCGCTGTGCCGCCATATCGGCGGCCACGTCCGGGAATTCGGGAAAGTGCCTGCGCGAGAAGGGTTCGGTGAACACGTCCAGGGTGCCGACGCAGTCCATCTGGGCGTCCAGTCCGCTGCCCGGACCGAACCGCTGCAGTCCGCGCCGTCCGGTGTGTGCCGATTCGATGGCGGCCTCGTAGGCGGCGGCCTCGGCGCAGCCGGCCGAGATCGATCCGAAGGCGCGCCCGTCGGCGTCCACCACCATGGCCGATCCGATCGGCACGGGCGTAGCGCCCTGTGCCCGAACGAGAGTGGCCAGTCCCCCGGTGCGTCCGCTGTGCCAAATTCGAAGAAGGTCGTCGACGATTTCCCGCATCACATGCTCCCGCTCACAGTGCGCTGTCCGCCGGATAATCCCGATCGATCCCCGTTGCGAGGTCATCGCACGTGACGCACACCATATCCGCTCGTTGCCGTAAATAAGTGCCCGCCCCCGAATTTCCCGCCGCGCTCGCGCAGACCCCCGCCCAGTGCGCCCGCCCCAGTACCACCGGATGCCCCGGCGTTGTTCCGAAGAACGCTCGGGCCAACCGGCTCGCGCTCGCCCGCGCCGCCGTGATCACCCGCTCGACCACCGCGGGTCCGACGTCCGGCGTGTCCACCGGCATGATCGTGACCAGTTCCGCGGGCTCGCCGCCCTGGTCCACCGCCTGCCTGATACCCAGTCCGGGGGTGGCGGCCGCCGCCAGGCCCGCCCGCGTGGAGGCGCTCAGGCCGAGATCCCAGTCCGATGCCCAGACCGGGCGGACTCCGGCGGGCAGGCTGATGCCCGAGATTTGCGACACCTGCCAGGTGCCGTCCGGCGCGCGGTAGGCGGGCCCGGTCGCCCCGAATACCACGAAGATTCGCGCGCAGCCGCCGTCCCGCAGCGCCGCCACCGCCCCGCGCAGCCAGCGACCGTCCTCGGCCAGCACTTTCGGCATGCCATATCGCCGACCGGCACCGGCCGCGAGCAGAATTCCATCGCAGCGTTCGGGACTCACGCGAGCAGGGTAATCCCGTCCGCGCGGCTTCGCTGATCAAGCGACCATCAGGGATTGCCTGACCGGCCGTGGCCCGGCAAACCGGCCGGCGCGAGCACGCCGCCTCAGCTGCCGAGAGCGGTCAGGGTCTGCTGGACCTTGAGCAGCCGGCCGGGGTCGATGCCCTCACAGAGGGTGCGGGCCTTCTCCAGATAGACCAGGGCGAGGGCCGGATTGTCGGCGCGGCGTTCCAGCTCCCCGAGGGCCCACCAGGCGGCGGCCTCGCCGTCGGCGTCGGAGATTCCCCGGGTGAGAGCCCGGGACTCCTCGTATTTGATCCGGGCGGCATCGAATTCGCCCCGATGGCGGTGGATGTGGCCGAAGCCGCGCAGGGTGTCGATCTGCAGCAGCGGGTCCGGGATCTCCTTGCTGATCCGATACGCCTGCTCGAACAGCGCCCAGGCCTCGTCCAGCCGGCCGCGCACTCCGGCTATCCCGCCCAGGCCCCACACCGACCAGCCCTCGCAATAGCGGTCGCCGATCCGCAGCGCGATGGCGTGCGCCTCCCGGTAGTTCTCGTCCCCGGCCGCGTACTGCTCGGTGAGCCGATCGAGATGCCCGAGCTCCCGCAGGGCATCGCACTCCAGGTGCAGATCGTCGAGCGAATGCGCGATGCGCAGCACCTGACGGACCTCGGCGCGCGCCGCGTCACAGCTGTTCTGGTGGCGCAGCGCGACGGCGTGCCACAGCAGGGTGCGCGCGGTCCGGGCATCGTCCCCGAGGTCCGCCGCCAGCCGGTGCGCGTACTCGAAACAGGAAGCCGCCCTGGCATATTCGCGCATGGTGCGGAGCAGATGGCCGAGCCCGAAGTGGGCGTCGCACTCGGCGGCGCGGTCCCCGATGGCGTGGTCGATCCCGCCCGCGAGCTCGAACATGCTGCGGCTCTCGGTGAAATAGCCGAGTGTCGCGAGCTGGCTCGCCAGCAGATCCGCGAATCGCGCGGTGTCCGACGTGCGTTCGGCGGTGCGGGCGCACGCGAGCATGGTGTCGAGCCGCTCCTCGAACCACAGCCGGGCCTGCATGACGGCCATGTTCGGATTGCGCGCGTGCGGGGCCGAATGGTGCACGGTGTCGAAGGGACGCGGCTTGCCGATCTCGCTCGCGGTCTCGAGATAGTGCCGCAGCAGCCGGCCCACGGCCGCGCCGCGCTCGCCGGGCCGGCTCTCGGCATCCGCGCGGCAGCGGGCGTACAGGTGCAGCAGATTGTGCATCCGGTAGCGCTGATGGCCCGGGCGACTGGTGAGCTGATCGATCATGCCGTCCTCGAAGACCCGCTGCAGCAGGCGTTTCGCGGCGGAATCCTCGGCCTGCGCCATGGCCGCGAAATCGTCGGCCGACACCGTCGCGCTCGGGAACCAGCCGAGCAGCCGCACCGCCCGCCGCGCCTCCTCGTCGCGCAGCCGTGCGTAGGACTGGGCGAAGGCGTCCCGGGTGGATTCGTCCTCGGCGGAGAACTTGTCGAGAATCAGCTCGGCCGGGCAGTGCCCGGCGCGCGGCGCCGTCGTCGGCAGGGTCAGCAGCATGGTGAGGGTGTCGAGTTCGTCGCGGAGATCATCGAGCAGGCCCGGCGTCCGGCTGATCCGCCCCGCCACCAGGCGGATCGGCAGCGGCAGCCCGCCCGCCACCTCCACGATCCGGCGCACCGCCGCCGAATCGTGGCCCGCGCCCAGATTGCCGAGGGTGGCCAGCATCTCCTCGGCCTCGTCGAGGTCCAGCGGGGTCAGCTCCAGCTGGTTCACCCGCACCATGCCGGTCAGCGGCCGCCGGCTGGTGATCACCACGAAGCAGCTCGCCGACTTCGGCAGCAGCGGCCGAATCTGCTTGCTCTCCAGCACATCGTCGAACACCACGATCAGCCGGCGACCCGTCGTCTCGTGATGCCACTGCCGCAGCAGCGTGGCCTGGTCGGCGTGCAGGCGTGGCCGCACCCCCAGCTGGTTCAGCGCGGACGCCAGCAGGCGCGAGGTGGTGTTGGATCCGGCGTCCCGGTCATGGCTGCGCATCTCCAGCCACACCGAGCCGTCCGGAAAGCGATCGGCGAATCTCGCCACCAGCTGCCGGGTGAAGGCGGTCTTGCCGACCCCGGCCACCCCCGTGATCAGTTGCGCGCGTGTGTCACCCAGGATATGCAGGTCGACCCGGCGGCGCAGTTCCTCCATCGGCCCGCGCCGCCCGACGAACGTCGAGGCGTCGAAGGAGGCTACGAAGGGCTGCCCGGTCCCGATTCGGTTGTGCCCGAGGCGTTCCCGGATGGATTGATACGCGGCCCGCTCGTCGTGCGCCAGGCACGCGAGGTCCTCGATATCGATGAGTCGATCCCAGGTGGTGTTGTAGACCAGCGCGAGCAGCTCCAGCGTGTGCAGCGCCGGCGGCCGATAGCGGTTGCCCTCCGCGGTGCGGGCGGGCCACTTCTCGATCTCGCACAACCGGCTGTTCTTCATCCGCGGTTCCCGGTGCCCGTCCGAATCCACCAGGGGCGCGATCTGATTGAACCGATCCGCGGCCTGCCGCTGATTGAGGCCGTTGGCCTTGCGCCAGGCGATGCGCGGGCGCAGTCCGCGCCGCATCAGTTCGACGGCCAGCGGCTCGACCAGGCAGTAGTCGCTCAGCCCGATCGCCCGCAGCGACCGGCCGAGCCGAGCGATCTCGGGTGCGGAAGTGGCGGCCTGAGTCATCGGAGACCTCCTCGCCCGCCCGGCCGCGCTCGGCAGATCGGGGACCGGGCCGTATTCAGTTGGCAGACAGCTTGATTCGCTATCGACGGTAGCGAAGAAATCATCCCCTCGCGGGGAAACAAAGCCCGCCGTCAGGCAGCTCCCCGCAGGTCACGGCCGGATTCGGCGGGGAACAAATCCCGCGCCGATCGGGTAGCGGTCCGGTCGGTCCGGGACGGTCCAATGGAGGTGTCGGGCGGTGCCGGGTCGGGGCGGGGTCCGAATCGAACGGAGGATCGGATCGATGGCAGTGACGGAATTCGGATGGCTCATCACCAGCGATGTGGCCCACGAGGTCGCGTTCCGGGTGGACGTGCCCGAGGAGAACCGGGGGCGGTGGGTGCTGTCGTATCTCCCGACCAGCCGCCGGTTGACGCGGGATCAGGCCGTGGCCGGGGTGGTGCTCGCGGAGATGATCCTGCTCGGATTGCTGCGCCCGGGCGGGGAATTCGACGGCGAGGTCGCGGCTCTGCACGCCGGCATGATCGGGCTCACGGTCACCGATGCCATGTGCCTGCTCGCGTTGCGGGACAACGGTTCCGAGCGCTCGGGCGATCCGGCGCAGGACGCGCGGCAGCTCCGGCGGCCGGTCGAGCGATGCCACCTGCCGCCGAGCCGGGACCGGCGGCCACTGCCCAGCCACTGAACACGGCTCGGCCCCGCACCGGATTCGGTGCGGGGCCCGCCACTTCCGGAGCGATCAGAAGAGGGCCAGGGCGGCGAGCAGGCCCGACAGCGCGATGAACTGCAGGGCCACCCGCAGGTCGATGATGCTGTCCCACCGGTCCTGCAGGGCCCGGGCATCGGCGGGGATGACGCCGGAGCGGGCGGCGGCCTTCTGCGCGGTGTTCACCGGCTTGGCGACCTTCACGTAGAAGCCCAGCCAGCTGACGAGCGCGACCAGCGCGACGGCGGCGGCGACGGCCGCGCCGGCATGGCCCGAGACCGCGGCGACGATCAGGGTGAGGGCGGCGGTGACGACGCCGCCGGCGCCGAAGATCGGCATGCGCTTGTCGCCGTAGTAGTGGCCCCAGCCGGCGCTGACGGTGACGGCGGCGTCGTCGAGGCGGCGATAGACGGACCGGGTGATGAGGGCGGCGCACCAGTCGGTGCCGTAGACGACGGCATTGGCGAGGACGGCGAGGGCGGCGAGGAACTGGCCGGTCAGGACGAGCATCGGGGGCTTCTTTCGGCTTGTGTCTAGCGTTGCTAGGAATTGAAGCAACGATATCAACCCGAAGCTAGCTTGTCTAGCGATGCTAGATTTCGGATTTGCCAGCTGACCGAATGGTCTGAAATGGACGCCCGGTGGCCCGCCTCACAACCATCAAGATCACAATGTGCTGTGAAGATGCTCACACCTGGACGGCCGTCGGCGCGTCATGTGCCGGTGGCCCCCGTCACGCAAACAGTACGGGCGTTATGCAAAACCGCACGTCAGCGCTACTGGCAAGTAGATTTCACCGCTGCTATTCGCAAGCAAATTTTGCAGAGTTAGCAAAATGCGGGCGAAAGCTAGCGTGTATTCACACTTGCAACAGGTAGACGCATATTTTTTCGTGTGCCATCGTGTGGAAGTACACCTCGCGGGCCTAGCAAGTCTGCAAATTGCCGCTCCAGCAGTGGTCGAACATCCGGCTCCCTCTCATCCGGCGCCAGGTTCGACTCGCGGGGCTACCGAGACCGAACGAAGAAGTGGAGTCAGAGATGTCGAAGGTCGGCACCCCGAAGACCGCTGCGGAGATCCAGCAGGATTGGGACACCAACCCCCGGTGGAAGGGCGTCACCCGCAACTACACGGCCGAGCAGGTCGTGAAGCTGCAGGGCACTGTCGTCGAGGAGCACACCCTCGCCCGCCGCGGTGCCGAGATCCTCTGGGATCTCGTCAACAACGAGGACTACATCAACTCCCTGGGCGCCCTCACCGGTAACCAGGCCGTGCAGCAGGTCCGCGCGGGCCTGAAGGCCATCTACCTGTCCGGTTGGCAGGTCGCCGGTGACGCGAACCTCTCCGGCCACACCTACCCGGACCAGTCGCTGTACCCGGCCAACTCGGTTCCGGCCGTGGTCCGCCGCATCAACAACGCGCTGCTGCGCGCCGACGAGATCGCCAAGGTCGAGGGTGACACCTCGGTCGCCAACTGGCTGGCCCCGATCGTCGCCGACGCCGAGGCCGGCTTCGGTGGCGCGCTGAACGCCTACGAGCTGCAGAAGGCCATGATCGCCTCCGGCGCGGCCGGCGTGCACTGGGAGGACCAGCTGGCCTCCGAGAAGAAGTGTGGCCACCTGGGCGGCAAGGTGCTGATCCCCACCCAGCAGCACATCCGCACCCTGACCTCCGCGCGTCTGGCCGCCGACGTCGCCGACGTGCCGTCGGTGATCATCGCCCGCACCGACGCCGAGGCCGCCACCCTCATCACCTCCGATGTGGACGAGCGCGACCGCGAGTTCCTGGACGGCACCCGCACCGCTGAGGGCTTCTTCGGCACCAAGAACGGCATCGAGCCCTGCATCGCGCGTGCCAAGGCCTACGCCCCCTACGCCGACCTCATCTGGATGGAGACCGGCGTGCCGGACCTCGAGGTCGCGCGCAAGTTCGCCGAGGCCGTCCGCGGCGAGTTCCCGGACCAGCTGCTGGCCTACAACTGCTCGCCGTCCTTCAACTGGAAGGCGCACCTGGACGACGCGACCATCGCGAAGTTCCAGCGTGAGCTGGGCGCCATGGGCTTCAAGTTCCAGTTCATCACCCTGGCCGGCTTCCACTCGCTGAACTACGGCATGTTCGACCTGGCCTACGGCTACGCCCGCGAGGGCATGACCGCCTTCGTCGACCTGCAGGAGCGCGAGTTCAAGGCCGCCGCCGAGCGTGGCTTCACCGCCGTCAAGCACCAGCGTGAGGTCGGCGCCGGCTACTTCGACACCATCGCCACCACGGTCGACCCCAACACCTCGACCGCGGCGCTGAAGGGCTCCACCGAAGAGGGCCAGTTCCACTGAGTTTCCCACGGTGGCAACTGATTTCGTGAGGGTTCGGGTAACTCCCCGGGGACGATCGAAAGTGGTTCGCCACCCAACCGCCGACACGGGTGCATGGCGACGACGGCTCTCGGCCGTCCGCTGAATACCCGGGGAGGCGGTGGAGTGGACAAAACCCTCGGGGCCGGCAGTCGCATCACAACCTCGGCCGCCCCGGGGACCCGGAACCCCGCCGGGAGGGGATGGCAAGCCCCCTCCCGGCGGAGTTCATCCGCCCTTCCCGTCGACAGCCCCGGCGGGGAGGGCATTTTCCTATAGCGTTTTTTGCGAAGACCTTAAGAAGGCGCAGGGTCGAAAAAGTTAGTCCGACGCCTTCACCCACAGCCACGACGGCCGACTGGCGGCGTTCGATACGAGACAACCGATTTCGTACCGGTAGGGGTGACTCACCGGGTACGACCGAAATCGGTTCGGCACTCGACGCAGGCACGGATGCAGAAGTGGCAACGGCACTCAGCCGCCCGCAAGAGTTGCGGGGAGGCGGAACGGAGCGGGACGTGAGCAGCGAAAAGATTCAGCGCGTCGGCATCATCGGCGCCGGACAGATGGGCGCGGGCATCGCCGAGGTCTGCGCGCGGGCGCACGTCGACGTGCTCGTCTTCGAGCAGACCCGGGAACTCGCCGCCGCCGGCCGCGCCCGCATCCTGCGGTCGCTGGACCGCGGGGTGTCCAGCGGCAAGATCACCGAGCGCGAGCGCGAGCAGGCCGCCTGGCGGCTGCGCTTCACCTCCGACCTCGGCGACTTCGCCGACCGCCAGCTGGTCGTCGAGGCCGTCGTGGAGAACGAGGACGTCAAGACGGCCATCTTCGCCGAACTCGACAAGGTCGTCACCGATCCGAACGCGGTGCTGGCCTCCAACACCTCCTCCATTCCGATCATGAAGATCGCCGTGGCCACGAACAACCCGGAGCGGGTCGTGGGCATGCACTTCTTCAACCCGGTGCCGGTGCTGCCGCTCGTCGAGCTGGTCACCACCCTCAAGACCACCGAGACCGTCACCAAGCGCGCCGAGCAGTTCGCCGCCGACGTCCTGGGCAAGCAGGTCGTGCGCTCCGCCGACCGCTCCGGCTTCGTGGTGAACGCGCTGCTGGTGCCGTACCTGCTCTCGGCCATCCGCATGGTCGAATCCGGTTTCGCCACCAAGGAAGACGTCGACAAGGCCATGGTGCTGGGCTGTGCCCACCCGATGGGCCCGCTGGCGCTCACCGACCTGGTCGGCCTCGACACCGTGAAGTCCATCGCGGACTCCATGTACGCAGAGTTCAAGGAGCCGCTGTACTCCGCGCCGCCGCTGCTGATGCGCATGGTCGAGGCGGGCCTGCTGGGCAAGAAGGCCGGTGCGGGCTTCTACCAGTACAACTCCCCCTCCTCCCCTCGTACCTAACAGGTCTCCCTGCCGCCGATCGCGAACTCAGCCCGGCGAGCACCACGTCCCAACGCGACAACTGATTTCGTGCGGTTCGGGTAGCTCGCCGGGTACGTCCAAAATCTGAGAGGTCACTCGACTGGCGGCACGGGTGCCCAACGTCGACGGCTCTCGGCCGCCCGCTGGGTTCGCGGGGAGGCGGGGAGCGCGTCTTTTACCCAAGGTGCGCGTCGCCGGGCTTGTGGCGGCGTCCACCTCAACCGGGCATAAGCTGCAAACAGGTCGAGCGGGACCGGCAGCTCGGAAGGAGTGTCCGTTCATGGTCAACGTCACCGATGGTTTCGGATCCAGCATCCTGGGATACCCGCGAATCGGCGAGCACCGGCAACTCAAGCGTGCTTTGGAGTCCTATTGGCACGGCACGCTGTCGCGCGACGAGCTGCTGGCCGTCGGGCGCGAGATTCAAGAAAGCCAGTATCTGGAGCTGGCGGCGACCGGGTTGACGCAGGTCCCCGGCAACACCTTCTCCTTCTACGACCACATTCTCGACAACGCGCTGCTTTTCGGCGCCGTCCCCAAGCGGTTCGAGGCCGAACGAGAAGGCCTGCACCCCTTGGACTTCTACTTCCTGATGGCGCGCGGGCGGCCGGACCTGCCGCCGCTCGAGCTGGTCAAGCTGCTGAACACGCCCTACCACTACCGACAGCCGGAACTCGAGCCCGACACCGAATTCTCCCTGCATCCCGAGGCGCTGCTCGACGAGTTCGACCGCGCCAAGGCCGTCGGCATCGAGCTGCGGCCGGTCGTGCTGGGCCCGCTGTCGTTGCTGCTGCTGTCCAAGACCGGCCACGTTCCCGGCGAGACCGAATTCGACAAGCTGGTGCTGCTGGACAAGCTGCTCCCGGTGTACGAGGAACTGTTCGAGATCCTCGCCAAGCGCGGCGCCACCTGCGTGCAGCTGGACGAGCCCTGCTTCACCAGCGACCGCTCGCCCTCGACCATGGAGCTGTTCGAGAAGACCTACCAGCGGCTGTCCAAGGCCCCGCTGCGCCCGCGCATTCTGGTCACCGGACAGTACGGCGATTTCGGTGAGGCGATCGAAATCCTGTGCCGCACTTCGGTGGAGGCCATCGGACTCGACCTGGCCGGCTACCGCGTGGTGCCCGAGGAACTGGCGAAGATCCCCGGCATCAAGCGCAAGCGCCTCTACGCCGGCGTCATCAGCGGCACCAATGTGTGGCGCGCCGACCGCTACGTGACGCTGGAATACCTCAACAAGCTCGCCCAGGTCTGCCCCGACATGGTGGTGTCGACCGGCGCCACGCTGCTGCACGTGCCCTACGACGTGCTCGTCGAATACGAGCTCGAGGGTCCCGTCGCCGACCGCCTCGCCTTCGCCAAACAGAAGGTGCTGGAAGTGGTTTCGCTGGCCAAGGCGCTCACCGAGGGCCCCTCGGAGAAGTGGCGCAAGAAGCCGACCTCGGTGCACTTCAAGCAGAAACACGCGGTGCGCCAGCGCGTCTACGCCGTCACTCCGCAGATGCGGGTGCGCGAGCCCTACGAGACGCGCAAGACCGCGCAGCAGGCCAGGCTGCGGCTGCCGCTGGTGCCCGCCACCACGCTGGGCTCGTTCCCGCAGACCGAGACGGCCCGGCAGGCGCGCCACGACCTCGGTCAGGGCCGGCTGTCCTACGAGGAGTACCGCAAGCGCATCGAAGCCGAGATCGAGTCCACCATCCGGTTGCAGGAGGACATCGGCCTCGACGTGCTGGTGCACGGTGAGCACGAGCGCAACGACATGATCCAGTACTTCGCGGAGCTGCTGGACGGCTTCGCCACCACCCACTTCGGCTGGGTGCAGGTGTACGGATCCCGGTGTGTGCGACCGCCGATCGTGTACGGCGACGTGTCGCGCCCCGAGCCCATGTCGGTGTCGTGGACCGCCTACGCGCAGTCGCTCACCGACAAGCCGGTCAAGGGCATGGTCACCGGCCCGGTCACCATGCTGGCCCGCTCCTTCGTGCGCCAGGACCAGCCGCTCTACGAGACCGCCGACCAGGTGGCGCTCGCCATCCGCGACGAGGTGGTGGATCTGGAGAAGGCGGGCATCGCCATCATCCAGGTGGACGAGCCGTCCATCCGCGAGCTGCTCCCGCTGCGCAAGAAGGGCCAGGCCGAATACCTGCGCTGGGCCGTCGGCGCGTTCAAGCTGGCCACCTCCGGCGTCGGCCCGGAGACCCAGATCCACACGCATATCGGCTATTCCAGCCGCGGTGACGTGGTGGAGGCCATCGAGGAACTCGACGCCGACGTCACCGCCATCGTCGCCACCCGCTCCATCGAGTGGGTGCTGGAGGCGCTGAAGGAGGACTGTGCCGAGGGCCGCGGGCTCACCCACGGCGTCGGCCCGGGCGTCTACGAGTCTCGGTCCGCCCGGATCCCGGACATCGACGAGCTGGACGAACTGCTCACCGCCGCGGCGGAAGCCGTGACCCCGGAACGCCTGTGGGCCAACCCGGACGGCGGTCTGAAGACCCGCCACCACTGGCAGCTCGACCCGTCCCTGCGCAATATGGTCGCCGCGGCTCGCCGCGTCCGCCGCCGCGCGGAGGCCGCCGCGGGCGAAACCGCCTGAGGCAGTAGCGCTCACCCTCGGAACCCCGGTTCGATCCCCGATCGGACCGGGGTTTCCGTTCGTCGTCACGAATCGGTCATGAACGGATGATTAGCCTGCGGGACAAGGGTTTTCGAGAAAGGCAGTGAGCATGGATCCGACGGGCAAGGGTGATCAGCCGGTGGACGATCCCGAGACCGAGAAGCAGTACAACGACACCTATGACCAGAAGGGCGATCAGGTGCCGCCCGATCCGCCGTGGAAGTCGGGGCGCTGACCAGGAAGAACCACTGCGCTGATCCCGGATTGTCGGTGGGCGCCGCTACGGTGTGGGCGTGAACCGCACGGATCGGCTCTACGCGATTGTCGAGGAGTTGCGGGCGGTCTCCCCGCGCCTGCGGACCGCACGGGAATTGGCGGCGCGGCACGGGGTGAGCGTGCGCACCGTCGAGCGGGACATCAGTGCGCTCCAGCAGTCGGGGGTACCCATCTACGCCGACGTGGGGCGGCGGGGTGGGTACGCGCTGGAGAAGAGCATGTCGCTGCCGCCGCTGAACTTCACCGCGGCCGAGGCGGTGGCGCTGGCGGTCGCCGTGGCCCGCTCCGACGACGCGCCGTTCGCGGCGGCCGGGCACAGCGCCCTGCGCAAGATCCTGGCCGCCATGTCACAGCAGAATGCCGACGCGGCAAGAGAATTGGCGCTGCGGGTGCGCCTGCTGGAGTCACCGGAGGCCGTCGCGCCGATGCCGATCCCGGCGGAAGTGGAACAGGCCGTGGTAGCGCGGCGCGTGCTGCGCATCGAATATCTGGACCGCTCCGGAGTGCTCAGCGAGCGCGAGGTGGAGCCGGTGGCACTGCTGCACGGGACCAATGGCTGGTACCTGCTGGCCTGGTGCCGGCTGCGCGACGAACCACGCAACTTCCGGCTGGACCGCATGAAGGGCATCGAGCTGACCGAGTGGATCGGGCAGGAGCGGACCATCGACATGTGCCGCCCGGACGAGCCGGTGCACGAGATCCGAATGATCTCGCTCGGCTAGGCGTGCTGTCTCCATC
>NZ_BAGC01000063.1 GCF_000308655.1 Nocardia niigatensis NBRC 100131 | reverse complement strand
GGCCGCGGCGAAGACCTACGCCATCGACGCGGATATCGCCGCGGCGCACGGCGTTCGCAAGTACGGTTTCCACGGCACCTCGCACGACTACGTGTCCGGCCAGGTGGCGGCCTTCCTCGGCAAGGACCGCGCCGAGCTGAATCAGATTGTGCTGCACCTGGGTAACGGCGCGTCGGCCTCGGCCATCCGGGCCGGGCAGGCGGTGGACACCTCCATGGGCCTGACGCCGCTGGAGGGCCTGGTCATGGGAACCCGGTCCGGGGACCTGGATCCGGGGATCATCTTCCACCTCATCCGCACGGCGGGGATGGATGTGGATGACGTGGACGTCCTGCTCAACCGGAACTCCGGCATCAAGGGCATCGCGGGCGTGAACGACTTCCGCGAACTCGGCCGCCTCATCGAAACCGGCCATCCGACTGCGAAATTGGCGTTCGACGTCTATATCCACCGGCTGCGCCGCTACATCGGCGCGTACCTGATCGAGCTGGGGGCGGTGGACGCCATCACCTTCACGGCCGGTGTCGGCGAGAACGACGCCAGGGTGCGGGCAGAGTCGCTGGCGGGCCTGGAGCGCTACGGGATTCGGATCGACGCCGACCGGAACACCACGAAAGACCATACGGCCCGGCGCATCTCGGCCGACGATTCCGAGATCTCGGTGCTGGTGGTCCCGACCAACGAGGAGCTCGCCATCGCCCGCGCGGCCGCCGACCTGGTCGGCTGAGACGAAACCCTCTTCATGAAAACATCATGATGGTCCTGGCATGGTGGTCCTCGGATCCGGTTCCCCCCCGGTCCACCGGAACCCGTGTCGCACCACGCACAACCGTGGTAGGGACCGAAATTCCCTCGCCGGTCCCGTGGTGCGCAGACTGCCTCTGTGACCGCCGCGGGCGGCACGGGCCTCCTCCGGTATCCGGGACACTGCTCAGAACCAGGACTTGGCGCGCACCGCGTTGGCCAGATCCACCAGCGCGTACCGGTGGGCGCGTTCGGGTGCGGAACGGGCCAGCCCGCGCAGACCGGCCTCGATGCCGCGCCGCAGATCCCGCTCGGTGAACGGCGAGCCGAACAGCTTGGCGTCGTCCGACTTCGGCTGTTTCCCGGCCTGCACCCAGCCCAGCGCGATCCCCAGGGTGAGGATCCGCAGCTGCGCCGCGCGCCCCTCGCCGGGCGGCAGATCCTGCACCCGGGCCGCTGCGACCTGGAGCGTCGACTCATCGAGTTCGGGCGCCGGCGCGCAGGTCAGCAGCATGAGAACGGCCGTCATCCGGGCCTCCGCGTAATGCCGGGAGGCGGGTGGCACCTGATCCAGCGCGCGCACGGCGGCGGTGATGTTCCCGGCCGCCGCGAGCTGGCGGGCCAGGCCGAACGCCGCGCTCACCACGCCCCGGTCGGTGCGCCAGACGGTGGCGTAGTAGTTCTCGGCGTAGGCCCGCCACTCTCCGTGATCGGGTGAATCCCAGTGCTGGAGAATGAGTTCCGCGGTGGCGGCCAGGGCCAGCTTGGGCGCGATCTCGCCGGGCAGTGCCTCCAGGACGGCGTCGAAGCGGGCGAAGGCGCGCTCGTACTCCAGCTCCAGCAGTTCGGTCAGGCCCAGATACCAGTCGATGCGCCAGTCCGGGGCGGCCGGCAGCGGCTCGCCGGTGAGCCGGGCCAGCAGCATGCGGGCCGCCGCGGGCTCGTCGAGATCCAGATGCGCGCGGGCCTCGGCGAGCGTCACCTCCAGCTCGAAAGTGTCCGGCGCGCCACCGGGTTCGGCGGCCGCGCGCTGGCGGGCGTGCCGCAGCTCGTCGAGCGAGTGCCGGGGTTCCGGGTGGGCGGCCCCGGCCAGCAGCGGCGCGGACGGGTCGCCCGGATCGATGATGGGCACCGGCAGCGCCGCCACCACGGCGCCGGGCCGCAGCAGGGTATCGCGCGGGGTGCCGTCGATGATGCCGTCGGTCTGCGCGATGAGCTCGCCGGTGCCGAAACTGGTGCGCGGCGGGCTGAACAGGGTCGACAGCTGCGGATGCTCGTTGCCGGTCTCGACGGCCAGAATCTCGCGCAGCACACCGGTGAGCTGGGTGGCCAGCAGTCGCGCGGACGAGAAGCGGTGATCCGGGTCCGGGTGGGTGGCGCGCAGCAGCAGCCGGTAGAGAAACGGGTGCCGGGCCAGTACCGGCTGCTCCTTCGGGTCCGGGATGCCGTCGACGTAGGCGCCCCGCTCCATCGGCAGGTGCAGGGTGAGCACGGCCAGCGTGCGGCCGACGGTGTAGATGTCCGTGGCCACCGTCGGCCCGGTGTGCGCGATCTCGGGTGCCTGGAATCCCCTGGTGCCGTACAGGTTCCCGTACGCCTCGAACTGGGTGACCGCGCCCATGTCGATGAGTTCCACCCGGTCGGTGGTGATCATGATGTTGTCGGGTTTGAGGTCGTTGTAGGCCAGCCCCACCGAATGCAGATAGTCCAGTGCCGGAAGGATTTCGAGCAGATAGGCGATGGCCTCGCTGACCGGCATGCGTTCGGGCGCATGGTGATCGAGCAGATTGCGTAGCGAATGGCCGCCCACGTACTCCATCACGATGTAGCCGACCGGCGTTCCGTCCGCGCCCGCGTGCTCCACGAAGTTGTGGATCTTCACGATGCTCGGGTGCACGACCTCGGCCAGGAACTGCCGCTCCGCCAGCGCGACCGCCTGCGCCTCGGCATCGCCGGCGTGCAGCAGGCCCTTGAGCACCACCCAGCGGTCGCTCACATTGCGGTCGATGGCCAGGTAGATCCAGCCCAATCCGCCGTGCGCGATACAGCCCTGGATCTCGTACTGGCCCGCCACCCGGTCGCCGGGATACAGCGAGGGCCGGAAATCGTAGGGCGCGCCGCAGGTCTGGCAGGTGCCCGCGGTGGTGGCGGGCTGGGTAGGGGTGGCGCGCCCGACCGGCTTGCCGCAGCGCCAGCAGAACCGCCGCCCCTCGGCCACCACCGGATCGTCGAGCACGGCGGCTTCCGGATCCACCGGCTCCACCGCCGGGATCGGCACCAGGCCGGCTCCGAGCCGCCGCACCACGGGGCGCGGCCGGGTCATGCGGGCGGTGCGCTGGGAGGGGCGGGTCAGGGTGCGCGGCTCGCCCTCGGCGCTCGAAACACTCGGCGCCACCGGGGTTTCCGGCTGGCCGGCCGGTAGCTCCGCGCCGGGTGATTGCGTCCGCGACGTCAGGTCGGTGCGCTGGGTGAGCTCGGTGCGTCGCGTGAGCTCGGTGCGCGGCGAGAGTGCGGTGCGTGCGGCGGGTTCGGTTCCCGCGGGCTCGACACCGTCCACTTCCGGTTCGTGCCGGGTGGTCATCTCGGTCCGCGCGGGCCAGTACGGTCCCACGGTCAGCTCGGTCCGCGCGACCGCCTGCGTCCCCTCGGTCTGCTCCGGTGTGGTCATCGTCAGTCCTGATACCTCGGGGGTGGCGGAACGGCGGCGTCGCCGAGTTCGGTCAGCAGCCAGCGGCGGTACAGCCGGTTCCACGTCCCGTCCGCGCGAATGCGTTCCAGCGTGCCGTTGACGAAGCGCACCAGATCGTCCGAACCCTTGGAGATCCCGATCCCGTACTGCTCGGTGCTCAGATTCGGCCCGACGACCTCGGTGGCCGGATCCTGCTCGGCCAATCCGGCCAGCACGGTGTCGTCGGTGCTGACCGCGTCCACCTGCCGCTGCTGCAACACCACCAGGCAGTCGGCCCAGCTGGGCACGGTGAGGATGGAGGCGGCGGGCTGCTCGCGCCGGATCAGGTCCAGGGAGGTGGTGCCGCTGACCACGCACAGCCGCTTGCCCGCCAGCTCGGCGAGCCCGGTGATACCGGAGTTGCGTACCGCCAGCACCCGCTGATGCGCCTGCAGATACGAGGTGGAGAACGTGACCGTCTGCCGCCGTTGGCAATTGATGGTCATGGTCTTCACCACCACGTCCACGGTGTGCTCCTGCAGCGCCCGCTCGCGGTCGGCGGAGCCGAGGATCCGGAACTCCAGCGCCGCCGGATCGCCCAGCAGATCCCGGGCCAGCTCGCGGGCGATCTCCACATCGAAGCCGGCGAGCGTGCCGCTGGCCGGATCCCGGAAGCTGAACAGATTGCTGCCCGGGTCCAGGCCCACCAGCAGCCGGCCCCGCGCCCGGATGGCGTCGATGGTGGGCCCGCCCTTGGTGCCATTGGGGCGCAGGCTCGCGGTCGGGTCACCGCAGTCGGCCACCACCGGCGGCGGCGCCGTCTGCGTCTGTGCCGCAACGGCTCCCGACGGCAGCGGCGGTTCCACATAGCTGGGCACCCGGGTCGAGGGCGCGGGCGGCGGGGGACCGGTGTCCCCGCAGGCGGCCGTGCAGGCGATGGCCGCGGCCAGGGCAGCGACGGTCACGGAGCGGACGGGTCTTCGGGTCATCGGTACTCCCGCAGTCGCGGCCACAGCCCGGCCGCGATCAGCACGGCGGCCGCGGTGCTCAGCACCAGCGCTCCGGGGCCGAGCAGATCCAGCGTGCGGGCGGCGTGCGAGGTGTCGGTGCGCAGCATGTTCCGGGTGTCGGCGATGCCGTCGCCGAGCGCGCGATCCAGCGCGTCGGTCTGGGCGGTGGCCTCGTTGGCGCCCGGCCCGGTGGCGACCGCGGCCGCACCGATGAAGTCGCCCTTGGTCAGCGCGTCGTTCATGCGCTGGTGGGCGGCCCGCCAACGGTCCAGGGCGCTCGCCGCGGTCTTCACCTCGTCGGCTCCCGGTGCGTCGGTTCGGTAGCCGGACAAGATGTTTCGCAGTTTGTCGATGGCCTGGTCGTAGGCGCGGTCGTAGTCGGCGCTGGTGTCGCGGCGCACCAGCTTGAGGGTCTCGGCGGTGCGGGCCTGCTGGGCCAGAATGCGGCTCTCGGTGAGCGCGGCGGTAGGGACGCTGCCCTGATCGCGGGCATGGGTGGTGTCCACCGCGGAGATGGAGCCCGCGATCACCGTCCAGGCCAGCAGCACCACCATGGTCCCGGTGGCCAGCAGCAGACCGAGATTCAGCACCCGGTGCCAGCGCCGGAACAGGAACCACTGGGCCGCGATCAGCGCCGCCACCGCCAGCAGCGGCAGCAGGATGGCGGGCCACGGCGGGCGCACGTGCGTGTGCTGGGTGGAGGTGATGGCGGCGGACCGGTGCTCTTGCAGTTCCTGCGCCATCGGCAGCAGCGTCCCCTGCATGAGATTGGACGCCTCGCTCAGGTAGGCCGCGCCCACCGGCTCCCCGGCCCGGTTGTTGGTCCGCGCGGTCTCGATGACGCCGGTGTACACCGGCAGTCCGGTCGCTATGCCGCTGCGCAGATGCGTATCCGTATCCCCGTCACCGCGATTGGACTGGGGCACCAGTTCGGCGGCGGCCTCGCCGACCGCCTGGTTGTACCGGTCGCGCACCGGCTTCGGTTCCAGCCCACCGGAAATGAACGCGGCACTGGCCGAGGCGTCGGCGACCGAGAGCGAGGTGTAGAGCCGCTGCGCCGAATAGGCATCGGGCTCCGACTGATCCAACAGGACGTCCAGGGCGTGTTGCCGGTTGGTCACCGCGGTGGCGGTCACGATGCCGGCGGCCACGCACAGGCTCAGCAGGATCAATCCGACGGCGATCAGCTTGGCCGGCGAGGACTGGGCGAAACTGCGCAGTTCGGTGGTCGCGAAGCGTTCGCGCCAGGCCGCCGCGGCGGTGCGCGGGGACAGCTCCGCGAGTCCCGATTCCTCGGTGCGAGCCATCCTCACCTCCTACTGACCGAAATCGAACGACCGACTTGTTGCTGCCGGATGAGCTTATTGTGGACGTACCGCTGCTGTGACGCGGGAATCCCCGCGGTGTGCGCCGCCCTGCGGGGAGGGTGCACGGCCGTGCGGTCGGACGATGGGATTACGAAGATGCGTGGTGATGGCGACGGTTGGGCCGAGAGTCCGGATGGCACCCGCCAGTGGGGTCGGTTCGGGGCTGCGGGGTTGTTGCTGCGCGCTCCGCTGGCCGGCGGGGGATCCGCGGTCCTGCTGCATCATCGGGCCGTGTGGACCCATCAGGGCGGCACCTGGGCGCTGCCCGGCGGCGCCCGCGACTCCCACGAGACGAGCGTGCACGCCGCGGTCCGGGAGGCCGAGGAGGAAGCGGGCATCGCGCCCGGCTCCATCCGGGTGCGCAGCTCCCGCGTGACCGCGACCGCCGCCAGCGGCTGGACCTACACCACGGTCATCGCCGACGCCGCCGACCAATTGCGCACCCGCGGCAACAAGGAGAGCCAGGACCTGATCTGGGTGCCCGAGGACGAGGTCGAGGACCGGCCGCTGCACCCGGGCTTCGCCGCCGCGTGGCCCGCCCTGCGCGCCACGCCCACGCTCATCAGTCTCGAGGGGATCGCCGACACCGGCGCGGTGGCGGCCGCGTTGCCGCGCACCCTGGATCTGGCCGGGCAAGGCTTCCTCTGGCTGCATTGGCAGGGCGACGGGGCCGGCCGCACCGCCCGTATCGGCGCGCCCGAATCTGCCCCGGAACAGACCGATTTGGCCGGAAATGTGTTGTTCCTCACTCTGGACCAGGTGTTGTCTTGAGGCGTGACAACGCACGAGCTCCCCACCTATTGCCGGATCTGTGAGCCCCTCTGCGGGCTGATCGCCACCGTCGAGGACGGGAAGCTGGTGCGCCTGCGCGCCGACAAGGACCATCCTCTCTCCCGCGGCAACGCCTGCCCGAAGGGCATCGCTTTCACCGAGATCCAGAACGACCCCGATCGGGTGCTGTATCCCTTGCGGCGCACGGCCTCCGGCGAGTTCGAGCGGGTCTCCTGGGACACGGCGCTGGACGAGATCGGCGAGCGGCTGCGCGGGCTCATCCGCGATCACGGAATCGGCAGTCTCGGCTGGTATTTCGGCAATCCGTCCTCCTTCTCCTATTCACACACCCTGTGGATGGTGGGTTTCCAGCTGGCCGCCGGGCTCGAACATGTGTATTCGGCCGGCTCCCAGGACATCAACAACCGCTTCGTGGCCAGCGAGCTGCTCTACGGCTCCTTGACCACTGTGCCGGTGCCCGACCTGGACCGCACCGATTTCCTGCTCATGCTGGGCGCGAATCCCCTTGTCTCGCACGGCAGCGTGCTGAGCGCGCCGCGAATCCGCGAGAAGCTCACCGCCATCACGAAGCGGGGTGGGCGCGTGGTGGTGGTGGATCCGCGGAACACCGAGACCGCCAAGCTGTTCGAGCACGTCGGCGTGCGCCCCGACGGCGACGCGTGGCTGCTGGCCTCCCTGCTGCAGGTCATCTTCGACGAGAACCTGGAGGACGCCGACGCGCTGCGCCGGCAGGCGAGCGGCGTCCGTGAATTGCGTGCTGCCGTCGCGCGTTTCACGCCCGAATACACTGCCGAGGTCACCGGCCTCGAGCCCGATCGGGTGCGCGTCCTGGCCCGGGATCTGGCCCGCGCCGACTCCGCCGCCGTCTACGGCCGCACCGGCACCTGCCTGGGCCGGCACGCGACCCTGGTGGCCTTTCTCATCGACGCCCTGTCCCTGGTGACCGGAAACCTGGACCGGCCCGGCGGTTCGGTGTTCGGCAAGGAACTGGTGGCGGTCTCCGAGCTGAGCGCCCGCCTGGGTTTCGCGGGCTACGCAAAGAACCATTCCCGCATCGGCGGATTCCCGGATGTGCTGGGCACTTTCCCGGCTGCCATCATGGCCAAGGAGATCACCACCCCCGGACCCGGCCGGCTGCGCGCCCTGTTCACCTCGGCGGGCAATCCGGTCTCCTCGGTGCCCAACGGCCGTGAACTGGCCGCCGCTCTGACCGAACTGGACCTGTTCGTTTCCATCGACATCTATGTGAACGACACCAACCGGATGGCCGACTACATCCTCCCGGCGACCACCTTCCTCGAGCGCGACGACATCCCGCTGCCGTTCACCGCGTTCTCCCCGACGCCGTACACCCAGTACACCGAGCGGGTCGTCGAACCGTACGGGGAGGCGCGTGAGGAATGGCGGATCATCGACGCCATCGCGACCCGGATCGGCGTGCAGCCCTTCGCCGTCGGCCCCGCCCGCCCGGTCGGCCGCGTGGTGAGCGCCCTGCGCCGCCGCGTCCCCGGCCTCGCCTCCGCCCGTCCCACCCCCACCCTGCTGGCCGACCTGGCCCTGCGCACCGGCCCCTACGGGGACCGATTCGGCCTGCGCCGCAAGGGCATCAGCCTGCGCATGCTGCGCCGCCACCCGCACGGGGTGGTACTGGCCGACAGCATCGCGACCGGGGTACTGCGGAACGTGGTGCGGCACAGGGGTGGCCGGGTGCGGCTGGATCCCGGCGAGATCATCGCGGAACTGCGCACCCTCAGTCCGCGGCCCAGCGATCCGGACTATCCGCTGCGGGTCATCGGCCTGCGCGAGCTCAAATCCCACAACTCGTGGATGCACAATGCCGAGCCGCTCATGCGCGGTGATCGCGAGCACGCCGCCCGCATCAACCCGAAAGACGCGGCGGTGGCGGGCATTTCCGACGGTGACCGCTGCCGGGTCACCTCCGCGCACGGCGTCATCGAGGTCACCGCCCGCCTCACCGAGGACATGACCGAGGGCACCGTGGCCATTCCGCACGGGTGGGGTCACGACGGCGGGTGGCAGCGCGCCAACGCCGCCGGAGGCGCGAACGTGAACGACCTGATGTCCAGCGATCCAGCCGATGTGGAACGCCTGGCGGGCATGTCGAATCTGAACGGTGTCCCGATCCGCCTCGACCCGGTCCCGACCCGGTCGGCTGACTAGCGGTCGTTCTCCAGGATCCGCTGCTTGATGGCGCGGGCCGCGGCTTCCGGATCATCGGCCTCGGTGATGGCCCGCACCACCACGATTCGCGTCGCGCCCGCGTCCAGCACCTCGGGCAGGCTCCGGGCGTCGATGCCGCCGATGGCGAACCACGGCCGCTGCGTGTGCGAATCGGCGGTGGACCGGACCAGCTCGATGCCCGCGGGGGTGCGGCCCGGCTTGGTCGGGGTGGCGTACACGGGTCCGGTGCAGAAGTAGTCGATGTGCTCGTCCACCGCGGCCAGTCCGGCCTGTGCGCGGTTGTGGGTGGAGCGGCCCAGCACCACGTCCCCGCCCAGGATCTGCCGCGCGTACCAGGGCGGCAGGTCGCCCTGGCCCAGGTGCAGCACGTCCACCCCGGCCGCGAGCGCGATATCGGCGCGGTCGTTGCACGCCACCAGCGCGCCGTGCCGGCGGGCGGCGGCCTTCAGCTCGGCCAGCACCCCCAGTTCGGCCTTGGCCTCCAGCGGCCCGAACTGCTTCTCCCCGGGCGAGCCCTTGTCCCGCAGCTGGATGATGTCGACGCCGCCGGCCAGGGCCGCCTCGGCGAACGCCGCCAGGTCGCCCCGGTCCCTGCGCGCGTCGGTGCACAGGTACAGCCGCGCGGAGGCGAGGCGTTCCCGTGGGGTGGCGGGCCGATTCGGGTGGGAGGGTTGCACAGGCTCGACGGTAGTCGCGCTACGGTGGTCGAGTCGAAACGGCCCGAGGGAGCGCACCCGGTGTGGCGTGGCGCGACGCACCCGCCGGACGCACTGTTTCGAGCGACATATATGCAGGTCCCGGGAATACCGGGACGAGTTAGGTGGATTCGGATGCGGACTCTGGCCGTCGTCGGCGGCGGTGTGATCGGACTGTCGACAGCCTGGCGTGCTGCTGGAGCGGGCTGGACCGTGACCCTCTTCGACCCGGCCGTGGGCTCCGGATCCTCGTGGGTGGCGGGCGGCATGCTCGCCCCGCTCTCGGAGGGCTGGCCCGGTGAGGACGCCGCCCTCGCCTTCGGCGCCGCCTCACTGATCCGCTGGCCCGGTTTCGCTGCCGAGCTGAAGGCCGTCACCGGCACCGACGTCTTCGTCGCCGACCAGACTCTCACCGTCGCGCTGGACGGCGCCGACGCCGCCGACCTGCGCACCATCGCCGACTGGGTGAACGCCCGCGGCCACGAGCTGCGGCTGCTGGACCGCGCCGAGGTGCGCGCGGCCGAACCGGGTCTGGGCCGAGGCGTGCGGGCCGGACTCCTCGCGGTCGCCGAGCCGGCCGTGGACAATCGCGCCCTGGTGACCGCGCTCCGAAACGCCTGTGCCGCAGCCGGAGTCGAGTTCCGCGCGGAGCGGGTGGGCTCCCCGGCCGGGCTGCCGCACGACCGGGTGGTGATCGCGGCCGGCGCCGCCGCCGCGGATCTGTGGCCCGGCCTGCCGGTGCGCCCGGTGAAGGGCGAGATCCTGCGCCTGCGCCGCCGCCCCAGCGCACCGCCCGCGCCGACCCGGGTGATCCGGGCCCGGGTGCACGGCCGTCCCATATATCTCGTGCCGAGGCATGACGGGATAGTCCTGGGCGCAACACAATACGAAGTCGGGTTCGACCGTGCCGTCACCGTCGCCGGCGTCCGCGATCTGGTCACCGATGCCGAGGCCGTGCTGCCGGGCCTCGGCGAGTACGAATTCGCCGAGGCCATCGCGGGTTCGCGCCCGGGCTCGCCGGACAATCTGCCGCTGATCGGTTACCTGGACGACCGGGTGATCGTGGCGGCGGGCCATGGCCGCAACGGCATTCTCGACACCCCGGTCACCGCCGACGCCGTCCTGGCGCTGCTCGCCGACACCGAGCTGCCCGAGGCGCGCGCCGCGGACCCGCGCCGGTTCACCACCGCCGCACCGTTTCTTTTCGGTATGCACAGCACCCAGGAGGAGTTCGATGACCGCAATTCCGGTCGGCGTCACCGTCAATGGTGAGGACCATGTGTTCCCCGATGAACTCACCATCCGCGAGCTGCTGCAGCGTCTCGACCTGCCGTGCCAGGGCGTGGCGCTGGCCATCGACGGCGCGGTGTTCCCCAAGTCCCGCTGGGACGAGCCGGTCGGCCGCGGCTGGGAGATCGAGGTGCTGACGGCGGTGCAGGGTGGCTAGCGTGCTCGAACCCCTGGTCATCGCGGGCCGCGAGTTCGGTTCGCGGCTGATCATGGGCACCGGCGGCGCGGAGAACCTGGCCGTGCTGGAGGAGGCCCTGGTCGCCTCGGGCACCGAGCTGACCACCGTCGCCATGCGCCGGGTGGACGCCGCGGGCGGCACCGGCGTGCTCGATCTGCTCAAGCGGCTGGAGATCGCCCCGCTGCCCAATACCGCCGGCTGCCGCACCGCCGCCGAGGCCGTGCTCACCGCCCAGCTGGCCCGCGAGGCGCTCGAAACCGATTGGGTGAAGCTGGAAGTCATCGCCGACGAGCGCACGCTGCTGCCCGACGCCATCGAATTGGTCGCCGCCGCAGAGCAATTGGTGGACGACGGCTTCACCGTGCTGCCCTACACCACCGACGACCCGGTGCTGGCCAAGCGGCTCGAGGACACCGGCTGCGCCGCGGTCATGCCGCTGGGCTCGCCCATCGGCACCGGCCTGGGCATCAGCAATCCGCACAATATCGAGATGATCGTGGCCGCCGCGGGCGTGCCGGTCATCCTCGACGCGGGCATCGGCACCGCCAGCGACGCCGCCCTGGCCATGGAAATCGGCTGCTCGGCGGTCCTGCTGGCCACCGCCGTCACCCGGGCCCGGCAGCCCGCGCTGATGGCGGCCGCCATGGCTCGCGCGGTCGAGGGCGGATGGCTGGCCCGGCAGGCCGGACGTATCCCGAAGCGGTTCTGGGCACAGGCTTCGTCGCCCGGATTCTGAAGCCCGGCCCGGATTGCGAATGCGCGACCCGGATTTCGAACCCGGAGTCCGGTCCGCTCCGTAGTCATCCTCAGGGATGAGCGACGCGCGACCATTTAGCGATAGTGCGCGCTCGGTACATGGGGAAGACTGGTCGCCATGATCGAACTGAGAGGCCTGACCAAGCACTACGGCCAGACCGTCGCGGTGTCGGACCTGTCGTTCACGGTCCGTCCGGGGCAGGTGACCGGCTTTCTCGGCCCGAACGGGGCGGGTAAGTCGACCACCATGCGGATGATCCTGGGGTTGGACACACCGACCTCCGGCACCGCCCTCATCGACGGTAAGCCGTATCACGACCTGAAGCGCCCGCTCGACACCGTCGGCGCGCTGCTGGACGCGAAGTGGGTGCATCCCAATCGTTCCGCGCGCTCGCACCTGCGGTGGATGGCCGCCTCCAACGACATTCCGCAGTCCCGGGTGGAGGAGGTGCTGCGCCTGGTCGGCCTCTCCGAGGTCGCCGGCAAGAGCGCCGGCGGTTTCTCCCTCGGCATGTCGCAGCGGCTCGGCCTGGCCGGCGCGCTGCTCGGCGACCCGCAGGTGCTGCTGTTCGACGAGCCGGTGAACGGCCTGGATCCCGAGGGCATCCTGTGGATCCGCCGGTTCATGCAGCGGCTGGCGGGGGAGGGCCGCACCGTGCTGGTGTCGAGCCATCTGCTCTCCGAAATGGCGCAGACCGCCGAGCATCTCATCGTGATCGGCCGGGGCCGGCTCATCGCGGACACCACCACAAAGGATTTCATCGAGAAGGCCTCGGAACAGTCCGTGCGCGTGCGTAGTCCGCAGCTGGACCAGCTGCGCAGCCTGCTCACCTCCAACGGCATGACGGTGCGCGAGGACGGCGCCGAGGCGGACGGCGCGGCCCTGGTGGTCGCGGGCGTCACCAGCGACGCGGTCGGAAAACTGGCCGGCGCCAATGACATCACGCTCTACGAGCTGTCGCCGCAGCGCGCCTCGCTGGAGGAGGCGTTCATGCGGATGACCGGTGGCGCGGTGCAGTACCACGGCGAAGGCTTCGATCAGGTTATGGGAGGTGCGCTCTGATGGGAGTGCTCGCGGCGGAAAGAATCAAGCTCACCTCGACCAAGTCCCCGGTCTGGTGCACGGCCCTGCTGGTCGTTTTCGCGCTGGGTATCGCGGCGCTGTTCAGCCTGGCCCTGAACGCCTCCTGGCGGGTGTTCGAGGATCAGCTGGCTCAGGGCAAGATGACCCCGGCCGACGCGCCGTACGCGGAGAACTCGGTGGCGGGCCTGGGCATCACCGGCCTGGCCCAGGGCATTCCGGGTTTCGGCTACCTGATGGTCATGATCCTGGCGGCGCTGGCGGTCACCAGTGAGTACCGCTTCGGCACCATCAAGACCACCTTCCTCTCGATCCCCAACCGCAGCACGGTGCTGCTCACCAAGGCCGGCGTCATCGGAGTTGCTATGGCGTTGCTGAGCGCGGTGCTGACCTTTGTCGGCTTCTTCATCTTCAAGGTCATGGTGAATCACGACGCGGGCAGCCATCTCAGCCTGAGCAGTGGTGACCTGCGGGTCTTCTACGCCGTGCCGCTTTTCATCCTGCTGGTGGTCTTCCTGGCGGTCGGGGTGGGTACGCTGATCCGGCAGTCGGCGGGCGCGCTGTCGCTGCTGATCGTGTGGCCGGTGATCCTCGAGCCCATGGTCGGCGCGTTCGGCAAGATCGGCCGGGAGATCCAGGTGCTGCTGCCCTTTCAGAACGCGGGCCTGTTCCTGGGGACCGTGGACGCCAAGTCGTCGTACTGGCACTGGGGTCCGTGGGGCGGCCTGATCTACTTCGCGATCTTTGTGGCATTGATCTTCGCGGCCGCGCTGTTCGTGGTAAATAAGCGCGACGCGTAAAACCGCGACGCACACAGACCCTGCCCGGGAGCCGCCGGCCACTGCCCGGCACGGCGGCGAGCATCGGCCCGATACGGATATCCGTATCGGGCCGATGTCATAGGGCTCGAAAGTGTGGTCCAGCTAACGTTTGCACCCGGCTCGGATCGGTTGGCCGCCGTACTGGACGGTCGGTAGCATCGACTTGGCAACCAAAACACTCAAACCTTCGGCGGGTCCAATGATGTGGCCGCTAGCACCGATCGGGAGGTGTCAGGTGGCAATCGTTGATCCATCCCACGACGTAACGCTGAGATACGCTCTGGGCGTGAGCGAACGACCCTCCGACGGCGGTGAACGCGCCTCCGACGCGAACCGCACGGACGGACTGGGAACCGATCGCAACCGGTCGCGCGACGCGGCCGGAGGCCGGGCGCGGCAACCCCGCATCGACCCGGATGTGGCCATCCCCTTGATTCCCGCTGAATTGTCCGAGGACCCCGACGAGGAGACCGAGTCCCAGCCGGGCCGGCGGCGTGGCCGTTTCCCCGGGCAGCTCTCCGCCATCGTTTCGGCCGCCAATCAGCGCGGCGACATCATCGGCGCCATCCGCAAGGCGCGCGAGAGCCTGCCGGGCGATCCGGCCTTCGGTGATCCGCTCTCGGTCTCCGGGCCGGGCGGCGCACGCGCGGTGGCCCGGGCCGCGGACAAGCTGGTCGGCGATTCCCCCAGTGCCGCACGTGAATTGGGGCTGGGCGCGCTACAGGTCTGGCAGGCCATGCTGGAGCGCGTCGGCAGGGGCCGCGGCGCGCAGGAGATCACCATCATGTTCACCGATCTGGTGGCCTTCTCGAGCTGGTCGCTGGCAGCCGGGGACGAGGTGACCCTGGATCTGCTGCGGCGGGTGGCCAAGGCCATCGAGCCGCCCATCGTGGATCGTGGCGGCCAGGTGGTCAAGCGCATGGGCGATGGCGTCATGGCCGTGTTCCCGTCCGCGGACCGGGCGGTACGGGCGGCGGTGGCGGCCAAGGAGAACCTGTCGGCGGTGTCGGTGGACGGCTATCGCCCGCAGATGCGCCTGGGGCTGCACACCGGCAGCCCGCGCGAGATCGGCGGCGACTGGCTCGGCATCGACGTGAACATCGCGGCCCGCGTCATGGAGGCGGGCGGCAATGGCAACACCATGATCTCCGGCGCGACTCTCGACTCGCTGGGCCCGGAGACTCTGGAAGAGCTGGGTCTGGGCGTAAAGCCCTACCGCCGCAGCTTTTTCGCCGCTCCCCTCAGTGGCGTCCCGGAGGATCTCCGCATCTTCCGCCTCGAACCGGAGTAGCGATCTGCCGGGCTCGAGAGGGGGTTTCAGGGGAAGCCACCGAGGGGCCGAAGTCAATTGGTCATCCAGAGCACCGCGCCCACGGCCGCGAGCACGCCGCAGACGGCGAGCCCGATCGCCAGTGGGCGCGAGGTCCTGAACAGCGAGTACGCCCCGCCGAGCAGGAATCCGGCGAGGGCGAGCAGCACGATGGCGGTGACGTCGGAGGGCACCCGTTCAGTCTGCCTGAAGGTTGCCGGCGACCCGCGATCCGGTTCCGACCTGCGAATTCAATAAATAACAAGCACGCGGGCTTGATTTTTTTCGGACCCGATGTGACCCTGTAACCGACCGCAGCATCGAGGCTGCGCCGACCGCGCTGTGGCAGCGCAGGGGTACAGGGAGGCCACCCATGAGTCAGCTCGCCGACACTCCGGATCTGATTCGGATCGGCAACTGTTCCGGGTTCTACGGGGATCGGCTCAGCGCTATGCGGGAGATGCTCGAGGGCGGGCAGCTCGACGTGCTCACCGGTGACTATCTGGCCGAGCTCACCATGCTGATCCTGGGCCGCGACCGTATGAAGGACGCGAACCTGGGCTACGCCAAGACCTTCGTGAAGCAGCTGGAGGGGAGCCTGGGGCTGGCCCTCGAGTCCGGGGTGAAGATCGTCGCCAATGCGGGCGGACTGAATCCGGCCGGACTGGCGCAGCGGGTGCGCGAGGTGGCCGAAAAGCTCGGTCTCGCACCGAAAGTCGCGTACGTGACCGGTGACGACCTGCTGGCGCGGGCCGGCGAACTCGGGCTGGGCGCACCGCTCACCGCGAACGCCTACCTGGGCGCGTGGGGCATCGCCGAATGCCTGAACGCGGGCGCCGACATCGTGGTCACCGGCCGGGTCACCGACGCCTCGGTGGTGGTCGGACCCGCGGCCGCGCATTTCGGCTGGGACCGAAGCGATTACGACGCGCTGGCCGGTGCGGTGGTGGCGGGGCACGTCATCGAGTGCAGCACGCAGGCCACCGGCGGCAACTTCGCCTTCTTCACCGAGATCGCCGATCTGGTGCGGCCGGGCTTCCCGATCGCCGAGGTGCGACGCGACGGCAGCAGCGTCATCACCAAGCACGAGGGCACCGGCGGCGCGGTCACCGTGGACACGGTGAAGGCGCAGCTCATGTACGAGATCCAGAGCGCGCGCTACGCCGGACCGGATGTCACCACGCGACTCGACACCATCCAGGTGAGCCAGCAGGCCCCGGACCGGGTGCTGCTCAGCGGCGTGACCGGCGAGGCGCCGCCGCCGCGGACCAAGGTGTCGACCAATACCATCGGCGGTTTCCGCAACGAGATGGAGTTCATCCTCACCGGCCTGGACATCGAGGCCAAAGCCGCCCTGGCGCAACGCCAGCTGGAGTCCTGGCTGCCGGCGCGGCCCGCCGAGCTGGAGTGGACCCTGGCCCGGCTGGACCGGCCCGACGCCGACACCGAGGAGCAGGCCAGCGCGCTGCTGCGCTGTGTGGTCCGCGACCCGGATCCGAACAAGGTCGGGCGCGCGTTCTCCAGTGTCGCCGTGGAATTGGCGCTGGCCAGCTTCCCCGGCTTCTCGCTGACCGCCCCGCCCGGCAACGGCGGTCCGTACGGGGTGTTCACGCCGGGATACGTGGATTCCAAGGAGATTCCGCACACCGCGGTCCTGGCGGACGGCACCGAGGTGGCCATCGCGCCGGCCGGGGAGACCCAGGACCTGGACGCGGTCGCGGAACCGGCACTGCCGCAGCCGCTTCCGGCGGGCGCGACCCGCCGCGTCCCGCTGGGGACGATCGCGCTGGCGCGCAGCGGCGACAAGGGCGGCAATGCCAATATCGGCGTCTGGGTGCGCACCGAGGAGCAGTGGCGCTGGCTGGCGCACACGCTGACCGTCGACGAGCTGCGCCGCCTGCTGCCGGAGACCGCCGAACTGCCCGTCACCCGGCACGTGCTGCCGAACCTGCGGGCGCTGAACTTCATTGTCGAAGGTCTGCTCGGGGAGGGTGTGGCCTATCAGGCCCGTTTCGATCCGCAGGCCAAGGGGCTCGGGGAATGGCTGCGGGCCCGGCACATCGAGATCCCTGTGGAGCTGCTGCCATGAGTGAGTACGTGAATCCCTGGACGACGCCCGAGCGGCGCGAATTACGCGCCACCGTACGCGGTTTCGCGGAGCGGGAGGTGCTGCCGTACCTGGACGAGTGGGAACGTGAGGGGCTGATCCCGCGCGAGCTGCACAAGAAGGCCGGCGCGCTGGGGCTGCTGGGCATCCAGTTCCCCGAATCCGCAGGAGGTTCCGGCGGCGACGGCATCGACGCGGCCATCGTGGCCGAGGAGATGCACTACGCGGGCGGCTCGGGCGGCCTGTTCGCCTCCCTGTTCACCTGCGGTATCGCGGTGCCGCACCTCATCGCCTCCGGCAATGCCGAGCACATCGAGCGCTGGGTACGGCCGACGCTGGCGGGCGAGAAGATCGGGTCGCTGGCCATCACCGAACCGGGTGGCGGTTCGGATGTCGGACATCTGCGGACGACCGCGGTGCGCGACGGCGACGACTTCATCGTCAACGGGTCCAAGACCTTCATCACCTCGGGTGTGCGGGCCGATTTCGTGGTGACCGCGGTGCGGACCGGCGGTCCGGGCGCGGCGGGGGTGTCGCTGCTCGTGGTGGAGAAGGGCACGCCCGGGTTCACGGTCAGCCGCAAGCTGGAGAAGATGGGCTGGCTGTGCTCGGATACCGCCGAGCTGTCATATGTCGATGTGCGCGTGCCGGTCTCGAACCTGGTGGGTCCGGAGAACAGCGGATTCGCGCAGATCGCCCAGGCTTTCGTGAGCGAGCGGGTCGGCCTCGCCGTGCAGGGCTACGCGCACGCGCAGCGCTGCCTGGACCTGACGCTGCAATGGAGCCGGGACCGCGAGACCTTCGGCCGCCCGCTGATCAGCCGGCAGGCCGTGCAGAACACGCTGTCGGAGATGGCGCGCCGCATCGATGTCGCCCGGGTGTACACCCATCACCTGGCCGAGCGCGCCGCGCGCGGCGAGACCGACCTGATCGCCGAGGTGTGCTTCGCCAAGAACACCGCCGTGGAGACCGCGGAATGGGTTGCCCACCAGGCGGTCCAGCTCTTCGGCGGCCTCGGCTACATGCGTGAGTCCGAGGTCGAGCGCCACTATCGTGATGTCCGCATCCTCGGTATCGGCGGCGGCACCAACGAGATCCTGACCAGCCTCGCGGCCAAGCGATTGGGGTTCCAGTCTTGAGTATTCTGCGCACGTCCGTAGACCCGAATTCGGCGGACTACCAGGCCGCCGCCGAGGCCATGACCACCAAGCTCACCGAGGTGGAGGCCGAGTACGCCAAGAACATCGCGGGCGGCGGCCCGGACAAGATGGCGCGGCACCGCAAGCGCGGCAAGCTGACCGCGCGCGAGCGCATCGAACTGCTCATCGACGAGGACTCGCCCTTCCTGGAGCTGGCCCCGCTGGCCGCCTGGGGCAGCGATTTCCATGTGGGCGCCAGCGTGATCGCGGGCATCGGCATCGTCGAGGGCGTCGAGTGCATGATCGTCGCGCCGGATCCGACCGTGCGCGGCGGCACCTCCAATCCGTGGACGCTGCGCAAGAACCTGCGCATGAACGACATCGCGCTGGAGAACCGGCTGCCGGTGATCGGCCTGGTCGAGTCCGGTGGCGCGGATCTGCCCACGCAGAAAGAGGTGTTCGTTCCCGGCGGCCGCATGTTCCGGGACCTGACCCGGCTCTCCGCGGCCGGAATCCCGACCATCGCACTGGTTTTCGGCAACTCCACCGCCGGCGGCGCGTACATCCCGGGCATGTCCGACTACACGGTCAT
The DNA here is from genome assembly GCF_000308655.1 of Nocardia niigatensis NBRC 100131. GTDB lineage: Bacteria > Actinomycetota > Actinomycetes > Mycobacteriales > Mycobacteriaceae > Nocardia > Nocardia niigatensis. The sequence continues at coordinate 56,580 of NZ_BAGC01000063.1, read as the reverse complement.
GATCAAGGAGCGCTCCAAGGTGTTCCTCGGCGGCCCGCCGCTGGTGAAGATGGCCACCGGCGAGGAGTCCGACGACGAGTCGCTGGGCGGCGCCGAAATGCACGCCCGCACTTCGGGTCTGGCCGACTACCTGGCCGTTGACGAGCAGGACGCGATCCGCTTGGGCCGATCCATCGTGAAGCGCCTGAACTGGCAGAAGCAGGGGCCGGCGGCTCGTCCGGTCGATCAGATCATCGAACCGCTGTACGACCAGGAAGAACTGCTCGGCATCGTGCCGGGCGACCTCAAGATCCCGTTCGACCCGCGTGAGGTCATCGCCCGCGTGGTGGACGGCTCCGATTTCGACGAGTTCAAGCCGCTCTACGGTTCCAGCCTCGTCACCGGCTGGGCGGAGCTGCACGGCTATCCGGTCGGTATTCTCGCCAACGCGCGCGGCGTGCTGTTCTCCGAGGAAGCGCAGAAGGCCACCCAGTTCATCCAGCTGGCGAACCAGTCGAACACGCCATTGCTGTTCCTGCACAACACCACCGGCTACATGGTCGGCAAGGAGTACGAGCAGAAGGGCATCATCAAGCACGGCGCGATGATGATCAACGCGGTGTCGAATTCGAAGGTGCCGCACATCTCGCTGCTGATGGGCGCTTCCTACGGCGCTGGCCACTACGGCATGTGCGGGCGCGCCTACGACCCGCGCTTCGTATTCGCCTGGCCCAGCGCCAAATCCGCCGTCATGGGCGGTGCGCAGCTGGCGGGCGTCATCTCCATCGTGGGCCGGGCCGCCAACGAGGCGCGCGGTATTCCGTTCAACGAGGAGCAGGACGCCGGATTGCGCGCCATGATCGAGGCGCAGATCGAGGCCGAATCGCTGCCCATGTTCATGTCGGGCCGGCTCTACGACGACGGCGTCATCGACCCGCGTGACACCCGCACGGTCTTGGGAATGGCCCTGTCCGCCATCCACAATTCCCCGATCAAGGGCGCCGAGGGCTTCGGCGTCTTCCGGATGTGAGGCCAGAAATGACAGTATCGCGAAGCGATTTCCACCGGGGTGGCGGCGGAGCGACGGGTGGGCTCACCAACGTTCTGGTCGCCAACCGTGGCGAGATCGCGCGGCGCGTGTTCGCGACGTGTCGTCGGATGGGTATCGCGACGACCGCCGTCTACTCGGACGCCGACGCGAACGCACCGCATGTGGCCGAGGCCGACGCCGCGATTCGCCTGCCGGGCAACACACCTGGCGAAACCTATCTCCGCTCCGAGCTGATCATCGAGGCCGCGCTGGCCGCCGGTGCCGACGCGATCCACCCCGGCTACGGATTCCTGTCCGAGAACGCCGAATTCGCCAAGGCAGTGCAGGCCGCCGGGCTGACCTGGATCGGTCCGCCGGTCGCGGCCATCGAGCAGATGGGCTCCAAGGTCGAGTCCAAGAAGATGATGGACGCCGCCGGCGTCCCCGTCCTGAAGCAGCTGGATCCCGACGAGGTCACCGCCGACCTGCTGCCGGTGCTGATCAAGGCGTCCGCCGGTGGTGGCGGTCGCGGCATGCGCGTGGTGCGTGAACTGTCCGAGCTGACCGGTCAGATCGAGGCCGCGCAGCGGGAAGCCCAGTCCGCCTTCGGCGATCCGACCGTCTTCTGTGAGCGCTACCTGGAGACCGGCCGCCACATCGAGGTGCAGGTCATGGCCGACACCCACGGCACCGTGTGGGCGGTCGGCGAGCGCGAGTGCTCGATCCAGCGCCGTCACCAGAAGGTCGTCGAGGAAGCGCCCTCGCCGCTGGTCGAGAAGATCGACGGGATGCGGGCGCGGCTGTTCGAGGCGGCCCGGCTGGCCTCGGAGGCCATCGGCTACGAGGGCGCGGGCACCGTCGAGTTCCTGGCCGACGAGCAGGGCGACTTCTTCTTCCTGGAGATGAATACCCGTCTGCAGGTGGAACATCCGGTCACCGAGCAGGTCACGGGCCTGGACCTGGTCCGTCTGCAGCTGCAGGTGGCCGCCGGTCGCCCGCTGCCCGCGCGGCAGCCGGAGATGCGCGGCCACTCCATCGAGGTGCGCCTCTACGCCGAGGATCCGGCCCACGACTGGCAGCCCCAGTCCGGCCCGGTGCACAAGCTCGACATCCCCGGCACGCTGGGCGAATTCACCGTCCTGACCGAGCCGGGCGTGCGCCTGGACACCGGCGTGGTGGACGGCTCCGTGGTCGGCGTGCACTACGACCCCATGCTGTCGAAGGTCATCTCCTTCGCCGAGACCCGCGACGAGGCGGCGCATCTGCTGGCGAGCGCGTTGCAGCGGGCCAAGATTCACGGCCTGGTCACCAACCGCGACCTGCTGGTCCGTGTGCTGCGGCACCCGGCCTTCCTGGCGGGCGAGACCGATACCGCCTTCTTCGCCACCCACGACCTCGAAAAGCTCTCCGCGCCTCTGGTTTCCGAGGCGGACGAGCAGCTGTCGATCGTGGCCGCCGCGCTCGCCGACGCCGCTGCCAATCGGCGGGCGGCCCGGGTCGGCCGTGGCCTGCCCAGCGGCTGGCGCAACCTGCCCTCGCAGGCCCAGTCCAAGTCCTACGAGTCGCGCCTGACCGGCAAGCACGAGGTGCGCTACCGCCTCACCCGGGCGGGTCTCCAGGTCGAGGGCCTCGAGGGGCTCGAATTGCTGGAGGCCACACCGGATCTGGTGATTCTCCAGGTGCCCGGCGAGCGCGGCCCGGTGCGCCGCCGCTTCGAGATCGCCCGCTACGGCGACCTCGTGACGGTGGACTCCCCGCTCGGCCCGGTGGCCGTGCGCCGGCTTCCGCGCTTCGAGGACCCGGCCGACCAGGTGGCCGAGGGCTCGCTGCTGGCCCCGATGCCGGGCGCGGTCATCCGCGTGGGCGCGGCCGTCGGCGACCGGCTGGAGAAGGGCCAGCCGATCCTGTGGCTGGAGGCGATGAAGATGGAGCACACCATTGCCGCCCCCGTCGCGGGCGTGCTCACCGAATTGAACGTTTCCGCCGGCCGCCAGGTCGAGGTCGGCGCGGTACTCGCCGTGGTCCACAGCGAAGATCAGGAGTAGGCAATGAGTTTCATCGAGACCGACGAGCAGAAGGCGCTGCGGTCCGCGGTGGCCAAGCTGGCCGCCAAGTACAACTTCCGCGACTACGCCGGTCCCAAGGCCCGCCGCAACGAGCCCTTCGACGAGCTGTGGGACGAGGCCGGCAAGCTCGGCTTCCTGGGCGTGAACCTGCCCGAGGAGTACGGCGGCGGTGGCGCGGGCATCTACGAACTCGCGCTGGTCCAAGAGGAATTGGCGGCGCAGGGCTGCGGCCTGCTGCTCATGGTGGTGTCCCCGGCCATCTGCGGCACCATCATCACCAAGTACGGCACCGAGGCGCAGAAGCAGCACTGGCTGACCAAGCTGGCCGACGGTTCGTCGAAGATGGTCTTCGGCATCACCGAGCCGGACGCAGGCTCCAACTCGCACAAGATCACCACCACCGCCCGCCGCGACGGCGAGGACTGGATCCTCAACGGCCGCAAGATCTTCATCTCCGGCGTGGACCAGGCCGAGGCGGTGCTCATCGTGGCCCGCTCCGAGAACGCCAAGACCGGCAACCTGCAGCCCGCCCTGTTCATCGTGCCCACCGACACCCCCGGCTTCGTGAAGACGAAGCAGGAGATGGACATCCTGGAGCCGGACAACCAGTTCACGCTCTTCCTCGACGATGTGCGACTGCCCGCCACCGCCCTGGTCGGCCAGGAGGACGCCGCCATCGCGCAGCTGTTCGCCGGCCTGAACCCCGAGCGCATCATGGGCGCGGCCATGGCGGTCGGCATGGGCCGCTACGCCATCGACCGGGCGGTGGCCTACGCCAAGGAACGCGCGGTGTGGAAGGGCGCGCCGATCGGCTCGCACCAGGGCATCTCGCATCCGCTCGCGCAGGTGAAGATCGAGCTGGAACTGGCCAAGGTCATGATGCAGAAGGCCGCGTTCCTCTACGACTCCGGTGACGACTTCGGCGCGGCCGAGGCCGCCAATATGGCGAAATACGCTGCGGCCGAGGCCAGTATCAAGGCGCTGGACCAGGCGATCCAGACCCACGGCGGCTCCGGCCTGACCTCCGACGTGGGCCTGGCCGGCATGCTGGCCGCCGCCCGCATCGCGCGGGTGGCCCCGGTCAGCCGCGAGATGATCCTCAACTTCGTCGCGCAGCACTCGCTGGGTCTGCCGAGGTCCTACTGATGGCCGACGCGCACCAGGGGCCGTTCGTCCGCTACCAGGTGGCGGACGGATTCGCCACGCTCACACTGGATTCCCCGCACAACCGCAATGCCCTGTCGTCGAAACTGGTGACCGAGCTGCTGGCGGGCCTGGAGCGGGCGGCGTCCGACGATGCCGTGCGCGGCGTGGTGCTCACCCACACCGGCAACACCTTCTGTGCCGGAGCGGATCTCAAGGAGGCGGTGGACGCCGATCCGGCGGCCGCCGCCGATATGCGGACCCGCTGGATGATCTCGGTGCTGCGCGACATCCTCGTCATGCCCAAACCCGTGGTGGCGCAGGTCAACGGGAATGTGCGCGCGGGTGGCATGGGCATCATCGCCGCCTGCGACCTGGTCGTCGCCGGGCGGGACAGCAGCTTCGGGCTCACCGAGGTGCGGATCGGGCTGGCCCCGTTCATGATCTCGCTGACCCTGCTGCCGCGCATGTCCGCCCGGGCGGCGGCGCGCTATTTCTCGACCGGCGAGACCTTCGACGCCGCCGAGGCCGAGCGGGTCGGGCTGGTCACCGTGGCCGCCGACGATCCGGCGGCCGAAGTGGCGCGCCTGCGCGCGGAACTGCGCAAGGGCGCCCCGCAGGGCCTGGCCGAGGCCAAGCGACTGGTCAATGCCGAGCTGCTGGCGGCCTTCGACCTGCGGGCCGAGGAGCTGGCCAAACGTTCGGCGAGCTACTTCGGCACCCCCGAGGTGATCGAGGGCATGACGGCCTTCCTGCAGCGCCGCCCCGCGAGCTGGGCAGAATAGGCAACCATGGCGACACCCCACGAACCCAAGCAGGACCGCAGCCGGGCCACCCGGCAGCGGCTGCTGGAGGCGACCATCGACTGTCTGGCCCAGATGGGCTGGGCGGCCGCCACGGTCGCCGTGGTGGCCGAGCGGGCCGGGGTGTCGCGTGGTGCCGCCCAGCATCATTTCCCCACCCGGGAAGATCTGATCACCGCCGCGCTGGAGTACATGTTCGAGGCTCGGATGGACCAGTCCAAGGCCGACGCCCTCGCGATCGCCGAGGTGGCCGAGGGTGTCGCCCGCACCGAGGCGGTGGTCGCGGGTCTGGTCGAGTCCTACACCGCCCCCATCTTCAAGGCGGCGCTGCAGGTGTGGACCCACGCCGCCGCCGACCCGGTGCTCCGCGAGCGCATCGTCCCCATGGAGGCCCGCTTCGGCCGCATCTCCCATCGCATGGCGGTGGAAGCCCTCGGGGTGGACGACGCCGACCCGGTGGCCCACCACCTGGTCCAGGCCACCCTGGACCTGGCTCGCGGCCTCGGCCTGGCCGACGTCCTCACCGACGACTCGTTGCGCCGCAAGGAGATCGTCCAGCAGTGGGCCGCCACTCTCCACACCGCCCTGTCCGCGACCCGCTGAACGCGGTGATCGCTCAGCGGTAGCCGATCGATCTCAAATTCTGACTCACGTTCATTTCGGAATTGGGTCTGCGGGGGGCTCGATCGTGATGTAATGCTCGCCGATCGGTGTGCCTCAGCGCCTCGGCGATGACGTCGAGGGACACCCCGTGAATGTGGGAGAAACGATGCTCGACAACAGAATTCAGCGGGCGGGCGGCGCGGTGGCCGCGTTCGCGGCGGCGGCCGGTTTCGCGATCGCGGCGATGCCCGGCACGGCGACGGCCGCGTCGGGAACGGTCACCTGGACCGATGGGAACAGCAAGTTCACCCGGACCGTGTCGGACACCAATCCGATCGCAGGCGAGGTCGTGACCGTCTCGACGATGTTCGAGCGGACCGGCATCCCGGTGGAGTACATCTACTCCATCCAGGACCAGCATCCGGCCTGCCTGACTCCGGTCGCGGGCTCGGCGAAGATGGGCGGCGACCAGGTCCAGATCGACACCTCGAACCCGACCGCGGTCAGCGCCTCGTTCAGCATCGTCAAATACCCGGTCTACCCGAACATCTCGCCGAAATCGCAGACCTTCGAGGTGCAGTACACGGTGGGCGTCAACTGCGCCCGCGACACCGCGCTGCCGACCTCCATGAACTACAGCGGCTCCCTCGGCAGCGGCAACTACACGGACAAGGGCCCGGCCATCACGGTGTCCAGCGACGCGGTGTCGACCACCGTGCTCACCGATGTGACCGGAGCCCAGGTCGGCAAGGCCGTCACCTTGGAGGCGACGGTGTCACCGGCGGCGGCCGGCGGCACCATCCAGTTCAAGGCGGGCGACCAGGTGCTCGGCGATATCCCCGTCGCCGCGACCGGCAAGGCCACGATCGTGTGGACCCCGGGTGCGGCGGGCGCGTACACCATCGGCGCGAACTTCTCCGGCCGTACCGGCGTGGCCGCCTCGTCGACCACCAAGGTGGTGAACGTGGCCGACGTGTCGACCGATCCCGGAACCGGCGGCGGCAAGCCCAGCACCGGATCCTTCGGGTTCTGACCTGCTGATCAGAAGCCGAAAACCTCTGCCAGACGGATAGATTCGTCGTCCCAGCGGCGTTCTATGGCCTCACGTTCGGCGGCCGGCAGGATCGGATCCCATCCTGCCCGGCGCCAGAAGGCTTCTCGATGCTCATCGCTGAGGGGATGCGGCGTGCTCATGGCGGATTCCCTGAATAGTGACGATCGTCACATCGATGGTAGCGAGAAGCGCTGTGCCGCATACGGAAAGCGCGGTGCCATCGTGTAAAGAACCGAGCGCTCGGTCCCTATCGGGTCCGGGCGCTCGGTCCTGTGGTGGCGGTGGCAAGCCTGCCGGTTATGTGGTCTTCGGTGCGGTCAGGTCGTAGAGGGTGATGCCGTCCACGTCCTGGGAGTTGAAGTGCTCCTTCACCCACGCCGTGATCTGTGAGCTCTGGCTCTGGGCGCCGCCGTCGCCGCCGCGATCACCGCCCATCTGACTGCCGGCGATGAAGTAGTGGATCCGGCCGACCTGCACGTACTCCTGGAACTGGGCCAGCGTCGGCGACGGGTCGCTGCCGTTGAACCCGCCGATCGGCATGACCGGCAACTGGGTCGCCAGCTGGAATCCGGCCGCCGAGTTGGAGCTGACGGTGGCCGCCACCCAGGTGAAGTCGGAGCCGTCGGCCTTCAGCAGCGCGGTGACCTTGTCGCTCGGGTTGCTCGCCATCATCATGTTGCCCGCGGCGCCGCCGAATCCGCCCGGACCGCCCTCGTTTCCGGTGGCGCCGCCGGCCGGGGTGTCGCCGTGATTCATGCCCATGCCGTGCTGGCCGCCGCCCGGCTGCCCGCCGGGCATGCCGTTCCAGTTGCCGTTCCCGGCGCCGGGCCGCCCGCCCGGCCGATCACCGCCGCCGTGCGGGCCGCCCGGACCCCAGCCGCCGCGGACCGCGGGCCCCGCCGAGGGCATCGGGCCCTGATGCGCGGTGGCCAGTCCGTTCACGGTGTAGGCGATGGGTCCGCCCAGTCCGACCAGGACCGCGGCCCCCGCGGCGACCAGTGCGGCCTTGCGAGGCAGGCGGATCAGCAGCAGCACGGTCGCGACGATGCCGCCGACCAGCACCACCCAGCGCAGCCACGGCACGAAGGATGTGCTGCGGGACAGGAAGATCCACGCTGTCGCGGTGGTCAGGCCGAGTGCCAGGGCCGCCGCCGGGCGCACCCACAGCCGGTCGCGGTGCTGCCAGGCGAGCACCGAGCCCGCGCCGATCAGCGCCGCCACCGCCGGGGCCAGCGCCACCGTGTAGTAGGGGTGGAAGATGCCCTTCATCAGGCTGAACACCAGCCCGGTGCCGACCAGCCAGCCGCCGAACAGGATGAGCGTGGCGCGCTGCGGATCGGTGCGGGTCAGCTTGCCGCGCAAGGCGATTCCCGCCACCAGCAGCACCAGGGCGGCCGGGATGAGCCAGGCGATCTGACCGGCCTGCGCCGGTTCGAACAGCCGCCCGATGCCGGGCGTGCCCCACATGCCGCCGCCACCGGCCGGCATCTGCTCGCCGCCACCGCCGCCGAAACCGCCGACGCTGCCGCGCTCATTGCCGTCGAGACGGCCCAGGCCGTTGTAGCCCAGGGTGAGCTCGATGATCGAATTATGCTGCGAGCCACCGAAGTACGGGCGGTCCGAGGCCGGCCACAGTTCGGCCACCAGCACCCACCAGCCCGCGCCCGCCACCATGGCCGCGGCCGCGCCGAACAGCTGCGCGATCCGCTTGCCCAGTTCGGGCGGGCCCGCGATCAGGTAGGTCAGCGCCAGCGCGGGCACCACCAGCAGCACCTGCAACTGCTTGGCCAGGAAGCCGAGCCCGATGAACGCGCCGGTGAGCAGCACCCAGCGCCAGCGGCCGTCGGCCACCGCGCGGGTCATGGCCCAGGCCGCGGCCAGCATGAGGAACACCAGCATGGCGTCCGGGTTGTTGAACCGGAACATCACGGCGGCAATGGGAGTCACCGCCAGCACCAGGCCGGCCGGCAGGCCGGCGCTCGCGCCGAAGTTGCGGCGCACGATGGCCCACAGCAGCGCCACCGACGCCACGCCGAGCAGGGCCTGCGGGAGCAGCATGCTCCAGCTGTGCAGGCCGAAGATCCGCACCGAGATCTCCATGGGCCACAACGACAGTGGCGTCTTGTCCACGGTGATGGAGTTGGCCGCGTCGGAGGACCCGAAGAACATGGCCTTCCACGACACCGAACCCGCCTGCACGGCGGCCGCGTAGAAGGAGTTGGCCCAGCCGTTGGCGGACAGGTTCCAGAGGTAGGCGAGGGCGGTGCCGATCAGCAGGGCCGCCAGCGCCAGGTACTCCCGGCGGCCGGTGCGGGCCGCGGGCGCCTCGGCCGGGGGTGGGGCGAGCCGGGGCTCGGTCAGTGTCGCGGTCATCGGTCGCCTCCTCGGTCGGCTCGATCGGTGTGGATGTCGGCGGGAGCGGTCCAGAACGGCAGGTCGCCGTGTTCGGGGTGGCAGCGGCCGCGAAAGTCGACCCGCACCAGCCGGAAGCCGTCGTTCGGAAGCGCCTGCGGCGCAGGGAAGATCACGGTCATCGGACCGGATCGGGCACGGGATGCTTGCCGGCGTTGCGGAACACCCAGCGCAGGCCGACGAAGCGCAGCAGGGTGGCGACCAGGTTGGCGATCACCAGCACCAGCAGTTCCAGGTGCACCGCGGCGTCGGGCGTCCAGTGGTGCAGCGTGTAGAGCGAGCCACTGGTCAGCGCCAGGCCGACGCCGAAGATGATCAGACCCTGGAAGTGGTGCGACATCGCCTGACTGGACCCGCGCACCCCGAAGGTGAAGGCTCGGTTGGCGGCGGTATTGCCGATCGCGGTGATCAGCAGGGCCAGGAAGTTGGCGGCCTGTGCGCCCGTGATGCCCTGCAGCAGCACGTAGAGCACCAGGTAGGCCAGGGTCGAGGTGATGCCGACGATGCCGAATCGGACCAGCTGCCCGACCATGCCCAGCGGCACGCCCTCCATGAGCGGCTCGCGGCCGATGGCGGCGCGCAGCTCGTTGATGGGCAGCCGGCCGGTGGTCAGCGCGCGGCCGACCCGCCAGATGCCGAGCAGGTCCTTGCGGGCGGTGTCGACGATGTCCACCCGGGAGTCCGGGTCGTCGATCCAGTCGACCGGCACCTCGTGGATGCGCAGCCCGATGCGCTCGGCCAGCACCAGCAGCTCGGTGTCGAAGAACCATTCGCCGTCCTCGACCAGCGGCAGCACCAGCTTGGCCACCTCGCCGCGCATGGCCTTGAAGCCGCACTGCGCGTCGGAGAACTTGGCCTGCAGGGAGGTCCGCAGGATGAGGTTGTAGCAGCGGGAGATGATCTCGCGCTTGGGTCCGCGCACCACCCGCGAGGAGGAGGCCAGTCGGGTGCCGATGGCGACATCCGAGTGGCCCGACACCAGCGGTGCGACCAGCGGTAGCAGCGCGTTGAGGTCGGTGGAAAGGTCGACGTCCATGTAGGCGACGACCTGGGCGTCGGAGGTCTGCCAGACTTCGCGCAGGGCGCGGCCGCGGCCCTTGCGGTCCAGGTGCACGACGCGCACGCCGTCCAGCTGGGACGCCAGCTGCTTCGCCACCTCGAGGGTCCGGTCGGTGGAAGCGTTGTCGGCGATCGTGATTCGCGCCGTGAACGGGAAGTTCAGCGTCAGGAAGGCGTGCAGTCTGCGCACGCAGGGGCCGAGGTCGACCTCTTCGTTGTAGACCGGAACGACCACGTCCACAACGGGCGCGGTCACTGCTTCTGCGGGTTCCGCCTCCCGGACGGCGGTCACGGTGTCGTTCATGGTGACCAACTTCGATCACCGAACTCACATCAGGCTGCGGCCTACCTGGGAGCTTCCTGGGAGACGAGATCCGTGCTAGTTCGATCCGAGATGCAGCCGCCACAGCGGAGAGACCGGTCCGTGTCCCGCGCCCAGGTCATAGGACGCTTCCAGGCAGCGGAAGGTCCACTCCTTGGCGAAGGCGACCGCGTCGGGCACCGAGTAGCCGTGGGCCAGCGCGCAGCAGATGGCCGCGGCCAGGGTGTCGCCGCCGCCGTGGTCGTTGCCGGTGGCGAGCCGCTGGGCCGGGAGCTCATGGAAGGTGTCGCCGTCGAAGAGCAGGTCGGTGGACTGCTCGGAGGTGCGCAGGTGCCCGCCCTTGACGATGGCCCACTGCGGTCCCAGCGCGATCAGGGCCTCGGCGGCCTTGCGGGCCGAGGCGTCGTCGACCACATCGACGCCGGTGATGAGCCGGACCTCGTCGAGGTTGGGAGTGACCACGGTGGCCAGCGGAATCAGGGTGTTGCGCACCGCGTCCAGGGCCTCGGCGTGCAGCAGGGCGTCGCCGTGCATGGAGGCGGCGACCGGGTCGACCACCAGCGGGATGCCGCCCTGGCGTCCGATGCCGACCTCACGGCAGACCCCGGCCACCGCCTCGATGATGGCGGTGGAGGCCAGCATGCCGGTCTTGGCCGCGCCGATTCCGATGTCGCCCACCACGGTTCGCACCTGGTCGGCCACGATCTGCGGCGGGATCTCGTGGAAACCGTTGACGCCGAGGGTGTTCTGCACGGTGACCGCGGCGACGGCCACGCACGCGTGCACCCCGCACAGGGCCATGGTGCGCGAATCGGCCTGGATGCCCGCGCCGCCGCCGGAGTCGGTGCCCGCGATGGTGAGGGCGCGAACCGGGGTGGTGCCGTTCGGGGCAAGCGGTAGGAGTTCCACGTCACAGACCCTAGTTGGGCGGAATCGCACGCCGGAAACGGCCCTGAATGAAAAGGATTCCTATTAGCGCGGGGCCGGTTGGACGGTCGCCGCGGTCGCCGGTGTCTCGAGGTCGTCTCGGATCTCGCGGCCCATGCCGGGGTCAGCGATCGCACGCTCATTCGGCGGTTCAACGAGCAGGTCCGCATGACGCCGAACGAATGGCTGCGGACGGTCCGGGTCCGGCAGTGTCGGGAGTTGCTGGAGACCACGGGCGCCACCATCGAGAGCATCGCCAAGCAGACCGGGTTCGCCTCGGTGGCGGCGTGGCGCAAGGCGTTCCGGAAAACGGTTGGGGTGACTCCGCAGTCGTACCGGAAGGCCTTCGAATAACGCTGCCCATAACCGGACCGCCCGCATGTGCGGGACCCGCTGAACGCCGCGCTGCTCACCGCCACCGAGCTGGCGGCCGGGCCGCAGGCCTGGCTGCGGTACCCGGGTCCTTCCCGTCCTGGGGCGCAGCGCACGAGCACGCCTGACCCCGAATCAGCCCAGGCTCGCGAAGAATTCGCGAATATCGGCGACCAGGACGTCGGTCGCCTCGTGCGCGGCGTAGTGCCCCGCCGCGTCATTGGCGCCGGTGGAGCGCATCGAGTTCACGTCGTACGCGTGCCAGCTCACGATGTTCGCGTGATCGCGCTCGGCGAAGCGGCGGATGGACTGGAAGTCGCCCTCGAACATCGCCAGTCCGGTCGGGGTGGTGGTGGGGCCCTGCGGCACGTCGGTGGCGTGAGCGTCCTCGTAGTAGAAGCGCATGGACGAGGCGGCGGTGCCGGTCAGCCAGTAGAGGGCCACATTGCCGATCACGAAGTCCGCGTCGGCGCTCTCGGGGAACAGCTGGGAGTTCCAGCCCAGCAGGCCCACCGGCGAATCCGCGAGGGCGAAGGCCAGGGTCTGCGGCTGCTGGCTCTGCAGGGTGTTGAAGGCCATCTTGTTGTCGTAGAACCACTTCAGGTGCGCCAGCCCCGCCTGGTCCGCGGCCGACAGGCCATCCATCTCCGCCGGATCGCCGGAGGGGAACGAGAACAGTTGCGTCACATGGACTCCCAGCACCCGGTCGGGGGCGATGCGGCCCATTTCGGGGGAGATCATGGAACCCGCGTCATTGCCGATCGCGCCGTAGCGCGCATAGCCCAGCCGCTCCATCAACTCCACCCAGGCGCGGGCGGTGCGCCAGCGGTTCCAGCCCGTGGACCGGGTCGGACCGGAGAATCCGAAGCCCGGCAGGGACGGGATGACCAGGTGGAAGGCGGGATCGTCGGCGGATTCGGGCTCGGTGAGCGGCGCGATCACGTCGAGGTATTCCAGGATGGAACCGGGCCAGCCGTGGGTCAGGATGATCGGGGTGGCATCGGGCCGTGGGGACCGCACGTGCAGGAAGTGGATGTCCTCGCCGTCGATCCGGGTGGTGAACTGCGGGTAGGCGTTGAGCTCGGATTCCAGTGCCCGCCAATCGAACTTCTCGAGCCAGTACTCCGCGAGGCCGCGCACCCGGTCGCCGGGGACGCCGTAGGCGTCGCCCACGTCCGGGAGCTCGTCCGGCCACAGTGCCCGGCGCAGCCGCTCGGCCAGATCGTCGAGCTCGGCCTGGGGAACGTCGATGCGGAAGGGGTGGATCGCGGTCATCGTTCTCTCCTTGTTTGGAACGGAATGTTTTGTTCTGTTCCAAACGTAACGGAACGGATCATTCCGTTCAAGTGGTAAGCTCGGATTCATGCCGAAGACAGCCGAACCCGCAGCTCAGCGCGCCCTCCCCGGCCGCAAGGCGCAGGCCGCGCGCAATGACGAGCTCATCCTGGCCGCCGCCCGGGACGTATTCCTGGCCGAACCCAAGGCCCCGATCGCGGCTGTCGCCGAGCGCGCCGGGGTCGGCATCAGCGCGCTCTACCGCCGCTATCCCGGCAAGGAGGACCTGCTGCGCACCCTCTGCTACGACGGACTGCGCCGCTACAACGCGGAAGGCGAAGCGGCCCTGGCGAACTCCGATGGCTGGGCGGCCCTGGTCGATTTCCTGCAGCGTGTGGTCGACGCCGACGTGCACTCGCTGACCGTCCATCTGGCCGGCACCTTCACCCCGGACGAGTCGATCCTCCCGGACATCCAGCGCTCGGCCGAACTCAATGACGAACTCCTGCGCCGGGCTCGCGAATCCGGGCGGCTCCGGCCCGGAATCACCACCGCCGACCTGGGCCTGATCCTCGAAGCCTGCGCGACGATTTCCCTACCCGACGCCGAACGCACCGCCCAGCTCCGCCGCCGGGTGCTGGCCTTGCTGATCGACGGCCTCACCGCCACCGGCGATCTGCCCGGGCCGCCACCGGTTCCCGGTGAATTCGCTCAACGCTGGCAGCGCCGTGACCAGTGAACGGTAGCGTTCGGCCCGACCACTCCGACATTCGTTCGTCACCGTAATCGACTCGAGGAGTTGCCATGTGCTGGATCCGACCGCTGCTCGCCCTGCCGCTGGCCGTGGGCGCGCTGTTCGCCGCCACCGGTACCGCCGTCGCCGATCCGGTCACCACCTTCACCCCCGCTTACACCGCCGGCGGCGGTGCGTTCCCCTGCTTCGGGCAGATCCAGGCGTTCCACGACCCGCAGAACACCTACCTCGGCAAACAAACCGTCTGGGTGCGAGCCGATTTCACCTTCCTGCCCGTACCGTCCGGAATGTGCAGTGCCACCGCCACACTCAGCTGGCGGAATCTGGATAGCGGCGCGAGTGGCAGCTTTCCGCCGGTCTGGCTGGGCGACGCCACGCCGTTCGGGCCAACGAACGCCCTGTGGGTCCCCGAGACCCTTCCCACCGGCCCCGGCCGGGTGGAGGTCACCATCGATACGGACTTCCCGCACCTCGCCGGCAAGGGGACGTTCTACTCGCCGGAGTGAGCGCGGCGGGGCGGGCGGCCAGAAAGCCACCCGCCCCGAATGGGATTCGGTGTCAGGAGACGACGGGCAGGTACACCTTGCTGCCCGCGTCCGCGAACTCCTGGGACTTCTCGGCCATGCCCGCCTCGATGGCGTTCACGTCGGTGAGCCCGTGTTTCTCGGCATACTCGCGCACGTCCTGCGAGATACGCATGGAACAGAACTTCGGACCGCACATGGAACAGAAGTGGGCGGTCTTGGCGGGCTCGGCCGGGAGGGTCTCGTCGTGGTACTCGCGGGCGGTGTCGGGGTCCAGCGAGAGGTTGAACTGGTCGGTCCAGCGGAACTCGAAGCGGGCCTTGGACAGCGCGTTGTCGCGGTCCTGGGCGCGCGGGTGCTGCTTGGCCAGGTCGGCGGAGTGGGCGGCGATCTTGTAGGTGATCACGCCGACCTTCACGTCGTCACGGTTGGGCAGGCCCAGGTGCTCCTTGGGCGTCACGTAGCAGAGCATCGCGGTGCCCGCCTGCGCGATGATGGCCGCGCCGATGGCCGAGGTGATGTGGTCGTAGGCCGGTGCGATATCGGTCGCCAGCGGGCCGAGGGTGTAGAACGGAGCCTCTTCGCAGAGTTCCTCCTCCAGCCGCACGTTCTCGACGATCTTGTGCATGGGCACGTGGCCCGGGCCCTCGATCATCACCTGCACGCCATGGGATTTCGCGATCTTGGTGAGTTCGCCCAGCGTGCGCAGCTCGGCGAACTGGGCTTCGTCATTGGCGTCCGCGATGGAGCCGGGGCGCAGGCCGTCACCGAGGGAGAAGGTGATGTCGTACTTGGCCAGGATTTCGCACAGCTCGGCGAAGTTGGTGTACAGGAACGATTCCTGGTGATGCGCCAGGCACCACGCCGCCATGATGGAACCACCGCGCGAGACGATGCCGGTGACGCGCTTGGCGGTCAGCGGCACGTAACGCAGCAGCACGCCGGCGTGCACCGTCATGTAGTCGACGCCCTGCTCGGCCTGCTCGATCACGGTGTCGCGGTAGATCTCCCAGGTGAGCTTGGTGGGATCGCCGTTCACCTTCTCCAGCGCCTGGTAGATCGGCACGGTGCCGACCGGGACGGGGGAGTTGCGCAGGATCCACTCGCGGGTCTCGTGAATGTTCTTGCCGGTGGACAGGTCCATGATGGTGTCGGCGCCCCAGCGGGTGGCCCACACCATTTTCTCGACCTCCTCGGCGATGGAGGAGCTCACGGCCGAATTGCCGATGTTCGCATTGATCTTCACGGCGAACTTCTTGCCGATGATCATGGGCTCGGATTCGGGATGCATGTGGTTGGCGGGTATCACCGCGCGACCGGCGGCGACCTCGTCGCGGACCAGCTCGGCCGGCACGCCCTCGCGCGCGGCGATGTAGCGCATCTCGTTGGTGATGACTCCCTGGCGGGCCCAGTTCAGCTGGGTCGGCGGGCCGTCGACCTGCGGCTTGTCCCAGGTGTCGCGCAGCTTGGGCAGCCCCGCGTCGAGATCGATGGTGGCGGTCTCGTCGGTGTACGGACCGGAGGTGTCGTACGCGTCGAAGTGCTCGCCATTGGTCAGGTTGATGCGCCGCACCGGAACCCGCAGGGTCGTGCCATCGGCCTCGACCTGCTCGTAGTGCTTGACGCTGCCCTCGATGGGACCGGTGGTCACGGTGTCGACCGGTGTGGAGTTGCTCGGGACGCGACTGGATGACATGGGTGAATCCTCCCTACGCCGGCATTACCCGGTCAGGTTCATACGGTCGACGGCCCACTAGCCGTCCTCTCAGCCCGCTGGTGCGAGCCCCCGTTGGCATACGTACTTTTCCGCAGCCGACCATACCCGCCCCCGGGGCGCCGAGTCCCCGGGACCGTGGAATATACGATCCGGTCTGCTCAGTGCTCCCGGGGTCCGATGGGCAGGCCGAGCGCCCCGGAAGCGGCGTTCAGTTCGATCTCGGTGTGTGGCGAGCGCGGCGAGGCTGCCGCGCATGGTGACCACATCGTCGGTGTGGCAGCCGGACGGGCGGCCGCGCCCGGGGCGAGGCGGGACCTGATCCAGTTGAACGCGTCGGCCATGCCGAGGGTGGTCAGGGTCAGATGCTCGCTGAGGTCGGAACTGTTGCGAGACCAGTGGTCGACCATGAGAAGTGTTGGCCCCCTCCGGAATCGCCACCGTGGTGGCCCCGACCGCCGGCTGTCCGAACAGGTCGGTGGTGCGGTACCGCGGCTGCCGCGACCGCACGTGCACCGGCAGCCCCTTCATCGACGTGACGGCGGTTGCGGCACGGCAACCAGTTGCCAGCAAGATGTCTTTCTGAAATGAGCTTGGCTATCGTTTAGTCATGTCCCGCAGCAAATCTGCCGCGCCGACCGACCGGACTCCCGTGCGGCGTCGCATCCGCGGCCTGGACGCTGACGAGCGCAGCGCCCAGCGTCGCCGTCAGCTGCTCACGGCCGCCGCCGAACTCTTTGCCCGGCAAAGCTATTCGGGCACCTCGATCGAGCAGATCTGCCAGCGCGCCTACGTCGGCACCAAGGGCTTCTACGATCACTTCGACAGCAAGGAAGCCTGCTATACGGCCCTGCTGGAACAGATCACGACGGGCATCCAGCAACGCGTGTCC
Source organism: Nocardia niigatensis NBRC 100131 (assembly GCF_000308655.1). Classification (GTDB taxonomy): domain Bacteria; phylum Actinomycetota; class Actinomycetes; order Mycobacteriales; family Mycobacteriaceae; genus Nocardia; species Nocardia niigatensis. Next base: position 39,651 of record NZ_BAGC01000063.1, on the reverse strand, counting down.
GAGGTCGCCGCCGACACCGCCGGCGCCGACTGGCCGACCCGCCGCAATGCCGTCATCGCCGCCTTCGTCCACGCCATCGCCGACGACTCGCGCCTGGCGAAGGTGACCTTCGGTGAGGCGGGCGGCATCTCGCCCGCCGTCGAGGCCATGCGCCGCTCCAACCGCTACTGGTCCGCCGAGTTTCTGAAACGACAATGGCTGCAAGCTGATCCGCAGGAGTCGCCGCGCATGCCGGCGCTGGCCCTCGCGACCATCGGAGGCATGTTCGAACTCGTCGCCGAATGGCTGCACCACCACGACGACGGTGGCGCCCCCGACTCCGTCGACACCCTCATCGCCGACCTGGAGCAGTTCGTCAACGTCATCGACGCGGGCCGCACCGCCTCCCCCTAGCCACGGTCCGCGATCACCGCCCGCGCGGGTCCCGCACCGTCAGGGGGCGGCGCTCACCACGCGGTCGTCCTCGACGGCAAGGGGTCCGGTCCCGGCATCCTCGGTCTCCGGCGCGGCCGGCTCCTCCTCCAGTCCGATCCGCTTGTGCAGCGCGGCGAGCGGTTTCGGCGCCCACCAGTTGCCGGTCGACATCAGGCGCATGAGGGCCGGGGCCAGCAGCCCGCGGATGATGGTGGCGTCGGAGACCACGGCCAGCGCCAGGCCGATGCCGAACAGCTTCATGGGCGCGACCTCGGAGGTGGCCACGGCCAGCAGCACCACCGCCATCAAACCCGCGGCGGCGGTGAAGATCCGGCCGGTGCGGGCCACGCCGAGGGCCACCGAGCGAGTGTTGGCGGCCGGGCCGCGATCGGAGGCCAGCCACTCCTCGCGGATACGGGACAGCAGGAAGACCTCGTAGTCCATGGACATGCCGAAGGCCAAGCAGAACATGAGGATCGGCATGAACAGGTCGAGGCTGCCGGTCGAGGTGAAGCCCAGCGGGCCGGACAGGTGACCCTGCTCGAAGACCCAGATCATGGCGCCGAAGGTGGCGGTCAGTGACAGCATGTTCAGCAGTAGCGCCTTCACCGGGAGCACCACGCTGCCGGTGAACAGGAACAGCAGGATCAGGGTGATGACGGCGATGAGCCCGGCCGCCAATGGGATTCGGCTGATGACCGAGTCCATGGTGTCCTTGTTCAGGGCCGCCGCGCCGCCGAACAGCACCTCGCCGGGAGCCGGGATGGCCCGCAGCTCGGCCAGCTGCTGCTTGCCCGCGGCGGAATAGGGCGCGACCTTGGTGCCGACCGAGAGGTAGGCGCCGTTCGGGCCGGCCATCTGCGGGACGCCGGCCGCGACGCGCTTCCCGGTAGCCGGGGCGCCCTCGGCGGGCGGAATCGCCAGGTAGACGCCGTCGCTGGACAGCACCGCCGCGACGCCCGGCACCTCCGACAGGCTCTTGGCGTACGCGCCGATTTCGGTGGTGGTGCCGTGGAATTCGGGCAGCACGATCACCGCGCTGGCGGCCATATCGGCATTGAAGTCCTGCCGCAGCGCGTCACCGACCTGGCGGCTGGACGCGAAGGTGCCGATCACCCGATCGTCGGGTGTGCCGAAATGCGCCTTCAGGAAAGGGGATCCGAGCGCCAGCAGTGCCGCCGCGGCGATCACCGCGACCGGCAGCGCCCGCCGCATGACCCCGGTGACCAGCCGATACCAGAAGGTCTGCTCGACCGGTCTGGGTGCGGGCTCGCCGCGTCCGAGCAGGCGGCGCACCGGTTTCCGCAGATCCCAGGCATTCACCCGACCGCCGAGCAGCATCAGCGCCGCGGGTAGCAGCAGCACCGACGCGCCCACGGCCGCGACGACGACCGCGACGCCGGCGTAGGCGAAGGACTTGAAGAACGGTTGCGGGAACACCGCCAGCGCCGCGAGAGCCAGTGCGACGGTCAAGCCGGAGAACACGACGGTCCGGCCCGCGGTCTGCACCGAGCGCAGAATGGCCGCCCGGGTATCGCGGCCATTGGCCAGCTCCTCGCGATATCGGCTGACAATGAACAGGCTGTAGTCGATGGCCAGGGCCAGCCCCAGCGCGCTGGTCATGTTCAGCGCGAAGATCGACACATCCATGACCGTGGTCAGCCCGCGCAGAATGCCCAGCGTCGCCGCGATCGCGAACAGGCCCACGCCGACCGGCAGCAGCGCGGCGATCACACTGCCGAACACCAGCACCAGCAGCAGCGCCGACACCGGCACCGCGATGGCCTCGGCCAGCAGCAGGTCCTTCTCCACCTGGTGATTGATGTCGGCGAAGGAGCCCGCCATGCCGCCGACCCGCACCCGCACGCCGTCGTGGTCCCCGTTGAGCTGGTTCGACAGGTCGGCGGCCCGGTTCTGCACCTCGGTGTCGGTGCCGGTGACCGTGGCCATGATGAGCCCGCGCTGCCCGTCCTTGCTCTTCAGCGCGGCGGCCAGATCGGGCCGGGCGGCGAGGCTGGTCCAGTACGACTGCACGCCGGTCACGGCCGGGTCCTGGCTCAGCTCGTCGGTGACGCGCTGCGCCTGGTCGCGCACCTCGGGGTTGTTGACGCCCCCGTCACCGCTGACCATGACGATGAGGTTCGGGTTGCCGCCGGGGAAGTTCTTCGTGATGAAGTCATTGGCGCGCACCGACTCCAGCGAGTCGGTCAGGTAGCCGCCGCCGACCATGTGGGACTTGACGGTGGCACCGAAGCCACCGCACACGAGCATCAACAGGAGCGCGGCCACCAGGACGGCGCGCGGGCGTGCCATGGCGAACCGGGCAGTACTGGTCAACATGGACGCCACCCTCCGAAGTCTTCAGACGTTCGGAACGGTAACGTTCCTGATCTACCGGTCGGTAGGGTCCGTGACCATGGTCATGGCGATAGCTGATGGCTATGGGTGGGTAGTGTGCGGGTAGGCAAGGGTCTCAGCCCTTCACGATTCGCCCGCGCACCTCGCCCAGTTCCAGGTGGCCACCCCCGACGGCCGGCGCCGTGGCCGTGATGACCACCTCGTCGCCGTCCTGGAGGAAGGTGCGCTGGACCCCATTGAGCTCGATGGGCTCGGTCCCGCCCCAGCTCATCTCCATCAGTGACCCGCGCTCGGCGCGGTCGGCCCCGGAGATGGTGCCGGAGGCGAAGAGGTCGCCGGTGCGGGTCGAGGCGCCGTTGACCGTCAGGTGCGCGAGCATCTGTGCCGCCGACCAGTACATCCGCCGGAACGGGGGAGTGGAGATGAGTTGGCCGTTCCACTCGACCCGCAGCTTGATATCCAGCCCCCAGGCCGTGTCGTCCCGGAGATAGGGGAGCGGCTCGGGATGCTGCGGCGGTAGTGGGATCCGCGCGGCGGCCAGCGCGTCCAGCGGAGTCACGAACGCGGACAGGCTGGTCGCGAAGGACTTGCCGAGGAACGGGCCCAGCGGTTGCCCCTCCCAGGCCTGGATATCCCGGGCGGACCAGTCGTTCACCAGCGCCACCCCGAAGACGTGCTCGGCGAACTCGCCGGTTCCGACGGGTGTGCCGAGCCGCGAGCCCGCACCCACCACGAAGCCCAGTTCGGCCTCGATGTCGAGGCGGCGACTCGGTCCGAAATCCGGTGTGCCGGAATCGGTCCGGCGCTGCCCGTGCGGCCGCACGACCTCGGTGCCCGACACCACCACGGTGCCCGCGCGCCCGTGGTACCCCACCGGCAGATGCCGCCAATTCGGCAGCAGCGGTTCTCCGTCCGGCCGCAGCATCCGGCCCATGGCGGTCGCGTGATCGAGGCTGGCGTAGAAGTCGACGTAGTCGCCGATCTGCACCGGAAGGTCCAGCCGCACCGCCCGCACCGCATGAACCGCCGCCGCGGGCAGCTCCGAGTCGGCCGCCGCACGCACCTGCTCGCGCACCTCCCGCCAGCACTGCGGGCCCTGGGTCATGAAGGCATTGAGGCTGGGCTGCGCGAACATCGGATCATCCAGCGCCACCGCCAGATCGATGATCGAATCGCCCAGCCGCACCCCCACCCGTGGGTCCCGGCCCAGCGGGCGGAACACGCAGTAGGGCAGGTGAGCCGGGCCGAAGCCCGAATCCGCGGGGACCTCGATGTGCACCCGACTGTTCATTTCCACACCACCCGGTCCCCTGTCGCCAACCCCTGCACCGTCACGCCACCCGGACTCAGATCCACTCGGACGGCCCCCGTCCCGACCAGGTCCAGGCATACCGGTCGTCCTCGCACGCCAGCGCGCCCTCGCCCAGCTGCAACGGGTGGAAGGTGTCCACCATGACCGCCAGCTCGTCGAAGAAATCGATGCCGATACTGCGCTCGTAGGCTCCCGGCTGCGGCCCGTGCGCGTACCCGCCCGGATGCACCGACACCGAGCCCTGCCCGATCCCGGATCCCTTGCGCGCCTCGTAGTCTCCGCCGCAGTAGAAGAGGATCTCGTCGGAGTCGACATTCGAGTGGTAGTAGGGCACCGGAATCGACAGCGGGTGGTAGTCCACCTTGCGCGGCACGAAATCGCAGATCACGAAGTTCTGCCCCGCGAAGGCCTGATGCACCGGCGGCGGTTGATGCACGCGCCCGGTGATCGGTTCGAAGTCGGCGATATCGAAGGTGAACGGATACAGGCAGCCGTCCCAGCCCACCACGTCGAAGGGGTGGGTGGCGTAAACCATGCTGGTGCCGACGATCTCACCGGCGGGACGATGCTTGACCAGCACCTCCACATTCTCGCCGTCGCCCTGCGTCAACTCGGTAGGCCCGTGCAGATCCCGTTCGCAGTAGGGCGAGTTCTCCAGGAAATGGCCGTATTTCGAGAGATACCGCTTCGGCGGGGTGATGTGCCCGGAGCCCTCGATGACGTAGGCGCGCAACGGTTCCGGTCCGTCCGGAATCCAGCGGTGAGTGGTGGAGCGCGGCAGCAGCACCTGATGTCCCTGCCGCACCGGCAGCGTCCCGAAGACGGTTTCCACCCGCCCCGACCCGGATTCGATATAGACCAGCTCATCACCGATGGCATTGCGGTACAGCGCCGATTCCCGCAGCGCCGCCACATAGGAGATGCGCACATCGGTATTGCCCAGCAGCAGCCGCCGCCCGGTCACCACATCGCTGTCGGCCGGCTTGTCGCCGAGGAACAGTTCGTGCAGCTTCAGATGCCGGTGCCGCAGTGGGTGATTCGGGTACAGACGCTGTTCGGGCAGCACCCACACCGACGAATCCACAATGGCCGGAGGCAATCCCCGGTGATACAGCAGCGAGGAATCGCCGGAGAAGCCCTCTTCTCCCATCAGCTCTTCGTAATAGAGCCGGCCCTGCTCATCCCGATGCTGCGTATGCCGCTTGGGCGGCACCGAACCAACCTGCCGATAGAACGTCATGGCGGCCTCCCGCTGACCGATGGTCCCTTTCCCATCGTAGCCATCGGATAACGGGAGAACCCCGGATTCCCGGGCGTGGCGCCGGGCCGGTCAGGCGTGGCGCAGCGCCCGATACACCGCCGCGCCGACGAATTCGCCCAGCGTGTCCGGGGTCCATTCGCCCGGATCGGTGAGCAGCGTGCGCACCGCGCCCTCGCCTGCCGACACCCACAGTTCGACCAGGGCCGGCAGCTTGTGTTCGGCATGCGCGGTGCCCCAGGCCTTCAGGGTCGGGCGCAGCCGGCGGGTGCAGCGCTCGACGGCCAGCAGCCGGCCCTTGCCGAACGAATCCGCCACGGCCGGATCGGGATTGCCGTACAGCAGGCGCCAGGTGTCGGGCCGCTGGGCGACGGTGTGCAGCAGAGCGCGGAAGCCCGCCACGAAGACCGCCTCGTCGGCTTCGACCCGGCGGCGCGGCAGCGTGTCCAGCACGCCCTGGATGAGGTAGTCCTCCTCGCGCCGGATGAGCGCTTCGAGGAGTTCCACCCGATCGGCGAAGCAGGCGTAGACGACCGGGCGGGTGACCTTCATACGGTCGGCCACGGCGGCGATGGTCACCGCCGCGATGCCGTCGGCGACGGCGATCTCGAGCGCGGTGTCGAGCACCTGCGGGCGGCGGCGTTCGGGACCCAGATGCCGCGCGCGCTGGCGTGGTCGTATCGCCGAATCGGTGCCCATGCGCACCGACGATAGCAGCGGCCCGAGGGTAGGGAATGGCAGGTTGCGGCCGGTCACGAGCACATGCGAGCCGGGGTTACCGCGAATCCGGGTGACGGTTACTCCGGCGCAGGCCAAGGAGCTGGTTCGGCGGCGGCTCCCGGTCCGGTGCATAACGGCGGGGTTAACTTTTCGGGATCCGACCCGGTCGGATGAGCCTTTTCGGGTAAAGAGGCGTACCTACGCTTGCGTAACAGGACGGGCGTACGGCAACCTCGCCTTGATCTTCGAGATCTTCGATCAGATATCGCTATCGCTCGACCAGTTCACACTCAGCCGAGGAGGCCCTTCCGTGTCCCACTACAAGGCGAACCTACGAGACATCGAGTTCAACTTGTTCGAAGTTCTGGGCATCGGGGAACTGCTGGACCAGGGCGCCTACGGCGACCTCGACAGCGACACCGCGCGGGAAATGCTCGCCGAGGCCAAGCGCCTGGCGGAAGGGCCGATCGCCGAGTCGTTCGCCGACGCCGACCGCAACCCGGTCGAGTTCCTCCCGGATCAGCACACCATCACCGTGCCCGAATCGCTGAAGAAGACCGTGGCCGCGGTCAACGAGGCCGGATACTCGGGCCTGGGCATGAACGAGGAGATGGGCGGCGTGCCCGCGCCGAACGCGCTCATCTGGAGCATCCAGGAAATGCTGGTGGCCGCGAACAACTCGGCCTCCTTCTTCAACATGGGCCCGCTCATGCACAAGGTGCTCTTCAACGAGGGCACCGAGCAGCAGCAGCGCTGGGCCACCCACGCGTGGGAGAACCGCTGGGGCGGCACCATGGTGCTCACCGAGCCCGACGCCGGCTCGGATGTCGGCATGGGCCGCACCAAGGCCATCGAGCAGCCCGACGGCACCTGGCACATCGAGGGCGTGAAGCGCTTCATCTCCGGCGGCGACGTGGGCGACACCGCCGCCAATATCTTCCACCTGGTGCTGGCCCGCCCGGAGGGCGCCGGCCCCGGCACCAAGGGTCTGTCGCTGTTCGTGGTGCCGCGCTTCCTGTTCGACACCGAGACAATGGAACTCGGCGCCAAGAACGGCGCGCTGGTCACCGGCGTCGAGCACAAGATGGGCATCAAGTCCTCGCCCACCTGTGAGATCACCTTCGGCGGCGACATCCCGGCCGTGGGCTACCTGGTCGGCGGGGTGCACAACGGCATCGCGCAGATGTTCAAGGTCATCGAGAACGCGCGAATGATGGTGGGCACCAAGGCTGCCGGCGCGCTGTCCACCGGCTACCTGAACGCCCTCGAGTACGCCAAGCAGCGCGTGCAGGGCGCCGACCTGACCCAGATGACCGACAAGGCCGCGCCGCGCGTCACCATCACCCACCACCCGGACGTGCGCCGCTCGCTGGCCGTGCAGAAGAGCTACGCCGAGGGCCTGCGGGCGCTCTACATGTACTGCGCCTCGTACCAGAACGCCGATGTGGCGCAGGCCAATTACGGCGTCGACGCCGAGCTGGCCGAGCGGGTCAACGACCTGCTGCTGCCGATCGTCAAGGGCTGCGGCTCCGACCGCGCCTACGAGTCGCTGACCGAATCGCTGCAGACGCTGGGCGGCTCCGGCTACCTGCAGGACTACCCGATCGAGCAGTACATCCGCGACTGCAAGATCGATTCGCTGTACGAGGGCACCACCGCCATCCAGGCGCAGGACTTCTTCTTCCGCAAGATCATTCGCGACAAGGGCGTGGCGCTCGCGCACGTCGCGGGCCTGATCCAGCAGCTCGTCGACGGCGGCCCGGACCAGTTCAAGATCGAGCGCGGACTGCTCGGCGCGGCGCTGGCCGACGTGCAGGCCATGGCGGCCACCCTCACCGGCTTCCTGATGGCCTCCCAGCAGGAGATCGACGAGCTCTACAAGGTCGGCCTCGGTTCGGTCCGATTCCTGTACGCCGTGGGCGATCTCGTCATCGCGTGGCGACTGCTCGAGCAGGCCGCCATCGCGCAGGCCGCGCTGGACCGCGGAGCCGACGAGAAGGACAAGTCCTTCTACACCGGCAAGGTCGCTGTCGCCTCCTGGTTCGCCAAGAACAAGCTGCCCCTCCTCAGCGGCGTCCGCTCGGTCGTCGAGAACCTCGACAACGACATCATGAAGCTGGACGAAGCGGCCTTCTGATCCGTCGGAACACGAACCGGCCCCGCACCTTCCGGTGCGGGGCCGGTCCTGTCGACGGGTGGGGGCAGCGGCGGTCACGGTGATGTCGACCGCGGGCAACCGGAATCAGTCAGGCAGCGCACCGCGCTGCGCCCCCGCCGACGGGCTCCCCGAGGCGGTGCCGCCCACCGCTCTCCGTCGCGGCGGGAAACACGTCCGTCGGCGCGTCCAGGGCGGCGTGCAGGCGAGCGCAGAAGGCATCGATGGTGCCGTAGCGCGTGAGGATCTCGGCGAGCAGCCGGTGCGTAGTCGAGCCTGTCGGATTGTTCATCTCGCCCCTTCGATGTCCGCGACCGGCCGGAGCCGGTTCTGACCGGCATTCTGCACGAGATAGTCGACTGTGTAGCTACTTTGGGGATATCTGTGACTTTCTGTGCCGCGAGCACTCTCGGTTTGTGCCATCGGCGCAGGATCCGTGCCGCTCCAGCGCCAGATCACAGTACTGTTCACGATGGGTGAACACAGTGGGGAAATGCGGCGTTGCTCGGGATTGGTTACTTCGCCGCACTCCTGATTCGGATTGCTCTCCGGGGGAATGGTCTCGGCCCCGGAATCCGGTGCACTGCTTCGCCAACCCCGGGCGGTGCGCCATGCGCGGAAGTCGCTCGACGGCCGGGTGGATCGGCACCGCAGACTCCTACGATCCACCCGGTTCGGGAAACGGGCTCTCCGACACGCACATTCGAGCTATGACCCGCGGTGCGTGTCGTTCCCAGCGGGTACAACTACGGCATGGTCTACCCGGTTACCTTCGGCTGGATCCAGATTCTGCTGCTGGTGCTCGGCATCGCGGCGATCGGATTGCTGGTCACAGCCGTATCGAAGGCGCGCAAAGTCGGCTGGCGGGCGCTGGCCGGCCGGGGCGCGGGAGCGGCCGGGCTGGTCCTCGTCGCCGTCGTCATCCTCTGGATCACCACGCTGCTGCAGACCTTCCTCGGGCTCACCGGGGAAGTGAAGGCGGCGCACATCGAAGCCAAACCCGTTGCGGGGCAGGAGCACATGATGACGGTGGAACTCACCCTCTACGGCGACTCGGGGCACGGCGACCAGCACCAGACCTACCAGGTCGAAGGCGACATGTGGGTGCTGCAGGCCAATATCGTGGAGCTCGAATCGTGGGTGAACGCCCTCGGCTTCCACTCCGGATACAAGGTGACCCGGCTCTACGGCCAGCGCCTGGACGGCATCGCCACCAAACAGAACCAGATCTTCCTCAATGGCGGCGACGCCGACTTCTTCCAGGACATGAAGAATCGGTCCTGGTACACACAGCCTTTCGTGCGCTCGGCCTACGGCAACGCGGTCATCGCCACCGCGGGCGCCTACGACGTCTTCATCTCCCGCGACGCCATCAAGACCCGGCCCGTCTAGCCGGCGAGCTCGGCCACCACGGGCGCATGATCACTGGCGCCCTTGCCCTTTCGCTCCTCGCGGTCCACGTTCGCCTCGATGACACGGGCCGACAGCGCGGGCGAGCCCAGGATGAAATCGATGCGCATGCCCTCCTTCCGGGGGAAGCGCAGCTGCGTGTAATCCCAGTAGGTGTAGACGCCGGGGCCCGGGTGGAAGGGCCGCATCACGTCGGTGAAACCGGCCTCGCCGAAGGCGTCGAAGGCGTCGCGTTCCGGCTCGGACACGTGCGTCTTGCCCTCGAAGAACTCCGGTGACCAGACATCCAGATCGGTCGGCGCGATATTCCAGTCGCCCACCAGCGCGATCTGTGCGTCCGGATCCTCCGACAGCCACTTGCTGCCCGCACCGCGCAGCGCCGCAAGCCATTCCAGCTTGTAGGCGTAGTGCGGATCGTCCAGCGCGCGGCCATTGGGCACGTACAGGCTCCACACCCGGACCCCGCCGCAGGTCACGCCGATCGCGCGCGCCTCCACCACCGGCGCGCTCAGTAGCGACTCCCCGGCGTCCTTGTCGAATCCGGGCTGATCCGGGAAGCCGATCTCGACATCCGCGATCCCGACCCGGGAGGCGATGGCCACGCCGTTCCACTGGTTGTGGCCGACGTGCGCGACCTCGTAACCGGCCGCCTCGAAGGCCTCGAACGGGAACTGCTCGTCCTTGCACTTGGTTTCCTGCATGGCGAGCACGTCGATATCGGCGCGGTCCAGCCACGCCAGCACCCGATCCTGCCGGGTGCGAATCGAATTCACGTTCCAGGTAGCGATGCGCACGAGCGGTGAACCTTTCCGAACCAGTGTCTCTCGAATATGGATGGCGCGCGATCAGGGCGCGGCGTACCGGTAGCCGTGGTGCTCGACGAACCCCATCTCCTGATACAACGCCAAGGCGGCGTCATTGTCGGCAGACACCTGTACATAGGCGTGCGTGGCCCCGTGCGACTGCCCCCAGCGGATTATCTCCGCGCACACCAGCGCGCCGAGCCCGTGCCGCCGATGCCCGGCCGCCACCGCCACGCAGGTCAGGCCCGCCCAGCGGCGGCCGTCCGGGGCCGTGGTGACCGCGATCCGGCCGATGGCCAGCGGGGTCGGCAAACCCAGTGTCGCGAATGCGACCTCGCCGTCGCGCACCGCCGTGAGCACATCCACCACCGGGGTCGACCCGAGTTCGGCGTCCCCGCCGCGATGCCGGTGCATGGACAGCCACGCCCCGTCCGGATCCTGGGTGAAGCGGACCATCGGCGGTCCGGACGGCAGCGCCATGGTCTCGATGTCGACGGCCAGCACCCGGGTCTCGTTCCAGCTGCGCCAGCCCGCGGGCGCGGTGGCCAGCCGGTCGGGCAACTGGAACTGCGCGGGCAGCCCGTGCGCGGCGTACCACTCGCCGATCCGGTGCAGGGTTTCGGTGTCCATCAGCGCGGGTCCGTCCGTACCGCCCAGCGGCACCGCGGAATTCGCGCGATTGGTGTACCCGTCCCCGGCGCGCAACAGCCAGCCGCCGATCCAGGACCGGTGCATGCCCGGCCAGCCGTCGGCCGCGGCCGCCTCCAGGGAACGGATCTCGCTGGTCCGAATGGGCCTGGGCCCCAGCGGTTTCCAGGCCACCACTTGATCCCGGGCGATGGAGACCACCTGGCCGTCGGCGGTGCGCACGGTCAGCGGATCGGTGGCGGTGAGTTCGCCGATCACATCCGTCAGCGGTTGCGGATAGCCCGCCGGCAGGCGGTAGCGAACCACCACCCGCTTACCGATCGGCGGGAGCTCGGAATCGGTCATACCCGATCAGTCGTCGAGATCGTCGTCGTCGTGTCCGAAGGGATCCGGCACGGTGCCCGGAACCCAGCTCAAACCCGGCTTGCCCCAGCCGTTTCGCTTGATCGACTTCTTGGCGGCTCGGGCATTGCGGCCCATCAGCACGTCGACGTACAGGAACCCGTCCAGGTGCCCGGTCTCGTGCTGCAGCATGCGAGCGAAGAAGCCGTGGCCCTCGAGCTCGACCGGCGCCCCGTGCTCGTCGGTGCCGGTGACCTTCGCCCAGTCGGCGCGGCCGGTGGGGAACTGCTCGCCGGGAACCGACAGGCAGCCCTCCTCGTCGTCATCGGGATCCGGCATGGACTCCGGGATCTCGGAGGTCTGCAGCACCGGATTCACGACGCAGCCGCGGCGGCGGGCCATCTTGCCGTCCGCGGTGTCGTCGGGGCAGTCGTAGACGAACAGGCGCGGCGACGCCTCGTCCTCGTCCTTGATGATGACCTGGTTGGCGGCCAGGCCCACGCCGTTGGCGGCGTCCATGGTCTCGTACATGTCCGCGATCAGCTCGGCCAGCTCCTCCGGGGACTGCGTGACCGGAGTGGTCGCGCGGTGCAGAACCGGGTCGCCGACAATGCGAATCGGGAGAATAGCCATGCTGAGCAGCCTACTGGGTGATTACCGGGCTGCTCACGGTGCCCGTGGGCGGGGGCCGGCGCCCGGCGACACGCCGTGGGCTTCGGCACAGAACACGCCGAACGGTACGCATCGGGAGCGGTCTCGCGCGTGGTTGAATGAGCGGCGACCACAAGCACCATATTCGTCTGGTGACCACTCGGCGAGGGAGCACTATGGACAGCGCAGCGGCACGCGACATTCCCGCAAGCGAGGACGGCCCTTCCGACGAGGATGGCACACACGGGCTTTCCCGCCGCGAGGTCGACATTCTCGACTTCGAGCGCAAGTGGTGGAAGTACGCCGGTGCGAAAGAGGAGGCCATCCGTGAGCTCTTCGACCTCTCGCCCACCCGCTATTACCAGGTCCTGAACGCGGTCGTCGACAAGCCGGAGGCGCTCGCCGCCGACCCGATGCTGGTCAAGCGCCTGCGCCGGCTGCGCGCCAGCCGCCAGAAGACCAGGGCAGCACGTCGTCTCGGTTTCCAGGTGTGACCCGCATCCGGAAGGTGAGGCAGCTCCCACCGTCGCGTGCGTCCGCGCTTGATCCCGCGCGGGCGCCCCTTCACCCATTAGGCTCGACGCCGTGAGCAACCCGAATTCGTCGGCCGGCGGTCCGCCGCTGCGGGCCCTGGCGATGGTCCTGATCGCGCTGGCCATCGTGTTCGCCGGGCTGGGCGCGATGTCGCTGTCGAGTTCGGACTCGTCGAGCAGCAGCGCCGACTCGACAAGTACCGCCGCGTCCACCACCACTGCGGCACAGCAGAATTCGGCCCAGGCCACCACCGCCTCGGCGGTCGTGCCGACCACCACCGCGGCGCCGGCCACGACCACCCCGCCCGCGCCCACTACCACCACCGCGGCCGCGGGCGTCGACAAGACCGTTCCCGTACGGGTTTACAACAACGGCACCGTGGCCGGCCTGGCCAAGAAGACCGGTGACCAGCTCACCTCCGACGGTTTCAACGTGACCGAGGTGGGCAACTACCCGAACGGCGTCATCCCGAAAACGACCGTGTACTACGGCAGTTCGCCCAAGGAACAGGCGCTGGCCCAGGCCATCGCCGCCGAACTGGGCTGCGCGGCCGAACCCCGATTCCCCGGCATCTCCGACTCGCCCACGGGCGTCATCGTCATCGTCACCGGCAACTGAACAGCTGGTGGTCCAGGCGCCATAATCGCAGCTGGCACGGCATCGAGGCGCCGCTCGAAAGAAACCGCGCGGCCCCTCCACGGAACAGACGCACGGCTCTGGCATCATCTTGTCCGGTACGAACTATGTCCGCCCTGCTTTCCCGATAAACTCGGACTCGTAAAGGAGTTCCCCGATGGCCTCGTCCTCAACTCGTCGCCCGTCCTGGTGGACTGTTGCTCCGGTGCTCGCGGTCGCGGCTCTGGGACTCACCGCCTGCTCCAACAGCCAGGAATCGAGCGACGTCAAGGGGACGACCCCGCCGGTGTTCACCAGCTCGCCCGCGCCCGCGGGCAGCGCCCACAACACCGAGGGCGGCAACGCCCCCGAAGACTCCTCCAGCGTCACGCTGAAGGATCCCAGCGGCGGCACTGTCGGAACCGCCACCATCGCCAAGGTCGGCAACCATCTCGAGGTCACCGTCGAAGCGCACGGCCTCAAGCCCGGCTTCCACGGCCTGCACTTCCACAGCGTCGGCAAGTGCGAGGCCAATTCCGCGCCGCCCGCCGGTGGCGCCCCCGGCGACTTCCTCTCGGCCGGCGGCCACCTGCAGGTCGGCGAGCCGAACGCACACCCCTCCAGCGGTGACCTGACCTCGCTGCAGGTGCTCAAGGACGGCACCGGCAAGCTGGTCACCACCACCGACTCCGTCACCCTGGACGAACTCAAGGGCAAGGCCCTGATCATCCACGCCGGTGCCGACAACTTCGGCAACATTCCCACCCGGTACGCGCCCGCACCGGATGCGGACACCCTAGCGACCGGCGACGCGGGTGCGAGGGTCGCCTGCGGCGTCGTCGCCTGAACTCTCTCGAGGTGAGCAATGGCCGGGGCAGGCAGAACGAAGGTCCACTTCAATTCATCGCCCCGGCCCACGCTCGGCGTGGAATGGGAGATCGCGCTCGTCGACAAGCGCACGCGCGATCTGTCCAACACCGCCGCAGCGGTTTTCGAAGCCTGCGGTGATCTGCGCGCCTGGGACGGCACCCCGCAGATCACCAAGGAACTGCTGAAGAACACCGTCGAACTCGTCTCCGGCAAGCACGACACCGTGAGCGAGGTGGTCGACGAACTGCGCGCCACCCAGGACACCGTGCGCCGCGCCGCGGACCAGGTCGGCGTCGACCTCTTCTGCGCCGGCACCCATCCCTTCGCGCAGTGGTCCACCCAACAGCTCACGCGCAGTGCGCATTACGACGAACTCATCGCGCGCACCCAGTGGTGGGGCCGCCAGATGCTCATCTGGGGCGTGCACGTGCACGTCGGAGTCTCCCACCCGGACAAGGTCTTCCCCATCCTCAACGGCCTGCTGCGGTCCTATCCGCATCTGCTGGCGCTGTCCGCCTCCTCACCCATGTGGGCAGGCGTCGACACCGGATACGCCAGCAACCGGGCGCTCATGTTCCAGCAGCTGCCCACCGCCGGACTGCCCTTCCAGTTCGAGAACTGGGACCAGTTCGAGGGTTTCGTGCACGACCAGATGAAAACCGGTGTGATCGAACAACTCGGTGGCATGCACTGGGACATCCGGCCCGCGCCCAAGTGGGGCACCATCGAGGTCCGCGTCTGCGACGGCACCCCCACCAAGGCCGAACTGGCCGCCATCGTGGCGCTGATCCACTGCCTGGTGGTGGATCTCGACCGCCGGGTGGAATCCGGCGAGACCATGCCGGCCATCCTGCCGCCCTGGCATGTGCAGGAAAACAAGTGGCGCGCAGCGCGATACGGGCTCGACGCCATCGTCATCACCGATGCCGACAGCAATGAGCGGCTGGTCACCGACGACCTGATGGAAATGCTCAACCGGCTGGAACCGACCGCCAAGAGCCTCGGCTGCGAGAACGAGCTCGCCATGGTCGCCGACATCCCGAAGAAGGGCGCGTCCTATCAGCGCCAGCGCCGGGTGGCCGCGGCCACGCATGGCGATCTGGTCGCGGTCGTCGATTCCCTGGTCCACGAACTCGAATACTGACGGGCGCCTCGCCCGGCAGTCGCGAACAGTCTTGCGCGGCTGTGATTTCGATTACGACCGGAACCGTACGGTGTACGCGTGGCCAGCAGCGATGCCGTGCTGACCGGGGCCTGTTCATCTGCGGAGATGGGCGGCGTTCAACTACTCACCGAGCTGGCGTTCATGCGGCGTTTACTATGGCTGGATGCTGCTCGACGATCCGTACTCCCGAATCGGCGGCGGGGCACGCCGATACGGGTTGCGGATGCCGTCGCCGCGCGCCGGTGTGACCGCCGCGCTGTCCATCGGTGCGGCGCTGCTCATCGTCCTGCAGATCGTCGCATCGCACCACCATTTCACCGGTCCGCTCGAGAGCATCTGGGCCGACTTCGCGGGTGACGCCAAATCCTTCACCGTGCCGTGGGCCGGACTCGGGCTCGCGCTCATCGGACTGAGCTGGCAACGGCGGTTCATCGCGGTCGGTGCGGCACTCGGCCTCGACCTTGCGTACCAAGCGGTTCGGACGTTGTCCGGCGGACCGCTCGCCATGGGCAACGGTCCCGTGCTCGTCCTGCTCGCCATCATCGGGCTCGCGCTCTGGAAGTGGGAGGGCAAGGACCGCCGTAATGCGCTGCACGCCGCGGCGCTCGGCATTCTGCTGGTGCTGTCCAGCAAGGTCGCCGACGTCTGGCTCGGCATCACCGTGCTGGCCGGGCCCCGGGTACTCGACGAACACGTCGTGCTGGTGGACCACGCCCTCGGCGACCCGTCCTGGATGATGGGCCAGCTGCTGAACTGGCTGCACCCCATCGCTTCCGCCGTCCTGCACTGGGTCTACATCGAACTGCCCGTCGGCGCGATGATCGTGACCATCTGGCAGCTGCGCAATGTGGTGCAGACAGGGGAGTGGCCGCGGCACTACCTGGTGCGCACCTTCCTGGTGCTCGGCCTGATCGGGCCGCTCTTCTACGTCGCGTTCCCCGTCGCCGGGCCGATGTTCGCGTTCGGCGCCGACGGGCACGCCTTCTCCCTGGGCGCGTACTGGCCGAATTTCGTGCCGCCGGTGGACCTCGCGCCCGGCTCGATCGCCTTCGACCACTACACGCCCCGCAACTGCATGCCGTCGCTGCACACCGCGTGGGCGCTGTCGATCTTCATCCACTCCCGCCGCGACCCCTTCACCGGTGCGCCCGCTCCCGTCTGGCTGCGCTGGGGCGGGACCTTCTGGCTCCTCGCCACCCTGGCGGCCACCCTCGGCTTCGGCTACCACTACGGCGCTGATCTGGTCGCGGGTGCGGTGCTGTGCCTGACCATCGAATCCGCGCTGCGCGCACCGGAACGCGGCTGGGACCGCACCCGCATGCAGCTGGTGTCCACCGGGGCGGCGCTCTTCGCCGGGCTGCTGCTGTCCTACCGGTACCTGTCGACCGGCTTTGCCGAGCACCCGGTGCCCGCCGGCATCGTCGTGCTGGGCCTGCTGGCGGGGTATGTGACGGCCTTCTATCGCTCCTGGTTCGGCGACGCCGTGACCGAGGCCCCCGCCGCTCTCGAATCCGCGGTGCGCGCCTGACCGGTCGCCGGGCCCGGCGCTTTCGCGGGTTCAGTCGGAGGTAACCGTGCCATTCCAAGATTCCGGCGAATCGGGTGTTTCGTCGATGGTCGCCGGAACCGGCTTGCGACTGCGCCGCAATAGATAGATCCCGGCCAGGCAGCCACCGGCCACCATCACCGACGTCCAGCCCGGGGCCGACGCGCCCCCGGAATCCACCGAGCACGTCAGCGCGTGGTCGGTCGACTCCATGGCGTCGGCGTAGTTGCCGCGCGCCACGTAATCGCGCATGCCCAGCACCGCCGACGGGACGAACAGGACCATCGTGCCCAGCACCCGGCTCGGCACGTAGCGTGGCCGGGTCGACAGCAGCGCGTAACCGAGGATCCAGGACTCTACCGCCGCGCTGCCCACGACCAGCCACGCCCCATTCGAATCGGACGTGCAGGCGGTGAACACCCCGAGCACTATGCCGGCCACCAGTGCGGCGATCGGTGCGCCGCGTCTGCTGCCCGCCCACATGCCCAGGGCCGAGGCCAACGCCAGCACCGGGATCGACCAGGCCGGCATCTCGGCCGCGATGGTCGCCGCGCCGACCGCGCCCAGGCCCACCGCCAGCAGCACGATCTCACCGTCCCGGCCCGGCAGCAGCATAGCCGCGATGATCGCGGTTCCCACCGCCGTCACCACGGCGAGACTGATGCCCGCCTTGCTGTCACCGTGCCGGGCCAGCCATTCCGCGCTGGCCAGCGTCACCAGCACCAGCACCACGCCCGCCAGGATCGGGGCCAGCGGCAGATCCGCCGAGAGCCGTTGCGCCGTCGGCCGCTTGCGATTGGTGAGGAAACCGAAGCCGGTCAGGATCACCGACAGCACGATCATCCACAGCGGCGGCAGATCGGTGGGGTGCCAGTGATCGCCCGACGTCGTGTCGATACCGCCGCCCACCCGCGGCACCGGATTCACCGAGCCCAGCAGCAGGCTGAGCAGAATGCCCAGAGTCCAGGCGAAGGCGGGCAGCCTACGGTGCAGCACCGCCGCCCCCAGCGCGCCCAGCACGATTCCGCCCGCGAGCGAATCGATGAAGTTCAGGGTGGACAGCGACGAATTCGCGGTGGTGGCATGGCCGAACACGTGATTGGCGAGCAGCGCCAGCAGTCCGCACAGCGCGGTCGCCCACGCCGCGGTGGGGCTTCCCAGCGTGGTGATGAGGACCGCCGCGATCATGGCGATCAGCGCGCCCGCCGAAACGGCGCGGGGCAGGCTGTAGGCCAGCAGATCCAGCTGCAGCGCCGCGGACCGTGAGGTCCAGCCGAAGTCGATGGGCAGGGCCAGCGCCAGGCCGGCAACCGTGGCTGCGACCAGCGCCGTGATCGTCTCCCCGGCTACCTGATACGACCTCACCAGCGCAAAATTACCGGCGATAGGCGGACCGATTGGTACGACTCGCCTATTTTGTATGGATTCGGCGTGCGACCGGCAGTCCTGGCGAACGCGCCGCGAAACCGGCAGTGCAACAGACTAATCGGTCTCTTATCGCCCGGCGGCGGTCCTCAGACGTAGCCGGACGGGTCCCCGGGCGGCGTCGGCGACTCGCGCTGGGCGGCATACTTCCGCAGGGTCTCCACCTGGCCCGGATCCAGCGACGGCCGCACGGCCTTGCGGGCCGCGGCCACATCCGCGGCCGTCACCTCCCCGGCCTCGACATCGCGCCGCATGGCGGCCAGCGCCGCCTCGCGCAGCAGCGCCGCGCAGTCGGCGGCCGAATAGCCGTCCAGATCGCGGGCCAGCAGCTTCATATTGACATCCGTGGCCAGCGGAACCGAGCGGGCCGAGGTGCGCAGGATCTCGGCGCGGGCGTCGGCATCCGGCGGCGGCACGAACACCAGTCGCTCCAGCCGCCCTGGCCTGGTCAGCGCCGGATCGATGAGTTCCGGCCGGTTGGTCGCACCGATCACCACCACATCCCGCAGCGGCTCGATGCCCTCCAGCTCCGTCAGCAACGCGGCGACCACCCGATCCGAGACGCCCGAATCGCTGGACTGCCCGCGCCGGGGCGCCAGCGCGTCCACCTCGTCCAGGAAGATCAGCGAGGGCGCGGAATCCCGTGCGCGCTGGAACAACTCGCGCACCGCCCGCTCCGACGAGCCGACCCACTTGTCCATCAGCTCCGCGCCCTTCACCGCGTGCACGCTCAGCTGACCCGATCCCGCCAGCGCGCGCACCAGGAAGGTCTTGCCGCACCCCGGCGGCCCGTACAGCAACACCCCGCGCGGCGGTTCGATACCCAGCCGCTCGAACGAATCCGGATGCTCGAGCGGCCACAGCACCGCCTCGGTGAGGGCCTGCTTGGTCTCGGCCATGTCGCCGACATCGTCGAGACTCAGATTCCCGATGACCAACTCCTCGGATCCGGACCGCGACAACGGCCGAATCACCTCCAGCGCGCCGGCCAGATCCTCCTGCAGCAACACCGGGCTCACGTCCTGACCGCTGTCGTGCTGCTCCCGGCCGGCGCGGGCCGCCGCCCGCAACGCCGCCTCGCGCACCAGCGCCGCCAGGTCCGACACCACGAATCCGGGTGTCCGCGAGGCGATCTCGTCCAGCTGCAGTCTCTCGGTGGGGGTCCTGCGCAACAACTGCTCCAGCAGCGCGGCCCGCACCCCCGCCGTGGGCAGCGGCAGCGACACCTGGCGGTCGAAAAGATCGGGACTGTGCAGCCGCGGGTCCAAACGGACCGGATTCGACGTGGTCGCCAGCACCGCGACCGCGGGCAGCGCCACCGCGCGGCGGATCTGATCCAGGATCATCGTGGCCACCGGCTCGGGCTCGGCCGGCAGCAGCGCATCGATATCGGTGATCAGCAGCACTCCGCCTGCGCCCGAACCGATCTCCTTCATCGTGTTCCCGACCATGCACAATCGATCGGGGCTGTCGGTCGCGCCCACCGATGGGCCGTCGAGTTCCACCAGCCGGCGCGAGCCCACCACCGCGCGCGCCAGCGTCGCCTTGCCGACACCCGCCGGGCCCGTGATCAGCACGCCCAGATGTGAGCCGGCGCCCAGCGCCTTCAACAGCTCGGGCTGGTCCAGCGACAGACTCAGCCATTCCTTGAGCTTGGCGGCCTGAGCCTGGACCCCGGCCAGATCCGCCACCGCCACCATCGAGGTGGGCGCGGCCGAGGACGGCCGCTCCGGCGCCGCGATGGCCGGGGACCTCAGCGGTGTGTCGTCGTCGAGCATTCCGTGCGGCGTATCGGTGGCGCCGATGAGCATCCCCATCGTCACCGCGGTACTCGGCCGGATGGTCACCGGTCCGGAGGGCGGATCGGTGGCCGCGACCTTCAAGACCTCCGTGGTCCAGGCGATGCCCAAGCCCTGCAGCGCCTTTCGGGCGGCGGCCGGATTGTCGCTCGGCAGCAGATCGCGGGGCAGCAGGGTCACGGTGTCGCCGATGGTGACGATCTTTCCCAGCAGCGCCTGCCGCAGCGTCGACTCCGGAATGGCGGCCGAGGCCAGCGACGATCCGGTCACCGAGACCCGGCGGGCATCGGCTTCGGCCGCGGGCGCGATGGTGATGTCACCGCCCTCGCGCACCTTGGCGTTCGACAGCGTCACCTCGTCGAGCAGCGCGACGCCGGTGCCGAAACCCTGCGTCGGCTTGAACGCCCCGACCACCGCGGTGGTGTGCCGCCCGCCGGTCAGCGTGACACCCTGGCCGGCGTTCAGCCCCAGCGCCATCAGAACTTCGGGGTGCAATCGCACCAAGCCCCAGCGGGCGTCGCCACCCGAGGAGTTCCGGCGCGCAATCAGCTTGATTTCCGGCACCTGTCAATTCTGCCCGGGCGAACCGTTCACCGACGTCACCGCCGGTGAATTGCGGCCCAACCGTGGGTTCGAACCGGCGTCCGGCCGCGGGTGTGCCTCGCGGCTCCGGCGTTGGTCTCAGCGCTGGGCGTGATCGGTCACCCGATCGCGTGGACCACCCGGGCGGCGCAGCCGCAGCCGTGCCGTCGACACCCGCGGCACCCGCCCGGCCAGCGGGCGCTGGCGGCGCTGAGCCTTGCGCTGGGCGCGGCGCTCGGCGGGCTTGTGGTTCCAGGTCTCGGGCCGGGCCGCCACCCAGCGCGCGGAATGCACCGCGAACGGGATGTGACCCAGGTACAGCACGACCAGCGCCATCATCAGGATCAGCGGGTAGGTGACCAGCAGCGCGGCGGCCAGGGCGACCAGCACCAGCAGGAGGGGCGCGGTACGCGGAGGCACCGACACCGACTTGACGGCCAGCGTGGGCAGCGTGCTCACACACAGCAGTCCGGTCAGCACCGTCCACACCGCCACCACCGGGAAACTGACCCACCAGCCGTCGCCGAACTGCTCGGACAGCGCGATGGGCGTCAGCACGATCAGCGCGCCCGCCGGCGCGGGCACCCCGGTGAAGTACTCCCGCTGCCAGTCCGGGCGATTGTCGTCGTCCATCAGCGTGTTGAAGCGGGCCAGCCGCAACACCATGCAGACCGCGAACATCAGCGCCAGGATCCAGCCGATGCTGTCGGCGTGCAGGAAGGTCACGTACAGCACCAGGGCGGGCGTGACGCCGAACGCGATGGCGTCCGACAGCGAATCCAGTTCCGCGCCCATCTTGGTGGTGGCGTCCAGCATGCGGGCGATGCGCCCGTCCAGCATGTCGAAGACCGCGGCCGCGCCGACCAGCGCCAGCGCGATCCCCAGCTTGCCCTCGATGCCGAACTTCACCGCCGACAGGCCCGAGCACAATCCCAGGATGGTCACCATGCTCGGCAGCAGCCGGATCGTGCGGTTGCGGCGACGCGCGTTCGGCGTGGGCGCGAGTTGCTCCATCATGAATCCAGTTCGGCCAGCACCGTTTCCGCACCGATGGTGCGCTGTCCGGGGGTGACCAGCGGCCTGGTCCCGGCGGGGAAATAGGTGTCCACGCGTGAACCGAACCGGATCAGGCCGTAGGTGTCGCCGATGTTCAGCTTGTCGCCGGCCGTGGCCTCGCACACGATGCGGCGCGCCAGCAGCCCGGCGATCTGCACGACCACCACGCGCTGCCCGGAGGCGGTCTCGATGACCACGCTGTTGCGCTCGTTGCGGTCGCTGGCCTCGGGCAGGTCGGCCGAGACGAACTTGCCCTTCTGGTAGACGACCTGCTCCACCAGGCCGCTCACCGGCACTCGCTGCACATGCACGTCCAGCACCGACAGGAAGATGCTCACCCGCGGCAGCGGCGCGTCGCCCAGGCCGAGTTCGGCCGGCGGCACCGCGGTGTCGACCAGGGCGACCTCACCGTCGGCGGGGGCCACCACGACACCGGCGCGGTTCGGCGGCACCCGGTGCGGGTGCCGGAAGAAACCGGCGCAGGCCGCGGCCGCCAGCAAACCTGTGCGACGCAGCCACTTTCGCCGATAGCCGAGCGTGGCCACCGCCAGTGGTGCGGCCACGAACGGCAGACCTGCCGGATGCAGCGGCGGAACGGCTTTGCGGACCAGGTCGGCGACGTGGCCGAGGCCGGTCTGTTCCGGAGTGCCGGGCGGGGTGGGTCGGCGGGCCACAGGCTCCTCTTTCATGCGCGGGTAGATGCGGTCAGGGACCGCGATCACACGATACGGGAAGCGGGTTCGACGCTCGCGTTCTCGGTGACCGAACGCCCGTACGGGGCCTCCGGAGAGCCTGTGCGCCAACCGGTGGGACCCCTCGATTGTGATCGGAACCACTCGCATGAGAGGCTAACGCGATTAAGATGAGGGAGCCTCATGTCTGCGGCATCGTGGGTCCGCGGGGGGTGAGGAACCCGATGAAGGTCACGTTCGACGCGCAGTACATAGGAGAGAACCAATGGCTGCTCGAATCGCCTCGATCAACGGGGCAGAGCACACGGCAATGCTCGGGCTCGGCGTGTACCGGCCGGAGCGGATCGTCACCAATGACGAGGTGGCGGGGCCGATAGATTCCAGCGATGAGTGGATCCGGACGCGCTCCGGCATCCGCACCCGGCGCTTCGCCTCCCCCGAGGAGACGATCGTCAGCATGAGCGCCGCGGCCGCGCGCGACGCCATCGAGGCCGCGGAGATCGACGCGAGTCAGATCGACTGCGTCATCGTCGCGACATCCACCTGGCTACTGCTCACGCCCGCCGCGGCGCCGCAGGTAGCCACCGCGCTCGGCTTGAACACGGTGGCCGCCTTCGATGTCTCGGCCGGCTGCGCAGGCTTCTGCCACGCGGTCGCCGTGGCCTCGGATCTGGTCAAGGGCGGCACCGCCCGGTACGTGCTGGCGATCGGCGTGGAGAAGCTGACGCAGACGGTCAACCCGAAGGATCGCGGCACCGCCTTCCTCTTCGCCGACGGCGCGGGCGCGGTGGTCATCGGCCCCTCCGACGAACCGGGCATCGGCCCGACCGTCTGGGGATCCGACGGCACCCAGCACCACGCCATCCGCCAGGACAAGGACTGGATGGAGTTCTTCGCCGAGATCGAGGAGAAGGGTCTCGACGCCGTCCGGCCCTACCTCGCCATGGAGGGCACGGCCGTCTTCCGCTGGGCCGCGCACTCTTTGGAGAAGGTCTGCCGGAACGCCATCGAACGCGCGGGCCTGACCACCGACGATCTCGACGCGATGGTTCCGCACCAGGCCAACGGGCGCATCATCGAGATCATGGCGCGGGTGCTGAAACTCCCCGAGAGTTGCGCGCTCGCCAATGACATCGAGGAGGCCGGCAACACCTCCGCGGCCTCCATCCCGCTGGCCATGGAGTCCATGATGCGCAAGGGCGACGCCAAACCCGGCGGCACCGCTCTGCTCATCGCCTTCGGGGCGGGGCTGTCCTGGGCCGCCCAGGTGGTTCAGCTGCCCAACTGGAAGTAGACCGCAGCTAGCCCAGGTCCCAGACGGCGGTCACCGTGAACGTGACCGTCTGCTGGCCTGGCTCGAGATTGACGTTGGGCGCCGCCCCCGGGGCGGTGTCCCGGTACATCGGTGTCGGCGTAGGCGTTGCGCCGCTGCCGTTTTCGCTGATGGTCTTGACCGTTTTCAGCTTCAGCCCGGCCAGGTCCGCGTACTGCTGGGCGCGGTTCCTGGCGTCGTCGAAGGCCCGGGCGCGCGCGTCGGACAGCAGCTTGGTGTTGTCCTCCAGCCCGAAGGCCACCGAGTTGACGCGGGTGTCGTTGCCGCCCGCCTGCACCGCCGCCGACAGGATGCCCGAAGCCTTCGCCAGATCCCGTACGGCCACGTGCATGGTGTTGGTGGCGCGATAGCCGGT
This sequence comes from Nocardia niigatensis NBRC 100131, assembly GCF_000308655.1. Lineage (GTDB taxonomy): Bacteria > Actinomycetota > Actinomycetes > Mycobacteriales > Mycobacteriaceae > Nocardia > Nocardia niigatensis. The sequence goes on along the minus strand of NZ_BAGC01000063.1, from coordinate 15,608 downwards.
GATGTTGTGCCCGTCGGTTCCGTAGCTGGGCTGCACGGACAGGTCGCTGGTCTTGACGTCCTCGCGCTTGGCCCCGGCGGCGACCATGGCGTCGGTGATCGCCTTGGCCTTGTCGTTGGCCTGGTTCACGGCCGCGGACACGTCGGTCGCGCTCACCTCGGTGCCGAGGTCGGCATTGAGCACATCCGGTGTGCCCTGGACCTTTCCGGTACCGGTGACGGTGACCGTGCGGTCGCCCGACGAGCCGGAGCTGCCGCAGCCGGTGAGTACGAGCGCGACACCGGCCGTGGCGGCGCAGATCGCTGTCAGTCGTCGCATGGGCCCGAACCTACGCTCAGCGCTCCACGGTTTGCTTGATCTTCCCGAGGGTTTCGTGCATGCCGTCCACGAGCGCGCCTTCGAAGGGCTGCTCACCGCCGAAGACGGTGTCGATGGTGAACTGCAGCCACCGGGGCAGCTTGCCGTTGGGGACGTCGCGCCGCTGAACCAGTCTGGTGCCGCCGTCCGCGGTGGGCTCGAGGGTGTAGCTCCAGACGGTCCGGTTCTCGGTCATGCGGAAGGCGATCACGTGATTCGGCTCGAATCGCACCACCTTGGACGTGGTCGGGTAGACGTAGCCCTTGGCCTTGTTGAGGTTCACCGTCCAGGTGCCGGTGTGCACCCCGCGGCCCAGCGGCTGCATGCGCAGGGTCTGCGGGCTGAATTCGCGGATGCGCTTGAGATCGGAGACGACGCTCCAGACCTGTTCCGGTGCTGCCGCAATGTCGATGCTGGCTTCGAGAGTGTTCGGCAACGTTGCCTCCGGGGATGTGACGGTCGGTACCACGCATCCTAGATCGGGTGGCGTGGATCACCTCGGGTCCGTGGCGTGGATCACCACTCCCCACCGGCACGTATCGGATGTACCCCAGGTTCATTTCGCGGTTGAAACCCAACTAGATCACATTACGGGGGTGTTGATGTCCGAAATGTAATGAGCGGCGCACAATATCGGATAGACGAAGCAACAGACACCGCCACCAGCTTCCGATTGGGAAACGTGAGGTGATCGGCCGTGAACCTGCGTTCGCTCCTGCATCTCGAGACCAACACGGTCCCGCTCCTTCCTGCCGAAGAGTCCGGTACCGATGCGGAGTCCATGACGCCCGACAAGTCTCCGAACGACAAGTCCCCGAAGCGCACCCGGCGCAAGGGCAATGGCGACCTCGAGGAACGACTCGAACGATTACTCACGCCGACCGAAATGGATCTCGTTCAGCACCACCGGATTTGAATCCGAGTGCTGGTGACGCTGGCTTCCCCGCGACCAAGCCGTTTGTGCTTGTCGCGAAATTGGCATGGTCTGGCCTTCGCGGGCTTGCCCCGTCATTCCATACTCGATAGGTGACTTCACCAGCTGCCGCGAAGCCGGCCATCCTCAGCGTCGACGACGATCCTGGCGTCTCGCGCGCGGTCGTGCGGGACCTGCGCCGCCGGTACGGGGCGGACTACCGGATTCTGCGGGCGGAGTCCGGTGCCGACGCGCTCGAGGCGCTCCGTGAGATGAAACTGCGCGGCCAGCCGGTCGCGGTCATGATCGCCGATTACCGCATGCCCGGGATGAACGGCGTCGAATTCCTGGAGCAGGCCATGGACCTGCACCCGTACGCGCGCCGCGTGCTGCTGACCGCGTACGCGGACACCAATGCCGCCATCGAGGCCATCAACGTGGTCGACCTGGACCACTACCTGCTCAAGCCGTGGGATCCGCCGGAGGAGAAGCTCTACCCGGTCGTCGACGCCCTGCTGGAGGCCTGGCGCGGGGACGAGCACAAGCCCGTGACCGAGACCAAGGTGGTGGGCCACCGCTGGTCGGCCCGCTGCTCGGAGGTGCGGGAGTTCCTGGCGCGCAACCAGTTGCCGTATCGCTGGTACCAGGTGGACGAGCCCGAGGGGGCTCGGCTGCTGACCGCCGCCAATGCCACCGAGGACCAGTGCCCGGTGATCATCAACCCCGGCGGCGAGGTGCTGATCATGCCCACCGACGCGCAGCTGGCCGAGGGGGTCGGCCTGAACACCGACGCCTCCAGCGACTTCTACGACCTGATCGTGGTCGGTGGCGGCCCGGCCGGTCTCGGCGCGGCGGTTTACGGCGCGTCGGAGGGGCTGCGCACGGTGCTGGTCGAGCGCACCGCCACCGGTGGTCAGGCCGGGCAGAGCTCCCGCATCGAGAATTACCTGGGCTTCCCCGATGGCCTGTCCGGCGCGCAGCTGGCCGACCGGGCCCGCCGGCAGGCCGTGAAGTTCGGGGCCGAGCTGATCACCGCGCGGGAAGTGGTGGCCCTCGAGGCGTGCGGCGCCGCGCGCGTGGTGCGCTTCGCCGACGGCGGCAGCGTCGCCGCGCACTCGGTGCTCATCGCCACCGGCGTCAACTACCGCCACCACCCGGCGCCCGGCGTGGACGAGTACACCGGCCGCGGAGTCTACTACGGCTCGGCCATGACCGAGGCCAGCGACTGCGCCGGCAAGGACGTCTACATCGTCGGCGGCGCGAATTCGGCGGGCCAGGCGGCGGTGTTCCTGTCCCGGCGGGCTCGCACCGTGCACATCCTGGTGCGCGGCGCGTCGCTGGAAGCCTCCATGTCGCACTACCTGATTCAGCAGATCGCGCAGATCCCGAACATCCAGGTGCACACCCGCACCGAGGTGGTGTCCGCCGACGGCGACGACCACCTGGAGCGGATCGTGTTGCGCGACAACACTACCGGCGCGGAAGAAAAGGTGGACGCCGAGCGTTTGTTCCTGTTCATCGGCGCGGCCCCCGAAACCGACTGGCTCGAAGGCATCGTCAAGCGCGACGAAGCCGGCTACGTGCTGGCCGGACCGGATCTCATGGTCGACGGCGAACGGCCCGCGGGCTGGGAATTGCCGCGTCCCCCACAGCATCTGGAGACCAGCGTGCCCGGCGTGTTCGTGGCCGGCGACGTGCGGTCGGAATCGGCGAAGCGGGTGGCCTCCGCGGTCGGCGAGGGCGCCATGGCCGTCATGCTGGTGCACCGCTGGCTCGCGAAACAGTAGGAGTAGCGCACATGGGCAACACCCGATTGATCTGTGACCCGAACGAACTGCGCAAGCTGTTCCTGTTCGAGCAGCTCGACGACGAGCAACTGGCCTGGTTGTGCAAGGACGGCCGGGTCGAGATGTTCGAGCCCGGACTGGTTTTCCGCGAGGGCGACCCGGCCACCTGCTTCTACGTCCTCATGGACGGCGAGGTCCGGATGACCAAGATGTCGGGCGGCGAGGAGATCGAACTCGTCCACACCGAGCACGTCGGCTCCTACTCGGGCGCGTGGACCGCCTACATGGGCGACAAGGTCGAGCAGACCTACACCGCCTCGTTCTACGTGACCCGGCCGTCCAAGTTCTTCGTGCTGGACGCCGGGACCTTCGCGAAGATGATGCAGGAATGGTTCCCGATGGCGCTGCACCTGCTGGAGGGCGTCTTCTTCGGCAACCGCAATGCCAATGAGCGCATCGGCCAGCGGGAACGGCTGCTGGCGCTGGGCTCCCTCTCGGCGGGCCTGACCCACGAGCTGAACAATCCGGCCGCCGCCGCGGTGCGCGCCACTTCCTCGCTGCGCGAGCGGGTCGCGGGCATGCGGCACAAGCTGAAAATGATGGCGCACGGCAAGTTCAACTCCGAGACCCTGGAGGCGCTGGCGCAGCTGCAGGAGGAGGCGGCCGCGCAGGTCGCCAAGGCTCCGGCACTGACCCCGCTGGAGGCCGCCGACCGCGAGGACGAACTGGGCGACTGGCTCGAGGACCACGGCGTCTCCAACGGCTGGGACATCGCGCCGAACTTCGTGCAGGCGGGTTTCGACATCGACTGGATGGAGAAGGTGCACGGCACCCTGTCCGGTTGCGGCGGTGACGTTTTCGAGGCGGCCATGCGCTGGCTCAACTACACGGTCGAGACCGAGCTGCTGATGAACGAGATCACCGACTCGACCAACCGGATCTCCTCGCTGGTGAACGCGGCCAAGCAGTACTCGCAGATGGACCGGGCCCCGTTCCAGGTGGTGGACCTGCGGGAACTGCTCGACAGCACGCTGGTCATGCTGGCCCGCAAGATCGGCGACGACATCACGGTGGTCAAGGAATACGATCCGGCGCTGCAGCAGGTGCCGTGCTACGCCGCCGAGCTCAACCAGGTGTGGACCAACCTGATCGACAACGCCGTCTCCGCCATGGGCGGGCGCGGCACCCTCACCGTCCGCACCTACCGTGAGAACGACTGCGCCGCAGTGGAAATCGGCGACACGGGTCCCGGCATCCCGGAGGAGATCCGCACCCGGATCTTCGAGCCGTTCTTCACCACCAAACCGGTGGGCGAGGGCACGGGGCTCGGGCTCGACATCTCGTTCCGGATCGTGGTCAACAAGCATCACGGCGACATCCGCGTCGAATCCGAGCCCGGGAACACGCGTTTCATCGTCCGGCTGCCGCTCGAGGCGACCGCGCCGGAAGCGACCCAGTCCACTCTCGAAGCAGCGCAGTCCACTACGGAAGGCCTCTGATGACCGAACAGATCGAAGGCATCGACCCCAGCGTCGCGCCCAGCGGATCCGGTTGCGTCGAATGCGATGCCGCCGGCGGCTGGTGGGTGCATCTGCGCCGGTGCGCGCAGTGCGGGCACATCGGCTGCTGCGACATGTCGCCGAATCAGCACGGCACCAAGCACTTCGAGAGCACCGGGCACCCGTTCATCCAGAGTTTCGAACCGGGTGAGGATTGGTACTACAACTTCCAGAACAAGGAGATGTACGAGGGCGGTCCGGAACTCGCGCCGCCACACGCGCATCCACTCGACCAGCCGGTGCCCGGCCCGCAGGGCCGGGTGCCCGCCGACTGGCAGCGGCACCTGCACTGACCAAACCGATGGGTCTGGACTTCTTCTTCCGGGAGTTGCCGGGGGCGGGTACGCTGCTGCGGACGCCGGACCGGTCCGGTGCCTGGCACTCTCGGGAAAGTTCGGAAAGCAGGGTATGAAGCGTCTTTCGATCGTCGCCCTCGCCGCCGGTGCGATGGCGTTGACTCTCGCCGGTTGTGGTTCGGACAAAACCAGTGATGCGAACAGTCTCGAGCAGGCCGGGACCACCACGGCGGCCAGAACCGCCGGCGCGGTCGCTTCCACCACGGCCGCGCCCCCGGTACAGCCGCCCGCCGAGGCCCCCGCCAGCGCCACGGCCGCCAAGAAGACGACCGCGCCCGCCGGCGCCCAGACCACCTGCGGCGACTTCCGCGATCTCAGCGATGACGCGGAGAAGCAGGTGATCGACCAGGTCCTGGCCGCCAACCCGGGGTCGTTCCTGGACGGCAGCCCGAACGTGGCGCTGGGTACCGCCAAACTGGCCTGCCTGGCCTCGGCGTATTCGAATACGCCGGTCGCCGTGGCGATCCGGGTGGCGCCCAAGTAGCGATCCGCGTACCGGTTCCGCGCGCTCTCGGCCGGTCGTCAGTGCTTCGTCGGTCGCGGGGCGCACGGTGGGCGCGTGTGGATGCTCACCGTCTCGGCGGCCGGTCGGAGGCGTATCGTCCTCAAACGATTGCGTACGACGAGGACTGGGGTACGGATGGATGCCGATGGGCTGGTCGAATTCGAGCGGCATCGGCCGAGGCTGTTCGCCATGGCCTACCGCATGCTCGGGTCGGCCGCCGAGGCCGAGGACGCCGTCCAGGAGACCTACCTGCGCTGGGACGGCACCGACCGCGCCGACATCCGCTCCGCCGAAGCCTGGTTGACCACCATCCTGGTGAATCTCTGCCGCACCTGGCTGGATTCGGCCCGCGCCCGCCGCGAGACCTACGTCGGCCCGTGGCTGCCAGAACCGGTCCCGACCGGCCACGGGCAGCTCGGCCCGCTGGAATCGGCCGAGCAGCGGGAACTGGTGTCGATCGCCTTCCTGACGCTGGCCGAGCGACTCAGCCCCACCGAACGCGCCGTCTTCGTGCTCCGCGAGGCCTTCGGCTACGCGCACCGTGAGATCGCCGACATGCTCGACCTCACCGAGGCCAACTCGCAGCAGGTGTTCCGCCGCGCCACCCACCGCGTGCACGAGGAGCGGCCGCGCTTCGAATGCGCGCCCGCGCACGCGCGCGAATTGGTCGAGAAGTTCCTCGCCGCAGCGCAATCCGGTGATCTGGCCGCGCTCGAGGCCATGTTCACCGCCGATATCGTGGCCGTGGCCGACGGCGGCACGAAGGTCCACGCGGCCAAGCGGCCCATCGTCGGCGCCGCGAACGTGGCCCGCTACCTGCTGGGGCTGTTCACCAAGATGCGAGGCCTCACCTTCACGGTCGAGGAGGTCAATGCCGCACCGGCCTTCGTCGCCCGCCTGGACGGGACCGTGATGGGCATCGTGTCGGCCGATTTCGCCGGTGCCTCGATCGCCTCGATCCAGCTCGTGGTGAACCCGGACAAGCTGGCCCACTTCGCCCGCGCCGAACGGGCACTCACCGACGAAACCGCCGGATAACGGCGGTTTCCGCGCCGCGAATCGGCATGTGACGCAGGACATGGCCGGGACCTGTCAGGGATCGCGGGGCCGTCCGGTCTAGAGGGTGTCGGCCACCGAGCGGGGCCGGGAAGCAAGGAGCACTCTCATGACCGGGCAACATCGAATCGTCGTACTGGGCGCGGGTTATGCGGGGCTGGCCGCGGCGCAGCAGGCAGTGAAGGCCAAGGGCGCGCGGGTCACCGTGATCGACCTGCACACCGAATTCGTCGACCGGGTGCGGCTGCACCAGGTCGTCGCCGGCCAGCACGTGCCGCGCTGGGAACTGCGAAATACCCTGGCCGCCAAGGGCATCGAGTTCGTCAACGGCCGCGCCGAGCGCATCGACACCGCCGCCCGCCGGGTCGAACTCGCCTCCGGTGACGCCGTCGAATACGACTCGCTGATCTACGCCCTCGGCAGCCGCGCCGATCTCGGCATGGTGCCCGGCGCCGCCGAATTCGCCTGCACGATCGCGACTTCCGAAGACACGCACCGGATTCCCGCGCTCAGCGGCCGGGTGGCGGTGGTGGGCGGCGGCGCGACGGGTATCGAGGCCGCGACCGAACTGGCCGAATCGCGCCCCGACCTCGAGGTGCTGCTGGTGAGCTCGGACGAGCCGGGCGGCTGGCTGATCCCCAAGGCCGTCGCGCACATTCGCGCCACCCTGGACCGCCTCGGCGTCCGGGTGCGCGTCGCCAAGGTGGCGGCGGTGACCGCGACGGGTCTCGAACTGGTGGACGGCGACCGCGTCGACGCCGACACCGTGCTCTGGACAACGGGTTTCACGGTCCCCGAGGTGGCGGCTCGCTCCGGCCTGCCGGTGGACGCGCGCGACCGGGTCCTGGTCGACGAGCGGCTGCAGGTGCGGGGCCTCCCGGACGTGTACGCGGTCGGTGACGCGGCGGTCATGCTCGGGCACAACGGACGCGAGGCGCGGATGTCCTGCCAGGCCGCGCAGCCGGCGGGCAAGTACCTCGGCGCGGCCGTGGCCGCCCGGGTGCGCGGCAAGCAGCCCGCGCCCTACCGGGTCCGCTTCGTGCTGACGTGCATGAGCCTGGGCCGCCGCGACGGGCTGGTCCAGCTCATGAAGGCCGACGATTCCAACGGCAGCACGGTGCTGACCGGTCGCACGGCGGCCTGGATCAAGGAGCAGATCGTGAGCGGGGTGGGGCGGGCCGCGAAACCCTGATCGACACGACCAGGCGGATCGTCAACCAATGGTTGACCAATGCATTATAGTCAACCTAGAGTTGACGCATGACGAACTCCATCCGCCTCGACGACCTGATCGACGGCATCAAGCAGGCCCGGCCCGGCGACGTGCTCGAACAGCTCTCCGACGCCGTGGTCCTCGGCAACCACATCGGCGAGGTGGCCGACCATCTGATCGGCCACTTCGTCGACCAGGCCCGCCGCTCCGGCGCCTCCTGGACCGATATCGGGCAGAGCATGGGCGTCACCAAGCAGGCCGCCCAGAAGCGCTTCGTGCCGAAGACCCCCGCGGACGCGAGCCAGGCCGCCGTCCTCGACCCCAATGCCGGCTTCGCCCGCTTCACGCCGCGCGCCCGCCACGTGGTGATGGCCGCCCAGGAGGAGGCCCGGGCCGTCGGCAATCTCGAAACCCGCCCCGAACACCTGGTGCTGGGGTTGCTCGCCGAACCGGAATCGCTCGCGGTCAAGGTCATTCAGTCCAGGGGCATCTCGGCAGACGCCGTCCGCCGGGTGGCCGTGGCCGCCCTGCCCGCCGCCACCGGTGACCCGGTGCCCGCGCTCATCCCATTCGACGCGCAGGCCCGCAAGGCCCTCGAGCTGACCTTCCGTGAGGCGCTGCGGCTGGGCCACAACTACATCGGCACCGAACACCTGCTGCTGGCCCTGCTCGACCAGGAGAACGGTTCCGGCGTCCTGTCCGGTCTGGGCCTGGACAAGGATTCCGTCCAGGCCGATATCGCGGAGCTGCTGGATTCGCTGCCGGTGCCCGGAGTGACGGCGCCCGCCCCGGACGCGCAGTAGTCCGCGTGTCGCTCCGCCATGCTGCCGACCTGGTGATGTAGGGCGCGCGCCCGCTCCCGCGTAACCGGGTCCCCTGGTGTGCGTGATGCGGCAGATACGATTGTGGAATGCCGGGCGACGAGGGTTCCGACCTAGTTGCGGGGGAAAAGCGCGCCGATCTGCTGCGCGCGCTCAGTCATGTCTCCACCGAGGACGCGCCGGACGGCGGCTACATCGTGAACGGAGACCTCCCGCCCGAGGTCGCGCCACCGTTCATCCGGGCCATCATGCGCATCGAGGCCGAACTTCTCCTGCAGGATGCCGAACTCGTCACTGTCGAGCACGGCGAACCCCGCACCCCGGAGGAACGCCGCACCGACGCCCTGATCGCGCTCCTGCTCCGCGTAGACGACCGTTCCCACTTCTCGTAGTCCTCACGAGACCCGGCCGCCGAGGCGACTCGTGCGGCCATTCTCCGGTTCCCGGGCAACCTCGCGACTGGTTCTCCACAACCTTGCACTCGTCGGGGGTGAGTGCTAGAAATGGTTTTGGCACTCCATACCTGTGAGTGCTAGGTCGGAACGGTGAGGCCGGGCTGTATTTCACCAAATGAGCCGGGTCGTCCGTCGCGGGCACCGAACCTGACCAGATCATGCCCATCCCTGATCTGGAGGATCTCAACGCAATGGCCAAGACAATTGCGTACGACGAAGAGGCTCGCCGCGGACTCGAGCGTGGCCTTAACAGCCTCGCCGACGCTGTCAAGGTGACCCTGGGCCCCAAGGGCCGCAACGTGGTGCTGGAGAAGAAGTGGGGCGCCCCCACCATCACCAACGATGGTGTCTCCATCGCCAAGGAAATCGAGCTCGAGGACCCGTACGAGAAGATCGGCGCGGAGCTCGTCAAGGAAGTTGCGAAGAAGACCGACGACGTCGCGGGTGACGGCACCACCACCGCCACCGTGCTGGCCCAGGCGCTGGTCCGTGAGGGCCTGCGCAACGTGGCCGCCGGCGCCAACCCGCTCGGCCTGAAGCGCGGCATCGAGAAGGCCGTCGAGGCCGTCACCGCCTCGCTGCTCGACACCGCCAAGGAGGTCGAGACCAAGGAGCAGATCGCTGCCACCGCCGGTATCTCGGCGGGCGACTCGTCCATCGGTGAGCTGATCGCCGAGGCCATGGACAAGGTCGGCAAGGAAGGCGTCATCACCGTCGAGGAGAGCAACACCTTCGGTCTCCAGCTGGAGCTGACCGAGGGCATGCGCTTCGACAAGGGCTACATCTCCGGTTACTTCGTGACCGACCCCGAGCGTCAGGAAGCGGTCCTCGAGGACCCGTACATCCTGCTCGTCGGCTCGAAGATCTCGACCGTCAAGGACCTGCTGCCGCTGCTGGAGAAGGTCATCCAGGCCGGCAAGCCGCTGCTGATCATCGCCGAGGACGTCGAGGGCGAGGCCCTGTCGACCCTGGTCGTCAACAAGATCCGTGGCACCTTCAAGTCCATCGCCGTCAAGGCCCCGGGCTTCGGTGACCGCCGCAAGGCCATGCTGGCCGACATCGCCATCCTGACCGGTGGCGAGGTCATCAGCGAAGAGGTCGGCCTCTCCCTGGAGACCGCCGGTCTGGAGCTGCTGGGCCAGGCCCGCAAGGTCGTCGTCACCAAGGACGAGACCACCATCGTCGAGGGCGCGGGCGACCTGGAGGCCATCAAGGGCCGTGTCGCGCAGATCCGCACCGAGATCGAGAACTCGGACTCGGACTACGACCGTGAGAAGCTGCAGGAGCGCCTGGCCAAGCTGGCCGGCGGTGTTGCGGTCATCAAGGCCGGTGCCGCGACCGAGGTCGAGCTCAAGGAGCGCAAGCACCGCATCGAGGACGCCGTCCGCAACGCGAAGGCCGCCGTCGAAGAGGGCATCGTCGCCGGTGGTGGCGTGGCGCTGCTGCAGGCCGCCCCGGCCCTCGATGCACTGTCCCTGTCGGGTGACGAGGCCACCGGCGCGAACATCGTCCGCGTCGCGCTGTCCGCCCCGCTGAAGCAGATCGCCTTCAACGCCGGCCTGGAGCCGGGCGTTGTCGCCGAGAAGGTCTCGAACCTCCCGGCGGGCCACGGCCTGAACGCCGAGTCCGGCGAGTACGTCGACCTGCTGGCCGCCGGCGTTGCCGACCCGGTCAAGGTCACCCGCTCGGCCCTGCAGAACGCGGCCTCCATCGCGGCCCTGTTCCTGACCACCGAGGCCGTCGTCGCCGACAAGCCGGAGAAGGCCGCCCCCGCGGGCGACCCGACCGGTGGCATGGGCGGCATGGACTTCTAGTCCTCGCCTCCGGCAACGGTTTTGAACACACTGGGCCCGGTCACCTCACGGTGACCGGGCCCAGTGCTTCGAAGATCCGGGTGAGAGGGATGGCGACAGTGAGCGGGCCCAGCTCTTTTCACGCTCGATACGAGGGTGTCGGTGGTCGCCGTTGGTCTCGCGGTGTGAGTCGGTCCTACCCATCCGCGCGATCAGGCCCGGCAGCTCTTCTCGACTCCAGTTCCACTCGAATTGCGCTACGGCCGTGATGATCTCGGCCGCACCCTCGAGAGATCAACCCGCAGATATCCTCGGCTACGAGGGTGGCGAAGAACTCGCCGTCGTGACCATGGCGGCGCTGCGGAAGCTGCTGCCCGGTGTTCCGGCTGATCTGCGCTACAAGGCATGGTCCGGAACGCGCCCGCAGCGGCTCCACAGCATCCGATTCGGATTGCCGGATAGCTGACCGCGGGTTCGTCTTCCGAAGGCGAAGGGTTAGTTCATTTTTCCTTCCATGCCGCTGTAGATTTCGGTGGCTTCGGCGAAGCCGCCGCCTATGCGTTCCGCGAGGGCGAAGGCTTCGTCCCATTTGCGGAGGGACAGGGCGGTGTCGGCGGGTTCGTCGTAGGTGTGCGCGAGGTGGGTGTGGTTGGCGCGCAGGATGGTTCGGGTGGTGGTGATCGCGGTGGGGGCGACGTAGCCGCCGACCATATAGTTGGCGGTGATGGTGGGGTCGTAGTCCCAGTCGAGGTGGGGGAAGATCTGGGGTAGCGCGCCGAGGAGCGGGGAGTTGGAGCCGAAGCCGGGCGGGTAGCCCATCTCCGCTTCGATGGTCAGGGCGGTCGGCCAGATCCGGCCGCGGTCCATCCAGCCGGGCAGCAGGCGGGAGACGAATTCCAGCAGCGCGAATTGCAGATTGCCGGTCAGAATGTCGGCGGCGTCGTGCATTTCGTTCTCGAAAGGGTGGAGGACTTCGGTTTTCCCGGTCCGCAGCGCCGAGGCGGCGTCGCGCAGCAGCCGAATCTTCCAGGACACCATGGTTCCCAGCTGCTCGTCCGGGGGCAGTCCGCCGCTGAGATCCGGCTGGGTCACGCGCGCCAGCGCTGGATCCCATTGATGCAGTGCGGTTCTCGCGAGCTCGTCCACGTTCGCGGCCGAGCACTGGGTGTAGCGGATCACCCAGTCCGCGACGTCCTCGGGTGCTTGCGCGGTGATCAGGAACGGCCGTCCCCAGACGTAGAGCTGGCCCTCGAACCCGCTGTCGAAACCCGCGGCCTCCAACGCGCCGAGTGCCCACGCCTTGGCGCGGAACCGAACCTTGGTCTGTTCGGCCGCGAATCCCACCAGGTCGTCGAGGTCCCGATCGCCGCCCGCGCCACTGAGATACGGCAACACGCGTTGCTCGATCAGACGCATGTCCACGGCGTGATAGCTGGTGTCATAACCCACGATTCGCACAGTATCGGCGGACGCGGACGGGCACGGAGCGGTGAATAGGCCTTCGTATCAGTCGATCACATGCCGCGGCGGAAGCGCGCGCTGCGGATGCTGTCGGCGCGTTCGGGCAGCACGCTGTCGAGCAACGCGGTCACCCGACCCATGACCGGGGCGAGGCGGCGGGGACGGTCGATGATGGCGTCGCAGATGATCTGGCCGCCTTCTTCCGGAGTGAGGGCATTGGCCGTGGCCTGCTGGTAGACGGGGTTGGCGGTGATCATGTCGGTGCGGACGAGGGGGAGGTAGATGGAGGTGAATCGCAGGTTCTCGGTGTGGGTTTCGGCTTGGAGGCTGGTGCTCAGCGAGTCGAGTGCGGCCTTGGAGGCGACGTAGGCGGCGTAGCCGGGACCGCCGTAGAGGTTGGCCAGGGACAGGATGTTGATGATTTGGCCGTCGCCGCCGGCGCGCATGGCGGGGGCGAAGGCGAGGATGAGCCGCACCGCCGCGAAGTAATTGAGCCGCATGGTGCGCTCGTAGTCGTGGAAGCGGTCGTAGGACTGGTCGAGTGTGCGGCGGATGGAGCGGCCGGCATTGTTCACCAGGATGTCCACGTGACCGTGGTCGGCGAGCACCTGCGCGGCCATGGCGTCGAGGGCGTCGAAGTCATTGAGATCGCAGGGGTACGCGACAGCCCTCCCGCCCTGGGCCTCGATCTCCGCGACGGCCTGCTCGAGTTCGCCGGCGCGGCGTGCGACCAGGAGCACGGTGGCGCCGGCCGCGCCGAGTTTCGTGGCGGCGACCCGTCCGATACCGGAGGAGGCCCCGGTGATCAGGACGATGCGTCCGGCTACGGCGTCCGCGAGCGTGCGGTGTCGCCGCAGCCGCGCGAGGCTCACCTGGGTGTCGAGGCCGTGCTTGATCTTGTGAATCAGCCCGCTGATGTCCTGCATGGTGAGAGATGCTAAGTGCCGCAGATTGATTCGGGGCTGTTTCGGATTCCGTGTCAGTGGCGGGCGCAGGTATAGGCGAGGACCGCGGCGCCGTCCCCGCCCCCGGGCAGGGCGCGGCAGTGTTGCCGGATCCAGACCACGCGGTCGTCATCGGTGGGAGTCAGCAGCACCAGGCCGACCTCGCCGTCGTCGACCATGCGGGCGACCTCGGCGGTGGTCGGCACCGGGGCCGCGCCGGTGAAGCCGCCGATGGTCGGCACCTGCCTGCCGCTGGACAGAATGAACGGCGAGCCCAGCGCCGAGGTGTACGTGACCAGCGGATATTTCACGTGGCCGGGCATTTTCGCGACCTGTGCGTCGAGTTCCCGGGCCGAGGTGAGGGCGGAGGCCATGAACCCCCGCGTGACCTGACGGGCCTGCGCCGATTCATAGGGGGTGTCGAGTGGTCCGTAGCCGTCCGCGACCACCGACATCGCGGCCGTCGTAGGCGCGGCGAGTGCCGTGCCGAGGAGCAGTGCGGTTGCCCAGGATTCGCGGACACGCAGCGCGGCCATGATCAGCACCATGGCGACGACCACGAGCCCGGCCCGCACCCAGCCCGGCGCTGCCGCCGACAGCCACCAGCCGTAGCAAGCGGTCGCGGCCACCGCGAGCATCCCCAGCCCGCGCACCCGGCGGTCGTCGGTCTGCCGGTACGCGTTGGCCCCCATACCGATCAAGGCCCCGATCGCGGGTGCGAGCACCGCCAGGTAGTAGGGGTTCACCGTCCCGATCACCAGGAAGACCGCGAGATGGACGACGAGCCAGCCACCCCACAGCACGAGCGCGGCGGTCTCGCGATCAGTGCGCGGCCGTCGCCGGGCAGCCCAGGCCAGTGCGATCAGGCAGATGAGCGCGAGCGGAATCAACCACCCGGTTTCCCGTCCACCTCCACCTCCGAAAAGATGGTCGAACCGACTGTCCGGCCCCAACACCAGTTCCGCGCGGAACCCCGTGCCCTTGCCGCCGGTGGTGAAGTTGGCCGATCCCACACCGAATCCGTCATTGGCGCGACTGGCCGCGTTGTAGACGAAGACCTGCTCGAACAGTGAGTTGTCGTGACTGCCGTCCACGTACGGCCGCTGCCCGGCGGGCAGCAGACTGACCAGGGACATCCAGCTCAGCGACACCACCAGCGCGGTCGCGCTGAACCAGCCCAGGCCGGTGATGCGTTGCCGCAGTTCGGTTCTCGGCGCGGCGACCAGTATCGCCGCCGCCACGACCGGGACGATCAGCCAGGCCTGCACCATCTTCGCCTGGAAGGCGAGGCCGATGCAGAGTCCGCACAGGATCAGATTCCGCGTCTTTCCGGAAACGATCGCGGCCGCCGCCTGATCCGCGGCCAGTACCAGCAGCAGGATCAGCAGGGTGTCGGAGATATTGCCGCGATCGAGCGCGACCACCGCCGGTGCCAGTGCCGCGACCGCCGCGCCGACGAGCGCCGCGTATGGACCGGACAGTCGCCGCACCGCCCGATAGAGCACGAGCACAGTGAGGATGCCCTCGATGACCTGCGGCAAGAGATACGCCCAAGTGTGCGCCCCGAAGATCCGCGCCGACAGCGCTTGGATCCAGATCGCGCCCGGCAGTTTGTCGATGCTGATGGTCGCGTCCGGGTCCAAGGCCGCGTAGAAGAAGTTGTGCGGGCTCATGCTCATCGAACGGGCGGCGGCCGAGTAGTAGAGGTGTGGTGTCTGCGAGCTGATGCCCCACGCGTAGAGGACTCCGGCGGCGACGGCGATGCCCAGTAGTGCGGGCCGGGCCCAGCGTGGTTGGCCGGCCGGCCCGCGCAACCACCGTGACCAGTCGATTCCGGATCGTTCGGGACGTGTGATTACCCATGTCACAGCCCTAATCTGGGCTCGTACCCGGTGCCAGTCAACGGAATTCCACCCGAAGGCGGAGGGCTCCCGGCGGGAATCGTCCGCACGGCGTATCGGGACCCACCCGGGGGTGGACGGCTACGCCGGGTCAGCCGTTGGGGTGTCGCGCCGAGAGGGTGGCGGCCGCATCGATGGGCCGGATGCCCAGCTGTTCGGCGATCGCGCCGATGGTGGCGTGAATGTCGGTCTCGGCGGGATGGGCCGGGGCGAGGAGAAGCTCGGCCAATTCGATGGCGGCGATCGCCTGGGCGCGGGTGAGCACTCGGCCCGGCAGCCAACTAACGCGCCAGTCGGTTTCTTTATGACCGGGAAGCCGTTCCGCGAACTCGTCGACGACAGAACTGGTAACCGACCACCCGCAGACGTACGCACCACCAAAGGTCGTGCACCGCTCAGGCGAATGCAACACCCCGGGCCTTACTCGAGCAAGCCCGGGAACAATGCGGCGAGTAGATGCGGCGGCATGCGCGAATTGCGGCTCTGA
>NZ_BAGC01000064.1 GCF_000308655.1 Nocardia niigatensis NBRC 100131 | reverse complement strand
CATTCTTCCGCGCACCCTTTGGGTCGAAACTAACTTGTCGTCAAAACTCAGCCGTCGTTCTTAGCTTAGGCTAAGTTGACGCACTGGCTTCGGTGACCGTCGTCGGCCCCCGTCGCTGCAGCGTTGCTGTGTAGTCTTGCTATTCCCGCGCTGGGGCG
The DNA here is from genome assembly GCF_000308655.1 of Nocardia niigatensis NBRC 100131. GTDB lineage: Bacteria > Actinomycetota > Actinomycetes > Mycobacteriales > Mycobacteriaceae > Nocardia > Nocardia niigatensis. Next base: position 8,413 of record NZ_BAGC01000064.1, on the reverse strand, counting down.
GAAATTCTGCTGATTCTATCGATGGCGCACGGGGCCCTGCGCGCGCAGGGCCGTGAACTGTGGGAATGCCGAGGCCCGGAGCGGGGGAACGCCGGGTCGCGGACTGTGGCGATGCCGTGGCCGGCGGACAGCGGCGACCAGGCATGATCTACCCATGAGCGACGTCGACGAGACTGCGGAGGGCCCATCGGTTCCGATCGACCAGAACGAGGCCCGCACCATGTGGCCGTTCCTGGTGGCGGCGAGCGTGATCGCCGTGGTGATCCTGGGCATCGTGATCGCGACGCTGGTCTCGCCGGTTGAGAAGAATGTCACAGATTCCGATCGGCTCGCGGTGGCCGCCGGCAACTTCATCAATTCCCGCAGCGACACCGGTAAGTACGATCCGGCCCTGTCCTGCAAAGGATTCGACGAGAACGCCTCGCCGCTGAAGAGCGTGGCCGCGTCCGGCGGGAGCATCTCGTTCGACAGGCTCGCCGATCCGGCCGTCGACGGCGACAAGGCAACGGCCCAGGTCACTTTCACGGCCGGGGGCGTCCAGACCACCGCGACCTGGCGCTTCACCCGGGAGAATTCCCGCTGGTTGGTCTGCAATTCGTGACATGGCCCGAAGTCACGGCCGGGGTTTGACAGTGGGGCCGTTTTTTCGGCAGGCTCATCCCAGGTCATGAGTACCAGCGCCAAGCCCCGGCTGGCTGGTCGGCAACCCTCCTCCGCGGTGGGGTGCTCCGGGTGACGACCTGGCCTCGCATCGAACAGCGATGCGGCAAGTGCGGATTCACAGGAGGTACAAGTGAGCTACGCGGGTGACATCACGCCGAAGCAGGCGTGGGAGTTGTTGCGCGACAACCCCGATGCGGTCCTGGTGGACGTGCGCACCGAGGCCGAGTGGCGGTTCGTGGGCGTGCCCGACACCAGCGGCATCGGCCGGCCGACCGCGCTGATCGAATGGGTGGATGTCAGCGGCACGCCCAATGCCCGCTTCACCGACCAGCTGAAGCAGGCCCTGGGCGAGCGCGGCCAGGATTCGGCGGCGCCGGTCATCTTCATCTGCCGTTCCGGGCAGCGCTCCATCGGCGCGGCCACCGCCGCCACCACGCTCGGCATCGCCCCGTCCTTCAATGTGGTCGACGGTTTCGAGGGTGCGCTCGACGGGCAGGGCCATCGCGGCAGCACCGGCTGGCGTGCCGACGGCCTGCCCTGGCGTCAGTCATGAGTTCCGTGTCCGGCCCGATCGCAGGGAGGCAGTCATGATCACCGGCGGTTCCTTCGACAAACCGCTCCCCGAGGGCGTCGGCCCCGCCACGCAGGCCGTGCGGGGCGGCACCCGGCGCTCCGGCTTCGACGAGACCTCCGAGGCGCTGTTCCTCAATTCGGGCTTCGTCTACGAGAGCGCCGAGGCGGCCGAGGCGTCCTTCACCGGCGATATCGAGCACTTCGTCTACTCCCGCTACGGCAACCCGACGGTCGCCATGTTCGAGGAGCGGTTGCGCCTGATCGACGGCGCGGAGGCCTGTTTCGCGACCGCCTCCGGCATGTCCGCGGTCTTCACCGCGCTGGGCGCGCTGCTCGCCGCGGGTGACCGCCTGGTGGCGGCGCGCAGCCTGTTCGGCTCCTGCTTCGTGGTGGCCAACGAGATCCTGCCGCGCTGGGGCGTGGAGACCGTCTTCGTCGACGGCGAGGACCTGAACCAGTGGGAGCAGGCGCTGTCGGTGCCGACCCAGGCCGTGTTCTTCGAGACCCCCTCCAACCCCATGCAGACCCTCACCGATGTGCGCGCGGTCTCCGATCTCGCGCACGCGGCGGGTGCGAAGGTGGTGCTGGACAACGTCTTCGCCACCCCGCTGCTGCAGCGCGGCTTCGATCTGGGCGCGGACATCACCGTCTACTCGGGCACCAAGCACATCGACGGCCAGGGCCGGGTGCTCGGCGGCGCGATCCTGGGACCGAAGGACTACATCGACGGTCCGGTGAAGAACCTGATGCGCCACACCGGTCCGGCGTTGAGCGCGTTCAACGCGTGGACGCTGCTCAAGGGCCTGGAGACCATGCCGCTGCGCCTGCGCCAGTCGGTGGACTCCGCGCTGAGGATCGCCGGGTTCCTGGAGACGCATCCGGCCGTGGCCTGGGTGAAGTACCCGTTCCTGAGTTCTCACCCGCAGTTCGAGCTGGCCAAGCGTCAGATGTCGGGCGGCGGCACGGTGATCACCTTCGAGCTGAAGGCCTCCGAGAACGAGGCCAAGAAGCGGGCCTTCGAGGTCCTCAATCGCTTGCGCATCGTCGATATCTCCAACAACCTCGGCGATGCCAAGACGCTGATCACGCATCCGGCCACCACCACCCACCGGGCGATGGGGCCGGAAGGCCGTGCGGCCGTGGGCATTACCGACGGCGTGCTCCGCATCTCCATCGGGCTCGAGGACGTGGAGGATCTCCTCGATGACCTGGATCAGGCGCTGAGCTGATCCGACGAGCCTCCGACAGGGCCGGAACCCACTGGGTGCCGGCCCTGTCTGGTTGCGGCACCAGCGGCAATTGACAGCCTACTGTCAAACATGACAGCATGCTGTCATGATGAGAACAGTCCACATGGCCGTCTACGACACCTTCTCGGACTGGGAGGCCGGGCATGCGACCGCACACATCAACCGCGCCCTCTGGCACCGCGAGCCGGGAACCTGGCAGGTGAAGACCGTCGCCCGCGGCGCCGAGCCGATCACCTCGATGGGCGGCATGCGCATCCTGCCCGACCTCGTCCTCGACGATCTGCGGCCCGCCGACAGCGCCATGCTGATCCTGCCGGGCCTGGAGACCGAGCACGATCCCGAGACGCCGGCCGCTTTCGCGCGCAAGGCCCGGGAGTTCCTGGCGGCCGGAGTGCCGGTGGCCGCGATCTGCGGCGCGACGTTCGCGTTGGCGCAGGAGGGGCTGCTCGACGATCGCCCGCACACCAGCAATGCCGCCGAATACCTGTCCTACACCGGATATTCGGGCGGCGCGCACTTCGTCCAGGCGCCCGCCGTGACCGGTGGCGATCTGATCACGGCGTCCGGCACCAGCCCGGTCGAGTTCGCGCGCGAGATCCTCGCTCGCCTGGACGTTTTCGAGCCGCACGTGCTGGAGGCCTGGTACCGGCTGTACGGAACCAACGATCCCGCCGGCTTCTACGCCTTGTTCGAATACGAGCAGCAGCGGGCGGCGGCCGCGCGATGACGCGCACCGCGCAGGACCTGTTCGGGGCCGCGGCCGTCACCACCTTCAAGCTGAACGGTCAATTCCTCTCGATCGCAGAGGAATTGGCCAGGCCGTCCGGAATCACCGTCGCGTGGTGGATGGTGCTCGGCGCGATCCTGCACGAGCCGCTGCCGGTGGCCGGTATCGCCCGCGAGATGGGCATCACCCGTCAGAGTGTGCAGCGGGTGGCGGATGTGCTGGCGGACAAGGGATTCGTGGAGTACCGCCAGAACCCGGCGCATCGGCGCGCCAAGCTGGTGGCCATCACCGAGGCGGGCCACGACGCGGTGCGGCGGATCGACCCGCAGCACGCGGCCATGGCGGATCGGCTTGTCGCGCAGCTGGGTACCGAGCAGCTCACCCGGATCGTGGACGCGCTGACGAGCCTGTCGGCCGCCCTCGACGCGCTCGGGGGCGACGCGACTGGTGCCTGACTAGACCGCGAACGGGTCCTTGGTCTTGCCGACCAGGGCGGCGACCGACGGCAGGATGATGGTCGGGCGGTACGGGAACTGCTCGACCATGGCCGGGGTGGAGATGCCGGTGGTGACCAGGATGGTCCGCATGCCGGCCTCCAGGCCCGCGATGACATCGGTGTCCATCCGGTCGCCGATCATGACGGTGGACTGCGAGTGCGCGCCGAGTCGGCGCAGCGCCGACCGCATCATCAGCGGGTTGGGCTTGCCCACGTAGTACGGGGTCTTGCCGGTGGCCTGGGTGATGAGGGCCGCGACCGAGCCGGTGGCCGGGAGGATGCCCTCGCGGGAGGGGCCGGTGGCGTCGGGGTTGGTGGCGATGAAGCGCGCGCCCGCCGCGATGAGGCGGATGGCCTTGGTGATGGCTTCGAAGGAGTAGGTGCGGGTTTCGCCGAGCACCACGTAGTCGGGATCGGAATCGGTGAGGACGTAACCGATTTCGTGCAGCGCGGTGGTGAGGCCGGATTCGCCGACCACGTAGGCGGTGCCGTCGGGCCGCTGGTCCTGGAGGAATGCCGCGGTGGCCAGGGCGGAGGTCCAGATGGATTCGGCCGGGATGTCGAGGCCGGTGTGCTTGAGCCGGGCCGCGAGATCACGCGCGGTGTAGATCGAGTTGTTGGTGAGCACCAGGAACGGCGTGCCGTTTTCGCGCAGTTCGGCGAGGAACTGATCGGCACCGGGCACCATGTGGTTCTCGTGCACCAGGACGCCGTCCATGTCGGTCAGATAGGAGAGGATCGGTTCTGCGCTCGAGTTGGTCACGCGCACATTCTCCGCTATCCGCGGAACGAAAGCTCATATATTCCGGGGCCGGCGGCCCGCCCGGCCGCCGGCGCGACCGGAATAGCCTGCGCCGATGCGCGGTTCGACCTCTCGGGTGTGACCCCTGCCGCATCCCGGCCCGGGTATGAGACCTATGGTGCGAGGTAAGCCCGTTCGCGCCGCCCGGCCGGACGGTCCGGCGGGAGGTTGGCCCGCACAGCTCGAGCGCAGCATGGCGACAGGAGTGCCCAGGTGAAAGACCTCAAGCTCGGTTACAAGGCGTCCGCGGAACAGTTCGGCCCGCGGGAACTGGTGGAACTCGCGGTGGAGGCGGAGGCGCACGGCCTCGACAGCGCCACCGTCTCCGATCATTTCCAGCCGTGGCGGCACAATGGCGGGCACGCCCCGTTCTCGCTGGCGTTCCTGGCCGCGGTGGGCGAGCGCACCAAGCGCATTCAGCTCGGCACCTCGGTGCTGACCCCGACCTTCCGCTACAACCCGGCGGTCATCGCGCAGGCCTTCGCGACCATGGGGTGCCTGTACCCGGACCGCATCATGCTCGGTGTCGGCTCGGGTGAGGCGCTGAACGAGATCGCGACCGGCTTCCAGGGCGAATGGCCGGAGTTCAAGGAGCGTTTCGCGCGGCTGCGCGAGTCGGTGGAGCTGATGCGCGCCCTGTGGACGGGCGAGCGGGTGGACTTCGACGGCCAGTACTACAAGACCGTCGGCGCCTCCATCTACGACGTGCCCAAGGGCGGCATCCCGGTCTACATCGCCGCGGGCGGTCCGCTGGTGGCCCGCTATGCCGGCCGGGCCGGTGACGGCTTCATCTGCACCTCCGGCAAGGGCATGGATCTCTATACCGAGAAGCTCATGCCCGCGGTCGCGGAGGGCGCGGCCAAGGCCGGTCGCTCGGTCGACGACATCGACCGGATGATCGAGATCAAGATCTCTTACGACACCGATCCCGTTCTGGCGCTGGAGAACACCCGCTTCTGGGCCCCGCTGTCGCTGACCGCGGAGCAGAAGCACTCCATCACCGATCCCATCGAGATGGAGGCCGCGGCCGACGCGCTGCCGATCGAGCAGATCGCGAAGCGCTGGATCGTGGCCAGCGATCCGGACCAGGCGGTCGAGCAGATCAAGCCGTACCTGGACGCGGGCCTGAACCATCTGGTCTTCCACGCGCCCGGGCACGATCAGCGCCGGTTCCTGGATCTGTTCCAGCGCGATCTGGCGCCCCGTCTGCGCGCGCTCTGACCATTCGCGCCACCCGCGTTCCAGTGACATTCGGGGACCGGCGGCCCTTGCGGGCGCTCGTCCCCGGACGATCGTCATGGTGTAACCGGGTACACGCGGAAATCGGCCCATAACGGTCGGTAGGCTTTCGCCCATGGCTGCCACACCGGTTTCCAGTGTGTACATCGCGTCACCCGAGGGCGACACCGGCAAGTCGACGGTGGCGCTCGGAGTCCTGCAAGCCCTCGCGGCCACCACTCCGCGCGTGGGCGTTTTCCGGCCGATCACCCGGTCCGCGATCGGGCGCGACTACATTCTCGAGCTGCTGCTCGAGCACTCCACCTCCGATGTCGACTACGACCAGGCCATCGGCGTCACCTATGAACAGGTGCACGAGGATCCGGACGCGGCGATCAGCGAGATCGTCATGCGCTATCACGCGGTCGCCAAGCAGTGCGACGCCGTGCTCATCGTCGGCTCGGACTACACCGATGTCGCCAGCCCCAGCGAACTGCGCTTCAACGCCCGCATCGCGGTGAACCTCGGCGCGCCCGTGCTGCTGGTGGTGCGCGGAATGGGCCGCACCCCTGAGGGATTGGGCCAGCTGGTGGAGCTGTGCCGCACAGAACTGGTGGCCGAGCACGCAAAGCTGGTGGCGGTGATCGCCAACCGGTGCGAGCCCGCGCAGCTGGAGGCCGACGCCGCCGCGCTGAAGCAGGCCTGCGCCGTGCCGTCCTGGGCGCTGCCCGAGGTGCCGCTGCTGCAGGCGCCCACCATGGAGGAACTGCGCGAGGCCATCGGCGGCGTGCTCTACAGCGGCGACCCGGAACTCATGCAGCGCGAGGCGCTCGAGGTGATCGTCGGCGGCATGACCGCCGAGCACATTCTGGAACGCCTCACCGACGGCGTCGCCGTCATCACGCCCGGCGACCGCTCCGACGTGCTGCTCGCCCTGGTGAACGCCCATGAGGCAGAGGGCTTTCCGTCGCTGGCCGGCATCATCATGAACGGCGACATGCTGCCCGAACCGTCCATCGCGCGGCTGGTGGCGGGCCTCAAGCCCCGGCTGCCCATCCTGTCCACCGATCTCGGCACCTTCGAGACCGCCAAGGCCACCGCGCTCACCCGCGGCCGGGTCTCCCTGTCGAGCATGCGCAAGGTGGATACCGCGCTGGCCGTCATGGAGGAGCGGGTCGATCCGCGGGAACTGCTGCGGCAGATCGAGGTTCCGATTCCCAACATCGTCACCCCGCAGATGTTCGAGTACCAGCTCATCGAGCGCGCTCGCAACGATCGCAAGCGCATCGTGCTGCCCGAGGGCGACGACGACCGCATTCTGCGGGCCGCCGGCCGGGTGCTGCAGCGCAAGATCGCCGACCTCACCATCCTCGGTGACGAGGCCACCGTGCGCGGCCGCGCCGCCGAGCTGGGCGTGGACATCGAGGGCGCCGAGGTGCTCGATCCCAAGACCTGCCCGCTGCGTGACGAATTCGCCGAGGAGTACGCCCGGTTGCGCGCCCACAAGGGCATGACCGTGGACCGTGCCCGCGAATTCATCAGCGACATCTCGTATTTCGGCACCATGATGGTGCACATGGGGGTCGCCGACGGCATGGTGTCGGGCGCGGCGCACACCACCGCGCACACCATCCGGCCGTCCTTCGAGATCATCAAGACCGAGCCGGGCGTGTCCACGGTGTCCAGCGTCTTCCTCATGTGCCTGGCCGACCGGGTGCTGGTGTACGGCGACTGCGCCGTGGTGCCGGACCCGACCTCCGACCAGCTGGCCGATATCGCCATCTCGTCCGCGCGCACCGCCGTCCAGTTCGGCATCGACCCGCGGGTGGCCATGCTCTCCTACTCCACGGGCGAATCCGGTTCGGGCGTGGACGTGGACAAGGTGCGCGCCGCCACCAAGCTGGTGCACGAGCGTGCGCCGCAACTGCTGGTGGAGGGCCCGATCCAGTACGACGCCGCGATCGAGCCGACGGTGGCCAAGACCAAACTGCCGAACTCCGAAGTGGCGGGCCAGGCGACGGTCTTCATCTTCCCGGACCTCAATACCGGCAACAACACCTACAAGGCGGTGCAGCGCAGCGCCGGGGCCGTGGCCATCGGCCCGGTGCTGCAGGGCCTGCGCAAGCCGGTCAACGATCTCTCGCGGGGCGCGCTGGTCGCCGACATCGTGAATACCGTCGCGATCACCGCGATTCAGGCCCAGCAGGAGGCGTGATGAAGGTTCTGGTCATCAATTCCGGATCCTCGTCCATCAAATATCAGCTGCTCGATCCGGCGACCGCCGACGTCTGCGCGCACGGCGTGGTGCAGCGCATCGGCGAGGCGGTCGAGCCGGACGCGGTGACCGTCGAACACACCTCGGGCGAGAAGACTCTCGAGTATCAGGGGGCCATCGCCGATCACGCGCAGGGCCTGCGTGTGGTGTTCGAGCTGTTCATCGCGAGCGGCCAGGATCTCGCGCACGCCGATCTGGCCGCGGTCGGGCACCGGGTGGTGCACGGCGGTGAGATCTTCTACCAGCCGACCCTCCTCACCGACGAGGTGGTGCGGGCCATCGTGGACCTGTCCTCGCTTGCGCCGCTGCACAATCCGCCCAATGTCATCGGCATCGAATCGGCTCGCGCGCTGCTGCCGGACGTGCCGCAGGTCGCGGTGTTCGACACCGCCTTCTTCCACAACCTGCC
>NZ_BAGC01000065.1 GCF_000308655.1 Nocardia niigatensis NBRC 100131 | reverse complement strand
GGTTCGGAGGCGGCCAGCATGTCCTCGCGCTCGACGACCTTGACCCGCTCGCGGCCCTGCGGCTCGCCCAGGGCGCGCTCGTGCGCGTCGAGGCGGTACCAGCCGGCCCAGGTGGTGAACGGGATGCCCTTGCCCTCGAGGAAGTCGGTGACGGCGTCCAGTTCCGGCTTGGGGGCCGGGGTGAAGTTCGCGGCGTCGTCGAGCAGGCAGGCGATGGTCTCGTTGGCGTCGCCCTTGGTGTGGCCGATGAGGCCGACCGGGCCGCGCTTGATCCAGCCGGTCACGTAGGTAGCGGGCTCGTAGCGGTCCGCGCCGTCGGCGTCCTCGTCGACCAGCACGCGACCGGCCTCGTTGGGCACGGTGCCGGCCTGGTCGTCGAAGGGCAGCGACGGGATGTTCTGCGACAGGTAGCCGACCGCGCGGTATACGGCCTGGATGTCCCAGTCCTTGAATTCGCCGGTGCCCTTGCAGTTTCCGGTGCCGTCGAGCTGGGTGCGCTCGGTGCGCAGGCCGACGACCTTGCCGTCCGCGCCCAGGATCTCCGACGGGTTCTCGAAGAAGTGCAGGAACAGCTTGTGCGGGCGCTCGCCGACATCGCGAATGGCCCACTGCTCCAAGGTGTTGCAGATCATGTCGACCTGCTTGGAGTGGCGGCGCGCGGCCTCGGAGCCCTCGTCGTAGTCGATGTCCTCGGGATCGACGATGACCTCGATGGTCGGCGAGTGGTCGAGCTCGCGCAGCTCGAGCGGGGTGAACTTGGCTTGGGCCGGGCCGCGGCGGCCGAACACGTGGACCTCGCGGGCCTTGTTCTCGCGCAGGCCGTCGTAGACGTTCGGCGGGATCTCGGTCGGCAGCAGCTCGTCGCCGGTCTTGGCGAGCACGCGGGCCACGTCGAGGGCGACGTTGCCGACGCCGAGGACGGCGACCTTCTCCGCGTCCAGCGGCCAGGTGCGCGGCACGTCCGGGTGGCCGTCGTACCAGGAGACGAAGTCGGCGGCGCCGTAGGAGCCGTCCAGGTCGATGCCCGGGACCTCGAGGGCGCGGTCGGCGTTGGCGCCGGTGGAGAAGATCACCGCGTCGTAGAACTGACGCAGGTCCTCGAGGGTGATGTCGACGCCGTAGTCGATATTGCCGAGCAGGCGGACCTGCGGCTTGTCGAGGACCTTGTGCAGGGCGGTGATGATGCCCTTGATGCGCGGGTGATCGGGCGCGACGCCGTAGCGGATCAGGCCGAAGGGCGCGGGCATGCGCTCGTAGAGGTCGATGCTCACTTCGGCATCGGACTTCATCAAGGCATCGGCGGCGTAAATACCGGCCGGGCCTGCGCCCACGATCGCAATGCGTAGCGGGCGGGTCGCTGCACTCTGTTCGGT
>NZ_BAGC01000066.1 GCF_000308655.1 Nocardia niigatensis NBRC 100131 | reverse complement strand
CCCCGCGCCGATGGCCGCACCGCCGAGGGTGCCCGCCGCGATCCTGTCGGAGCGGCTGGGGTTCACGCCGATGGAGTTGAGGCCGGTGGCCAGGCCCGCTTCGGTGCCGGCGGCCACGCCGTTGACGGTGTCGAGGACGTTGTCGGGCAGCTGATCCGGGGCCGGGGTGCTGAAGTCGCCGATGCGGACGGTGCTTGGCGGCGGGGCGATCGGGAGGACCGGGTCGACCACGGTGGGGGCGTGCAGGATTTGCAGGTCCAGGGCCGGGGCCGCCTCGTGATTCGGGATCGGGCGGAAGTTCGCCGGGATCGGGTAGTCGGCCTGCGGATGCGACCGAGGTTGCGGGAGTGGACGATTCGGCACGGTGACGCCGGGTTGCGCCAGGCTCGGGCGCGCGGCGGGTCGGTTCTGGTCACCGGCGGAGAGGGCGACGCCCGGCTGGGCCGAGCCGAGGCGGGGTCCGGTCTGGACGTCTCCGGTCGCGGACTCGCCCTGGTTGGGTGCACCGGACTGTGGATTCCCCTCCTGCCCAACGGTATTGCCCGATGCCTGCTTCCCGCCGGGCTGCGGGGCCGCCTGGGTCGAGCTGCCCTGCGCCACCGTGGCGGGCCGGTCACTCGTATTCGAGCAGGCGACGGCCAGGGCCAGCGGAACAGCGCCCACGGCGATGGCTCGCCGAGCCACGATGCTCTTACCTTCACGATGTCGACGAAGCACGCCGAAATACCCACCTTCCAAACAGATTTCGTTTCATCGGTCCGCAGAGCGTCCCTCGGTGCCGGTTATTCGCACCCGTGACCGCCCGGGCGTTGTCACGTCTCCGGTGCGGGAGGCTGCTCCGCAGGTCAGAGCGTCGAATCAGGGGGTGCGAAGTTTTCCTCACGGAGGTGGACGTCTGCACACGCCGAAAACTCCACCCGCATCGGGATTTCCCCCCTCTCTTCCCAGTGTGTGACTCTCGTTGGGTTCACATTTGGCGGGATGTCAATCGACTGGGAGCTGACCGCTCCAGTTTCGAAGGGGGCTCGACGGCACTGTCGGTGAGTGGCGAGACACGCACATCTCGTTGGTAGTGGTGGTTGACGATCCTCGGACCGGGTCAGCTCGAGGATTTGCCCGAATGTGCCCCTCCGCGCATCAATTCCGCCAGTGCCTCCCGATCGGTGACGTCGAGCTTGATGCACGCTCGATACAGGTGCCCCTCCACCGTCCGCACCGAGACCGTCAGCCGGTCCGCGATCTGCCGGTTGGACAGTCCGGCCGCCACCAGGTTCGCGATCTCCCGTTCGCGCACGGTCAGCGGCAGCGGTTGCGCGGATTGCCGCAGCGCCGGGGTCGTGGCCCCGCCGCAGGCGGCCGCCAGCCGATTGGCGGTGGCCGCGGACTCCAGGAGTCGCCGCCGATCGCCCGCCCGCTCGTGCGCGGAGGCGGCCTGCGCGGCCGCGTCGGCCGCCGAGAGCAGCGCCCCGATCGACTCGAATTCCGCTGCGGCGGCGTCCAATCCGGGTCCGTCGTGGGCCGCGACCGCCACCGCGTGCCGCGCCTGCACCCGTACCAGCCGCCCGTCGATGCGGGCCGCGAGATCCGTCAGCCGCCCGGCGACCGACTGATCGCCGAAGCGGGCGGCGGCGTGCAGCGCCATGGCCTCGATGGCGTGCTGGTGGGTGCGTGCGGCCAGGTCCCCCGCCCCCAGCGCGAGCCGTACGGCCGGCGTCGCGGTGCCCTCGGCGGCCACCTGCATGGCCCGCGCGAGCTCGAGCATCGGTTCATAGACGGCACTGTGCCGCCCGCCCCGGAGCGTCGCCGCCGCAATGGCTTCCGCCGCCTCAGCGGGCCGCCCGAGGGCCGAGTACGCCTCCGCCAGCCGCAATTGGGCGGGGAACATCCAGGCCGCCTTGCCCTCGGTGGTGAGCGCCGCGAGCGCCTGCTCGAGATTGTCGATGCCCTGCGGGAACTGGCCCTGCGCCACGTCCACGGTGCCCTGCAGAATCTTGGCCATGCCCCAGGCCAGATATTGCCCGGGGGAGGAGAACGGGTAGGGCGTATTGGCGCATCGGCGCGCGGCTTCCAGCTCGCCGGTGAAGGTGAGGGCCAGCACTTCCGCGTGCGTGGACATGAATCGGTTCAATCCGTCGATGTGGGACTCCACGGCGTGCGAGCGGGCCGCGTACTGCCGGGCCGCTTCACCGCGTCCCATGAGCGCGAGGGCCAGCCCGCCCCCGAAGGCAGCCCAGTACACCGCCCACGGTGGCGCGTCCGGGTCGGACATGACCGGCTCGGCGAGGGTGAACGCGTCGTCGAGCCGGTTCTCGTTGACCGCGCATGCGGAGGCCAGACCATCCAGTGTCGCAACAATTTTCGGATGGGTGACCCGCTTGCGCACCGATTCCAGCACGGTCTCGGCGCGATCCGCGTCGCCCATGGACCAGAACAGGTTCGACACCCGGGTGCTGCCCCAGCGTGCCAGCTGCACCTCGTTCATCTCATCCGGATCGAATCCGGCCAGTGTGCGCTCGGCCTCTATGCGATGCCCTTGCCACAACAGCGCGCGGGCCAGCAGGTCGGCGGCCTCCACGCCGCCCTGGCGTTCCACTGCCGCGCGCGCGAACCGTTCGCCCAGAGGCAGATTCGCCAGCGCGATGGCATTCGCCGCCGCGGCCAGGAACAGCTCGAGATCCGCGGATTTATCGCTGTCCAAGGCCAATTCGGCCAATCGGATGCGCTCGGACGCGGAGTTGATGGGCCGGTCCCGGAGCGAGGAGTACAGCCGGCCGCGCAGCCGGCGCGCCGACGCGATGCCCAGCCGCCGCCGGATCACCTCGCCGAACAGCGGATGGTTGTAGCGCACCAGCAACTGGTGGCTGCTCTCGACAATCCGGATGAGACCGCGTGATTCGGCGGACTCCACCGCTTCCTCGCCCGCGAGTTCGGACAGCACGTCCAGGTCGATGGGCTCGCAGAAGGTGAGCAGTTCCAGCACCCGCAGCACCGACTCGGGCAGCTGTTCGACCCGATCCTCCAGCAGCGCGGCCAGTTCCGAGGTGACCGCGGCGCGCCCGCGCAGCTGCCACACCCCGCTGACCTGCCGCAGTGTCCCGGCCTCCAGCGCGCCCTCGACCAGGTGCCGCAGGAAAAGCGCGTTGCCGCCGGAGGATTCCCACATCAGGTTGGCGGTGAAGCCCTCGAGCTGTCCGCCCAGCACGGATTCCACCAGTTCCACGCTCTGCCGCTGGCTGAACGGCTCGAGGTCGACGCGCAGCAGGTGGCCGTCCTTCCACAGCGAGGTCACCGCGTCGGGGACCTGTACTCCGCTGCGCACGGTGCACACGATGCGGGCCGCCTTGTCGATGGCCAGCTGCAGCAGCAGGGTGGCCGAGAGCTGATCGAGCAAATGGGCGTCATCGACGCCGATGATGGTGTGCCCGTCGGCGAGCAGCGCCTCGCGCGCGGCCGCCATGAAGGTCACCGGATCGTGGGCGGTGTACACCCCGACCATGTGCGCGAAGACTCCGAGGGGAATGCTGCGCGCTGATTCCGTCCCCGCGACCCAGCGGATATTGCCGCCGACGGCGGCGGTGGCCAGTCGCGCCAGCGTGGTCTTGCCGACCCCCGCGTCACCGGTGAGCACCGCACCGACGAAATCCTCGCCGGTGAGCGCCGACCTGATCGATTCGAGCTCTTTCTCCCGTTCGACCATCGGCCAATTCCGAGGCATGGGTCAACTGTAGATCGCCGGACCCGTCGCGGCAGCGGTAACGAAACCTCCGGGGCCTGCGGTTTTTATTCGTTGACCAGCCTCAATCCGGGGCTGCCGGCCTTGCGGCGGTCGACCAGCCAGATCATGACGGTCTGGTCGGCGGCCGGGTCGAAGCTCTCCACCTCGACTTCGACCTTGCCGCGCAGCGGGTGCTGGATCTCCAGCACCAGGGAGTGGAAATTGGTGAGCCGGTGCTCGCGCCAGCGGCGCTCGAACTCCGGGTAGCGGCTCAGGGCGGCGATGGCGGCCTCGACCGACGGGTCCTCGGGGAAGCGGGTCTGGGCGGCGCGCAGCGCGGAACAGGCCATATCGGCGGCGTCGGGCCAGTTCAGGAAGGTCTTCCGGGCAGCCGGGTGGGTGAAGATGTAGAGCGCGAGGTTGTTGTCCGTCTCCGTCTCGAACATGCCGAGGGGTCCGGCGAAATCGCGGAAAGCGGGGTTCCCGGCCAGGAAGTTCAGCCAGCGGCCCAGCACGAACGCGGGCGTCGGCTGCAGGGCGTCGATGACCGCCTGCAGGGTTTCGGAGACCTGCTCCCGGGCCTGCCCGGCGGTCGGGCAGGTCGCCTTCTGTTCCAGGCCGAGGACCAGATTGCCGAAGTGGTGCTTCTCGATCTCGTTGAGCCGCAAGGCTTCCGCGAGGGCGGCCAGCACGGCGGTGGAGGGGTTGGTGTCGCGGCCCTGTTCCAGGCGGGCCAGGTAGTCCGCGCTGACTCCGGCGAGCGCGGCCACTTCCTCGCGGCGCAGGCCGGGTGTGCGCCGTCGCCGGCCGGCGGGCAGTCCGACGTCCTCGGGCTGCAGCTGCGCGCGGCGGGCGATCAGGAACTCGGCGAATTCGGTGCGGGACACTCTTCCATACTGCCCGGTCCTGGTCCCGTTATCCGCGCCCTGCCAGTCCCAGGATAACCACGGTGTGGATAAACGGACCAGAGTCCACTTAAGCTTGTAGACATGACGACTTCCGAGCAGACCACCCTCGCCCCCGGCTCCTGGACCCTGGACGCCGCCCACTCCTCGGTCAACTTCACCGTGAAGCACCTGGGCATCTCCAAGGTCCGCGGCCGCTTCAACCGCTTCGAGACCGGTTTCGTGGTCAACGAGGCCGGCGAGGCCGCCATCGAGGCCATCATCTACTTCGACTCCTTCGACACCGGCAACGAGATGCGCGACGGCCACGTCCGCAGCGCCGACATCCTCGATGTCGCCAACCGCCCGCACCTGACCTTCCGCGTCCCCGAGCCGGTCGCCCTGTCCGAGGAGTTCGAGGTCACCGGCGAGGCCACCATCGGCGGCATCACCAAGCCCGTCACCCTCGAGGTCGAGTGGGGCGGCGTGCAGGTCTTCCCGCAGGACAACAAGGAGCACGCCGGCTTCACCGCCTCCGGCACCATCAAGCGCAGCGAGTTCGACGTCGCCCCGGGCATGCCCAACGCCATGCTGAGCGACAAGATCGCCATCGAGCTCGACATCCAGCTCGTCGCCCCGTAATTCCGGGAGCCCCCAGCCGCATCGGAAAAGTCAACGCCCCCGGTGGAATTCCACCGGGGGCGTTCGGCTGTCCAGCGAAAGATCAATCCGCCCAGACGGTTTCGATCGGGGTGGCCTCGTTCGGCGGCGGGGTGGGCACGCCGGCCGGGGTGCGCGAGAAGCGCGGGGCCGGGGCGTGCTGCACGACGCCGTCGATCTCGATGAGGCCGGTGCGGGCCTGAATGTGCGGGTTCTGCTCGGCCTCGGTGAAGGTCAGGACCGGGGTGGTGCAGGCGTCGGTGTGCTCGAAGATCGCCCACCACTCGTCGCGGGTCTTGGTCTTGAACTTCTCGGTGAACAGCTTGCGCAGCTGGTCCTGGCCGGCCGGGTCGATCTGGGCGGGCAGGCCCTCCGGCGAGATCTCCAGCCCGCGCAGCAGTTCCGCGTAGAACTGCGGCTCGATGCAGCCCACGGCCATGTACTTGCCGTCGGAGGTCTCGTAGGTGTCGTAGAAGGCCATGCCGGTGTCGAGCAGGTTGGTGCCGCGCTCATCGGACCACAGGCCCACGCCCTTCATGCCCCAGATCATGTGCGAGAGCGCCAGCGCGCCGTCGATCATGGCCGAGTCGATGACCTGACCCTTGCCGGAGCTCTGGCGTTCCACCAGCGCGGCCAGGATGCCGAAGACCAGGAACATGGAACCGCCGCCGAAGTCGCCCACCATGTTCAGCGGGGGCACCGGGCGTTCGCCCTTGCGGCCGATGGCATTCAGTACACCGGTCAGCGAGATGTAGTTGATGTCGTGGCCGGCGCGGTCGGCCAGCGGTCCGAACTGGCCCCAGCCGGTCATGCGGCCGTAGACCAGGCGCGGGTTGCGTTCCAGCGCGACGTCGGGACCCAGGCCCATGCGCTCGGTGACGCCCGGGCGGAAGCCCTCGAGCAGCACGTCGGCCTTCTCGACGAGGCCGAGCACCTTCTCGATGTCGTCGGGGTTCTTCAGGTCGGCCTCGACGATGGTGCGCCCACGCCACTGCGGCCGCTCCATGAAGCCGGGCAGCAGGTTGGGGCGCTGCACCCGCACCACGTCCGCGCCCAGGTCGGCGAGCAGCAGAGCCGCATGCGGACCGGGGCCGATGCCGGCCAGTTCAACAACCCGGATGCCCGCGAGCGGGCCCTGCTTGGCGGTGGATGGAGTGCTCACGCCCTACCTCGGTTCGTCGTCGAATGCTGCGCACCGGCTCACATACCGGTGTTGACGGTATGACAATAACGCGAAGTCTCGACGGCCCTCAGGGGGTGGCCCGTGGAATCAGCGATCGATGATCGGCAGGGGGAGCGTATCCGGGGGCGGCGGCCCGGGGAGTTCCGAGCGCGGCAGGCGCAGCGTGGGCGGTTCGCCCGCGGTCATCCGCATGGTCGCGTTCGGATCCTCGAAGCGGCGCTCCTTGGCGGGCAGGCCGTAGAAGGCGCGCGCATTGCCGTCGAGCACCCGGTGCAGATCCGAACCCACAGTGTCGGCGAGCAGCGAGAGGTCGGCGTCGCGGAACGGCCGCCCGGCCCGGGTGCCCGGCAGGTCGGTGCCGAACATGAGGGCCTCGGGGTTGACGGTGTGGATCTTGCGCAGGGCGGCACCGACATTCATCGCCACCCGCCCGAAACCGGAGGCCTTCACCTTGGCCCCGCGATCGACCAGGTTGAGCAGGTAGGGCAGGCATTCGTCGGACATGCCCAGGTGGTCGATGGACAGCTTGGGCAGCTTGGTGATGACCGGTTCCAGCGAGCCCAGCATGGACCCGTCGATGTAGAGCTCCACATGCCAGCCGGCCAGTTCATAGGCCCGCAGGGCCAGCATGGTCAGTCCGACGATGTCGCCGCCCGCGCGCTTGAGGTTGAAGCGGATGGCCCGCACCCCGGCCCGGTTCAGCTCGATGATCTCGGCGTCACTGGCGTCCACGTGCAGATTGGTGACGCCGACCCAGCCCTCGCCGAGTTCGGCGAGGGCGGCCAGCAGATAGCTCTGATCGGTGCCCTGGAACGACCCGCTGACCACCGCGCCGCCGTCGATATCGAAGCGGGACATGCGCTTGCGGTAGTCGGCGATGGTGTACGGGTCGGGCAGGTAGCCCTCGTTTTCGACCAGCGGGAACCGCGGATCGAAGATGTGGAGATGGGCATCGAACACGTGATCAGCATGCCTCAGAACGGTGACATGTGTGGACAACCTTGTCCGACAAGCGGATTCGTGCTGGTCAGAGCACCTTGTCC
>NZ_BAGC01000067.1 GCF_000308655.1 Nocardia niigatensis NBRC 100131 | reverse complement strand
CGCGTCTCCTCCACCGGCGCGTCCGGCGCCGGGGCGTTGCCCTTCGGCCCCACATTGCGCGGGCCCGCGTTCACTCGCGGCGTCTGCGGCGGCTTGCTGACCGCCCGTCCCTGCGCCCCTGAGACGCGGATCTTCTCGGTCCCCTGCTCCCCGGACACGATCGGCAAAGCCGTCGTCGCGTCGTCCGCGGGACTCGGAACCTTCTTGATCACAACGGTTTTCGCGTCCCCGCCCGTGGCGTCCCCGGATTCGGCCTCCGGCTTCGCGCCGGAATCGCCCGCCCCGCCGGCCTTCTCGGCCGCCGAGCCACCGTCCTTCGCCTGGTCGCCTTTCCTCGCGCCGTCGCCGTCACCGGTGGCCTTACCGTCCTTCGCTCCCGAATCAGCCTGCGGCATCCCCTCGGTGGGGACGTCTTCCGGCGCGGGCTTCCCCTGCGCCGCACCGCTCTTCGACTCCGCGGCGGCCTTCCCGGCAGCAGCGCCCGCTGCTGCGGTGGCACCCGCGGCAGCGCCGCTCACCGCACCACCGGACTTCTCCGCTGCCGCGGAACCGGCCTTTCCGGGACCGCCGGCGCCCTGCCCGGGCCGCTGGATCCGAATCAACTGGGTAGTCGCATCCGCGGCGGCCTCGCCCGCGCCCTGCGCACCCGGGGCAGGCTGCTGCTTCCCACCCGGTCGCTGAACCGGAATGAACTGCGTAGGAGCGTCGTCCACCGCCCCCGCCTGCTGACCCTGCGCACCGGGGCCGGATTGCCCGGCACCGCTGGGCTTCGCAGCGGCAGCCTGCTGCGGCGTGGGCTCCTTCGAGTCCCGTGGGGCCGCCTGTCCGGCCGGGCCCGGCCGGCCTCCGGCGGCGGCCGGGGTGCTGGGCTGCTGACCCGTCGCGGCCTGGTTTCCGGCGGGCTTGCCGCTCGGCGCGCCCGGGGCCGCGGGCTGGCCGCTCGGGGTGTTCTGGGGTACGAATTCGCCGGAGCCCTGGCGGGCGGCGGCCGGGGGCTTGCTGCCGGGGGTGCTCGGCGGGGCGGGCGGCTGGACGCGGCCGGGGCCGGCGGGCGGCTTGGGGGTCTCGTAGTGGATGGTGGCGAAACCGGCCGAGCCGGACTTGGCGGCCGGCGGGTTGCCCTGGCCCGGGGCGGGCTTCGCGGCGCCGGGCGCGGGTTCGGCTGCGCCGGTGCGGATCTCCTCGGTCCGGGTGTCGCCGGTGCGAATCACTTCGGTGGCGGCGGTCGGCGGCGCGTCGTCCGTGGCGGCATCGTCCGGCGCCGCGGGCCGGTCGGCCGGAGTGTCAGGGGCGGCGGTGTCCTCGGTGCCGGGGGTCGAGTTGGCAGGACCCTGCGGCTGCTGGTCGTCTTTCGGGTCGGACACTCGATACACCCCTCGCTTCGGCGGAACTGTGATTCGACGGTCAGCCTACTGAGCATTCCGGACGGCGGTGCAGAATGATCGGCATGACCTCCTTCGGCGATCTGCTCGGACCGCAGCCGGTTCTCCTCCCGGAAAACATCGACGCGGAGGACGCGCTGCTCCAGAAACAGGATCCGGCGCAGGTCGCCGCGGCGCATCCGACCGCCTCCATCGCCTGGGCCTACCTGGCCGAGGCCGCGCTGGAGCGGGGTGAGGCCGCCGAGGGCGAGATCAACCACGACATCGTCGCCGCCTACGCCTTCGCGCGCACCGGCTACCACCGCGGCCTGGACCTGTTGCGCCGCAACGGCTGGAAGGGTTTCGGCCCGGTGCCGTGGAGCCACGAGCCCAACCGGGGCTTCCTGCGCAGCGTCGGCGCGCTGGCCCGCGCGGCCCGCGCCATCGGCGAGAACGACGAGTACGCCCGCTGCCTGGACCTGCTCGAGGACTGCGACCCGCGTGCGGCCGCGGAGCTCGGCCTCGACTGAATTGAGCAGCGGCCTAGGCGAAACCATCGACGCTGCCCGGGAGAGCAGCGTCACCCGCGTGCGCAAGGCCGCCGGGCGCGTCCAGTCTTCACTGCTGCCGATCGTGCAGTGCGCGATCGGCGCCGGGGTGGCCTGGTTCATCGCCCACAACGTGATCGGGCACGAGCACCCGTTCTTCGCGCCCATGGCCGCCATGATCTCGATCGGCGTGTCGTTCGGTGCGCGGCTGCGCCGGTCGATCGAGCTGATCGTCGGCGTGGCCGTCGGCATCGGCATCGGTGACCTGTTCGTCTCCCGGGTGGGCACCGGCGGTTGGCAGATCATGCTGCTGGTGGTGCTCGCCATGTGCACGGCCGTCTTCCTCGACGGCGGTCCGGTCATCACCATGCAGGCGGCGAGTTCCGCGGTGCTGGTCGCGACCCTCTACCCGCCCGGCAACGGCGGCGCGGCCCTGCGCATGATCGACGCGCTGGTGGGCGGTCTGGCCGGCATCGTGGTGGTGGCGGCGATTCCGCTGCATCCGGTGCGCCGGGCCCGGGAGCAGGCCGCCGGGATTCTCGAGGTGATGGGCAAGGCCCTCACCGAGTGCGCGGACGGTCTGCTCGAACAGGATTCCGACAAGATCAAGCGGGCGCTCGAGACGGCGCGCGGCACCCAGGGCGCCATCGACTCCCTGCGCAACACCCTCGAGGGCAGCCGGGAGATCATTCGAATCTCCCCGCTGTACTGGAACTCTCGCTCCCGCCTGGACCGGCTGCGGAAGGCCGCGGACCCGCTCGACAACGCGGTCCGCAATACCCGGGTGCTGCTGCGCCGCGCCCTCACCTCGGTGCGCGACGACGAGGTGCTGAATCCGGGGCTCATCGCCGAGGTCGAGAAGCTCGGTGCGGCGGTGGACGTGGTGCGCCGCATGATGCTGGCCGACCCGGACGAGAAACCCGATCCCGCCGAGGCGACCCGGGTGCTGCGCTCGGTCGGCAAGGGCGCGACCAAGGATCTGGTGAACGGCGCCGGGCTGTCCGCGCACGTGGTCTTCGCCCAATTGCGTTCCATCGTGGTGGATCTCATGCAGGTGTGCGGGGTGCGCCGGCTGTCCGCCATGGCGTTGCTGCCGCCGACGGTCCCGCATCCCTACGTCACGCCGATCGACTGAACCGCCGGGTGCATCTGCCCGATTCACGGACCGCGACGCCCGCCGCGCGGGCCGACCCCACCGAGTTGGTGGTCTTCTTGGCCATCGGGCTGTCTTCCTGGTCTGGGGTGGTGGTGTCAGAGCGAGATGGATTCGCGGAGCTTGCCTTTGACGTGGGGGCACCCACGCGGCTTTGCAGAATCGAGGCCTCCGGCCCGACCTCGGTGGGCCCTCATACCGGCTGGCGGGCAGGTTGGGGTTGTGGGATCTGCCAGGCTTCAGCCAGGCGGGAGGGCTGGAGTTGGGTTCCACCGCCGAAGAATTCGCAGAACTTCATGATGAGGGGATCCCAGCCCTGGGGATCGATGTGGGCGGTGCCGGGGATGATCAGCTCCTCCTCCACGTGGGCGCGGACGACCTGGACGGTGTGGGTGGTGACGCTGTCGTGTTCATCGAACGGCCGCGAGGACAACACCGTGCACTCGAGTTGAATCGGGCACTCGGCAATCCGCGGTACCGCCACGATTTCCGACGCGACGGGCGTCAGCCCCGCCGCCCCGAACTTGTTCGGCTCGTACCGATAACCCTTCTCGAGTTTGTGCGGCGTCATTTCCGGTGAACCACTCAACAATGCGAGTCGATCCACGGCAGCGACGAGCGCCGAGGACGGCAAATTGAGCACACATTCCCGCTCCCGCAGCATGTTCCGTGTCGTCTGGGACGCGGAATTCATCCCCAGCATGCCCTGATCCCCGAGCCAGAACGCCGACGACATCGGTGCGATATTCGCCGTCCCATCCACATTGCGGGTACTGATCAGCACTACCGGCGTCCCGAAGTACAGAACCTTCAAATCAATCGCCCTGTGCATGCCATCCACAATGCTGGCCCCGGCGACCGCATGCTGGCAGAAAATGGTCACCGCATAAAAGCCGGTACGAGCCGCAGGGCCCGCACCGGTTTCCGTCGTGCTGCTCGCTGCTCCAGTAGCCAGATGGAAATGCCGTTCCAGCTCCATCCGTGACAACTCCCCGAACCGGCATGCGTCGGCGGGCCCTCATCGCGCACAGCCGGACATGAAACCAGCAGCGGCCCAGCGCGGTTGCCGATTTCACCCAACTGCCATCAGAACAACCAGACCGCTCCGTAGACCGCTAGGGCTACTTCTCGCACGGCTATCCCTCACGGGCCTACGAGCGTGCTCAGCTCGCGGCCGTCGCGGTCGGATCGAACATGAACGCCCACATCATCGAGTTCCTGCGCCGGCTGGTTCACGAGACTGACGATCGACCGCAACGCCCGCCTGCTGACGCCAATCTCATGAGGCACCAAAGCTAGTAGCCGATGTAGGCCGGCATCGAAGGAACATGCTGCCCGGCAACGTATCAGGAATCGAAGGCTCTTCCGCGGGCGCTGAGGTGACTTTTCACATCACTGGCCTTCACCGGCCGAACAGTAAGCGCGGATACGCTTTTCGGGGCTGTGGCAGTACGGTCGAAGCGTGATCGATGAGCGCAGACCGCTGCTGTTCCTGACTTCGGTTGCGGTGTCCTCGATCCCGTTCTTCGTGTTGGGCGCGGTCACCGGCGGGGTACGGATGGGCGCACTGCGGCTGCCGGCGAGCGCAGTCATGTTCGTGGTTCCGGTTGCCGTTGCCGTGGCACTGACCTGGCGGTATTCCGGTGCCGCGGCGGTGCCGGGCCTGCTGCTGCGGGCCGTGGACCGTCCCGCTGCCGCGCTGCGCTGGTATGCGCTTGCCGTGTTGCTGCCGGTGGCGCCGGCGGTGGGGTCCGCGGCGGCGGTGTGCTGGACGGGGCAGGCCGGATGGCGGCTGCCGTTGTCTCCGGCCGCCGCACCGGGGCTGGTGCTGGTTTTCCTGATCGCAGCGACCTGCGAGGAGCTGGGCTGGACCGGATATGCCATCGAGCCGTTACGGCAGCGCTTCGGCATGTTGCCGGCCGCGCTCGGCCTGGGTGTCTATTGGGCGGTCTGGCATGTGATTCCGTTGTTCGAGGCGGGACATCCGGTGGGTTGGATCGCCGGATGGTTCCTCGGTACGGTCGCCACTCGGGTGCTGATCGTGTGGCTGCACGATCGCACCGGGCATGGAGTGAGCGCGGCGATCCTGATGCACGCCTCGATCAATGTCACCGCCGCCTACACCCCAGGGCTGGACCGGCCGATCAGCGCGATCACCGCCGGAGTCCTCACGGCCGCGCTCACCGCCGGTCTGATATGGGGCGGCACGTCGCGGACTCCGCGTGCAGTCGACGCGTCGTCGCACTGAACCACGCCCGCGGCCGGCGCTCACCCCCCCGGCCGCCAGGTGCAGCCCACCCTCGGTCAAGCCGCACAACACATTCCGCACATCATCACACCACCACCCGGCGGCAGCTGCCGACTCGCATTACTACAGGCCTGCAACTGGTGTTCGCCCCTCATCCGTCTTCCACCCTCATCGACCCCGCGCCTCGGGGCCTGAAGCCCGGGGGCTGACGCCACCAGCTAGGGATTCCGGCTATTACGCCTCTGGGTTCTCAGAGCGCGCAGCCGGGGCAAGGAGGCGTGTACGCACCGCACTGGGCAGTGACATGCCTTCAGCCACGTCACGACCGGGCCTGCCGCGATGAATTGCTCCTACGTCGTGATGGGATGCACGCCAGATGGACGGCCGAATCGCTTTGGGCCCAGGGCCGGGCAGGGCCCCAGGTGGGCGCACTGTCACGCGCCACCCGAGGCCGCCACTGCGCGTGGTCGCCCCGCCTTCCGCTGGGGAGGGATCAGTCGACGACGGCGGTCGCCTCGACCTCGACGAGCACGCCCGGCTCGAACAGGTAGTCCACGCCGATGAGTGATGCCGGCGGTAGCGGCAGTGCGAGCCCGATCTCCTCGGCGACCTGTTCGACACCGGCCATGAACTCACCGATCTTCTCGGGCTGCCACTCCGTCACGTAGAAGGTCAGGCGAAGGACGTCGTCGAATGTCGCCCCCGCGTCGGCCAGCCCCGTCGCGGTGTTGCGCAACGATTGGGCGACCTGGCCCGCGAGATCGCCTTCGGACACTGGGGTTCCGTCGGCGAGCCGCGCGATCTGACCGGCGACGTGAACATGTCTGGTTCCGGACCCGACAGCGACGTGGTGATACGGAGTGGGGCGTGTAATGCCCTCGGGGGTGAGATACCGAACGGCCATGAAAGTTCTCCTCGAAATGCCGAACTGGACAGGTATAGATTTGATACCTGGTATGCGAAGGGCACTTCAACGAGACTAGGTAGCATGCGCGATACTTCCCAGGCCGATCCCGGCGAACTCACGATCACCTCGCCTCATCGGGAGCTGCTCGATCAAGTCCTCGACAAGTGGTCATTGGCGGTGCTCAACGAACTGTGCGAGAGGCCTAGCCGCTTCAACGATCTGCGCCGCGCAATCCCCGCCGTGACGCAGAAGTCGCTGACCGCCACCCTGCGTCGACTGGAACGCAACGGCATCGTTCAGCGCGAACTTCTCAGCTCCCGCCCGGTCGCCGTCGAATACCGGATCACTCCGCTCGGCAAGACCCTTCGCCACCCGGTCGATATCCTGCTCGGGTGGGCCGACAAGCACATGCCCGAGATCGAAAACGCGCGCACCCGCTTCGATGAGTCGGACCTCGCCTGATGCACCGCGCGTCGGTCCGGATGTCGGTTCTACACCTACGTCCTTGCTCTTGATGGATGCTTGCGCGCACGGGTATGAGGCGATGACAGTTCAGCTTGATGTCGTGCCGGCCGAACTGGCCGGTACCGCCATTTTTTCCCATTCTTGTCGGGAAGAATTTTGAAGCGCTTCTTGCGCGCCAGTTTGTTGCGGCGTTCTTGCCGGTCGTGCGTGATATCTGATGTCGACGGTTCCTGTTCGGACGCTTCGGATTCCGGCGCCGGCGGTGCCGGTTGTGCAGGCGCGTCGGATTATGCACCGCTCGAGCGCCGCATCAGCCGCCCGAACTTGCCGCGGAGCTTGTCGATCGCCGCTCGTGTTCCCTCGTTTCTCGTGACTCCGACGACCAGGCCGATGCTGTTGGCGACCGCGACGCCACCGTCGGTGCCGAAAGCGATCGTGTAGACCACCGGGGCGTGCGGCGGCCGGGTCACTGCTACCAGCTGGTTGCCGAGGTCTAGGGTTTTGCTTATGACTGACCGGGATGATTCGTCGGCGGTTTCCGAGCTGGTGGCCGAACATCGGATGGCCGGCGAGGTCGCGATCGTGACGGTGCGTGGTGAGGTCGACATCGCTACCGGCGCGCAGCTCGAGCAGGCGGTGCGTACCTGCCTGGCCCGCACTCGCGGCGGGTTCTGCGTCCTGGATATGACCGACGTGCGTTTCCTGGGCGGCCATGGCCTCGCGGCTCTTCTCAAGGTCAGTCGCAGTGCCGAAAACCTGCAGCAGCCCTTGCGTATCGTCGTCGACAGCAACCGGCCGGTGGTTCATCCGATCGAAATCACCGGTCTGGAAGAGTTTCTCGCGCTCTACCACAGCGTCGAGGAGGCCCTGCGCGCCTGAGACGGCTACACAAGCCACCTGACATCTGTGTGCGCCGACATGCGGCAGTTCACTCCGGCCGATGTTGTCATCGGTGCGGTTCGCCCGGCCACTCGCTGACCTACCTGGAACGCCGTGCGCACCTCGAACGGCTGGGACTGCCTCATGGCCCGGTCCTGCTGTCGCCGTCCTACCGCGACATCCCGGTCTCGCGGATGCTGGAGGTCGACGCCGAGCACGACATCGAGGGCGTCATCGGCAAGCGCGTGGACAGCACCCACCGGGCCGGTCTGCCGAGGTGGCGGTGGTCGGCCGGCCGGCCGGAAAATGCCCGGAACCGCTGATCGGTCCGCTTCACCGTTCCCGACCGTGTCGCTTCGTGGCGGCCGGCACTGCGCGGGCATCCTTGCGCCGTGCCGCGTCGCGGTGGAGCACCGCGACGAATCCGGCGCACAGGCGGATCGGTCCGTCCGCGTGTATCCACCACACGAGCCCACCGACCACACTCGCAGCGACTCCCGTGCTCGCACATTGGTGATCAAGGCGGTCACGAGTTCCTCCGGGCGGTTCTCAGTTTTCCTGTGCGGCAAAAGGCTTCGGTCATGAGATGGGCTATCGGGGCATGGCGAGTTGTTGGAAGCACAGCACCCATCTCACGCTGCAGATGGCCATAACGGGATGGGTGCACTTGGTGTATTTCGGTGCATTTGGAGCGCTTGGTGCGTTTTGGTGCGCTCCAGGATCCTGCCTGTGACGCAGACTGCGATTGACTGGCGATCACGCTCTGCAGCGTCGGCGCGAACGGTCTCGTACGGAACCGACGTTTCTGCGAGTTACACCGTCCTTTCACCGTCCTTCGACACGCAGCCGGGTGCCTGCCCCGCAGCCGCAGGTGCGGGGCGCCGAAACCCGTTCAGGGCGAGAACCTGTCGGCCGGCGCCTTTACCGTTGGGCATATGACCGATATCGCTCCCCTTGCCGCCAGCGCGCGAGCGCGGTTCGGCGACCCCGGCGTGCACGCGGTCGTCCGGGCCGGGCGCACCGTACACGCGGTCAGTCTCGGCCAGTGGGTCGAGGGCGAGGAGGTCCCGGAGTTGCTGTGCCGTACCGGGATCGCGGGATGGTCGCCCACCGTGCTGGAGCCGACTCGCGCCGATGTCACCTGTGCCCGCTGCCTGCGCCGTCTCGGCGGGCCCGCGAGTTCCCGGCAACTTCCGCTGTTCGGTGACGACCCGAACTATGGGTAGTAGGCCCCGACGACATACCCTCACACAGCGACAACCCCGGCGGATAGGTCCCGCCGGGGTTGTCGCTTTCTTCTGAGATATCGGAGTTATCGGCTGATACCGGTGGTGTTCGTCCGTCCGCGGTTGGTGGTGCGGGCCCGCGGGTGTTCCTGTCCGGTGGAGCGTTCGGGCCGGGTGATGCAGGCCCGGCCGGCGTTTGGGGGCATCTCCGACACCGGCCCCGCACTTGTTCGATCAGCCCGGTGTCGGAGATTCCGCCGTGCCCGTCGTGCGGCGGGTATTTCCGGCTCGCCTGCGGGCTCTCCCCCTTGATCTTCGGGTAGTCCGCTACTCGCGTCGAACGGCCTGCGCCGCCCTACCGTTCGTATCAGGCCGGATTCACGAGGGGTAGTCCGGTTCCGGACTCGCAGCGACAGGTGGCAACGGTTCCTCCGGACCGCTGTCGTCGCGATGGGCCGCCCGGCTACCGGGTCGTTCGGACGGCCCACCCGGAAGGTCACAGCCAGAAGCGCGTCAGCGAGCTGCCCGCGGACCACCAGCCGCCGGGCAGCCCGGACAACTCGAACAGCGCGTTGATCCCGTCGAAGAAGAGCCGGTTGAGTTCCGGGGTGAACAGCAGCGCGAACAGGATCAGGATGCCGAACGGCTTGATCTGATCCAGCGATCGCCGCGTCTGATAGCTCAGCGACGGCTCCAGAATCCCGTAGCCGTCGGTCCCGGGAATCGGGATGAGATTCAGCACCGTCGCCGTAATCTGCAGGAACGCAAGGTAACTGAGCCCGAACCAGAACGTCGCGTGCGAATGGGTGCTGCCGTAGAACCGCACGATCACCAGCAGCACGATCGCGCACAGCGCGTTCACCGCCGGTCCCGCGCCGCTCAGGATCCGCTGCACCCGCGGGCTGAAGTTGTGCGAGTGCACGTACACCGCGCCACCGGGCAGCGCGAACCCGCCGAGCGCGATGAACACCACCGGCAGCCCGATCGACAGCAGCGGATGGCTGTACTTGAGTGGATTGAGCGTCAGATACCCGCGCATCTCCACTTCCCGGTCCCCGGCCCGCCACGCCACGTACGCGTGCGCGAACTCGTGCAGGCAGATGGACACGATCCAGCCGGCCACCACCAGGATGAAAACGCCGAATTGGGCTTGGCGCGAACCATAGTCGGCGTCCCAGGCGAGCACTCCGCCCGCGATCGTGATCACCATGACCAGCAGGAACACCGGACTGGGCCGGACCGCTCCGGACGCCCGGCCCACCGCGCGCGGGTAATTCACCTGATACTCCCAACTGGTCGGCTCGTCAGTACCGCCGCCACCCATTCTGGGGGTGAATCAGCGAACCAGCAGCCAAGGTTCGTGGTGCCGGTAGAACGTGGAGCGTTTCACCGGCCGATCGGTGGTGATCCCGTCGCGGGTGACGATGGCGCCACTGGTGCCCAGCTGCATGGCGCGACCCTCGACCCAGCGCTTCTTGCGCAGGCCGCGCTGTACGGTCGCGTGCAGGCCGGGCATCTCCAGCATGGGCGAAACATGCAGTGCCGCGACCTTTCCCGTGAACAGCCGGGTGTCGTCGACGTACGCCTCGCCCTCGAGTTTCGCACCCGCTTCGCCGACGAGGGTGGCGCGGCCGATCAGCACCTTGCCGGTGTCGTCGCGGATCAGCGGGGTCTCGGTGGCCTTGCCCTCCAGCGCGCGCTTGGCCGCGGCGGAACCGGTACCGGTCTCGTAGGCGCGCGAGCCGTACGTGCGATCGATAGGGACATAGCCGATTTCGACACCGAGGCGTTCGGTGCGCATGAGATGTGTGAGGACCGCTGCCAATCCGGCATCCTCGCCGAGCACGATCAGCCGGGGCAGGCTGTCGGCGGCCATGACCGGGAGCAGCTCGTCCAGGGCGCTGGTGTCGGGAAGAGCGGAGGTCTGGGTCAGGGGCAGGGAGGCCAGCGCGATGGGTACGGGCGCGCCGTCGCAGCGGAGAACATGGGTACTCAACTGCCGAACACCCTCCTCTGGCTTGCCAACACCTGTCCGCCTCGCTGCATATCCGATGGACCCCCGCGGCCGGTCCCTCTCCCCGTGCCACCATAGCCCTGTCTTATTTGCCGCGCTGTCCCCGCTGCGCATCCGTTATGTCGGGGTTCGCCGAGGCGCGGGCCGTGCACCTGGAGGTATGACGCGATCGCGTAGACTGTGCCCCCGGCCACCGCCTTCTGACGGCGGGTAGCTGCAGCAACAGAGGTGCTGCGCGTCGAACCCGTAGGAGACACCACATGCCGGCAATCGTGCTGATCGGCGCCCAGTGGGGCGACGAGGGCAAGGGCAAAGCGACCGATCTGCTCGGTGACCGGGTCCAGTGGGTAGTTCGATACCAGGGCGGCAACAACGCGGGTCACACCGTGGTGCTGCCGAACGGTGAGAGCTTCGCGCTGCACCTGATCCCGTCCGGCATCCTCACGCCGGGTGTGACCAACGTCATCGGCAACGGCGTGGTGGTGGATCCGGGCGTGCTGCTGGCCGAACTCGCCGGTCTGGAAGAGCGCGGTGTGGACACCTCCCGCCTGCTGCTCTCGGCCGACGCGCACCTGATCATGCCGTACCACGTGGCCATCGATAAGGTCACCGAACGATTCCTGGGCAACAAGAAGATCGGTACCACCGGCCGCGGCATCGGACCGTGCTACCAGGACAAGGTCGCTCGCGTCGGCGTCCGCGTGGCCGACGTGCTGGACGAGAAGATCCTCACCCAGAAGGTCGAGGCCGCACTGGAATTCAAGAACCAGGTGCTGGTGAAGATCTACAACCGCCGCGCGCTGGACCCGCAGCAGGTGGTGGACGAGGTGCTGGAGCAGGCCGAGGGTTTCAAGCACCGCATCGCCGACAGCCGCCTGCTGCTCAACGAGGCCCTGGAGCGCGATGAGATTGTGCTGCTGGAGGGTTCGCAGGGCACCCTGCTCGACGTCGACCACGGCACCTACCCGTACGTCACCTCCTCGAACCCGACCGCCGGTGGCGCGGCCGTGGGCGCGGGCGTCGGCCCGAACAAGATCACCACGGTGCTCGGCATCCTGAAGGCGTACACCACCCGCGTCGGTTCCGGCCCGTTCCCGACCGAGCTCTTCGACGAGTCCGGCGCCTACCTGGCCAAGACCGGCGGCGAGGTCGGTGTCACCACCGGCCGTGCCCGCCGCACCGGCTGGTTCGACGCCGTGATCGCCCGCTACGCCACCCGTGTGAACGGCATCACCGACTACTTCCTCACCAAGCTGGACGTCCTCTCCAGCCTGGACACCGTCCCGATCTGCGTCGCCTACGAGATCGACGGCAAGCGCGTCGAGCAGATGCCCACCACCCAGACCGAATTCCACCACGCCAAGCCGATTTACGAGGAAATGCCCGGCTGGTGGGAGGACATCTCCGGCGCCCGCACTTTCGAGGAACTCCCCGCCAACGCCCAGGCCTACGTCGAGCGCCTGGAAGAGCTGTCGGGCGCGCGGGTGTCGTGCATCGGTGTCGGCCCGGGCCGCGACCAGACCATCGTCCGCCACGACGTCGCCGCCTTCCCGGGAATTTAGCGGGCTCCCCCGCGTCCCCGGGACTTCAGCGGGGAGGCTGAGAGCCGTCGCCGGTACGGCACCCGTGCTTGCGTCAGGTGCCGAACCGACTTTGGTCGTACCCGTTGAGTTACCCGTATCTTGCGAAATCAATTGTCGCTGAGCGGAAAACACGTGCCTGCCGCTTTCGCGGCGGGCGCGAGCTGTTTCAGGGCAAATTGCGGGTTCGAGGGTCGTAAGCACCGCTTCGCTGGGTGACGTCAGTAGATGATCAGCGGGGCGAGTGGGTCGCTGGCGTGTGGGGTGACTCAGTAGGTGATCAGTGGGGCGAGTGGGTCGCCGGCGTGCGGGGTGAGGGCCGAGGTGGCGGCCGCGATCGACTTCACGGCGACTCGCAGGTCGGATTCCTCGTGGGTGAAGGGGAGCCGGATGAAGCGCTCGAAGGCGCCCTGGACGCCGAAACGTGGGCCGGCGGCGAGGAGTACGCCGTGGTTGGGGGCGGTGGCGGCCAGGGCAGTGGAGACCGGGGCGGGGAGTTGGGCCCAGAGCGACATGCCGCCGGCGCCGGGGGTGACCCGCCAGTCGGGGAGTTCCTCGGCGAGGGTTTCCAGGAGGACCGCGCGGCGGGAACGGAGTTGATCCCTGCGGGTGGTGAGGATCTCGTCGGCATTGCGGAGCAGGTGGACGGTGGCGAGTTGGTCCATGACGGGGGTGCCGAGGTCGACGGTGGAGCGGGTGCCCAGGAGTTTGGTGATGAGGGCCTGGTTGGCGCGGACCCAGCCGACGCGCAGGCCGCCCCAGAAGGACTTGGAGGCCGAGCCGATGGTGACGATCTCCGAATTGCGGGCGAAAGCGGCGGCGGGGGGCGGGGATTCGAGACCGGTGAGGTCCAGGTCCACCATGGATTCGTCGACGATCACCGTCATGCGGGTCTCGCGGGCGATGGCGGCCAGTTCCGCACGGCCCTCCGCGTCGAGCAGGTGGCCGGTCGGATTGTTGAAGTCGGGGATCAGGTAGGCGACACTGGCCGCGGTCTGCCGTGCGGCACTGCGGATTCCGTCCAGATCCCAGCCGTCCGGGCGCATGGGCACCGGCACCGGGCGCGCGCCCACATCGCGAATCGCCTCGATGGCGTTCGGATAGGTCGGGTGCTCGATCAGGACCCGTTCCGCCGGGGTGGTCAGCACATTGAGCAGCAGCCGCAGCCCGTGCTGCGCGCCCAGGGTGATGAGGATCTGGTCCGGTTCGGTGGGCAGGCCGCGCTCGGTGTAGCGGCGGGCCAGCGCCTCGCGCAACATGAGCACACCCACCGGGTCCATGCCGTGTGTGCCGAGATAGGTCGGAAGACCTTGCAGGGCAAAGGAGTACGCCTCGTTCATCTGCGGCGGGGCGGCCATGGCCGCGTAGGTCATGTCGATGGTCGGCAGTTCCGGCTGCGCCATCATGGCCAGAATGCTGCGCGCGGGCTTGGCGCCGTCGTGCACCACGGTCGGCGGCAGTGCCACGGTGCTGCGCGAGCCCTGCCGGCTGATCAGGTAGCCGTGCTCGCGCAGCAGTGAGTACGCGGAGGTGACGGTGGTGCGGCTGACCGAGAGACTGGTGGCCAGATCCCGCTCGCTGGGCAGAGCCACGCCGAGGGGCGCGCGGCCGTCGTGAATGAGCAGCCGGATGCTCTCCGCCAGGGCCACGTACGCGGGCCGCGCGGCGCGCTTGCCGCTGTCCGCGGGGGCGCCGCCGGGTTCGTCGTTCCGCCACCGGCCCAGGTCGCGCGTCAGGCTGGCCGCGCCGATCACTCGTGTCGCCATACAGGCCAGTATCGGGGTACTGGATATTTTCTTCAAGTCCGGGGCGGGGCCACCATGGGGTCATGGTCGCTCTGCTGGTCTCCCTCTTGATCGTCGCCGTTTTCGCCGGTCTCGTGTACCGGTACGCGCCCAAGCCCGGCGAGCGCTGGGGCGTGCTGCTGGAGCGGTATCGCCCGCATGCTCCCATGTCGGACTGGTCAGTCGCCGAATATGAAGCGTCCCGGCAGTATTCGGACCTGGCGGCCGTCGCCTCGCTGCGCCCGGAGGCCGGCCCGCCCACTCCGGCACGCCGGTTCCGTCGCGGCGCGCCGGCGGTCGCGGCCCTGTCCACCATTCCTTGCCGCGGAGAATCAGTCCAGTTCTAAGCAACTGGACTTGATTAGGGATCTTGTCGGTGCCACCGTGCACACTGGCCTTATGTCCGCCCCGGCTCGACCCCTGGCGTCGGCGGTGCTCTTCGATACCGCGATCGGCGTGTGTGCCATCGCCTGGAGCGCCACCGGCGTCCTGCGCTTCGCCCTCCCCGACCGCGACCCCGCGGCCACCCGCACCCACATCCTGCGCCGCCACCGCTACGTCGACATCCACGAGGCCGATCCGAGCGCCGACATGGCCGCCGCCATCGACCGCATTCGTGCCCACCTCACCGGCGACCTGGACGACCTGCGCTGGATTCGCCTGGACGCCAGCGCGTTCAACGACTTCGACCGCGCGGTCTACCAGGTGACCCGCGCGATCGACCCGGGCCACACCCTCAACTACGGCGCCGTCGCCAACCGCATCGGCGCACCGGGCGGGGCTCAGGCGGTTGGACAGTCCCTGGGCCGCAACCCGATTCCGCTCATCATCCCGTGCCACCGCGTCCTGGCCGCCGACCACGCCCTGCACGGCTTCTCCGCCCCCGGCGGCCTCACCACCAAACAGCGCCTGCTCGAAATCGAGCGCACTCCGGGTTTCGGCGAGCCGACGCTGTTCTGACCCGACGACGCGGAAGGCGTTCGCACCGAGCGGATCGGTGCGAACGCACCCGCTGCGGTGAGACTTCGGCGGCTCAGAGCGCACTGCCCAGGAAGCCGCCGACCGCTGCTCCGGTGGCACCGCCGACGGCGCCACCCGCGAGTGCGGCGGGGATCCCCAGCGCGGCAGCGC
>NZ_BAGC01000068.1 GCF_000308655.1 Nocardia niigatensis NBRC 100131 | reverse complement strand
CCGGGCTTGGCCGCGCCCGGCTGCGTCCCGGGCTTGGTGCCCGCGGCCGGGCTGCCGGCCGCCGGAGCCGGGGCGCCGGAGGTGGTGGCCTCACCGGCCGGCGCGGGCGACTCGAGCGCCACGGCGGAGGTCGTGGGGGATTGCGTGCCCGCGGGATTCGCGGGGGTGGACTGTCCCCCGGTGCCCATGGCCAGGGTCCCGGTCGCGACGGCCGCCACCGCGACCGCGGCCGCGCCGATCACCGCGAGGCGCTTCCAGTGCCGGAAGCCGCTCGCGGGTTCCTCGACGGGAAGATCGGGCAAGAGCGGAATGGGCCGGGCCGCAGGGGATTCCGCGTGTGGCTCGGTGATGTCGCCGGCGGTCCGGGCGAAATCGCCGGTCGCGCCCGGTGATTCGGTACCGGTGGGCTCGCCCGGCGCGCTGCCCCGGGTCGGCGGGGAGAAGCCCGTCGAGCCGCGTCCCGGGGCGAGTGCCGTGCCGCTGTCGGCCTCGGCCAGGCCCAGGCCGGCCACCGCGATCGCGGGATGCGCCTCGGTCTCGGTGGTGTCGGCGAGCAGGTCGGCGGCCAGCAGGGCGGCGCCCTGCGCGCTGAGGTGGGCCGGGTCGGCGGCGGCCGCGACCGGGATGCCGAATTCGGTGGACAGCAGTTCGGTTACCAGGGGGATGCCGGCGCCGCCGCCGGTGACCAGGAAACCGTCCAGATCGGCGGCGGTGAGCCCGGCCCGGCGCAGCGCCTCGCGGACCAGATCGGTCGAGCCGAGGAGCGGACCCCGCAGCAGTTCCTCGATATCGTCGCGAACAAGTCGCACGTCCATCTCGCCCATGGCGGGCAAACGCACCGGAACCATGGTGGCGGTATTTGTGGAAAGAGTTTCTTTCGCAATTTTGCAGCGAACTCGGAGCGCCGCCAATTCTTGTTCCACCAATGGATCGAAAGGATCGAAATCCTTATCGCCGACCGCATGGGCGAGCACGAAACGCATCGTCAGCAAATCGAATTCCGAACCCGCCACCTCGGTGGTCCGGACCGGTTCGCCGAGCAGACCCGACATGGCCCCCGTGCGCGCCACCGAAACCGTCAGACCGGTCGCGCCCAGGTCGTACACCACCATCGCGCCGTCATGGCTGGACTCGTGCACCTCCTGCAGCCAGCGCATGGCCGCCGTCGGCTCCGGGACCAGGGCCACCGCGTCCAGGCCCGCCGCGTCCAGCGCGGACCGCTGCACCTCGACGGTGTGCTGCGACCACCAGGCCGGGTAGCAGGCGATCGTGGCCCCGGCCGGGCCGTTGTCGTCCACCGCGCGCCCGATGGCCGCTGCCACCAGGTCCGCGGCCCGGACGGCCGATCCGTCCCGGGTGCGAATGTCCACCGGATCCCCCACCCGGGACAGAAAACTGTCCGGAACCTCCGGCTGCGCGCCCTGCATGCTGGGCCGCGTATGTACTGTGTGCTGTCCCCCCGAAGTCGTCACGGCAACCGTATTCGACGACCCGACGGTGATGCCGAGCGCCAGCCCCTGACTCATTCGAAGTCCCCTGTCATTACCCAACACGTGATCGGTGGATCGCGTGCCGAAAGCTCTTCGGTCCGATATGTACGAAAACCTCGGGTTAGGCCGGGTGGCCCACCCGCCTTGTCGGTAGCTGGGGGGATCCCGTTACCGATTCCCCCGCAGGTTTGGGGAAATTCCCCTAATGTTCGCCGGCCCCCGTAGGTGGTGATGGCGGAAGGTGGGGGAGTTCACCCCGTTACGCGTAACAAACTGCCTTCCTAACGTGAAAGGAAATTCGAGCAGCGCGGGTCAGCGGGGCCCGCCCACCCAGGGAGACGATTCGATATGAGCCCCAACGCAATTCTCGAGTTCATCCTCAACCTGCTGCGCGACCACGAAGCCGCGGTCAGCTATTGCAGCAATCCGGGCGGGGCGCTGGCCGCCGCCGGACTCGACAACGTGACCCCCGAGGACATCGCCGCCGTGGCGCCCATGGTGGCCGAGTCCGCGCTGGTTGCGGGAGGTTCGCAGCTGTCCGACATCATCGCCGCGGGCGGGGCGGCCGGCCTGGGCGCCGACACCGGGCTGGGCGGCTCCGCCGGGCTGGGAGCCGACACCGGACTCGGCGCCGGGGTCAACGGCGGCGTGGGCGGGTCGGCGAGCATCGGCGACACCGCGAGTGTGAACCTCGGCACCGCCGCCGCCACCCAGGCGCTCCTGACCGGCGACACCGGCGCGGGGCTCGAGCTGGGACTGTCCGATGGCATCGGCGCGGTCGTCGGCGCGGCCACCGACCTCGGTGCGGGCCTGTCCGCCGGACTCGGCGGCGCGCTCGGCGTCGCCGGTGACGCCGCCACCGGCCTGGAGACCGGCCTCGGCGGAGTTCTCGGCGCGCAGGCCGCCGCCGACCTGACCTCTGCCCTCACCGGCGGCCTCGACGCCGGCGTCGGTCTCCAGACCGGCGTCCAGGGCGCTCTCGACACCGTCGCCCAGACCGGCGTGGATCTCACCACCGGCCTGAGCGGCGCCCTCTCCACCGCCGGCGACATCGAAACCGGCCTCGGCGCGAACCTTTCCGCCGCCGTCAACGCCGCCACCGGCGTGGGCGCGGGCCTCCAGACGGGCCTGACCGGCGCGCTGGACTCGGCCGCGGGTGTCGGTGCCGGCCTGACCGGCGCGCTGAACTCCGCCGCCGGTGTGGGCGTGGGTGTGCAGACCGGCCTGACCGGGGCTCTCGACTCCGCTCTCGGCGCGGGCGCCGGGGTGCAGACGGGTCTCAATGGCGCGGTGAACACGGCCGGTGACCTCGGAACCGGTCTCGGCGCGGGCCTTTCCACCGGCGTCGACAGCGCACTCGACGCGGGTCTGGGCGTGCAGACCGGACTCAACGGCGCGGCGAACGCCGGCGCGCAGCTCGGAAGCGGCCTGGAGACCGGGCTCTCCGGGGCCGCGGACACCGTGGTCGGTGTCGGCAGCCAGCTCGGCGGCGACCTGAACAGCGGACTCTCGGGCGGTCTGAACACCGGCGCCCAGGTCGGCACGGGCCTCGACGCCGGAATCAACACCCTGCGCGGCGCCGGTACCCAGGCAGGTGCGGGTCTGCAGACCGGTCTCGACGGCGCCGCGAATGTCGGTGCGGGCCTGGGCACGCAGGTCAGCGGTGGCTTGGAGACCGGGCTGTCCGGCGCTGCCAATGTGGGCACCGGTTTGGGCGCGCAGGTCGGAAGTGGTTTGGAGACAGGCATTTCCGGCGTGGGTGGCGTGACCAACCAGCTGGGCGCAGGGCTCGACGCCGGAGCGCACACCGGAGCGGACCTGGGTGCCCGGGTAGGTAGCGGGCTCGATGCGGGAATCAACTCGGCGGTGGGGGCCGGGACTCAGGTCGGGGCCGGTCTGGAGACCGGGCTCGGTGGGGCGGCGAATGCGGGGACGGGTGTCGGCACGCAGGTCGGTACCGGGCTGGATGCGGGGGTGCATTCGGCGCTCGGTGCGGGGACTCAGGTCGGTGCGGGTGTGGACACCGGACTGACCGGGGTGGGGAACGCGGTGGCCGGGGTAGGCACCGGGCTGGATGCCGGGGTGGGGACACATGCCGGTGGTGGCGTGCAGGTGGGGAGCGGGCTGGATGCCGGGGTGCACGGTGGGTCCGCGGTGGATGCCGGGTTGCACGGCGCCGGGTCGAATCCGTGGGCGGGGGTGGATGTTTCGCAGGCGTTCGGCGGCGGGGTGCACGCGCCCGGAGCGGATGCGTCGCTGTTCGGGGATTCGCACACCGGGGTGGATCTCGGGACGCACTCGGGCGGGGACATCGTCGGCGACATGCTGCACTCGTAGGCTGGGGAGTCGCTCATCGCGGTTCGCCGCGGTGGGCGGCGACCTGTCGGAACACACACCGCTGGAATAGGTTCGGGAGCAGGCTGTGACGGGCATGGTGGCGGCGAATCCGCTGTTGACGATGGTGTCGGAGACCATCGCGGTGGCGAAGGCGGCGGACCGCGGGGATCTGGTCGCGCGGCTGGAGACGGTCGCGGGCAAGGTGCGCGATCCCCGTCGCCGGATCGTGGTGGCCGGGCTGGGCAATCAGGGCAAGAGCCGGTTCGTCAACGCGCTGATCAATATGGATGTGTGCCCGGTCGCCGATGATGCGACCACGGCGGTGACCACGGTCCTGTCGTACGGCGAGCAGCCGCGGGCGACCGTGGTCGCGGCGGGCGCCGACGGCGGTGCGAACACCCGGGAGCCGGTGCCGTTCGATGCGGTCCCCGCCCTCACCGCGCGCAGTCCGCAGGGCCGGGCCGTGCTGCGGCTCGAGCTCGAGGCCCCGAGCCGGCTGCTGGCGGACGGCATCGTGGTGGTGGATACGCCCGGACTGGGTGCGCACGGAACCACCGGTGCGGCAAGCGTTCTCGCGCAGGCCCCGGCCGCGGACGCGGTGCTGGTGCTGTCCGACGCCTCCACCGAGCTCACCGAGACCGAGGTGGATTTCCTGCGGCAGGTGCGGGAGCTGTGCCCGGCGGCCGCGGTGCTGGTCACCAAGATCGACCTGTATCCGCATTGGCGGCAGGTGTTCGAGGCGAACCGGAAGCACTTGCGCGCCAACGGTATCGAGATACCGATGCTGCCGGTATCGGCGGTGCTGCGCGCGCACGCCATGCGCCTGCAGGACGAGGGCCTGGGCCGCGAGTCCGGGTTCGGACTGGTGTTCCAGTTCCTGCGCGAGCAGGTGGTGGCCCGGGATCAGGCGGCCGTGCAGCGTGCGGTCGCGCTCGATATCTCCTCTGCCGCCGAGCATCTGGCGCTGGCTCTGGGCAGTGAGCTGGTCGCGCTGCGCGATCCGGAGCGGGGCGCGGCGGCCATCCGGGAGCTGCACGCCGCCAAGGCCGAGGCGGAGAAGCTGCATCGGCACACCGCGGCCTGGCAGCAGACGCTGGGCGACGGCATCACCGATCTGGCGGGGGACATCGACCACGATCTGCGCAACCGCCTGCGCGATATCGCCCGCACCGCCGAGGACTGGATCGACCAGCACGATCCCGGCCGGCACTGGGACAGTATGGAGGAATGGCTCACGGCCACCGTGGGTTCCGCGGTCGGCGACAACCTGGTGTGGACCGGCACGCGCGCGGTGAAGCTGGCCGAGCGGGTCGCCACCCATTTCGACGATCTGGGCGCGGTGGATCTGCCCGAGGTGCGCGACACCCTCGACGACGACACCCGCAGCCAGTCCTGCACCCTCTCCGATCTGGAACCGGATCTGGGCCTGGGGCACAAGCTGCTGGTGGGGGTGCGCGGCTCGTATGGCGGTGTGGTGATGGCGGGCATGGTGGGGACCATGGCCGGGCTGGCCCTGATCAATCCGCTCTCGCTGGGTGCGGGGGTGCTGCTGGGCGGCAAGGCTTTCAGCGATGACAAGAAGGCGCGCCTGGCCAAGCGCCGCGCCGACGCGAAGATGGCGGTGCGCCGCTACCTCGACGACATCGCCTTCCACACCGGCAAGGAGACCAAGGACCGCCTGCACCGCATCCACCGCCTGCTGCGCGACCACTTCACGGCCATCGCCGACCGCACCCTCCGGTCCATCGACGAATCGCTGCGCGCGGCTCAGGAGGCCGCCAACCTGGAGGCCGCCCGCCGTGCCGAGCGCGCCACCGAACTCGAACGCCGCCTGCGTGTGGTGGCCGAACTCCGCCGCCACGCCGGCGCCCTCCTCGGACCGGAAACCCCGGCCGCCCAGCCGCAACTCCCGCCCACCACGCAGCCTCAGCTCCCGCCCGTGTCGTATTGAGCGGGTGGTTCGGCTCATTGAAGGCCGACCTGTTGTGGTGGTGAGGTCGGGCCCGTTCGTGGCGTATTGAGCGGGTGGTTCGGCTCATTGAAGGCCGACCTGTTGTGGTGGTGAGGTCGGGCCCGCCCCCGGCGTATCGAGCGGGTGGTCCGACCCATCGAAGGCCGCGACCGTTGCGGTGGTGAGGTCGGACGTCGCTGCCGGGGCGGGCGCTTCGGCTCGTAGTGGTCGCAACAGGGGGCTGGCCAGTCGCAGGCGAACCGCGGACCGACTCCTACGGCGCAGGAAACCTGAACTGCGGTTGTGGGGTCGCAGCGGCCGATTCGAAGGGTCCCGGACCGGGGCGGCCCGGGGGCGGGACACGGCACACCGGGGCGGAGTCGGGGTATTCGATTCGGACCGGGCAAGATCAGGGGCGAGGCGGCCCGATCGGCGTGCGGTGAGCTGTCTCTCGGAACTGGGAATCGGCTGTGAGAGCTGGGCGGTTCTGATAACGATTCGGCGTGGCGGGGCGAATGCCTTGCGATGCGTGGAGGTGCGGTGTGCTTCGGAATCGGGGGCCTATGAGGGACGACGCGAGCGGTGTCGGGTATGGGCTGGTGCCGGAGACGCGTGGGCTGGTGGCGGCGGCGCGACGGGCGCTGGGCGAGCGGCCGCGGGTGCGCGGTCAGCTGGACGAGTGCGCGCGGCGCCTGGACGAGCCATTGCGGGTGGCATTGGCGGGCCAGCTCAAGGCCGGCAAGTCGACGCTGTTGAACGCGCTGGTCGGGCAGGATATCGCGCCCACCGACGCGACCGAGTGCACGCGGCTGGTCACCTGGTACCGCAACGGGACCGCGCCGCGGGTGACCGCGTTCGCTCCGGACGGGGCGCGTGCCGACGTGGTGGTGCGGCGCGGCCGTGGGGCCGAGGGGCTGCCGGGCGCGCACGGGCTCACCTTCGATCTGTCGGCGCTGCGCTGGAATGCCCCCACCCCGCGGGAGGTGGACCATCTGGCGGTGGAGTGGCCGTCGGCCGAGCTGGCACAGACCACCATCATCGATACGCCCGGCATCTCGTCGCTCTCGCGAGAGGTGTCGGCGCGCACGTCGCGGCTGCTCACACCCGGCGGCCCGGGCCCGGCGCTGCCGCCCGCCGATGCGGTGCTCTATCTGCTGCGCCGTCTCGACGCCGCCGATGTGGACTTCCTGGAGCGGATCGGCGCGGGCCCGAGCACGGGTGCCGTTGCGCCACAGTCTTTCTCGGGCCCGCTGGGCGTGGTCGGCGTGGTGTCGCGGGCCGATGAGATCGGCGCCGGGCGCATCGACGCCCTGCACTCGGCCCGTGATGTGGCCGCCCGTTTCGCGACCGAGCTGGAGCGAACCGGCCTGTGCCAGTCCGTGATTCCGGTGGCGGGCCTGCTCGCTTTCGCCGCCGCCACGCTGCGCCAGCGGGAGTACGACGCCTTCGAGGCACTGGCCGGCGTCCCGGTGGACGAGCTGACCGCGGCCCTGCTGTCGGCCGACCGCTTCGCCCATCCGGATCTGCCGTTGCCGGTCCCGGCCGAGCTGCGCGCCCATCTGACGGCCCGGTTCGGTTTGTTCGGTATCCGCTTGGCCGTCACCCTGATCCGGCTCGGCGTCCGCGGCTCGCAGGCCTTGGCCGCCGAATTGTCGGACCGCAGTGGCCTGGACGAACTCCGCACCGTACTCGATGTTCAATTCGCCCAGCGCGCCGATGAGTTGAAGGCCCACTCGGCCCTCACGGCCCTGGCCCGCATCCTGGTCGCCAACCCCGGTTCGGCGGCCGACGCCCTGCTGCCGCGGGTCCGTACCCTGCTCGCCGATGTGCACGGCTTCGCCGAACTTCGCCTGCTGGCGCACCTACGTTCCGATGAATTGCCGCTGCCCCCGGACGATCTGGCCGAACTGAACCGTCTCGTCGGCGGCACCGGCGTGGCCCCCACTCTGCGCCTCGGTCTGCCCGCCCACACCGATCTCGCCACCCAGCGGGACGCGGCCCTGGCCGCCGTCCAGAAGTGGCGTTCCCGGGCCCGGCATCCGCTGGCCGATCAGTTCACCGCGAACGCCTGCCTGACCGCGGCCCGCAGCGCGGAAGGTCTCCTGGACGTCCTCCACGAGCCGCCGACCACGCCTTTCCCGGCGCTGCGACGGCCTGGCCGCTAGCCTGGCGTCCGGGCGTCGCTGCGCGGGTCGATGAGGATCTTGGCGTGCTGGTCGGGTGAGGCCAGCGTGGTGAAGGCCGCGTCGATGCCGTCGAGGCCGACAGTCCCGGTGATCAACGGGCTGGGATCCACCTTGCCCTCGGCGATCATGTGCAGGGTGTCGCGGAATTCGCCCGGGTCGTACCCGAGCACGAACCGCAGCTCGATCTCCTTGTTGATGGCGGTGGCGGGATGGAAGGCGTCCTGCTGCATGCACACGCCGACGACCACCACACGGGTCAATGGTGGTGCGCCGGTGAGGATCTGGTCGATGATGCCGGGCACGCCGACGCATTCGAAGACGACGGGCCCCGACGGGCCGCGGTCCAGGGTGTGCGCGGCGCGGAACAGGTACCACCACGGGATGCCGGGAATCCGCCGCAGCTTCTCCATGGCGTCGAAGCCCAGATTGAGGATGTCGGAGGCCCCGGTGATGCGCGGCTTCTTCGGCGTTGCCTCCCACGGTGATTCGACAGTGGGATCGACCACCACGTCGGCCCCGCACCGGCTCGCCAGTTCGCGGCGGCGCGGTGAGAAGTCGCTGGCGACCACGGTGCGCACGCCTGCCGCCTTCAGCATGGAGATGACGGCCAAGCCGATGGGACCGCAGCCGATGACGAAGGCGTTCTGCCCCTTGGTGATCCGGCTCCGGCGGACCGCGTGCCAGCCGACCGCCATCGGTTCGGTCAGGGCGGCGTGGTCGGGGGACAGGCCGTTGGGGACCGGGAAGGTCATGGGTTCCTGCACCAGCACCTGTTCGGCGTAGCCGCCGGGCGCGTTGGCGGACAGTCCGGTGAGTTCGGGCTGCCGGCCGGTGCGCAGGATGGGCAGCGCCACCACGGGGGTGCCGGGTTTCCAGCGGCGGCGGGTGCCGGGGCCGTATTCGGCGATCTCGCCGGTGAATTCGTGTCCCATGACGACCCGCTGGTCGGAGCGCATGAAGTGGTCGTAGCCGGTGGCGGCGGCCAGGTCGGCGAGTTCGTCGCAGTGCAGGCGGGCGTGCAGGTCGGAGCCGCAGATGCCGCACCGGGTGACGGACAGCAGTACCTGTCCGGGTCCTGGTTCCGGGGTGGGCAGGTCCTCGACCCGGAATTCGCCCTTGCTGACCACGGTCGCGCGCATGCCTGACTCCTGTCGAAAGACGGTGATGTCTGGATTCTTCACCGCGACGGGCCGCGGGTCCGGAGATTTCACCGGACCCGCGGTCGTTTCGTCCGGATCCCGCGAGTGGGGATCCGCGGTTCAGACGACGACGAGTTCCGCTTCGTCCACCAGCTCGTGCTGCTCGAGCCGGGTATCGCGGGGCAGCGCCAGGAATCCGGCGCAGACCAGCGCCATCAGCCCGATGCCCCACCACAGCGTGTACTCGAAGGTGTGCGCGAAGTTGACCGCGTTGGCCTCCGCCCCGGCCCGCGCCAGGGTCTGCCCGATGGCCGGATCGGCCGTGCCCGCCTGGCAGCTGGCGGGCACCACCGACGGATCGACCTCCGCGGACCGATCCCGCACGCAGGCCCGGAAGCCGGCCAGGATCTGGTCCTGCGCGGGTCCCGGGACCCCGGCCGTCGCCAGTTCGGTGCGGGTCTGCGCCGCAACCGAATCCACGCCGCGCGCCGAATCGTGATCCAGCTGCGCGAAGAACAGGATGCCGACCAGGGCCACGCCCAGCGCCATCCCCAGCTGCTGGCCGGTGTTCAGCAGCCCGGACGCCGCACCGGCCTCGCGGTCGCGAACCTGTCCGAGCACCATGTCGAGGGTCGGGGCGACCACGATTCCGAAGCCGACACCGGTGACGAGCAGCGGGAGCACCATCTCCCACGAGGCGAAGCCGGCTCCGTAGTGCGTGGCCATCGCGCCGTACAGCGCGAACCCGCCCGCGGTGAC
Organism: Nocardia niigatensis NBRC 100131; assembly: GCF_000308655.1. Lineage (GTDB taxonomy): Bacteria > Actinomycetota > Actinomycetes > Mycobacteriales > Mycobacteriaceae > Nocardia > Nocardia niigatensis. The sequence goes on along the minus strand of NZ_BAGC01000068.1, from coordinate 42,011 downwards.
CAGTCCGCCGGCCAGCAGCACCCATTTGCCGAAGCGCGGGGCGAGCACGCTCACCGAGACCCCGGCCCCGATGCCCGCGCCGACCGCGAAGAACACCGAGGTGAGCCCGGCCCGCATGGGCGACCAGCCGAGGCCGGCCTGCATGAACAGCGTCCAGATCAGGAAGAAGCCGCCGAACCCGATCCAGAACAGCAGCCAGCTGGCCAGGCCCACGGTGAACGGCCGCGACCGGAACAGGGCCAGGTCGATGAGCGGCGATCCGGCGGTCCGGGCGCGCCGGCGCTCGTATCCGACGAAGGCCGCGAAGGTGACCGCCGCCGCGCCGATCATGACGAAAGTCCAGGCGGGCCAATCCAATCGGCGGCCCTCGGTGAGCGGGTAGACCAGCAGCAGCACCGCGGAGATGGCGAGCACCATGCCGACGATGTCCAGGCGCGGTGCGTGCGGGGATCGCGAATCCCGCATCACCATGGTCGCGGCGACCAGCGCGATCACCCCGACCGGCACGTTCACCAGGAAGATGGGCCGCCAGCTCAGATCGAACAGATTCCACTGGACCAGCAGCCCGCCCAGTGAGAGCCCGACCGTGGACGCGGAGCCGCCGACGCCGCTGTAGACGGCGACGGCTTTGGCGCGCTCGTCCTTGGGGAAGGCGACGCGGATGATGGCGAGGATCTGCGGCACCATGAGTCCGGCCATGGCGCCCTGGACGAACCGGGAGCCGATGAGCAGCGCGGGTGAGGCGGCCAGGCCGCAGGCCAGCGAGGCCGCGGTGAATCCGGCCATGCCGAGCAGGAACAGGCGTTTGCGGCCGTAGATGTCGCCGAGCCGGCCGCCGGTGATCAGCACGGCCGCGAAGGACAGCACGTAGGCGGCGATGATCCATTCGATCTGCGAGTAGGCCGCGTCCAGGTCCTTCTGGATGCTCGGCACGGCCACATTGACGATGGTGACGTCGAGCAGGTCCATGAATCCGGCGGCCAGCACGACGGCGAAGGCGATCCAGCGGCGTGGATCGAGGGTGGGTGAGTTGTCGGTATCCACGGCGAGCTCTCTTCGGGATTGCGGGGTATGGGATCGACTCTCCAAACTATGCACCTGAAGTGATTATCAATCAATAGGGCAATCATGTTTGGTGCGTTATGGTAATTTGGGCAGGTGAGCGATGTCGATCCCCGGTACCCGGTGCTGTACGAGAGCCCCGCATTCCTGTTGGGCCAGTTGGGGTCCCATTCCGCCTACCGCTTCACCGAGCTGCTCGCCCCGCTCGGGGTCAAGCCCGCGCATCACGGCACCCTGCGGATTCTCGAGGCCAACGACGGCCAGTCGCAGCAGCAGCTCTGCGAGGCGCTCGGCATCCACCGCAATGTGATGGTCGGACTCGTCGACGACCTGGAGAAGCGCGGTCTGGTGGAACGCCGCCGGCATCCGGCCGACCGGCGCGCCCACGCCGTGCACCTGCTGCCCGCCGGGCGCGAATTGCTCGCGCGCACGGCCGAGATCGCGCGCGGGCTGGACGCCGAGATGCTGGCCGCCCTCGCGCCCGCGGACCGCGCGACCCTGATCGCGCTGCTGCAGCAGGCCGCGACCGGCAATGGGCTGACACCGGGGATCCATCCGGGCCTGACTGTCGGCCGGGGCGGCCCGGAGTGTGTTCCAGATCACTGAACTGTCCGGTCACAGCGGCCCGCGGCGCGTGTCCAACCAGGTGTAGGCAACTCACCCGGAAGGACACCGACGATGGCCACCATCGACGTTCTGGACTCGTTCATCAACTACACCGACACCGGCAGCGGTGCGGTGCCCGTCGTGTTCCTGCACGGCAACCCCACCTCCTCCTACCTGTGGCGCAATGTGATCCCGCACGTCAGCGGTGAGACCCGCACGCTCGCACCGGATCTCATCGGCATGGGCGCCTCCGGCAAGCCGGAGGGCGACTATCGCTTCGCCGACCACGCCCGCTACCTGGACGCCTGGTTCGAGGCCCTCGGCCTGGACCGGGTCGTGATCGTCGGCCATGACTGGGGCGGTGCGCTCGGAATGGACTGGGCCGCACGCCATCCCGGGCGGGTGCGCGGGATCGCCGTGGTGGAGACCTTCCTGCGGCCGCTGCGGTGGTCGGAGATGCCGCCGCAGGGCGCGGAACTGTTCCGCCGCTTCCGTTCGCCCGAGGGCGAGGAGATGGTGCTGCAGAACAATATGTTCATCGAATTCAACCTGCCCGCCGCGACCCGGAATCTGAGCCCCGAGGCCCTGGACGCCTACCGCGCGCCCTACCCGACCCCGGAGTCCCGCAAGCCGATGCTGGTGTGGCCGCGCGAATTCCCGCTGGACGGCGAGCCCGCCGACGTGGTCGCCCGTATCGAGAACTATGACCGCTGGATGGCCGAGAGTCCGGAGGTGCCGAAGCTGATCATGCACGTCGAGGACGGTGTCGGCCTCGGCGCGCCCGCGGTGATGGACTGGGCGATGGCGACCTTCGCCGCCGCCGAGCTCGCGAATATCGGACCGGCCGGGCATCACTGCCCCGAGGACCAGCCCGATGCCATCGGGCAGGCGGTCGCGCAGTGGATTCGGCGCCACTCGCTCCTCACCGCGCCGGCCGTCGCCTGAGCCACGGTTCACGCAGCCGTCCGGTTCGACCGGTTAGCCTGGTTCCGCCGTGGCAGGGCTGATCGCGGGACGCGGGTCCTCGCGTCCCGCGATCCCTATGCTGGCGGCATGGACACCGGATCAGCGGGGGATATCGATACCGGATCGGACATCGACGAGCGCGCGCTGGTAGCGCGGGCCCTCGGCGGCGATCGCGCCGCCGTCTCGGATGTCGTTCGGCTGCTGCAGGATCCGATCTACCGGCTGGCGCTGCGCATGGTGTGGCGGCCCGCCGATGCCGAGGACGCCACCCAGGAGATCCTGCTGCGGGTCGTCGGCCATCTCGCCACCTGGCGCGGCGAGGCCCGGCTCACCACCTGGGCATATCGCATCGGCGTCAACTATCTGCTGAATCTCGAGCGGCAGACGCCGCAGGAGGCCCAGCAGCTCAGCCTCGATCAGTTCAGTGAGGGCTTGAAAGACGGTCTGGCCGAGGCGGATTACCGCGGGCCGGAGTCCACGCTGCTCACCCGCGAGGTGCGGCTCAGCTGCAGCCAGGCCATGCTGCAGTGCCTGAGTCGCGACGAACGCGTCGCCTACGTGCTCTCCGACGTCTTCGAGGTGAGTTCGGAGGAGGCCGCCTGGATCGTCGGCGCGAGCCCCGCCGCGTATCGGAAGCGGGTGGAGCGGGCCAAGAAGCGGCTCGGGAACTTTCTGCGGTCCACCTGCGGGCTGGCCGACCCTCAGGCTTTCTGCCGCTGCTCGCGGCGGGTGGAGAAGGCCGTCGAGCTGGGCCGGGTGGATCCGCGCCGCCCCGCCTTCGCCGCCCATCCGATCACGCCGGGCGGGCGCGGTGTGGAGGAGGCGGAGCGGCAGATGGTGCGCCTGCACGACGCGGCGGCCGTCCTCGGGGCGCACCCGGATTACGCCGCGCCGCAGGCCAAGATGGAGGCCATCGCCGGGCTGCTGCGGTCGGGCCGGTTCCCGCTATTGGACTGACGGCGTCCCGTACTTGAGCTCGTAGGCCCACGGCGCGAGCTCGGCCGTCACCTCCGCCAGGTCGGGGGTCGCGTCGCAGTCCGAACACTCCAGGCGCACAGCCACTTTCCCGTCGCATCCGGTGTGCCGGTAGGTGACCGGGGGGCCGTCCGGCGCCGCCCAGCGGTCGCCCCAGTCGGTGAGCGCGAGGATGACCGGTTTCAGATCGAGTCCCTTTGCGGTGAGCAGATATTCGGGGTGGCCGCTGCCCGCGCCCGGGCGTTGCTCGAAGATTCCGGCCTCGACGAATTCGGTGAGCCGTTTGGTGAGAATGTTCGGCGCGATGCCGAGTGAGCGCTGGAACTCGGTGAACCGGGTCATGCCGGCGAACATGGCGTTGCGCACGATGAGCAGACTCCAGCGTTCGCCCACGATCTCCAGCGTGCGCGCGGCCGAGCACACCTCCCCGTCGTACATGCGTCCCAACATGTATCCAGGTTGGCTCATGCGCTTGTGTGATGCAAGCAACGGCACTATCGTGATGCAAGTAAGTTCTCGCGAGACAGTCCACCCCACCCCTGCAATTCCGACAAAGGGACCTGCCATGACTGATCAGAACTTCACTACCAGCGTCACCGTCGACCGCACCCCCGCCGAGGTCTTCGCCGCCGTCCTCGATGCCCGCGGCTGGTGGGGGAAGGGCATTACCGGCGACACCGAGCGTCAGGGCGACAATTTCGTCTTCGAGGTTCCCGGCGTCCACCGCAGCGATATCGAGCTGACCGAGGTGGTGCCGAACCGCCGCGTGGTCTGGCTGGTCAAGGACAACTGGCTGTCCTTCGTCCAGGACAAGACCGAATGGGTGAATACCGAAATCCATTTCGACATCACCGAAACCGACGGCGGCACCGAACTCCGCTTCACCCACGTCGGCCTCGTGCCCGACTACGAGTGCTACGACGCCTGCTCGCCCGCCTGGACCTTCTACATCACCGAGAGCCTGCGCGACCTGGTCACCACCGGTGTCGGTCAGCCCGGTGAACTACCCGCCGAGATCGAGGCGCGCGAGGCCGCAAAAGCCGCTTCCTGACCTCGGGGGAGTCCGGGAACGGCGCTCCGATCGCGGGTTCAGCCGTCGCCCAGCAGCTTTCGCGCGAGCGGCACCACCTGGCGCGCGAAACGCTGCACCTGGTCGACGTCGAAACCGGGCGGCCAGTAGATGAAGGTGTCGAACCCGTCCTCACGTGCCAGGCGGACGATGATGTCCGCCCACTCCTCGGGTGAGCCGTGAATCGGGTCGGAGCCGCGCGGTTCCGGGTGCAGGGGACGGTCGCTCACCACGCCCGGCAGCGCCGCCAGCCGGGTGATGGTGCGCGGATCCCGCCCCATCGAGCGGGCCACCGCGTCGATGCGGGCATTGGCGCCGGCCCACTGCTCCCACGGCAGCCAATTCGGCAGCGGCGCAACCCATCCGTCGGCCGCCGAGCCGATCAGGCCCAGTGCGTGCGGTCCCATCGCCCCCAGCCAGATCCCGATATCGTGCGCGGGCGCGGGTCCGCCCTCGATGCCCTGCACCGTGTACTCGGTGCCCACCACCGACACCAGCTGCCCGGGCCGCCATTCCGCCCGGATGATGGCGATGCCCTCGGCCAGGGCCATGAGCGCCGACCGGCCCTTGCGGGCGGGCCCGCCCATGGCCACCACGCCGCTCTCGAAAGCGCCCGCGCCCAAACCCAATTCGAAGCGGCCGCCGCTGAGCAGGTCGAAGGTGGCGGCCTGTTTGGCGATCATGGCGGGCGTGCGCAGCGGCAGGTTGGCCACGCCCGGGTAGAGGCTGACCCGGCCGGTGGCCGCCAGGCAGGCCCCGATGACCGCGAAGGTGTCGCCGAATTGCGCGTTGTAGGGATGGTCCTGGATGGCCACCAGATCCAGCCCGTCGGCGTCGGCGGCCACGGCCATGTCGATGACGTCCGGCAGCGCGGCCGCGACGGGCGGGATCGAAATGCCGAATCTTGCCTGCATCGAACCTCCTCACCAGCGGAAATCGACGCTCCAAATCTTCGTGGCCGACCGCGCACGAGCCCGGCATTTCGGACGTCGGCGCGCATGCCGGGCGTGTCCCGCCCCGTTCAGCGGCCGTCGGAAACTGCGCGGTACGGCCCGGATCCGTCTACGATCCCCGCGTGAGCTCGAAATCGTCCGGATCGGCCGGGGATTCGCCCGCCGGGCGCATGCGGGCGCGGGACATCGACCGCGTCAACGCGCGGACGCTGCTCGACGCCGCCTTCGCGGAGGGCGAACTCGGGGTCGACGAGTATCACCAGCGCTCCGAGCAGGCGCAGAACGCCCAGACCCTCGGCCAGTTACAGGGCCTCATCGGCGATCTCCAGCGCAGCACCAAGACCGCCGATCTCACCGCCGCCGGCCGGCGCTCGCGGCGGCCGTCCGCCGGCGGCTATCCGCCGCGCACCCGGGCCCGCGACGGCGACCGGCAGGCCGCCTGCGTCCTGCTCGACGCCGCCCTCGCGGACGGGCAGCTGAGCAGCGCCGACCATCGCACCCTCACCGAACTCGCCGGTGAGGCACGGACTCTGGGCGAACTCGCCCAGCTCACCGACGATCTGCAGCGCTCCGGCGACGCCCCGCCCGATCCGGCCCCGCCGAAGCCGCGGCGCGAGAACTGGTTCGCCGCGGGCATCGCGGCCCTGAGCATCGCGGTGGCGGTGGGCACCTTCGTGGCGGTGGACCGTCCGCCCTCCCATCCCGCCGGGCCGCCGTCGGTGGACCTCGGGATCATCGAGCCGCTGGTGCTGCCCCGGCCGAAACTCACCGCGGCCGAAGGCATCGGCTACTTCCGGGACGCCTACCGGGCCAAGTTCGGCGACACCATCGTCGACGAGGTCGACCTGTACCCCGACTACGCGGTGGTCACCCGCGGCACCCAGGCCAACCGCAAGGTCCGCTACACCTATCGCGGCGGTTTCGACGCGGGCGACCAACCGCAGACCCGGCCGCCGCAGACACCGACGGCGGATCTGGCCGCGCTGAACGCGCAGGCCATCGCGGCCCTGACGGCCCAGGCTCCGGCCCTCACCAAGGTGGATCAGGGCGCGGTGACCTACCTCGATATCGAGGGGTCGGGCACCGGGCCGCTCGTCCGGATCTATGTGGGCAACAAGGCCAATGAGAACGGCTACCTCGAGGCGACCCTCGACGGCCGGATCGTGCGGACCGTGGCGTTCGGGGGATAGGCGAGACCATGGCTGATGCACGCTTCCAGGGATTGCGGGCCCGTGACACCGATCGCGTGGATGCCTGCACCCTGCTCGACACCGCCCGTGACGGCGGTGAGCTCACCGCCTCCGAACACGCCGACCGCACGGCAAAGGCCATGGCGGCCAAGACCTTCGGAGAACTGGACGCGGTCCTGGACGATCTGCAGATCCCGGCCAATCTGGTGAATTCGCCTGTGGTGCGGGCGAATCGGCGCGGCCCGTCCACGCGCATGCGCGTCGCCGCCGCGATCGTCGTCGCCGCGGCGCTGCTGGGAGCCTTCGCTGGATGCGTCTCCCGCACGACCGCCTCCGCGCCCGCGATCCCCGACCCGACCACCGGGCCGGGGATGGCGAGCTTCGTCGCGGCCTACCAGGATCACTTCGGCGACACCAGAGCCGATCAGGTTCTCCTCTATCCCACCTACGTGATCATCGAGCGGCGCAAGGATCCGTCGGCGCCGCGGGACGCGCACATCCGCTACGACGGCGACTTCCACGCGTACGACGACATCGCCCGGTCGCCGGGTGTGGACATCTTCGACATGTCGGTGCTGGATCTGAAGAAGATCGCGGCCCTGCTCGCCGGGGCCCCGCAGTCGGCGGGCGTGCCCAACGGCCGGATCAGCCATGTCGAGATCGCGCGCGGCGCCGACGGCAATCCGGTGGTGACCGTCTATGTCGACGACGGTTCCCAGCACGGCTATTTCCAGGTCACCGCCACCGGCGAGCCGATTGCGATCTATCCGCCCAGCTGATCCGGTCACGATCCGGAGCCATCGGTGGTTGCCAACCGGCCGGTGTGGACACAATGGGCTCGGGTCGCGCCACGGGCATCGGGTCGCGCTCGCCCGCGAAGAAATTTTCTGTGGCGCGGGGAATAGATGACGTGCGGCCCCCGTTGGGACAGGTCAGCAAGGTTGAGTGAATCGGACTCAAGTTCAGCTTGCGCATCGCCGCCGGCGGGTGCAAGATTGAGCCGACCACGCTCAGTGTTACTGGGATGCAGTGCGCCGGAGTCGTCAGGAAGGGATTCCGGGGCGCTCAGGTACGTCAAATAGGAGGAATCACCATGGCTCGTGCGGTCGGTATCGACCTCGGGACCACGAACTCTGTCATCGCCGTTCTCGAAGGCGGCGAACCGGTCGTCGTGGCCAACTCGGAAGGATCGCGCACCACGCCGTCCGTCGTCGCTTTCGCCAAGAATGGCGAGGTGCTCGTCGGCCAGCCCGCCAAGAACCAGGCCGTCACCAACGTCGACCGCACCATCAAGTCCGTCAAGCGCCATATGGGCGAGGACTGGTCGGTCGAGATCGACGGCAAGAAGTACACCCCGCAGGAGATCTCCGCGCGTACGCTCATGAAGCTGAAGCGCGACGCCGAGGCCTACCTCGGTGAGGAGATCACCGACGCGGTCATCACCGTCCCCGCCTACTTCGAGGACGCCCAGCGCCAGGCCACCAAGGAGGCCGGTCAGATCGCGGGCCTGAACGTCCTGCGCATCGTCAACGAGCCGACCGCGGCCGCGCTGGCCTACGGCCTCGACAAGGGCGACAAGGAACAGACCATCCTGGTCTTCGACCTCGGTGGCGGCACCTTCGACGTCTCGCTGCTGGAGATCGGTGAGGGCGTCGTCGAGGTCCGCGCCACCTCCGGTGACAACCACCTCGGTGGCGACGACTGGGACGAGCGCATCGTCGGCTGGCTGGTCGACAAGTTCAAGGGCACCTCGGGCATCGACCTGACCAAGGACAAGATGGCCATGCAGCGTCTGCGCGAGGCTGCCGAGAAGGCCAAGATCGAGCTGTCGTCCTCGCAGTCGACCTCGATCAACCTGCCCTACATCACGGTCGACGCGGACAAGAACCCGCTGTTCCTCGACGAGCAGCTGACCCGCGCCGAGTTCCAGAAGATCACCTCGGATCTGCTGGACCGCACCCGCAAGCCGTTCCAGTCGGTCATCAAGGACGCCGGCATCTCGGTCGGCGACATCGATCACGTTGTGCTCGTTGGTGGTTCGACCCGTATGCCCGCCGTGTCCGACCTGGTCAAGGAACTGACCGGCGGCAAGGAGCCCAACAAGGGCGTGAACCCGGACGAGGTCGTCGCCGTCGGCGCCGCCCTGCAGGCCGGTGTGCTCAAGGGTGAGGTCAAGGACGTCCTGCTGCTCGATGTCACCCCGCTGTCGCTGGGTATCGAGACCAAGGGCGGCGTGATGACCAAGCTCATCGAGCGCAACACCACGATCCCGACCAAGCGGTCCGAGACCTTCACCACGGCGGACGACAACCAGCCGTCCGTGCAGATCCAGGTCTTCCAGGGTGAGCGCGAGATCGCCTCGCACAACAAGCTGCTCGGCTCCTTCGAGCTGACCGGCATCCCGCCGGCCCCGCGCGGCGTGCCGCAGATCGAGGTCACCTTCGACATCGACGCCAACGGCATCGTCCACGTCACCGCCAAGGACAAGGGCACCGGCAAGGAGAACACGATCAAGATCCAGGACGGCTCCGGCCTGTCCAAGGAGGAGATCGACCGCATGGTGAAGGACGCCGAGGCGCACGCTGCCGAGGACAAGGCGCGTCGCGAGGAGGCGGAGACCCGCAACCAGGCCGAGTCGCTGGTGCACCAGACCGAGAAGTTCATCAAGGACAACGAGGACAAGGTCCCGGCGGACGTCAAGGAGAAGGTCGAGGCGGCCATCGCGGAGGCGAACGAGGCGCTGAAGGGCACCGACATCGCCACCATCAAGACCGCGGTGGAGAAGCTCGCCACCGAGTCGCAGGCGCTGGGCCAGGCCATCTACGAGGCTTCGGCCGCGGACCAGGCCGCTCAGGGCAACGGCGCCGGCGCCCCGCAGTCCGATGACACCGTCGTAGACGCCGAGGTCGTCGAGGAGCCGGAGAAGAAGTGACGAACCAGAACCCGGACAACATGGTCGATCCGGCCACGGGTGAGGTCTTCGAGGCCGCGGTGGATACCGCCGCGGCCCTCGGGGCCGAGGGGACTCCCGAGGTCAGCGAGGACGCCCTCGCCGACGTGATCTCGGCCGAACTGGCCGAGCGCACCGCCGATCTCCAGCGGCTCACCGCGGAGTACGCCAACTACCGCCGCCGGGTCGAGCGTGACCGCAAGGCCGCCATCGATACCGCCAAGGCCGCGGTCGTGGGCGAACTGCTCCCGGTGCTGGACGATCTGGACCGCGCTCGCGCACACGGCGACCTCGACAACGGGCCGCTCAAGTCGGTCGCGGACAAGCTGGTCACCGCCCTGCAGAAGCAGGGCCTCGAGGAATTCGGTTCGGAGGGTGAGCCTTTCGACCCGACCCTGCACGAGGCCGTGCAGCACGAGGGCAGTGGCGCCGACCCGGTGCTCGGCATGGTGATGCGCAAGGGCTACCGGTTCGGCGATCGCGTGCTCCGCCACGCGCTGGTCGGCGTCACCGACGGTGTGGCGGATCTGGCTGCAGGACAGCCGGATACGACGAACGCTGGCACCGATGCCGCTGGCACTGATTGACAACCCACGGACGCCCCCGGCGTCGATGACCACACCGAGAGGAGGAGATGCCCGGTGAATCGCGAGTGGCTCGAAAAGGACTTCTACAAGGATCTGGGTGTTTCCTCCAGCGCTACCCAGGACGAGATCAAGAAGGCCTACCGCAAACTGGCCCGTGACCTGCACCCGGACAAGAACCCCGGGGACAGCAAGGCCGAGGAGCGGTTCAAGGCCGTCAGCGAGGCGAATGCCGTGCTGTCGGATCCGGAGAAGCGCAAGGAGTACGACGAAGCCCGGAAGCTGTTCGCCGGCGGCGGTTTCGGCCGCGGCGGGTTCTCGCCCGGGGGCGGCTACGGCCAGCCCGGCGGCGGGTTCTCCGGCGGCGAGTTCAACCTCGGCGACATCTTCGGCGCCGGAGCCGGTGGCGCCGACGGCGGCCTGGGCGACCTGCTGGGCGGGCTGTTCAATCGGGGCGGCACCCGGACGTCGTCGCGCCCGCGGCGCGGTTCGGACGTGGAGACCGAGACGACTCTCGGCTTCCGCGAGGCCGCCCAGGGCGTGACCGTCCCGCTGCGCATGACCAGCCCGGCCGCGTGCACCACCTGCCACGGCAGTGGCGCCAAGCCGGGCACCAGCCCGCGAGTCTGCCCGCACTGCAACGGCACCGGCGTGGTCAGCCGGAACCAGGGCGCGTTCGGCTTCAGCGAGCCGTGCGAGGACTGCCGGGGCACCGGGTCGATCATCGACGACCCGTGCGTCGACTGCCGTGGCTCGGGCATCCAGAACCGGACCCGCACCATCACCGTGCGCATTCCCCCGGGCGTGCGCGACGGGCAGCGGATCCGGCTGGCCGGTCAGGGCGAGGCGGGCCTGCGCGGCGCGCCTCCGGGCGACCTGTACGTCACCGTGCACGTCAGCCAGGACAAGGTCTTCGGCCGCAATGGCGACGACCTGACCCTGGTGTTGCCGGTCTCGTACGCCGAACTGGTGCTGGGCACCACGGTTTCCGTGCCCACCCTGGACGGCCGCGTGGGCGTCAAGGTGCCGCCGGGCACCGCCGACGGCCGGACCCTGCGGGTGCGCGGGCGCGGCGTGCCCAAGCGCGACGGCAGCGCCGGTGACCTGCTCGTCACCGTGAAGGTCGCGGTGCCGCAGAAGCTGGACGACAATGCCACCGAGGCGCTGCGGCGCTACTCGGAGGCGGAGAAGACCAGCGGATTCGATCCACGTGCGGGATGGGCAGGTGCCTGATGAGTTCCGATCCGAAGAAGACCGAGGCCCAGTACTTCCTGATCTCGGTGGCCGCGGAGCTGGCGGGCATGCACGCCCAGACGCTGCGCACCTATGACCGGCTGGGTCTGGTTTCGCCGCAACGTACTTCGGGCGGCGGGCGGCGCTACTCGGACCGGGATGTGGAGTTGCTCCGCGAGGTGCAGCGCCTGTCCCAGGACGAGGGCGTGAATCTGGCCGGCATCAAACGGATCATCGAACTCACCAACCAGGTGGAGGAGCTGCAGCAGCGGGTGAGCGAGTTGACCGCCGAGGCGGAAAGGCTCCGGTCGGGGTACCGCCCCGACCTGACCCCGCCGCAGCGCAGCACCGCTCTCGTGGTGTGGCAGCCCAGAAACCGGCGTAAGCCGCAGTAGGGCAAGAGAATCGAGAAGGCGGCGTCCCCGAGGGACGCCGCCTTCTTTCGTTTCGCGCGTCCGTGTGCCGGTGTACGCCCGGTCATGATTGTTGCGGGCAATGTGCTGAGTTGTGCTCGGGGATTGGGGGATTGACGAAGTTCTTACCGTCTGTGAATGACAAACAGACCGGTGGGTTATTAATTGAAGCCAATCGTGTGGTTTGTCCGTATGCTGCAAGGTAATTCAAGGACCGGCGAAGTTGCGGCGGGATCGCTGTTTTTCTGAGTCTTGCAAAACGGATCACCCAGGTTCGCTGTCTGAAACCCCGTGTCTCGCGGCGTGTTCCGGTTTAGCAGTCTGTTTTCGGCTCAGATACCCCGCAACGTTCACGTTTCGGGGGAATAAAGGGCGCGTTATTGAAACGTCCCGTTCCGTTGCTGGCTAACCTCGCTTACACTTGCTTGGCAACGGCTGCTGTCGAGTGTCCCGCAGCACTTCACTCGCCGGTCACGCCTGCGTTCGATTGCGAAATGGGGTTGTGACACAAATGGATTCGCGCACCGTCGCATTGATAAGAACAACGTTCAAGGCGGTTGCTGCGGAAGAAGGTGGTCCCGAGAAACTCGCGCGATCGTTCTACGCCATCCTCTTCACGGAGTACCCACACGTTCGCGACTTCTTCCCCGCCGCCCTGGATGCCCAGCGCGACCGGCTGGTGAAGGCCATCGCCTACGTGGTGGACCGGCTGGAGGAACCGGACCGGTTGCTGCCCTTCCTGGCCCAGCTCGGCCGCGATCACCGCAAGTACGGGGTGGCCGCCGAACACTATGTGGCCGTGTGCAAATCGCTGAAGTCCGCGCTGGAGGCCTACGCCGGCACCGAACTGTGGACCGACGAGGTCGACCGGGCCTGGGACGAGGGCATCGGCGTCATCGCCGACACCATGGTCGGCGCGGCCGAGCAGGAGACCACCCCGCCGGTGTGGACCGGCACGGTCATCGAGCATCGCGAGGTCCTGCGCAATCTCGCCGTGGTGCGGCTGCGGCTGGACCAGCCCATGCAGTACGCGGCCGGCCAGTACATGAGCGTGCAGATTCCCTCCCGCCCGCGCATGTGGCGCTACCTGTCCCCGGCGATTCCCGCGAATGCCAACGGCGAGCTGGAATTCCACATCCGGGGCGTCACCGGCGGCTGGGTCAGCCCGGCCATGGTCGGGCACAGCCGGGTCGGCGAGCAGTGGCTGATCGGTTCGCCCCTGGGCGGTCTCGGCGTGCCCCGCAATACCCGCCGCAAGCTGCTCATGATCGGCTGCGGCACCGGCATCGCCCCGCTGCGCGCCCAGCTCATGGCCATGGCCGCGCGGCGCTCCAACCCCAAGGTGGATCTGTTCGTCGGCGGCCACTACCCGTGTGATCTCTACGATCTCGAGGTGCTCAGCCAATTGGCCTGCGCCAACAGGTGGCTCACCGTGCATCCGGTCACCGAGTCCACCGAGAACCCGTGGTGGCACTTCGACGATTCCGACGGCCCGCGCGAATTCCCGGGCCTGGAACCGCGAGTCGTCGGTCAGATCGGCAAGATCGTGGCGAGCCACGGCTCCTGGGACGACCGCGACGTCCAGATCGTCGGCGCCCCGTCCATGGTGCAGACCACCAAGTTCCGCCTCATGGCCGGGGGAACGCCCACCCAGAACATCCGCCACGACCCGCTCTTCTGACCCGCCTCTCTGTTCCGCCTCTCCGCGCCTTCAGCGGAAGGCTGAGTGCCGTCGCCGGTTTCGTACCCGTGCCGGCGGTTGGGTGGCGAGCCGATTCCGGGCGTACCCGAGGAGTCACCCCGACCCTTGCGAAATCCGTCGCCGCGCTGTGATTTATCAAAAGCCTTCGTAGCGAATGGATTCGGCTGGTGCGCCGATGGCGACCAACTGGTCGATGGTGTTGCGGACCATCGCGGCGCCGCCGCAGACCAGGATCTGATGGTGGTCGAGCGGGCCGAAGCGTTCGGGAATGTCGGCGATGGTGCCCGGCATCATCTCCTCCGGGCGGAAGCCGATGTCGACGCGGCACTGCTCGTACCAGGGGTCGACGAGATCCGGGTCGTATTCGTCCTGCACCACGGGGACAACCGTGAGCCAAGGCAATTCACCGGTCAGCAGGTAGAGCATGTCGGAGGCGTAGAGGTCGCGCGGGTAGCGCCCGCCCACGAACAGATGGGTGCGGGGCGGCTGCTCCCGGCGTGACAGATCCAGCAGCAGCGCGCGCATCGGCGCGAGCCCGACGCCGTCGGCGATCATGACCACCTCGGTGGCCTCCGGTTCCACCGTCAGCCAGCCCGCCGGCGCGCTGATCCGCCATTCGTCGCCCGGATGCGAGTCGGCGACGATGGAGCCGCTGCACCAGCCGCCCGGCACCGTGCGCACATGGAACTCCAGCTTGCCGTCCAGCGAGGGCGGCAGCGCGGGATAGAGGCGGCGCACCATGTTCGGGTGCTGGGGGGTACGCACCTCCACCGACTGGCCCGCCGCGAACGGCACGAACTCGCCGATCAGCCGCACCACCGTGGTGTCCTCGCGCAACCGGTGGGCACCCACCACCGTGGCGTTCCACTCCGTCTGCGCGCCGAGCGCGAGCTCTCCGGTCTCGTCCGGGCCGAGCGTCACCGATAACTCCTGATCGTCGAAAGGCCGTGCACTACACCGGATCCGAGCTTATCGCCGACATCGGCGTGCCCACCGCCTGCAGGGCCCGCCGGGTGTCGGCGATCATCCGGGCCGATCCGGCGATCTGGATCTGGCGGTCGGCCCAGGCGCCGAAGCTGGCGACCACCGCGCCCAGATTGCCGATCAGCCGCCGGTGCATGCCGAACGGCGTCTCCGCCGGCGGATACGGATGCCACCACGGATTGGTCTCGTTCTCGCACACCGGGATGACCGTGAGCCACGGATTGGATTGTGAGAGCTGCCACATGTTCTCCACGTCGTAGAGATCACACGGGTAGCGTCCGCCCAGGAACAGGTGCACGCGCGGATTGATGCCGCGCCGGCCCATCTCGATGAGCTGTGCCCGCAGCGGCGCGATGCCGGTGCCGGACCCGATCATGAGCACGTCCTTGCGGCTGCTGAGGTCCACATGCAGCCCGCCCAGCGGCGCCGCGATCATCCACCGGTCGCCCACCTGGGTCTCGTTCACGATGGCCGGGCTCACCCAGCCGGTGCGCACCTTCCGCACGTGGAACTCGATCTCGCCGTACGGGTTGGTGGGGATGGCCGGGGACAGGTAGCGCCACATCTTGGGCCGCTGCGGAATGGCCACCGGCACGTACTGCCCGGCCTGATAGGGGATCGGGGTGTCGGTCTGCAGGCGGACGATGGCCAGATCGTCCACCACCCGCCGGTGCCCGACCACCGTCGCCTCCCAATACGGTTGCGACTTATCCGAATTGGCGCCGATGGCCATCGACGCCGAGATCAGGATGGTGATGTCGCGCCAGCCCGCCTCCAGCTGCCGGCTCCAGTTGGCGGCGCCGTTGTAGCTGCGGAAGGCGTGGAGCAGGGCGCGCCCGGCGATGTCGTAGTGCGCCGCCTCCACCCCGTACTTGCGGTGGTCGCGCGCGAGTTGCTCCAGGAAGCGTTGCGCGCGATCCCAGTCCTCCAGATTGTCGAGCACGAACGAGATGGCCGTGACCAACCGTTTGGGCTGCATATCCATGGCGGAGGGGAAGAGTTCCCGCAGGGCGGGAATCTCTGCGAAAAGATGACCGTAGAACGCGCTGATCAGCCGTTCCGGCCCGTGCGGGGCCTCGACGACTGTCCGAAAGTTTGCGCGGACCAGCGCTGCCGAACGCGCATCCACGACGTCGAGCTTTCCTTCCTGTGCTGCTACCCCGGAACGCCTGCTGCCAGGCGGCCCTCCGCGTCAAGTATCCCTTAAAACGCGGAGGTCGCACGGATATAGCCGAGGCAGATCGATTCACGTAACTCCGGGTTCAGATCACCAGTACGGTTTTGCCGCGCGCGCCGGGGGCGCCGATCACGTCGGCGGCCTCCGCCAGCGGCGGCGTATTGCGGATCGGGACCACCAGATCACCATCGGCGACCAGCCGCAGCAGGTCGCGCAATTCGGCTGCGCCGCCGCGGGATTCGAGGTTGCCGCCGGTGATGCCGCGCGCGGCCCGGTCGGCGTCGGCGGCCGAGCCGATGGTCGACCAGGCCGAGCCGCCCGGCTTCACCAGGCTCGCGTTGTCGGCGAACACCGACGGCGGGCTGACCAGATCGAACACCACATCGATCCCGCCCGGATCGGTGATCCGCACCGAATCCGCGACCGACAGCGCCGAGACCTCGGCGTGGGTGGGGGAGTCGGTCACGGTCATCCGGCCGTAGTTCACCACCTCGGTCGCGCCCAGCCGGATCATGCGATCGGTGTCGTCGGGGCGGGCGGTGGCGATGACATGCGCCCCGGCCAGCGCGGCCAGCTGCACCAGATACGAGCCGACCCCGCCCGACGCGCCCACGACCAGCACCTGCTGCCCGCGGGTGACCCCGGCGGCGTGCATGAGGTCGAGGGCGGTGATCCCCGCGGTCGGCAGCGCGGCCGCGCGGATCGCGGTGATCTCGTCCGACAGCCGGACCAGGGTGCCGTCGTGCGGTGCGACCAGGTATTCGGCGAAGGTCCCGTGCCCGATCGGCGGAAACAGGAACTTGCCCACGACGCGGTCGCCGATCTCGAAATCGTGCACGCCCGAACCCACCGCGGCGACGGTGCCGGCGCCGTCCACCCCGGGAATCATCGGAAAGTCGTGGGGCAGTTGCCCGTCCAGGAAGCCGTCGATGATGAGCTGGTCGATCGGGTTCACCCCCGCGGCCTCCAGTTGGATCTGCACCTGGCCGGGGCCGGCCTCGGGCGTGGGCATCTCGGCGATTTCGGGCCTGCCACCGAATTCACGGACGACGATCGCGCGCACGGGTGCTCCATTCATTCGGAAACCGGGATGGATGAGCTGCTGTGATGCGTCAACGAATGGGGCCATCGTACGCGTAGCGTAGAGCGCGACCCGCCCGCTGGCGCCGACGTCGGAAACTAGTCAGAATTGAGCGGAACAGACTCAACTTCTACCGCGTTGTAGACAGCAACGACTAGTAGGAAGGTGACAGTGGACTCGTTCAATCCCACCACCAAGACTCAGGCGGCGCTCACCGCCGCGCAACAGGCGGCCGCCGTCGCGGGGAACCCGGAAATCCGTCCGGCGCACTTGCTGGTGGCGTTGCTGGATCAGACCGACGGCATCGCCGCACCGCTGCTCAAGGCCGTCGCCGTCGACCCGGCGACGGTCCGGCGCGAGGCCCAGGAGATCGTCGACCGGCTGCCCCGGGCCACCGGCGCTACCACCACCCCCAACCTCGGGCGTGAAGCCATCGCGGCGCTCAGCTCCGCGCAGCGGCTCGCCACCGAGCTGGGCGACGAATACGTCTCCACCGAGCATCTCGTCTACGGTCTGGCCGCCGGCGACTCCGACGTCTCGCAACTGCTGCTGAAGTACGGCGCCACCGCCGACGGGCTGCGCGAGGCCTTCACCGCGGTCCGCGGCAATGCTCGCGTCACCTCGGCCGATCCGGAGGGCTCGTACCAGGCGCTGGAGAAGTACTCCACCGACCTGACCGCCGCCGCCCGCGAGGGCAAGCTGGACCCGGTCATCGGGCGCGACACCGAGATCCGCCGCGTGGTCCAGGTGCTCAGCCGCCGCACCAAGAACAACCCGGTGCTGATCGGCGAGCCCGGCGTCGGCAAGACCGCGATCGTGGAGGGCCTCGCCCAGCGCATCGTGGCCGGCGACGTCCCGGAATCGTTGCGCGGCAAGAAACTCGTCTCGCTCGATCTGGGCGCGATGGTCGCGGGCGCGAAGTACCGCGGTGAGTTCGAGGAGCGGTTGAAGGCCGTCCTGGAGGAGATCAAATCCTCTGCGGGACAGATCATCACGTTCATCGACGAGCTGCACACCATCGTGGGCGCCGGCGCCACCGGCGAATCCGCCATGGACGCGGGCAACATGATCAAGCCCATGCTGGCCCGTGGCGAGCTGCGGCTGGTCGGCGCCACCACCCTCGACGAATACCGCCAGCACATCGAGAAGGACCCGGCCCTGGAACGCCGGTTCCAGCAGGTGCTGGTCGGCGAGCCGTCGGTGGAGGACACCGTCGGCATCCTGCGCGGACTCAAAGAACGGTACGAGAACCACCACCACGTGCGGATCACCGACTCCGCGTTGGTGGCCGCCGCGACCCTGTCCGACCGCTACATCACCTCCCGGTTCCTGCCGGACAAGGCCATCGACCTGGTCGACGAGTCCGCGTCCCGGCTGCGGATGGAAATCGATTCCCGCCCAGTGGAAATCGACGAGATCGAGCGCGTCGTGCGACGACTCGAGATCGAGGAGGTGGCCCTCGCCAAGGAGACCGACGAGGCGTCCAAGCAGCGGCTCGAGAAGCTGCGTCAGGAACTCGCCGACGACCGCGAGAAGCTCAACCAGTTGATGACCCGCTGGCAGAACGAGAAGCAGGCCATCGACGCGGTGAGCGTGCTCAAGGAAGAGCTCGAATCGCTCAAGGGCGAATCCGAGCGGGCCGAGCGCGACGGCGACTACAACAAGGCCGCCGAGCTCCGGTACGGGCGAATCCCCAAGCTGGAGAAGGAACTCGCCGAGGCCGAGTCCAAGGCGAAGACCGCCGCCGATGGCGACGTCATGCTCAAGGAGGAGGTCGGGCCGGACGATATCGCCGAGGTGGTGTCGTCGTGGACCGGTGTCCCCGTGGGCAAGATGATGGAGGGCGAGACCCAGAAGCTGCTGCGCATGGAGGACGAGCTGGGCAACCGGGTCGTCGGGCAGAAGGAAGCCGTGCAAGCGGTGTCGGATGCCGTGCGTCGCGCGCGGGCCGGGGTCGCCGACCCCAACCGGCCGACCGGCTCGTTCATGTTCGTCGGTCCGACCGGTGTCGGTAAGACCGAGCTCGCGAAGGCGTTGGCGGACTTCCTGTTCGACGACGAGCGTGCCATGGTCCGCATCGACATGAGCGAGTACAGCGAGAAGCACTCGGTGGCCCGCCTGGTCGGTGCGCCCCCCGGCTACGTCGGCTACGACCAGGGCGGCCAGCTCACCGAGGCGGTGCGGCGACGCCCGTACACGGTGGTGCTGTTCGACGAGATCGAGAAGGCCCACCCGGACGTCTTCGACATCCTGCTGCAGGTGCTCGACGAGGGCCGGCTGACCGACGGCCAGGGCCGTACGGTCGACTTCCGCAACACCATCCTCATCCTCACCTCCAATCTGGGTGCGGGCGGTGACAAGGACGCGGTCATGAACGCGGTGCGCCGCGCCTTCAAGCCGGAGTTCCTGAACCGGCTCGACGACGTGGTCATGTTCCACGCCCTCGACGAGGAACAGCTGGAACGGATCGTCGACATCCAGCTGAACCAGCTGCAGAGGCGCCTGTCCCAGCGCCGCCTGAAGTTGGACGTGTCCGACTCGGCCCGCTTCTGGCTGGCCGTGCGCGGCTACGACCCGGCGTACGGCGCGCGCCCGCTGCGCCGCCTCGTCCAGCAGGCCATCGGCGACTCGCTCGCCAAGGAGCTGCTGGCCGGGGAGGTCCAGGACGGCGACACGGTGAAGGTCAACGTCGCACCCGACGGCGACACCCTCGTCGTCGGCCGCTGACCCAGCGGATCGCGGGCCCCCGCACGAGCTTCGGCTCGGGCGGGGGCCCTGCTCGTTTCGACCCATTCGCACGCGTTACGAGGTGTGATCGATGCGCGGATCGGGAACCGTCCGGTCGAGTTCGCGGCTCCGGACGGGTCCTCCGCCTACCCTGGAGACCATGACTGATCCGAGCGATCCGTGGTCGCGGCGGCCGGAACCGGGCACGGGGGAGGGGCTCGCCGAACAGGCCGCACCAGCCGGCCACACCTCGGATCCGGCCGCGGCGTACGGGCCCACCGAAGCCACACCCGGCGGTCCGGCCGACTATTTCGGGCAATCGCCCGGGCTCGACGACACCCGCGTGCTGCCACCGGCCGACGCGCAGTGGGGTGGCTACGAGACCGGCGGCGGCTACGAGCCGACCGCGGTCTATCCGGGTCAGCCGGGGTACACGCCGACGAGTAGCTATGGCGCGCCCGGCTATCCGCCCGCCGGGGGCGCGCCCGGATATCCGGATGGGGGCGGGCCGGGCTATCCGGGCGGTCCGGGGATGCCGACCGGTGGGTACCAGCCCGCGGGGTTCCCGCAGAACCCGCCGCCCCCGCCGCCGCGCAGGACCCTCATGTGGATCGCGCTCGCCATCGTCGCGGTCATCGGAGTCGCCGTTGTCGGCGTCGTGGCGGGAACCGTGCTGTCGAACAACGATTCGTCCAACGGCGCCGCCGCGCCCAGCGGCATCAAGACCTCCGGGTTCCCGATGCCCGCCAACACCTCGGCCCTGCCCCTGCCCAGCGGCATTCCCACCATCCCGGGCCTCGGCGATCTCGACCAGCTCGGTGCGAACATGGGCACCATCTCGAACAACGACGGTTCCACCCTCACCATCACCACCCTGTCCGGTGACACGGCGACTGTGAAGACCGACGGCAAGACCCAGGTGATTTCGCTGGGCAGCACCAAAGTTTCGGATCTGCCGGTCGGTGAGGTCATCATGGTCCAGGGCGACAAGAACGCCGACGGATCCATCCAGGCGAAGCTGATCATCAGCACCTCGCTGCCGAGCGGAACCCGATGACAAACGACTCTGCGGGCGTAGCGGGCATTCGTGCGTCCAGGTGGATAGGGTAGGCGGCGATGACGGCAATATGGTTCGGGCTGGCGGCGATCGCGCTCGTGGGTGCGATCGTGCTGCTCTATTTCGATCGGCTGCAGCGGCAGCGCACCGGGCATGTGCGACAGGTCTGGGCGAAATCCCAGGGCTACACCTATGTTTCGGTGGAGCCCGCGCTCGCCTCCACGTGGCGGCGCGGCGCCCTGGCCAAGCTCGGCTACCTGTCCGCGGTGGACGTGGTGTCGGGCAACCGCAAGGGTGAGAAGTTCGTGCTCTTCGATCTGGAGGACGCCGCCACCCTGGTCGCGGTGCGCCGGCAGATCGGCTCGGACATCGATATCGACCTGCGGCTGAAAACCGCGGCGCCGCCGAAGGATCACGATCTGGAGCTGCTCGGCGCCATCGGTGACCGAGTGGTCTTCGCCACCAACCCGGACATCGCCCGGCACGCGGTGGATCAGCGCATGGTGGCGTTCATCGAATCGCTGCCCGACACCGTGCAGCAGCTGTGGTCCGAGGGCAACTGGACGCTGGGCATGCTGCCGGTGGGCGCGGTGGCCAAGGACTGGGAGATGGCCATCGACGCCGTGCTGCGGCTGTCGGGCCTGCTGCACGTGCTGCCGCCGGTCATCAATGCCGAGCGCGGTCGCGACGAACTCCCGGAACCCGGTCGCTCGCACCCGGTTCCCGAGGACGACGACTACGACGGCCACGACGAATTCGGCGACTACGGCGACGAGGACGGCGACCGTCCCACCCGCCCGCGCGGCGACGAGCGCCCGGCCCGGCCGCGCGGCGAGGATGCCGACGACTACTCGTCCCCACTGGTCAGCGATATCGCCGGGGCGAGCGAGTCGGAGGGCGAGCCCGAAAACTGGCGTCCCGCACTGAAAGTCGTGCCGGATCCGCGCAACCGCCCGCGCCGCAACTGGCCGCCCGCCCCCGAGGACGAGGACGAGGATCGATTCGACGACGACCGGCCCCGCCACCCGGGTGACGAAGACCGTTGGGCGGAAACGGAATCCGACGATTGGCGCGACGAGCCCGAGTCCGATCGCGAGCCCGAGGAGGGCTGGCGGAAGGACCAGGGGCGCAGCGCTCCGCCCGGCGGCCCGTTCCATCCGGGCTTCCGGCCGTTCCAGGGACCCGCGCCGAGGTGACCCACCCCGGCCGTGTCCTCGCGCGGCACGCCGCAGCCACGTGGTGTCTGCGCGAATTCGCCGCGTGTGATTCGGTCAGGGATCAGAATGGGTGCGCACTTCCGGTCATTGCCGACCGCTTCCCGGTGTTGCGAGTGATGGGTCGTCGATGACCGAGAGTCCCCCTGATCGTCCGACGGGCACCGCGCGCCTGCCCGGCGCGCACCGCCCGGTGGCCTTGATCACGGGGCCGACCTCCGGCATCGGCAAGGCTTACGCCACCCGGCTCGCCGCGCTCGGCTACGACCTGGTGCTGGTGGCGCGGGATGAGGATCGACTGGCCGCGCTGGCACACGAGGTGGGGGTGCGTTACGGCGCGCGCGCCGAGACGCTGCCCGCGGATCTGAGCCGGTCCGCGGATCTGGGCCGGGTGGCCGAACGCCTGGCACAGGGCGTCGATTTCCTGGTCAACAATGCCGGATTCGGCATGTCGGGCGAGTTCTGGACGCTGGAACCGGACGCCCTGCAGCGGCAACTGGATGTGAACGTCACCGCCGTCGTGCAGCTGACCCGGGCGGCCCTGCCGCCCATGCTGCACGCGGCCAAGGGCACGGTGGTCAATGTGGCCAGTACCGCGGGCCTGATACCCGGACGGGGTTCGACCTATTCGGCCTCCAAGGCCTACGTCGTATCCTTTTCGCAGGGGCTGGCCGGCGGGCTGGCCGGAACCGGAGTCCGGGTGCAGGCCTTGTGCCCGGGATTCGTCCGCACCGAATTCCATGAGCGGGCCGGAATCGACATCGCCTCGCTACCGCGACCGTTGTGGTTGAGCGTGGACGAGGTGGTGGCGGGTTCGCTGCATGATCTGGAGAGGAACCGGGTGATCAGCGTGCCCGGTATGCAGTACAAAGCGATCGTCGCGATCGCCGGGTTCATCCCACGATCCCTGGTGACCCGCCTGAACCGGGGCCTGTTCAACGCACGCGGAAGGACATAGACACAGCAATGCAGGTAACGACGACCGACCGGGACAGACTCGCGGCCCTGGTGCGCGACCTCGCCGTGGTGCACGGCCGGGTGACCCTGTCCTCGGGCAAGGAAGCCGACTACTACGTGGACCTGCGCCGCGCCACCCTGCACCACGAGGCGGCCCCGCTGATCGGGAAGCTACTGCGCGAACTCGTGGCGGACTGGGACTTCGACGCGGTGGGCGGGCTCACCATGGGCGCGGACCCGGTGGCGGCCGCGGTCATGCACGCGCCCGGCCGGCCGATCGACGCCTTCGTGGTCCGCAAGGCCGCCAAGACGCACGGCATGCAGCGCCAGATCGAGGGCCCGGACATCGTGGGCAAGCGGGTGCTGGTGGTCGAGGACACCACCACCACCGGGAACTCCCCGCTCACCGCGGTGCGCGCACTGCGTGAGGCGGGCGCCATCGTGGTCGGTGTGGCCACCGTGGTCGACCGTGAGACCGGGGCCGACGACATCATCGCGGCCGAGGGTCTGGAGTACCGGTCGATCCTGGGCCTGAAGGACCTTGCGCTGGGGTAATGGACTTAAGTCCTTACCGGCGGGTTAACCAGACTTTGCTCTGGGCTGAACCCTTGCTCTGGGTTAGCCTGTTGCTGGTCTTACGTCCGACAAAGGTGTTGTGAAGGGTCGTGTGAGTCACCAGTGGTGAGCATTGCAATCAACAAGGGTCATCAAAATGTTGCGATGCTCGGCATCGGCGCCTATCGGCCCCAGCGCGTGGTCAGCAACGCCGAGGTGTGCGAGGTCCTGGACTCCACCCCGGAGTGGATCTTCGAGCGCACCGGCATCCACAACCGACGCTGGATCTCCGGTGACGAGACGCTGCGCACCATGGCGGTGGCGGCGGGCAACCGGGCGCTGGACAACACCGGCATCGACCGGTCCAAGATCGGCGCGCTCATCCTCTGCACCTCCAGCTGGCTCAAGCTGACCCCGCACGGTGCGCCGAGCGTCGCCGCCGACCTCGGCATGAACGGCATCCCGGCCTTCGACCTGACCTCCGGCTGCGGCGGTTTCGGTTACGGCCTGGGTGTCGCCACCGACATGATCCGGTCCGGCTCGGCCGAGTACATCCTGGTGATCGGCGCGGAGACGATGACCGTGGGCCTGGATCCGAAGGATCGCGGCACCGCCATGATCTTCGGTGACGGCGCGGGCGCGGTCGTGGTCGGGCCGAGCGACGAGAACGGCATCTCGCCGACCGTGTGGGGCTCCGACGGCGAGAACGCCGAGGCCATCGCGCAGGACGTGGACTTCCTGGAGTTCATGAACAAGGCGCAGCGGCTGCAGGGCACCGACCCCGAGATCGAGGCGGTGGGCCGGATGTCGCTGCACATGGAGGGCCCCAAGGTCTTCCGCTGGGCCGCGGTCACCCTGCCGCGCGCGCTGTCGAGCGCCATCGAGCAGTCCGGTGTGCACAAGGAGGACATCGAGGTGTTCATCCCGCACCAGGCCAATGCCCGCATCAACGAGCTCATGAAGAAGAACCTCGGGCTCGCCGATGACATCCCGATGGCCAATGACATCGAGAACACCGGCAACACCTCCGCGGCCTCGATCCCGCTGGCCATGGAGGAGATGCTGGTGACCGGTAAGGCCAAGGGCGGCCAGCTGGCGCTGCTGCTCGGCTTCGGCGCGGGCCTGTCCTACGCCGGCCAGGTGGCGGTGCTGCCGCCGGCGCCGGCCGAGCCCAGCTTCTGATGGCCCGCCCGTTCCGTGCGGCGTTCGTCGGCGCGGCGGCGGTGACGGTGTTCGGCGCCGTCACCGGACGCGAGAAATTGCAGTGGGCTGCCAAGCCTTTGCTGATGCCGCTGCTGGCCGCCGATGTGGCGGTGCACGGCGCCGAGCTGGACCGCGCCGATCGCACGGTGCTGCTCGGCTCGCTGGCGGCGGCCACGGTGGGCGATGTGCTGCTCATCGATCCGGACGACGATCGCCGATTGATCGCGGGCGCTTCGTCGTTCGCGGTCATGCAGACCGGGTACTCGTGGCTGTGGTTCCGGCGCGGCGGCCGGCCGCGCGCGCACGTCGTGGCCCCGCGGGTGGCGGCCTGGCTGGGCGCTGCGACGCTCCTGCGGTTCAAGTCCCCGGCGGTGGCGGTTCCGCTGGCCGCGTACGGCGCGACCCTCGGGACGGCGGCCACCCTGGCCTCGGATCCCGAGCTGGCCCTGGACGCGAAGAATATTGCGGGCGTGAACATTCCGAACGCCGATCCGCGGAGCCGGCTGGGTGCGGGCGCGCTGCTGTTCACGCTGTCCGACGGATTGATCGTGCTGCGGCGTATTTTCGCGCGGAGTGAGAAGTCGCGCCGGATCAGTGAGGGCGTCATTCTCGGCACTTACGCCGCGGCTCAATATCTGCTCGCGGATCCGCGCGCGCATCGGTGACCCTATCGGCACCCTTATAGGTAATCGAATCGGTATCTGTACAGGTCACCGTATCCGTCGCCGATAACCGTTGTGGGTCATCGAATTCGAAACGACAAGAACCCCATCCCGAAACTCGGGATGGGGTTCTTTTTATCCCCGAGAGATCAGGGCAGGACCTGCGGAACGGCATCCGGGTCGATCGCGCCGACGAGCAGGCCGATCAGCGCGCCATTGATGGCGGGGCCGAGGGCGCACAGCGGCAGCACGATGATGCCGACCAGGCTGATCGCGCAGACCGCGGCACCGAGCACGGCGCCGACACCAGCGCCCACGACGGCGGCATTGGCCATCGGGTCGTGGTTCTTGGCGTTCGGGTCGGTGGCGATGTCCTGCGGCTGCGAGATCTCGGCCGCGGCCGGCGTGACCTCGGGCGCAGCCGGCTGCTCGACATCCGCGGTGACCGGCTGCGCGGCCGCCGGGGCGACGGAGACCGCCGCAGGGGCGATGGACTCGGCGATGGCGTCGGCCGTCGGGGCCGCGGCGAGCTGTACGACCGGGGCCGACTGGGCGACCTCGGCCGGCGCGGTGGCGGAAGCCGTTCCCGCGCTGGCGAAAGCCGCCGCGACGGCGAGCGGCAGCGCCGCGACGATGGCCTTGCGCCCGAAATTACGAATGCTGTTGCGCATGATTTTCCTGTACTCCCGACCCCCGCGGCACGCTGAACTCAGATGGCGTGCAGAACGATTCACGTTGCCGATGGCAACGAAACAAGTTCTATCGGATCGCGGTCGCGGAATCAAGTCCCGCAGTTGCTATTCGAGATTCGGTGAATTGTGCTCGCCACCACTATGTGGCGATGCCCGGAATTCCTGGGATCGCGGCGAGCAGTGCGCGGCCCGCGGTGGATTGGGTCCACCACGCGGTATGGCCGAGAAAGTACTCGGTGTAGGCGATTTCGGCGTTCTTCGTATTGCCGCCGGGGACGACGCCGAGGAAGTAGTCGATCTCGGACAGCTCGTACTCGCAATGCACCAGGGGGAGCAGGGCCGGGAGGGCGTGGCGCTCGGCGGCGCTCAGCGGCCGCACCGACGTGTAGGCCGCGAGCAGGGCCCGTACCTGATCGAACCGCACTTGCGCGGGGCCGCCGCCGCGGATCGAAATCCAGTTCACGGCACTGCGTTCGAGGGCGGTGGCGAGATCGTGGACGGCGGTGGTGCGGTCGCACAGGCCGAAGTCGAAGACGGAGGTGACGTCGTGGTCGCACCAGAGCAGGTTGGTGCCGTGCCAATCATTGTGTGTCCACAGCGGTTCCAGGTCCGCGAGCAGGGGGCGCAGCCGCTCGAACGCGGGGAGGTGGACGCGCTCCAGGTCGCCACGCCAGTCGTGGTCGGCGAGGAAGGCGCCGAGCACCGGGCGTTCGAGGGCCCGGTGTGCCACGGCCGCAAGGGGATCGGCCGAGGCGAAGACGGTGAAGCCGGCCAGTAGCGGCCGGGCCGGCCGGGGCGGGGCCGCGTATCCGGCGGCCGCGAGGTGCAGGCGGGCCAGCATGCGCCCGGCGGCGGCCGCCTCGTCGGGGGAGCGGTACGGCGTCCAGGAGAAGACGCCCGCGTACTCGTCGTTCCCGGTCCCGAATTCCTGTACTTCGTAGGCGAAGTCGCCGAGATCGATGGTGTTCAGCACGCCCGGCACCGGAATGCCGTGTGCGCGTAGATGATCCATGAAGCGATGCTCCTCGCCGAGGGCGGCGGCATCGCGCAGCGTGCGCGGGAGGCGTTTGACGATGACCGCGCCGCCGCCGGGCAGCCGCACCCGGGCGGTGGCCGAGAGCGGCCGGAGGCTGCGCCAGGTGATGGCCGCGTCCTCACCCAGCACCGCGTCCACCTCGGTGGAAGTCAGTGCGGGCCAGTCGGGTTCGACCAGCGGGTCCAACCCCATGCCGTAGACGCGGCCGGCGGTCATCCCCGCTGGAACCGGACCAGGAGCGCGGTCACCGCCGCGGCCGCCAGGAACGAGTAGAGCGAGGCCGAGGACCACCAGCCGGGATGGATGTGCAGCGCGTCCTGCGCCCGGGTCCAGCAGCCGGTCCACCAGCTGATCGAACCCGGGTTGAACAGCTGGTAGGTGACGAATCCGACGGCCCAGGGCAGCAGCATGAGCGGCCGGGCGGGCGCGGTCTCGGTGAGGTTCCAGCCGGTGCGGCCGCGGCCGGAGAAGTAGTCCACGACCAGGACCGCGCACAGCGGGACGAAGACCGAACCGATCAGCACCAGGAAGTCGGCGTAATTGCTGAAATCGCGCACGGGCAGCGCCAGCAGTGTCACGGTCGCGCCGACCAGGCCCGCCAGCAGGCGGCGGTCCGCCCGGGGCAGCAGGTTCTGGATGGACATGGCGGTCGAGTAGATATTGGCGAAGGACTGATCCGATTCGCGCAGCACCAGGACCGCGAAGAAGAGCCAGCCCGCGGTGACGCCGAGGAAGGTGTCGAAGATGTTGTCGGCGCTGCCCGCGTGCAGGATCGCCAGGATGCCGAGCAGGTAGCACCAGACCTGGGCGACGGAGTAGCCGAGCACGGTGGCGTTCGCCGCGGTCCGGGCCGAGCGCGAATGCCGGGTGTAGTCGGCGGCCAGCGGCACGAAGGAGATGGACACCGCGAGGGTGCTGTCGACGGCGGGCCAGAAGCCGCTCCGGCTGGTGTCGGCCGGGAGCGGAACCGGTTGCCGCAGTAGCTGAATCGTGAAATAGACCAGGGCGACGGCGACGGCCGCGGACACGTATTTCCGCAGGGCCCGCACCGCTGACAGCGGCCAGATGGCCATGACGGTGGACAGCGCGCCGGCGCCGACGATGACGATCCAGTGCGGCACCCGGTCGTGGGTGAGGGCGGAGACGCCGAGTGTGATGACGGTGAGTTCGTAGACGCCCCACCCGACGCACTGCACGATATTGGCGACCGTCGGCAGATACGACAGCCGGGTGCCGAAGAGCCCGCGCAGCACCGCCATGGCGGGCGCCCCGGTGCGTGACCCGATGGCGGCCGGCCCGGCCACCATGGTGGCGCCGATCACGGTGCCGATCACGGTCGCCAGCAGTGCGCCGATCAGCGGCAGATGCGCCCCCTCGGTCGGGGTGAGGACGACCGCGGCGCCGCTGAAACCGATGAGGCTGACCCCGATGTTCAGCCAGAACGCCGCCTGATCGGTGAACCCCAGCATGCGCGGCGGCTCGGTGTCGAGCACCAGCGGCGCTTCTCTGTGGTCCTTTGTATCGGCGATCGTCATGGTCAGGATGCTACGGCCCGGATCGGGCGAATCCGACAGTCAGGCGGTCGCTGACCTGGATATATGGTTCGCCGCGCAGCGCCGCTGGGCGCTGTCGCTCACAGGCAGAGCATGATGCGGTCGCGGTTGCGCGGGTCGACGCGGATCGAAATCGTCCCGCCCACCGTGATTCTCGGCTTCACGACCGGTTCGACGTCGAACACGATGCTGCCGTAGTAGGTTTCCGAGCCCGGCACCACGAGCTCGAGCTCGAGTTCGGTGATCTCGGTGTAATGATCGGTGCGCTGCAGGGGGTGCACGCCCTCGATGTTGGCCCAGCCCTCGAGTCCGTGCCGGAGCAGTTTGCGGTCCGAGCGGGTGGGGCGCTGGGCGAACAGCATGCCGAGCCCGAGGAATGTTCCAAAGAGACCGACCAGTGTGACAATTTGGACAGGCGCCGTCCCCGGTGGCGTCAATGGAAGCAGCCACCCCAGCCACAACCCGAGTGCGACGAGATATGCCGCCGTCACTCCGAGCACCGTCCGGATTATGCGCGCGTGGTCCATACACCCTCCAACCACGGCCTTCAGACCTCCAGGATAGTCCCGAAGTCGACCCGTGTGGGCCGATCAGGCGAGGTCAGAGGGCCGTCGGGTCAGACGGGCGCGGCGGATGGGCGGAGCGCGGTGAGGGCGTCCAGATCGAGCGGCAGATCGAGGCCGTCGAGCTCCAGACGCACCGTTCCCGAGTGCTCGCCGGTCGGTACGTATCGACCGTCCCGCAGCCGATGCGTCAGCAGCCGCAGCGACTCCTCGGTCTCCAGCAGCCAGTAGTGCGCGATCCCCGCCGCCGCGTACTCGGCGAACTTCATGACCCGGTCCACCCGGCGCGAACCCGGCGACACGATCTCGATGGCCGCCAGCACATCCCCGGGCCGCACCCGGGTGGCGTGCTCGGCCCCGGCCGCACCGCCCACGATCAGCACGTCCGGCACCCGCACGGTCGGCGGCGCACCGTCGTCGATGATCAACTCGATGCGCGCCATGGCGGCCACCCGCCGCGGCAGCGCCCGTTCCAGCTGAGCGGCCAAGCGCCACACCGCGAGCTGATGGCGCGGCGGCTGCGGGGCCACCACCAGCACGCCGTCCACCAGTTCCCGGCAGTGCCGGTTGTTCTCGGGGAGCAGCGACCATTCCTCGATGGTCAGGAGGTGATTCGGCCAGTATTCAACCGATTTCAGCAATTCCGCGGAACTCGATCGAGTCATGGGCCCAGTCTTCCACGCCCGGCAACCACGCAGCGATGTTTCAACCCCGCAAGCGCAGAACGGCGAGGACCCGCCGATGATGCAGATCCGAGGGCGGAAGTTCCAGCTTGGTGAAGATATTGCCGATGTGCTTCTCGACCCCGCGTTCGGTCACCGAGAGGGCCTTCGCGATGGCCGCGTTGGACAGGCCCTGGGCCATGGATTCCAGCACCTCCCGCTCGCGCGGGGTGAGCCGGGCCAGCGAATCCTGTTGCCGGGCAGCGCCCATGAGCTGGCTGACCACCTCCGGGTCCAGCGCGGTGCCGCCGGTGGCGACGCGGCGCAGGGCCTCGGCGAAGTCGCCCACATCGGCCACCCGGTCCTTGAGCAGGTAGCCGACGCCACCCGCACCGGCGGCCAGTAACTCCGTGGCGTAACGGGTTTCGATCCACTGCGAGAACACCAGCACCCCGATGCCCGGATGGCTGCGGCGCAGGGCGAGCGCGGCCAGCAAGCCCTCGTCGGTGAAGCTGGGCGGCATGCGCACGTCGACCACGGCGACATCCGGCCGTTGCTCGGCCACCGCCGTATGCAGACCGGTCGCGTCGCTCACCGCGGCCGCCACCTCGAACCCGCGCTCCGACAGTAGCGCGGTGAGCCCGTCCCGCAGGATGGCGTTGTCCTCGGCGATGACTACTCGCAGCGACCGGTCCCCGGTAGCCATGACCTCGATGTCCACACCCTCGATCATTGCGGCCCGGCCAGCGGCAGCACCAGCGTGACCACCGTCGGGCCGCCGATCGGACTGTCCACCGTGAGGGCGCCGTCCACCGCGCGGGCCCGCTGCGCCAGTCCCGAAAGCCCGCCCGCCACAACGGCTTCGCCGGGCCCGGGGGCCGGCTGCAGCGCGCCGCCCTGACCGTTGTCGCGCACGCTCACCGCCAGTGAATCGGTTCCCGCCGGCCGCACGGCCACCCAGATCCGGTTCGCGGCAGCGTGTTTCACCACATTGGTGAGCAGTTCCGCGACCGAGAAGTAGGCGATCGCCTCGATGGCCGGGCTGGGCCGCAGCGGCAGCAGCACCCGCAACTCCACCGGCAGCGCGCAGCGGGCGGCCAGGGTCTCCAGCGCCGGTTCCAGCCCGAGTTCCAGGGCGGGCGGATGGATGCTGCGCACCAGCTCCCGCAGTTCGGTCAGTGCCTCCTTGGAACCGGTGCGGGCCTGGGCGATCAGGTCCGCGGCGTCGCCGCCCGCCGCGATCCGCTCCTCGGCGCGGCCCAGCATCATGGCGATGCTGACCAGTCGCGCCTGGGTGCCGTCGTGCAGGTCGCGTTCGAGCCGGCGCAGGGTGGCGGCGGAGTCGTCGACCGCGGCCCGGCGGCTCTCGCGCAGCCCGGCCAGCTCGAGGTCGCGTGCGGTCGGGGTGAGCAGCCAGAACGCGAGGGCACGGTGCAGGAAGCAGACGCCGCGGATCAGCCACGGCAGCAGGAAGCAGCCGAGCACGCCGAGCGCCGCGAAACCCAGTACACGCGGCCAGGTGTCGAGGTAGTAGTCGCCGAACTGGATCATCGACCGGTGCGGCACACCGCGTTCGTCCACATTGACCGGGTCCATGAGCGCCCACGGAATCGGCGACAGCGCAACGAAACCCGTCACCGCCACCGCGGTCAGGACGCCGTAGCCGATCACCACCCCCAGCAGCCCGTCGAGGATCAGGAACAGCAGGGCCCGATAGGAGGTCCGATCGGTGAAGGCGCTGCGCAGCCAGCCGATCGGCCCGGGCCGGAAGGTGAACGGCGGCGGCTCGGGCAGAGCCGCGTCCAGCAGCACCGCGCCCAGTACCCGGTGAATGCGGCCCCACACCCGCCCGCCCAGCAGCATGGCCGCGAGCATCGGGATGCCCACCACGAACACCGAGAGGTACAGGCTGCCGCCGATACCCAGGAACAGATAGACAGCGGCGGCGCAGCCCAGCCCGGAAACGATGATCAGGTAGGCGAATTCCTTCCAGGTGCGCGCCCGGAACGGTGTGACCAGGAAGGCCCGCAGCACGGACGCGGGGGTGGGACCGGGGCCCGGATCCGATTGCGGCGCTGGCGGATCGAGCACGATGCTGGGTAGGGCGGCCGTATCGCTCATGGATTCATCGTCGCGGGCGGCGCGGTGCGGTGGCGAGGGAGCAGCCCAGAAAGTATTCGGTGTAGCCAGCACGACCACCTAGCATTCAGCCCATGACCTACGACGCGCCCCCGCCGGGCTGGGATCCGCAGTCCCAGGGCTACGACAAGCAGCCGGGCTACTACCAGCAGCCCGGCTACAACCCGGGCTATCCGCCGCAGGCCCCCGGCTACTACCCGCCCGGCTACTACGGCGCACCGGTCCAGGATCATCCGCAGGCCGTGGTGGTGCTGGTCCTCGGCATCATGAGCCTGGTGTTCTGCCAGCTGCTCGGGCCGGTGGCGTGGATCATGGGCGGCAAGGCCCGCCGGGAGATCAACGAGTCGGGCGGCATGATCGGCGGTGGCGGGATGGTGACGGCCGGCTGGATCTGCGGCATCGTCTCCACCGCGCTGATGATCCTGGTCGCGCTGTTCGTCGTGTTCGCCATCATCGTGGGCGCGGTCGGCTCCTCGCACTAGGGAACTACCATCGCCCAGGTGAGTGCCGCCCCGACCGCCGACGAACCGCTGACCCCCGGACCGACCGAATGGGGTGAGCATCCGCACGGGGTCGGACCGTGGCGCGAGGAGTTCGGCACCGAGCCGCCCGACGATCCGCGCCTGGACCCGGACCTGCTCGAACACGGCGACCGGCGCAATGTGGTCGATGCCTATCGGTACTGGCGGCGCGAGGCCATCGTCGCCGACATCGACAGCCGCCGGCACCCGTTTCATGTGGCCATCGAGAATTTCGGCCACGACGCCAATATCGGCACGGTGGTGCGAACGGCCAATGCCTTCGCGGCGGCGGCCGTGCACATTGTCGGGCGCAAACGCTGGAATCGCCGCGGCGCCATGGTCACCGACCGCTACCAGCACATTCATCATCACGCGGATACCGATGAACTCCTGCGGTTCGCCGCGGCGGAGGGGCTGACGGTGGTGGCCGTGGACAATGTCCCCGGCGCGGTGCCGCTGGAGACCGCCACGCTGCCACGGGATTGCCTGCTGCTCTTCGGGCAGGAGGGCCCCGGCGTCACCGAGGCCGCGAAGAACGGCGCCCTGCTGACCGTTTCGATCGCGCAGTTCGGCTCGACCCGCAGCATCAATGCCGGTGTCGCCGCCGGCATCGCCATGCACGCCTGGATCCGTCAGCACGCCGACCTCGCCACCGCCTGGTGAGCTGGACGACTCTCGGTAACAAATCAGCCACGAGCGCACTGCCCGGCTGGCACGATAAGTCCTATGACTTGGCGGACCGGACGCAATATGGAGCCGACCGCCGCCCTCTGGTCGGAGCGCGCCGACCTGGCGGAATCCGCGATTCTCTCGCGTCACCTGCGGGCGCTGTGGGGCATGCCCGGCACCCAGCTCGGTGTCGTGGGCTGGCCCGCCACGAAAGGTGAGCGGGCCTTCGCCTTCTGGCACTACTGGTGGCAGGCCCATCTGATCGACTGCGCGGTCGACGCCGCCAATCGCGCGCCCACCCCCGCCCGCCAACGTCGCCTCTGGTCCATCGCCCACGCCATGCGCCTGCGCAATATCAGAGGCTGGACCAACGACTACTACGACGACATGGCCTGGCTGACAATCTCTTTGGAGCGGGCCCAACGCGCCCAGAGTGTCGCCGAGGTGCGGGGTGCGCTGCTGATCCTGGAGAAGACGCTGGTCAACGGGTTCGAGCCGGAGTTCGGAGCGGTCCCGTGGCGCAAGGGCTCGGACTTCTTCAACGCCCCGGCCAACGGTCCGGTGGGCATCGCCATGGCGCGGCTGGGCCGCTACCACCTGGCCGCGGAACTGGCCGACTTCCTCGACGCCAACCTGCGCGACAAGGAGACCGGCCTCATCTTCGACGGCATTCACTTACCCTCGGGCGAGGTCGAGAAGCCGGTCTACAGCTACTGCCAGGGCGTGGCGCTCGGCCTGGAGACCGAACTCGCGGTGCACACCGGCGAACCGCGGCACGCCGAGCGCGCCATCCGGCTGATCGACGCGGTCGAGGAGCACATGACCGCGGACGGCGTGGTGGTCGGCGACAGCGGCGGGGACGGCGGTCTGTTCAACGGCATTCTCATCCGCTACCTGGCGCTGGCCGCCCTCATGCTGCCCGGCGACGAACCCGCCGCGGTCGCCGCGCGCCGCAAGACCGCCGCCATCGTGCGGTCGTCCGCGACCGCGGCCTGGGAGCACCGGCTGGATGTGGAGGGCGAGCCGCTGTTCGGCTCGGATTGGCGGCAGCCCGCACGACTGCCGGGCATCGCGGGCGCAGGCGGTTTCGAGGGCGGTTCGGTGACCGCCTCACGCAGCCCGGAACGCGATCTGTCGGTGCAGCTTTCGGGCTGGACGCTGATGGAGGCCGCGCACACGGTGACGGCCGCCGGGTTGTGACCGGTCAGGCGCGGGGCACCCGGGGCAGCGGCACCGTCGCGGCCTCTTCCAGGTCGACGTCGAAATCCTCGGCGGGGCGCGCCATCTCGACCCGGTACTGCCGCACGCCCAGGAACGTGCCGAGAATCAGCCCGACCACCAGGGTCCCGATGACCGCAGGCATGAGCCAGGACATGTTCTCCAGGAAGCTGCCCGCGTAGTAGCCGGCCAGCAGGATGACCGGCGCCCAGATGACCGCGCCGACGGTCGAGGCGATGGTGTACTTGCGGTGATCCATGCCCGCAGCGCCCGCGACCAGCGGGCACAGGGTGCGCACCCACGGAATCCAGCGGGCCACCAGCACCGCCAGGAATCCGTGCTTGTGCAGCATGTCCGAAACCCGCGCCAGATTGCGGGTATTGACGTATTTCCCGTTCTTGCGCGCCACCAGATGATGTCCGGCGCGCTGGCCGAAGACGTACCCGACCTGGTTGCCGGCGATGGCCGCGATCATGGTGCCGATCGACAGCGCCCACACCTGACTCTCGCCGACCTGCGAGGCCAGCACCACGCCCGCGGTGATGAGCATGGAGTCACCGGGCAGGAACAGCCCGATGATGAGCGCGCACTCCAGGAAGACGAAGGTGAGGACGATCGTCCAGACGAGTACGGGTCCGGCGGTTTCGAGCGGACCGAATCCGCCCGAGGCGGAGGAGAACACGGGGCCGCCGGCGGCGAAAGTTGTTAGCGGGCTGGTCGACACCGAAGGGCTCAGCGGGTCGGCTCGTTCGTCGAGGTGGCGTACTCGGCCTCTGCCGGGGCCTGACCGCGGTGCAGCAGATTCTTCGCGACTGTGATGATGCCCGGCAGGATGGACACGAACACGATCAGCAGGAAGATCGCCTCGACGTTCTTACGGATGAATTCGACATTGCCCAGGAAGTATCCGAGCACGGTGACACCGCCACCCCATGCCACTGCGCCGATGATGTCGACCAGGGCGAACTTGCGGTAGTCCATCTTCGAGACGCCGGCCAGCACCGGCATGAAGGTGCGCACGATGGGCACGAAGCGGGCCAGGACGATGGTCTTGGGTCCGTGCTTCTCGAAGAAGGCGTGCGTCTCGGTGATGTAGTGCTGCTTGAAGAAGCGGGTGTCTTCCTTCTTGAACAGCGCCGGGCCGATGGTCCGGCCGATCCAGTAGCCGCTCTGGTCGCCCAGCCAGGCCACGAAGGCGGTCGCGGGCACCAGCCACCAGATGTTCATGCCCGCCGGCGGGTGCGCCTGGGCGGCCAGCAGACCGCCGGTGAACAGCAGCGAGTCGCCGGGGAGGATCGGGAAGAGCAGGCCGGTCTCGATGAAGACGATGGCCAAGATCGCCGGGAGCACCGCGTGGGAAAGCCACGTCTCCGTCAGGAGGTGCATGGGGTCCAAGATCGCGGGCAAGGCGGCGTTGGTCGTCACGGCATCGGATACGGCCAGCAAGGTCACGGCCACCACAGTACCGGTACCGCAGACATCACACCGAA
Organism: Nocardia niigatensis NBRC 100131; assembly: GCF_000308655.1. Taxonomy (GTDB): domain Bacteria; phylum Actinomycetota; class Actinomycetes; order Mycobacteriales; family Mycobacteriaceae; genus Nocardia; species Nocardia niigatensis. The sequence continues at coordinate 6,148 of NZ_BAGC01000068.1, read as the reverse complement.
CGTCGAAGCAACCTCACAAACTTGTGGGGTATGTGAGGCCATTGCCCCGGAGAAACAGGGCTGTCCTATCGTGTCAGCTGACAGAATTTGTCGTACACGCCACACACAACACGGAGGTCACTGTGCCCATCGCGACTCCGGAGATCTACGCCGAGATGATTGCTCGGGCCAAGCAGAACTCCTTCGCGTTTCCCGCCATCAACTGCACGTCCTCGGAGACCATCAACGCGGCCATCAAGGGCTTCGCGGACGCGGGTTCCGACGGCATCATCCAGTTCTCCACCGGCGGCGCCGAATTCGGCTCCGGCCTGGGCGTGAAGGACATGGTGACCGGTGCGGTCGCGCTGGCCGAGTTCGCGAACGTGGTCGCGGCCAAGTACGACGTCACCATCGCGCTGCACACCGACCACTGCCCGAAGGACAAACTGGACACCTTCGTGCGCCCGCTGCTGGCCATCTCGGCCGAGCGCGTGAAGAACGGCCTGAACCCGCTGTTCCAGTCGCACATGTGGGACGGTTCCGCGATCCCGATCGACGAGAACCTGGAGATCGCCAAGGAACTGCTGAAGCAGGCGCACGCGGCGAACATCATCCTCGAGGTCGAGATCGGTGTCGTCGGCGGCGAAGAGGACGGCGTCGAGGCCGAGATCAACGAGAAGCTCTACACCTCGCCCGAGGACTTCGAGAAGACCATCGACGCGCTGGGCGCCGGCGAGAACGGCCAGTACCTGCTGGCCGCCACCTTCGGCAATGTGCACGGTGTGTACAAGCCGGGCAACGTGGTGCTCAAGCCCGAGGTGCTGGCCGAGGGCCAGCGGGTGGCCGCCGCCAAGCTGGGTCTGGCCGCCGACGCACAGCCCTTCGACTTCGTCTTCCACGGTGGTTCGGGCTCGCTGAAGTCGGAGATCGAGGACTCGCTGCGCTACGGCGTGGTGAAGATGAACGTCGACACCGACACCCAGTACGCCTTCACCCGCCCGGTCGCCGGCCACATGTTCGGCAACTACGACGGCGTCCTGAAGATCGACGGTGAGGTCGGCAACAAGAAGGTCTACGACCCGCGCAGCTACCTCAAGAAGGCCGAGACCTCGATGGCCGCCCGCGTGGTCGAGGCCTGCAACGACCTGAACTCGGCGGGACGCTCGATCAGCGCCAAGTAAGCTCAACGGTCGGGATTCCGCTGAAACAAGCGGAATCCCGGGCAATTTTCGAGCGGCGGGCGCGCCGCGGTCTCTATCGAGGCAGGTGGCATGACTGTCGATGTGCGGGTTCTGGGCCCCGTGCAGCTGTTGGTCGCCGGTCGGTCCGTGCCGGTCGGCGGCCCCAAGCCGCGAGCACTGCTGGCGGCTCTGACCGTGAACCGGCGGCGCGCGGTGTCCTCCCAGGCGCTGGCCGACATCGTCTGGAACGACGATCCGCCGGACTCCTACCAGGCGAGCCTGCAGGTGTTCGTCTCCAACATTCGCAAGACCCTGCGCACCGCCGGGGTCGACCCGGTGGCGCTGCTGCGCACCGAATCCGCCGGCTACCGGCTGGAAATCGAGGACGACGAGTGCGATCTCGGGCGCTTCGAGACGCTGCGCCGCGAGGGTTCCGAGGCCGCCTCGATCGGCGACCCCACCGCCGCGTCCCGGCTCTTCGGTCAGGCGCTGGCGGAATGGAGCGGCCGCGCCCTGGACGACCTGTCCGGCCTGGGTTTCGCGGAGAGCTTCGCGACCGCCATGGACGAGGAGCGGCTGCTGGTCGCCTCCGCCCGCATCGATTCCGAAATCACTTTGGGCCGAGCCTCTTCCGTGGTCGGCGAGCTGGTGTCGATGACCAGCGCGCATCCGCTGCGGGAACCGCTGTGGGCGCAGCTCATCACCGCCCTGTACCTGTCCGGCCGCCAGGCCGACGCGCTCGACGCCTGCCGCCGGGTGCGCACCGTGCTCGCCGACGAACTCGGCATCGATCCGGGTCCCGCGCTCATCGCGCTGGAGCAGAAGGTGCTGCGCCAGGAACCGTTGAGCACCGGGCAGATTCACGAGGTCGAGCGCATGGCCAAGGCCATGACCGAGACCGTCACCGAGATGCCGCGCGCGGTGCGCGCCGGGCAGCTGCGGCTCGCCGACGGCCGGGTGGTGCCGATCGGCCCGAACGGCGTGAAGATCGGCCGCATGACCGACAACGATCTGGTGCTCGACGATCCCAAGGCCAGCCGGTACCACGCGCAGATCACCCCGAGCCGGGCCGGTCTGCTCATCAAGGATCTGCACTCCGCCAACGGCATCTACATCAACGAGGAGTCCATCGAATCGGCCGCCGTGCTGGCCGACGGGGACGCCATCCGGATCGGCACCACCGTGCTCACCTTCCAGGCCCTGCACTGAACCTCCGGCGGTTTGCTCGGTTCCGGGGGTAGGGTCTCTGCCCGGAATGTGTTCGGAGAGCCCGAATACCGGAAGGGTTGAGTGCATGGCCAAGCGGCTCGTGGCGGCTGCGGGGGCGGCGATCGTCGGGGCGGGCGTACTCGTCGGCATGGGCGGTCCGGTCGCGGCGGATCCGGATCCTGGTGCGGCACCTGCCGTTCCGGGCATCGGGCCCTGCAGTACCGACGCCAAGCCCACACACGAGCCGCTGATCCCCAAGACCGTCGAGGTGCCGGTGTCCTATCCGGTGATCACGGTCGATCCCGGGCCGCCGCCGGAGAACACCAAGCGCGTGCCGGTGGAGTTGCCGTCGGATCCGTGCGTGAACCCGTGCCCGGACCTCACCGACACTCCGGCTCCGCCACCGGGACTCGCGGAGCAGCTCGGTCTCCCCAAGCTGATCGTGCGGCCGCAGCCGTTCAATTTCGCGCTCCCCAACCCGAATCCGCCGGAGCTGCCGCCCGGCCCCGCCCCGGCGCACCCGCCGGTCGAGGCCGCCGCGCAGGCACCCGTCCGGCCCGCGCCGCAGGTCTCCGACGTGCGTGAGGTGTCCAAGCTGACCGGCGCCGACTCGGTCAACCGCACCGACAAGCGCTGGCAGGTGCAGGGCACCGACCTGGGCATCATGTGGCAGAGCGCACCCGACGAGATCGCCATCGCGTTCGGCGACACCGTCGGCCGCGACTTCCATCCGCCGGGCGGCATGGGCGAGGACTGGCGCTCGAACCTGCTGGCCTTCAGCAAGAATCGGGATCTGGAGAACGGGGTCGTGTTCGATCGCATGGTCACCGACGACCGCTGCCACGCCACCGAGCTGCTGAGCAGTCGCAAGATGGACAATATCGAGATCACCACCATTCCGACCTCGGGTTTCGCCGTCGGGGACCGGCAGTACCTGAGCTACATGTCGATCCGCACCTGGAACAGCGTGCCCGGCACCTGGTACACCAACTACGGCGGCCTCGCCTACTCCGACGACCACGGCGAACACTGGACCAAGGATCCGTACGCCAAGTGGCAGAACATCTTCGGCCTCTCCAACTTCCAGGTGACGTCGATGGTGCCGCAGGGCGACTGGGTGTACATGTTCGGCATTCCCAACTCGCGCCTCGGCGGGGTGGGGCTGGCCCGGGTGCCGAAGGACCAGGTGCTCAACCCGACCGCCTACCAGTACTGGAACAGCGGCTCCTGGCTCCCCGAGACGAACGGATCGGTCACGGCCACACCGATTGTCGACGCGCCCGCCGGTGAACTGTCGGTGCGCTACGACGAGAGCCGCAAGGTGTGGCAGATGAGCTACCTGGACACCGCCAAGGCGGCACTGGTGGTGCGGGAGTCGGATTCGCCGCAGGGCGCGTGGTCCGACAGCACGGTCACCGTGAGCGCCCTCCAGTTCCCGGAACTCTACGGCGGCTTCATCCACCCCTGGTCGACCGGCAACGACATGTACTTCACCATGTCGACCTGGAGCGACTACAACGTCTACCTGATGCACGCCACGATCAACTGACGGCCGACTGACAGCCGAAAAGCACCCCCGGCTCGTTCCCCAACCGCAACAATTGATTTCGCTGCGGTTGGGGTAACTCCAGGGGTACGACCAAGATCGGTTCGGCACCTGACCGCGGCACGCGTGTGGGGCGGTCTGCTGCCCTCAGCTGTGCGCTGAGGTCCCGGGGAGGTGGGACAGCCGGATCTCGGCGACCGCCCGGCCGAACAGTTTCTTGCCCTCGGAGGTCGCGCCGAGCACGACGGTGGCCGCGCCCCGGGCGGCGTCCACCGACTTCACCTTGCCGGTGAACTCGACGATGGTCGGGGCGGTCGGCTCGACCGGCACGAAGCCGGAGAAGCGGACGCTGAACTTGGTCAGCGCCGACGGGTCGCCCAGCCAGTCCACCAGGTAGCCGGCGGTCAGGCCCATGGTGAGCATGCCGTGCGCCACCACGGTGGGCAGGCCGACCAGGGTGGCGGCGGTGTCGCTGAAGTGGATGGGGTTCGGGTCGCCGGAGACGCCCGCGTAGTTGACCAGGTCGCCGCGGGTGACCGGCACCTTGGCGGCGGGCAGCTCGGCGCCGGCGGTCAGGGTGGCGGCGGTGGGGATGGTGTGGACCGGCTGCGGCGGGGCGGGGGCGGCCAGCTCGGCGACCTCGTCGGGGGCCAGCAGAATCAGACCGGTCGGGTCGCCATCGAATTCGCCGGGCTCGACCACGTGGCCGTGCATGACCACGCCCGAGACCGTCTCGACCGTGGCGGGGTCGATCTCGACGCCCTTGCGGGCCACGATGGTGGTGGTGGCGACCAGGACCGGCAGTGCGTCGGCATCGGTGAGGGTGACCTTGACGGTGATGAAGTCGTTGTCGCCGAAGCTGCGGATGTTCTCGACGACGACGTCCACCCCGAGGCGGTCCTCGGCCAGGATCGGGCGGTAGTACTCGAAGACCTGATCGGTCTGCAGGATCTGCGAGACGTCGTACTCGGTGAGCACGGACCCGATCAGCGAACGGGTGGTGGCCGCGCCGATCACCGACGCGAAGGTCGGCGAGGCGAGCAGGCCACCGTAGCCGAGCCTCGCGGCGGCGGCCTCGGTGTGGTGTCCGGGGTGATCGTTGCGCACCGACCGCGCGAACTCGCGGATCTTCTCGCGGCCGACGTCGTAGTGATCACGGACACGGAAGTGCCGTCCGACCAGCTCGGCCGCGGTGGCTTCAGTAGCCTCTGCCGTTTCCGGCATGGTGTTCAGCTCCCTGCAAATCGAAACCCGGTGGGCCCGCACCACTTCTGCGGACACTGTCGTGGACGTATGCCGGACAGTGTTCCTGGACGGTGTACAACCGCTGAAGTGCCGGTATGCCGATACGGCCGGCCCGAACAATCCGGCACACACTACCCACGTGTCGGACTGTTGACCAGGTCTTTGTGATGTTCATCGCGACCGGAGCCGGGAATGCTTCAGTGACTCCGGTCGCAAGGGCTGCGGCGGGGTTTCGGGAAGCCGATCAGTGGCCGTTCTGCGGGTCGCACACCTTCCAGGAACCACCCTCGTTGCGCAGATCGAAGGTGCGGGCGGACGTCTTCGCCGGGTCCGCGGCGGTGTACACGGTCGCCTGGGCGAGCGCGGCATCGCCGGTGATCTGAATCGCGTCGACGCTCTTCACCTGCGGGATGCTCTTCTGATCCTGCGACGTCTTGTACACGCTGGCGAACTGGTCGGCCGAGATCTTCTGGTAGAAGTCGTGCTGCGCACCGCAGGTCACCGCGCGCAGCGCGTCCAGGTTCCCGGACTTCAGCGCGTCGGTGTAGACGGTGATCGTCTTCTGCACCTTGGCTTCCGGCGAGTTGTCGCTGTTGTGCGCGGTCACCCCGACCACCACACCGACGATCGCGATCACCGCGATCGCGGCCGCCGCCACGATGATCCACAGCTTCTTCTTCGACCCGCCCGGCGCCGCCGCGGTCCCGTCGGCCGCCTCGCCGGCGGCCGGAACCCGCTGGGGCTGCGCCAGGATCCGCGGTCCATCCCCCTGGATGTCCTGCGGCCCGGCCTGCCCCGGCCCACCGGGCATCGGGCCCTGCTGCACGCCCTGCGGCGCATTCGGTCCCTGGGGTGCGTTCGGTCCCTGGGGTGCACCGGGTCCCTGCGCACCCGGCCCCTGCGGTCCGCGCGGACCCTGCGGCGGGGCGCCCGCCCCGACCCGCTGCGGCGGCGCGATGCGCGGCCCGCCGATCGGCTGGCCCGGCAT
>NZ_BAGC01000069.1 GCF_000308655.1 Nocardia niigatensis NBRC 100131 | reverse complement strand
ACGCCACACCCCAGGTGACATTGCGACCGACCAGCAGCAGGAACAGCGCGCCGGAGCAGAGCTTGATGAACGCGAAGACCGAGACCATCACCACGGACTCGGGCAGCACCTTGGCCACCTGCTCGGTGAAGAAGTCGCTCCAGGTGTGGGACTCGTGGTAGGTGGCGATCTTGCCGGCCTTCACGAAGGTCATGCCCAGGCCCTCGACGAGGACGATCGCCTCGATGATGTAGGCGGGCGCGAACCTCGAACCGCTGAACCGGGACAGTCGCGCGGGCACGCGCGGGTGGTTCAGCTGTCGGATGGCGATCAGCACCAGAATGCCGATCACCGTTCCGATGCCGAGGATCTCGTCCACCAGGTGGTAGATGCCCCAGGATCCGATGATGGGCCAGTGGAATTCGGGGTCGAAGATCTGGCCGTACGCCTCGAACCACAGGATGAACCCGAGGAGGAAGCCGATCATGACGAGCCAGTGAGCCCAGCCGACCGTGCGGAACTTGTTCATGCGCGTGTGCGCGATGAATTCCACCAGCATGGTCTTGAGGCGGGGGAAGAAAGGCCGCCAGCGATCGGGCGCGGATTGGCCGACCATGACGGTGCGCGCGATGTTCCGCACGCCTCCGATGAACGATGCCCAGCAGAAGACTGTGAACACCGCTCCGATCGTGCCCAACGTAATCGTCAGGGCATTCATGTCGCGACCTCTCTTACGGTTCTACAAGCGTCTCGCGAGGCAGCCTGGTTCCGCCTCGAGTTGCTCGTATCCTAATGGACGGTAAGTTACCCGTCGGTAACTTAGCTGTCCAGGGTTTCCCACACCGTAAATCCCGGCAAATCGGTGCAGTAACCAAGGGCAGGCTTACTTCGAAACATGCTGTCCAGCAGAAAGAACGGAATCTCGCAAATCGTAGGGTGATCGACTAGGCTCACGCTGTCCGACAGCTGTGCGCGTCTTCACATGCTCGGGGAGGACTCGTCCTAGCGCGTGGCATGGCCCGAGGGAAGCCGGGCCTCGCGTGGCGAAGAGGCGCACGGCGGATATACCTCGATGACGGATTGGATACCAACCGAAATGAAGCTTCGCAGTACCACTGCGGCTGCTGCCCTGGTCATCGGCGCAATGACCATTGGGATGACGACCGCCCACGCTGATGATGCTCCCGCACAGCCTGCTGGAATCAACTACTCCACCAAGCTGGTCGACGGCAAGACGATCGTCTCCACCTTGAAGAACGGCACCTTCGAACTCGCCCAGCAGGACGGCGCGACGCCCGAGGACCCGAAGGTCACGGTGGTGAATGTCAAGGATGAGAAGGGCGCGACCGCCATCTCCTTCCCGCTGAAGTTCGAGGCCGACGGGACCGATATTCCGGTCAAGTCGGATGTGAAGGATGACGGCAAGGTGCTCGAGGTCGTCCCGGAGAAGCCGGCCGGCTACCAGCCGGGCACCACGGTGCTCGCCGCCAAGCCGATCGCCTCGGCCGATGAGAACCAGAAGGCGATGAGCAACTTCTCTACCCAGTTCGGTCTCGCTATCGGCATCGGTAGCTTTGTGGGCACCGCGACCGGTGCGATCATCGGGTGCGTGGTCACCATCGTCGCCGGTTGTGTCCCGGGCCTGGTCGCGGGCGCTGGCATCGGCGGCATCCTCGGCACTATCGCTGCGGGTGGCCCGACCCTGGTCGCTGCGGGCATCGAACTGCTGCAGACCTTGCAGGCTGCCGATGGCACGTCCAAGTGGGCCACGACCAACAAGACCACGGAGGCCGCAACGGCCCCCGTCACTCAGAACTGAGCTCAGAACTGAGACCTGCCGGGGCTACGGCCCCGGCACGCTGGACCATTCGGCCCGCCTCGCTCGTCGGAGGCGGGCCGAACTCATGTCCGGGGCTGGTTCAGGCCGGGAGTTCGAGATGCCGCTCGAACGACACCGTGCCGTGCGCATGGCCGAAACGGGCGAACGTGCGCTCGGTCATCCGGTAACTGCCGTCCTCGCGCACCAGAAGAACTGTGCTGCACCGGGTTCCGTGGACCGGGTGCAGGACGAAACGCGCCGAGGCGCTGCGTTCGGTGAGCGGGTCCAGGCCGGTGCTCGGCAGTTCGGCGGCGGCCGCGGGGGTGCGGTCGGCCAGGACGGTCAGGTAACTCTCCACGTCACCGGGATCGGCGGCCGCCACCGCGGCCAGGGCGCGCACGCCCGCACGGACCTTGGGCCAGGCCGGATCCGGGGTGCCCGTGGTGACACTGCCGTCGGGCGCGAGGGAACCGGCCAGGGCGTTGTTCGACAGGCCGTGGAAGCCGGGTGAGAGTTCGCGTGGGGTGCGCTCGCTCCGATTGCTGTGCCACCACAGCGTTTCCAGATCCGAGACCAGCAGGTTGTAGCCGTTGTAGTCGTCCGGGGCGGTGGAGACGCCGCGCGCGAACTTCTCCGGCACCGGATCACCGCGCAGGAAATCCATGAGCAGCGCGCCTCGGGAACGGGCGTCCGCGCGAACGGCCTCCGCCCGGCCGCGCACATTGGTGACCGTCGCGAAGCGGCGCCGATCGGGCAGCAGGCCCAGCCAGGTGCCGGGGACCGGCCCCGCCGCGCCCAGATCCCGGCCCGCCAGCAGGCCCGGCACCTCGTCCCACGGCCGCAGCGATTCCGTTGGGCGGGTGAAGAACTCGTCCCGATTGGCGGCGACGATCAACCGGTACTCCGGATGCGCCCGCCAGCCGAGCAACACCAAACACATGACCCCAGCATGCCCGACCGGGGTTCCCCGCTACCACGCCCGATCGCTCCCTGATCGCTGCCGCCCGCCGCCCCTGCGCTGCCCCCCGGAGGGCGCCCACGGGTACCCCGGAATGCGAAAAGGCCGGTAGCGGTTGAGCTACCGGCCTTTTCGAGCCTGCTGTGATCAGCTTGCCCGCGCGATCAGAGGGTGTTCACCCGCAGACCCGGGTTGTCGGAGAGCACGGTGCTCACCGGCTGCGCGAACAGCTGGGGGGTGTTGCCGGTGATGAGACCGATCAGGTTCGGGATCTCACAGACCGGGTAGTCGGCGACCGAGGAGGCGCTGGAGATGCCCAGGGCCAGGGTGCCGGTCACCAGCGGACCGCCCGAATCACCGGGCAGGGCGCAGATATTGGCGGAGAAGGACTGGGTGAGCAGCCGGTCGCCGACCTGCACGGTCTGGTCGACGGCGTTCACCACGCCACAGCTGAAGCCGGTGCGCGCACCCGACTTGCAGACCGGTGCGCCGACCACCGGCACGGCCACGCCGGTGATGTTGACCGGAGCCGCGCCCGGGACGTTCACCCGCGGGTTGGAGAAGCTGTCCCGGTACTGGTCGTTGATCGAGACGATCGAGTAGTCCTGGTTGCCCAGCACCGACTTCTGGAAGGAACCGACCTGCGGGCCCAGGCTGTCGCCGCCCACCAGCTGGTAGACGCCCGGCGAGTTGGCGCCGGGGGTGGCCGAGATGTTGGGGTTGCAGTGGCCCGCGGTGATGTTCACCGGGTTGCCGCTGCCGTCGACGCCGTTGAAGCCGAGCGAGCAGCGCAGCGACATACGGCCGGCCACCGAGGCGTAGGCCTCACCGGCGGCCATGGTGCGCGGACCGGCGCCGGCGATGTCGGCGGCCTTCGGCACGTCCTGGCCCTCGCCGCCGACCGGCGGGGCGGTCATGACGATGACGCGGGTCGGGTCCACGAAGCCCGGCAGCGGCAGGTCGGGCTTGTCCACCCGGACCGCGATGCTGTTGTTCAGGGTGTCGATGGCCACGCCCCGGATGGCCTTGGACACGGATTCCGGCTGGTCCTTGAGCCACTGCTGGAAGGCGTTCTTCTCGCCGCGCAGCGTGGTCTCGCTCTTGGCGACGTCCTTGGCGGTGAAGCCGGCGTCGGACACGGCCTTGCGGGCCTGGTCCAGGGTGTCGCCGGGGGCCAGCGCCACGATGGCCTTGCCGGTCTCGTCCAGCCAGGCGCCACCGAAGACGCCGGGGAACTGCCGCTGGGCGGTGGTGGCGAAGGTGGCCACCTTCTGCGCGGTGTCGGCGCGCTGCAGGTAGTCCTGCGGGGAGATCTTCAGATCGCGGGTGATCGCGGTGATCAGCTCGGCTGGCAGATCCGGGGTCGCGGGGGCCGCGGGCTCCGCGTGCGCACTCGCCGCCAGGGGTCCGGCGACGAGCACAGTGGTGGCCGCGATCGCCGCAGTGCGGACAAGGGACCGTGGGCGTCGGCCCACGGCAGGCATGGAGGAGCGCATACGTGGCAGGAGCATGGCCCCGACTATATGGTGTCGGACCCGTTATGCCTACTTATTGCGAGGTGACGTTTCGGTATTCAGCTGGCAAACAGCGAGCTTGTCGGAAACCCGCGCATGCGGATGGTGTCCGATTGTTCGCGGCCCGACGGAGCGGGCCGCGAAACATCACGCGTTCGAACGCGTCCGGACCTGAATTCCGCTGCCGATGCCGCCGCCGGAATTGGCGTCGATTTCGGAGAGAATCGCGTGCAGCGGGATGCCCAGCGACGCGGTACCGCCGTACTGCGCCAGCGCCGTATTGGCCTCGTTGCAGTTCGGCGCGTCGGCGGCGTTCGAACCACTGGTGATGCCCAGCGCCAGCGTGCCGGTCACGATCGCGCCGCCACTGTCACCACCCAGGGTGCAGGCGCTGGAGGCGAAGCCGCGCACCGTCTTCGACTGGCCCTCGGCGGTGAACAACTGGGTCTCGACCCGGTCGGCCACCACGAATCCACAAGTGAAGGTGGAGGATTGGCCCGACTTGCAGACCGGCGCGCCGGTGATCGGGTCCGCCACCCCGGTGATGGTCAGGGTGGTGCCGTTGGCGCCGCGCACCGACGGCTGATCCATGCCGGCCCGCACCGCTTCGTCGTTCAGCTTGATCACCGAATAGTCGAGCGCGCTGCGGCCACCCAGATTCGAGGAGACGAAGCTGCCCGCCTTCGGGCTCGACAACAGGTTTTTCACATTCGGAATGTAGACATCGGCACTGGTGCCCTTCTCCACATTCGGATTGCAGTGCCCGGCACTGATGTTCAGCGCGTTTCCGGCGGAATCCACACTGTTGAAGCCGAATGAGCACACATCCACGCTGTGCAGCGACGAATCGCTCAGCGCGGTCGGCGCGGTGATGTAGGTGTCGCCGCCCATGGGCCGGCGCTCGACCGGCCCGCCGGAATCCGGCGACAGCATCACCTTGATATTGGCGATCAGCGTCGGCAGATTCAGCAAATGCCCGGCCGGGGTGTTCGCCACGCTGAGCACCAGCTGGCTGTTGAGGAAATCGATTGCCACCGAGTTGATCGCGTCGGACAGATCGCGCGGCAGGCTGGTGATCCACATGTTCAGCTGATCGGCCGAACTCTCGAGGTTGTCGGCGCTGATCGGGGCCAGCCGGGTCTGGTAGCCGTCGGCCGCGGCGATCTTGGCGGCGTCCAGAGAGGTGACGGCCATGACCGGCTTGCCGTCGGTGCCGAGCCACGCGCCCGCGAAGTCGTCGGGCCGCCGGCTGCGGAATGTCGTTGCGTAATCCCGCAATTGCTGGGCCTGCGCGGCGCGGTCCAGGTATTCGGCGGGCGTCATCTTCAGGTCGCGCTGGATGGCGGTGACCAGCTCGGCCGGAAGTTTGTCGGCGGCAAGCTGATCCGGGGACGCCGGGTCGGCGGAGGCGGTGCTGAGCAAGGGACCGATGAGAACGGTCGAGGCGAACGCGACGGTGGCTGCTCGAACCGTGGCGCGGCGCGCCATGAACTTGCGCATGGAGTCCCTTCGTAGTGCACCAGCAGACCGATGTTCCGGGCCCGGATCCGGTTACCTTCCGGAAGGTCGGTCAGCGCACCACTTTAGGGCATCATCCACGGAAGGGCTCTACGAAATCAGCGCGGATTCTGTCCCCACGGATCCTGCAGCACCGGAGCTTGCGGCAGCTCGAAGGTCGGCACCGGCGGGTACTGGTAGATCGGCGGATACGGGCGTGTCGTGGTGGTCGGGGTGGGATGCGGGGTGGGACTCGGCGTGGTGGTCGGTGGGTCCGTGGTGGTCGGCGGCGGAGGCGGCGTGGTCGTCGGCTCCGAGGTGACCGGAGCGTCCGCGGCATCGGCGGGCGGCGCGGCCGCGGTCGGATTGTCCGAACCGGTCGGCGGCAGCAGCGGCGGGGCGACGCCCGCAGTGGCCACCGGCTCCGAGCGCACCTCACCGCGCGGCGGGCCCGGCGTGGAGTCGTCGGTGCGCAACACGGCCGCCACCCCGACGCCACCGAGCAGCAACCCGATCAGGGCGGCCGCGGCGGCGATGATGTACAGGCCGCGACTGGCGCGCGGCGCATGGGTGACCGTGACCGCCGGCGTCGCGCGGGTCACGGCCGGCTCGGCGGCGGTGACCGCCGGGACCGCGGCCGAATACGCCTGGGCCAGTTCGGAGGACTTGAGCGCCGGCAGTACATCGGTGACGTCGGCGGCGTTCTCGGCGGCCGCGGTGGCGTCGGGCGGGGTGAGGCCGGCCGGGGTGGACAGCACCGCCGCGAGCGCCGCCCGGGCCGCGTTGTAGGCGAGGGTCTTCCCGGTCTCCGCGTCCGCCTGGGGTAGGTCGCGCTCGCTGACCAGCACTACGGACTTCAGGCCCAGGTAGTCGAGCGCCTCGCGCAGCGACCGCACATGGGTGTCGGGCCAGCCGGTCGGATGGGCCAGATAGAACTCGGCCGGACCGTTGAGGTGCTCGGCGGCCTGACTGATCAGGCAGAAGACCGCCGTCGCCATCAGGTCCTCGGCCCGGTACGCCTCACCGTCGTCCACCGCGAGCCCGGCCGGATCCCCGACCGCGCCCACGAAGCCCCGGATGGAATGGCTGTAGCCCTCCGGCGCGTCGCCGCCGAGTACGGCGTCGCCGTCCTCGGACATGTGCAGCACGGACTCGCGCACGGTGTAGTGCACCGGGAGTGTGGCGTCGTCGCCTGTCACCACGGCAACGACGGATTCGTCGTCCGCGATCCGCAGGCCCACCCCAGTGGCCATCCTCGTTACCTCGCTCGATGCGTCCGGGTGCTCTCCGCGCCGAGGTCAGACGAGGAGTGAACCGTGACCCATGGCGCGAAGCATTGACAATAACTCCGAACGCGAGCCGGCACCGATTCGACGTCTCATCCGGGCCACGTGATGTTCCACGGTTTTGGCCGAAATGTAGAGCCGGGCCCCGATCTCCCGGTATGTCAAGCCCAATAGGACCAGCTCGGCCACCTCACGCTCGCGTTCGCTCAGCACGGTATCGGTGATCGGTTCCGGGCGCGGCTGCGGGGCCGCGGGCTCGGGCGCGCGCACCGGCGCCTCCGGCGGCCGGGACTGTGCGCGCACCGTGCGCGCCAGCTTGAGCAGCGCGGTCGCGGTGGCGGAATCACCCGCCGCCAGCGCGGCCTCACTGGCCAGCCGAGCCGCGTCCCAGCGCAGGCCGAGCCCGGCCAGCCGGGCCACCGCGCCCTCGACCTGTTCGCGCACCACCTGACCGCGCAGCACCAGCACCCAGGTGCGGCCCGCGTCCGCCAGCGCGGCGGCCTGCGGATCGCCCGCCGCGGCGGAGGTCTTGAGCCGATATGCATGCGGCAGCAGGGCTTCCGGGCTCTCCTGGGCGATGGCGGCCTGAATCGCGTACCAGTGGAAGGCATTCGACCAGGCGGGCGGCTCACCGAGCCGGCGCAGCAGCTCGTCGGCGGCGGTCACCAGCGCGGTCATCCGGGCCTCGTCCCGTAGGCGGATACCGGCCAGCCACAGCTCGCCGATCGGCAGCAGCGCCAGCAGGTCCGCGTTCACCTCGTCGAACAGCGGGAAGGCCTGCTGCCAGGCCAGGGCCAGTGCCGCGTGGTCGCCGCTGCGCCGCGCCAGGCCGACGATCACGCCGTGCGCGAGCAGCCGATCGCGCGGATCCAGTTCCGGCAAACGAACTTCCGACATCAGGGTGGCCGCCGAATGCTCGTCGCCGCCCAGCATGGCGACCCACGCGCCCAGCACCAGGGACTGCGGATCGCGGGCCGCGCCGCGATCGTGCGGGCCCTGCCGCAGGGCGTCCGCGGCCCGGCGCGGATCACCCATGCTCAGGCACAGCAGCACCGCGATCGACACCGCTGAGCACGGCAGGAAGCGATCGCCGCCGTCATCGGTGGGGGCCGGGCCGGAGTGCGCGGCATGGATCAGCGCGGACGCCGCCGCGACAGCCGCGCCCCGCCGCGCCCGCGTGGGGCTGGTGAAGCGTTGGACGGCCAGGGTGGTCGGGGGGATGGCCCGCATCTCGGCGGTGAAACCGGTCGGGGCCGAGACGGCGCCGAAGGTATTCGGCGCGCCCGCAGCCGATCTCGCCGCAGCGGGGTCCTCGGGGCGCGGCCGTTCGGCGGAGCGGCCCGGGAGACTCGCGGGCCGGGCCGGTGCGCCGGTCGCGGCCGGTGCGGCAAAGGGCCTGGGCGGCGGCGGGAATGGCGATCCGGGGTTCCCGTTGCCACGATCGGCGCGCGCCGCCGCGTCGAAATCGGCTGGGGCGCCGACGGATCCGATCGAATCGGTCAGGGCATTGGCGATCGAGGCGGCGCGCGCGGTGGCCTCCGTCGGCGGCCACTGGGCGGCATTGACCGACAGGGCCTGTGCGCCCTGGGCGTCGCCGGACAGCGACAGCACCGTGGCGGCGACCGCCCAGTCCGGGCCGACCCGGGTCGGCCCGAGCCACGTGTAGAGCTGGGCGGCCCGGGTGGCCAGGCCACGCCGGGTCCAGACACCGGCGCAGATGCGCACGGCGGCAGCCAGATCCGTGTGCGGGATCGACGGATTCGCGAGGGTGGGTTCGGCCAGGCGAAGGGCGGTGTCACCGTCCCCGGAACGGGCGGCGGCGTCGGCCCAGCGCACGGCCAGGGCCTCCGGATCCGCCCCGGCGGCGGCCGCGGCCGCGTAGTACCGGACCGCCTCGTCACCGGCGCGTTCCGCCGCGGCACAGAGGAATTCGGCCAGCCGCTCGTCGCGGACGCCCGATTCGGCCAGCACCAGCGCGGTGTGGTCGCGCAGCAGACCGGCGTCCAGGCGCGCGTGCAGCAGGCGGCGAGCCACGGTCAGGAAGCGGCGATCGCCGACCAGGGTGCGCAGCGGCGCCACGGCCGGGGCCAGCAGCAGATCGGCATCGGTGACCAGGGCGCTGCCGCGGGCCCGGTCCACCAGGTCCTGGGCGGCCGGCGGCGCGATGTCGAGCACCTCGGTGAGTTCACCGGTGTCCAGGCCCGCGCCGATGGCCGCCACCACGAGGGCGTCCAGCAGGTCCGGATCGGCGTCGTCGAGGCGCGCCCGCGCCCAGGCCGTCACCGCCTGGTCCACCGCGGTCACACCCGCGTCCAGACGGGTCGCGCAGGCGGCGGACAGCGCGGCCACCACGCCACCGTGGATGCCGCCGGTCTGGCGGTGGATGTGCTGGGCCAGCCCGCGCGGCACCATCATCCCCAGTTCGCGGGCGAACGGGGCGATCTCGGTGGAGCCCAGGGCGCGCAGATCGACCACTCGGCCGCGGCGGGCCACCAGATCGGTGAGACCGCGCAGCCGCGGGTCGTGCGGGCGCGGGCGCAGTGCGATCACCACCGGGTACTCCCCGGATTCGGCCGCGGCGCACAGCAGGTCGAACTCGGCCTGGTTCAGCACGTGGGCGTCGTCGACGACCAGGGCGCCGCGGACGCGGGCGCCGCTGCCGTTGTGGCCGTCCACGCGGCCCGGTCCCGACGGGCGCGGGGCCTGCGCCGGATTGTCGGTGTGCGGGACGCCGCGGGCGCGCAGACGCGCCCGGATCGCACCCAGCAGGGTGGACTTGCCGGTGCCGGAGCGGCCCCGGATGAGGTACAGCGTCGAGGCGGAATCGTCGGAATCCAGATCCCGGAAAATCTCACGCGCGCACGGGAGCGAATCCAGTGCGACGGGGGTCATGCCTGTCACGAGGAACCAACTCTCAGCGGCCGGTGTGCGGAACGACCGGGGGGACGGCGTTGCCGAGCTGATCAACTGCATTGTTCAGTGCGCCCGTGGGGAGCGTCACATTCGGGACGGTCGGCGGCTGCATCTGCGGCACCGTCGGCATCTGGACCGTTGGCTGTTGTTGCGGTTGCTGTTGCGCAGGTTGTTGCGGCGCCGGATTCTGTTGCGGCGCTGGAGTATCCGCCTGCCCGGCCGGGGTGGTCGGGTCGGCGGCGGCCGGTGCGGGCGCCGCGG
>NZ_BAGC01000070.1 GCF_000308655.1 Nocardia niigatensis NBRC 100131 | reverse complement strand
CCCTTCATGGCCAGGCCCTTGCCGCCCGGCGCCTTCGCGGCGCCCTTCATACCCAGACCGCCACCGGCCGGAGCGGCCTTCGCAGCGGCCTCGGCCGGAGCCTCCACCACCGCGGCCGCCACCGGCTCGGACACCGAAACCGGTTCCGGCTCTTCGACCTTCGGCGCCTGAACAACCTTCAGATTCTCGGTCAGCGTCGCGGCCTCGACACGATCGATCGACTGCAGCATCAACTGCGCGACGTCGACGACCTCGACACCCTGACCGACCTCGCCACCATCCTTACGAGCGGTCACACCATCGGTGAGCATCACACGGCAGAACGGGCAACCCGTCGCGATCATCGAGGGCTCGTTACCACCGTTCAACGTGCCGAGAGCCTCATCGACACGGTCGATGTTGATGCGCTTGCCGAGCTGCTCTTCCATCCACATCCGCGCGCCACCGGCACCACAACACATGGAACGCTCACCGTGACGCGGCATCTCGACCAGCGTCGAACCCGAAGCCTGCATCAACTCACGCGGCGCGTTGTAGATCTTGTTGTGCCGCCCCAGATAGCACGGATCGTGATAGGTCACATTCTGCGCGACCGGCGACACCGGCACCAACTGCTTACCCCGCACCAGACGATTGAGCAGCTGAGTGTGGTGCACCACCTCGTAAGTGCCACCGACCTGCGGATACTCATTGTTGAGCGCGTTGAAACAATGCGCACACGTGACCACGATCTTCTTCCTGGCCTGCTCGACACCCTCGAACACCGAGTTCAGCACCTCGATGTTCTGCATCGCCAACTGCTGGAACAAGAACTCGTTACCCGCACGACGAGCCGAGTCACCGGTACAGGTCTCCTCCTGACCCAACACCATGAACTTCACACCCGCGGTCGCGAGCAACTCCGCCACAGCCTTGGTCGTCTTCTTCGCACGATCCTCGTACGCGCCGGCACAACCGACCCAGAACAGATACTCATAACCATCGAAGGAATCAGCGTCGCGACCGAAGACGGGAACCTCGAACTCGACCTCGGAAATCCAGTTCAGGCGATCCTTGGCGTTCTGACCCCACGGATTGCCCTTGTTCTCCAGATTCTTGAACAAACCCGCGAGCTCGGACGGGAACTCCGACTCGATCAGCACCTGGTAACGGCGCATATCGATGATGTGGTCGACATGCTCGATATCAACCGGGCACTGCTCCACACACGCACCACAGGTCGTACACGACCACAGCACCTCGGGATCGATGACACCATCGACATCCTCGCCACCGACCAGCGGACGCTCCGCCTCCGCACGCGCAGCCTCCGAAATCCGCGCCAGCGCACGCTCATCCGGCTTGCCCTCGCCATCCACCAGACCGATCTCGTCGCCACCCATGTCCTTACGGCCACCAGCCAGCAGATACGGAGCCTTCGCATAACCGTGATCACGCAACGACATGATCAACAACTTGGGCGAGAGCGGCTTACCCGTATTCCACGCCGGACACTGCGACTGGCAGCGACCACACTCGGTACAGGTAGTGACGTCGAGGATGTCCTTCCAGGAGAAGTCCTCGAATTTGCCGACGCCGAAGGTGTCGTTGTCAGGGTCGGCGGTCTCCATCTCGATCGGCTTGCCGCCGGACATCATCGGCTTGGCCGCGCCGAGCGCGACGCTTCCATCGCCCTCACGCTTGAAGTAGATGTTGGGGAAGGCGGCGAAGCGGTGCC
>NZ_BAGC01000071.1 GCF_000308655.1 Nocardia niigatensis NBRC 100131 | reverse complement strand
TCCCCCGCGGTGGCGCACGGCGCGTCCACCCGTGGCGCGACCGCGCTGATGGCGGCCGCACGCGCCTTCGCCTGGCTGAACGGCCGCGCCTACACCACACCCGACGATGTGAAAGCCGTTGCGACGGCGGTGCTCCGGCACCGGCTGCACCTGCGGCCCGAGCACGAGGTGGAGGGCGTCACGGCCGAGGGCGTGATGGCCTCGCTGCTGATGTCCGTCCCCGTCCCGGTGTAGGGCGTGGTCGTCACCGGCCGGCTGGCCGCCGCGGCGGTGCTCGCGGCCCTGTTCGTCACGCTGGCGCTGCCGTCGTGGCTCGGCGTGCTGCTCGCCACCCTGGCCCTGGTCGCGCTGATCGCCGCCGATCTGCTGCTGCTGGGATCACCGGGCGCGCTGGAACTTTCGCGTGCCCCGATCACCACGGTGCGCACCGGCCGCAGCATCGAGGTGGAGCTGGCAGTACTCAATGGCGGCGCCCGGCCGGTGCGCGGCACGCTGTGGGACGACTGGCCGCCCAGCGCGCACGCCCGCCATCGCACCCACACCCTGAACCTGCCGCCCAACACCAGGATTCGGCTGCGCACCGAGTTGACGCCGGACTATCACGGCGACCGGGTGGCCGGTCCGGTGACGCTGCGCCTGCTGGGCCCGCTCGGCATGGCCGGCCGCCAGGTGCGGCGCGAGGTCCCGGCCCGGCTGCGCGCGCTGCCCCCGTTCCACAGTGAGCGGCTGCTGGCCTCGAAGGTCAGGCAGCTGCAGCATCTGGAGGGCCGCAACACCACCGCGATTCGCGGGCAGGGCACCGAATTCGATTCGTTCCGTGAATATGTCGCGGGCGACGATGTGCGCACCATCGACTGGCGCGCCACCGCTCGCGCCGATGACGTGCTGGTGCGCACCTGGCGGCCGGAACGCAACCGGCACGTGGTCATGCTGCTGGACACCGGGCGGGTGAGCGCGGGCCGCGTCGGCGACGGCACCCGCCTGGACGCCACCATCGAGGCGGCGCTGCTGCTGGGCGGGCTGGCGGCGTCGGGCGGCGATTCGGTGGATCTGCTGGCCTACGACCGCCGGCTGCGCACCGAGGTACGCGGCATCGGCGGAAAGCGCTTGCAGATCAAGCTGATGCACGCCCTCGCCGGGCTCACTCCCGAACTGGTCGACACCGACTATCAGGGCGTGCTGCGGGCGACGCTGCGGCGCGCCCGCCGCCGCAGCCTGGTGGTGTGGTTCACCCATCTCGACGCCGCCACCGTGCAGGAGGGCCTGCGGCCGGTCCTGCCGGTGCTGACCGAGCGGCATCGGGTGCTGGTGGTCGCGGTGACCGATCCGGAGGTGGCGGCCGCCGCCACCCGCCGCTCGAGCCTGGACGACCTCTACGCCGCGGCCGCCGCCGAGAATGTCATCGCCGAGCACGCGGTGGCCCGGGAGACGCTGCGCCGCATGGGCGTCCGCGTCATCGCCGACGCGCCCGACCGGCTGCCGGAGGCGCTGGCCGACGAATATCTGGAACTCAAGCGGACCGGAGCGCTGTAGCCGGGACGGCCATCGGACGCTGCTGCACGAAGGGCGGCGGCGGGATCTCCCGCCGCTGCCGCTCGGCCAGGACCGCGCCCAGGATCTGCAGCGGCGGATAGCCGTTCGGCGGCAGCGTGCGCAGGCTCATGCACACCGTGATGACCAGCGTCCGGCCCAGCCCGTCCTGGACCTCGGGCGTGAGGGTGCGAAACCGCAGCAGGTATTGCCGTGTCGCGAGCGCCGATTCATCGGAGAGACCGGACAGGTCGAGCTGCCGCGCCCAGCCCGCCAGCCACGGCGGCGGCACGGCCAGCGCCGCGAAGGGCAGGCGGGTGCGGTCGTGCACGACGACGGTGCCGGCCAGGGCGTCCCCGACCCGCCGGGCCTGGGGTGAGCACATGGACACCACGACGGCGATCAGCCCGGTGCCCAGAATCCAGAAGTCGACGATCCCGGCGAGTCCGCGCGTGACCGCGTGCCGGAAGTCGACGGGCCCGCCGTCGGTACGCACCACCCGCAGCCCGACGGCCATCTTCCCCACCGAGCGCCCCCGCGAAAACGTCTCGAACAGCACCGGATACCCGATCAGCGCACCCACCGTGGCCACCAGCACCGCGGCGTCCCGCCACGCGGAATCCGCGTCCATCCACACCAGCAGGGCTTCGAACAGCAGCACCAGCACCACGCCGATCACGGCCTGCAGCAACAGGTCGAGCAGGAAGGCCGCGGCCCGGGTGGGGATCCGCGCGATCGGCAGTTCGACGGCCACCGCCTCGCCGGTGGTGAAAAGTGCGGTGTCCAAATTGCCCTCCGCTTCGCTCCGGGCGGGTTCGCGGCCCTGGAGGTCTCGTTCTTCCCTCCTCCGCTCCCCCGCTTCGCTCCCCCGCTCCGTCAGTCCAGAACGAGACGGACCGCGAACCTTCTCGGCATGCGCTGCCGGGTGGAAACACGGTGGATAGCATTCTGTCAGCCGTAGCGCAGGAGGGGTACTCGTGGATCTGGATGCCTATACGTACGTTCACCGGCCTTCCTGGCAGCGCCTGGATCAGTTGGCGTCTCGCGCGAAGCGGCTCACCGGCGCGGAGGCCGACGAGCTGGTGCGGCTGTACCGCCTGGCGTCACAGCAGCTGGCCCGCTTGCAGTCGCGGGAGGCGGATCCGGAGCTCATCGCCGGGTTGTCGGCGGTGCTGACCCGGGCGCGCGGCCGGATACTGAGCGCCCGCTTCGACACTCCGCGGGAGATCGCCTACTACTTCACGCACCGGTTCCCGGCCGCGGTGTATCGGGCCTGGCCCTGGTGGCTGTCGGTGGCGACGGTCTTCCTGCTCGGCTCGGCGGCGCTCGCCGCGTGGGTGGCCACATCGGAGGCGGCGCGCCGGCATCTCGGCCTGAACACGAATACAGATGCCTTGACGCGGCCCGGTGGCGAATTCGAGACCTACTACTACGAACACTCGCACGACGCGTTCGCCGCGAAGGTGTGGACCAACAACGCGTGGGTGTCGGCCATGGCGCTGTTCCTCGGGGTGCTCATCCTGCCCGCCGTCTACCTGCTGTGCATGAACGCGCTGAACCTCGGGATCAGTGCCGGGCTGATGGCGGAGGCGGGGCGGCTGGGACCGTTCTTCGGCTGGATCCTGCCGCACGGAATGCTGGAGCTCACAGCCATTTTCGTGGCCGGCGGGGCGGGTCTGAAGCTGGGCTGGACGCTGATCGATCCAGGCCGGGAGAGCCGTCCGCAGGCGCTGGCGCGGCAGGGCCGGGCGACCGCGGTGATCGCGCTCGGACTGGTGGGCGTGCTGCTGGTGTCGGGTTTCCTGGAGGGCTTCGTCACGCCCAGCGGACTGCCCACGGCGCTCCGGGTCGGCCTCGGCGCAGTGGCCGAACTGGGTTTCCTGGCCTATGTATTCGGGCGCGGCCGCGGTGTGGTGCGGGAACAGGAACGCCTGCTGTCGGAGCGGGAAGCGGCCGATCGCCCGGAGCACATCACGGGCTATTCGATCGAACAGGGTCCGGAACGGGTTGTGGGAGTGGCGACTTCGTAGTCGCGGCACCGTTCGGATTGAGTTCCACTGGCCGCAGCGAGTCCGGCTCAGCTGCGGCCAGCGTTGCCGATGACTCTACACAATCGTTATGGCTACGCAACCTCCGACTTGCCGCCCGGGCGTATAACGCGACCAGGCGAAATGCCCTTTCCCCGTAGGGAACCCAACAAGATCGCTAATTTCCGGCATACGCTTTGCGGGCGGTCTGCGGAGGGGTCCGAAACTACCCCCGCGGTCGCGTTTCGGGACCCGTTTCAAACCCTTGCGCGCGATGCGTTTCGAACCCCGTCGGGAGGTTTGCCGAAAACTCGCAAATTTTCCGCTCATGATCGGCTGAAGCACAGTTAAGCTGGCATTTCATCCCAGCTCAGCACGATTGCCCACCGATCGCTCAGGATTAAACAAACCTCAAGTTTGTTTCGAATGGTTTTCGCTAAATGATCATCAGGCATTGCCGGACGGTAATCGGGCGCATACCCGCCACGGCATCTTCCGGCAAACGATTTTCGCCCCCCAGAGCCCCCAGAAACGGCCTCCGGCAACGCCTTTGGCGACCAACCCCGAAGAGGGTGTGCGATCTTCGTCACATCCACTCTGACCTGCGCGCTTTCGAGTCCCGCTGAGCGGAACCCGGCAGCGCCAGGACTCACGCCATGATCTCGCCATCCGGCCGGCCCCGAGCACCACGGCCGAGCCGATCCGGGCACCACGCCTTCGGGTATGAACACCCGACCCCGGAAATAGAAGAAGGCCCCCGATCCGAATCCGGATCGGGGGCCTTCTCCATGGTGGGCGAGGGGGGACTTGAACCCCCACGTCCTTACGGACACTGGCACCTGAAGCCAGCGCGTCTGCCATTCCGCCACTCGCCCTGAGCGACGGGAAGAAACGTATCACGGGGTCTGCACCAAAACGAAATCGCCTGGTTATCGGGGGTGCGGAGGAGTGATCACGATCCGGCCTCGACCCGGGAACCTCGGCTCGCCGCCAAGAGTTACAGGTGTGGACGATCGTGGATATCATGCAATCACCGTGTCCTTGCGGCGACACGCCATGTCCGCGTGTTGCTATTCCAGGACACATCTCGCACGTTATGGCCGGTCAGATACATGACACGACGCACGCTCCCGACCGGAGCGGCAGGACCCGAGAAGGAGGGGGGCATGGGAATTGTTTCCCGGTTCGAACGCCGTCTCCAGGGGGCTGTCGGCGATGTCTTCGCCCGCGCCTTCGGCGGCAGTGTCGTGCCCCAGGAGGTCGAGGCCGCCCTGCAGCGCGAGGCCGCCGATCACATCCAGGATCTCGGTGGCGGGCATCTGCTGGCTCCGAACAGCTATGTCATCTCCATCAACGAGTCGGATCTCCGGCAGCTCGTCCAGGGCGAGGGACAGCCAGATCGCGATCTCGCACAGCAGGATTACGAGCTCACGAAGCGCGCGTTCGCCAAACATCTGCAGGACTACATCCGCGAGCAAGGGTGGCAGACCTACGGTGAAGTGCACGTGGAGTTCGAGGCATCCCCTACGCTGCACACCGGACAGTTCAGGACACGCGGCCGGGTCGATCCGGACGCGGGTGGGCGGGCAGGCCCGTCACCGGGACCTGAACGCCCACAACGACCCAACCCGCAACCAGGAGCTGGCCCCATGACGCAGAACTCAGGCTACGACCCAAGCCGTGAGCCCGCGGAGTCCGATCCGCGGAACCGCGGGTACGCGCCCCCGCCTGCGGGCCGTCAAGGTCAGCAGGGTTACGGCGAGTACGGCCGCGGTGGTCAGCAGGGCTATGAGCAGGGCGGCTACGGCCAGTCCGAGCAGGCCTACGGCGACTACCAGAACGGCTACGACTACAACCAGCAGCAGGGCGGCGGCTACGGCCAGCAGCAGGGCTACGCCGACCAGAGCTACGGCCAGCAGGGCTACGGCCAGTCCGAGCAGGCGTACGGCCAGCAGAGCTACGCCGACCAGGGTTACGGCCAGCAGCAGCACGGCTACGAGCAGGGCTACGGCCAGTCCGAGCAGGCGTACGGCCAGCAGAGCTACGCCGACCAGGGTTACGGCCAGCAGCAGCAGGGCTACGGCCAGCAGGGCTACGACCAGGGCGGCTATGGCCAGCAGGGCTATGCGGAGCAGGGTTACGGCCAGCAGCAGGGCTATGGCCAGCAGGGCTACGACCAGTACTCGGAGCAGGGCGGCTACGGCGACGATCAGGGCTACGGGCAGCAGCAGGGCTACGCCCAGCAGCAGCAGGGCTACGGCGCCGCGCCGGCGCGCAGCGGCTCGGGCTACTCGGCCACGCTGCAGCTGGACGACGGCTCCGGCCGCACGTACCAGTTGCGCGAGGGCAGCAACATCATCGGCCGCGGGCAGGACGCGCACTTCCGGTTGCCGGATACGGGAGTTTCCCGGCGGCACATCGAGGTTCGCTGGGACGGCCAGACCGCGATGCTCTCCGACCTCGGTTCGACCAATGGCACGCTGGTCAACGGGTCACCCGTGCAGGATTGGCAGCTCGCCGACGGGGATGTCATCCGCGCCGGACATTCCGAGATCCTCATCCGGATCGTCTGATCCCGTAAGCTCGCGGTGCAGGTCACGATATGGCGCGGAATTCCTCGGTCGTATCGTGATCGCAACCGGTCGACGGCCCTATGATGCTGCCAATGCTCGCGGCGGACTCTGGCCGCGCTGACCAGCAACACACCGGTTGGGGGTCACGGAGCCATTCCCTCCGTAACTGCCCCGTACCTACGACACGGTCGAACAGGAGGTGGAGCACCGTGCAGGGATTGATCCTGCAATTGACCCGTGCGGGGTTCCTGCTGCTGTTGTGGCTGTTCGTGTGGGCGGTGCTCCGGACCCTGCGCAGCGATATCTACGCGGCTTCCGGCCTTCGGGTCGCGCCTCGGGCCGCAGGCGGTTCCGCGGTGCTCCCATCTTTCCGCCGGGGCCAGAAGGGCGCCAAATATCTCGTGGTGACTCAGGGTTCTCTCGCCGGCACTCGAATCTCGCTCGGCACACAGCCGGTGCTGATCGGGCGGGCCGACGACTCCACACTGGTTCTCACCGACGACTACGCCTCCACCCGCCACGCGCGACTGTCTCCGCGCGGCGAGGACTGGTACGTCGAGGATCTCGGTTCCACCAATGGGACCTACCTCGACCGGTCGAAGGTCACCACTCCGGTCCGAGTTCCGCTCGGCACCCCTGTCCGTGTCGGTAAGACAGTGATCGAGCTGCGATCGTGACACTTGTTCTCCGCTACGCAGCGCGTAGCGACCGTGGTCTCGTCCGAGCCAACAACGAGGATTCCGTCTACGCAGGTGCGCGACTGCTCGCGCTCGCGGACGGCATGGGCGGCCACGCCGCCGGTGAGGTCGCCTCACAGCTCATGATCGCCGCCCTGGCGCATCTGGACGACGACGAGCCCGGCGACGATCTGCTCGGCAAGCTGAATCGTGCTGTGCACGAAGGCAATGCGGCCATCGCCGACCAGGTCGAGGAGGAGCCGGAACTCGACGGCATGGGCACCACGCTCACCGCCATCCTGTTCGCCGGCCGCAAACTCGGCCTCGCGCACATCGGCGACTCCCGCGCCTACATGCTCCGAGGCGGTGAGCTGGCCCAGATCACCCGTGACGACACCTTCGTGCAGTCGCTGGTGGACGAGGGGCGGATCACGCCGGAGCA
Organism: Nocardia niigatensis NBRC 100131; assembly: GCF_000308655.1. Taxonomy (GTDB): domain Bacteria; phylum Actinomycetota; class Actinomycetes; order Mycobacteriales; family Mycobacteriaceae; genus Nocardia; species Nocardia niigatensis. Next base: position 348,442 of record NZ_BAGC01000071.1, on the reverse strand, counting down.
GGCCCACACACATCCGCAGCGCTCGCTCATCATGCGGGCGCTCACCGGCAACGAGATCGACCCCACCCTGGTGGTGCGGGAGGCGCGTGCCGGGGACCGCTACCTGCTCTGCTCCGACGGCCTGTCGGACGTGGTGAGCGACGAGACCATCGCCAACACCCTGCGCGAGGGCACCACCGACGAGGCGGCGGACCGGCTCATCGAATTGGCGCTGCGCAGTGGCGGTCCCGACAACGTGACCGTGGTGGTCGCCGACGTCATCGATCTCGACTACGGCCAGTCGCACCCCATCGTGGCGGGCGCGGCCTCCGGCGAGGACGAGGACACTCCCCCGCCGAACACCGCCGCCGGCCGGGCCGCCGCCATGCGCCCGCCGCGCGCCACGCCGCGCCGCGCGGTGGCGCAGCCCGAACCCGAACCGCCCAAGAAGAGCCACAAGCTGCGCTGGCTGGCGCTGTCGCTGGCCCTGCTGGTGGCGGTGGGCGCGGGACTCACCGTGGGCTACAACATGATTCGCAGCAACTACTACGTCGGCGTGGACGGCGAGAAGGTGGTCGTGCTGCGCGGCCTGCCCGGTTCGGTGCTGGGCTACTCCATCCGCGATGTGGATCAGGTCGGATGCGTCACCCGCACCGGAGAACTGACACTGGCCGCGCCCGGCGACAAGTTCCCCACCGGCTGCGCCCAGCTGACCCGCAACGATCTGCGGCCCAGCGGCCGTGATTCGGTCGACAAGGGCCTGCCGCCCGGTTCCCGCGACGACGCCGTCAAGCAGATCCGGAATCTGGTGCAGGGCGAGTTGCTGCCCCCGTGCGAGAAGCAGCAGCCGGCGCCGGCCACCCCGGCGACGACCCCCGCGCCCACGCCGCCGGCCGACCCCAACCAGCCGGGCGCCCCCGTCACCACCACCCCGGCCGCTCCGGCCGCGCCCGGCAGCCTCACCGGCGGTGAGCGCACCGGCGAGAACCACCCGCTGGAACCCCGCAAGACGGACCAGCCGACCGCTCCTGTCACCACCACCACGGCACCGCAGACACCGGGGCAGAACTGCAGGACGGCGGACTGATGTCCGCACCGGCACCGCCGTCCACTGGGGCCTTTCCCAGTCCACCGGGCGGATTCGCTCCTGCGCCGCCGCCCGCTACCCGGCGCAATGTCGAGTTGCTGCTCCTGGGACTGGCGGCCGTGATCACGACGGTGTCGCTGGTGCTGGTGGAGGCGAGTCAGGAGCAGGCGATCACCTGGGAGATCGCCAAACTCGGTGCCGCGTACATGGCGCTGTTCGGTGTCGCGCATCTGGCGGTGCGGCGGTTCGCGGCCTTCGCGGATCCGCTGCTACTACCGATCGCGGCGCTACTGAACGGGTTGGGCCTGGTGGTGATCCACCGCATCGACCTGGCACAGGCGCAGGACGCCGCGTTCGCCTCCCTGCCCATCCCCTCCCCCGACGCCAACCAGCAGGTGCTGTGGACGGGGCTGGGGATGGTGGTTTTCATGGGGTTGTTGATCGCGCTGCGCGACTACCGCAGCCTGGCCCGCTATGCCTACACCCTCGGCCTGATCGGGGTCATCGCGCTCGCGCTGCCCGCGGTGCTGCCGGACCGGTACTCGCAGGTGAACGGCGCGAAGATCTGGATCCGCCTGCCCGGCTTCAGTGTTCAGCCCGGTGAGTTCGCCAAGATCGCGCTGATCGCGTTCTTCGCCGGCGTGCTGGTGTCCAAGCGCGACCTGTTCACCGGCGCGGGCAAGCACCTGTTCGGCATGGAGTTGCCGCGCATGCGTGACATGGGCCCGATCCTGCTGGTGTGGGTGCTGTCGGTGGGCGTGCTCGTGGTGGAGAAGGACCTGGGCACCTCGCTGCTCATCTTCGCCACCGTGCTGTGCATGCTCTACATCGCGACCGAGCGGGTGGGCTGGGTAGCGGTCGGCGTGGCGCTGCTCGCCATCGGAGTCCTGTTCGCCTACAACGCCTTCGGGCACGTGCGGGTGCGGTTCGCGACCTGGCTGCATCCCTTCGCCGACTACTCCAACACCGGCTACCAGATCTCACAGTCGCTGTTCGGCCTCGCCACCGGCGGCCTGGCCGGCACCGGGCTGGGTAGCGGGCGGCCCTCGCAGGTGCCGTTCGCCAAGACCGACTTCATCATCTCCGCCATCGGGGAGGAGCTCGGCCTGATCGGGCTGGCCGCCATCCTGATGCTGTTCTGCGTGTTCACCATTCGCGGGATCCGCACCGCGCTGGCCATTCGCGACAGCTTCGGCAAGCTGCTGGCCGCGGGCCTGTCCTTCACGATCGCGATCCAGGTGTTCGTGGTGGTCGGCGGTGTCACCAAGCTGATTCCGCTGACCGGTCTCACCACGCCGTACATGTCCTACGGCGGTTCGTCCCTGCTGGCCAACTATGTGCTGCTGGGCCTGCTGATCAAGGTGTCCGACGCCGCCCGCCGGCCGGCCCCCGCCCGCAAGCGGGCGGAGCCGATCGCCGACGCGTCGACTCAAATGGTGCGCAAGGTCGAGGGGGGTGCCGCGTGAACACGCCTCTGCGCCGGGTGGCGCTGGCGGTCATGGTGATGATCGTGGCGCTGCTGGCCAATGCCACCTACGTGCAGGTGTTCAAGGCCGACAGCCTGCGCAACGATCCGCGCAATGTGCGCGTCCTGCTGGACGAGTACGCGCGACAGCGCGGCCAGATCTCCGCGGCGGGCACGGTGCTCGCCTCCTCGGTCGCCACCGACGACCGCTACAAGTACCTGCGCACCTACCCGACCGATCCGCTGGCCTACGCGCCCGCCACCGGCTACTACTCGATGCAGTACGGCAGCAACGGGCTCGAGCACGCCGAGGACTCGGTGCTCAACGGCTCGGACAACGCCCTGTTCGGGCGCCGGCTCATCGACATGATCTCGGGCCGGGATCCGCGTGGCGGCAATGTGGTGACCACGCTCAACCCGGCCATGCAGAAGGTGGCCTACGACCAGCTCACCGCCAAGAACCTGACCGGCTCGGTGGTGGCCATCGAGCCCAGCACCGGCCGCATCCTGACCATGGTGTCCACGCCGTCCTACGACCCGAACCTGCTGGCCGGGCACGACGGCGCCGCCACCCAGAAGACCTGGGAGCAGCTGCAGCAGGATCCGCGCCAGCCGATGCTGAATCGCGCTGTCTCGCAGACCTATCCGCCGGGCTCCACCTTCAAGGTGATCGTCACCGCGGCCGCGCTGTCCAACGGCATCGCCAAGCCCGAGGATCAGTTCACCGCGGCGCCGCGCATCACACTGCCCGACACCTCCACCACGCTGGAGAACTACAACGGCAGCCACTGCGGTCCCGGCGACGCCCAAACCGCTTCTCTCACCGAAGCTTTCAAGTACTCGTGTAACACCGCCTTCGCCGAGCTCGGTATGAAGGTCGGAGCCGCGAAACTCAAAGACGAGGCCAGCGCATTCGGGATCGGAAGCCAGCATCCCAATATTCCGATCCCGTGGGCGGACAGCACCGTCGGCACGATTCCCGACAATGCGGCCATGGCCCAGTCCAGCATCGGCCAGCGCGATGTCGCGCTCACCCCGCTGGACAACGCGGTCATCGCGGCCACCATCGCCAATGGCGGCGTGCGGATGAAGCCGTACCTGGTGGACCAGCTGCAGGCGCCCGACCTGAGCACGCTGGAGACCACCAAGCCGACCTCGGTCGGTCAGGCGGTGACACCGCAGGTGGCCACCCAGGTCACCAATCTAATGCTGGAGTCGGAGAAGAACACGCAGGGAGGGACGCAGCCGCGCTCGTATCAGATCGCGTCGAAGACCGGAACGGCCGAGCACGGCAACGATCCGCGCAATACTCCGCCGCACGCCTGGTACATCGCCTTCGCGCCGGCGCAGAACCCGAAGATCGCGATCGCGGTGATCGTCGAGAACGGCGGCGACCGGGCGCTGGCAGCGACCGGCGGCTCCGTGGCCGCCCCGATCGCGCGCGCGGTGCTGGATGCCGGGCTGGGGGGCTGAACGACATGAAAGTGCAAGGTAGACAGGGTCTCGAATGCTGAACAACGGTGCGATGATCGCGGACCGGTACCGGCTGCAGCGGCTGATCGCGACCGGCGGAATGGGGCAGGTCTGGGAAGCGCTGGACACCCGGCTGGATCGCCGGGTCGCCGTGAAGGTGCTGAAGGCGGAATTCTCCGCCGATCCGACCTTCCGGCAGCGCTTCCGTACCGAGGCGCGGACCACCGCGCAGCTGAACCACCCGGGCATCGCGAGCATCTACGACTACGGCGAGACCCAGGACGGGTCCGGTGGCGAGATCGCCTACCTGGTCATGGAATACGTGCAGGGTGAACCGCTCAACGCGGTGCTGTCGCGGCTGAACCGGCTGTCGGTGGCGCAGGGCCTGGACATGCTCGAGCAGACCGGCCGGGCGCTCCAGGTCGCGCACCTGGCGGGCGTGGTGCACCGGGACGTGAAGCCCGGCAATATCCTCGTGACCCCGACCGGTCAGGTGAAGATCACCGACTTCGGTATCGCCAAGGCGGTGGACGCGTCCCCGGTCACCAAGACCGGCATGGTGATGGGCACCGCCCAGTACATCGCCCCGGAGCAGGCCACCGGCGAGGACGCCACCGCCGCCTCCGACGTGTACTCGCTGGGCGTGGTCGGCTACGAGGCGCTCTCGGGCGCGCGGCCGTTCACCGGCGACGGCGCGCTGACCGTCGCCATGAAGCACGTGCGGGAGGCCCCGCCGCCGCTGCCCGCCGATCTGCCGCCGAATGTGCGGGAACTCATCGAGATCACCATGGCCAAGGAACCGGGCCAGCGGTACGCCAATGGCGGCGAGTTCGCCGACGCGGTGGCCGCGGTGCGCTCGGGCCGCCGGCCCACCCCGCCCGGCGGCATGCCGGCCGTGCCGATGACCGGCGCCACCCGGGTGGCGCCGCCCGGACCGACCATGATGATTCCGGGGGCCCGGGCCGACCAGGCCACCACCCGCTACGCGCCGCCGCCCCAGCAGCCCATGCGCGGTGTCGCCGAGCCGCCCGTCGGCGCGACCACCGTGATGCCCGGACCGCGCACCCCGGTCGGCCCGATGACCATCACCGGCGTCGAGGACCCCGGAACCGGGCGATTCACCGCCGGCCAGAAGGCCATCGCCGGACTCGGTGTGGGCGCGCTCATCCTGGGCGCGGCCGCCGCGATCGTGCTGATGAGCAGCTCATCGCACGATTCCACGCCGCCCGCCCGCACCAGCGCGGTGGTGGCGCCCCCGGTGATCACGCCGAGCACCACCACGGCCCCGCCGACCACCACCCGGGAGAGACCGGTGCCACCGCCCGCGGTGACCACCTACGATCCGCCCCCGACCACCACCCCCGAGCCCACGACGACACCGCCGCCGACCACCACGACTCCGCCCAAGCCCACGACGACCGCGCCCACCACCACGCCGGCGAAGCCGACCACCACCACCGGTCGCTGGCCGTGGCCGAACAACGACATACCATCATGGCCAGTGACTCCCGGTGCGAACCCCGGCGGAGGGAACTCCGGCGGCGGGGTGAGTCCGGGCAGTGACCGCAGCCGGGTGTACCCGCAGGACCCCTATTCATCCACAGTCCCGCAGCAAGGATTGCCATGACGACCCCGAAGAACCTCTCCTCTCGCTACGAGCTGGGCGAGATCATCGGGTTCGGTGGCATGTCCGAGGTCCACAAGGCCCGGGATCTCCGGCTGGGCCGGGACGTCGCCATCAAGGTGCTGCGCGCCGACCTGGCCCGCGACCCCACGTTCTATCTGCGCTTCAAGCGGGAGGCGCAGAACGCGGCCGCTCTCAACCATCCGGCCATCGTGGCGGTGTACGACACCGGCGAGGCAGAGGTGGACGGCGGCCCGCTGCCCTACATCGTCATGGAGTACGTGGACGGCGACACCCTGCGCGACCTGGTGCGCGGCAAGGGTCCGCTACCGCCGCGGCGCGCCATGGAGGTCATCGCGGATGTGTGTGCGGCGCTGGACTTCTCGCACCGCAACGGCATCGTGCACCGGGACATGAAGCCCGCCAACATCATGATCAACCGCGCCGGCGCGGTGAAGGTGATGGACTTCGGCATCGCCCGGGCCCTCGCCGACAGCTCCAATCCCATGACCCAGACGGCCGCCGTCATCGGCACCGCCCAGTACCTCTCGCCCGAGCAGGCCCGCGGCGAGCAGGTGGACGCGCGGTCCGACGTGTACTCGGTGGGCTGTGTGCTCTACGAGATCCTCACCGGCGAACCGCCTTTCACCGGTGACTCCCCGGTCGCGGTGGCCTATCAGCATGTTCGCGAGGACCCGCGGCTGCCCTCGACGGTGCATCCGGGCGTCCCCCGCGAGCTCGACTCGGTCGTGCTCAAGGCCATGAGCAAGAATCCGGCCAACCGGTACCAGACCGCCGCCGAGATGCGCGCCGACCTGATCCGGGTGCTGGGCGGGCAGAAGCCCACCGCACCCATGATCCTGACCGACGAGGACCGCAGCTTCGACGACGAACTGCCGCCGCCGCGCAGCTACCGCACCGTCGAACGCCGCGACGACACCACTGAGCAGGAGATCGTCGAGGCGAGCCCGCGCCGGCGCACCGCGCTCATCGCCGTGCTGGCGGTGGCCGCGATCGCGGCCGTGGCCGGACTGGTGTGGATGCTGGTCAGCGGCTCGCATCCGGATCAGGTCGCGGTGCCTGATGTCGCCAACCAGAACTACCAACTGGCGCAACGGGATCTGGAGAAGGCCGGCTTCACGGTCGCCATCCAGCAGAAGAACGATCCCAAGGTGGCCCAGGGCAATGTGATCGCCACCCAGCCGCTGGGCGGGTCGCGGGTCGCCAAGGGCAGCACCGTCACCCTGCAGGTGTCGGCCGGCCCACAGCAGGTGCCGGTGCCGAAACTGGCCGGGCTCACCCAGCAGCAGGCCGAGCAGAACCTGAATTCCCAGGGGCTGCGACTGAACCCGGATGTGAAGCGCGAAGCGTCCAGCATCGAGGACAAGGACAAGGTCGTCGGGCAGAACCCCGACGGCGGGCAGAAGATCGACTCCGACGGACAGGTCACCATCACCCTGGGTTCCGGCCCGGACAAGGTGCGGGTGCCCGACGTGGTCGGTCAGTCCATCGACGTGGCGCAGTCGACGCTGTCGGACACCGCCGGTTTCAAGGTGACCGTGCAGGAGGTGCCGAACAACCAGCCCAAGGGCACGGTCATCGCCACCAATCCGGCCGCGGGCACCCAGGCCGACAAGGGTTCCAGCATCACCGTGCAGGTCTCCAGCGGCGATCAGCTCACCATGCCCGACCTGCGCGGTATGACTCCGGCCCAGGCCGTGGATGTGCTGCGGCAGAAGGGCTGGAACGGGCAGGTCAGCCAGAACACGATGAGCACCCTGAACGCGGGTGAGGTCGGGCGCATCCTGGCCCAGCAGCCGAGCGCGGGCTCGCCGCTCGGTAAGAGCCAGACCGTGAACATCACGACCGGCGTGCTTTCGCTCGGCCCGCCGTGATGCCGATTCGACTGTGAAAAAGGGGGTTCGCGGACTGTCCGCGAACCCCCTTTGTTTCATGTGAAACCTGCGGCGAGCGAAACCTACAGCCGCAGATGGCGGTTCATCGACATGGCCTCCTCGGCCAGATCGGGCAGTTCGATCACCTCGACGCCGTGCTCACGAAGTTTCTCCACACCGACACAGTTGTCCACGAAGGTGCCGGGCTCCCGCCAGGCGATGACCACGCGCCGGATCCCGGCCCGCAGAATGCGGTCCGTGCACGGCAGCCGATCCTGGCTCGCGCGCTGCGAGCAGGGTTCCAGCGTGCTGTAGAGCGTGGCCGACGGCAGTCGCGGGTCGTCCGGCTCCAGCTTGTTCAGCGCCGACTCCTCGGCGTGCACCTTGTCGTCGGTCTCCCGCGACCACCCGTGCTCGAGCTCCACCCCGTCCGCGCCCACGATCACCGCGCCCACCGCGAAGGCGGTGTCGCTGTGCGGGCACAACCGCGCCAGGCCGATGGCGTGCCGCATCCACCCGCGGTCCAGCCGTGCCTCATCCGACATCGGAATCCTCCTTCGGCAGATAGCGCAGCAGCGCGATATCGCCGATCCGGCCCACATCGGCGAGCTGCATGCGGTGATTCGGGCCGCCCGGGAAGGCGGCGGGCCCGAGGAAACGCGGGGCGGCCGCCTCCCCGACCACGACCGGCGCCACGGCCATCCAGATCTCGTCGGCCAGGCCGGCGGACAGGAAGCCGGTGTGGATGGAACCGCCGCCCTCGACCATGAGCCGTTTTAGGCCGCGCTTGCCCAGATCGTCCAGCAGGGCCTCGAATTCGATCGCCTCGCCCAGCGGTACGACCTCGGCGAGCCCGGCCAGACGGTCACCGATCCGGGTGGCGCCGGAATCGGTGGTGTAGACCAGCCTTTCGCCACCGCAGTGCCAGAAGCGCAGGTCCGGGTCGAGATCGCCACGGGCGGTGACGATCACGCGCACCGGATGCTCCGGCTTGCCCGCGGCGATCCGGTGCAGACGTCGATCCGCGCTGTTGACCAGCAGCCGGGGATTGTCGCGGCGCAGGGTTTCCGCGCCGATCAGGATGGCGTCGGAGTCCGCGCGCAGCGCGTCGACCCGATCGAAATCGGCCGCGTTGGACAGCAACAGCCGGTCCGGGCTGGTGTCGTCGATGTAGCCGTCGATGCTGACGGCCACCGACAGCATGACGTGCGGCCTCATGACGCGAGTGCCGCGACCTCCGCCTCCAGGGTCTGCACCAGCCCCTCCGCCGGCCGCTCGCCGCACACGCCCAGCCAGTTGGCGAGCATGCGGTGCCCGCCCTGGGTGAGCACGGATTCGGGGTGGAACTGCACACCGTGGATGGGCAGATCGCGATGCCGCAGGGCCATGACGATGCCGGATTCGGTGTGGCCCAGCACCTCCAGCTCCGGGGGCATGGTCTCCTCGAGGACGGTCAGCGAGTGGTAGCGGGTGGCGATGAACGGATCCGGCAGGCCCGCCAGCACGCCCGCGCCGATGTGGAAGACCTCGCTGGTCTTGCCGTGCAGCAGTTCGGGGGCGCGGGTCACGGTGGCGCCGAACGCTTCTCCGATGGCCTGGTGCCCGAGGCAGACGCCGAGCAGCGGGGTGGCGTGCTTCGCGGCGGCGTGCACGAGCGCGATGCTGGCGCCGGCGCGGTCCGGGGTGCCGGGCCCGGGGCTGATCAGCACCCCGTCGTACTCCTGCACAACCCTGTCCACATCCGCGAGCCGATCATCGTCATTGCGCCAGACCTCGGCCTCCACACCCAGCTGTCCGAGATACTGAACCAGGTTGAACACGAAGCTGTCGTAGTTGTCGACGACCAGTACACGCATGGTTCGAGAGTAATGGCCCCGAAACTCCAGCGGGCGGCTTGGGGAGCGTTTCCTGTCCCACACCCGTGCCGGCGGTCGCGTGCCGAAACAATTTTGGACGTACCCGTCGTTACCCTCGCCTCCCGAAACCGGTCGTCGCCTCGAGATGCCTCGAGTGAGCTGGGATAACCTTTACGCAGACAGACCGCCGAATACGAGGACGTCATGCCTAAGTCAAAGGTCCGGAAGAAGACCGACTACACGATCAACCCGGCCAGCCGCACCCCCGTGCGGGTGAAATCGGCAGGCCCGTCGCCGGTCTGGTACGTCGCCATCATGCTGGGCTTCATGCTGGCCGGGCTGGCCTGGCTGCTCGTCTACTACCTGGCGAACGAGCACATCGGCTGGATGAGCGACCTGGGCGCGTGGAACTTCCTGATCGGGTTCGGCCTCATGGTCGTCGGCCTGATCATGACCATGCGCTGGCGCTGAGTCCAGCACATGTGTGCCTTACACCATTGTTATTCATACACACCTGTGGATGAGCCTGTGGACAACTCGAGGAGGGAGTGGGGACAGTGACTGCCGCCGATCCCTCCTCCCGTCTCGCCTGGTCCACACCCCCGGCCGCGCTCGCGGCCTGCGGTGTCGGCGGCATCGCGCTGGCCGTGGCCGCATTCGTCACGACCGACGCACCCGGCCGCGTACTCATCGGGGTGGCCGCGGCAGGACTGCTGTTCCTCACCGGCATGGGCCTGCGGCAGCGTCCGCGCCTGGCGATCGAGCCCGGTGACCCTGTGCATATCGTGGTGCGCGGCCTGACCGGACCGCAGCGCTACACGCCCCAGCAGATTCTCCGCGTCCGCGTGGTGTACTACCGGCGACTCGGCCGGCGGATGCCCATGCTGGAGATGGATGTGGATCATCTGGGCGAGGAGAAGCTGCTGATCCTGGGCCGCTGGGATCTGGGCGCACACCCCGAGGATGTCCTCGAGGTGCTGCGTATTCACCTGGCGCGCTAGTTCGCTACAGGCTGGGCGCGGCCAGCGCTGTCACCGCCACCGCGATCAGCGCCACCACCGCCACCACCGCCCAGCCGATGTTCAGCGCGGTGCGGGTCTCCCGAATCCCCAGCCAGCGCGGCACATAGAGGATGCCGGTGGTGGCGACCGTGCCCGTCAGCAGTCCGCCCAGGTGCGCCCAGATGGAGATGCCGGGCACCGAGAACGTGATGATCAGGTTGATCACCAGCAGCACCGCGATCTGGGTGAGGTTCTGCCGGGTGCGCAGCATGATCACGGCCACCGCGCCGAAGATGCCGAAGATCGCGCCCGACGCGCCCGCCGAGGCGGTGAGCGGATCCGACAGCGCGGTCACCGCCGCCGAACCGCCGAGCAGCGAGGCCAGGTAGACGGCCACGAATCGCCCACGGCCCAGCGCCACCTCGCAGTAGGGGCCGAGCACGTAGAGCGCGAACATGTTGGCCAGCAGGTGAATCGGGCCGTAGTGCAGGAAGCCCGAACCCAGCACCCGGATCCAGCCATCGTCGCCGACGAGGGCGGGTACCAGCACCCAGTCGTAGAACAGGCGCGACCGCTGGTTGTCCATCAGGCTGTGCGCCTGCAGCGCGGTGATCGCGTAGACGATCACATTGATCGCGATCAGCGAGTAGGTGACATAGGTGATCGGTACCCGCGACACCTGTGTCCCGACGGCATTGCGAACGGGCCGGACGTCGTCGCGGCCCTGCCGCACACACTCCACGCAGTGCTGTCCGACCGCGGCCGGGGTGAGGCAATCGGGGCAGGCAGGACGCCCGCACCGGGTGCAGGCCAGACCGGTGGGCCGATCCGGATGGCGATAGCAGGTCGGTGCGGGCGGCTGGGGATGCATGTGAATTCTCTTCGGCTGCGGCCTGATTCAGGACAGGGTGATGCTGTTGATCACCACATCGTCCTTGGGCCGGTCGTCGCGGTCGGTGGCGATGGCGGCGATGGTATCGACCACCTTGCGGGAATCGGGGTCGAGGACCTCACCGAAGATGGTGTGCCGCCGGTTCAGGTGGGGTTGCGCGCCCACGGTGATGAAGAACTGGGAGCCGTTGGTGCCGGGCCCGGCATTCGCCATGGCGAGCAGGTAGCCGCGGTCGAAGCGCAGTTCGGGGTGGAATTCGTCCTTGAACTCGTAGCCCGGGCCGCCGCGGCCGGTGCCGGTGGGGTCGCCGCCCTGAATCATGAATCCGTCGATCACGCGATGGAAGATCGCGCCGTCGTAGAACGGCCCGGAGTCGGTGCCGGACGCGTTCTTCGTGGTGTACGGCGCGGAACCGTCGGCCAGGCCGAGGAAGTTGCGGACCGTCGCGGGAGCGTGGTTACCGAAGAGCGAGATCTTGATGTCGCCATGGTTGGTGTGCAGGGTCGCCACGGCGGTCTGATTCGGTGAGGTCACGCCGCCATGCTAGGCAATACCGCCGCTCCTAGCGTTCAGCGGGCGGCTGTGAGCCGTTGGCGTCGCGCATCCGTGCCACCGGGTGGGTGCCGAACCGATTCTGGACGTACCCCCCGAGTTACCCCAAAAGTCGCCAAATCAGTTGCTACGTTCCATTTTCTGCCCGAAATCGGGCAGAGAATTTGCGGAGTCGGGCCCGGCATGGCAAGTTCGGTCGGGTGAATGACGGGGATCCGGTCGATCTGGTGCGCCATGTCGCGGCCTCCACCGGCCTGCCGCCCGCCGTCGCGGCCCGCGTGGTCGCCGACGTCGTCGGATATTTCGACGAGACCGCCGAGCAGTTCGTGCGCCGCAGACATGCCGAACTGCAGGGCCGTCAGGTCCGCAATGCCGAGATCTGGCACCGCCTGGCGGCGGAGCTCGCGCAACGCCCGGTGGCCGCCCCCGAATTCACCGAACGCCAACTGCGTCGCATCGTCTACGGGTGAGGAGTCCGTCGCGCAATGTGTGGAATCGTCGGATACATCGGGCACCGTGAGGCCGTCCCGGTCCTGCTGGAGGGCCTGCACCGGCTCGAGTACCGCGGCTACGACTCCGCGGGACTGGCCGTGCCGCACCGCGGCCGGCTGCGGGTCACCAAGACCCAGGGCCGGGTCCAGGACCTGCGTGACCGGGCCGACGCCGAAGGTGCCCGGCTGCGCGGCAATGTGGGCATCGCGCACACCCGCTGGGCCACCCACGGCGAGCCCTCCGACGCCAACGCGCACCCGCACACCGACGGCTCCGGCCGCATCGCGGTCGTGCACAACGGCATTGTGGAGAACGCCGAGGAACTGCGCGCCGCGCTGACCGCAGACGGCGTGGAATTCGTCTCCGACACCGACACCGAGGCCATCGCCCACCTGGTGGCCGCCGCCCTGGACGGCGCCGAGACGCTCGAGGACGCGGTCCGCACCGCGCTGCACCGGGTCGAGGGCACCTACGGCCTGCTGGTGCTCGACGCCCGCCGACCCGACGAACTGGTGGTGGCCCGCAACGGCTCCCCCATCGTGCTCGGCGTCGGCGACGGCGAGATGTTCGTGGCCTCCGACGTGGCCGCCCTGGTGCACCACACCCAGCGCGTGGTGTTCCTCGACGACGGCGAGCTGGCCACCGTGCGCGCGGACGAATTCCGCACCAGCACACTCGGTCTCGAAGCGCGCCGCACCGACAAGATCCCCACCACCATCGATATGGCGGCCGAGGACTACGCGCTGGGCGGTTATCCCGACTTCATGCGCAAAGAAATGGCCGAACAGCCCGACGCCGTGCGCCGGGCGCTCCGCGGCCGCCTGGACGAACGCTTCGCCACCGCCCACCTGGGTGGCCTCAACATGGACGCGCGCGAGCTGCGCGGCATCAGCAAGGTGGTCTTCCTGGGCTGCGGCTCGGCCTATTACGCGGGCCAGCTGGGCGCGCAGCTGGTCGAGGAGCTGGCCCGGATCCCGGCCACCGCCGAGCCCGCCTCGGAGTTCCGCTACCGGAATCCGGTGGTGGACCCGGACGCGCTCTATGTGGCGATCAGCCAGTCCGGCGAGACCCTGGACACATTGGCGGCCGTGCAGGAGTTACAACGCAAGGGCGGCCGGGTCATCGGCGCGGTCAACGTGGTCGGCAGCGCCATCGCCCGGGAGTGCGGCGCCGGCGTGTTCCTGCACGCGGGCCCGGAGGTGTCGGTGGCCTCCACCAAGGCGCTCACCAATATGACGGTGTCGTTCGCCATGCTGGCGCTGCTGCTGGGCCGGGTGCGGGATCTGTCCGCGGCCCGCGGAGAGCGCATCGTCAGCGGACTGCGCGCACTGCCCGACGCGATCGACGCGGTGCTGGACGCCGACGAGGAGATCGCCGAGATCGCCTCCCGCTTCGCCAAGGCGCGCAGCATGTTCTTCATCGGCCGGGTGCGCGCCTGGCCGGTGGCGCGAGAGGGCGCGCAGAAGCTCAAGGAGATCTCCTACATCCACGCCGAGGCGTATCAGGGCTCCGAGCTCAAGCACGGCCCGCTGGCGCTGATCGATCCGGAGATGCCGAGCATCGTGCTGGTCCCCGGTGACGAGCTGCTGGCCAAGAACATCACCACCATCGAGCAGATCAAGGCGCGCGGTGGCCCGGTCATCGCGGTCACCAATACCGATCTGCCGAATGGCTTGGCGGACGCGGTGATTCGGGTTCCGGCGGTGTGCCCGGAACTGGATCCGATCATCCTGACCATCCCGCTGCAGCTGCTGGCCTATCAGACGGCCATGGCGCTGGGCCGGGACGTGGACAAGCCGCGCAATCTGGCCAAGAGCGTTACCGTCGAGTAACCCGTTCGCTCCCCCGTTCGTGCACGAATTCCGTTGCTGTGCCAGCATGGTCGGATGGAGCTGGGGAGCGTTCGAAACAAGGTCATCGTGGCCGCCCTCGTCGCGATCGCGGGCGGTGTCATCGCTTTCTTCGTGGGCAAGCGCCCACAACCGCAGGCGCCGGCCGCGGAGCCGCCACGCCTGGGTTATTCGCGCAACGGTTCCGCGCCCACGCCGGATCTGACGCCGACCCGCTGACGCGGCAGCGGTCGCGGCGGCCGGTCAGCGACTGACCGACCGCTTGTACTGCTTCAGCGCCAGCGGCACGAAGACAGCCAGGATCACCACGATCCACATCAGGGTCGTGGCGACCGGATGCCGCATGGGCCAGACATCCGGGCTCGGGCCCATCGGGCTGGTGTTGCCGAACAGATCGCGGGTCGCCTGCGTCACCGCCGACACCGGATTCCATTCCGCCACAACACGAAGCACCGTGGGCAGGTTCTGCGACGGCACGAAGGTGTTGGCGATGAAGGTGATCGGGAAGATCACCATGAAGCTCGCGTTGTTGTAGACCTCCGGCGCCCGGACCAGCAGGCCCACCACGGCCATGATCCACGACACCGCGTACGCGAACAGCAGCAACAACACGTAGGCCAGCACCGCGTCCAGGAACGAGCCGCGGATGCGCCACCCTACCGCCAGGCCGGTCAGCGACATGACCACCAGGCTCACCACATTGATGACGACATCGGAGAGCGTGCGCCCGATGAGCACCGCCGACGGGGCCATGGGGAGCGAGCGGAAGCGGTCGATGATGCCCTTCTGCATGTCCTCGGCCAGGCTCAGTCCGGTGAAGGTGGAGCCGAACACCACGGTCTGCGCGAAGATGCCCGCGATCAGGAACTCACGGTACGAGGTACCCGGCAGCCGGATCGACGAACCGAAGACGTAGGCGAACAGCAGCACGAACATGATGGGCGACAGTGTCGAGAAGATCAGCACGTCCGGGACACGGCGGATCTTGATGACATTGCGCTTGGTGATGGTGATGCTGTCGGAGACCACCATGGCCAGTCGCTGTGGGAGCGAAGGCTTTTCGGCGACGGCGAGCGCGGAGGTCATCGGGCGCCCCCGACCGTCTCGTCGGCCGCGCGGTCGCCGTTGATCAGCTCCTCGGTCTGGTGCCCGGTCAGCGACAGGAAGACATCGTCGAGCGAGGGCCGGCGCAGACCCACGTCCTGGATCTTCACGTCGTGCTTGCTCAGCTGCCCGATCGCGTCGACCAGCGCCTGCGAACCGTCCTCGACCGGCACGATGATGCGCCGCAGCCCCGGCTCCAGCCGAATCTCGCCGTGCGCCAGGCCTTCCAGCGCCCGCTGCGCGACCGCCAGATTGTCCGCATGGTCGACGATCAGTTCGATGCGGTCGCCGCCCACCATGGCCTTGAGTTCGTCGGAGGTGCCCTCGGCGATGACCCGGCCGTGGTCGATGACGGCGATGGAGTCGGCCAGCCGGTCGGCCTCCTCCAGGTACTGGGTGGTCAGCAGCAGCGTGGTGCCGCCCGCCACCAATTCCTCGATGACATCCCAGAGATCCAGGCGCGCACGGGGATCCAGCCCCGTGGTGGGTTCGTCCAGGAACAGCACGGGCGGATTCGCCACCAGCGCGCCGGCCAGGTCGAGCCGCCGCCGCATGCCGCCGGAATAGCCCTTCACGGGCCGGTCGGCGGCGTCGGCGAGGCGGAAGCGGTCCAGCAGCTCGCGGGCGCGCTCCTTACTGCGCTGCACGCCCATGTGGTACAGCCGCCCGACCATCTCCAGATTCTCGAAGCCGGTGAGGTATTCGTCGACGGCCGCGTACTGGCCGGAGGTGCCGATGCGGGAACGCAGCAGCTGGGGATCCTTCAGGACGTCCACCCCGGCGACGGTGGCGCGGCCCGCGTCCGGGATCAGCAGGGTGGTGAGCACGCGCACAGCGGTGGTCTTGCCCGCGCCGTTGGGGCCGAGCAGTGCGGTCACGGTGCCTTCGGGAACGGACAGGTCCAGGCCGTCGAGGGCGACCAGCTGGCCGTACCTCTTGACCAGACCCTCGGCGACTATCGCGTCGGGCATGATTCTCCTGGTGTCTCGGGGTTGATCCGCCGCATCGGCTCTGCAGTGCCATTACACCAAAGGGACCGCATCCCGTTGGGGTCCGGCGGTGCTCGGGGTTGCCGGTACGGGATGCGGCCGATTCGATGATCCGCCCGCACACCGGCCGCGATCGCGAGTAGTGCACTACTCGAATCGATTTCGGCGAAGGGCGCATTTCGGCCACACGGGTATGGTCTCACCCGGGTACGACACTTTTTCCCCAAAAAAAATCTTGGAACGCGGCCCCCCGATAGCCACACAAAGCGAATTCGTCGCGTAGGATCGTTCCCGTCGGCCCCTCCCCCCCGGGCCGACCGTACGCGGGCCTCGGCTAACTCCCCCCCTTCGCCGAGGCCCGCCCCCATTCCCGGACCAGGTTCGCCCCATGGCGGATTCACCGTCCGGCAGCGGGATTCCTCAGACCAGCGGCCGAATCACATTGCGGCGCAGCACATGCCCGTACAACCGGTTGATGCCCTTCACCCGCACCGTGGCCAGCTGCCGCAGCATGAATTCCGGGTCCGACTCGATCGCCTCGGCCGCGCCGTCGTCGACCAGCACCGTGCCCGGCCGGGCCACACCGGTGAGCCGCGCGGCGGTGTTCACCACCGAGCCGTACAGGTCGCCGAAACGTTGCAGGACCTGTCCGTAGGCCAGACCCACCCGCAGTTCCTGGGTGACGCCGTGCGAGGCGATGGCGGCCTCCTGCACGGCCAGCGCGATGCGCGCGCCCGCCGCGGCGGTATTGGCCGCGAACATGACCTCGTCGCCGACGTTCTTGATCACCCAGCCGCCATTGGCCACGATCGCGTTGCTGGTGGCCGTCTCGAAGGCCTCCAGCAGCGCCGACAGCTCATCGGCCTCCAGGTGGCGGGTGAGACGGGTGTAACCGACCATGTCGGCGAATCCGACGGCCAGCACGCGCAGCGTGTCCCCGGCCGCCGCTCCCCCGTTCATCGACTGCGCCAGCGCGGCGTCCAGATGCCGGCGGAAGGCGTAGCGCTGCAATGTCTCGAACTCGGTGACCACCTCGTCGGTGGCGATGCGGGCGGCCTCCGTCGGGTCGATGTCCGGCTGCTCGCGGGTGATGGTGGCGATGCGATCCAGGATCTCCTCGGTCACCAGATCCACCTGCCACTCCGCCAGCCGGGCCATGGAGCGGCCCAGCGTCCGCGCCGCGGTGGTCTGCCGGTGCACGTCCGCGGAGGCCAGCACGTGCAGCTTGGCGAAGGTCCGGGCGGCCTCGATATCGGAGTCGCTGTACTCCACGGCCTCGTCGTCCGGGTCGGCCGGGAAACCCAGCGCCACCCACAGTCGGCGGGTCACATGGTTGGGCAGTCCGGTCAGGTCGGCCACTTGGCCGCGGTTGTATCTGCGTGGTCCGTTCAGCAGGTAAGGCTCCACCACGGACTGCACCAGGTCGGAGATCTCAGTGGACGCCATACTTCGACCTTACGGCGTCGATCGGGCGCCAAACCTCCGGTTGTTCCGTGTCACAGTCCCGATCTTCCCGCCGGTGGCGAAGGGGCGCCGACCGGTCACCGGGGTGACGTGATCGGCGCCCCGTCAGGGACTTTCAGCGAGTGGTGACCTCATGCCACAGATCGGCGTCATTTCGCTGACGCAGCTTGCTGATTCCGAAGACCACGGCGGCGACCAGAACGATTGTGAGAACGAATTTCATGAATCCCACAGTACTGGAATCGCGGAAAGGCCCCGAAATGACAGAAGCCGCAGACCGAAATGGTCTGCGGCTTGTGCTGTGGAGCCTAGGGGAATCGAACCCCTAACCCCTGCCTTGCAAAGGCAGTGCTCTGCCAATTGAGCTAAGGCCCCTGGGAAGGCAGTTCGATCTTTACCTGTAAGTGGGCCTAGGAGGACTTGAACCTCCGACCTCTTCGTTATCAGCGAAGCGCTCTAACCGCCTGAGCTATAGGCCCTTAGTGGGTGTTCGAAGTGTGTCACTCGAACGAGGCAGAAGATTACCGTACCCGAGCGCTGATAACCAAAACGGCCGGTCAGCGGCCTGCGGGGAGCAGGTCGGACCGGCCGTCACGGCGGATCGAAACAGCGGTTTCCTAGTCGGGATCGGCCAGGGTGACCTGGATGCCGCCGACCAGATCGGTGCACTGGTTGTAGACGAAGACGCCGACCGTGGACAGCGCCGTCATCAGCACCACATTGATCAGCCCGATCACGCCGGCGTAGCCGAAGACCGTGCCCGCGTCGATGAGCGCCGAGCTGGAGCTGTCCGAGACCATATCGGTGAAGGTGGAGTTCAGGCGCTCCCACACGCCCATGCCCTCGAGCACCAGGTAGAGCAGGCCGACCGCCAGCATCCACACGAAGAACATGGCCACGCTGATCACCAGCGAGACCTTCAGCGTGGACCACGGATCGATGTGGCGCAGCTGCACGGTGGCGCGCAGCGGCTCACCGGTGGCCGCGGCCTGCGCCACCGCCGCGGGGGCGGACGGCGAGACCGGACCGGCCGGCGCGATCGGGTCCGGCGGCGGCAGCGGGTGCCGCAGCTCGGACAGATCCGGCAGGTCCTTGACCAGTTCCGGGCGGGAAATGCTGCGGGTCGGTCCGTCGATCCCGACGGACTTCACCATGGCCGCCTCCTTGCGCGCCGCCTTGGCCGCCAGGTCGGCGGTGGTGCGGGCATTGGAGACGCCGGCGTTGAGGCCGCCACCGGACAGGCCGCCGCCCTTGAGGCTGGCGGTGCTGCCCGGGGTCGGGGCCTGGCCCGGGCGGTACAGGTTGGACTGCGGCTCCCGCTGGGGCAGCTGCGACCAACCTTCCTGGAAGGGCGAACCGCCCTGGGCGTCCGCGGCGGCCGGTGCCGCGGCCTCTGCCGAATTGTTACCTTCCGGCCCGAAATTGTCGGACTGGTCCGACAATTCGGGTGCTTGCGGCGCACCGCCGTCGTTCCCGCCGGTCCGCGGAATAGGCCGCGGCGGAATCGGGGACGGGGCGATTCTCTCGGTCACGCCATTGGCGTGACCGCGCTGGTCATTCGGCTGATTCGTGGTCAATGGTGAATCCTTCGATCCGTTTGTGCCGCCGCTGCTGTGGAGAAACTACTGCTTCGCCGAACCGCTGGTGTCATCTTCGGCAACCTGGTCGGGCTCATCCGCGTTCCGAGCGATCGCGAGCAAAATATCGCCCTCGCCCAGGTTCATCAACCGCACACCCTTGGTTTGGCGACCGGCCTTGCGAACCTGGTTCGCCGCGGTGCGAATGACACCGCCACCGGAGGTGATCGCGTACAGCTCATCATCATCATTGACGATGAGCGCTCCGACCAGATTGCCACGCTTCTCGTCGTACTGGATCGTCAGCACACCCTTGCCGCCGCGACCCTGCGCGGTGTACTCGTCGATGGCCGTGCGCTTGGAGTACCCACCCGCCGTCGCGACAAGCAGATAGATGCCCTCGGCGTCGCGAACCACGTTGAGCGACAACAGTTCATCGTCGGCGTTGAAGCGCATGCCCTGCACGCCGGAGGTGGCGCGGCCCATCGGGCGCAGCACCTCGTCATTGGCGTTGAAGCGGATGGACTGACCGTGCGCCGACACCAGCAGCAGATCATCGTCCGCGGAACACAGTGCCGCACCGACCAATTCGTCCTCGTCGCGCAGATTCACCGCGACGATGCCGCCGGTCCGGTTCGAGTCGAAGTCCGTCAGCTTGGACTTCTTCACCAGACCCTTGCGGGTGGCCAGCACCAGGTACGGCGCGTCCTCGTACGACTTGAGCTGAATGACCTGGGCGATCTTCTCGTCCGGCTGGAACGCCAGCAGATTCGCCACGTGCTGGCCGCGCGCGGTGCGGTTGGCCTCCGGCAGCTCGTACGCCTTGGCCCGGTAGACCCGACCCTTGTTGGTGAAGAACAGCAGCCAGTCGTGGGTCGAGGTGACGAAGAAGTGCTTGACGATGTCGTCCTGCTTGAGACCCGCGCCCTGCACGCCCTTGCCGCCGCGCTTCTGCGAACGGTAGAGGTCGGTCTTGGTGCGCTTGGCGTAGCCGGTCTCGGTGATCGTCACGACCACGTCCTCGCGGGCGATCAGATCCTCGTCCTGCACGTCGCCGTCGGCCGCGATGATCTTGGTGCGGCGGTCGTCGCCGTACTTGTCGACGATCTCCGCCAATTCGTCACGGACGATCGCGCGCTGCCGCTCCGGCTTCGCCAGAATGTCGTTCAAATCGGCGATCTCGGCCTCGATCTTGGCCAACTCGTCCAGGATCTTCTGACGTTCCAGTGCCGACAGGCGGCGCAGCTGCATGTCGAGGATGGCGGTCGCCTGGATCTCGTCGATCTCCAGCAACTGCATCAGGCCGGTGCGCGCGGTCTCGGTATCGGCCGACCGGCGGATCAACGCGATCACCGCGTCCAGCTGATCCAGCGCCTTCACCAGACCGCGCAGGATGTGAGCCCGCTCCTCGGCCTTGCGCAGCAGGTACCGGGTACGCCGGATGATCACGTCCAACTGGTGATTCACATACAGCCGGATCATCTGATCCAGACGCAGCGTGCGCGGCACCCCGTCGACGATCGACAGCATGTTGCAGCCGAACGACGTCTGCAGCTGAGTGTGCTTGTAGAGGTTGTTCAGCACCACCTTGGCGATGGCGTCACGCTTCACCGTCACCACGATGCGCAGACCCGCACGGTCCGACGACTCGTCGTGGATGTCGGAGACACCCGCGATCTTGCCGTCCTTCACCTGCTCGGCGATCGCGTTGATGAAGTTGTCGGTATTGACCTGGTACGGCAGCTCGGTGATGACGATCGTGGTGCGACCCCGGTTGTCCTCCTCGATCTCCACCACACCGCGCATGCGGACCGAACCGCGACCGGTGGTGTACGCATCATGGATGCCCTGGGTCCCGACGATCAGGCCCGAGGTCGGGAAGTCCGGACCCTTCACCCGCTCCATGCACGCCGCGAGCGTGGCCTCCTCGTCGGCCTCATGGTTGTCCAGCGCCCAGTAGATGGCCTCGGCCAGCTCGGTCAGGTTGTGCGGCGGGATGTTCGTGGCCATACCGACGGCAATACCGTTGGAGCCGTTCATCAGCAGCGCCGGCACCCGGCTCGGCAGCACGACCGGTTCCAGGGTCTTGCCGTCGTAGTTCGGGATGAAATCGACCGTCTCATGGTCGATCTCGCGCAGCATCTCCATCGCCAGCGGCGTCAGGCGGCACTCCGTGTAACGCATGGCGGCCGCACCGTCATTACCGCGCGAACCGAAGTTGCCCTGGCCGTCGACCAGCGGGTACCGCATCGCCCACGGCTGCGCCATGCGCACCAGGGTGTCGTAGATCGCCGAGTCACCGTGCGGGTGATAGTTACCCATGGTGTCGGCGACCGGGCGCGCGGACTTCACATAGCCGCGATCGGGCCGATACCCGTTGTCGTACATCGCGTACAGGATGCGGCGGTGCACCGGCTTCATGCCGTCGCGCACCTCGGGCAGCGCACGGCCCACGATCACGCTCATGGCGTAGTCGATGTAGGAGTTCTGCATCTCCTGCTGGATGTCGACCGGCTCGATGCGGTCGCCACCCGAGGGCGGAAGCGAAGTCTCAGTCATGGATAGGTCTCCGTCAGAAGTAGTGGGTGGTCCTCGCGGCGCGCACGCGGAGGCCCGGAAGGCCGCCGCCGGCGCGAATTACACGTCGAGGAACCGGACGTCCTTGGCGTTCCGAGTGATGAAGCTGCGGCGAGCCTCCACGTCCTCACCCATGAGGATGGAGAACAGCTCGTCGGCCGCGGCCGCGTCGTCCAGCGTGACCAGACGCAGCACGCGCACGCTCGGATCCATGGTGGTCTCCCACAGCTCCTTCGGGTTCATCTCACCGAGACCCTTGTAGCGCTGGATGCCGTCGTCCTTGTTGATCTTCTTGCCGGCCGCCAGGCCGCGCTCCAGCAGCCCGTCGCGCTCGCGGTCGGAGTAGGCGAACTCCGGCTCGCTGCGCTGCCACTTCAGCTTGTACAGCGGCGGCATGGCCAGATACACGTGACCGTGCTCGACCAGCGGGCGCATGAAGCGGAACAGCAGGGTGAGCAGCAGCGTCGAGATGTGCTGGCCGTCGACATCGGCGTCGGCCATCAGCACGATCTTGTGATAGCGCAGCTTGTTGATGTCGAACTCGTCGTGGATACCGGTGCCGAACGCCGTGATGATCGACTGGACCTCGGTGTTCTTCAGCACGCGGTCGATGCGCGCCTTCTCCACATTGATGATCTTGCCGCGCAGCGGCAGGATCGCCTGATACATGGAGTCACGGCCGGACTTGGCCGAACCACCGGCGGAGTCGCCCTCCACGATGTAGATCTCGGACTTGCTCGGATCCTTGGAACGGCAGTCGGCCAGCTTGCCCGGCAGGCCACCGATATCGGTGGCGGACTTGCGCCGCACCAGCTCTCGCGCCTTCCGCGCGGCCACCCGGGCCTGCGCCGACGACACCGCCTTCTGCACGATCGTCTTCGCGTCGGCCGGGTTCGCCTCGAACCAGTGCGAGATGTGCTCGTTGCAGGTGCGCTGGACGAAGGACTTCACCTCGGTGTTGCCGAGCTTGGTCTTGGTCTGGCCCTCGAACTGCGGGTCGGCGATCTTCACGCTCACGATGGCGGCGAGACCCTCACGGATGTCGTCACCGGTGAGGTTGCCCTCCTTCTCCTTGAGAAGCTTCTTGTCCTTCGCGTACTTGTTCACCACCGTGGTGAGCGCCGCGCGGAAGCCCTCCTCGTGGGTACCGCCCTCGTGGGTGTTGATGGTGTTGGCGAAGGTGTGGACAGACTCTGAGTAACCCGAGTTCCACTGCATCGCGACCTCGACCTCGTGGCCGGTGCCCTTGCCGGTGAAGCCGACGATCGAGTTGTGGATCGGCGTCTTGGTCCGGTTGATGTGGCGGACGTAGTCCTCCAGCCCACCGGGGTAGTGGTACGTGCGGGTCTTCACCTTCGGCTCGGCCGCGGGCGCGTTCTCGTCGAGATGCTTGGGCGCCTCGGCGGTCTCGCTCACCACCTCATCGGTGATGTCACCCTCGTGGATGCGCTGATCGGTCAGCGTGATGGTGAGACCCTTGTTCAGGAAGGCCATCTCCTGCAGGCGGCGCGCGACCGTCTCGAAGCTGAAGGTGGTGGTCTCGAAGATGTCCGGGTCCGGGAAGAACCGGATGGTGGTACCGGTCTTCTTGGTCGCCTCGCCCTGGATCAGCTTGCCCGGCTTGGCGTCCTTGTACTCCTGGGTCCAGTGGTGGCCGCCGTAGTCCACCTCGGCCTCGAGGCGGGTGGACAGCGCGTTCACCACCGAGATGCCGACACCGTGCAGACCGCCGGACACCGCATAGGACTCGCCGTCGAACTTGCCGCCGGCGTGCAGCTGGGTCATGACGACCTCGATGGTCGGCACCCCCTGCGCGTGCATATCGGTGGGGATACCACGACCGTCGTCGACGACCTCGACGCCGCCGTCGGCCAGCAGCGTGACATCGACACGCGTGGCATGCCCGGCCATCGCCTCATCGACCGAGTTGTCGACGACCTCCCAGATCAGATGGTGCAGGCCGCGCTCACCGGTGGAACCGATGTACATGCCGGGGCGCTTGCGAACCGCCTCGAGCCCCTCGAGCACCGTGATCGAGTTCGCGCTGTACGACTGATTGCCCTGCTTGGTCGAGCCTTCTGCGTTGGAGTCCATGGCAGCCACTGGTGGGTAGCTCTCCTTACTTGCTGATCCTC
This sequence comes from Nocardia niigatensis NBRC 100131, assembly GCF_000308655.1. Classification (GTDB taxonomy): domain Bacteria; phylum Actinomycetota; class Actinomycetes; order Mycobacteriales; family Mycobacteriaceae; genus Nocardia; species Nocardia niigatensis. The sequence goes on along the minus strand of NZ_BAGC01000071.1, from coordinate 324,430 downwards.
CCGGCACAGTGCGGCGGCGCGCGTGAAGCCCATCAGACGCTGTCTGCTCGAGTACGCCAGACGGTGTCTGCTCGAGAATTACGGGGGCTCACGCGCGAGCGCTACGGAACGCACCGGGAGGTATCGCCGCTAGTTACTCCCCCATCCTACTGGTACGACCGACAGAGAACCCACCTATGACACCCCTGAGTGGGCCGTAGGGTCATGAAATCGACCAGCGACATGACCCGTTATGGGTGCGGGGGGTTCCGGAAGCCTCAGCGGGCGATGCGAGCGCGGCCCCGGAGCCGTTTGCGCGAGGGTTCTCAGCGATCTTCGGACGTTCCACGTGAAACAAACGCACCCGAACGGGAATTCGCGATCTACCCGTAGGTGTCGCGCGGGCCCCTGCCCTTGATGTGCCGCTCGCCCTTGCGCCAACTCGGCGCGGTCGGACCGTTGATCCGGAGCTGTTTGACGACACCGTTGCCGACCGCCGCCGCGATCTTGGCGAGGATCTGGGACTGGAACATGCGCAACTGGGTCGCCCAGGCCGTGGACTCGGCCTGAATGCTCAGAATGCCGTTCTCCAGCGAGATGGGCTGGGCATGCGAGGCGATGTCCTCCCCCACCACGCTGGCCCAACGGCCGAAGACCGTGCCCTCCGCGACCTTGGCCGACCAGCCGCGCCCCTTGGCCAGCTGCATGGCCAGCGAGGCCAGGGTCTGCGGATCGCGTTCATCCGGATGCGCGCCCGACCAGCCGCTGCGCCGGCGCAACGCCCGGACACCGCCCTTGCGTGGCGAAGCCCGGCCCTGACCGACCGACTTACCGGCCGCGCGCGCCGCGGCACGGGCCTCCTCGAGCGCGCGCCGGGCCAGGTCGACGCCCCGCAACTCCGATTCCGGGCCCGCCGCACCGGAATTCGCCTCGGACGGGGTGCGGTCGTCCGCTTCGGTCGGCTCGGTCATCCACAACTCCTTCCACACCTGGGAATCCCGATGATCACCGTCGGTTCGTCACGTGATTCTGCCGTATCGCACCGACGGACTCACCGCCACGACGCGTGCTGCCGCAATCGCGCCGCGACGTCACCGCAACTCCACCGCGATGTCACGTCGACGCCGACTCGGCGATCCGGGACGCCCGATGATCGGCCTCGCCCGTCGTCTCCACCCGCAGCGGCGCCGCATCCAATTCCGGCGGGACGTCCTCCGGCACCGCGGCCGTGATCAACACCTGCTCGGCGCCGGCGGCGACCGCGGCCAGCGCGGTCCGGCGGCGCCGATCCAGTTCGGCGAACACGTCGTCGAGAATCAGCACCGGATCCGTTCCGGCGGAACGCAACAGCTCGAATGCCCCGAGCCGCAACGCCAAGGCGAAGGACCAGGACTCGCCGTGACTCGCGAAACCCTTGGCGGGCGCCGAACCCAGCATCAGCTCCAGATCGTCGCGGTGCGGGCCGACCAGGCACACCCCGCGCTCCAGCTCCTTGGGACGCGCGGCAGTCAGCTCCCGCAGCAGGATCGCCTCCAGCGCCGCCTCGTCCTCGGCCTGGGGAACACGCGCGGGATCCAGGAATTCCGGCGGCAGGCTCGCGCTGCGGTAACCGATTGTGGCGGGCCGGGATTCGGGCGCGATACCTGAATAAGCCTGTGCAAGATGTGGATAAAGGTCGTGCACCAGCCGCAGCCGCTGCGCCAGCAGCACCGCGCCGTGCGCCGCCAGATGGCCGTCCCACACATCGAGGGTGCTCATCTCCGCGCCCCTGGCACCCGAACGGGCATTGCGCCCAGCCGTTTTCAACAGCGCCGACCGCTGCCGCAGCACCTTGTCGTAATCCGCGCGCACCCCGGCCAGCCGCGGCAAGCGGGCGGTGGCCAGTTCGTCCAGGAAACGCCGCCGCTCGCCCGGATCCCCGCGCACCAGCGACAGATCCTCCGGCGCGAACAGCACGGTCTGCAGAATCCCCAGGATCTCCCGTGGCCGGCGCACCGGTGAGCGATTGATCTGGGCCCGATTGGCCGCACCCTGATTCAGCTCCATGTCCACCCGCAACTCACGGCCGGTGTTCACCACCGTCGCGCCGATCCGGGCCTTCTGCGCGCCCAGGCGGATGAGCGGGGCGTCCGCCGCCACCCGGTGTGAACCGAGTGTGGACAGATAGCCGAGCGCCTCGATCAGATTGGTCTTGCCGTTCCCGTTGGAACCCAGGAAAACCGTTCCACCGGGCGAGAGTTCGAGCTCGGCGGCTTCCCAGGACCGGAAATCGCGCAGTGACAGCGCACGCACGTGCATTCGGCTAGTCCACCATGCCCGCGATCGGCTCCACGACCGGCCCCGGCTGGGGATACCCGGACGCACGCGGCGAACCACCCACGCACGCCGAGTTCTGCACAGGTTTGTCAACAGTGTGCACAGGTGGGGCGTCCGTGCCGAGTCGAGGTGGTCGCCGGCCGGCTCAGCCCGGCAACCGCACCGGCATCAGCAGGTAGATATAGCTGCCGCTGAGCGCCGAGAACGCGCCCGACTCCAGCTGGGCGGGCTCCTCCTCCGGCGCCGGCAGGAACACGGCCGGGCGGCTGGGGGTGGTGAAACCGAAGGTCACCCGGTCCGAATGCGAGGCCGACAGGCCGTCGAGCAGGTAGCCGGGGTTGAAGGCGATGGTCAGCGGCTCACCGCGGAACTCGGCCTCCAGCCACTCCTCGGCGCGACCGGCGTCGTCACCACCGGCGGAGAGCAGCAGGCCCTCCTCGGAGAACTCCAGCCGCACCTGGGCGCCGCGCTCGGCCACCAGGGCCACACGCTTGATGGCCTCGGTCAGCGCGTTCACCGCGATGGTCGCCAGGGAGGTGTGCTCCTTGGGGAGCAACTGACGGAACTTGGGGAATTCCGCGTCGAGCAGACGGGTGGTGGTGCGGCGGCCGCCGTTCACGATGCCGAGCAGGCCGTCGGTGCCGGTGCCGAACGCCAGCTGCACCGGCTGATCGGAGGCTCCGAGGGTCTTCGCGGACTCGGACAGGGTGCGGGCCGGGACCAGCACCGCGGTCTCCACGTCGGCGCGACCCGGCTGCCATTCCAGCTCGCGCACGGCGAGCCGGAAGCGGTCGGTCGCGGCCAGGACCACCTTGGGGCCCTCGATCTCGACGCGGATACCGGTGAGCATGGGGAGCGTGTCGTCGCGGCCGGCGGCCACGGCCACCTGCGAGACCGCCTCGGAGAACAGCTCCACCGCGAGCTCACCGGTCTGGGGAGGAAGCTCGGGAAGCTGGGGATAGTCCTCGACCGGCATGGTCGGCAGGGAGAACTTGGCGCTGCCGCAGGCGATCAGCACCCGGGTGCCGTCCACCGACACGTCGACGGGCTTGTTGGAGAGGGCCTTGGTGATATCGGCCAGCAGGCGGCCCGACACCAGCACCTGACCCGGACCGGCGACCTCGGCGGCCACCCGCATCTGCGCGGAGACCTCATAGTCGAAGCCCGACACCGTCAGGCCGTCCTCGTCAGCCACGAGGAGCACGCCGCCGAGCACGGGAACCGGAGGCCGCGACGGCAGGCTACGGGCCACCCAGGCTACGGATTCGGCGAAGTCCTCGCGGGCGACTCGAAACTTCATGCTTGCAAGCTCCATCGCCCGGTCTGTCCTCTCCACTGTCGGTCGTTCGGATCTTCTGATCGGTAATCGGCAGTCTCGCACACGGGGCCGACACCAAACCGTACCCGCGCGGTACCGACGTGCCTACGCCGACCCTCCGGGCCATCCGGCGATCCGTGCGATGAGTACGGATCGGATTCCCTTCTCCTCCTTGCCTCCCGATCGGGTTGGGGAGGGGCTGCCGTCGAACCGTGCGCTCCCAACCCGAGTTTCCACACACCCTGTTTTAGAAGAACCTTCTCTAGATGAAGAACTGAAGTAGTAGTAGGTCCTGTTAGTTCTGTGGACTTCGGCCATTCGCCCAGGTCGGAGGGTGCGGCGGCGTGTGGATGTCGTCGGGGTGGCTCGAGGATGAACAACGCGTGGCTGTGGAGTTGACCCGCTACTCCACATTGCTCCTCGAGCCATCCTCGAGTTGGTCCCCCGTTCCGGGCCATGCTGCCCACATCTGAGCGAAACCGGGGACAACTCGAGGATTCCTCGAGGACCTGACAAGGACTCCTCGAGGAATCCACAACCCTCTCAGCGCATCCGGGCAGGTCAGCCCTCGAGGATGAATTCACCTGTGGGAACTGTGCACGAAAAGTTGTGCACCCCTGTGTATGACGACCTGGGGGTGAACCGGTGCACAACAGTGGGATTCCTCGAGGAGTCCACACGTCTTCCTCGAGGACTCCTCGAGGAATCCACACCCCTGGAAAACAAAGAACCCCACGTCAGACGACGTGGGGTCCTGTGGACTGTGGATCAGCGGGAACGTTGTTTGATTCGGGCTGTGAGTTCTTGAACCTGGTCGTACACCCGGCGCCGCTCGGTCATCTCCTTGCGCACCTTCTTCTCCGCGTACATGACCGTGGTGTGGTCGCGGCCGAAGGCCTGGCCGATCTTGGGCAGGGATAGATCGGTGAGCTCGCGGCACAGATACATGGCGATCTGCCGGGCCTGCGCCAGCGGCCGCGCCTTACCCGGACCGGTCAGCTCCTCCAGCGTGGTGTTGAAGTACTCCGCGGTCACGGCCATGATCGTGGCCGCTGTGATCTCCAGCGTCGCGGTGTCGGGCATCAGATCCCGCAGCACCACCTCGGCCAGCGACAGATCCAGCGGCTGCCCGTTCAGCGACGCGAACGCGGTGACGCGGATCAGCGCGCCCTCCAGCTCCCGGATATTGCGCTCCACCCGGCTGGCGATCAGCTCGAGCACATCGTGCGGCACGTCCAGGCGGTCCATGCGGGCCTTCTTGCGCAGGATCGCGATGCGGGTCTCCAGCTCCGGCGGCTGCACATCGGTGATGAGACCCCACTCGAACCGGGTGCGCAGCCGCTCCTCCAGCGTCGCCAGCTGCTTGGGCGGCCGGTCGGAGGACACCACGATCTGCTTGTTCGCGTTGTGCAGGGTGTTGAAGGTGTGGAAGAACTCCTCCTGGATACCTTCCTTGCCCTCGATGAACTGGATGTCGTCGACCAGCAGGATGTCGGTCTCGCGGTAGCGGCGCTTGAACGCCACCTTCCGGTCGTCACGCAGCGAGTTGATGAAGTCGTTGGTGAATTCCTCGGTGGACACGTACTTCACCCGCATGCCCGGGAACAGCCGCTGCGCGTAGTGGCCGGCCGCGTGGAGCAGGTGTGTTTTGCCCAAACCCGAAGCGCCCCAGACGAACAGCGGGTTGTAGGCGCGTGCCGGCGCCTCCGCGATGGCCACCGCCGCGGCGTGCGCGAAGCGGTTGGAGGCGCCGATGACGAAGGTGTCGAAGGTGTACTTCGCGTTCAGGCTGGCCGAGGACTGCGCGGGCGCGGGCTCGCGTTCGGGCGTCCGGTTGAAATAGGTCGGCCAGGAATTGCGGACATTGACCACCGGCTCGTCGTCGTGCGACTCGTCCACCGGACGGCGTGCGGCCGGTTCATCCGAATACCGCGGCGCGGGCTCGTCCGAATAACGCTGGGGCGCGGGCTCATCCGAGTACCGCTGCGGGGCCGCTTCATCGGAATACCGCTGCGGTTCGTCGGAATACCGCTGCGGAGCGGGCCGGACCGGTTCGTCGTCGGGGTCGGGTGAGAACAGCGACTCCTGCCCGGGCGGCATGGGCGCGCTGCGATGGTTGTCTCGCCGCCGGGGCGCGGTCGGCGGCTCCCCGATCGGCATCGGACGATCCGGCGCAGACATCGGCAACTCTTCGGCCATCGGCGACTGCCCGAATTCCACAGGTGGATAAGCATCGTGGTCGTCGTACTCGGCCGGGTAGTCCTGGGGAGGCAGGTAGCGCGGCGCCGCGTACTCCTGTGGATTCTGATACATCGGCTGTGGACGTTCCGCCATCGGCGGCTCGGGCTGGTATGCGGGCGGGGCCGGCTCGGGTTCGCGCGGGCGTTCGGGCCGGGAGGTCATGCGCGCGTGCCGCGGGGCATTCCCCGAGCGACCGGCGGGCGGATGCTGCTGCGCGCGAATGCGCACACCCAGTCCCTCGACCTGGAGACCGCGGCGGGCCAGAGATCGCAGAATGAGCTCACGCAGGTCGCGCTCGACCGTCACCTGCGCCATCGTGCCCGGCACCGACAACAGCGCGAACCCCTGCGCGAAGGTAATGGGTTCGATAGTGTTGAGCCACGCCTTGTGGGCCTTGCTGACCGGTTGGATCTCCCCATCCGCGGAACCACTCGCCAACTCGGCGATCACCTCCGGCCAGACAGCCGTCAGCACATTCTGCTCGTCGTCCACGAACGCAGTCCTCCCCGGATGTAGGTCGATTGGAGAGCAGACGGTCTCGCTGCTCGGCTCCCCCAGTCACCGGGCGTCGGCGAAGCACCGTCGGCCCTACGAATATGCCACTCCAGGGGTCTTTCCACACAATTATCCACAGATGTGGACAACCTGGGGATACACGCGACCGCGTGTCTGATTCCCCGAATCGGGCGCGTACCTGCGGGTTCACAGCAATCAGCTGGCAAAGTCAACCGCGGTCGCAGCGAAGGACTGGAAAGGACCGTACACGACGCCCACGCCGCGACACGAACGCCCAGGAAACGCCACGCGGAACGATCGATCCAGTGCCGAAATCGGGCGTCTACCCCCGAGTTTGACCCTCGTCCGGGGGGTAAGTACCCTTCTACAGTCACCCTATGGTGCGGTGGCGGCTGTCTGCTGCCCGTGCCGACAAGGGTATTGCGCCGAGGGACTCCGGTCCGTCGAGAGCACCGTTTCACCGACAAGCTTCGGGCGTCACCGGATGCCCACCACCTAGAGGAGTGTTGACCGTGGCCAAGGGCAAGCGGACGTTCCAGCCGAACAACCGTCGTCGGGCGCGCGTTCACGGCTTCCGTCTCCGGATGCGGACCCGTGCGGGCCGCGCCATCGTGTCGGCTCGACGTGGCAAGGGCCGCGCCAAGCTGACCGCCTGATTCGGTAACCCCGGATGCGGCGTCGTATGAGCGACTCGCTGTCCGGTCTCCGGTCCCCCATTCGCCCGCACTCCGCTGGACGCTCAGGTGCTGCCTGAGCCCTACCGGCTGCACCGGCGCATCGACTTTTCCCGGACGGTGCGCCAGGGCCGGCGGATCGGGAGACGGGACCTCGTTGTGCACGTACTGCTACACGACGATCAGTCGAGCGGATCGACCCCGGCCATCCGGGTGGGCGGTCCGCGTTTCGGCTTGATCGTCAGCAAGGCGGTGGGTCCGGCGGTGGTACGCCACCGGGTGGCCCGCCGCCTGCGTCATATCTGCGCAAGCTTGACGGCCGAATTGCCCGGCGGCGCAGACATTGTCATTCGCGCCCTGCCGGGTGCCGCCGACGCGCCCTCGGACGAGCTGCTGCGCCAATTGCACAGTGGTCTGCGCAAGCTCGGCACTCTCTCATGAATGCCTTGCGCGCCGCTGCGCGGCTACCGGCCAAAGCTCTGATATTCCTCATCGAGCTGTATCGGACCTATATCTCCCCCACCCGTATGCCGGTGTGCCGCTTCACCCCCTCGTGCAGTGAGTACGCGGTGACGGCGTTGCGCACCCGCGGACTGTTCGTCGGGCTCGGACTGACGGCCGTCCGATTGGCGAAATGTGCGCCCTGGCACCCTGGTGGGTGGGACCCCGTACCGGAGCGCAAGCACCGGCACGCGGCATCAGCTTACGAAGGATCATCGCCCGCGGTGACCGGCGATACGAACGACGGGAGTGCATAGCGCCGTGCTCGACTTCATCTATTACCCGGTGTCGGCCATTCTGTGGTTCTGGCACCAGGCATTCGGGTATGTGCTGGGCAAGAACAGCGGATTCGCCTGGGCACTGGCCGTGGTGTTCCTGGTGTTCACACTGCGGCTCGTGCTCTACAAGCCGTTCGTGAAGCAGGTGCGCACCACCCGGCAGATGCAGGAGCTGCAGCCCCAGATCAAGGAACTGCAGAAGAAGTACAAGAACGACCGTCAGGAGATGACGGTCCAGATGCAGAAGCTGCAGAAGGAACACGGCTTCAACCCGCTCATGGGCTGTCTGCCGGTGCTGCTGCAGGTTCCGGTGTTCCTGGGTCTGTTCCACGTGCTGCGGTCGTTCAACCGGACCGGTCACGGGATCGGGCAGCTGGGCATGTCGCCCTACGACAATGCTCACACCCCGAACTACATCTTCTCCGCGGCCGACGTCCAGTCCTTCCTGACCGCGCGGCTCTTCGGCGCTCCCCTCTCGGCGTACATCACCGAGCCTGCCACCGTGCTGCAGTCGTTCGCCGACTACGGCGGCGTGCCGACCAAGCTGGCCATCGCGCTGGTCTCGATTCCGCTCATGGTGATCGCCGGTATCGCGACCCACCTGAACGCGCGCGCGTCGGTCGAGCGGCAGTCTGCGGAGGCCGCGGCCAACCCGCAGGCCGCCATGATGAACAAGCTTGCGCTGTATGTGTTCCCGCTCGGTGTGCTCGTCGGTGGTCCGTTCCTTCCCGTCGCCATCCTGATCTACTGGGTCTCCAACAACATCTGGACCTACGGGCAGCAGCATCTGGTCTTCGGTCGCATCGAGAAGGAAGAAGAAGAGAAGAAGCAGGCCGCCCTGGAGCGCCGCGCGCAGAACGCCCCGAAGCCGGGCGCCAAGCCGGTCGACGTGCGCAAGAAGCAGGCGGCCGCCAAGGTCGAGGACGCTCGGGCCGATGCCGTCGAGGACGCCGTCTCCGACGCGCCGCAGGCGTCCCAGAACGGTGCCAAGCCCGCGCCCGGTGCGAAGCCCACCACCGGTAAGAAGCGGTCGGGTAATCGTGGTCGCGCCAATCAGAAGCGGCGTCGCTGAGACTTGCAACTCCAGATGAAGGAAACAACCATGACTGTTGAAACCGACGGAGGAAATCCCACTGTGACGGCAGCGACTGCGGCACCGGACGCCGCGACCGACGCCGAGGAAGCGCTCATCGAAGAGGGTGAGATCGCCGGCGATTACCTCGAGCAGCTGCTGGATGTGCTCGACTTCGACGGCGATATCGACCTCGATGTCGAGGGCGACCGCGCCGTCGTGAGCATCGACGGCGGCAAGGATCTGGCGAAGCTGGTGGGCCGTCGCGGTGAAGTGCTGGACGCGCTCCAGGAGCTGACCCGGCTGGCCGTGCAGCAGGCGACCGGCGTCCGCAGTCGGCTCATGCTGGATGTCGCGGGCTGGCGCGCCAATCGTCGTTCGGAGCTGAGCGCGCTCGGCGCCGAGGCCGCCAAGCGCGTGCTGGAGACCGGCGAGCGTGAAGCCCTCTCCCCCATGACCCCGTTCGAGCGCAAGATCGTCCACGATGCCGTGGCCGCCCTCGACGGTGTGGTGAGCGAGAGCGAGGGCGTGGAGCCGAACCGCCGCGTGGTGGTGCTCCCCGCCTGACACGCGGACACGTGCGGTAGGGCCCCCGGGTTGTGAAAACCCGGGGGCCCTACGCTTATCTGAAGTCGTCCCCCGTCGCAATTCGCCACCGTGCGAGGGGGTTCGGGGGCAAGATCCCCGAGAGTCCCGCAGGGTTGGGCAAGTTCGTTCGGAAGGATGTTTCACGTGGAACCTGACACCGAGATGACCGCTCCGGGTCCGGTCGATCCCCCGGCCGCAGCCGCGGTCGTTTTCGGCGATCGGCTCGACAAGGCTCGCCTCTACTACACCGCCCTCGCCACCGCGGGCGTGGAGCGCGGACTGATCGGTCCGCGTGAGGTTCCCCGGTTGTGGGATCGCCATATTCTCAACTGCGCGGTGATCGGTGACCTGATCCCCCACGGGGTGCGCGTGGTCGACATCGGCAGCGGCGCGGGCCTGCCCGGCATCCCGCTCGCCATTGCCCGGCCCGATCTTCGAATCACCTTGGTGGAGCCGCTGCTTCGCCGGACGGTCTTCCTGGCCGAGTTCGTGGCCGAGGCCGGACTCGACAATGTCCTCATCGTGCGCGGCCGGGCCGAGCAGGCGGGCGTGAAGAAGGAGGCGGGCGGCGCGGATATCGTCACCTCCCGCGCGGTCGCTCCCCTGGCGAAGCTGGCGGGGTGGTCCATGCCGCTGGTTCATGAACACGGACGGATGCTGGCGCTCAAGGGAATCAGCGCCGCGGAGGAACTCGAGCGCGATCGCGACGATCTGACCAAGGCGGGCGCGGGGCATGCCGAGGTACTGGAATGTGGTGTGGGAGTGCTCGAGACGCCCACCTATGTCATCAGTGCCGAGCGGCTGGCGCGCGCCGAGCGCCGTGCGGAGCGCAAGGGTGGGGGTCGGGGGACCAGCCGCCCGAAGCGTCACTGACGAAGCTCCGCTGGATGGGGCGAAGCTCGGGCGCACACCGGGACTCGCGATGTTTCATGTGAAACATGAAGCCGGTTGCGATCTTTGAGCGCCTTCATGGGTGAGTTTTCGCGACTTAGAGGTGTGTCGTGGTGCGAAGCTGTCCGTTCAACTTCCGTATTGTGTCCTCTACTGGCAAGCTAATGAACGTCGAGCGTGAACGACTTCCAGCCGATTCGAGCCAGCCCCGGTGACAACGCAGCGTCGCGGCCGTTGCTGCCAGGTGCGCGAAATTCTGCTCGGCCATGTGTCTTTGAGTTCTTCGGGTTAGGAGCCTGTATGTCCAACGGTCCGGCGAATGTTTCACGGGAAACAACGTCCCGGGTTCCCGGCATGCTCGATAACGGTCCCTTCGATGCCGACGAGTTCAGCCGTACCCCGTTCGGGAACATCTCCGCTGACACCCCGATTGCCGCGGAAGCGCAGCGCGCGAGCCAGGTGCTGTCGGGCACGAACGCCCACATTCCGCGTCCCAAGGAACAGCGCGTCATTACCATCGCCAACCAGAAGGGCGGCGTGGGCAAGACCACCACCGCCGTGAATCTGGCTGCCGCGCTCGCCATTCAGGGCATGCGTGTGCTCGTCATCGATCTCGACCCGCAGGGCAATGCCAGCACCGCGCTCGGCATTCCGCATCAGTCGGGCACCCCGTCCAGCTACGAACTCCTCATCGGCGAATGCTCCATCAGCGACGCCATCCAGCAGAGCCCGCACAATGAGCGCCTGCTGTGCATCCCCGCCACCATCGACCTCGCCGGCGCGGAGATCGAGCTCGTTTCCATGGTCGCTCGCGAGGGTCGCCTCAAGGCCGCCATCCAGGAGGCCAACCTCGCCGGGTACGACATCGACTACGTGATGATCGACTGCCCGCCGTCGCTGGGTCTGCTCACCGTCAATGCGATGGTTGCCGCCAAGGAAGTGCTGATCCCCATCCAGTGCGAGTACTACGCACTCGAGGGCGTGGGTCAGTTGCTCCGCAATATCGGTCTGGTGCAGGCGCACCTGAATCCCGGATTGCATGTCTCCACCGTGGTTCTCACCATGTACGACGGCCGCACCAAGCTCGCGGATCAGGTGGCGGAGGAGGTGCGCTCGCACTTCGGCGACGCGGTGCTGCGCGCGGTCATCCCCCGCAGCGTGAAGGTGTCGGAGGCTCCCGGCTACGGCATGACCGTCCTCGATTACGATCCGGGCTCGCGGGGTGCGATGAGCTACCTCGATGCCGGACGTGAGATCGCGTCGCGGAACTCGGCGCGCCAGACCGCGTCGGCGCCCGTTGCGGACGCACAATCCGGTGTGTAGTGAATCTCGGCGGCGGTGAACGGTGAACAACGGAAGGGGTCGGTAGGCCGATGAGTCAGGCTAAGAAGGGTGGACTGGGGCGCGGCCTCGCGGCACTGATCCCGACCGGCCCGGCGACCACGCCCGGCGGGCTCGGCAGTGCCGCCGCCAATGTTGTCATCGGCCTCGATCCGGCCGGTCCGCAGCCGGCGGCGGCGCACCTGCATCGGGTGCCCGATCCGGTCGAGGGGGCCACCGACGGGAATGGCGCGGGCGCAGTCTATCGGGAGATCCCGCCGGATCAGATCGAGCCGAATCCCAAGCAGCCGCGCTCCGTCTTCGAAGAGGAGGCGCTGGCCGAACTGGTGCACTCCATCAAGGAATTCGGTCTGATGCAGCCCATCGTGGTGCGTCAGGTCGAGTCCGCACCACTCCCCCGCTATCAGCTCATCATGGGCGAGCGGCGGTGGCGGGCGAGTCAGGAGGCGGGTCTGCCCGCCATCCCGGCCATCGTGCGTGAGACCGCGGACGACTCCATGCTGCGCGACGCGTTGCTGGAGAACATCCATCGGGTGCAGCTGAATCCGCTCGAGGAGGCGGCCGCCTACCAGCAGCTGCTGGAGGAGTTCGGCGTCACCCACGAGGAACTCGCGTCGCGGATCGGCCGTTCGCGTCCGGTCGTCACGAATATGATTCGGCTGCTGAAGCTTCCGATTCCGGTGCAGCGCCGGGTGGCGGCCGGCGTGCTGTCGGCGGGGCATGCCCGTGCTGTGCTGGCGTTGGAGGCGGGGGCAGACGCGCAGGAGGCGTTGGCCGCGCGGATTGTGGCGGAGGGCATGTCGGTCCGGGCGACCGAGGAAGCCGTCACCCTGGCGAACCGGGATCCGGAGGCGGTCACTCCCCAGGCGCCCAAGCGCAAGCCGATTCAGATGCCCGGTCTGCAGGATGTGGCGGAGCGGTTGTCGGAGTCCTTCGATACTCGCGTGACGGTGAGTCTCGGTAAGCGCAAGGGCAAGATCACTGTCGAGTTCGGCTCCATCGATGATCTGGAGCGAATCGTCAGTCTCATGGAGCAGTCGAAGCCCTAGAGTGGGTCCATCCCGGGGGTCACAGTGGAAACGTCACTGTGACGTTCGGGTCTATGACCCTGGAGAGGCGTAAAGCGTTGATCGCTTATTCTTGCTGGCGAGCACTGTGTGATGCGGCGTGAGTGTGGATGAATCAGACAGCTGGAGGCTGAGCAGAGCGGTGTCGACCAGCGTGACCGCACTTACCCTCGGCGGACTCGACAAACTTCCGGTACATGCGCGGCAATGCGTGTTCTGGGAGATCGACCCGGCCGTGGCGGCGGATTCCCATAGCTTCAGCGACCCGACCTTCGAGAAGGAGGCCTGGCTCTCGACCGTCATGTTGCAGTGGGGGTCGTGTGGACAGGTCGCTCTGGTGGAGGACCGGTCGGCCGGTTGCGCGCTCTACGCACCGCCGAGCGCGGTGCCGCGTGCCGGTCTCTTCCCGACTTCCCCGGTGAGCCCGGACGCGGTGCTGCTGACCACGCTGAGCGCCGAAATGCCGTTCCGGGACACCGACATAGGTCTACAGCTCATCCAGGCCGTGGTGGCCGATCTGGTTCGCCGCGGTGTGCGGGCGATCGAGGCATTCGGCATTCGCCGGGATCCGCCGACCACCTCCATGCCATCCACGGGTTCCATGACGCTGCGCGAGCGGATCGGCACGCCGCAGCGCTCCCCTGGCTCGGCGCCGTCCGGGTGCTCACCGGAGCGGTGCATGATCGAGGCCGACTTCCTGGAGGACGTCGGTTTCAAGGTGGTCGCCTCGCATCACCGATTCCCGCGTCTGCGCCTGGAATTGGATCACGAGCACCTGTGGAAGGAAGACGTCGAGCGTGCGCTCGATCAACTGCTCGCGGCGGCCGAGTTGACCATGCCCACCCGCATCGCCACGCGGTAGGCAGGCCACTCCCCCAACGAAAAACCCCTCCAGCCCGAAAGGGTTGGAGGGGTTTGTTTCATGTGAAACATCAGAGCCGGTCCGCGGCCGCCAGTTCCTCGGCGAGTAGTTCGGCGAATGTGTATGTCCCCGTGGGCTGGTCGTCCTGACCCAGCAGGTACAGCCGCTTCACGGAGATCAGGATGGCCTCGGCGATCACGTCGCGCATGCGCGGGTTGGTCAGCACCGACGAGTCGTATTCACTGGTCAGGTAACCGATGTCGACCTGGACGGTCGGCATCTTGGTGAGCCGCAGCAGATCCCAGGTGCGGGCGTGGGTCCGGCAGTCCTGCAACGAGGTTCGCGCCACGATCTCGCGCTGGATGAACCCGGCCAGCACCTGCCCGATCATGGACGTGGAGCCGTGTGAGTTGCCGAAGTGGAAGCTGGCCACGCCGCTGGCGGAACCGCTGTCATTGCTGGCGCAGCGCAGCGAGATCATCAGGTCGGCATCGAAGGTGTTGGAGGTCTCGGCCCGCTCGGCGTCGGAGGGGTTGGCCCCCCACGGCCGGGACAGGAAGGTCTCCATACCCGTTGCGGCCATGCGTCCTTCGAGCCGGCTGGCCAGATCCCAGAGGATCTCCGACTCGTAGACGTCACCGAATTCGGTCGGCACGGGCGAGCCCTTGTCCGGTCCGCCCAGACCCGGGTCGATGACGATGCGCTTACCGGTGAGCTGCGGCCCGGCCCGGTGCACCACCTCTTCCTCGGCGATGCGGTGCGGGTTGCCGCCGGTGACGCGGGCGCCCAGCAGATCCAGCGAGCGTAGGGTGTCCGGACCGCAGATGCCGTCCGAGGAGAGCCCGATCTCGCGCTGGAACGAGGTGAGCGCGTCGTGAGTGTGCGGGCCGAAATAGCCGTCCACCCGGTGCACATAGAAGCCCAGATCCTGCAGTCGCCGTTGCAGAGTGGCGACATCGTCGCCATACAGCGGCGCGGACAACTGGTAGATGAGAGTGCGCGCGCCGAGGCGGTAGGACGCCTCCTTCAGCGCGCGGTACGTCGCCGGACCAACCACGCCGTCGACCAGGAGTCCGCGGTGCTGCTGGAAGGCACGCACTGCGGAGTCGAGATCATGGTCGAAGGTCGCGTCGGCGTCCTTCCAGTACTCCCCGATCGGACCCGAGGGGTCGCTGTTGGGGCGGGAATGCAGGAACCCGAGGCTTGCCAGAGTGCTCCGAACCTCTGCTACGGCTGGTCCTGTATCGCCGTGACGAAGTCGGTGCATGCGTGAGAGCCCTTTCCTTCCGCCAACCCGGGTACCCATTCATGCGGCGGTTCATACCTACGCACGACCGGAGCGTCGAACGATTGTTTCAGACCCGGACCGAATTTCGGCAACTGTCGAGTGCAGGCATCCTAACCCTGGCGCCCGCGCGAGGGGCCGAAGGAGGCAGCATGCGTGAGAACGAAGACCCCCGGCGGCGCCGAAATTCTATCCAGCCTTGTTAAAGAACTTCTTCCAGTTCGCGCAAGAGGGCGGCTTTGCCCTTTGCACCGACGATCCGCTTGGTTTCCTTGCCCCCCTGGAACAGGACCATGGTCGGCAAGGACAGGATCCCGTAGTGCTTGGCGGACTCCGGGTTGTTGTCGGCGTCGAGCTTGGCGATGGTGATCTTGTCCGCGTTGGCGGCGGCGATCTCCTCCAGCACGGGAGCGACCATCTTGCACGGGCCGCACCAGGCCGCCCAGAAGTCCACCAGCACGGGCTTCTCGCTGAGCAGGACCTCGTCGGCGAAGGTGGCGTCGGTCACCGTCTTGGTGGCACTGGTCTTGGCGTCGGGCATTGCCTAGCTCCTTAGTTGTTCACTTCCACCGGCTGACCGGCGTGATCGAGGGTGTTGGTGGTGATGTCACCCTGTTCGGCGAGCCAGCGCTCGGCGTCGATGGCCGCGCGGCAGCCGGTACCGGCGGCGGTGATGGCCTGCCGGTAGGTGTGGTCGACCAGGTCGCCGGCGGCGAAGACGCCCGGCAGCGAGGTGTGGGTGCCCTGGCCCTGGACCAGCACGTAGCCCTCGTCGTCCAGATCGACCTGGCCGCGCACCAGTTCGCTGCGCGGGTCGTGGCCGATGGCGACGAACAGGCCGGTGGCGGCGAACTCGGAGGTCTCGCCGGTGCGGGTGTCGCGCAGGGTCAGGCTGGTGACGCTGGTATCACCGTGCACCGCAACGACTTCCGAGTTCAGGATGAAGCGGATCTTGTCGTTGCTCTTGGCGCGTTCCAGCATGATCCGGGACGCGCGGAACTCCTCGCGGCGGTGGATGATGGTCACCGAGCTGGCGAACTTGGTGAGGAAGGTCGCCTCCTCCATGGCCGAGTCGCCGCCGCCGACCACCACAATGTCCTGGCCCTTGAAGAAGAAGCCGTCACAGGTGGCGCAGGCGCTGACGCCGCGGCCGAGCAGCTCCTGCTCGCCGGGGACGTTCAGGTAGCGCGCCGCGGAGCCCATGGCGAGGATCACAGCGTAGGCCTGGTGGACCTCGCCGCCGACGGTCACCTTCTTGATGGGACCGGTCAGGTCGAGGGCGTCGACGTCCTCGGTGCGGATGTCGGTGCCGAAGCGCTTGGCCTGCTCCCGCATCTCCTCCATGAGGTCGGGGCCCATGATGCCCTCGCGGAAGCCGGGGAAGTTCTCGACCTCGGTCGTGGTCATGAGCGCGCCGCCGAACTGGGTGCCCTCGAAGAGCAGCGGTTCCAGTTCCGCCCGGGCGGCGTACACCGCGGCGGTGTAGCCGGCCGGACCGGAACCGACGATGATCAGGTCGCGAACAGGCGTGCTCAAGGTGGCCCTCCGAAGCTGTTGTGCAGAATCTCGATCGCTCGAACGTGAGCGTGTCGGTCAACAACAGCCTAATCGGTGTTGTTCCCGTTCCTATTTGCCCTCCGCTTCGCTCCGGGGCGGTTCGCGGCCCTGCAAGCTCGATTCTTCCCTCCTCCGCTCCTCCGCTTCGCTCCCCCGCTGCGTCGGTCCAGAATCGAACCGGGCCGCCAAACACAGGCCGATCTCCAGGATCGTTGGGCGCTAGCCGATGTCGGCACGTGCGAGGACCTGAGGATTGCCCGGGCCGCAGGCTGTTCCGAAGACGGCGGCGGTGATCTGCGGGGGTTTGGGGCCGGCCAGCAGGACCAGGACGCCGGGTGTACCGGAGAACACGACGCTGCGGGAGCCGAGCACCTGGCGGTCCAGCCCGGTCGCCTGCAGGCACGCGGCGAGGGCGTTGCCGGCCGCCAGGGGGCCGGTGATGTCGTGGCGGCCCATGGCGGTGAGGACGGCCGCGGGGGCCAGGCCGGGGTCCAGATTGGCGTCGGCGGCCGGTTGGGCGGCCGGGGCGACCGTGTGGGTGCTGACGGCGTCCACGGCCACCACGGCGCCCGCGATCGCCGCCGCGGCCGCGGCGGCGACGGTGAGCCAGCGCAGGCGGCGGGAGGGTGTCTCGAGCGGGATGGGCTCGCCGGGGTCGGTGTCGTCCTCGGGCACGGCCGGGGTTTCGGGATCCTCGAGTTCGCGGGGGTCGAGCCGGCCGGTGTCGAAGATGGACCCGTCGAGCGCCGGCATGGGCGTGGTGGACGGCGGGGCGGAGCGGGTGACGGGTGGCGGCGCGACGGGTAGCCGGGTCACGGTGGCCTTCCGGCCGGCCGGGGCCGGGCCGGCGGCCGGGTTCTGACCGCCGGTGGCGAGGTCTTCGATCATGCGTTCCAGTCGGGCGGTCACCTCGGCGGGCATGGGGTGGGCGATGTGTTCGTCGCGGCCGAGTTCGTGCAGGCGATCGTCGACGCGGTCGAGTGAGTTGAGATAGCGCATGGCCTCGGGGTCGCGCCGGACCGCGGGCCAGAGCCGCTCGGATTGTTCCGGCGGCAGACTGCCGCCGTGCAGATCGGCGAGCAGCTCGGTGGAGAAGGGCGGCGTGGGTACCGCGGTACCCGCCATTGCTCCTCCGGTGTCCTCCATTGCCCCTCCAGGGCCTCGAGTAGGAATCGCAGACCTGTCTTTGTATCCGACGCAGCGGAACCGTTCAAGGTTCCCCCAATAGTGCGGTGTTCGAGCGAAATTCAGGTGTTCATCGGATGTCCGGTGTTCGCGGCGCGGAAGTGGGCTTCGAGCCGCCGCCGCCCCCGCGCGCACCGGCTCTTGACGGTGCCCTCCGGAATGCCCAGTAGCGCAGCGGCATCCGCGATGGAGTAGCCCTCGAGCTCGATGGCGACCAGGGCGGTGCGCTGGTCGGCGGGCAGCGTGAACAGTGCCGCGTCGACCAGCAGGCTCGCTTCCAGGGCCGCGAAATCGTCTCGTGGGCAGCGTGGTTCGTCGGCGGCGTCCTCGGACAGGGGTTCGGTGCGGCGCAGCTTGTTGCGGCGGATGCGGTCCAGGCAGGCATTGACCACGATGCGGTGCAGCCAGCTGCGTACCTCGGCGTCGCCGCGGAAGGCGCCGGCGGCGCGGTGCGCGGAGAGCAGGGCGTCCTGGAGTGAGTCGGCGGCGTCCTCGGGACCGTAGGAGGCGCGTAGCGCGGTCTGCCAGAGGTGGTCGCGGTGGCGGCGGAGCAGTTCGGCGAAGGCGTAGGGCGCCCCTCCGGCGTGGGCGGCGAGCAGGTCGCGATCGCTGACCTGCGGTGCTTCCACGAGTTCGTTCGCTGACGACAATGCTTCCCCTCAGACCGGTGGGCGCGGCCTGTTCACGGGCCGGGCGTCACCGAGATGTGCGGCTGTCATCCGGGACCGTAGAGGCCGGCGCCCGGGAGCTCCCCTTGCCGAGAGTATGCAAGATCATATCGAAGATAACGATTCGGTAGCACCGGATCGCGCGAAATAAGCCCTGGTAGGCGCGCTGTCCGGGCGAATCGGACGGATGATGACCGTCGGAATGTGACGCGGGCGAGAACGGTGATGAAGCGGGCGAGAACTACGGTGCGGCTTCGAACCGGATCTCGGCGATGGAGGACTGGAACTGGCCGCCGTTGTTGGCCAGCTGGGTGATCCACACCAGCACGTAGCGGGCCGGCTGGTCGGCGCGCACCGGGATCTCGGTGGTGCCGTCGCCGAGCACCGCCGACCCGATCAGCTGGGTCTGATCCAGGGTCGGCGAGGCGGTCGGGGAGGTGCGGATCTCGACCTGCGTTCCGGGCGCGGGCGATTCGATGATCACCTTGGTCAGCTTGCTGGGGCTGCCCAGGGTGGTCAGCACGCCCACGCCCTTCTTCAGGGCCGGGAACTGCTGGAAGTAGGCGTCGGTGCGCCAGGTGGTGGCCGGGTTGTTGTCCAGCACGGCACCGATGCTTCCCACATTGTCCGGGGTGCCCTCCGGGGAGAACACCGTGGCGCCGGTGACCGGCACCGGCACGCCGCCGGTGGCCGGGGCGCTCGCCGGCACCTGGGACGCGCCGGGACTGGGCGGCGGCGTCGCCGAGGTGGTGAGGCCGATATTGCGCTGTTCGTTGAGCGGCGCGTTGGAGGAGCCGGGCGCGAAGACGCTGAGCAGCCACCAGATGATGACGCCGACCACCAGCGCGGCGAGCACGCCCAGACCGACCAGGATCCACATCATCCGCTGCGAGCGTTCCTTCTCGGCGGCGAGCAGTTCCGGATCGGCGAGGGTCTCGTCGGGGGCGCTGGGCGGCTTCTGGCCCAGGCGCAGCACGGGGATGAAGTCGGTCTTCTGGTCGACCACCGACGCCTGCTCCAGCACGTGCTGGACGGTGGCGGCGGTGCGCACGCCCTTGTTGGACTCCAGCGACCGCACCGCGACCGCGGAGATCTCGAAGGGCACCTCGGGCCGGATGGTTCTGGGCTCGACGGGCGTTCCGTCCGGGCCGAAGTCGGCCAGCGGCAGACCGCCGACAGTGGCCGCGCTGCCCGAGATGCCGCCGACGCGGATCGGCCAGTGCGCGGTCATCAGGGCGTAGAGCATGGCGCCGAGGCCCCGGACGTCGGACTGGGCGTCCGAGTCGGACAGGGTGCCGGGGAAGGCCAGCACCGCGTCGCCGGCGGCACTGATGCGCACTCGGTCCGGATGGTCGATGGACAGCGAACCGCCACCGCGGTGCGCCATTTCGGCCGCGGCCGCCAGCGCTCGCACGGCACGCGCGGCGCCGATCGGCGAGGGCACGGTCTCGGCCATCTCCTTGAGCGAGCGTCCGGGCGTCCACTCGGCCACCACGATGCCGCCGGAGGAGCCGCGCACCACGTCCAGCACGCGGGCCAGGCCGGGCGAGTTGATCCGGCCCAGGCGCAGCGTGCGGGACAGAATGGCCTGCGGCCCATCGTGTCCGGAGTTGTCGGTGGCCTGCTGGTCGGCGTCGACGAAGGTGAGCGCGACCTCGCGGTCCAGCTTCACGTCGAGGGCCTGCCAGAACTTGAGTCCGCGTGCGCCGCCGTGCCCGGCCAGCAGCCGGTACCGACCGCCCGCCACGGACGCGCCGGGCGTCAGCTTGGGGCCGCGCTGGATGCGCTTGGTCGGCGACTCCACCCGCATGGGCGGCATCTGCGGCGAGATGGCCTCGTACACACCGGTTTCGGGACCGGAGTGGTCCGCTTCCTCCGGTAGGTGGTCCGGCTCCTCGTGGTCGCCGTTCCCGCCGGAGCGGGCCGCGGATTCCGCCCCGCCGCCGCGTGCCGCGGATTCGGCTCGGCCACCGGGCTTTCCGCCGGCCTCACCGGAGGGAGGGGTGTCCGTGGAGAGACCGCCGCCCGCGGCCGTTGCGGATTCGGCGGCCGGGACACCGCCCGCCGCGTCGTCGCTCACCCTCGTTCCTCCTTCGCCCTGGTATGTCGAAGACCGATGTATCGGAGACGCTGCGCCGGCATCCGACGTGCGGAAGCCGCCGTCCGGTGTCCGTGCACCGTCCGGCTTGCCGCGAGAGCTGTCCGCGGGCATGCCGGTCTGGGCAGTTGCGCTTGCCTGCCGAACAGGGTACGGGAACTCGGTCTTTTCGGTGAGTTCAACCGCATCGGGCCGGATGACGGGCAGCACCATGGTCTGCGCGTCGAGGTACGGGTCGAAGCGGTAGTAGTACGGTGCGGCGCGCAGGTCCGGTTTGGGCAGCAGCGTGGTCTCGTGGATGTCCTCGAGCGGGGTGCCGTCGAGGTCGAGATCCGGTGCGGGCGGCGTGATGCCGAGGCGCCGCGAGACGGCGACGGTGATGGCCACGATCTCGGGGATGCCGAGCAGGCGCATCAGGCCGAAGGCCACGCCGAACATGACGAGGGCGGTGAGGCCGACCCGCACCAGCGAGCCGATGCCGCCGAAGCTGTCCGAAAGCCGGTGCAGGCCCAGCACCTTGTCCACGATGAGCAGGACCGCGCCACCGGCCAGCGAGGCCAGCACCACGCGGGTGATGGTCTGGCCGACATTCGCCATGCGCAGATCGCCGAGGCTGCGGTGCAGCAGCCAGCCGCCGATGATCGCGCCGGTGACGAAGCCGAGGCCGCGGGCCACACCGAGTGCGATGACCACGTGGTCCGCGGAGACGAGGACGGGCGCGAGCGCGGACAGGGTGATCTGCACGCTGGTGATGCCGAGAATGATCCAGGTGGGTGTCCACGCCTGTTCACGCGCGTAGAACACGCGCAGGTGAATCAGCACCAGCGCGTACGGAATCAGGTTGAACGCCGACCAGGACACCGCCTCGCCGAGTCGCGCGGCGTCGCCGCCGAAGCGGCCGTACCCGTAGATCGCCTCGCCGATCTGTGGTCCGGCGAAGGTGAGGAACGTGACGATGGGGACCAGGGCGATCATGGTCAGCCGGGTTGCCGCGCCCAGATCGTCCACCACCGCCGGAGTGTCGTCGGCGGCCGCGTTGCGGCTCAGCCGCGGCATGATCGCGGTCAGCAGCGTCACGCCGAGCACACCCCATGGCAGCTGCAACAGCAGCCAGGCGTTCTGGTAGATGGTCGGACCCGCGACATCGGCGTGCGAGGAGACTCGCAGCGTGAAACTGAAACCGATCTGGCTGATCAGGACATAGAGGATGATGGCCGCGGCCATCCCGCCGAACTGCTTGAGGCGGGCATCCATCCCCCACAGCGGCCGTAGATCGATGCCCTCCCGGCGAATCGCGGGCAGCAGCGCCGCTACCTGGACCGCCACGCCGAGCGTGGTGCCGATACCGAGGAGCAGCAGCTTCGGTTCGCCCATTCGAACCGGATCCAGAGTGATCTCACCCGGGGTCACCGCATACAGGCTCAGAACCACCAGAGCGACGCAGTTGTTGAGGACGGGCGCCCAGGCGCCGGGCTTGAACACCTGATGGGTGTTCAGAATCGCCATGAGCAGCGCGGACATTCCGTACAGCAGCACCGCGGGGACCAGCATGAAGGTCAGCGCGGTGGTGAGCCCGGAATTGACCTTGCTGTCGGTGGAGAGGAAGACGTGCTTGGTCAGGACCGGCGTGAGGATCAACGCGAGTACCGTGCCGGTGCCGAGGACGGTCAGCGCCGTGGTGAACAGGCGGCGAACGAAGGCCGCGCCGCCGTCCGCGTCCTCACGCTCGGCACGGACCAGGGTCGGAACCACGATCGCGGTCAGCACCGCGCCGAGCAGCAGCTCCGAGATCATGTTCGGGATGGAGCTGCCGATCGTGAAGGCACTGGCGATGGCGGGGCCGAGCACGGTCAGCAGTAGCGCCTGTTTGGCGAAACCGGTGATGCGGCTGATCAGGGTCGCGATGGCCAGGGATCCGGTGTCCCGGACCAGTTTGGCGTTGGAGTTGTCCGCCTTCTCCTCCACCTGTGCGGCGGAGACGGTCGCGGTGCGCGGCATCGAACGTTGCGGTCCGGTGGCGGGTGCGTGGCGTTGTGGTCCGGTCGCCGGGGCCTGGCGTTGCGGCCCGCCCGGGCGCGGGTTCGACATCGGGGGTGTCTGGTAACGCTGCGGGCCGGGGCCCGGCTGCCGATTGCCCTCGGTGCCGGGGTGTCCCCAGTGGTAGCGCTCTTCGGCCGGGGCGCGACCGTCCTGCGCGGGGTCCGGCCGGCCCTGCTCGGAGCGGGGCCGGTGCATGATGGGCCCGGATTCGCCGGGCGGCGGCTGCCGCCGTGGACCGGCGGGCTGACCCGGATAGGGCTGACCCGGAAAACCTTGGGGATTGCCGGGAACCGCGCGCTGCTGTCCGGAGGCGGGACCCTGGGGTCCGCGCGGGCCGGGGCGGGGCGCGCCGCGTTCCCACGGCGCGGACGGCGTGCGCCGCGGCGGCGGCCCGTCGGGTCCCTCGGGTCGGCCGGATGAGCGCGGCCCGCCGTACTCGCTCACCGTGCCTCCTGTCGTTTCTTGTCCCGCTTACCCGCGTGCCCCGCACTGTCGTCCCCGCCTCGGGGTTCGGGTTCGAACCCTTCGTCGGCCGGGTCGGACTGGCCGCGGAAGCGGTGCCAGAGCCGACGGCCGACCAGCAGGAGCAGCAGCGCACAGGCGCACGCCGTAATTATTGCCAACACTTGACCGTAGGCGTTGGAGCGCACGGATACCGATACCGCATTGCCGAGCGCCACACCGTCGGATGTGGTAAGCGCGATGGGGATGACCAGGTTTCGGCTGTCGGATACCTCGGTGGGGATCTGGAAGGAGCGATTCCCCTTGGCGGGCAGCTGCTGCTCGCCGATATCGGTGATGTTCGTCTCGGCCGGCGCATCGATCTTGAAGCGCACCCGGATGGCCACCGGCAGGTCGTTGCGGGCGACCAGCAGCAGTGGACTCTGCTCGGAGGCGAGGGTGTAGACGCCGCCGGGCGGCAGCACCGTCACCGAGCCGTAGAGGTTGTCCATGGTCTTCGTGGTCTGGTCGAGGCGGCGCTGGGCGTTGATGTCCGCGGCGGCGGCTCCGGCTCGGCGGTCGGACAGTGACAGCACCCGGATCAGGTCGTCGCGCAGCGGGGTGAGGAAGGCGCGTGGGCTGAGTTCCTGCTGCGGCACGTCCACCAGCGCGCTCATCAGCTCGGTGATGCGCTGGGCCTGCTGGTGTACGGGTTCGGCGAAGTGCGCGGGCACCGCGTCGTCGGCCGCCTCGCTCGGGTAGTCGAGTTGGTAGGGCTGCGGATCCGGCTGCTGCGCAAGCAGATCGGTGAAGGGCCGCAGCGTGGCGAGGCCGTTCTTCACCAGCAGGTCCAGTTGTCCGAGCACGGCGGAGGCTTCGTCCCGATTGGCGCCCCACTGTTGGGGCGGCATCAGCAGCGCCGAGCGCGGCCGGCCGGGTTCGGGGTTGAGCGCGGTCCACGCGATGGCCCCGAGCGCGTCCTGCAGGCGTGCTGCCCGTGAGTCGTTGGTGACGTCGTAGCGGACCTTGTCGGGCGTGAAGGGCGGGGTGGGCGGATTGGATCCGATGGCGGCCAGGGCGGTCGCGGCCCAGATGTCGAAGGTGGCGGCGTGCAGCGCGGTGGGCGCGGCGGGCGGGTTCGCGCCCGCGGCGGCCGGCAGCGCGATGTCGGCGAGGTTGACCATGTCGGGGGTGCCGGGTTCGGGGGCGCCGCCGCCGGGCGGGGTCTTGGCGGCGGTGAAGTTGGCTCGGTTGTCACCGGTGGTCACGGTGTTGTCGGCGAGCACGGTGGTGGTGAAGCCGTGGTGCGCGAACAGGGTGGCGCCGTCGGTGTCCACGGCGCCGGCGTCCGGAATGGCCACGCCGCGCACGGATTTCACCGAGAGCAGGGAGTCGATGAGGTCGGCGGGCGCGTTGAGCGCGCGGTCGGCGAGCGTGACGTCCCCGGCGGCGGCCAGCGCGGCCGGGTCGACCTGTGCGAACGGCAGTGCCACCACGCACATTCCGGGTGCGAGCGCGCGCAGCCGTTCCAGCCAGGCTTTGGCGGCGTGGCCGCCGGCGCCGGAGCGGGTGGGCCCGTCGGGGTCGGAGGGACTGGCCAGCACCCGGTAATCCCTGGTCATGTCGGACACGGTGAGCAGCAGGTCCGGGTCGACGGCGAGGCAGAGCGCGTTGATGAGGGTGCGGTCGCGTCCGCTGTCGGGTTTGACCACGCTCTCCAGCGCGGACAGCAGCTGGTCGAGGCGTCCGCCCTGGGCCAGGGAGGCGGCCAGGTCGTCGTCGGTGAGCAGCGCCTGCCCGTCGGGGGCGCCGGGCCGTCCGGCGACCAGGCGGGGCCGGTCGGCCAGCGGCCACAGCATGGTGGTGGCGACCGGTGGGGAATCGACGGCGGGCGGCGGGGCGGGCTGTGCGAGCGCGCGTTTGGGGTCGGTGCCGGGCACGCCGAGGACGGGCAGCAGGAAGCGGGCGTCGTCGAGGCGGGCCTGTCCGCCGTACGCGGGCTGGCCGTTCACATTGAGCAGCAGCGGGTAGACGCCGGGCGCGGCGATGTCGAGGGACGAGATGCCGCTGGGCAGATCGGTTCCCGAGCGCAGCGCCACGGTGAGGCTGAACTGCTTGCGCTGTCCAGGGGTCAATTGTTCCGAGACGTCCTGGAATTCGCCGTTGATGTCGTAGTTGATCTGGTCCAGCCGCAGGGTGGAGCGCAGCCCGCTGGGGCTGCTGACCGCCGCGCCGCGCTGGATGCGGATGCTGACGTCGTCCACGGGCCGGTCGCCGATATTGGTGACGGTGCCCGAGACCACGAAGTAGGGGTCGCTGGTGGCGGTGATGGAGTTGGGAGTCACCGAATCCAGGGACAGCTTCAGGAATTTCGGTCCGCTGGGCTGTCCGCTGCCGCTGCCGGTGGGTTCGGCGGCGGCAATGGGTGTGCCGATTCCGGGTCCGATTCCCAGCGTCGTGAGCACCGCCAGCATTACCGCGACGAGTGAAAGCAGCGTGCGCTGCGATCCCGCGCGCGTCATTGTCTGCCGTTCTCCATCCGGTCGATCAGCCGGTTGGCGACCTCGGCCAGCCTGCGCTCGTCAGCGTAGGCGAGCCGGGAGTCTAGTTCGCTCAAGGGAACCCAGGCCACCTTGGTGACCTCGACGTCGGCATCGGAGAGCTCACCGCCGAGTGAGCGCATCAGGTAGTGGTGCACGGTCTTGTGTACCCGCCGGCCCTCGGTGACGAACCAGTAATCGATGCTGCCGAGTTCGGCGACCACGGTGCCGTGGATGCCGGTCTCCTCCTGCACCTCGCGAATGGCGGCCTGTTCGGCGGTTTCGCCCTCTTCGATGTGGCCCTTGGGCAGCGACCAGAGCAGTCGCCCGCGCCGGTCGGTGCGTCCGATGAGGGCGGCGCAGCGTTTTTCGCTGGGGCCGTCGAGTCCGTCGACCACGAGTCCGCCCGCGGAGGTTTCGCGGACCGTGCGCATGCGGGGCTTGGCCGCACCGGTGGATTTCGCCGCATTACCGGCCGAACCACCACGCCGCCGGGGTTGGCGGCGTCGACTGTTCGCGCGATCGGCCGGGGACACTGCGTCAGTCTATAGGGGACGGCGCTGCTGCCCGCCCCAGCGCGGTTGCTCCTATATATACAGAGCTCCCATAGCTGGTAGGCGCCGGTCGTGGCGCGGCACGCCGCGTGCTCGGCGGGGGTGGCCGGGCACTTTTCGGGGATCGCGACCCCGAGCGACTAAGCTGCGTTTTCGTGGTTTCGCCGAAGTCCGAGGAAGCAGCCGTTGAGGATCGTCGTACGCGCTTGCTGGCGGCGGCGGCGATAACCCTGGGCCGGCTCTCGGACGTGCTGACCCCGCTGGGCGAGCTGTTCGCCGCGCACGGTCATCAGCTGTATCTGGTCGGCGGCAGTGTCCGCGACGCGGTGCTCGGCCGGCTGGGCACCGATCTGGATTTCACCACCGACGCGCGTCCGGAGGTGGTGCAGGAGCTCATGCGTGGCTGGGCCGACAATCTGTGGGACACCGGCGGCCTGGCCTTCGGCACGGTCAGCGCGGCCAAGGCCGGGCAGCAGCTGGAGATCACGACCTTCCGCAGCGATTCCTACGATCGGGTGTCGCGCAATCCGGAGGTCACCTTCGGGGACACCCTCGAGGGTGATTTGGTCCGTCGCGATTTCACGGTGAACGCCATGGCGGTGCGAATCGGCGCGCTGGGTGAGCTGGAGTTCGTGGATCCGCTGAACGGTGTGGAGGCGCTGCTGTCCGGGGTGCTGGATACGCCTGCGCTGCCGCACGATTCGTTCCAGGACGACCCGCTGCGAATGCTGCGCGCCGCGCGTTTCGTCTCGCAGCTGGGTTTTCAGCTCGCCCCGCGGGTGCGGGAGGCGATCGTCGAGATGGTTCCGGAGATCGATCGCATCACCGCGGAGCGGGTGCGCACCGAGCTGGACAAGCTGATCGGCGGCGAATATCCGACCGAGGGCATCGACATCATGGTCGAGACCGGTCTGGCCGAGCGGGTGCTGCCGGAGGTGCCGGCGATGCAGCTGGAGATCGACGAGCATCACCAGCACAAGGACGTCTATCAGCATTCGCTGACCGTGCTGCGCCAGGCCATCGATCAGGAGCAGGGCGATCCGGATCTGGTGCTGCGCTGGGCGGCGCTGCTGCACGACATCGGCAAGCCGCCGACCAAGCGCAATGAGCCCGGCGGCGGCGTCAGCTTCCACCATCACGAGGTGGTGGGCGCGAAGATGGTGCGAAAGCGCATGCGCGCCTTGAAGTATCCGAAGCAGTTCACCGAGGATGTGGCGCGGCTGGTGTACCTGCACCTGCGCTTCCACGGCTACGGCAAGGGCCAGTGGACCGATTCGGCGGTGCGCCGCTATGTGACCGACGGCGGTGAGCTGCTCCCCCGCCTGCACAAGCTGGTCCGGGCCGACTGCACAACCCGCAACAAGCGCCGGGCCGCGACGCTGCGCTCGACCTACGACGATCTGGAGACCCGGATCGAGCGCCTGCGCGAGCAGGAGGATCTGGAGCGGGTGCGTCCGGACCTGGACGGCAATTCGATCATGGAGCTGCTGGATCTGAAGCCGGGCCCGGATGTCGGCAAGGCGTGGCGCTTCCTCAAGGAGCTGCGCCTGGATCGCGGTCCGATGTCGCGCGAGGAGGCCGAGGCGGCCCTGCTCGAGTGGTGGCCGACTCGGAAATCCTGAGCGCCCGGCGAGTTCGGGTGCGCTAGAAGACGATCAGCGTCGTCCCCGCGACGATGGCCGAGCGGATCTGGGCGAGATCGAACGAGCCGGTGGTCGCGGGCAGGTCGACGCTGAAGAACACGTGCTCCCCCACGTGCTCGGCCCGGCGGATGCGCGCCTCGCTGGGCAGGCCCGACAGCGGGATCGGGTTCAGTGCGGTGAATCGCCTGGGCGCGCGCACTTTCCGCCAGTGGGCTCGGTGCACGGTGATGGCCAGGACGTTGTCGGTGATCTCGGCGGTGGCCAGCGCCCGGATCGGGCGTCGCCGGTGCCGGGCCAGGATGAGCCCGTCCGCGGCGGGTTCCAGTTGCCAGTCGGGCTGCCAGGTATTGATCCATTCCAGCAGTGCCGCAAGGGTTATCACGCCGCTGAGGTCGAGCTGTGAGGTCCGCAGTTTGGTGGGGACGCCGGGGATCAGCCGGACGCCGTGTGCGATGACCGTGAGTTCCTCGATGGGGCGGTTGTTCCAGAGCAGCCCGGTGAGCACGGTTTTGGTCTGGAAGTGGGCGCCGCGCCGGCGCACCTTGAGCGTGTGGAGGGTAGCGCGCAGGTCGTGGCCGAGCAGGGTGGCGCTGACCTCCCGCCCGCCGAACTGGCTGAGGATGCCCTCGGACAGCAGTGTCATGAGGACGTCGGGCATGAGCGCGGTGACTGTCCCGGCACCGAAGTCGGCGGCTGGTTCGAGCCAGGCGGTGGTGAATCCGGTCCACTGATCCAGCCAGCTCTGGTCGAACAAGCGTCTTCCGAGGTCCATGCCCAGGTCCACCGCGCGCAGAGGTGACCAGGCCTTCGGATCGAAATACGTGGCCATGATTGCTTCGAGCGTACTGGCCGCCGGTGACCGCGCCACCGTCACGAAAGTGAACAGGAACACCTCTCGGGGTCTTGTGCTCCGCATCTACGGTTCAATTCAATTGTTATTTCCGTATCTGCGGATCTATTCTGCTTGTCATGCCCGACATTCGGATTCGTGACGCCGCCCAGCTGCTGGGCGTCAGCGACGACACGGTGCGCCGCTGGATCGACGGCGGTGCGCTGTCCGCACGCAAGGACGAATCCGGTCGCCTGGTGGTGGAGGGCAGCGAGCTGGCGGAACTGGCCGTCGAGCAGGCACGCACTCCGCAGACCCGGATGGCTGGTGCCAGTTCGGCACGCAATCGTTTTCCCGGTCTGGTCACCAGGGTGGTGGCCGATACCGTGATGGCACAGGTGGAGATGCAATGCGGACCGTTCACAGTCGTGTCGTTGATGAGCAGCGAATCGGTGCGGGAGCTGGGCCTGCAGCCCGGCAGCGTGGCGTGGGCGAGCGTGAAGGCCACCACGGTGGTGGTGGAGACCGCCGCGGCCCCAACGTTCAAAGAAACCGGTGGCACAGCCTAGGTTTCCGTTCCGGTGCGGCGCTTGCCGCGACCGCGGTGCTGGGCGCGGGTCTGCTGTCGGGTTGCGGTTCGGACTCGGACGCCCGGGACGCCAGGACGATCACGGTCTTCGCCGCCGCCTCGCTGAAGCAGGTGTTCACCGAGCTGGGTACTCAGTTCGAGAATCGGAACCGGGGCACGAAGGTGACCTTCTCCTTCGCCGGTTCCTCGGATCTGGCGGCGCAGTTGAACCAGGGCGCGCCCGCCGACGTCTTCGCCTCCGCCGATCAGGCGAACATGGACAGGGCGGTGAAGGGCGGCCGGATCACCGACCAGCCGCAGACCTTCGCCACGAATGTCCTCACCATAGTGACGCCGCCGGGCAACCCGGCGCACGTCGCTTCGCTGGCGGATCTGTCCAAGTCGGGTCTGCGGCTGGTGGTGTGCGCACCGCAGGTGCCGTGTGGTTCGGCCGCCAAGAAGGTGACCTCCGGTGCGGGCGTGTCGATTTCGCCGGTGAGTGAGGAGTCCTCGGTGACCGATGTGCTGTCCAAGGTCACCTCGGGCCAGGCCGATGCGGGCCTGGTCTATGTCACGGATGCCGCGGGCGCGGGCAGCAAGGTGACGACGGTGAGCTTCCCGGAGTCCACGACCGCGGTGAACACCTATCCCATTGCCACGGTGGCGGATTCGAAGAATGCCCAGGCCGCCAAGGACTTCGTCACGCTGGTCACCGGTCCGGATGGCCGGAAGGCGCTGCAGCAGGCCGGTTTCGGGCAGCCGTGAGAAAGCCCCCGGTCTGGCTGCTGCTGCCGGCGGCCATCGGCTTCGTGCTGGTGGCCGGTCCGCTGGTGGCGCTGACCGGGGCGGTGGACTGGTCGCATTTCCTGAGCCTGATCACCTCGGAGTCGTCGCGGGTGGCGCTGCTGCTGAGCCTGCGCACCTCGCTGGCGGCCGCGGTGCTGTGCGTGCTGCTGGGGGTGCCGATGGCCGCGGTGCTGGCCCGTTCGGGCTGGCGGGTGCTGCCGGTGCTGCGGGCGCTGGTGTTGCTGCCCTTGGTCCTACCGCCGGTGGTGGGTGGTCTGGCGCTGCTGTACCTGTTCGGGCGGAACGGCCTGGTGGGCCACGAGCTGGAGTCGCTGGGCGTTCGGATCGCCTTCAGTACGACCGCGGTCGTACTGGCACAGACCTTCGTGGCGCTGCCGTTCCTGGTGATCACGCTGGAGGGTGCGATGCGGACGGCGGGTGACCGGTACGAGCGCGTCGCCGCCACCCTGGGCGCGCGGCCGTCGGCGGTGTGGTGGCGGGTAACGCTGCCGCTGCTGCGCCCGGCGCTGGTGTCGGGCACGATTCTGGCGTTCGCCCGTGCGCTGGGCGAGTTCGGCGCGACGCTGACCTTCGCGGGCAGCCTGCAGGGCCGGACCCGCACCCTGCCGCTGGAGATCTATCTGCAGCGCGAGTCCGATCCGGATGCCGCGGTGGCGCTTTCGCTGCTGCTGGTGCTGGTCGCGGCGGTGATCGTGCTGGTCGCGTATCGCCGGCCGGAGGCGCGCTAGCGTGGCTGCCATGTCGCCGATTTTCGCTTCCCGTGCCGAGCGCATCGTCGAGGCGCTGCTGACCGCCGACCCGCAGCTGGCCGCCTCGGTCGGCGATCATCGCGCCGACCATCGGCTCCCCGACTGGTCGGCGGAGGCGGTGCGCGGGGACGCCGAGCTGCTGCGCGAGGCCTCGCACACCCTGGCCGAGGTCGACGCGGACGACCTGGCCCCGGAGGACGGCGTCGATCTCGCGCTGCTGCAGCAGCAGGTCGACCAGCTGCTGTTCGCGCTCACCGAACTGCGTGAGCACGAGTGGAATCCGCTGGTGCACAATCCCGGACCGTTGCTGCACCACCTGCTGGCGCGCCCGTTCGCGCCGGCCGAGGTGCGGCTGGAGGCGCTGCGCTCCCGGTTGACGGCACTGCCAGACGCGCTGGCCACCGCTCGCGCGCTGCTCGGCGACATGCCGCGCGTCCACGTCGAGACCGCCATCGGGCAGTTCGGCGGAGTGGCCGCCATGGTGCGCGGCCAGGTGCCGGCGCTGGCCGCCGAGGTGCCCGGCTTCGAAATCGAACCCGCTGCCGCCGCGGCGATCTCGGCGCTGACCGAGTTCACCACGTGGCTCACCGGCCGGGTGGACGGCGCCGACCGGGATCCGCGGCTGGGCCGCAGGGTGTGGGAGGCCAAGCTCTGGCACACCCTGGACACCGAGCTGAGTTCACGCGAGATCCTGGACCGCGCGCATCGGCACCTGGACCAGCTGACGGCGGAAATCCATTCCGCGGCAGGCGAAATGCTCGGTGTCGCGAATCCGGACACGGAGACCGTCCGCCGGGCGCTGGCGCAGTTGTCGGCGGACCGACCCGCCGATGACACGGTGGTCGCGGTGGCGGCGGACGCGCTGGCCGAGGCCACCGCCTTCGTCCGCGCGCACGACCTGGTCACCCTGGTGGACGATCCGCTGGTCATCCAGGAGATGCCGGCGTTCGCGCGCGGGGTGGCGGTGGCGTACTGCGATCCGGTCGGCCCGCTCGAAACCGCCGAGCTGCCCACCTTTTTCGCCATCGCGCCGACCCCGGCGGACTGGTCGCCCGAGCGCGTGACCTCGTTCTACCGCGAATACAACAACCACATGATGCGCAATCTGACCGTGCACGAGGCCATGCCCGGTCACTACCTGCAGCTCGCCCGGGCCCGCCGCTTTCGCGGTTCCACCCCTGTCCGCGCGCTGTGCTGGAGCGGCACCTTCATCGAGGGCTGGGCGGTCTACACCGAGAAGCTCATGGCCGACACCGGTTTCGGCGGCCTGCCGGTGCGGCTGCAGCAGCTGAAGTCCCACCTGCGCATGACCGTCAACGCCATCCTCGACCAGTCGGTGCACTGCGAGGGCATGACCGAATCCGAGGCCATGCGCCTGATGCTGGACCGCGGCTTCCAGGAGGAGGGCGAGGCCGCCGGCAAGTGGCGCCGTACCCTCCTCAGCTCCACCCAGCTCTCCACCTATTTCGTCGGTTACACCGAGGTCGCCGCCATCGCCGCCGCTCGCCCGGCCACCACTCCCCCGCGCGCCTGGCACGACGCCATGCTCGCCCACGGCTCCCCTGCTCCGCGCCATCTGCGCACCCTGCTCGGGATCGACGGGAGCTGAGTCGATGACCTGCCCGATACCGTGCGCCCGCCATCGTGACGGCTGTCGCCCCTGCGCGTCGGTCGCTGCCGTGCGGACACCTCGTCAGGGGGCACCGGGATGAATGGACTGGCGGTGTCGGCATGCCTGGCCGCCCGGGATTTCCAGGTGGAGCTGGATGTTCCGGCCGGTGAGGTGCTGGCGGTGCTCGGTCCCAACGGCGCGGGGAAGTCGACATTGCTGGATGTGGTTGCCGGACTGGCGGTTCCGGACCGAGGGGAGGTCCGGCTCGGCAGCCGGGTGCTGACCGATGTCGCGAAAGGCGTTGCGGTCCCGCCGCATCAGCGGTCCGTCTCTTTGCTGGCGCAGGACGCCCTGCTGTTTCCACATCTGTCGGTCGAGGCGAATGTGGCGTTCGGGCCGCGCAGCCGGGGCCTGCGAGGTCGTGCGGCGCGGGCGCTGGCTCGGGAATGGTTGCGGGCGGTCGACGCGGAGGAATTCGCTGACCGGTCACCAGGTTCGCTGTCCGGTGGTCAGGCGCAGCGCGTGGCCCTGGCGCGCGCGTTGGCCGTGCACCCCCAGGTGCTGCTGCTCGACGAGCCGATGGCTGCGCTCGATGTGACGGTGGCTCCCGCCATGCGGTCGCTGCTCCGGAGAGTCCTGCGGGAATCCGCGTCCGATGCTCGTCCGCGCGCGACGATTCTGGTGACCCACGACATCATCGACGCGGTGACCCTGGCCGATCGGGTCGCGGTGCTCGAGTCCGGCCGGGTCATCGAATCCGGTTCGGTGGCTACGGTATTGGCGCGGCCGCGCAGCCGGTTCGCCGCCCGGATCGCCGGCGTCAACCTGATCATGGGTGCCGCCGTGAGCGGCGGCAGCGCCGGTCTGGGCGCGGTGACGGACGGGACGGCCGAGGTGTTCGGCAGGTCCGAGGGCGAGTGGACCGCCGGTGGACGGGCGGCGGCGGTGTTCTCGCCGGTGGCGGTGGCGGTGCACCGGGAGCATCCGGAGGGCAGTCCCCGCAATGTGTTCCGGGTGCGGGTGTCGGAGCTGGAGGATCGCGGCGGGATCGTGCGGGTGCGTGCTGTGGACGGTCCGGGGGCGGCCGCGGGCCTGGCGGCGGATCTGACTCCGGCCGCGGTGGCCCAGCTGGGCGTGGCCCCCGGGATCGAGGTGTACTTCGCGGTGAAGGCGACCGAGGTGGAGGTCTACCCATATTGACGTGTGGCCGCCGGGTTCAGGCGGCGGCCAGGGCGCGCAGGCCGCCGGCGCAGCTCGGGTACCGCGGCTTCCAGCCGAGTTCGGCCTTGGCCTCGGTATTCGCGACCCGCATGCCGGCCCGCGTCATCTCGTACAGGTACGACATGGGACGCAGCAGTGCGCCGGGCACGGTGAACGGCGTGGGGGTGCCGAAGGTTTCGGCCACCAGCCGCACGTGCGCCCCGAAGCCGAGCGGGGTGTCGTCGACGATGTTGTAGGCGCGGCCCGGGGTCCCACCCTCGACGGCGGCCGCCATGGCCGCCCCCGCGTCGGCGAGGTTGATCCAGGGCAGCACCCGCCCGTGGTCGTGCACCGCGGGCAGCTGCCGCTTGCGCAGCATCTCGACGATCGCTTCGGTGCCACCCTGCCCGTAGAAGAGGCCGTAACGCAGTGAGATCCCTTCGATGCCGGGGGTGTTCAGCATGAGTTCCTCTTTCACGCGCATGCCTTCCAGGTGCCGCACGGCCGACCCCCTTCCGCCGCGCCCGAATTCGTCGGTCTCGGTGAGGACCCGGTCGCCGAAGTCGCGGTAGCCGTAGCCGAAGACCATCGATTCGGCGATCATGCGCCGCGCGCCGAGCTGCTGTGCGGCCTCCACCAGGTGGGCGGTGCCGGTGACGCGCAGGTCGTCGGTGGCGAACATGTCCCGGTGCCGCATGGGCGCCTTGCGCAGCGCCGTGGCCGCGTGCACGACCGTGTCGACGGTCAGGCCGTCCACCGCGCGCAGCAGCTGGTCACGGTCCATGAGGTCGGCGACGACGTCGTTGCCGGCGCCCCGTCCGAGGGCCAGCACGGTGTAGCCGCGCTGCCGCAGGGCGCGGGTGATGTGGCCGCCGAGGACGCCGCTCGCACCGGCGAGGAGAATGTTCTTGGTGTCGTTCATGTCCATGGGACAAGGAATGCCCGCCGGAAGTGACAGCGCACAGTTGTGATCCATGACACAGTTTCTGACGTGACATTCTTGTCGCCGGATGCGGGTGCGCCCACAATCGGATCACGACAACAGCTGGAGGACGCATATGACGCTGGATCTGAACAGCGACCTCGGCGAGGGTTTCGGCGACTACACCCTGGGCGACGACGCCGCCATGCTGGACGTGGTCACCAGTGCCAATATCGCCTGCGGCTTCCACGCCGGGGATCCGGCCACCATGCGCCGCACCTGTGCGCTGGCCGTCGAGAAGGGCGTCCGGATCGGCGCGCACATCGGTCATCGTGACCTGCCCGGCTTCGGTCGCCGCGTCATCTCCATCACGCCGGCCGACCTGCGCGACGAGACGTTGCATCAGATCGGTGGTCTGGACGCCTTCGCCCGCGCCGCCGGGGATCGGGTGCGCTACGTGAAACCCCATGGCGCGCTGTATCACCAGGCCGCCGCCGACCGCGCGCTCGCGGACGCGATCGTCGCCGCTATGCGGGAGTTCGACGCGCGGCTGGCGCTGCTGGGCCCGGCCGCCACCGAACTGGAGCAGGCGGCGATGGCCGCCGGAACCCCGTTCTTCGGTGAGGGTTTCGCCGATCGCGCCTACACGCTGGAGGGCCTGCTCGCGCCGCGCGGTCTGCCCGGTGCGGTGCTGGGCGCGGATGCCGCGGTGGTGCAGGCGCTGTCGATCGCGCGGGAGGGGAAGGCCGCCAGTATGGACGGCGGCACGGTGGCGGTGTCGGCGGTCAGTATCTGCGTACACGGCGACACGCCGGCAGCGGTCGAGATGGCGCGCCGGATTCGTGCCGCGCTCGACGAATCCGGCGCCTCCGTCCGGCCTTTCGCCTGAACCGGGGTGAACGGCAATGACCGATTTCGGGGAGTTCGACGGTGCCGGCGCGGTGCGCGCGGCGGGTGACCGTGCGCTGCTGGTGATTCCGCCGCTGCCCGCCATGGTGGCCGATCTGGTGTCCGCTCTATGGCCGCGCCCGGCGGGAGTGGTCGATGTCCTGCCCGCCGCCGAAACCGTACTGGTAATCCTGGATTCGTCACGGTCGGCGGGTTCCGTGCGAAAACATCTGCGGGCCTTGCTGGTTCGGCTGGATACTACGGCTTCTGTCAGTGCGGGAGACGGTCTTCCGCGCGGTCGGCGGCCGGATCGAACCGACCGTCTGGTCGAGGAGGCGGGCGGCGACAGCTCCCCGAACGATCCGGTCGTGATCCCGGTCCGCTACGACGGCACGGACCTGCCCGAGGTCGCGCGCCTGCTCGGCCTGACCGTCTCCGAGGTCATCGCCCGGCACACCGGCGCCGTATGGCGTTGTGCCTTCGTGGGTTTCGCGCCCGGCTTCGGCTATCTCGAATCGCCGGACGCTCGCCTGAGCGTGCCGCGACGCACTCGGTCCCGCACCGTCATCCCCGCGGGCGCGGTGGCGCTGGCGGGCGGGTACTCGGCCGTCTACCCCCGCCGCAGTCCGGGTGGCTGGCAGCTGATCGGCACCACGGACCTATCGATGTGGGACGTGGATCGGGAACCGCCCGCCCTGGTGCGCGCGGGTACCCCGGTCCGATTCGTGGATGAGGGGACAGGCTCGTGAGCGGACTGCATGTCGTCAAGGTCGGCCCGCTGGCCACCATTCAGGATCTGGGCCGCCCGGGCTGGTTCGACTCCGGGGTGGGCGCCGCGGGCGCGGCGGACCGGGCCTCGCTGCGGCTGGCCAATCGCCTGGTCGGGAATCCGGAGGGCATGGCGGGCATCGAGGTACTGCTGGGCGGTCTGGAACTGCTCGCCGATCAGCACGTCACGGTGGCGGTGACCGGCGCACCGGCCCCGATCACCGTCGACGACCGGCCCATGGGCCCGGCCAGCGTGCTGGAGATCGAGGAGGGACGACGGCTGCGGCTCGGCTTCGCCGGCACCGGCCTGCGCACCTATGTGGCGGTGCGCGGCGGTATCGAGGTCGCGCCCGTGCTGGGCTCCCGCAGCCGTGACACCCTCTCCGGCATCGGCCCGGAGCCGCTGCACCCCGGTGACCGGCTCCCGGTCGGCAAACCGCCGCGCGCTCTGCCCATCGTGGATGTCGCGCCGGTGCCCGCGCTGGGCAACGACCTGCTCACGGTGCGCGCCGTGCCCGGTCCGCGGGCCGACTGGTTCACCGATGCCACCGCGCTCTTCGCGGGCGAGTGGACGGTCTCCTCGGACACCGACCGGATCGGCGCGCGCCTGAACCGGCGCCACGGTCCCGCCCTGTGCCGCAGTGTGCCGAGTGAATTGCCCACGGAGGGCATGGCTCTGGGCTCGGTGCAGGTGCCGCCGAGCGGCCAGCCGGTGGTCTTCCTGGCGGACCACCCGATCACCGGGGGCTATCCGGTGATCGCGGTGGTCGTGGACGCCGATGTGGACTGTGTGGCGCAGGCGCGCCCGGGCCAGGCGCTCCGCTTCCGCAGGCTCGACTGACGCGGATTCCGTTGCGCGGCGCCTACTTCAGCCTCGCGTGCATGAGGTACACGTTGTAGCTGTTCCACGCCGACATGGTGAAGTACAGGTCCTTCCCGCTCGACCACGGATGGATGTATCCGCCGTAGGCGGTCGGATACTCGTCGGTGTCGACCAGCGTGACCGGATCGGTCCAGGCGCCCTGTGGTTCGGCGGCGGTGCGCAGCACGATGGCGTGGCGGTCCAGATCCAGGTAGACCATCTGCCACTGCCCGGTCGACCGGTCGTAGCGCACCGACAACTCGCCGGCGGTCCCGGAGACGATCGGCGTGGCCAGCAATTCGTCCGGTCCGAGCGCGGGCACCCAGGTATTGCTGATCCAGTACTGGTAGGCCGACTTGTTGAGCACCTGTCCGGCGGGCACCCGGGCCAGTCCGATGGTGCCGAACCGGCCGTTGGGCGTGCCGAACATGTAGACGTACCCGTCGTGCGGCACCATGCCCACGACCTGGAACCGGCCCAGCCCGAAGACGTTGTCCCAGCGCGCCCATTCCGATTTGGTCCAGGTCGAGCCGTTGTCGTCGGACCAGGCCAGCCCGCCCAGATTGGTCCACCACATGCCCGGCTTGTGGCGACTCCAGCGCGCGATCGACATGTAGGTCAGGTACTGCCGCTTGTTCAGCGCGAAGCCGGAGGTCGGAATG
This sequence comes from Nocardia niigatensis NBRC 100131, assembly GCF_000308655.1. Taxonomy (GTDB): domain Bacteria; phylum Actinomycetota; class Actinomycetes; order Mycobacteriales; family Mycobacteriaceae; genus Nocardia; species Nocardia niigatensis. The sequence continues at coordinate 286,908 of NZ_BAGC01000071.1, read as the reverse complement.
GTGGTGATCTCGAAGTTGTCGACCTTGCGGCTGTTCAGGATCTCGGCGGCGTGGCAGCGGCTGTCCTGGGCGAAGGTGTCGAGCCGCAGGCCGTGGGTGAGATCGCGATTGCTGCTGAACGCCAGCGAATTGCTGCGCCAGTCCTGGTCCCCGGTGCCCGCGCCGATCGGACCCCAGCCCTTGCCGAAGGTGTCACCGAAGGCGACGGCGATCTGCCCGGGCTTGGACTCCCACATGATGCCCAGGTCGGTGCCGTCCACCGACCAGCGCATATCGGTGCGATTGGTGGAGCCGTGCCCGGTCACCTGGTTCGCCAGCGATAGTGAGCCGAGTTCCGGCGGGGCCACCGGGGCGGCGACCGGCGCGGGGGCCAGGGGCTGCACGGCGGGCGCGGGCTGGGGCTGCGGTTCCGGGGGCTCGCCGCCGGGCATCGGGATCGGGACGGTCTCGGGAATCCGGTCGATCTGGAGGTGCGGCAGCGGTATCCCGCCGGACCCGCCGCCGGCCTGCGGCGCGGGCGCGGGCGGCGGCGCCGGTTCCGGGGTGGGCGTGGCGTCCTCGGTGCCCGGATCGCCCGAGGTGTCGGCCGAGTCGCCCGGCGGGTCGGCCGGGTCACTGTCGGGCGCAAGGTTTTCCGGCTTGGGACTCTGGTCGTTGCGCAGGTCCGGGCATGGATTGACGCACGGGTCCGCGGGCAGCGGGGCGGGATCGATGCGCGTGTTGTCCTGTCCGGGGCCCGGAATGGGGACCGGCGTGAACTGCGGGACCGGGATCTGGATGTGAATGGTGTTGTCGGGCGGCGGCGGTTGTGGCAGCGGCACATCCGGGTCCGGCTCCCGGGCCAGCGGGTCGAATCCCGTTTCACCGCAGGCGTTCAACGGCGGCGGCGCCCAGGGGGCGAGCGGACCGGCGGCGGCGGGCGCGGAGGGAAGCAGCAGGACACCGGCCATTGCCAGGCTCGAGAGCACAAGGGCCGCAGGTGCTTCGGAGCGCCGCGCAGTCATCCGTGATGCGTCTCCTCGTCCGTGATCGGATCCACCTCACCGTAGCCGTCCGGGCGGCATCCGCCGAGTTCTCCCGTCGTGTCGCCGGAGGGGCGTGACCGAGCCGATACCTACCCCGGCTGCGTACCGACCCGTCGGCGTGAATTGGCCGCAATGGCCACGACGCCGCCCGCGTACACCGCCGCCGCGGCCGTCACCACGGCCGGGGAGCGGCCGTCCGCCGGAATCAGCATCGCGGTGCCCGTCAGCGCCAGCACGAAGGTGATGTTGAAGATGGTGTCCTGCAGGGCGAAGACCTGCCCGCGGTGCGCGTCGTCGATATCGATCTGCATGGCCGCGTCACCGGTCAGCTTGATGACCTGACCCGCCAGCCCGAGCAGGAAGGCCGCCGCCAGCAACAGCAGCTCCGCCCGTCGCTCGGCCGCCCCGGTGGCGACGGTGATCGGCGTGACCAGGCCCAGCTGCACCACGATCGCCGTCACCAGACCGGTCACCACCGTCCGCGGGCGGCCCAGCCGGGGAATCAGCACCGGCGCGACCACGGCCGCCGTCAGCATGCCCGCCCCGGTCGCGGTGATGGCCGCGCTGAACTTCGCGAGGTGTGTGCCCACCGCGGTCTCGTCGCCGCGGCGCAGCACCAGCACCATCAGCAGGGTGTCCGCGCCGAAGACGATGCGGTGCGCGCCGATGCCCAGGAAGGTCGTGGTCACCTCCCGGGACCGCCACGCCGCGGTCGCGCCCTCGCGGAGTCCCGAGGCGATGGCCCGCACCGTGCTCCACCCGCCCGGCGCCGCGGCGTCGTCGCCGCGGTCGGGCCCCAGCGCGCGAGGCCGGAATCCGGCCACCACCAGCCCGCCGGCGATGGACCCCGAGGCGCTCACCACCGTGGCCACCGCCGAGGCGAAGTCGCCCGCCCCGATCAGCCCGATCAGCGAGAAGCCCAGGCCCGCGCCCACGATCGCGCAGCCCGAGGCCACCGTCGCCAGCACCGAGTTCATCGGCACCAGCCAGCGCTGCGCCAGCACCTTGGGCAGGGACGCGGACACGCCCGCGCCGACGAACCGGCTCACCCCGACCACCGACAGCGCGCCCAGCAGCAGCGGGGTGGCGCGCACCCCGGCCAGCAGTCCGGCCGCGGTTACCACGATGAGCAGCGCCCGCAGCACGTTCGCGTAGAGCAGTACCCGGCGCCGATCCCACCGGTCCAGCAGCGCGCCCGCGTACGGGCCGATGATGGAATACGGCAGCAGCAGCGCCGCGAAGCCGCCGGCGATGGCCAGCGGATCGGTCTGGCGTTCGGGATTGAACAGGATCGCTCCCGACAGGGCGGCCTGGAACATGCCGTCGCCGAACTGCCCGGACAGCCGGACCAGGGTGAGCCGCAGCGTGCCGGGGTTCTCGCGCAGTCCGGCCGCGGCGGCGGCCAGCCGGTCGCGCAGGCTGCCCCGCGATGGCGCGGTCACCGGGCCGGGTGCGTGGTCACCAGCGCGAAGACGGCCGCGCGCATATCGTCGGCCATGGGCAGGTTGTCGACGGTGTCGGAGTCGATCCACTGGAAACGATCGTGTTCGAGCGGGTCCAGCCGGATCTCACCGGCCTCGGCCTCGACCACGAAGCTGTATTTGCGCACCCGGGACTTGGTGCGGGTGGCGTAATCGAATCCGCCCAGCACATCGGTGATCTGCACGACCTGCAATCCGGTCTCCTCGAACAGTTCGCGGGCCACGCAGTCGGCGAAGGATTCCCCGGATTCCACTCCGCCGCCGGGCAGTTCCCACATCCCCCCGTGCGAGCCCTCGGCGACACGCCGTACGACCAGCAGTTTTCCGCCCTGGAAGACAGCCACGCCCACCACGAAATGCGCGATCCCCTCGCTCTCAGCCTGTTGTCGGAGCTCGCGTTCGATGCCCGCGAGTACCTCGGGTCGCATCCCCCTGCTCTCCCTCCCGTTTCGCTTGCGGCACATCATGATACGGTCGCCGACCGAAACCCGCTGGCGGGCGTGGCGGCGGGCGGGCGGGTGGCGGCGCCGCCCACGGACAATCGCCGGGCATTTGCCCGCGCCGATTGCCGAGAGCGTAGTACCTGGTCGGCGGCGTGCGGGGCAGCGCTGCGCTCGCGCTAGAATTTAACCCGGAATTCAGGTTGGGCCATCGTATCGGCCCCTACCCTGGAACCCGATCGGTGCTCGCCGGTGAGAGGAGTACGGCGGTGTCCACCCTCACGACACCACACATCGATATCCATCGTGGCGGCGACCGCATGAAAACCCGTGTGTCGTGGCTGGATTCGAAGCATTCGTTCTCGTTCGGGGAACACTACGATCCCGACAACACCCATCACGGCCTGCTGCTGGTCAACAATGAGGACATCGTCCTGCCCGGCGAGGGTTTCGAGACCCATCCGCACCGGGACATGGAAATCGTCACCTGGGTGCTGAGCGGCAGCCTGGTGCACCAGGATTCGCTGGGGCACAACGGCGTCATCTATCCCGGCCTGGCCCAGCGCATGAGCGCGGGCACCGGCATCCTGCATTCGGAGAAGAACGATTCCTGGCGGATCAGCAATACGCCCGAGCATCAGGAGCCGGTGCATTTCGTCCAGATGTGGGTGGTGCCCGACGATTCCGGGCTGACCCCCGGCTATCAGCAGCTGGAGATCGACGACGAGCTGGCCGGCGGCGGCCTGATCACGGTGGCCTCGGGCCTGCCTCGCTACCGGGATCGCGCCGCCATCGCCATCGCCAGCAGCCACTCCGCCCTGCATGTGGCACAGCTGCCGGGCGAGGGCGCCGAGATCCGCCTGCCCGAAGCCCCCTACCTGCATGTCTTCCTCGCGCGCGGCGAGGTGGAGCTGGAGGGGGCCGGCACCCTGTACGAGGGGGACGCGGTGCGGATGGCGCGCAGCGGCGGCCAGCGTGTCCTCGCGAACATGCCGTCCGAGATTCTGGTATGGGAAATGCATGCCCGGCTCGGCGGGCAATAGCATCGACTCATGAGCCAGTACCCGCCGCCGGGCCAGTACGGTCAGTACCCGCCGCCTCCGTCCGGTAACTATCCGCCGCCCGGCGGACCGCAGTACTGGCAGGAGTCGCCGCAGCCCAAGGGCATGGCGATCACCGCGCTGGTCTTCGGCGTGCTGGGCCTGCTCACGTTCTGGACGGTGCTGCTCACCATCATCGGCGTGCTGTGCGGCGCGCTCGCGATCATCCTCGGCGTGATCGCCGCGCTGCGCGCGCGGCGCGGCACCGGCGGTGGTTTCGGTATGGCGCTGGCGGGCGGCATCATGGGCGTCATCAGCCTGATCGGCGGCATCCTCGTCGGCGTGCTGGTGTGGGTCGTCTTCAAGGACACCGGCGGCACCGACCTGATCGACTGCTTGAACAAGGCGGGCAACGACCCGGCCAAGGTGCAGCAGTGCCGGGACGAATTCAGCAAGCGCGTCGAGGACAAGTTCAGCGTCACGCTGACGCCCGCGCCTACCCGCTGACCGGGTGGCACTCGCGGGTGGCGGCCAGCACCTCCGCCAGGTCGGGGCGAAAGTCCGCTTCCGGCGGGTGAATCCACGTGCGGTAGGCGGTGTGCTCATCCGAGGGTGACGGCAGCACGATGGTGCTGCCCGGCTGCGCCACGGACGCGCAATCGCGGAAAAGGTCTGAGAACAAAGTGGTGTCGTCATACGAGTCGTCGGTGGGGCCGGTCAGAAAGGTCCAGCGGCCCGAGCGCGGGTGAGCGATGACGGGCCCGCAGCGCCGCCGCGCGATCAGGTGGTCGCGGACCCGGTGGCCCAGGTCGGCGGGCATGGTCACGGCCCCGACGGCCCCGACCTCCAACATGATTCGGCCCAGTGCCGAGTCCACCACGCCGTAGAGACCGTGCTCCTTGCGGTAGCGCCGGCACCGGGCCAGCGCTTCCTGGGTGGCGGTATACGAGGACGGGTCCAGCGCGCTCATGGCGAACCTCCTGCTACCGACCTTAGGGCCGGGCAATCACTATGACAATAGTCACACGCCAGCGAGTTCTGCGGCGTAGCATCACTGCTCATGGCACCCGTGTCACCCACTGTCGCCCGGTGGGAGCTGGTCCTGCGCCTGCGCGAACTGCGCGAGCAGTGCGGCTTCGATTCGGCGACCTTCGCCAAGCGCGTGGGCTTCACGCCGGCCAACTGGTCGCATGTGGAGAAGGGCCGCCGCGTCCTCACGGCAACCACCATCGGCCCGGTGCTGGAGCTGCTCGAGGTGGAGGGCGAGGAGCGCGCGGAACTGCTGGACCTGCTGGCGCTCAGCAAGGAGCGGGGCTGGTGGGCCAGGTCCTCGGCGCTGATCGGGCCTGAGCTGCAACGGTATTACGGCATGGAGCTGGGCGCGGAGAGCATTCGCAGTTACGACAGCCTGGTGGTGCCCGGCCTGTTGCAGACCGAGGAATACGCGCGCGCGCTCATCAGCGCCGACGTCATGATCCGTCCCGTCCAGGTGGAACAGCTGGTGGCGGTGCGGCTCAAGCGGCAGGAGCGATTACGTGGCGATGACCGGGTGGAACTCACCGCGGTGATCGGCGAGGCTACGCTGCTGCAACAGATCGGCGGCCCGAAGGTATTACGCGGGCAACTGGAACATCTGGCAACACTGCTGGACGAGCTGGATTCCCTTTCGGTGCGGGTGATTCCGTTCACCGCGACCCGGGGCGCACTGCTGGGCGGATCGAGTTTTCATCTGCTGGATTTCGCCTCCGAAAATCTTCCGACCTTCACCTGGGTGGAGAGCGCGGTTTTCGGTGGGGCGGTGGAGGATTCGGAGCAGATTCGCGATCTGCGGTTCGCATTTGTGCGTGCGCTCGACCAATCTCTCAGTCGCGCAGAATCTTTGGAGCTCATCAACCGCTATTCGCAAGGGTAGGAGACGCATGCGTAACGGTAAAATGCTGCCCATGCCAAACACCGCGAAGTATCGGCCCGAATCCCGCGGCTGGTTCACGTCGTCTCGTACGAATAACGGAAATCAGTGCGTGGAGGTTCGATTCGACGGTGATGCGGTGCTCATCCGCGACAGCAAGTACCGGCGTAATCCGGAACATCGCCTCGAAGACGAGCCCATCATCACCGTCGCCGCGACCGAATGGATGACATTCCTGGCCGCGGTGCTGGGCCGCCCCGCCCTCCGCACCGCGCTCAGCGCCGAGACCGGTACGGACGGCCACACCACACTCCGGCACGGGGAGACCACCCTCGTCTACACCCCCGGTGAATGGCGCGCCTTCGTCGACGGGGCCCGGGACGGAGAGTTCGACCGTCGGCCACAAAGCGTCTAGCCACCGAACAGTGCAGTGCTGAGGCTCGGCCGTCGAGGTCGAGCCCCGGTGGTTCGCGGCGCGTCTCGTTCTGGACCGCGGCTTGATCGACCTCTGCCCTGGAACGGGGAAGCGAAGCGGAGGAGGGAAGAACGAGACTTTCAGCGCCGCGAACCCGCCCGGAGCGAAGCGGAGGGCAAAATAGACACCGTGACTTCGCAGCTGACGCCTCCCTCCGGTATCGACCTGTCCTTCCGTGACGCGGACGTTCGGGTGCAGGACGACCTGTTCGCGCACGTCAACGGCAAATGGCTGGAGAGTTATCAGATACCGGCCGACCGAGCGGTGGACGGTGCCTTCCGCACGCTCTACGACCAGGCCGAACTGGATGTCCAGAAGATCATCCAGGACGCCTCGGCGGCCGACGCCGCGCCCGGCTCCGAAGAGCGCAAGATCGGCGATCTCTACAACAGCTTCATGGCCGCCGACGCCATCGAGGCCGCCGGTCTGACCCCGATCGCCGAGGAACTGGCGGCCGTGGCGGCGGTCTCCGACCGTTCGGACTTCGCCGCGCTGATCGGCAGCCTGCAGCGCACCGGCGTGGGCGGCGCGCTGGCCTTCTACGTCGACACCGACGACAAGAACTCCGCCCGCTACCTGGTGCATGCCACCCAGTCCGGCATCGGCCTGCCCGACGAGTCGTACTACCACAAGGACGAGTACGCGGAGATCCGCGAGAAGTACGTCGCCCACATCCGCCGCATGTTCGAGCTGTCTGGTCTGGACTACGACGCGCAGCGGGTCTTCGAGCTGGAGGCGAAGCTGGCCGCCGGCCACTGGGACGTGGTCCGGCGTCGGGACGCCGAATTGAGCTACAACCTCACCACTTTCGAGGCGCTGGCCGCCGAGAACCCGGAATTCGACTGGACTGCCTGGACTTCCGCGCTGGCCGCCGGCCTGGACCGCCCGGGTGCGGAGCTGTTCGCGGAACTGGTGGTGCGCCAACCCGATTACGTGCGCACTTTCGCTCAGCTGTGGGCCTCGGAGTCGCTCGGGGACTGGCAGGCCTGGGCGGCCTGGCGGGTGGTGAAGGCGCGCGCGCCCTATCTGACCTCGGATCTGGTCGAGGCCAATTTCGACTTCTACGGCCGCACCCTGACCGGCGCGCAGGAGAACCGGGAGCGCTGGAAGCGCGGCGTCTCCCTGGTGCAGGACCTGCTCGGTGAGGCGGTCGGCAAGCTGTATGTGGCCCAGCACTTCCCGCCGGAGGCCAAGGCCCGCATGGTCGAGCTGGTGGCGAACCTGCAGGAGGCCTACCGCCGCAATATCTCCCAGCTGGAGTGGATGGGCCCCGACACCCGGCAGGCCGCGCTGGCCAAGCTGGAGAAGTTCACCCCCAAGATCGGCTACCCCGACGAGTGGCGCGATTACACCGCCGTCACCGTGGATCCCGCCGACGTGGTGGGCAACTACCGCAGCGGCTACGCGGCCGAGCACGATCGTGACCTGAACAAGCTGGGCGGCCCGGTGGACCGCGGCGAATGGTTCATGACCCCGCAGACGGTGAACGCCTACTACAACCCGGGCATGAACGAGATCGTCTTCCCGGCGGCCATTCTGCGGCCCCCGTTCTTCGACATGAACGCCGACGATGCCGCCAACTACGGTGGGATCGGTGCGGTCATCGGGCACGAGATCGGCCACGGCTTCGACGATCAGGGCTCGAAGTACGACGGCGACGGCAATATGGTCGACTGGTGGACCGAGTCGGACCGCACCGAATTCGGTAAGCGGACAAAGGCTCTGATCGCGCAGTACAACCAGTTCTCCCCGAAGGACCTGTCGGAGGACCACAAGGTCAACGGTGAGTTCACCATCGGTGAGAACATCGGCGATCTGGGCGGGCTCTCGATCGCCCTGGAGGCGTACCGGATCGCCACCGAGGGCCAGGACTCCCCCGTTCTCGACGAGCTCACCGGCCTGCAGCGGGTGTTCTTCGGCTGGGCGCAGGTGTGGCGCACCAAGGCGCGCACCGAGGAGGCCATTCGCCGGCTCGCCGTGGACCCGCACTCGCCGCCGGAGTTCCGGTGCAATGGCGTGGTCCGCAACCTGGACAGCTTCCACGAGGCGTTCGATGTCAACCCGGGGGATGCGCTGTACCTGGATCCCGCTGAGCGCGTGAAGATCTGGTGACTCCAAACCGGGCCCTCGCCGTGGCGGCGGGGCCCGGATCGGCCGACTAACGCAGGCGCTCTTCGGTATTCGCGTCGAAGAAGAAGAGCTCATCCTGCTTGGGTGTCAGGTGTAGCCGGTCGCCGAGCGCGACCTGGAAGCGGCGATCCACTCGCGCCACCACCCGGCCGGAGCGGCTGGACCAGTCGTCGGCCACGCCGTGCGAGTAGACGAAGGATTCCGAGCCCAGCTCTTCGAGCAGTTCCACCTCGACCGCGAGCGCATTGCCCGGGTCGGTGGTGACCTCCCAGGATTCGGGGCGGATGCCGACGACGACGGACGCGCCGTCGACGGTGTGCGGCAGCGGAATTCGCAGGTCATTGAGGACGGCCGCGCCCTCTCGCACCGGCGCGGTCAGCAGGTTCATGCCGGGCGAGCCGATGAACCCGGCCACGAAGGTATTGACCGGATCGTCGTAAAGCTTACGGGGAGCGGCGATCTGCTGCAGCTTCCCGTCCTTCATCACCGCGACCCGGTGTCCCATGGTCATGGCCTCGACCTGATCGTGGGTGACGTACACGGTGGTGGTGCCCAGCCGCTGCTGCAGGGCCGCGATCTGCGATCGGGTCGAAACCCGCAGCTTGGCATCGAGATTCGAGAGCGGCTCGTCCATGCAGAATACCTGCGGCCGCCGCACGATGGCCCGGCCCATGGCCACGCGCTGGCGCTGGCCGCCGGACAGCCGCGCGGGCTTGCGGTCGAGCAGGTCCTCCAGCTCCAGCATGGCGGCCGCCTCCTTGACGCGAACCAGGGTGTCGGCCTTGCTCATGCCCGCGTTGCGCAGCGCGAAACCCATGTTCTCGGCCACGGTCATATTCGGGTAGAGCGCGTAGCTCTGGAACACCATGGCCACGTCGCGCGAGCGCGGCGGCAGGCCGGTCACATCGAGTCCGCCGATGCGAATGTGCCCGGCGGTCACCGCTTCGAGACCCGCCAGCATGCGCAGACTGGTGGACTTGCCGCAGCCCGAAGGCCCGACCAGCACCAGGAATTCGCCGTCGGCGATGTCCAGGTTCAGGTCTTCGACCGCGGGGCCGGGCGCACCCGGATAGGTGAGGGACACTCCCTCGAACTGCACAGTCGCCATGCCGGCGCGTCTCCTCGCTTCGGTTCCTACTTGGGCAGCTTCGGCGTGATCTGCCGGTCGATGATCGTCTGCAGCTGGTTGGTGATGTCACCGAAAGCCGCTGCGGTGTCGCGGTTCTGCAGGCCGATCTGTTCGAGGCCCGTGCCGATGATCTGGTCGCCGCCGGGCACGAACACGCGCGCGTTGTTCTGCGGCTTGGTCAGCGGCAGCTGGTCGATGGCGGTCTTGAAGTTCGGGTTCTTGGCCAGGAAGTCCGCCATGCTCGGGTCCTGCTGCGCCGACTTGCGCACCGGGATGTAGCCGGTGGCCTGCGAGAAGTACGAGGTGTTGGCCGCGTTGGTGATGAAATCGATGAACTCGAGCGCGTTCTCCTTGCGGGCGTCGCTGATCCGCGACGGAATCGCCAGGCCCGCACCGCCGGTGGTGCAGCCCGCCAGCCCGTTCGGGTGCGGCAGGAAGCCGGTGCCGAACTGGGTCTTGCCCGCGGCATTGGTGTTGATGCTCTTCAGATCACCGGTGGATCCGATCGCCGAGGCGATGATGCCGTTGCCGAAGTCCACGGCATAGGTGGGCCGGATGCTGGCGTACTTCTTGGTATTGATGGAGTCGCGCAGGTAGTTTCCGGCCTTGATGGTGGCCGGGTCGTTGAACTTCAGCTTCCACTCGTCGGAGTACGCGCCGCCGAAGGTCCAGCACGGACCCTGGAAGGTCCAGGCCAGGTAGTTCTTGGCGTCACCCCAGCCGTGCGCCCACTTGCCGTCGCCCAGCACGCTCTGGATCTTCGGGCCCCACTCGTCGAACTCGTCCCAGCTGTTCGGGGTGCGGTCGGGCAGTCCGGCCTTGGCCCAGACGTCCTTGTTGTAGTAGAAGATCTGCGTGGATCGCGAGTACGGCAGCGCCCAGGTCTTGCCGTTGAACTTGTAGTCGCCGACGAAGGTGTCGACATAGTCGGACACGTTCACCCCGGCCGCGGAGAAGTGGCTGTCCAGCGGCTCGATGGTGCCGTTGAGCGCGTAGTTGAACCACCACACGTCGGACAGGATGACCACGTCGGGCAGTTCACCGCCGGAGAGCGCGGCGTTGAACTTGGTCGCGACCTCCTCGTAGTTCTTGCCCGCGTCGACCAGGTTGACCTTCAGGTCCGGGCGCTTGGCCTGGAACCGGTTGATCAGCTCGGTCTCCTGGTCCTTGGAGGTGCCGGGGTGGTTGGACCAGAAGGTGATGGTCTTCGAGTCACCACCCTGGGTGCCGCCGCCACCGGAACCGGCGCAGGCGGTCAGCGCCGCGGCGCCGGCGGCCGCACCCGCGAGGCCGAGGAATCCGCGTCGCGACAGCGCACCACGGCGTGCCGTGAAACCAACGGGGTTACGTGAATCCGACACTGGAATCTCCTTCTGGGACTTAGCCCTTGACCGCACCGGAGGTGAGGCCCTTGATCATCTGACGCTGGAGCACCAGAAAGACGATGAGGATGGGGAGCATGGTCAGGATGACCCCGGCCATGACCGGTCCCCAGTTGGTGACACTGGGGTTCTCGGTGTTCTGCAGGAGCGTGAGACCGACCGGCAGCGTGGCCACGCGTGCGTCGTCGGCCATGAGGAACGGCCAGAGGTATTCGTTCCATTCGTTGACCAGCGTGACCACCGCGAACGCCACCATGGTCGGTCCCGACATGGGCAGAACGACGCGGGTCAGCAGCCGCCACCAGCCCGCGCCGTCCATCCGCGCGGCCTCGATGACCTCGCTCGGCAGCGACAGGAAGTGATTGCGCATGAGGAAGGTGCCGAAGGCGACGCCGCAGAGCGGAACGATGATGCCCTGGAAGGTGTTTCGCCAGCCCAGCTGGGCGATGAGCGCGTAGTTGGAGATGATGGTGATCTGGTTGGGCACCATGAGCGCCGCGATGATCACCAGGAACACGATGTTCTTGCCGGGGAAGCGCAGGAACACCAGACCGTAGGCGCTGAGCACGCCCAGGACGAACTTCACCGCCGACACGATGGCGGTGACGATGATCGAGTTCCGCAGGAACTGCCAGAACGGCAGCGTGGTGGTGGCGTCGTGGTAGTTCGACACCAGCCACTGCTGCGGCCAGTAGGTGACCGGCTGGGTGTAGACCTCGGTGTGCGCCATGAACGACCGCGTGAGGATGTAGTACAGCGGGACGCCGACGATGACCAGCACGCACAGCATGGCGGCGTAGCCGAAGACCTTGGCCCAGAATTCCTGATTCCTGAAAGCGCTCAGCGCGCCGATCCGGTTCACTTCTCGTCCCCTCGGTCCATCATGCGCACCTGCACCACGGTCACGATCAGCAGCACCAGGAACATGATGGTGGCGACGGCCGCCCCGTATCCGGCGCGCTGGTTGACCCAGGACTCGCGATAGACCTGATAGATCATGGTGGTGGTGCCGGTGCCGATCGGCCCGCCCCGGGTCATCACGTTGATCAGGTCGAAGACCTGAAGCGAGTTGAGCAGCACCGTGATCGACAGGAAGTAGGTGGTGGGCCGCAGCTGCGGCAGCAACACCCGGGTGAAGGTGGTCCAGCGGCTCGCGCCGTCGATCTCGGCGGCCTCCATGAGATCGGCGCGAACCCCTTGCAGCGCCGCCAGATAGATGACGAAGCTGTAGCCCAGGTTCTTCCAGATGTAGGTCACCGTGATCATGAACAGCGCCCAGTGCGGGTTCTGCGCGAAGTCGGGCGACTGAATCCCGATCCGGTGCAACAGATCCGGAACGAGTCCGAAGCCCGGGTCGAAGATGAACTGGAAGCCCACGCCGATGGCGGCCCCGGAGATGACGTAGGGTGCGAAGATCGCGGACCGGACCACATTGCGCCCGAACAGTTTGCGGTCCAGCAGCAGGGCGAGCGCCAGGCCCAGCACCATGCTGCCGAGGACGGCGGCGACGGTGAAGATCACCGTATTGCCGACGATCTGCCAGGAGTCGTCGCGCCGGAACCACTCGGTGTAGTTGTCGAAGCCGACCCAGTTCAGTCCGGTCGCGGAGATGTTCCAGTCCGTGAAGGACAGGCGGATGTTGTCGATCAGCGGCCGATAAACGAACAGCCCCAGCAGAATCAGGTTCGGCGCGACCAGTACCGCGAAGAGCGCGTAGTCCTGCCAGGGTCTGCTTCGCCACCCGCGCCCGGGGGGTGTCGGGAGTACTCGTTCGGGCCAAGATCGCACTCGCGCAGCCTTGCGGGCAGGGGCAAATGTCTGGTTAATTCCGGACGGTAACTCGCTGAACTGTCGGCCGACACCCGCCACCGACTGTTCACCGGTCTCACCCCCGAGTGGCGCGGACATGGGCCGAATCGTACGGCTTGACCAGCCTCTCCGCGCCCTTTGCGCACGACTGGGTGCCGTTCACCGACGTGCATGCGCGCCGGCGGTTCGGGAGCAAACCCATTGTGGTCGTACCCGGCGAGTTACCCCGATGATGACGAAATCAGTTGTCGCGTCCCGATTTTTCGATGTCTTCCCGGTGGAAGCAACGAATGCCCCGCCCGAACGGGCGGAGCATTCGAGTTCGAGGGGACTCTAGTTCCAGTCGCCCCAGCCGTCATTGGTGTTGAAGGTGCCGCCGTTGGTGTTCTTGACGACCACCGGATCACCCTTCTTCACGTTCTCCTGGAACCACTTGGCGTCCTCGGTGGAGACGTTCAGGCAGCCGTGCGAGGTGTCCGAAACGCCCTGCTGCGCAACGCTCCACGGGGCGGCGTGCACGAAGATGCCGCTGTTGGACATACGGGTGGCGTACTCGACCTCGAGCTTGTAGCCCTGCGGATCGGTCACCGGCACACCGTAGGTGGAGGAATCCATGATCATCTTGCGGTTCTTCTCGCTGATGATGTAGGTGCCGTTCGGGGTCTCGTGACCCGGCTTGCCCATGGAGGTCGGCATGGTCTTCACGACCTCGCCGTTGCGGGTCACGGTGATCTCGTGGGTGGCGTCGTCGGCGGTGGTGATGAACTCGTCGCCGATCTCGTAGGCGACATCGGTGCCGCCCGCCTGCACGGTGACCTTGGAGCCGGCCGGCCAGAAGTCCTCGGGCCGCCAGCGCACCTGCTTGTCGCCCATCCAGTAGAAGTGGCCGCTCACCTTGTTGGTGGAGGTGATGCGGATCGACTTCTCGGCGGCCGCGTGATCGCTGACCGGGTCCTTGAAGTTGATGATGACCGGCATCGCCACACCGACCACGTCGCCGTCACCGGGGCTGATGTTCGGGGCCGCGAAGTTGGCCGGCGGAATCGGTGACTTGGCGTTCGGGTCGGTGGGCAGCGAGCCCGGCTCGGGCTGCGGCACGACCGCGGAGGGCACCCCCGGTACATCCGGCCCGCCCGGCCATAGCGGAGTCGCTGAGGCGGGAGCTGCCACCACTGCTCCGGTCGCCGCGATGGCGGCGAGGGCGATCAGTCCCGTTTTCCGATTCCGGGTATGGCGCACAGCTTGGTCCTCTCAGATCCTCGTTCACACGCAGATTGCGGGCGCGCTTCACCCGCGCAGGTCCCAACCCCGCGTCCATTACTACAGCGATCCGCCCCACGCGCCAATTGGCTTCTGCCAGTTATGTATACCGACTAACTGGTGTGCAACGAGTCACAGGACTGTGGGTCGGTTGCTCGGTTGGCGCGAATGCGCCGATGGCACCGGCGATTCCCCGAAAGTGACACCGGCGCGGCCGCTTTCGGAGTGCTCACTTCCCGAAACATGCTTGTGATCGAAATCACTCATACCACTTCAGGGCTCGGCGACATCGAAGGTGATGGCGCTGCGCGGCCCGACCGTGATGGTGTGCGGCACCGTCATCGGCGCGGGCCCGCGCGCGAACCGCGGCGACAGCCGCAACCGCACGTCGGTCAATACAGTAGCCAGCACAATGCGAAGTTCGTAATCCGCCAGCGCCGCACCGACACAGCGCCGGTGCCCGCCGCCGAACGGGGCGAACTCGAACGGGCTGTAGCGGCGCTCCAGGAACCGCTCGGGCCGGAACTCCCGCGGCCGCGGCCACACCGCGGGATCGGTGTGCAGCAGCTGCACCGAGACCCCCATGGTGTCCCCCGCCGCCAGTGGCACCCCGCGCAACGCGAAATCGCCGGTGAGCCTGCGCAATACGATCGGCACCGGCGGATGCAGCCGCAACGTCTCCTGGCAGACCGCCTCCAGATAGGGCAGTGCCATCAACCCCGCCGGGTCGGGATCGCTTCCGGCGGCGGACAATTCGGCGCGCAGCCGGGCCAGCGCGGCCGGTTCCCGGTGCAGCCGGTACAGCGCCCACACCAGCGCGGTCGCGGTGGTCTCGTGCCCGGCCACCAGCAGGGTGCGCAATTGCTCGCGCAGGTCGGCGTCGGTGATGGCGGTGCCGTCGTCATAGCGGGTGTCCAGCAGAAGCGCCAGCAGATCCGTCCCGCCGCCCCCGTCCGCGCGCCGCCGGACCACCTCGGCATCGATGAGCTCGTCGAGCCGGTCCCGCGCCGCGCTGAACCGCTCCCACCCCGACACGCCGAACAGCTTGCGCCGCAACGCCGGAACCAGGAACAGGGCGCTGCCGAAGGATTCCAGGAATTCCGTGGTGGCTGCCGTGTATTCGGCCCGCCGCGCGGCGTCGTCGATGCCGAACACCGCGGCCAGAATGACCCGCAGGGTCAGCGCCCGCGCCGCCGCCCGGGCATCGACGCGGGTGCCGGGCCGCCACGGGTCTCCGGTGCGTTCCCCGCTCAGTTCCGCCCGCGCGGCCGCGCGAATGATGTTGCCGTAGAGGCTGATTCGATTCCGGTGGAACGCGGGGGCGAGTAGCGCCCGCTCGCGCCGGTGCCGGCCGTCGCGGGCCAGGATGAGCGAGGCCGCGCCCACCATGGGCTCGATGGGATTCGGCAGCGGCGGTTCCAGCAGGTCCACCGGGGCTCGGAACAGTTCGCGCGCCCCCTCCGGAGTGCCGGTGAAGAGCACCGATCCCAGGGTCGGCATCGGCACCCGGAAGGGGTCGCCCTCGCGTCCGCGCCGCCAGGAGAGATACCGCTCCAGGATGTCGGTGCTCATGGCTTCCTATACGAAATGCCGGGCGGCCTCGGTTCGATCATCCAGATGTCCGTGGTGTATGCATGGGCACAGAAGTCAAATCTGTTTGTTTCGAAATATAGGACTCGCCCGTGTTGCGTCAGCAGCTTTCCGCCCGGATCGCCCTGCCCGCGATCTCCGCCGCCACCCTGCTGCTCGCCGGCTGCGGGACCACCGTCACCGGCCATCCCCAGGCCGCCCCCGGCGACATCGTGCTTCCCACCAAGGCGCCCGGCACCACCCCGGGCAAACCCTCGGGCAAGCCCGGTGCGGGCGCGCCGACCACCACCCCGCGCGCCGACCGCGGCGGCAGGACCGACTTCCAGGCCTCGATCGGCGAGTGCGTGAAGCTCGGCGGCACCACCGACAACGCCAGCATCGAGAAGGCGACCTGCGGCAGCCAGGACTCCAATTACAAGGTGACCGGCAAGGCGCCGAAGAATGCCCAGTGCGGCAAGGACTCCGACCAGGTCTACTACGAGACCCTCAACGGCACGGAGACCGGCGCCCTCTGCCTCACCATCGACTGGGTGGTCGGCGACTGCATGGACGTCGGCAACGATGCCGCGCACCGTATCCCGTGCACCGCCACCACCGCCACCGAGGGCGTGAAGGTGGTGTCGATCGTGCAGCACAGCAGCAGTGTCGACGACTGTCCCGACGGCGATCAGGGCTATGTCTACGACGAGCGCAACTTCGTCGTCTGCGTCAACACCCTGAAGTAGCGGGCCCGCGCCCGGAAACGGCGGCCGGGGCGGTGACTCGCGAATCAGCGCCCCGGCCGCCGTCATTCCCGGATCAGATCGGCGCGTAGCCCGAACCGACGCCGCCCCGTGCGTTGAGGTCGTCCATGATCGAACTCATGTTGGTGCCGACCTCGGGGCCGAAGCAGGCCACGGCGAGGTAGGCGTTCACCATGCCGACCAGGGTGGTGCCGACGACGACCGGCGCGCCGGAATCGCCCTCCACGACACACATCTGGCTCCAGGTCTCGACATTGGTGGCGAAGACGTCACCCCAGGAGAGACCGCAGGTGTTGCCGGTGGTCCGGCCCTCCTTGCAGACGATCATGGGGAATCCCGGCGGGCCGCCGAGCCCGGTGATGGTGACATTGCCGATCCGGTTGACCGGGATGACGCGGCTCGGATCGAACTGGATGACGGCGTAGTCCAGGTCGTGGTTGGAGTAGACGAACTGCCCGATCTGCCCCGCGCCGCGATCCTTCTCGGCCCAGACCCGGGCTCCCGCGTCGCCGCAGTGCCCGGCGGTCAGGCCGACCAGCCGTCCGGCGCCGTCGTGACCGATGGTGGTCACGGTGCATTCGAACTGGTCATCGATGATGATGCCGGAGCCGCCGCCGATGACAGCGGGTGCGGCATCTGCGTGCGCGGCTCCGATGCCGAAGAGGGCGGTGCTCAGGGCGACAGCGAAAGCGCCGGTCAACCCGGCGAGTTTGTTGATCATGTCCCTCCAGACGTCGGAAGCCGCACGAATCTCTACCTGCGGTTACACATCCTGTCAGTATTCGGGCCCGGTTGCCTCTTGTCTTGCGGCATGTTGCCGAGCCGTGTCCTGCCGAGGTTCGAGGCCGATACCTAGTTGGATGGAGCGGTCGGAACAATACGTAAACGCTATCGAATTCCCATAAATTTGTTCCGGCAAATTATTACCCGAGGGATGTCACAAACATCGGCAGAAAGTCGAAAACTAGAACAAGTTCTAGATCTCTGCCAGGTTTTATGGCCTGTAAACCGACTCTGATGTGGCTGTTCACAGCGATACTTCGAAAGTGATCCGTCTCTATGACCGGAACCACAATCGGTGGTGTGTTTTTCCTAACTCCGTAGTAGGGTGCGTCCAGCAACAGTCGCCGGAGACGGGTAACTCCGGCGTCGAGAGGGGTAGTCAGTGCAGTTGACCAAGAGCCCGGGGGACCAGGGGAGCCCACCGTCGGTATCACGGATGAATGGGGCCGTGGATTGGGCCAAGGCGTACTGGCAAGATCATCCGAAACGGTCGCTGGAAACCGGCGGCCGGATGATGGCTATGGGCGTCGCCGCGGTCGCCGAGCTTTTCATCGCGATCTTCCGCCGTCGCTTCCCCTATCGTGAGTTCATCCGGCAGTGCGCGTTCATGGCGAATGTCGCCGCCGCGCCCACCCTGCTGGTCGCCATTCCGATCGCCGTCATCGTCTCGATTCAGGTCGGATCGGTCGCCGGGCAGGTCGGCGCCACGTCCTTCATCGGCGCGGCCAACGGCCTCGGCATCATTCAGCAGGGCGCCCCGCTGGTCACCGCGCTCATGATCTCCGGCGCCGTCGGTTCCGCCATCTGCGCCGACCTCGGCTCCCGCACCATCCGCGAGGAGATCGACGCCATGAAGGTCATGGGCGTCGATCCGATGCGGCGCCTGGTCGCTCCGCGTCTCGGCGCCGCCATGCTGGTCTCGGTACTGCTCTGCGGTTTCGTGGTTTTCGTCGGCTTCCTGACCGGCTACATGTTCAACATCTTCGCCCAGAACGGCACCCCGGGCTCCTACATCAGCACCTTCTCGTCGTTCGCCATCACGGCGGATCTGGCTGTGGCGCTGCTGAAGTCGCTCATCTACGGCCTGCTCGCGGCCGTCATCGCCTGTGACTCCGGGCTGAACGCCAAGGGCGGTCCCGGTGGCGTGGCGAACGCGGTGAACACCGCGGTGGTCATGTCGGCCGTCATGCTCTTCGGCGTCAATCTGATGATGACGCAGCTCTACAACACCCTCTTCCCCCCGCAGGTGGTCTGAGCAGTGTCAGCTACTTACGTACCGCCGCTGCTGCGGCCGTTCAAACGCATCAAGGGCGCGGCCGGCGCGCCGCGCGACTGGCTCGCGCGCATCGGACACCAGGTCTTCTTCTTCCTGCGCTCGATCGGCTCCATGCCGCTGGCGTTCAAGCAGTACCCCAAAGAGGTGTGGCGGCTGCTGTCCGACGTCACCTGGGGCAACGGCAATCTCATCGTCGGTGGCGGCACCATCGGCGTGGTGCTGATCCTGTCGGCGTTCGGCGGTATGACCGTCGCCATCCAGGGTTACACCTCGCTGAATCTGCTCGGCCTGAGCCCGCTCACCGGCGCCATCTCGGCCTTCGCCACCACGCGCGAGCTCGGGCCCATGCTGGCCACGGTCGCCTTCGCGGCGCAGGCGGGCTGCCGCTTCACCGCGCAGCTGGGCGCCATGCGCATCTCCGAGGAGATCGACGCGCTGGAATCGGTTGCCATCCGGCCGCTTCCGTACCTGGTCAGCACCCGCATGATCGCGGCCATGATCGCCATCGTGCCGCTGTACTGCGTGGCGCTGCCGCTGGCCTACATCTCGTGCTCGCTGACCGTGTCCCTGGTGGGCGGCACCGCGACAGGCACCTTCCAGCACTACTTCTATCAGTTCCTGGTACCTCACGATGTGCTGTACTCACTGCTGAAGGCGATCCTCTTCGTCGCGATCACCACGTTCATCCAGTGCTACTACGGGTTTTTCGCCTCCGGCGGTCCGGAGGGCGTGGGTGTGGCGGCCGGTCGCGCGATCAAGCTGTGCATCATCGCGGTCGTTTTCGCCGACCTGTTCATGACTTTGGCGATCTGGGGCGTCAACCCCGGCATCCGGATCTCGGGATAGGGGGCGCACACGATGATCATCGATCCGAGCGGGCGCGGACCGACGATGCGGCAGTTGCTCATCGCCGGGGTCTGCGGCCTCACCGTCATCGCGATCGTGCTGGGCTTCCTCTTCGCCCGGTACCGCGGCTATTTTGTCGAAAAGGTGCATGTCACCGCGAATCTCACCACCACCGGTGACGGCCTGCCGGCCCAGGCGGACGTGAAGTTCCGCGGCGTGCTGGTCGGCGTGGTCAAGGATGTGTCCGTGGCCGCCAAGGGTGAGCTGCAGCAGGTGCACATCGAGATGAAGCCCGAGTACGTCGGCGGCATCCCGGCCAATGTCACCGCGCGCGTGGTGCCCTCCAACCTGTTCGCCGTCACTTCGGTCGAACTCGTCTACAACGGAGCGGATTCCGCGCACCTGAAGGAGGGTTCGCAGATCTCCGAGGACAAGTCACAGGGCACCATCGCGCTGCAGGACACCCTCACCACGGTCCGCAATATCCTCAGCAAGATCGATCCGATGCAGCTGGGCCGGGTGCTGGGCACCCTGTCCTATGCCCTCGACGGCAGCAGCCGGATGCCCGGCTCCACCATCGAGCGCGTCGACCGCTGGCTCGAGGGCGTGCGGGGGGCGGTGCCGAATGTCGGTGTGTTCCTGGACGACTTCTCCTCCTCGTTCCACGCGCTCAACCAGTCCGCGCCGGAACTGATGGGCGTGCTGCAGGATTCGGTCAAGACCGCGCAGACCATCTCCGACCGCCGGGCCGAGCTGACCGCGCTCATCTCCGGCAGTGAGAGCACCATCGACAAGGTGAACGGGCTCTTCGCCCGGAATCCCGATGTCGGCAAGGACCTCACCACCGGCACCAGCGCCATGTTCGGCGCGTTGTCCGACAATCCCGACGCCATCCCGCAGGCGATCGCGAACCTGAACAGCTCGATTCGCAAGCTGGGTTCGACCTTCCACTGGGGCAGTCAGAACCAGATGGTGTGGAACATGGGCATCACCTTCACGCCCTACAAGCCCTATACCCGCGACGACTGCCCGCGCTACGGCGAGCTGGCGGCGCCCAGCTGCGGCACCGCGCCGCTCACCTCGGATCCGGGCACGCTGCCGGAAGCCATGCGCCCCAGGGCCATCGACGCGGCCAAGGACCTGCCGGTCACCGCGCCGCCGCCGGGCTTCCCGCTGATCCCGGGCCTCACCACCACCGGTACCCCCACCGACGCACCTAGCGATGCCGCGCCCAAGCCGGGCAACGACCCGCTGGCGGGCACGCCGCTGCAGGGCCTGTTCCCGAACCTGGCGCCGGCGGCCCCCGCCCCGGCCGCCCCGGCGAGCCAGCCGGGTTCGGTGCCCACCGGCGGGGACATCGCCCTGGGCGGTGACGATGCCATCACCGCGCTGCTGGGCAGGCGTCCCACCGCGGCCGAATACCTGCTGTTGAGCCCGATCCTGAAGGGTGCGACCTTGCAACTGAGTAAGAGCGAGGCCGGCCGATGAGCGTTCGCAAGCCGCTGATCGGTTTCGGAATCTTCGCGCTCGTGTCGATCCTGGTGACCGCGGTCATCTGGAATACGCTCGCGCGCACGGTGAAAGGTGACACCTACACCTACTCGGCGACCTTCAGCGACGTCCTCGGCCTGCGTGCGGGCGACGACGTCCGGATGGCCGGCGTGCGGGTCGGCAAGGTCGAGAAGATCGATCTGGACAAGAAGAACCAGGCCGTGGTGACCTTCATCGTGCAGCGTGATCAGACGCTGTTCGGCGACACCAAGGCGCTGGTCCGCTACCAGAACCTGATCGGGCAGCGCTATGTCGCGCTGGCCCCGCCGGCGGCCGACAAGCCGCACACCGGTGAGCACGTGGCGTTGAAGAACAACGCCTCGATCCCGCTGGAGCGGACCGAGCCGTCGTTCGATGTCTCGGCGCTGCTCAACGGTTTTCAGCCGCTGTTCCAGGTGCTGCAGCCCGAGCAGGTGAACAACCTGTCCAACACCTTCATCCAGGCGCTGCAGGGTGACAACGTGTCGCTGAGCGCGTTCATCACCCAGGCCGCGTCGGTGGCCTCGGATTTCGAACGCCGCGACGGCATCCTGTCGGACGTGATCACCAACCTGTCGGGCGTGATGTCGGGCCTGGCCAAGCGTGGTGACGAGCTGGAGACGCTGGTCACCCAGACCCGCGCGCTGATCGGCGGCCTGTACGCGCAGGGCCAGTCGCTGCAGTCCTCGACGGTCCAGATCGCCGATGCCACAACGGCTCTGGTGGGCATGTTCGGATCCATTCAGCCCAGGCTCGTGATGGCGCAGAACGCCAGCCACGACGCGCTGGCCCTGCTGCTGGCCAATGGCGACAAACTCGACAAGGCCGCGGTGGATCTGCCCGCCATCCTCGCCAACGTCGGCAAGTTCACCCAGAACGGTGCCTACGCCAACGCCTATCTGTGCAGCCTGGACCTCTCGCTGTACGGCATCCTCTTCCCGCGCGGTCTGTTCTCGCAGATCGGCGGCAACTCCCACTCGGCGGTGTGCCGGCCATGATGGCGAAACTCAAGAACCGCTTCAATTCCAACCGCAACTTCTGGCTCGGTGTGCTCGGCGTGGCGATCGTCGCGGCGCTGCTGCTCGGCTCCAGCCTCTACAAGACGATGGGCATCGGGAAGCAGGACATCAAAGCCGAGTTCGTGCAGACGGCCGGCGTCCGGGTCGGCGACAAGGTCGACGTCTCCGGCGTTCCCGTGGGCACCATCTCGGGCGCCGAGCTCGAGGGCGACCACGTGCTGCTCACCCTCAGCGTCAACCGCGACGTGAAGCTCGGCCCGGACGCCAAGGCCTCGATCAAGATGGCCACGCTGCTGGGCGCGCGCTACATCGACCTCACCCCCGGTAACGGATCCGGACTGAAGGGGAACCGGATTCCCAAGTCCAACACCGTGGTTCCCTACAACCTGGCCGATGTGGTGCAGCAGGGCACACCCAAGTTCGAGGAACTCGACACCAAGAAGCTGGCCGACGCGTTGAACCTGGTCAACCAGCAGATGGGCGACACCCCGCAGCTGACCGTGCAGGCGCTCGACGCCATCGGCGCGCTGGCCAAGACCATGAACAACCGCAAGGATCAGGTCGACCAGCTGCTCAAGGATCTGGACAAGGTCACCAAGATCCTCGGCGACAACCGCAACAGCCTGCTGCTGGTGATCACCCAGGGCGAGGCCATCGCCAACCGGGTGATGGAACGGCAGAACCTGCTCAAGACGCTGCTGGACAATATCGCCACGCTGACCTCGCAGTTGAAGCAGATCGGCGCGGACAACGACAACAAGTTCGGCCCGACGCTGGTGCAGCTCAACACGATGGCCGACGGCCTGCAGAAGAACAAGGACAACCTGGATCGGATGCTGTCGATCCTGCCGCCGTCCATCCGGCAGTTCAACAACGCCTTCGGCAACGGCAACTACGGCGAGGTCGCGCTGCCGTGGCTGTTCCCGGACAATTGGTTGTGCTTCGCGCAGGTGAACGAGGGGTGCCACCAATGACATCGACTGTCGCAGAACACAAGAAGGGGCTGCTCGGCCGAATCGCCAAGGCGGCCATGATCGGTGCCGCGGCGTGGGCCGTAGGCTCCTGCTCCATCGTGCCGCTCGGGGTGAAGGATGCCGCCGGGCAGACCCAGCACTTCACCGCGGACTTCCTGAACATCGCGGGCATGTTCGAGGGCAACCCGATCACCGTACTAGGGCTCGAGGTGGGCCGGGTCGACAAGATCGTGCCGAAGGGTCAGTACGTCGAGGTCCACATGACCGTGGACAAGGGCGTGAAGATCCCGAAGAACGTTCAGGCCGCGCTGGTTTCGCCGTCCATCGTGACCGACCGGCACATCGAGCTCACTCCGCGCTACACCGGCGGTGACACGCTCGCCGACGGCTCGCACCTGACCACCCAGCAGACCAAGACCCCGGTCGAGCTGGACACCATGATCAAGACCATCGACAGCTTCGCCGCCGCCCTCAAGCCCCAGGAGGGTCAGGACGGCGTCGGCCCGCTGTCGGGTCGCGTGCTGTACCCGATGATGAACGGCAACGGCGAGAAGATGCGCGATGTGCTCAACGCGCTCTCCGGCGCGCTGAAGACCGGCGTCGACAACAAGGACGCCATCTCCACCATCATCATCAAGCTCAACGAGCTGACCACCATGCTGGCCGACAACGACGACTCGGTGCGCGGCTTCAGCAACAAGATCACCCAGATGACCGGTCTGCTGGCCGACCAGGCCCCGGGCCTGCAGGCCACGCTGGATCAGCTGAACGCCTTCCTGGCCAACACCAGTGGCGCGTTCTCGCAGTACTCCGATCAGCTCAACGGGACCCTCACCGGTCTCACCAATGTGACCAAGCAGCTGCGTGACAACGCCGCCGGGCTCACCGAGGTGGTCGACGTGACGCCGCTGCTCATGCAGAACCTGGACCGCTCGGTCAACCGGCAGAGCAACTTCATTCGTCTGCACGGCCTGATCGGCACCGCGCTCTCCGGTGAGATGGTCAGCCTGTTCTGCGAACGCGTCCAGATGAAATCGGATGGCTGCCGCACCGGCAAGATGGAGGACTTCGGACCGGACTTCGGTCTCATGGCGGCGATGCTGGGGATGACCAAATGAGTAGTCGACTGCTACGGGAACTGCGTTCCGGCCGCCGGGCACGACAGGCGATCGTCGCCGTCGCGGTCTCCGCGACCGCCCTGGTCGCCTCCGGCTGCGGCGTCACGGTGGAGAGCCTGCCGCTGCCCAAACCCGGTGCGGGCAGTGAGAAGACGTACACCATCCACGCCGTCTTCGACAACGCGCTGAACCTGCCCGACCAGGCCAAGGTCAAGATCGGTGGTTCCGACGTCGGCGTGGTCACCAAGATCACGACCAAGAACTTCAAGGCCAATGTGGACCTGGCCATCCGCTCCGACATCGAGCTGCCGGTCGGCAGCACCGCGGAACTGCGTCAGGCCACGCCGCTCGGCGACGTCTTCGTGGCGGTGTCCAAGCCCAAGACCGAGCCCGGCGCCCAGACGCTGAAGAACGGTGACCAGCTCACCAACACCTCGGCCGGCGCGACCGTCGAAGAACTGTTGATCTCGGTCTCGTTGCTGTTCAACGGCGGCGGCATCGCCAGCCTGTCCAAGCTGACCTCCGAGATGGACTCCATCGTCGGCGGCCGCGGCGAGCAGGTGGGCCATGTCATCACCCAGCTGACCAGTGTGATGACCAGCCTCAACAACAACAGCGCGCGGATCGACGGGGTACTGGCCGGATTCAGCGCACTGGCCAACACCATCGAGGCCAACCACCAGCAGCTCGGCCAGGTCGCCGACACTCTGCCCGGCATGATCGGCGCCATCGCCGAGAACAACCAGGCCCTCGGCGATCTGCTCACCAAGATCTCGACAACCAGTGCGGCCCTGGGCGATTACGCCAACACCACGACGGATTCGCTGAACAGCCTGCTCGACAATCTGACCCAGCTGATGAGCGCGCTGGCCCGCACGAACCAGGACTTCGGTCCGGCGCTGGACGCCCTGCACGAGATCCGGCCCAAGGCCGACGCCTCGTTCAAGGGCGACACCCTCGCGGTGGCCGCCACCGCCACCATGCTCGACATCGGCCTGCTCACCGACCCGGCCAACAGCAAGTTCCCGGATCTGAAGGACCTCAACGACTTCGGAGGCAGTCTGATCCAGGTGCTGCAGATCATCTACGGCCGGATCAACGGGGGACACCGATGAACTGGGTATCGCGACACAAGAACCTGATATCCAATGGCGCGCTGGTGCTGATCCTGCTGATCGGCGCGTCCTACCTGCTGATCAGCGTGATGCGGGCGAACCCGCTGCGCGAGACCTACACGGTGACGGTCAATCTCGACCGCTCCGGCGGTCTCCAGGCCGGCAATGACGTGACGCTGCGCGGCTACCGCGTGGGCAAGGTCGACGCCATCAAGCTCATCGACAACGGCGCGGCCATCGCGGCCACCGCCCAGATCGACAAGAAGTACGTCATTCCGGCCGACACCCTGGTGTCGGTGGGCGCACTGTCGGCGGCCGGTGAGCAGTACATCGACTTCCGGCCGAACACCGATCAGGGTCCGTTCCTGCACAACGGTTCGGTCGTGCAGTTCGACGCGAACAAGGTCAAGACGCCCACCCCCGTGTGGTCGGTGCTCGACAATGCCAGCGCGCTCATCGCCCAGGTGGATCCGGACAAGTTCGGCATCATCCTCTCCGAACTGGACACCGCCCTCTCCGGCGGCCCGGACCAGCTGCGTTCCATGGTGGACGCGCTCAGCCTGGCCAGCACCGGACTGGACAATCTGCTCCCCCAGACCACCAACCTGATCAAGAACCTCCAGGTCATCTCGAGCACCACTTCGCAGGCGCAGCCGGATCTGGGTACGCTGACCCGTAATTCGAGTGCGTTGTTCAATCAGTTCAACGACGCGAATGCCGAGCTCCAGAAGATCCTGGATCAGGCGCCCGGCCAGATGCAGGCCCTCGGCGCGGTGCTGGACAAGACCGCCGATCCGATGACCAGCCTGGCCACCAACTTCGTGGCCATCACCAGGGCCGCGCAGCTGCGCACCCCGGCGCTGCGGGCACTGTTCCCGTCGCTGGTGGTCGGCACCTCCGCCATGGGTGTCCCCGCGCACGACGGCGAGTTCTACACCATCGTCGATATCTGGCCGCGGTCCTTCTGTGACTACGTCACCAAGAAGGTGCGTCCGGATGTGGCCACCGAGAACACCTTCCCGAAGTGGGCGAGTTACTGCCAGAACCCGCCCCAGGATCAGCAGATCCGCGGGTCGGGCAATGCACCGCGACCGGACGTGCCCAACAATGGCGCGCTCCCGCCCGCGGGCTCGGATCCGAACGAGCGGACCCTGCCGCCGGTCAAGTGAGTGCCGCCCGCCGTTCTCATGTTCGGCGGGCATACTCGCTGACGAAACCTAGACGGTGCGTCCGCAGCGCACCGGGAAAGTGATCGAATAGATGTCGGACGACGCTGCCCAGGACAAGAAAACCGAAGACGATTCCATCGCCGAGGCCGATGCCCAGAGCAGCGCCGAGCAGCCCGCCGAGCAGCCGGAGCTGAAGAAGGAATCCGACGAGGCGACGACCGAGGTCGAGCAGCCCGCCGCGACGGCGGAGCAGCCCGAGGCCGACACGGCGGTCGTTCCGGTGGCGCAGGCCGCCGAGCCCGGACCGGATGCGGCCAAGGCCGAGCCGGCCGCCGAGAAGAGCAGTGCGGCCGAGAAGTCCGGGCTGGGCTCCAAGGTCGCGGTGCCGATGGTCGCGCTCATCGCGCTCGGGGTGCTGCTGGTCGCCGCGCTCGCGGGTCTGGGGGCGTTCTGGTGGCAGTCGCACACCAAGAGCAACGAACTCGCCGACCGCGACTCGGCCTCCAAGGCCGCGTGCGATTTCGCGCGCGCGGTCTCGGTCTACGACCAGTCCACCTGGAACGATTTCGGTCCGCGCGTGCAGGCGCTGGTCACCGGCGAGTTCAAGCAGATGTTCGACCCGATGGCCGGCGACGTGAAGGACATCCTGTCCAGCGCGCACGCCAAGTCCTCGCTGAACGTGCTGCGCTGCGGCTGGGAATCGGGCGACGGCGACAAGGCGTCGGTTCTGGTGAGCCTGACCCAGACCTCCACCAACGACTTCCACGCCAAGCCGATCGTGCTCACCATCCCGACCTACGTCGAGCTGGAGAAACACGACGGCAAGTGGCTGGTGTCGAAGTTCCAGCCGGTCTACGCCGGTGACGAGAACCCACTTTTCCCGGGTGCGACCGGCGGCGGCGACCAGCAGGGCGCGCAGCCCTCGGGCCAGCCCGCGCCCTCCGGTCAGCCCGCGCCCGCCAGCCCCGCGGCGCCCAAGCCGGGCAACTGATCGGACGCACCGGCTCACGAGAAAGGGCCCGCCTCCGGCACTTCCGGAGGCGGGCCTTTTTCGATGTCTTGGCAGGTGAGAGGGTGCGCGGGGGCGATGCTCAGAAGAGCGTGAGCGCCTCGGAGGCAGGCGCTTTGGCGGCCGCCGCCCGGCGGCGTGAGGTGGCTGCCGCGGAATGCGCGGTGGCGCCGACCTTCTCGGCCTGCTCGGGCGGTGTGACCACCGGCAGAGGCTCGGTCTTGGGGTCCGTCACCGGGATCGGGGCGGTCGGCGGATCGAAGGGTTCCACCGGATCGGGGCCGTCGGAATCGGTGGCGACACCGGAGGCGGCCACCTTCCGCGCGGCCTGGCCGGCCAGGCCGTCCGCCTGCTCGTTGAAGTAGTTGCCGACGTGCCCGCGCACCCAGCGGAACCGGACCGGGCCGGGGCGGGAGGCGATGGCGCGGTCGATCTGCTGGATCAGCTCGAGATTCTTGACCGCGCCGCCGGTGGAGGTCTTCCAGCCATTGTTACGCCAGCCGTGGATCCACTCGGAGGCGCACTTGATGGCGTAGAGCGAATCGCTCTCGATGAGTAGGGGTTCGGCGTCCGGGTGGGCCCGGACGGCCTCGAGGAGCGCGCGTAGCTCCGCGATCTGATTGGTGCCCGAGGGCGCACCGCCGCTGGCCGAGCCGCCCGCATGATTGACCCAGGCCCAGCCGATCGCGCCGCCCGGGTTGCGCAGGCATGATCCGTCGGTGCTCACGATGATCATGCGGCCTACCCTACGCGATCCGGCCGACAAGATCGGTGCCGTGGAATTCCTCTATCTCCCTACGCAATTGCGACTCGGTCCGGTGGACGGTGGCCTGCACCACCGCGGCCAGCATCTTCGACAGCAACTTGCCGGTGAGACCGCGTGGCGCCCAGTACTCGGTTTCCGAGGTCAGCACGGCGCGTCCGTACCCGAGCGGGTCGAAACGCAGGGTGATGACACAGAAGTTGGAGCATGCCGACGCCGGCTTCCCCTTCCGGCGTCGGCGCAGTGTGTACTCGATGACCGCGTTGCGGCGGTAGTCGGAGATCTCACACTCGATCGTGGGATGCCACAGGCCGACTCGGAGGGTCACGGCGAAGACGGCTCCGGCACCATGATCGGAATCCCCGATCGGCTCGAAGGCGACCACGCCGAACGCCCAGTCCGGCACGAACTGATGGTTGTCCGTGTATGTGAACGCGACTTCCACCGGTGCGCCGACATCACTCGCGTACTTGAAATGGCCCATAGGCTGCTCCCTGTCCCACGGCTGCCTCAAAAGTACTACAGCAATCCTATTTATTGAGCGAACTTGTCCAATCGGTCCGTTATGTACTCGGCGATGGGCAGGGCGGAGGTGGCCGCCGGGGAGGGAGCATTGAGCACGTGAACCGAGCGCGGGGTGTGCTCGAGCAGGAAATCGTGGGCCAGCGCGCCATCGCGCAGCACCGCCTGGGCGCGGATGCCCGCCTCCCTCGGCAACAGATCGGCGACGGTTAGCTCGGGGCAATAGCGCCGGCATTCGGCCAGGTAGCCGCGCTTGAACAGAGAGTTGCGCATTTCCCGCAGGCCGGTCCGGACATTGGCGGCGGCCACCCGGTGAAAACCGCGGTAGCCCAGGATCTCCCGGGCGTCGCGGAGGTTCACGCTGCCCTTGCGGTAGCCCTCGCGGGCCAGGCCCAGCACCGCATTCGGCCCGACGGTCAGGGCGCCGTCGATGGTGGGACTCAGATGCACGCCCAGGAACGGCAGTTCGGGATCGGGGATCGGATAGATCAGGGTGCGCACCAGATCGCTGCGCTCCGGTGGCAGCTGGTAGTACTCGCCCCGGAAGGGCACGATGCGCAGATCGACGTCCAGGCCCGCCAGCCGGGCCATCCGATCGGCCTGCAATCCCGCGCACACCACCAGCCGCCGGGCCTGCCAGGTACCGGCCGGACCGGAAATGGTTACCGCCGAGTCGGTTTCAGTGAGGGCGGTGACCTCCGCGTCGACCACGATCTCACCGCCGGCCGCGCCCACCTGCTGCGCCAGCGTCCGGGTCACCAGGCCGTAGTCGATGATCCCGGTGCCCGCCACGAACAGCGCCCCGACCCCGGTGATCCGCGGCTCCCGCCGCACCAGTTCGGCGGCGTCGAGCAGCTCCACCTCGACGCCATTGGCGACCGATCGCTCGTAGAGCGCCAGCATCCGTGCGTGCTCGGCGGCATCGGTGGCCACCAGCAGTTTTCCGCACACCCGGAACGGAATGTCGTGCGCTGCGGCGAAT
Organism: Nocardia niigatensis NBRC 100131; assembly: GCF_000308655.1. Classification (GTDB taxonomy): domain Bacteria; phylum Actinomycetota; class Actinomycetes; order Mycobacteriales; family Mycobacteriaceae; genus Nocardia; species Nocardia niigatensis. The sequence goes on along the minus strand of NZ_BAGC01000071.1, from coordinate 257,389 downwards.
TCCTTGGTGAGCTGTGCGCCGCGCACGCACAACCGCGCCTTCAGGCTGCCGGGCTCGTAGTAGATGCCCGAGTGGATGACCCCGCTGTTGTGGCCGGTCTGGTGCAGGCCCAGCTGCCCGGCCTTCTCCAGCAGCAGCAGGCTCGCCCCCGGATGGCGTTCGAGAATGCGGTGCGCGGTGGCCACCCCGACGATGCCGCCGCCGATCACGCAGTAGTCGTACACACCGGGAAGTCTCACACAGCGACGATGGCCGAGTCTTCCCCTGCGGTGAGGCCGTCCACGCCGTGCGCGGGAGTGTCGGTCGCGCCGTGCGCGGGAGTGTCGCCGGCGCCGTGCACCGGAGTGTCCGCCGCGGCCGGGGCCGGATGGCGCGCGATCTGCACGCCGTAGTTGCCGATCGCCGGGTCCGACAGGGTCAGCGTCACGTCGCCGTGGCTGTCCACATCGGTCCGCAGCCGGGTATTGGCGCTCGGATCGCCGCTGATGCCCAGCTGATGCCCGAGCGGGGTGTTCAGCAGGACGTCGGCGAACGTGGCGAAGACATTGGTGTCGACGGTGAGCGTGGCGGTGTGCTGGGCCGCGGCCACCTGCGCGCCCACGTAGGCCGTGCCCAGCCGGAACTGGCCGCCCAGCGGGTGGGGCACCTCGGACGCGGTGGTGGCGCCGGTGCCCGGGGTGCGGGCCGGAATCACCTGCACGAACGCGGGATCCAGGACCCGGTTGGTGAAAAACGAAGTCAGGGCGACCTTCTCGGCGATCGGTTCGGCGGACTGGACGCCCGGCTGAGCGGCCGCGCCCGGCCCGGGCTCGAGGAGCGCCGGATGGTTGCCCGGCGCGCCTGTGGCGAGCTTGCCCGGCTGCTGGGCGATCTCGTTGGCGATGTAGGAACCGGCGGCGACGGTCAGCCCGATGCTGGCCATGCTGGCGGTGACAATGGCGCTGTAGCGGAACATCTGGGCCGTACGCCGGGTCGACCGGGCGGCCTGTGTCGCGAGTTGATGCGACATGACTGGTGCGTTCCTTTCCCTCTCCCCTGGTCCCCTGCACCCCGTCCGACCCCTCGGACGCGCGACGACCCGCACCATTGAAAGTCGTACGCCCGTCCAGGTTACGGTGGCGGCGGGTAACACACGCCGCGGGTGAGACCAGGATCACATCCTGGAATGGCCGGGCATCACGAGGTTTTCAGCGGCGAAAGACTGGGTAAAAAGCTGGTAGCGGCGAGCGCCAACTCGACTGCCATCGAAGAGACCTCCGGCCAACGGCGTCCGGTCGGCACCAGGCACGGCGCACCCAGGCTGGCGCTCGCTCGCTCCTTCTCGGGGAGCGGTGGTGATCCCAAGGGCCCGATCCTTGGAAACCCGTTCCGCCGAGAACGAAGCCCCTGTGGGAATTGGGGATTCTGGTCGGAGGCCGGGATGGACGGCGGGTCAGGCGAACTGGCCCGCCGTTCGGCCGCTTCCGGGGGGACCGGCGAAAGCCTGTGCCAGACCCAGCCATTCGCGGGCGTCGTCGCCCACCACGTTCAGGTCGAGATCTTCGAGATGCCGCCGCTGGGTGACCAGCAGGCAGAAATCGAGGGCGGGACCGCTGATTCGCTGCGCGGCCTCGGCCGGACCCCAGGTCCACGCGCTGCCGTCGGGGGCGGTGAGCTCGATATGGAATTCCTCGGCGGGCGCGGTCTTCCCGTGTGTCAGATACGCGAAGTTGCGGGTCCGCACGCCGATGTGCGCGATATGCCGCAGCCGTGCCGTGGGTTCCCGGGTGATGCCGAGCGTGTCCGCCACGTCCTGTCCGTGCGCCCAGGTCTCCATCAGCCGGGCGGTGACCATGGAGGCCGGGCTCATGGGCGGCCCGAACCAGGGCAGTTTGGTGCCGGCCGGAACTGTGCGCAGCGCCTCGACCAGGGCCGCGCGATCCCGTCGCCAATTCGCGAGCAGTTGCGGCGCAGGGATTTTCGCGCCCTCCTCGGCGGCCTCGTCGACGAAGGTGAGCGCCTTGGGCAGGGCCGCCTGCACCAGTTTGTCGAATTCGACCGCGTCGGTCGCGGAGATTGCGGCGACCTGATCGGTCCAGTTCAGGTGGGCGATCTGATGGGCGATGGTCCAGCCGGCCGCGGGCGTGTCGCGCTGCCAGGCGGCCGGATCCAGGTCGGCGATCAGCCGATCCAGATCGGCGCATTCGGCGGTGAAGTCGGCGAGCAACGCCTCGAGATCGGCCACCGGGCCAGCATCGCAGCCCCACCGGAAAAATGCAAGCACGCGTGCTTGATTTCCGGCAACGCTCGAACTTTGCGGTAAAGGGCTGTCTACCAGCCGAAAAGGATCAGATGCACGGCCCCGACCACCAGGCCCAGCGCCGCACCGTGGAGATACAGCAGCCAGGCGTCCTGCTCGACCGACGCGTAGAACATCTCCATAAACTCGCCCGGGGTGAGCTGCTGCAGTTTGCGGGCCGCGAACTCGTCGATCTTCTTGGCCTGGGCGGCCGCGAATTCCGGGTCGTCGGCCAGGCTCGGGGCCAGGCCCACCGCGGCGGTGGTCGCGCCGACCGTCAGATTGTCGAACTGCCGCTTGCCGAAGACCGTCCGCACCACCGAGTGGGTGGGACCGAGCTGGCGGTGGATCTCCTGGGAGATGAGCCGCTCCAGCAGCTGCCGGGTCTTGTCGCCGTTCGGGCCGTCGAGCAGCTCGCGGGCCAGGTTGGGCAGCGTGAGCACCTGGTAGGCCAGGATATTGGCGAGATCGGCCGCCGCCTCGGGCTGCCGCTTGGCCAGCAGTGCCTGCTTCCACAGGTATCTGTAGCGCGGCTGGGGATCGCCCGGTTCGAACACCATCTTCACGGCGATGACATTGACGATCACGCCGATGGCCGCGGCCGCGGCCAGGATGATCAGCCACGGCGGGATCCAGCCCAGCACCGGAATGCTCTGGTGCACATGCAGGTACAGCGCCAGCAGCAGGCCGAAGGGCGCGCCCAGCAGGCCGATGCGGACCATGAACTTCAGTTCCGGCGCGGCGATGGTGGTGGTCAGGTCCTTGAGGATCTCCGGGTTCTCCCGCAGATACCGGATGACGAAGCCCTTGATGTCGATGAGCTGGTCGACATTGTCGCCGAGCTGCTCGAAGGCGCGCCGGGCCAGGGTCGGCAGTTCGCGTTCGATGCGCTGGTAGAGCACATTGCGCACCGATTTGGGCACCGCGCCCCACAGGTCCGGGTTCTCCTTGCTCATGATCTCGTCGACCATGTCCGGCACCTGTTTGCGGCCCACCTCGGCGATGTAGTCGGCGATGCCCTCGAGGTCGAGTTCGCGAATGAAGTCCTTGGGACTGCCGATGCGCATGATGGCCACGTCCACGCAGATGCTGGCCATCTTCTCGGCGCGCGCCGGGATGAAACCCTGGAAGCCGAGCCGCTTTCCGTCGCCGGAGAACGTGGGCAGCACCTGGACGCGGCGCGGGAGATAGGGGTAGAGGATCTCCAGGCCGGGCACCCGGAAGCCCTGGAAGAACACCGGCCAGAACAGCATCAGCACGCCGGTCCAGTTGGTGAGCCAGCCGGCGATGGCGCTGAAGATCGGGAAGCTGATCAGATCGACGACGAGTTTCGGCTGGCCGGTCAGCTGTTCCCAGTCGAGGAACAGACCCGAGGCCAGTGTCGTCATAGCAGCGTCCCCCTAGTGGCCGAGCCGATGGTGAGAAAACGGACTCCCAACACTCTCATCGGTCCGAGGCGCTGTCAAAAGGTCCTGGCCTGGAAGAACGTGTCGTGTCGGAGGGCTGTTGGCAAGGTCATGCCGTCGTACTCTGCGGCGGGTTCCGGCAGCGGGAATACTGGTCAATCGACCAGCAGATTCAGGCAGGAGATTCAGCATGTCCGTCGACCGTCGTGGGTTCCTGACCGGCACGGCTGCCGCTGCCGCGGGCGTCACCGCCGTGGCCGCCAGTGCCGCGCTCGCGGCCACCGGCGCGCCCGCCCGCGCCGAGAACGCCCCGGCCGCCGGCAAATTTCCGCTCCCCGACGCCGACCGTCTGCGCATTCTCGTCACCGGTGACGCCGGCACCGGCGCGCGCCCGCAGTGGCAGGTCGCCGACGCCATGCGGGTACTGCATGCGCGCGAGCCGTTCTCCTTCGCCCTCGGGCTCGGCGACAACGTCTACGAGCAGGGTCCGTGGTCCGACGACGACGCCCAGTTCGCGGCCAAGTTCGAGGACCCCAACCACGGCCTGGACTTCCCCTGGCTCATGGTGCAGGGCAATCACGACAACTCCTCGATCCTGCCCGGCGACGGCGGCTGGCTGCTGCGCGGCGACCACGAGGTGGCCTACCACGCGCGCTCGGCCCGCTGGTTCATGCCGTCCCGCTATTACTCGGTGCGGATTCCGCAAGAGCGGCCGGTGGTCGAATTCTTCGTACTGGACCTGAATCCCATCGCCGCCTACCTGCCGCCGCTGTTCCAGCCCTACTGGGCCGCCGACGGCCAGTTCATGACCGAGCAGGCGGCCTGGCTGGATCGGGCCATCGACGAGTCGCCCGCCAAGTGGAAGATCGCCTGCACCCACCACCCGTACCTGAACAATGGGCCGCACGGGAATGCCGGGGAATACGAGGGATTGAGCATCGAGCCGATCGACGGCCGCTATGTGAAGGACTTCTTCGAGGCGCACGTGCTGGGGCGCTGCCAGTTCCTGCTGTCCGGCCACGACCACTCGCTGCAGGTGCTGGAGCCGAACACCTCGTCCAAGGGCACCCGGCAGCTCATCTCCGGCGCGGCGGCCAAGTCGGTGCACGACGAACCGCGCACCTCGGGGCGGCACACGCCGAATGACGCGCTCTACCAGAACTTCTCCGATCTCGGCTTCATGGTCCTGGACCTGACCCCCACGTCCGCCGACCTGGGGGTCTACACCGTCGATCTCTCGAACGGGCAGTCCGCCAACGCCTTCCAGCGTCGGCTGGCCTGATCAGGGCTTCAGAACGATCCGGATCGGGTTGCCCTGCTTCGATTCCAGGGAGTGCACGGCCTTGGCGGCGTCGGCCAGCGGGACGACCGCGCTCACCGACCGGGAGAAGTCGACCCGGTGCAGCCCTTGCAGTTTCACCAGCTGGGTGACGTGCTCGGGGGTGGACCCGTAGTGACCGCGCAACTGCTGCTGGAAGAAGCTGAACGCGGTGCCGCCGGTGATGGTGATGGGCTTGTCGGTGAGGCCGACGAGCACCAGCCGGCCCTGCGGGGCCAGGCAGACCACGGCCTGCTCGCGCACCGGCGCGACGCCCGCGAAGTCGAAGGCGGCGTTCAGGCCGGTGCCGGTGGCCTGGAACACCTTGGCCCGCAGGTCCGGATCGGCCGGATCGAAGGCCAGGTCCGCGCCGAAGGACAGCGCCCGCTCCCGCGCCGCGGGCAGCGGGTCGATCGCGATGATCGGCGCGGCGCCGACCAGGCGCAGCAGCTGCACCCCGTGCGCGCCCAGTCCGCCGACGCCCCAGACGCCGACGGCCTCACCGGGTTTCACGTCGGCGGTGGCGGTGATGGCGGCCCACGGCGTGGACACCGCGTCGGGAATGAAGCAGGCCTGTTCGAACGGCAGCTCGTCCGGGATCGGTACCAGGGTGTCCACCCGGGCCAGCGTGTATTCGGCCCAGCCGCCGTCGTAGTCCACGCCGCGGGTGAAGGTGGCGCCGTCGCGAAGCTCCCCGGCCTGCAAAAGCACTCGATCGCCGGCCTTCGCGGTGGTGACTCCCGGCCCGAGGGTGTGCACGGTGCCCGCGACCTCGTGCCCGAGCGTCACGACGTCGTCGCGCAGGAACAGCGGGGTCAGGGTGCCGTCGATGAGGTGCACGTCCGACAGGCACACGCCGGCTGCCTCGACTTTGACCAGTACGTGGTCCGGTCCCGGTTCCGGGATCGGCACTTCGTCGAGCTCCAGTCGGCGATTCGGTCCCAGGTGTAGTCGTGCGGCCAGCATGGTCATCGGCTCCTCGTTCCCGTTCGACGGCCCTCCCCGCGCGCCATGGTAGGCCGCGGGGGCCGTCAGCGGATGCTGTCCGCGGGCAGGTGGGCGGCGAGGAATTCGGTGACGATGGCCGTCACGTCGGCGGCCCGTTCCAGCATCGGGACATGGCCGCAGCCGTCGAGGTATTCGGCTCGCGCGGGTCGCAGTCGCGCGGTGACGGCCCGCCCGGCCGCCGCGGACAGCACACGATTCTGATTGCCCCAGATCACGCAGGTCGGCGGCAGCACGTCACGATCCGGCCAATCATCCAGGGCCGCGAACGAATCCAGGTCGCGGACCAGGTGGATCAGCGCCCGTGCCGGGAACCCCGACGACAGCGGCGCGATATACGGGCACTCGCGGTAGGCGCGCCGGGTGGTGAACCAGGACCGGGCGGTGCGCCGCGCGACCCAGCGCGGTGTGTGCCAGTCGCTCAGTGTCCGGGCGGGGGCCTCCGGCAGTGCGCGGGCCAGCCGGGCCGCCTGCCGCCAATCACCGTGCATGGCAGTGGATTCGGTGAGCGGGTTGATCGCCACCACGGCCCGGATCAGCTCCGGGTGCCGTCGCGCGAGGGTGAGGCTGACGGCCGACCCGACACAGTTGCCGACCAGGCCCGCACCGCTGAGTTCGTGATCGTCGATGAAGGCGCGGATCAGCGCGGTGTAGCGCTCGAGGGTGTATCCGTCGGCGGGCTGGGCGGAGGCGCCGTAACCGGGCAGATCGACGGCGTAGACCCGGTATGCCCGCGACAGTGCCGCGATCTGCGGCGTCCAGATGAGGTGGGAGGATCCCGCGCTGTGCAGCATCAGCACCGGCGGGCCGGCCTCCCCCTGCCGCACATACGCCATGCGGGTGCCGTCGAAGGTGAAGTCGTCCATGACACTCCAACATCGTCGTTGCCGGTGTTGGATTCATGGTCCCGCACACCGCTTCAGCGCGAGCCGATTTCGCTGAGGCCGCGGTCCAGGAACCGGATCATCCAGTCGAAACTGTCCTCGGCGTCATTGCTCCACTGGAATCCGTCGGAGGTCTGCAGCGTCGCGAAACCGTGGAACAGGCAGCGCAGGGTGCGCTGGGCGTGCACCATCTCGTCCTCGGAGACCCCGTATCCGCGCAGTACCGCCGCCATGGATTCCAGCACCCGCGAACCCGATTGCAGCAGTGGATCATCCGGCCCGCTGAACTTCGCGCCGACGGTCGCGGTGTACCGCCCCGGATGCTCGACCACGTAGTCGCGGAAGGCATTCGCGAAGGCGGCGAGCGCGGCGCTGCCGGACAGCCCGTGCATGGCGTCGCGGACCCGCTGGTCCACTTCGGTCATGGCGAGCGCGGCGATCTCGTGCTGCAGGTCGGCCAGGTTCTCGATGTGCTTGTACAGCGAGGGGGTTCGCACCCCGAGTCGCTGTGCGAGGGCGCCCAGCGCCAGATTGCCGAAACCGACCTCGTCGGCGAGGGTGGCCCCTGCGGCGACGACGTCGGTCCGGCTCAGGCCCACCCTAGGCATGATGTTCCTTCAGGAATGGCAGGATCAGCTCCGCGACCCGGTCGGCGGCCTCGAACTGCGGGTAGTGGCCGGTGCCCTCGACCAGGCCAAGGCTGCCCAGTCCGGCCGGCAGAGCGGCGACGATGCGCTGGCCCTCGGCCTCGGGGCTCGGGAAGTCCGGGTCGGCGGTGCCCATGATGATGAGCGCGGGCTGGGTCACGTTGGGCACCTGGGCTTCCGCGTCCGCGGGGGTCGACTGACCGGTCTTCATGAACTCGGCCATCCGGCCGGGCTCCCGCAGCTTGGCCGCGACCTCGCCCAGGTACTCGTCCAGGTCGGCGGGCTTGGTGGGGATGGCCACCTTCAGGTACTTCAGCCACTGGCCGAGGCTCTTGAACATCATGGTGCCCATCAGCGGGATCATGCCGCTGCGGTGGCGGGAGTTGGTGAAAAGCGCTGCGATGTCGACCTTCTGGGTCAGCGTGAACGGGTTGATCTCCACGATGGCCCGCACCAGGTCCGGCCGCTGCGCCGCGGCGATGGTGGCCGACCCGCCGGACAGCGAGTGTCCCACCACGATGGCCGGCCCGCCGCCCAGCTTCTCGATGACCGCGAGCAGATCGCCGGCCACATCGGTGCGGCTGATGGCCGCCTTGCCGGTGACCGAGGCCCATTCCATGCTCGACTCGCCGTGGCCGCGCATATCGGTGTTGACCACGCGGTACCCGGCGGCCGCGAGCATCGGGGCCAGGTGCTTGTAGACGTTGCGGTCGACGCCCATGCCGTGCGACAGCACGACCAGCGGTCCGGTGCCGATCTCGTCGTACGCGATCCGGCCACCCTCGATGTCCACGTACTCGGTCATGTCGTTCTCTCCCTAGCGAGTGAAGCTAACTGCGATAGCCATAAAGCTAATCGAGTTAGCCGAGGCCGTCAACCCCTACGCCGAAATCCGGTTCCGCTAGCGTTCGGCGGCGGTCCTCGGGTCGGCGACCTCGTAGAGTCCGTCGATCTCGCGGGCGTACTTGGCGGCGATGGCCTTTCGCTTGAGTTTCATGGTGAGGGTGACCTCCTCGCCGCCGGCCTCCCAGAACGCCGGCAGGATCCGGAAGCGCTTGATCTGCTCCACGCGGGACAGTCGCTCGTTGCCCGCGGCCACTCCCGCCTCGATGGCCTCGATGATCGCGGGGTCGGCGGCCAGGGCCGCCGCGGAGGATTCGCCCGAGTGCTGCTGCGACGCATGGCGTTCCACGGTTTCGGCGTCGAGCACGATCAGCGCCGTGTTGTACGGGCGCCCGTCGCCGATGACGGCCATGGCGCCGATGAGCGGGGTGGCAGCCTTGATCACGTTCTCGATGTGGGTCGGCGACATGTTCTTGCCGGCCGCGTTGATGATCAGTTCCTTCTTGCGGTCCACGACCGTGAGGTAGCCGTCGTCGTCGATGGTGACGATATCGCCGGTCGCCAGCCAGCCCTCCGCGTCGACGGCCTCCCGGGTCTGGTCGGGCAAACCCCGGTAGCCCTTCATCACCAGTGGCCCGCGCACGTGGAGCTCGCCGTCGGCCGTGTGGCGGGCCTCCATGCCGGGCAGCAGTTTTCCGACCGTGCCCAGCTTCGCGTCCGCGGGATGCGAGACGCTGCAGATGCAGGACAGTTCCGACATGCCCCAGATCTCGGCGATCGGAATGCCCAGTCCGGCGAAGAAACCCAGCGTCTGCGGCGGAATGGGAGCCGCGCCGGACAGCGCCCAGCGCAGCCGGTCGAATCCCAGAGCCGCCCGCAGGCCGCTCAGCACCCTCTCGTCGGCGCGCTTCCACTCCCCGGCGAGCTCGGCCGGGACGGGTTCTCCGGCGAGCTGGTGGCGACTGCGTTCGGCGGCCACCGCCATCGCCCACTGCATTGCCGCGCGCCGATCGGGATCGGGCTCGTGCGCGACCTTGAATTCGATGGCGGCCTTGAGCTTCTCCCAGACCCGCGGCACCGCGCCCCAGACGGTCGGGCGCAGGTCGACCAGGGCGGGCGCGATCTGCCTGGCGTCGGGCACGCAGGTCACCTGGGTGCCGAGGACCTCCTGCACGTACAGGGCGGTGAGCCGGTCGGCGATGTGCGCGGTCGGCATGAACGAGGTGATGGTGTCACCGAATTCGATGCCGAGCACCCCGGCGATGCCGTACACCTGGAACATCAGGTTGGCGTGGGTGGTCTCCACGCCCTTCGGATTGCCGGTGGTGCCCGAAGTGTAGATCAGCGTGGCGATGTCGTCCGGGCGGACGGCCCGCCAAGCGGCCTCGAAGTCGAAATCGGTTGCGCCCGAGGCGATCAGCTCGGACACCGGCAGGGTGCCCTCGGGTGCGTCGTCGACGCAGACGATCCGATCGAGCTCGATGCCGGTGGCCCGCAGACGCGCCACGTACTGCGATTCGCACATCACCACGCGCGCATCCGCATTGGCGAGGACATGGGTCAGTTGCTCGACCGGCAGCGTGTTGTACACCGAGAACGAGGTCGCGCCCAGGTGCTGCGCGCCCACTTCGAGCGGATAGAACTCGACCCGATTGCTCATCATCAGCGCGACCGTGTCACCGCGGGTGACGCCGAGTCCGGCCAGCCCCGCGGCGACTTCCCGTACCCGGCGGCCGTATTCGCGCCAGGTCATGGTCTGGGTGTCGCCAGGGGTGCGCAGCGCGATCGCGTCGGGCGCGATCGCCGCGGTGTGCTGGAACGCCGCGGGCAGGGTATCGAAGCGGAATGCGTTCACGGAGCGTGCCTTTCCAAGTCAGACCGCGGCCGCGGCCGGGTCGAGCATCGAGGAGACGAATCGGGCGGCGGCGCGATAGGCGAACCGCGATTCCGGGATCAGCGCGGGCAGCGCCTGGAACACGTGCATCTGATCCGGCCACACCTGCAACTCGCAGACCGCGCCCGCGTCGGTCCAGCGTCGGGCGAGCGCGATGGCGTCGCCGCCGAAGAACTCGGTGTCGCTGGTGTGAATGAGCGTGGGCGGCAATCGCATTCCGCGCACCGGGCGCAGTTCGAGTGGTGTGCCGGTGAACAGGGCGACGGCGCGCCGGGATACCTCGATCGAGAGCAGTCCCTCCGCCGCCGCGCCCTCGTGGCCGGCGGCGACCTCGAGCGTCAGATCGGCCATCGGTGAGAACAGCACCAGCGCGCCGGGCTGCGGCCGCCCGGCCCCGGCATTCGCGATGACCAGGTCCGCGGCGAGATAGCCGCCCGCCGAGTCACCGGCGACCACGATCCGGTCCGCGGCGAAGCCCTGGGCGAGCAGCCACTGGAAGGCCGCCGAAACATCCTGGGGCGCAGCGGGAAACGGATGCTCGGGGGCGCGACGGTAGTCCACTGCGAACACCGGCATCCGGGTCGCGGTGGAGAATCGCGACGCCACACCCCGGTATCCGGCCGCCGATCCCGCCACGAACCCTCCCCCATGGACATAGAGCACGGCGCGATCCGTCCGCTCGGCCTTGGGGCCCCGCACCCACTCGCCGCGCACCCGCGTCTGTCGCACCTGCTCGATCTCGGTGCCGCGCAGGGTCGGCGCGGCCGTCCGCAGCGCGTGATCGATCAGCACCCGGATCGGCGGCAGCGTGCGCGCGTTCACCGGCAGGTGCGCGGCCAGGCCGCGCACCGTCAGCGCCGAGAGCCGCCGGACCGAGCGCGCCTGCCACGATCCGCGTTCGGCCGATACCCGCGTGGCCATCACGGGAGCCGTCCGTGTAGCACCGAGACCAGTAGGTCGACGACGGCGTCGGTGAGCGGGCCGCGACCGAAGCTGGTCAGCGCCAGCGGCGAGGAGAACCGCTGCCGCGTGGTCGCTTTCGCATAGGTGAACTCGCGCAGCCCGTCCGGCCCGTGCACCCGCCCGAATCCGGACGCTCCCACCCCGCCCAGGGGCAGCGTGGGCACGGTGGCGTGCGCGACGAACGCGTTGATCGAGGTGCCGCCGGCGCGGATGCGGTCGGCGATCTCGCGGCCGTGCCGGCGGGCGAACACGGTCGCGCCGAGTCCGTAGGCACTGGCATTGACCCGCTCGACCGCATCGTCCATGTCGGCCACCCGCGTGACGGTCAGCGTCGGGCCGAAGGTCTCCTCGGTCACCGCCGAACAGTCCTCGGGGACATCCACCAGAATGGTGGGCTGCACGAACTGGCCGGCTATCAGGTCCGGACCGCCCAGCACCGCCCGCCCGCCCAGCGCGAGCGCGTCCGCGAGATGGCGGCGGATCACCTCCAGCTGTTTGGGCATGGTGATCGGGCCGATCTGCGCCGCCCCCTGCCCCGCCCGCAGCCCGCGGGCCGAATCCACCAGCAGCTCGACGAATTCGTCGTAGACCTCGGTGTGCACGTAGACGCGCTCCACGCCCAGGCAGGTCTGCCCGGCATTGGACATGCCGCCCCAGAGGGCCGCGTCGGCGGCGGCCGCCAGATCGGCGTCCGCGTCGACGAGCAACGCGTCCTTGCCGCCGCATTCCATCAGCACCGGGGTGAGCGTTTCCGCGCACGCGGCCATCACCCGTTTGCCGGTTTCGGTCGATCCGGTGAAGCCGATCTTGCCGACCCCGGCCCGGCACAGCGCGGCGCCGGTCTCGCCCGCACCGGTGATCACCTGCAGGACAGGAATATTCGGCACCGCGCGGGCGAATGCGTCGGCGAGCCAGACGCCGACGCCGGGCGTGTACTCACTGGGTTTGAAGACGACCGTGTTTCCGGCGGCCAGCGCGAAGGAGATCGAACTCAACGGTGTGAACACCGGATAGTTCCACGGCCCGATGACGCCCACCACCCCGAAGGGCCGGTATTCCACGGTGCATTCCTGATCGAGGGTGAGCAGGCTCGCCCGCACCGATCGGCGCCCGAGCACCGAGTGCGCGTTGTGCGCGGCCCACTTCAGATGTTCGAGGGCCATCGCGATCTCGAGCTTCGCGTCCGAGATCGGCTTGCCCATCTCCTCGGACATGACCCGGGCGAGATCGGCTCGGCCCCGGGAGATCTCGGCGCGCCAGCGATCCAGGCTCCGCGCCCGGTCCGCGAAATTCAGTGCGGCCCACCACGACGCGGCGGCCTCGGCCCGGGCCACGGCGGCGTCGACGTCGCCGGCGGTGTGTACGGGGTACCGGCCCACGACCCTGCCGGTGGCGGGGTTGCGGACGTCGAGGGTGAGCTGTGCCGACTCGGTCTCGATGGTCATCGTCGGGCCTCCAGCCGCGCCCGGCGCGCGGTGCCTTCGGCGATCGTCCTGGTGACGTACCGGTTGACCGGACCGGCCGCCGCGAGCAAAGGCCGCAGTGCCGCATGCCCTTCGAACGCGAAGGTCCAGGTCAGTCGAGTACCGGTCTCGGCCGGCCGGAGTTGAAGGTCCTCGGCGAAGTGTTTCAGGCCGGGAATCGACGCGGCGTCGACCGTGAAGGTCATGCGCGAGCCCTCCTCCCAGCGGTAGAACCTCTCCCGCAACCGGACGAACCCGCCGAGCGTCACCAGGCGAGTGGTGCCGGGCCCGAACGGCCGCGGGGAGGTCCATTCCGCCGCGGTGACGACCGCCGACCACGAGACGAGCGCGTCGTCGGCGACCAGCAGGTCCCAGACCTGCTGTGGGCTCCGGGGAATCTCGACCACGTGCCGATATCGATGCGCGGCATTGGTCAGAAAGGTGTCGTCGGTCGGCGTGAGCGCGAAGCGCGCACTGTCGTCAGCCATGACGAGACGGTAACAAGGCAACATTATTCATTGCAATGTTGCGGCTACAAATCCATGAAGATGTTGCGGCACTCCCGGTGGTTCGGCGTCTCGGTTTCTCGCGAATTCACCGCACTCGTTGCAGGCCAGGTCTTCGTAGTCGGCAGTGTGGTGCCGCGGTTGCGCCCGAGCGGGATGGCGTCGCTGTCCTAATGGTCGGCCTGCTGGGCCCGGTCGCTGTCGAGCCCGGAGGTGATGAGCCGGACGGCCAGGTCGATGGTGAAGTCGAACTCGCGGTCGCGGTCGAATCGGGCGAGGTAGGGCGCGGCGAGGCCGACTTGCGGCAGTCCGGCTGATTCGAGCGTCTGCTGCCGCTCGGCGATTTCCTCAGGGTCGGTTGTTCCGAATGTGGGGCCGGCCGATACCTCACGAAGCAGGGTCCCGATCAGCGTGGCCAGCAGCGTCCGCATCAAGTGGACCGCGTGCTCGGGGCCGCACCCGGTGCGCCGCAGCACCGCGAGGGTGGCTTCGATGGGAGCCAGACCCGCGGTCGAGGAAAGCTGGCGGGTCAGAACCAATGTCGCGGCCTGGGGGTGGGCGAGGGTGATACGGCGGAACTCATGGGCCCACGCGCGAAGGTCGCCTTCCAGGGAGTCGGTCGCCGCGGGCGGGCGTAGCTGCTCGAGCAGGGACTCGGCGACCGCATCGAGTAGGTCGTCCTTGCCGTCGACGTAGTGGTAGAGGCTTTTGGCGTCCACTCCCAGCACGCGGCTGACCGAGCGCATGGTCACGGCGTCGATGCCATCGGCGTCGATCACCGACAGTGCCGCCTCCCGGACCGCTTGCCGCGAGAGCTGCGTTTGCGTCTTCGGCGGCCGCCCGCGCCGAGGCGCGCTCGGCGATGGCTGGCTTGCTGTCGCACCGGTCGTGGCCTTCATTCTTCCCACCCTTGCATATTTCCACAGTGTGGGTTTAATCTGCATTAATCCCACGCTGTGGAATTAATGACATGAGGTGTACCCGATGCAAATGCCGTGGCGACAAGGTGACGTGCTGGACCTGGCGAGCATCGGCTCGCGGGTCGACAGCCTGACCGATCTCTCGATGATCGATGGCGGCCCGGGCGCCAGGCTCACCGCGGTCCGGACACAGGCTGCGGCATTCCGGAAGGAATTCGTCCAGACCGGCACGCCCGACAGCGTCAGCACCTGCGATCTGGTGACGCTGCCCTATCCCACGCGGTTCGGCTTGTTCCGCGCTTCCCGCGCGATCGCCCCGTTCCTGTCGATCACCAACCGGATGCTGGTGATCCGGTGGCACGAGAGCGACGGGACGCCGCGGGTGCTGCTGTTCGAGCCCAGCGACGTCGAACTGGGCCGCTACACACCGTATTTCGACGAGCTCGCCGGCCGCACCCCCGATATCGTCTCGAATCTGATGGTTACCGAGCACGGCACTGTGCTCGGTCACCTGTCGCGACTGGGGATCGACCCAGGCGAGGTCGACTATCTGATGTTCGACCACCTGCACACCCAGGACCTGCGGCGCTGGATCGGCACCACCGAACACCAAACCGATCTGGGCGCGCAGCCCAAACCCGTGTTTCCGCGCGCGAAGGTCATCGTGCAACGAGACGAACTGGCCGCGATGGCGGACCTGCACCCGATGCAGCGGCCGTGGTACCAGCCCGGCGCCTATCGCGACGTCCCGCCCGAGGCGTTCCTGCCCATCGACGGATCGGTGGTGCTCGGACCCGGCGTCGCCGTGATCAAGACGCCCGGTCACGTCTTCGGTAACCAGAGCCTGGTGCTCAACACCTCCACCGGGGTGTGGGTGAGCAGCGAGAACGTGATCGCCGCCGAATGTTTGACACCGGAGCATTCGCGATTGCCGGGGCTGGCTCGCTGGGCGAAGGAGTGGGGCCAGGAGATCGTGCTCAACGCCAACACCATCGAGACAACGGTCGATCAATACAACTCGATCGTGTTGGAGAAGACACTCGCCGACCGGAGCGAGAAGGACTCCCGCTTCCTGCAGTTCTTCCCGTCGAGCGAACTGACCGCGGCCTGGACCAATCCCGGCACCTCGCCGACGTTCACCCACGGTGCCATCAACCACCACTGACCCGGGGCGAAGGCGCCGACTCATCGTCGACCCCGCTGGTCCGTATTCCCATGCTGTGAAAGGAAACCCGCACATGCGTGCACTCATCGGCGGAGCCGGGCCGAACTGGCAGCTGCGCGATGTCGACGCGCCGAGCCGGCTCGGCGCGGTTCGCATCCAGGTCATGGCCGCCGGTCCCAACCGCGCGGACCTGTACGCGCTCGACGGCAGCTACACCGCCAACTCCCAGGAGGCCGGTGAGTTCACCGCGGGCATGGAAGTCGCCGGTATCGTGGAGACTTCGAGCCCGCCGGCCTCGCACCTGCGCCGCGGCGAACTGGGACGGCACCAACCCGATCCAGGTCATCGACCCGGCGCTGCTCAACGGTGATCCGGCCGCCATGGAAGAGATGAAGGCGGCGCTGGTCGGATGAAAGTTCACCATCTCAACTGCGGCACCATGCACCCGCGCGCCACACCTGCCGGGTTGGTCTGCCACGTCCTGCTGGTGGAGACACCTCACGGGCTCGCCCTCGTCGATTCGGGCCTGGGCCTGCATGATGCCCAGTCTCCCGCCGAGCGATTCGGCCCGGGACGCTTCTACGTCCGGCCCGTCTTCGACCCCGCCGAAGCGGCGATCTCCCAAATCCGGAAGTTCGGCTTCGAACCGGAGGATGTGCGCCACGTCGTGCTCACCCACTTCGACGCCGATCACGCCGGTGGACTCTCCGACTTCCCGTGGGCCCAGGTCCACCTCACCAGCGTGGAATCCTTCGCCGCCCAGCACCCCCACACCATGATGGAACGCGAGCGCTACCTCCCGGCCCAACGCGCTCACGAGCCGAAGCTCGTCGAACACACCCCGGCGGCAGGAGAATCCTGGCGCGGGTTCGCCGGCGCCGAAGAACTCACCGACATCGCCCCCGGCATCGTCTTGATCAACCTGCCCGGCCACAGTCGCGGACACGCAGCCGTGGCCGTCGATGCCGGCGACCGGTGGGTACTGCACGTCGGCGACTCCTTCTATCACCACGGTCAGCTCGACGGATCGCACTCCGCACCACGCGCGCTCACCGCGATGGAACGGGTCATCGCCCACGACTGGAAACAGGTGAGGGCCAACCACGAACGCCTGACCGAGCTGTGGACCGCCGCCGACCCGGACCTGCTGCTGGTCAATTCCCACGACCCATACCTGCTCGACCGCGCCCTCGGACGGGCCTGACCCCCGGTCTGTCCGAACCGCACACGCGAGCGGATGCGGTGCGGCGCCGCCCACCGGCGGAGCCGTGTCAACCACGAACAGAAAGTAACAACACTATGAGCCGGATCTTCGGCAACATCGCCCAAATGGGTTATGTCGTACGCGATATCAACGCCGAGATGCAGCGGTGGCTCACTCACGGCGTGGGCCCCTGGTTCTATGTCCACGATGTACAGACCGACTACTTCACCCATCGCGGCAGCGAATCGCCGATGAAAATGAGTGTCGCCCTGGCCAATTCCGGCGACGTTCAGATCGAGCTGATCCAGCCCCGCAACGACGCGCCCTCGCTGTATCGGGAGTTCCTCGAATCCGGTCGTGAGGGCCTGCAGCACATCGCCTACTGGACCGAGGACTACCAGGGTCTCTACGACAAGGCGCTGTCACTGGGCTACGAGGTGGGCCACGAAGGGTCGATCGGCGGTGAGCAGGGGCGTTTCGCCTACTTCGACACCGAGAAGACCTTCGGCCACATCATCGAGATCTCCGATATCAGCGGCCCCAAAGGTCAATTCTTCCGCTACATCCGGGAAGTCGCCGCGACCTGGGACGGCGGCGAGCCCATCCGCGGCGACCTCGACAAGCTCGCCTGACCACAGACTGTCCTGACCAAGAAGAGGCTGCCATGACCACCATCAGCTACCCGGACTCGACCACCCTGCCCGCCGCGCTGCAAGAAGCGCTGACCACGCACTCGGCGAACGTCTACCGCATGATCGCGCATTCCCACGGCATGGCAATGAGCTTTCTGAACATGGCCGATGCCATGCTGCAAACCAACTCGGTACCCTTCCCGCTGCGTGAGCTGGCGATCCTGCGGGTGGGCCACGTCTACGAAGCCGCCTACGAACTGCACCACCACGAGAGGTTCGCCCGCGCGGTCGGGCTCGGTGAAGACGCGATCGCAGCGGCCGTCACCGGACACGGAGACGCTCTCGGCGCGGAGGAAGCCGCGGTACTGCGCTGGACCGACAAGCTCCTGCAGGAGCACACACTCGACGCGGCCACCCGCGCCGAGGCCCTCCAGATATTCACGGTCACCGAACTGGCCGACTTTGTACTCACCGTCGGCTTCTACCAGCTGGTCTGCAACTTCCTCAACGCCTTCGACGTCACCACCGAAGGCGAAAGCTGAGGCGCCACCGCTGAACACCGCCGACGCAGTCCTGTATTCGAGAACACGTCTTCTGCTGTAGGCCCTCACCCGAATTTCCTATGTGAACAGATTTCTCAGTAGATTGTCGGACTTGTTTCTCACCAACTTGTCGGAATCCGCAGTGTAGGTATCTACCGCAGATAAGAGCGCATTATCTGCGGTCGTACCCGCTTAGCGCCGGATCTCACAGAGGTGGGATGCCAGGCGGTTCCGTCGCGCCAAGGGCTCGCTCGCGCGGGCGACTCCAGAATTTATCTGCGGCATCCCGCTGGATTGATAGCCGAACCGCTTAGCGTGACTTTTCGCGGATCTGTCCCTCAACCCCTGCCCTCACACGATGTTCACGTCGTCGAGAAATCGGACGGCATAATCCGCGTCGCCGCGGATCCGTACGTCTCGATCACGCCAGCAGACGCGGCTTGTCGCCCATTCCGGGAATTCGCCGGACCGGCTCTCGATGGTCGCGGCCGCTGGACCGTCGGAGCGGCCCGCACTGATCGAACCACCGGGATGAACCCGCCAGATGCCGCCGCCCGGGCCACCCAGCACGATATCGAGCGGGTAAGAGAGCCAATGGGTTTCGGCGGATTCGAGTTGGTTGCTCAATACCGCGAACATCCAGTCGAGCACACCGGCCATTCGGGCCGGGTCGGTCTCCGGGATCCCGCGATCCAATGCCGGAGCGATGTCGAATCGCAGATGGGTGTGGTGGTCGAACAGCATCGCGCCGGACAACAGCATTCCAGCCGGGAAACGGCCCAGTTCGCCGAGAGGCAATGGCAGCCGGCCCAGGGGTGTGCGGGCCAGCGCTGTCGAAACGGTCGCGAAACACCGGCTCCAGGTTTTGTACTCGGCGAACACACGCGCTGATGGCCATTCGCGGCGCTGATCGACGAACAGGTCATTGGTCCGCTCGATGTCGTCAGTGCGCATGATGGTCAGCAGTGCCGGAGTGAAGACTGCCCGGCAGCCGGAACCCAGATGCGCCACCACGTCCTGGACCCGCCAGCCCGCCGCCCGGCTCGGGGCCCGCCACTCAGCCTCGTCGAGTTCGCCGCAGAAGCGCACCATGTCAGCGCGTTCACGGCGCAGGGCGGCTGCCAGTTCAGGCGTTTTCATGGTCGAATCCTCCTAGCCGTCATGCATTCGGGAAGCACCCCGGATACCACTCCTGTTCCTGCTTGATCGCGCCCGGCGTGATGTGGTCACCGTCGAATTTCACCGAAGAATATTTGCAATCAGCTCCAGCCTTACCGCTCGGGTTGCCCGGCACCGTGCGAGGCGCACCAGCCCCACTCGGTGTCGTAGCGGCCTCCGATCGCGGTGCACGCCGCAAGCCGATGCTGTTCGAACAACTGGTCCGCCTGCGCCCGACTTGTCGCGGCGGCCGCCGAAGAGATTGCCGCTGATGTGGCCGCCGCGGAGGCGGACACCTGGGAGTCGACGGCGTTGTCGCACTTCTGGATCGCTTCGTCGGCGATCGCGTGTGCCTGCGGCGGCGGGGCGCCCACGTCATCAGCGAGGTTCTGGTCGTACCACGGGTGTCCGCTGTTGTCGCCGGTTGCCAGGTAGTGCAGGAGCTGCTGGCCGAAGTCGCACTCTCTGTGACGGGCCGCGACCAGACCATTCGCGGGTCCGGCAGAGTTAGGAGACGTCGGCAAGGTGGATACCGGCGCTCCCGGGCAGGCGAAGATCGGGGTGCCCAGTCCACACGTCGGCCGCTGTAAGAGCTGTGATGCGAGCATCCGGTGATCGCCGCGGCAACCACGAATACGGTGCCGGCACTGCGACACGACACTCGCTCGCCGCGGGCGCACCACCTGGTTGATCACCAGCGCGGATTAACGGTCGGCAGCCCAGTTTCGGTAGGTAGCAAGCGCGGTCTCATACGCGATGCCCAGCTCACGCCAGGCGCCGAGTAGATGCTGGTGTGTGCGGTCGCTGGCCTGGGTCAGTTGCTGGCGGCGGCCGGGATCGGGGACGTGGGGCAGTCCGGCGTCGAGACGGTCGAGTCGTTCCCAGACCGACAGCAGGTCCTCCAGCTCGGGGACGCCACGCCGGCGCGTGAGTGCGTCGTCGAGCTCGGCGTACTGCTCACCCATCCCGCTCATCGCTGGCTCCCGAGTGTCGGGAACAGCGAGTCACGTTCCTCGTCGGTGAGGTTGACCAGCCACACCGCGGCCCACGGGTTCCAGCGGTTGTCGATCCACACTTCCGCTCGCGTCTCGCGCAGCAGCACCGCCCGCATCCGGCCGCGCTGCGGCTCGGTGATCGGACTGCCGTCGAACTCGTCGAGCTTGTCCTGCCGCACGGTGGTCGCCCACCCCAGCTGCGCGTCGGTCCCGGTCGGCTCCGGCCGGCCCGCGGCGCGGGCCTTGGCGGCGTTGTCCTCGTTGATGGCATCGTACTCACCCATCAGATGATGCTGCGCCGCAACCGATCCGCCCCGCACCTAGCAGAGCGTTCGGTACGCCGCCTACCCCCGGGGTTCAGCCGGACTGAAGCTACTTCGGCGGGAACCCACCGCTTTCGGTCGTGAGAGCCTGTTTGCGGCGGCGGGCTTTCAGCTTGCAGTCCGTTCCATGGTGGTCAATCCGGCCGGGTAGGTGTTTCGCGAATGCGATCCGCAGCAGCTACTCCGTACGCTTCGCCCGAGGAGGTCGACATGCCCGAAGACACACCGGCAATTCCGTCCTGGGTGCCCCGAGACTCATACCCCTTCGAGCACCGCTATCTCGACCTGGCCGGCGCTCGTGTCCATTACGTCGACGAAGGCATCGGTCCACCCCTGCTACTTCTGCACGGCAACCCCACCTGGTCGTTTCTCTACCGTGAGTTGATCACCGATCTCGGCGGCCAATTTCGCTGCATCGCCTTGGATTACCCCGGGTTCGGCCTCTCACGCCCGGGCCCTGAATACGGTTTCACGCCCGCCGAGCACGCGACAGTCTCGAGCGATTCGTCACCGAGCTCGACCTGTCGGGCGTGACGCTCATGGTGCAGGATTGGGGCGGACCGATCGGGTTCGCGGTCGCGACGCGGCATCCGGATCGGTTCGCCGCGTTCGTGATCGGCAATACCTGGGCCTGGCCGAAATCGGATCTGGGAACGCAGGTGTTCTCCCGGACGATGGGCGGTCCGATCGGCAGCTACCTGATTCTGCGTCGAAACTTCTTCGTCGAGAGGCTCATACCGCTCGGTGTCCGGCACCGGAAGCTGTCGGAGTCGGTGATGGACGCCTACCGTGGGCCGTTCCCGACGTCCGAGTCGAGGCGTCCGATGCACGTGTTCCCTCGCGAAATCCTCGGCAGCCGACCGTTTCTCGCCGAGATCGAGCGAGGGCTGCCCGCCCTGGGTAACAAGCCCGCGTTGCTGGTGTGGCCGACGAAGGATGTGGCGTTCCGCGAACCGGAGCGTCGCCGCTGGGAGCGGGTCTTTCCCCAGCATCGCACCGTCATCCTGGAGGGCGCGGGCCACTACATCCAGGAAGACGCGCCCGAGCAGATCATCGCCGCGATCCGGGAATGGGCGCCGCAACGTGACGGTGAAGGTTGAACTAGCGACAGAACCGGGTAGGAACTAGCGACAGAACCGGGTAGTTGGCGTCGTTGCGGGTGGTGCTGTCAACCAATCCGGCTGACGCCCGCGCCGGCACGAACCCGGCCAGCCCACGCCTCCTCGACCTCACCCACCATGAAGAACCATCAGCGGACCACTCATCCGGCCGACGGCGATGATGACAGTTCATTCTCGCGTCCGGCGGCAAGGACACCCACACAACCGCTGGTCCAATACAGGCCCCGCGAGCAGGTGGCTGAGGAACCCGCCGACTGTTGGTTACCCCTGTAGGCGGGGGGACAGGGCGGCGCAGTCGCGTCACAGTGGCGACAGTGGGCCGGTGCCGCCGGTTGGACGGGTCCTAGGCCCTCCATCCGATATATAGGTTTTCCACCGCCGTGCGCGGGGTTTCTCACTATCTTGTCGCGCCGAGCTCGGGGTGCAGGTTGTCGGGATCCGACCGTGGCCGGCGGTATCCCCCAGCCGACAGGGCTGCTCGGCGGCTCGATATGCCCTGCTCCGACACGACGCGTGAGAATCGGCGACGCGTTACCGACACGAACGTGAGAACGCGACAAGTTGGTTGGGCACCGATATCTGCATGTTCGCCCCCGGCGAACATCAGGCCGGAACAATCGGTATACCCCCCGAGTTGAGTAGGTAACGCTCAACCTTGGAAGGGGTCGAAGACGTGACTACACCACAGAACCTGCCGGTCCTGTTCCTGACCGATCCGATCGTGCTCCCCGGCATGGTCGTGCCGATCGAGCTGGACGAGTCGTCGCAGGCCGCCATCGATGCCGCCCGCGCGGGCAAGGTCAACCAGGTGCTGGTCGCGCCGCGCCTCGATGAGGGATACGCCACCTATGGCGTCGTGGCCACCATCGAACAGGTCGGCCGGATGCGCGGCGGGGCGCCCGCGGCGGTGCTGAAGGCGGAGAGCCGGGCCAAGATCGGCCACGGCGTGACCGGGCCGGGCGCGGCGCTCTGGGTCGAGGCCGAGCCGGTCGAGATTCCGGCCGCCGACGGACGCACCAAAGAGCTTGCGGCCGAATACAAGAAGCTGGTCGTGTCGGTCCTGCAGCGCCGTGAGGCCTGGCAGGTCATCGACGCGGTCAATCAGATGAACGATCCGTCCACCCTGGCCGACGCGGCCGGCTGGGCGTCGTACCTGAGCAATGAGCAGAAGCGCGAGATCCTGGACACCCCGGACACCCAGGCGCGCCTGCACAAACTGATCGACTGGACCACCCAGCACATCGCCGAGACCGAGGTCAGCGAGAAGATCAGCGAGGACGTGCGCGAGGGGCTGGAGAAGCAGCAGCGCGAGTTCCTGCTGCGCCAGCAGCTCAACGCGATTCGCAAGGAGCTGGGCGAGGACGAGCCGGACGGCGCGGAGGACTACCGCACCCGCGTCGAGAACGCCGACCTGCCCGCAAACGTGCGGGAAGCCGCCCTCCGCGAGGTCGGCCGACTGGAGCGTTCCAGCGATCAGAGCCCGGAGACGGGCTGGATCCGGACCTGGCTGGACACCGTCCTGGAACTGCCGTGGAGCGTGAAAACCACCGACTCGACGGACGTTTCGGCCGCGCGCGCGGTGCTGGACGCCGACCACCACGGTCTGGAAGAGGTCAAGGACCGCATGGTCGAGTACCTGGCCGTCCGTTCCCGCCGGGCCGCCCGCGGCCTGGAGGTCGTCGGCGGACGCGGCTCCGGCGCGGTGCTGGTGCTGGTCGGTCCGCCCGGTGTCGGCAAGACCTCGCTGGGTGAGTCCGTGGCTCGGGCCCTGGGCCGCAAGTTCGTTCGCGTCGCCCTGGGCGGCGTGCGCGACGAGGCCGAGATCCGCGGTCACCGGCGCACCTACGTGGGCGCGCTGCCCGGCCGCATCGTGCGCGCCATGAAGGAGGCGGGATCGATGAATCCCGTTGTCCTGCTGGACGAGATCGACAAGGTCGGCTCGGACTTCCGCGGCGATCCCGCGGCGGCCCTGCTGGAGGTGCTGGACCCGGCGCAGAACCACACGTTCCGCGACCACTACCTGGACCTGGATCTGGATCTGTCCGACGTGCTGTTCATCGCGACCGCGAACGTCCTGGAGACGATTCCCGGCCCGCTGCTGGACCGCATGGAGCTGATCAGCGTCGACGGCTACACCGAGGCCGACAAGGTGGCCATCGCCCGCGACTTCCTGATCCCGCGGCAGCTGGAGCGCAATGCCCTGACCGCCGAGGAGGTCTCGATCACGGACGAGGCGCTGCGCGAGGTCGCCGCCAACTACACCCGGGAAGCCGGGGTGCGGCAGATGGAGCGGCTGATCGCCAAGGCGCTGCGCAAGGCGGCGACCAGGCTGTCGGAATCGGCGGACATCGCCGACACCGAAAGCCTGGTCAGCAAGCGCGAATTCGTGCCGGAGGGCCTGGGCTACGACAAGGACCTGGGCTACGACGCCGAATCCGGTGCGACCACCACGGCTTCCGGCAGGCTGGTGATCGGACTGGGTGACCTGAAGGACTACCTGGGCCGCCCGCGCTTCACCCCCGACGGGGCGGAACGCACCGCGGTCCCCGGTGTCGCAACGGGTTTGGCGGTGACCGGCGCGGGCGGCGACGTCCTCTACATCGAGGCCAATGCCGCCGAGGGCGACCGCTCGCTGACCCTGACCGGCCAGCTGGGCGACGTCATGAAGGAGTCCGCGCAGATCGCACTGACCTACGTCCGCTCCCACCTGGAGGAGATCGGCATCGAGCCGAAGGTGCTGGATCGCAATATCCACATCCACTTCCCGGCGGGCGCGGTCCCGAAGGACGGACCGTCCGCGGGCGTCACCATGGTCACCGCCCTGGTGTCGCTGGCCCTGGGCCGCCAGGTCCGCGCGGATGTCGGCATGACCGGCGAGGTCACGCTGAACGGACGGGTGCTGCCGATCGGCGGCGTGAAGCAGAAGCTGCTCGCCGCCCAGCGCGCCGGCCTGAAGACCGTGTTCATCCCGGCCCGCAACGAGCCGGACCTGGACGAGGTCCCGGCCGAGGTGCTGGCCGCCCTGGATGTCCGCCCCGTCGCCGACGTGGCCGAGATCCTGGCCTACGCCATCGAGCCGGTCGCCGAGCCGGCCTACGACGGGCGGCAGCTCAGCGCCACCGCGTAAACCGCTCGACCAGGAGCCGTGCGTGTGCACAGAACACGCACGGCTCCTTTCGTTTCGCCGGGCCGCGAGCGGTGCCGAGCCGTACGCTCGTCAGAGATCCATGGGGGATCCGACGGAGGGTGAACAGCATGCAACCGAACCAACCGAGTCAACCGCAGCAGCTCGATCAGGTTGCCGGGGAGCGTCTCTCGCACGCGAACCGCATCTTCACCTCGGATCTGTCCGTCAACGAGTTCGCGCTGCTGCACGGTGCGGGCTTCGAACCCATCGATCTGGTGATGGGGGTGTCGGTCTATCACGTCGGGTTCCAGTTCACCGGGATCCGGCAGCAGCAGGAACTGCCGGTGCTGACCGAGGCCACCTATCGGGCGCGCTGGAATGCCATGTCGCGCATGCAGGCCGAGGCCGACGCGCTCGAGGCCGACGGCGTGGTGGGGGTGCGGCTGGAATGGCGGCAGCACGGGGAATCGATGGAACATCTGGAGTTCATCGCGGTGGGGACCGCGGTGCGGTTCGCGAAATCGCCGGGCAGCTACCGGCGCCCGAACGGGCAGGCTTTCACCAGTCACCTCTCGGGGCAGGACATGGTGACCCTGATGCGCACCGGCTACGCCCCGATCGCCTTCGTCATGGGCAACTGCGTGTTCCATGTCGCGGTGCAGAGCTTCCGGCAGATGCTCAGCCAGATGGGCCGCAATATGGAGATGCCGCAGTGGACGCAGGGCAACTATCAGGCCCGCGAGCTGGCCATGTCCCGCATGCAGGCCGAGGCCGAACGGGACGGCGCGACCGGCGTCACCGGCGTCAGCGTCGATATCTCCAACTACGCCTGGGGGTATCACACGGTCGAGTTCTACGCCTCCGGCACGGCCGTCCGCCGCATCGGCGAGGGCGACCCGATCCTCCCGCAGTTCACCCTCGGAATGAACTCGTGAGCGATTTCGACACCGCGTCCGCCGCCCGCGCCATCGATGCCGCGCTCGGCGGCCCGGGCGGGCTCGGACTGGTCTTCACGGTCTTCGCGGGCGTCCCCGGGGTGACCCGGACACCGCCCCGCAAATCCCTGTTCCGCTCCGAGCCGGAGCGCGTCCGGATCGGTTCGTGGCGCTACGAGGTCACCTCCGACGAGCGCATCCGGGCGGCCCATATCGTGGGCGGCATCGTGCTGGCCGAGGAGTTGCTGCCCGCCGCGACCATTGCCCCGCACCTGGCCCGGGCGCTTGCCGAGATCGCCGCCTCGTACGGACCCAGCGCGCTGCCGCACCTCTCGGCCGCGCTGGACGTGCTGGCCGGCGCGGGCTGATTCGATGGGTGCCGGCCGGTCCCGCAACCGCCCGGCGAACTCGCGTTGTTTCACATGAAACGAAATCCGCACAGTCCGTTGATTTCTCGTAGGGTGCGGAGGTGATCACCGTTGCCACCTGGAATGTCCTGCACCGCGTCCACGCCGACAACTGGGCCAGCGATATCGTCGGGCAGTGGCCCGACGAGGCGGCGCGCATCGAGGCGGTGACCGCCGCGGTCGCGGCCCGCACAGAGCGCGTCATCGCGCTCATGGAGGTCAGCGGCGATCAGCTGGCGAGCCTCCGGAAGGCGCTGCCCGCCAGGGAGTTCCATGTTCTCGACTATCCGCGGGTGCCGCGGCCGCGCCGACTGCCGAACGTCCTGGACGCGCGGACCGAGCACCTCGTGATCATTGTCGACGGATCCGCGCGCCAGATCGCCGCCGAGTCCTTCGCCGACGCCTTCGACCCGGGCAAGGGCGCGCTGGCGATCGACCTGGACGGACTGCTGATCGTGGCCACGCACGTGTCGGGCGACGAGCGTCGCGCCGCTCAGCTGGTGCGACTGCGTCAACTCACCGCGTCCGGCCCGGCGATCCTGCTCGGCGACTTCAATATCGACCGGGCCACCCTGGCCGCCGGGCTGGGCGAGGAGTACGTCGTCGCCGAGTTCCCGCCGGATTCCATCCCGACCCGGCCGCGCGACTCGGGATCGAAATCCCAGTTCATCGATCATGTGGTCGGGCGCGGAGTCCCGGTGCGCGACCTCACGGTCGAGGATGTGGCCGGGACCTCCGACCACAACCTCGTGCGCGCGATCGCCGGCTAGAACTCGCCCGCCACACCGAGAACCGTTCGGCCGGAGTGGGTTCCGTCCAGGATGGACCGCAGCACCGATTCCGCCTCGGTGATCGGTGCGTAGTTCTCGAGCAGCGTCAGATGCCGGGGCTTCAGGTCCTTGGCCAGCCGCGCCCACAGGTCGCGGCGCTGGTCGATCGGGAAGTGCGCGGAGTCGATGCCGATCAGGGACACGCCGCGCAGGATGAACGGCATCACCGTGGTGGGCAGGTCGGAGCCGCCGGTCAGACCCGAGACCGCCACCGCGCCACCGTATTTGACGGTGCTGAGAATGTGCGCCAGCGAGGTTCCGCCCACGCTGTCGACGGCGCCCGCCCACTGCGCCTTGCCGAGGGCGCGCAGCTTCTCCCCCTCGCCCGGCAGCCGGCCGATGACCGACGCGGCCCCGAGCGTCGAGAGCAGTTCGCTCGCACCGAGTTTGCCGGTGGAGGCCACCACCTCGAAGCCGAGCCCGGCCAGGATGTCCACCGCCACACTGCCGACGCCGCCGGTCGCGCCGGTGACCAGCACCGGACCGGAGTCGGGGGTGAGACCGCGGTCGAGCAGCGCCTGCACACTCATGGCCGCGGTGTAGCCCGCGGTGCCGATGGCCGCGGCCTCGCGCGGGGTGAGGCCGTCCAGCTTCACCACCCACCCGGCCGGAACACGCGCGTATTCGGCGAAACCGCCGTGGTGGGCGACGCCGATGTCGTAGCCGTGCGCCACGACCAGGTCGCCGGGCGCGAATTCGGGATCGGTGGAGGAGACCACCTCACCGGTGAGGTCGATGCCGGGGATCAGCGGATACTGCCGTACTACGCCGCCGCGCGGGGTGATGGCCAGGCCATCCTTGTAGTTGGCGCTCGAGAAATGCACCTTGATCGTCACCTCGCCCGGCATGAGGAAGTCATCGGCGACCTCCTCCCGGATCAGGGCGATCCCGCTGTCCGTTTCGTGTGCCACCATCGCCTGGAACTCCATGTCCCGAGCATAGGTCGCCGCCCGGCACTCGGGTCCAGGCTTCCATCCACCGCGCCCGTCTTCTCGTATGGCGCAGCGCGCCTTTCGCATCGGTGTTCGGAAAACGACCGGTTGACGGGTGCGATGGCCCTAGAGCCGGTAGCCCTCGTCGCCGCCGGTGTCGGACGCGAGGTCGGTGATGGTGTCGCGAATCTGGCGCATGAGCTGGTCGAGTTCGCTGATCACCTGGTCGATGCGGGCGGCCACGGCCGGTACGCGGGCTTGGGAACGGATGCCGCCCAGTTGCATGCTCATCGCGAAGAGGTTGTCGATGACGGTGCGGTGCAGTTCCAGTGCGATACGGTCGCGTTCGTTGACGATCTGCAGGGCGCGCAACCGTGCCTCGGCCAGGCGCACGCTGACCAGGTTGTCGGCGCGGGCGTGCAGTTCGGCGAGCGCGAAGGGTTTGGTCAGGAAGTCGTTCGCCCCGGCGCGCAGCATCTCCAGGCGGGTGGTGTCGTCGGCGCGGGCGCTCGTGATCAGGACCGGGGTGTTCTTCAACTGCGGGTCGGCGCGGACCTGCTGGAGGAGTTCGTCGCCGCTGAGCAGCGGCATCATGATGTCGCACACGATCAGGTCGGGCAGGTGGGCGCGGGCCATGCGCAGCCCGGCCGATCCGTCGTAGGCGCAGATGACCTGATACGCCCCGGACAGTGATTGTTTGATCGTGGTGTTGAGGTCGACGTTGTCCTCGATGAGCACCACCACCGGTTTGGCCTGCTCGTCGTCATCATCGCGCACCGTGGCTGCGGCGGTGTTCGGGGTGGCGAGTTCTGCGAGCAGTCCGGCGGCGGCCGCGCGGGTGCGGACCGAATCGTCGTAGCTCTCCGACTGGACTGTCGTGCCCGCGGGCGCGGTGGCCGGCAGCTCGATGACCACCATCGTCCCGCCTTCGGGGGCGTCGGTGATCGAAACCCGCCCCCTGTGCAGTTGGACCAGGTCGCGAACGATGCTCAACCCGAGTCCGGTGCCGCCGACAGCGCGGGTGGCGCCGCCGTCGACTTGGCGGAACCGTTCGAACACCGTGTCACGGGCGGCGGCCGGGATGCCGGGCCCGCTGTCGGCGACCTCGATCACCACCCGGTTGTCGTCGCCGCTGCGGGCGGTGCAGCGCACGACATCGCCCCTGCCGGTGAACTTGAACGCGTTGGACAGCAGGTTGAGCAGGATCCGCTGCAGATGTTCCGGGTCCGCTTCCGCGGGCACCGGGTCCGAGGCGTCCACGGTGAGTGTGAGGTGCTGGTCGGCGGCGAGGGCTTCGAAATATCCTGTCGCGATCCGTAGCTGGGCGGCGAGGTCGACGCGTGCGTAGTCCGGGTGCAGTGCGCCGGCTTCGAGTTTGGAGGTATCGAGCAGGTTGTTGACCTGTCCCAGCAGCATGCGTGCGTTGCGGACGATCACCTCGAGCTCGGTGTGGGCGATGTCGTCGGTGCAGATTTCCAGCAGTTTCTCCGCCGGGGCGAGGATCAGCATCAGCGGGGTGCGCAGCTCGTGGCTGACGTTGGCGAAGAACTGGCTCTTGAGCTCATCGAGTTCCTTGGTGCGCGAATACAACTCGGCCAGCTCGGTGTTGGCTTCCTTGAGCCGGCGACTGGTCTCGGCGACCTCGTGGGCACGGGCGAACACCTCCCGCTCCATCCGCTGGGCGGATTCGCGCAGCGCCGCGGTCTCCTGCTGCTGCGCGGCTCCGGAGGCCTGCAGTCGCATGTAGTCGGTGACGTCTTCGACGCGGTGGATGATGTAGAGCAACGCACTGTCGGCGGCCAGGACCGGCGAGTTCGACGGGCTCCAGAACCGCTGCTCGAAGCCGCCGTCGGGCCGGCGCACGTCATAGCGTTGCACCGGCATGTCGTCGGTGACCCGGTCGCGGATGACACGTTCGAGCGATACCCGCAGGTTCCGGACGCCCTCCGCGTCGGGGTCCTGTGGGTTGTCGGGAAACACCTCGAAGATGCCGCGCCCGACGATCTCCTCCCGCTGGGTCAGGGTCGCGGCCGTGTAGGCGTCGGACACCGCGACGATCCGCAGGTCCGGGTCCAGTAGCAGGAACAATCCTGGCGCGGACTCGAACACCACACGAAAATCCACGCCAGCACCCACCGGGACTACCTCCGCGCCGTTGCCGCACTCGGGCAACCGGGCTGAATCCAGGATAATTCGAGCCCGCGCGCCGAGCGCGATGACCGGGCCAGGTCCGCGCCGCGGCTCCCATCGGTCACAGCCGCGCGCTGGCACTACCCACTTCGGCTGACATGACTATGGGGATCCGTGAATCGAGTTCAGGCGATGAGGAGGGGTACGAACGCATCGCGGTGGTCGAGTTCGTCCGAGAGGCGTTGGCGAGCAAGGCGTTCGCTGAGTTCGGGCATTGCCCCTACCGGGCTGCCGGCCAGATCGGACAAGCTGCCTCGCAGCACCGACTCCACCTGCCGTCGCGGGGTGGTTTCGGCGAACTCGACGCACAACCGTGCCATGGTTTGCTCGAACATCACGGCATCGATCGCCCGCGTAGGCACCTGCTCACCAATCATGATCACAGCTACAGGCTGCGGTATGCCCCCCACCGGGCAGCAGAGCCGAAAGCCTCCTCACCGCATGCCTTGGTCACCTGCGCCCGTTACCCGGCAGGTAATCGCTTTCGTTCCCGCGCTCTGCGATTGTCGAATCAGCGATCGAAAACCCAAGGAGCGCAGCAGATATGCCGACTTTCCAGACCACCACCGACGGCACCACCCTCTACTACCAGGACTTCGGCGCCGGTACCCCGATCCTGTTCGTGTCGGGTTGGTCGCTCGACAGCGACCAGTGGGAATACCAGATGCACTACTTCCTGGCGCAGGGCTACCGCTGCGTCATGATGGACCGGCGTGGTCACGGCCGTTCGGACACCCCGGCCACCGGCTACGACGTCGACACCCGCGCCGACGATGTCGCGGCGCTGATCGAGCACCTCGACCTGCGGGATCTCACCATCGTGGCGCACTCGGCGGGCGGCGGCGAGACGGTCCGCTACCTGAGCCGGCACGGTTCCGATCGGGTGGCCCGCATCGCGCTGCTGGCTCCGGCGATCCCGTTCATGATGCTCACCGACGACAATCCGGTCGGCATCCCGATCGAGCTGCTGGAGGGTCTGCTGGAGCAGCTGCGCACCGACCGGCCGCAGTGGTTCGCCGAGCGGGCGCAGGGCTACTTCGCCACCCACCTGCGGCGGGGCGTCACGCAGGCGGTCATCGACGAGGAGATCAAGCGCTGCCTGTCGGCCTCGCCCTACGCGATCCAGATCATGCAGCGCGAAGCGTTCACCACCGATCACCGCCCGGATGTGGCCGCGCTGACCGTGCCGACGCTGCTGCTGCACGGCATCCCGGACCAGTCCATCCCGATCGATGTCGCCAGCCGCCAGGCGGTGAAGCTGGCCCCGCACGCCGTGCTGAAGGAGTACCCGGACGCCGGCCACGGCCTCTACATCACCCACGCGGCCGAGGTGAACGCCGAGATCCTCGACTTCATCAAGGGCTGACGGGCGCCCGGTCCGGCCGGGTGATTCGCCCCCGGCCGCGGCCGGGGGCGAAATCCGTTGTCCTCAGGCGAACTTCGGGGCGCGCTTACCGGTGAAGGCGGTGATGCCCTCCTGGCCGTCGGCGGAGTCGGCGGCGCGGGTGATGAAGGCGGCCTCGGTGCTGAGCTGCTCCTCGAGGGTGTGCTGGCCGGACACCAGCAGCAGCTTCTTCACATTGGCGTTGGACCCCTTGGGACCGGTGGCGAATTCCTGCGCCAGCGCCTCGACGGCCGCGGTCAGTTCGGCATCCGGCACGACGCGGTGCAGCAGCCCCCACTCCAGCGCCTCGGCGGCGGACAGGGTGCGGTTGGTGAGCATCAGCTCCTGGGTCTTGCGCAGGCCGATGATCCGTGGCAGGTAGTAGGACGCGCCGCCGTCGGGGCTCAGGCCGACCTTGGTGTACGCCATGGTGAAGACGGCGGATTCGGCGGCGACCACCAGATCACCGGCCACCGCGAGGCTCATGCCCGCACCGGCCGCGGTGCCGTTCACGCCGACGATGAGCAGCGCGTCCATCCGGGCCAGCGCCGACACGGCCTGGTGCAGGGTTCCGGCCAGCTTCTCGATGAACGCCCCGGTGTCGTCGCTGGCCGCCATGGCCCGCACGTCGCCACCCGCGGAGAAGAACCGCCCGGCCCCGGTCAGCACCACGACCTTCACGGCCGGATCCTCCGAGCAGTAGGTGGCCGCGCGCTCCAGCTCGTCCGCGAGCGCCTGATCGATGCCATTGGCGGCATTGGGCCGGTTCAGCGTGATGCGGGCGATCGGGCCGTCGTGCTCGAAGCGGATGTTCTCGTAGTCGGGCCCGCCGCCACCCCGGTGGGAATCGCTACGCGATGCTGAATTCATTGGAGTGCCTTCCGTTGGGTGCAACCTCATCACAGCATCGCGTACTCCACGCGGACCCCGAGCAACCGGATGGGCCGATCGAGTTCGAAGCTGTGCAGCACGTCCAGCGCCGTCTGCACGATCTCGTCCACATCGCCGGTGGGCGCGGGCAGTTTCCGCTGCTTGCTGCGGGTGAAGAAGGTCCTGGTGCGCACCGTGACACTGATCCGCCCGACGGCCCGCCCGGCCGCGAGGGTCTCCTCGGCCACCTGGATGGCGAGTCGCACCACCGCGGCGTCGATGTCCTCGCGCTCGGTGAGGTCTCGCGGAAAGGTCTCGGATCGGCTGTGGCCCACCGGTTCTCGTGGTTCCGCGATGTCGGTGTCACCGGCGCCGTGCCCGAGCACCCAGAGATAGGGCCCGGTATTGGGCCCGAATTCCGCCGCGAGCGCCTTGCGGTCGGCGGCGGCCAGGTCGGCCACGGTCTCGATCCCCAAGCCGCTCAGGCGTTTCGCGATGCGCGCGCCGATCCCCCACAGCGCCGACGTGGGCCGGTGGGCCATCAGCTCGACCCAGTTGTCCTGGGTCAGCCGGAAGATCCCGGTGCCCGAGTCCGCCTCCGGCGGCTCGTCCGCCGACCGCGCCGACTTGCCCACCGCCTTGGCGAAACCGGTGGCCAGCTTGGCCCGGGTCTTGTTGTCCCCGATGCCGACCGCGCAGGTCAGCGCCAATTCCGCGATGGCGGCGCGGATCTCGCGCGCCAGTCCCTCCGGGTCCTCGGTGTCCACCGCCAGGAACGCCTCGTCGAAACCGAGCACCTCGACCCGGCCGGGAAACGTGCGCAGCAGCGCCATGATCTCCTCGGACGCCTCGGCGTAGGTGGTCAGGTCCTGCGGCAGGAAGACGCCGTCGGGGCAGACCCGCGCGGCCGTGCGCAGCGGCATGCCCGCCCGCACCCCGAAGGCCCGCGCGGGGTAGGACGCGCAGGACACCACCTTGCGAGGTTCGGCCGGATCGCCGTTCCCGCCCACGATGACCGGTTGCCCACGCAGTTCCGGATGCCGCCGGAACTCGACCGCGGCCTGGAATTGGTCGAGGTCGACGTGCAGCAGCCAGCGCGTCACCCCTCCGTCATACCGCATGGTCTCCCGGATTGCCGGGATCCGCGGAAACGGTCAGCGCGAGCGGCGCAACCACATGAGCGGCGAACGATAGGCGTAGCGCGCCTTCACCGCACCGGTGTCCACCTGACCGGTGACCCGGATCAGCGGGGCGCCCGGGAACCGCGGCAGCTTGACCCGGTTGGCCACCGAGCCCGCGCCCGGCTGCACGCCCGCCAGATCGACCCGCCAGCCACGCGGCACGATCAGCACGACCGCGCCCGCACCGGCCTCGACCCGGATATCGATCTCCCGCCGCGAGCACCGCGCCCGGGTGAAGTCCAGCACCAGCTTGCCCGAAACACAGTCGGCCACCAGCTGTTTGGGGACGATCCAGTCGTCGTCGGTGCGTTTGGTGCCGCTCGTCACCCGGAGTTCCATGGCGGGCGTGTCGGCGGTGGGCTGATATCGCCGTGCGCCGAACATGCGCTCGACGTCGTCGACACGGGTCGCGGACGTGTGCCGCTGCTCCTTGGTACGGGTCACCGAAACTCCTCCCCCGGCATGTGAAACGATCTTGTTGGATATGCCATGGGAGCTCGAATTATGCCGCATAGCAGGGCATTTCGGGAGGTCGGAGCGGCTTTCGCGGCCACAACACGGTGTCGGTTCGGGCACGGCCAGATCACGATCGTGCCCGAACGCGGACCTGCCCCGGGCGCGGCCGCGGCGGCGGCTAGCGGCGGCCCAGGAAGACCGTGGTGGCGCCGAGAACGTAAATGTCCTCGCGCGCACCGATATACGTGTCGGCGGATCGATCCAGCAGCGCCGCCAGCGTGGCCCGATCATCCTCGCTGACGCGGTCGCCGACCCGCTCGCTCAATCCGCCCAGCCAGGCGACGACACTGTCGCGCACGGCCGGCGACGGCGGCGCCGGATGATCGGTCAGCACGCTGAAGGAGGTCGCCTCCGCCAGCCCGGCGCGGGTCAGCGCCACATTCCAGCCGTAGGGCATGGGGACCGCCGCGGTGATGTCGGCGCGCATCTGGGCGAAGCCCGCGTCGCGCAGGGCCAGCAGCCGGTCCTGCAGACCGGGCGTGCCGACGCCGAGTTCCCAAGGCAGGCAACGCATCGATAGCCCGCCCTCGGCCAGCGCCAGCCAGCCGCCGGGGCGCAGCAGCCCGGCCAGGCGCGCGGTGCCCGCCTGCTGATCGGGCAGGTGGTGCA
This sequence comes from Nocardia niigatensis NBRC 100131, assembly GCF_000308655.1. Taxonomy (GTDB): domain Bacteria; phylum Actinomycetota; class Actinomycetes; order Mycobacteriales; family Mycobacteriaceae; genus Nocardia; species Nocardia niigatensis. Next base: position 223,141 of record NZ_BAGC01000071.1, on the reverse strand, counting down.
CCATGCGCGAGGCCCACACCAGATCCGCCGCGGGGATCCCCGCGCCGAAGTCCGCGGCCGCGGCATCGGCGTGCACGGTCCGCACCCGCACCCGATCGTCCCCGTCGAGCGCGACCTGCACGGCCTGCTGGGCCGCCTCGAGCAGTTCCGGCACCGCGTCCACGATCACGAGATCGCCGCCGCCGCGGGCCAGCAGCTCTCGCGCGAACGCCACGCTCTGGCCGCCCGCTCCGGCACCGATGTCCAGGACGGTGGGCTCCGCGCCGGCGGGAATCAGGGCGATCAGCCGCCGGGCGATCTCGGCATTGGAGTCGGCCGACATGGCGTCGTCGCGCCGGAGGTCGTCGATCATGGCCGCCCAGTCGATTCCGTCATGGGTGTGGCCGTGGCCGTGCCCATGTCCGTGGGAATGCGGATGTCCGTGTGTGCCTGCCTGATCGTGCGAGTGAGCGCTCATACCGCGACGCTATCGGCAGCCCCGCGGTGCGCTCGAATCCTTTTGCCGATCCGGCAACGCGTCCGGTCCGATCAGACCGTTGCCGGTGCGCTCGAGTCGGCGAACTGGGTGCGGTAGAGCTCGGTGTAGCGCCCGTCCGCGGCGAGCAGTTCGGCGTGTGTGCCGCGTTCCACGATGCGGCCGTGCTCGAGCACCAGGATCTGATCGGCATTGCGGATGGTGGACAGCCGGTGTGCGATGACCAGCGCGGTGCGCCCGTCGAGCGCCTCGGCCAGCGCCTCCTGCACCGCGGCCTCGGAGGTCGAGTCCAGCGAGGCGGTGGCCTCGTCCAGGATCACCACGCGCGGCTGCTTGAGCAGCAGCCGGGCAATGGTCAGGCGCTGGCGTTCGCCGCCGGAGAGGCGGTAGCCGCGCTCGCCGACCACGGTGTCCAGGCCGTCGGGCAGCGACTCGATGAGATCGCGTAACCGGGCGCGCCGCAGCGCATCCCACAGCTCGTCCTCGGTGGCACCGGGGCGGGCGAGCAGCAGATTGGCGCGAATGGACTCGTGGAACAGGTGCCCGTCCTGGGTGACCAGGCCGACCGTGTCCTGAATCGACTGCCCGGTCAGCTCGCGCACATCCTTGCCGCCCAGCAGCACCGCGCCGGAGTCCACGTCGTAGAGCCGCGAAACCAATTGCGCGATGGTGGACTTCCCGGCCCCGGAGGAGCCGACCAGCGCCACCATCTGCCCGGGCTCGGCCCGCAGCGAGACCTCGTGCAGCACTTCCTCACCACCGCGGGTGTCCAGCGTGGCCACATCCTCGAGCGACGCCAGCGACACCTTGTCGGCCGACGGGTAGCCGAAGGTGACGCCGTCCAGCTCCACCGCTACGGGGCCCTCGGGCACCGGCATCGCCAGCGGCGAATCCTCGATGAGCGGTTTCAGATCCAGGATCTCGAAGACCCGCTCGAAGCTCACCAGCGCCGACATCACGTCCACCCGGGCGCTGGCCAGCGCGGTGAGCGGCGAGTACAGCCGGGTCAGCAGCAGCGAGAGCGCCACCACCGCACCGGGTTCCAGCTCACCCTTCAGCGCCAGATAACCGCCCAGCCCGTAGACCAGCGCCAGCGCCAGCGCCGAGACCAGGGTGAGCGCGGTGACGAACACCGTCTGCAGCATGGCCGTGCGCACCCCGATATCGCGGACCCGCCCGGCCCGCAGCCCGAACTCCGCGGACTCCTGCCGCGGCCGGCCGAACAGCTTCACCAGGGTGGCGCCGGGCGCGGAGAACCGCTCGGTCATCTGGGTGCTCATGGATGCGTTCAGCCCGGCGGCCTCGCGCTGGATGCCGGCCAGCCGCTCGCCCATGCGCCGGGCGGGAATCACGAACAGTGGCAGCAGGACCAGGGCGAGCAGGGTGATCTGCCACGACAGCCGCAGCATCACGGCCAGGGTGAGGGCGAGGGTGACGACATTGGTGACGACCCCGCTCAGAGTGGTGCTGAATGCGCGCTGCGCCCCGATGACGTCATTGTTCAACCGGCTCACCAGTGCGCCGGTCCGGGTACGCGTGAAGAACGCGATCGGCATCTTCTGAACGTGGTCGAACACCGCCGTGCGCAGATCGAAGATGAGACCTTCTCCGATGCGCGCCGACAACCACCGGATCACCAACCCCAGCCCCGCATCCAGCACCGCCACCACCGCGATGATCACCGCCAGCGTGATCACCGTGCGGGGCGCGCCGTGGCCTACGATGGCGTCGACCACCCGCCCGGCCAGCACCGGGGTGGCCACCGCCAGCAGCGCGGACGCGATGCTGAACACCAGGAAAGCCACCAGCCGCCGATGGTGCGGCCGCGCGAAGGCGAGGATCCGCCGCGCTGTGGCCAATCGCAGCGGTCGCTGCTCTGTGGGCGCGTTCATCTGCCGATAGAGCTGATTCCACGCCACGGATTCGATACTCATCCCGCTCCTCACCGGTCCGGGTTCCATCGAACCCCGGTACACCGACACTAAGACCTCAACAAAGGTTGAGATCAAGAGCTTCCGGGCAGGTCAGCAGTTCGCTGCGAGCGAAATCCCGGGCCGAATCCGGCGCGCGCCTAGGGTTGGGGGGTGACCGAGGCGTGGGAGCGAGCGTTGCGCGGGGTGATCACCGGCGAGGTCGACACCGGACCCCGGTGCCGGGCCGAGTACTCCTCGGATGCCTCCAACTATCGGGTGCCGCCGCGCGGAGTCGTCTTCCCGCGCGACGCGGCCGATGTGACGGCGACCCTGGACGTCGCGCGTGCGGAGGGGCTGACCGTGACCGCGCGCGGGGCGGGCACCTCGGTGGCGGGCAATGCGATCGGCCCGGGCCTGGTACTGGACTTCAGCCGGCACATGAACGCCGTCCTCGACCTCGATCCCGAGCGGCGCACCGCCCGGGTGCAGCCCGGGGTGGTGCTGGCCGCGCTGCAGCGGCGGGCCGGCGCGCACGGTCTGCGCTTCGGCCCGGACCCGTCCACCCAGAATCGCTGCACGCTGGGCGGGATGATCGGCAACAATGCCTGCGGTCCGCGCGCCGTGGCCTGGGGCCGCACCTCGGATACGGTGCGTGAGTTGCGGATTCTCGACGGGCTCGGCATCGAGCGGACCCTGGGCGAGGACCTGTCCGTCGTCGCGGGCCTGCCCGATTTCACCCGCGCCCACCTGGCGCTCATTCGCACCGAACTGGGTCGGTTCGAGCGGCAGGCGTCCGGTTACGGGCTGGAACATCTGCTGCCGGAACGCGGTTCGTCGGTGGCGAAGGCCTTCGTCGGCACCGAGGGCACCTGCGGACTGCTGCTGGAGGCCACTGTCGGGCTGGTCCCGGTGCCCGCGGCGACCGTGCTGGTGGTGCTCGGCTACCCCGACATGCCGGCCGCCGCGGACGATATCGCCGCGATCATGGCGGTGCGGCCGATTGCCGTGGAGGGCATGGACGCCCGCCTGGTCGATGTGGTGCGTGCCCATCGCGGCGGCGTGCCCGAACTCCCGCGCGGCGGTGGCTGGCTGCTGATCGAAATCGACGGCGGCACTGCCGAACAGGCGCGGGACCAGGCCGAGTCGCTGCGCGCGAGCGCGCACGCGCTGGATTCCCGCGTGGTCACCGACCGGGCCGAGGCACAGGCGCTGTGGGGCATTCGCGCCGACGGCGCGGGCCTGGCGGGCCGCACGCCAGACGGCCGTCCCGCCTGGCCGGGCTGGGAGGACGCCGCCGTGCCGCCCGGCCGCCTCGGTGACTATCTGCGCGATTTCGAGGCGCTCCTCCGGGACCACGGCCTGGACGGCCTGCTCTACGGCCATTTCGGTGACGGCTGCATCCATGTGCGCCTGGATCTGCCGATCGCCGATGCGCCGCAACGCTTCCGCCGGTTCCTCGAGGACGCCGCCCGGCAGGTGGTGAAGTTCGGCGGCTCGCTCTCGGGCGAGCACGGCGACGGGCGGGCACGCTCGGATCTGTTGCGGTTCATGTACTCCCAGGCGGCGCTCGACGCCTTCGCGGGCTTCAAGGCGCTGTTCGACCCCGACGCCGTCCTGAATCCCGGTGTGCTCGTGCACCCGCGCCCGATCGACGCCGACCTGCGGCTGGCCGGACTGCGCCCGCTGCCCACGACCGGTGGCTTCGCCTTCCCCGCCGACGGCGACCTGGCCACGGCCGTGCATCGCTGCGTCGGAATCGGCAAGTGCCGCGCCGACACCCACGCCGCGGGCGGATTCATGTGCCCGTCGTATCTGGCCACCGCCGAGGAGAAGGACAACACCCGGGGCCGGGCCCGGGTGCTGCAGGAGGTGGTCCGGGGCGCGTTGGACTGGCGGTCGGGCGCGGTGGCCGAGTCCCTCGATCTCTGCCTGTCCTGCAAGGCATGTCACTCCGACTGTCCCGCCGGCGTCGACATGGCGACCTACAAGTCCGAGACGCTGTATCGCCGCTATCGGCACCGGCCGCGCCCGATCGACCACTACACCCTGGGCCGCCTGCCGCGCTGGCTCGGCGCGGCGACCCGGTTCCCCCGGCTGGTGAACGCGCTCGGCGGGGCGGGCCCGCTGCGCCGAGCCGGCCTGCGGCTGTCCGGCATGGATCCGCGGCGCGAGGTGCCCGCGGTGGCGCGCAGGAGTTTCCGGCGTTCCTGGCGGTCGGGAGCCCGCACCGGCGACGCCGAACCCGGCGTCATGCTGTGGATCGACACCTTCACCGACGCCTTCGATCCCGAGATCGCCGGTGCCGCCGTGGAACTGATCGAATCACTCGGTCATCGCGTGCGCATCCCGGACGACCGCGTGTGCTGCGGTCTCACCTGGATCAGCACCGGCCAGCTGGACGGCGCGCGAAAGCGGCTGCGCGCCACCGTCGATGCCCTCGCGGCACACGTCGGCGCCGGTGGCGTGGTGGTCGGACTGGAACCGTCGTGCACGGCCGCGCTGCGTGACGATCTCCCGCGGCTGCTCTCGGAGGATCCCCGGGCGGCCGCCGTGGCGGGCGCGGTGCGCACCCTGTCGGAATTCCTGGCGGGCGAGCCCGGCTGGCGGCCGCCGGACCGCAGCGGTCATACCGTGCTGGTGCAGCCGCACTGTCATCAGCATGCCGTGCTCGGCTTCGCGGCCGATCGGCGAATACTGCGCGGCACCGGCGCGGAAGTGATCGAAATCACTGGATGCTGTGGACTTGCTGGGAATTTCGGAATGCAGCGCGGCCACTACGACGTCTCGGTCGCGGTCGCCGAGAACGGGCTGCTCCCGGCCCTGCGCGCGGCCCCGGCGAATTCGATCTTGATAGCCGACGGCTTCTCCTGCCGGACCCAGGCCGCGCAGCTGGCCGGTCGGCCGTCCCGCCATCTCGCCCAGTTCCTGCTGGACCGGCCGTGACGAGCGGGTAGCGGCCTCGATGTGCACAGACGTACCCCGATGTGCACAGACGAAGGGGCACCCGCCGTGGCGGGTGCCCCTTCCCTCATCATCAGCTGCCGAACGGCAGCGTGCCCGGCGCAATCTGGTAACCACTGCTACCGGCGAATACGTTGCCCATTACACCGAGCAGGAAATTGATCAGATTGGTGATCATGCTGTGTACCTCCCAGTGGCGAATGCCATCCATTTGCCGAGCAAGCAAAGACAATCGGACTGATCATCGCCACCGTCGATCTTCGCGTTAACAATAGAATGGCGCGGTGACTTCAGCGCCGTCCGCAACCGTGCCCTCCGAGAGCGCGGGTGCGACGAGCGTCGAGCACGCCCGTACCCTTCGCTCCGATCGGCCCGTGGATCTGGCCGCCACCCTCTTCCCCCTGCGCCGCGGCTTCGGCGATCCGTGTCACCGCGAGACCCCCGACGGCTCGCATTGGCATGCCTCTCGCCTGCCTTCGGGCGAGGTCACCTACCGCCTGCGCCAGCTCGATCGGCAGACCGTCGACGCGCGCGCGTGGGGTCCGGGCGCGGCGGAGTTCCTGGAGCGGCTGCCCGCCATGCTCTGCCTGGACGAGGACCTCAGCGACTTCGCCCCCGAGCACCCCAAGGTGGTCGAGGCGCATCGCCGCAATCCGGGCCTGCGCATGCTGCGCACCGGCCTGGTGTGGGAGGCGCTGGTCCCGGCGGTGCTGGAGCAGAAGGTGCATACCAAGACCGCCCATGATTCCTGGCGGAAACTGGTGTGGCGCTATGGAACTCCCGCGCCCGGCCCGGCTCCGCAGGGACTGCGGATCATGCCGGACGCCGAGACCTGGCGGCACATCCCGTCCTGGGTCTACCATCGCGCCAATGTGGGCCCGCAGCGCTCGAAAACCATTGTGCTGGCCGCGCGTATCGCGGCGCAGCTGGAGGAGGCGGCGGGGCTGAGTCACGCCGACGCCGCGCACCGGCTGCGCACCGTGCCCGGTATCGGGGTGTGGACGGCCGCCGAGATCGCTCAGCGCGCTTTCGGTGATCCGGATGCCCTGTCGGTGGGCGATTTCCATCTCGCCGCCACGGTCGGCTGGACGCTGCTGGGCCGGCCGATCGACGACGACGAGATGGTCGAGTACCTGGAACCGCTGCGCCCGCACCGGTATCGCGCCGTGCGGCTGCTCGGCCTGGCCGGTTTCGCCCGCAAACCGAAGTTCGGCCCGCGCACGCCGTATACCGATCACAGCCGCATCTGAACGCCGCTCACTGCTGGGCGGCCGCCGCGTCGGCCTCGCGCTGCGCCCGGGTCAGCGCGTCCGGGACCGGGATGCGGCCCAGGTACATGTCGTCGAAGATCGGCGTGATCGCCTGCAATGCCGCCGGGAACCCGGCGCCCCCGCCGGCCGCGATCGCCTTGTCGCGCAGGACATCGAAGAACGGCGACACGTCCACCCCGTGCCGGGCCCAATAGTCCCGGTACACCTGCTGTTCGGACACCACGGCCGGAATCGTCGCGCCGCCGAGGCCGAGGTAGCGGTTGCCCGCCGCGCTGCCCAGCCAGGCCAGCACCCGCCGCGCCGCCTCGGGATGCGGGCCGGCGGCATTGCCCGCCAGCCCGATGGCATTGTCGGCGCTGATCCGTCCGGCCGGGCCCTCGGGGATCATGGCCAATCCCCAATGGAATCCGGCATTCTGGGCAATCGTGGCCAGATTGAACGTGCCCGACTGGAACAGCGCCATCCGCCCCTGCAAGAAGGCGTTCTTGGCGAAATCGCCGCTGGTGTTGGTGTCCGCGGCCGAGGGGGAGAGCCGGTCGGCGACCAGCCCGACCGTGTAGCCGAAGGCGTCGCGTCCCTGCGAGGAATCGAAGGCGAACCGGCCGTCGCGCTGCAGCTCCCCGCCCGCCGAGCCGAGGTAGGGCAGCGTGATGGACTGAAAGTCATTGGCGGCGTTGTACGGCCACTGCGAGACCGGGGCCAGGCGCCGCAGCAGCGGCCGGAAGGTATCCCGCCCCGGGTCGGGATTCCAGCGCGCCGAGGCGAGTTCGCCCGGATCGACTCCGGCCTGTGCCAGCAGGTCCCGATTGATGTACACCGCGGTCCCGCCGTCCACGAATTGCGGTACCGCCCAGAGCTTTCCGGCGCGCGTGTACTGCGCGACGGCCCGCGGATCCCAGGCCTGCGCGGCCTGTGGTCCCAGTGCCGCACCGATGTCCATCAGGTGCCCGCTGTCGGCGTAGTCCTCGTAGAGGTTGGTCCAGAACAGGTCGTCGGCGATCCCGCCCGCCACATCCAGCCGCAGCTTCTGCGCGTAGGAAGCCCACGGCACCAGCGTGATTCGCACCTCAACATCGGGATTGGCGCGCTGGAACTCGTCCAGCGAGGCCCGATAGGCGGAGACGAAACTCTGATCCCAGATGCGTAACCGCACCACCGTGCGCCCGCCGCTCTCGCCGTCGCGGCCCAGCCACAGGGCGGCCGCCACCAGGAGCGCGGCGACGAGGACGAGCCCGAGCACCGTCCGCGTCGAATCCTTGATCCGGCTGTTCATTTCAGCCCCGTCACCGCGATGGCGGCCAGCACCTGCCGCTGGAACACCACGAACAACAACACCAGCGGCGCGATGGCCAGCGTGGTGGCGGCCATGATCAGCGTCCACTGTGCGTTGTACCGGGTCTGCATATTCGCCGTGGCCACGGTCAGCACCTGCCATTTCGGGCCGGACGCGGCGACCAGCGGCCACATGAAGCTGTTCCACTGCGAGACCACGGTGATGACGGCGAGGGTGGCGAGGACCGGCCGGCTCATCGGCACCACGACGCTGACCAGGATGTCGAGGGTGGTGGCCCCGTCCATTCGCGCCGCGTCGATGATCTCCCCGGGGATGGCCCGGAAGTACTGGCGCAGCAGGAAGATCGCGTACGGCGACCCGAACAGCAACGGCAGCACCAGCGCCCAGAAACTGTTGAGCCAGCCCAGTTTCGCGAACATCAGGTACAGCGGCACCAGCGTGACCGCGCTGGGCACCATCATGGTTCCGAGATACACCCAGAACAGCACCTCGCGTCCGGGAAAACTGGTGCGCGCGAAAGCATATGCGGCCATGGTCGAGGTGACCAGCTGTCCGCAGGTGATGCAGACCGTCATCAGGGCGGTGACCGCGACCGCCCGGCCCAGCCCCTGGTCCAGCACGGTGCGGAAGTTGTCCAGCGTCGCCGGATGCGGTGCGGCCAGGGCGGATTCGCTCGCGAACTGCCTGGGCGTCTTGACCGCGGTGAGGGCGCTGAGCACCAGCGGGGCCACCGTCAGCAGCCCCCCGAGGATCAGCACCGCGTAGGCCGCCACGGCCCGGCCCGCGGCCCGCCGGTCAGTACTCATAGCTGGTCCGATCCCGGAAATAGCGGTGCTGCGCCACAGTGATCGTGAACATGACCGCGAACACCACCACCGCCATGACCGCGGCCCGTCCCGGATGCGCGGCTTCGAAGGCCTCCGAATACATCCGCATGGCAACCACATCCGTGTGGTGGTCGGGCCCGCCGCGGGTCAGCGCGTACACCGCGTCGAAGGTCTGGAAGACACTGAGCACCCCGGTGACCAGCACGAAGAACATGGTCGGGCGTAGCAGCGGCAGGATCAGCCAGCGAATCCGCCGCCAGCCGGTGGCCCCGTCCAACGCGCCCGCGTCCAGGATCTCGGCCGGTATGGCCCGGATCCCGGCGACGAAGAACAACGCCACATACCCGACATTCATCCACACGATGACCGCGGCCACCGCGGGCAGCGCCAGGGCCGGCGAGCTCAGCCACTCCACCCGCCGCCCCAGCGCCGCGTTCAACGCCCCGCCGGTGGGTGCGAAGACCCACTGCCACACCACCCCCACCGCGACCGGTGCGCACATCCACGGCAGCGCGTACACCACCCGCAGGACCGTCCCGCCCCGCCCGCGCCGCGCCAGCACCGCCGCCACCGCGAACCCCAGCGCCGTCTGCACCGGCACCACCAGCGCCGTGAGGGCCGATGTCACCAGCAGCGAATGCCCGAACCGCCGATCCCCCAGCACCGACCGCCAGTTCTCGAGCCCGGTGAATCGTATGGGCCCCAGCAGATTCCAGCTGTGCACACTCAGCCACAACACCACCGCGATCGGCATCAGCAGGAAGCACCCGACCCCGATCAGGCTCGGCAGCAGCAGCGCGTAGCCCACCGCCGCCTGTCCGCGCCGGGGCGATCCTCGCCGAACCGTCCGATCCATGATCCGCGACGCTACCGGGCCGGTCCCGGCGCCTCGCCCTCCCACGCCCGATCTGCCCGATATTGCGCTGTGCGCGATGCGATTTCGGGACTGCCTCCCACCCGGTGCGGAGGGCTGGCGCATGATAGTTTGTGCCGCGCTCGTTCCTAGCCGGGGCGGCGAGGCTGGCCACGACAGGGCAGGGGACGGCGTCGATGAGAATCAAGCCACGGGAACAGATCCTCGGAGTCTGGCGGTCGCTGCTGACCGCGTGTTACCACGAGGGCGAGTGGGTCTGGGGCGGTCGCAACGGCTCCAACTCGATCAGCGACGCCGAACAGCTGCTGTGCCTGCTGTACCCGGCTACCGAGATCGACGGCTTCGGGCTGGAACACCCCGACGAGATCGCCGACGACATCCGCGAGGTGCTCTCCCCACTGGGCGACAACGGCCTGCGCATCGGCGAGCGGGTGGTCTGGCTGCTCGAGCAGTACATCGACCGCCACACCGACCACACCGGCAGTACGCCGGATTCCACTGCCGGCCTGCCGAACTTCGCCGCGGGAAGCTATCTGGCCTCCTCCAACGGCGCTGATCCGACGCCGGAGCAGCAGGCGCTGGAGGTCGTCGACTCCTATTCGATGTCGCTGACCCTGTGCCTGGCCGCGCTGAAGTTCCTGCGCGGCTTCAGCGGACCGGTCGCCGAGCTGGCCGTGGGCCGGCGCATCAAGCTGGCCGTGGAGCTGGGACCGCGCATCGAGCGGCTCGACACCCTGATCAATGTCCGGCTCACCGCTGCCATGGTGGGCCTGATCCGCAGCTTCGTCGTGAACACCGTCTCGCCCAAGTCCGATGCGGGGCAGGCCATGCTGTCGATGCTCAACCAGACCGGCGGTTCCACCGACGCGGTGGTGCACGCCGTGCAGCAGCGCCTGGACCGGGTGCGGATCCGGCTGCGCAACGACGCCACGCTCAGCCAGGTGGAGGGCGTCGACCTGGACAGCGCCGACATGCTGTTCGAATGCGGTTGGAGCTGGGCCATTGTGCGCAAGGCCGCGACCATCGACTTCGTGGACATGCCCATCGCGGATCAGCCCGGCCACGCCGTCGCCCGTCCCTACCTGCACTTCACCGTAGTGGCGCTGGACGGCATCAACGACCTGACCTCGACGCGCACCCGCGAGCTCGACCTGCTCAACGCCCAGCAGCGTCGGCTGGCCGAGGCCCTGCAGCTGCGCTGGGATCTGGCACAGCGCTACTGGGCGGCGGTGGCGCGCTTCGGCACCGGGCGCTGGCCGCTCGAGGACATTCCGTGGCGCACCTCCGACGGCGAGGAATCGGACTACTTCAGTCTCATCGTGTCCGCGGTGCTCATGCAGGATCTGCTCAATCGCGACGCCAATGACGACGACCTGGACCGCGCCGCAACGATTTTCGATGAACTGGCCCGCCGCGGCCGCATCGTGCGCCGGTTCACCGCCGACGATCCCGCCCGCGTCATGCACACCCCCGGCGTGAGCCTGCGGCTGCTGGGCAGCGAGGAACTGGACGGTCCGCTGCTGCTGTGGACGGTATCCGACTACGCCACCGTGCTTTTGAAACGCACCCTGCAGGCCGCCCGCCTCTCCGGCACCATCGAGACCCGCGACCAGCTGATGGCACTGGCGCAGGCCACCATGGACCATCTCGACCTCCGCGCCTTCCGCGAGGGACCGGCGACGGGTCTGTGGGACGATCCCAGCCGCATCTTCGGCGGACCCGAAAGTCCGCTGCCCTCCTGGTATCTCACCGAGCGCGTGGTCGAGTGCATGGTGACCGCCGCGCGCATGTACCGGGAGCCGCCGCTGCGCGCGCCGACCTCGGTGACCCGGGCCATGGAGCTGCTCACAGAGGCCGAGCACCTGCTCAACCGGGAGATGCTGGAGCTCAGCGAGACCGACGTGTCGCCGAGCCGCACCGCGCTGGCGCTGGCCGAGCAGCGGCTCGAGCGGGCCCGCCGCCTCATCGACGAACGCCCCGGCACCGCCGTCAGTCTCGCCTCGCAGGCCCTGCTGGAACTGGACGAGCTCGCCTACGCCCGGTTCGACGCCACCAGGAGTGTGTGATCGTGCTCGTGTTCTCCTCGTCCGACAAGGGCGGCACCGGCCGCTCGGTCACCAGCTGCAACATGGCCTACTGGCTGAGCATGAAGGGGTACAAGGTCGCGTATCTGGACTTCGATTTCGGATCCCCCACCGCGGGCGGCACCTTCGAGATCAGCCGGATCGACAACGGCGTCCGGGACGGGACGGGACTGCACGCGTACCTGCTCGACGAGAACGGGACGCCGGCGCGGCTGAGCGTGCGTTCCGAGACCGACCGGATGGAACTGAGCCGCTCCCGGCACCCGTCCGGCCGGCTGGTGCTGTTCCCCGGCGACCTCGGCGGCTCCGAGTTCACCACTCTCGACGAGCGCATGATCGACCGCTGCGCGGCCCTGTTCGCCACCTGCGAGCAGGAATTCAATGTCACCTTCGTGGATCTGAGCGCGGGCCGCTCCATCGCACTGGCCCTCGCGCTCAGCGCCACCCGCCACCCGCAGCTTTCCCGCGCGGTGTGCCGCTGGCTCATCTTCCACCGCTGGACCCGCCAGCACATCGCGGCGGCCCGCGGCTTGGTCCACGACGAGCACGGCGTGCTGGCCGTGGGCGAGGCCTGGGGTCACGACCGGGCCGAACTGCTGAACTCGCTGCGCTTCATCCGCACCGCCGTGCCCGAACTCAACCTGACCGCCGGCCTGCGCCCGGCCCAGGCGGCCTGGCTGCAGGAACAACACAACACATTGACCCGCGCGGCCAACCGGCACGGCATGGGTGAGAGCGGGATACTGGGCAAGATCCCGGTGGAACCGATGCTGCAGTGCCGGGAACAGGTGATCCTGGATGTGGATGTGGCCGCCCACGTCGCCAATGCCGAGACCGTGGCCGCATTCCGCCTGCTCACCGAGAAACTCATGAACGACGCCGTCTGGGAACAGGTGGAGGTGCGCCGATGAGCTCCGCGACCGACTACAGCGAGGCGGGCGAGCGCAATCGCGTCGCCGGGCAACCGCTGTCGCATCTGTCCATCGAGGTCGGGCACTTCTACATGGACGAGCTGGTCAACGGCGTCGACCGCATTCACGCGCAGCTGCGCCGGGTGGCTCCCATCGTCCAGGCCCAGATCGCCGCGGCCGAAGCGGAATTCGGCACGGGCGCGCGGGTCAGCACGTGCTTCCTGGTCGACGACTACTTCTGGACCCGCGCCAACCGCCCGCGGGACGCGCGGCGCAACGCCGACCCGCGCCAGGTGCTGGAGAAGCTGCTGGCGGCGGCGGACGAATGCGGAGTCACCATCGACTATCTGGCGCGCGAGGCGGGCTGCGCGGAGGTGCCGTCGTTCCTGGACGGCGAACCCGTGGGCGAGCCGGTGCGGCTGGCCGAGATGATGGCCGCCCGCATCGTCGCCGAACCCGAGCGCGACAGCACCGGCCGCCGCCCGCCCACCGTCGAGTCCGGCTGGCTCTGCAACGGCCGCCGCTCCTCGGAATTCGATGCGGGACAGGCCATGCGGATCGCCCGGTATCGGCCGCCGGAGGAATTCGGCGCGCGCAACCACTCCATCTTCCTGGACGTGCAGCTGTGGAGCCGCCGGCTGGAGGAGGAGGGTGGTCAGCAGGTGGAGCGCACGCTCTGGTCGTGCCCGTTCCTGGCCGCCATCTGGCAGTTGTTGCGGCTGGGCCTGATTCGCAACGAGGGCGCCATGGTGGCCGCGCCGGTGCCGTGGGAGGATCCGTGGCCCAGCGAGTGGTCCCGGCTGCCCGCGGTGGTGAAGCTGAATCCGAAGGCCAAGCCCTTCGCGGCCTATCGGGCGCTGTCGGTGCTGCCCCACAGCTACCTGGGTATCGAGCACGCCGTGCGGGTCATCCTCGACCACCTGCAACTCGACGACGACGTGCAGGCCAAGCTCGCCGAACGCGGTGCGGGCGAGCGAATTCCGGTGGAGGTGCCACGCCAGGCCACCCACCGGTTGAACCATATCTTCCTGGGTGATGTCTGAGGTGGCCGCCACGTGAGCGAGCGCAGCGAGCGAACCACGGGCGCAGTGTGGATCGCGCATGGCGGAGCCGAGCGCAGTGAGGCGGAGCCATGAGCGATCCGCTGGTGCTGCTGGGCGAGGTACGCACGGCATTGCTGCCCAATGCGGGGGGACTCGCGGCCCGGGAGGCGTCGGCGCTGCTGTCGCTGCTGCCCGGGCAGCGGGTGCTGCTGCGGGAACGGCCACTGGCCCTGGCGATTTCGCCGAGCTCGGCGGTCGGCGTGGACTGCAAGCTGGCGACGGTGTCGGGGTCGGAGAACCGCGCCATCGGCACGGTGGCCGCGCACGCGATCCTGGTCGGCGGCCGGGTGGTGCAGAGTTCGGCCTGCTCGACGGTGGTGCGGACGGCCGACAAGAACCGCCGGCCCTGGTCGCACTACCTGTCCCGGGCCGGGACGCTGGAGGTGTGGCACCGGATCGCCGACGATGCCGCGGCCGCGGTCGATCTCACCGAGGGCTTCCTCGAGGGTTCCAGCGCCGGCACGCTGGATCTGGGCTCGGTCAGCGATCGGCTGCTCACCCGGGTGCGCACCGATCCCGGCCTGGATCAGGAGCCGCCGGTGCGGTCCAGCGCCACCCGGCTGCGCTGGGCCGCGCGGGTCGCGCCGCCGGTGGGCGGCACGGTGCGCGGGCGCACCCTGTTCGCGTTCCGGCTCGAGGACGAGCACACCCGGTCGGTGCGGATCATGGTGCCGACCGCCCGGGATCTGGGTGCGGTGCAACGCTTCTGCGAGGATCTGGCCGTCCACGACTGGCTGCTGTCGACCCTGGGAGCCGCGCTGTCCGGGGCGGATCGGCCCGCGCCCGAACGCGATCCGTCCGAGGAACTGGCGCCGCTGCTCGAACAGCTGGTGCACCTGTGGATGCCGGGCGCCCACACACCGCCGCGGCTGCGCGAACTGTGGACGCGACTGGAATCCGATCCCGGCTTCACCCGCCAGTGGACCGCGCAGATCGGACACCTGCGCGACCGGCTGGCGGTGGCCACCCTGGCGGCGCTGCGCAGCTCCAAGATCAGCACCGTGCAGTGGTGACGCCGTACCGGATCACAGTGGTGACACCGGGCCGGATCAGAGCCGGAACCAGCGGCGCACCAGCAGCGCGAAGAACACCGACATGGTGACCGCGCCCAGATAGCTCTCGATCACGAACACCGCGCGCCCGCCGACCCGCAGGCTCTCGGTATCGCCGATGCCCAGCGGGTTCAGATAGTTCATGAACACCTGGAACACGGTGATGGCCGGCGGCTGATCCGAGCGCAGCATCACGGCCACCACGAAGACCAGCAGCTGGAAGGCCACGAACCACAGCATGCGGAAGGGGCGATAGCCGTAGCCGCAGATGAGGTCCGGGAACAGGCCGCCGATCCGGCGCCAGGCCACCGGCTGCGCCAGCCGCCGGGCGCGGGCCAGCGCCAGCCCACAGCGGTCCTCGGCATCGGTGTCCTCGTCGATGCGGTAGAGGCTGGCGGCGCGCCGGTAGGCGAGGGCGGCGTGCGCGGGCAGTCCGGCCTGCACCAGCGGGCGGCCCAGTCGCTCGTACGCCTCGGCCAGCAGACCGTTCTGGGTGCGGCTGAGTCGCAGTGGCCCGCGGAATTCCACCTCGGCGGCGATGAGGGCGGCGATCAGCTGATTGACCGGCACCGGTTGCGGGGTCGCGGTCGCGGTGTGCGCAAGGACCGGCGCGTAGATGTGGCCGAAGACGAGACTGTCGCCGGCCCTGCGGATTCCGGGTGGATCGTAGGTGGCGACGACGGCCTCGGTGTGCCGGGTGAACAGGTCCAGCAGCGGCTGTTCGGTCGCCCGCCGCCGCAGACCGTGTGGCTGCGCGAGGAATTCGGTGACGTTGTCGGCGTAGGTATCGGCATGCCGTTCGATACGCATGCTCATATCCGCCACGAATGGCGACGACGGAGCGCTTCTCTCGAGCATGATCAATGATAAATCTTGTGCACCAGCACATCTCGTGGCTCATCGGCGCCGAAGTAGGCGACCTCGTGGTCGGCCCATACGAAGCCGACCTCCTTGTAGAGGTGGTAGGCGACCCGATTGCCGGGCTTCACCGTGACGAAGACCTGTTCGGCCCGGGCCTGACGGCATTGGGCCAGAGCGGCTTCCAGCAATGTCCGGCCGTGGCCGCGACCCCGGCACTCGGCCGCCACCGCGAAACCGAGAAACCAGGCCGTGCGGTCCCCGTCGATGGCGGTGAGCACATAGCCACAGAGCTCGCCGTCATCTTCGGCAACCGTCCAGTTTGTTCCATGCAACTCGAAGAGTTGCCGCAGAACGAAATACGGATAGGCGAGATGCTCGAATTCGACCACCTCGAGCGCGCGGATCGCGTCCAGATCGGACAGCGACGCGGTCCGGCACGCCGGATAATCCGGCTTTTCGAAGGCCAGCAACGGTGTTCCCCTCCACCCCGGGCACAAGTGCGATGGATTCCAGGGTAAGCGTCACACCGGATCTTGGGTGCGGTTCGGCCCGCCTGCCGTCTGTGGAGCGGACGGGCCGAACCGCGCTGCAGCACGCGATGGGGACTGCGCCACCGCTGCCCGGAGGTTAGGCGCGGGGCGCTCGAAAGCGCTGTGCGGCAGCGTTTATCGTGGCCGGGGGCCTTCCCCGGTATCCCGACCGCGAAGTTGTGCCGTGGAGCTGTGCTGCCCGGGCGTCGAGCAGCAGCCACAGCATCCGGTGAACGAATCGGTCGTAGCCGGTCATGGCAGTGCTCGCTCGTCGAGCACACACCGTCCCTCCTCGACCAGCGTCGCCCGGGCTCGTCGGCGCACCTTGCAGGTCTGCACCGTGCAATCGAGGTGCAATTGCATTGCGGCGTGCGCTTGTTCGACGGTCATCACGCCCGGATCGCGACGGCAGCGCGACAGACCGGCGATGTGCATGTTGAGAGACGTCAGTTGCATGTCCAGACCACTCCTCGTTCCCGCTGGTTCCTGAAGTGCCCGGAGGTTCAGGAAAGGAAAGGGGCCTAGCTACACCGCTCCGGGCACATCTCCAGCACACCACGAGCAGACGTCGAGCGGGCGAATTTCGGGAATGAGAACGCAAAATTGCGCGAATTCCCAGCAGTGAATCCACTTGGGGGAGGACGATTCTCCAAAGTGGACGAAGCCATCGCCCGCCGTCGAGCCCCGATCCATGCCCGCGACCGCGAATGGAGCCTGTTGTGTCCGAGGGTCCCGCGTCATCCACCCTGCCCCGCCGCCAGC
Organism: Nocardia niigatensis NBRC 100131; assembly: GCF_000308655.1. Taxonomy (GTDB): domain Bacteria; phylum Actinomycetota; class Actinomycetes; order Mycobacteriales; family Mycobacteriaceae; genus Nocardia; species Nocardia niigatensis. Next base: position 206,223 of record NZ_BAGC01000071.1, on the reverse strand, counting down.
TCGGCCGCTATCTACGGGACTGGCGCATCCAGGCGGGATTGACCATCGCCGAAGCCGCCAAGCTGATGGAGTGGGGCGCGAGCACCTTGCAGCGGCTGGAGAAGGGCAACGCGGACCGCATCCGCACCATCGACATCCAGGAGCTGTGCCGGATCTACGGGATCCCCGCCGGAATCGCGGAGGGCCTCAAGGGTTTGGCGCAGCAGGCGGCGGTCAAGAGCTGGTGGCACTCCTACGGCGACCTGATTCCCGAGAACTTCGACGTCTACGTGGGGCTGGAGGCATCCGCGCAGCAGTTGTCCTGCTACCAATCCGAATTGGTGCCGGGCCTGCTGCAGACGGCCGAGTACGCAAGGGCCCTGAACCGGCTCGGGTACCCGGAAGAGACTGTGGCGGAGGTGGATCGGCGCGTTCAGCTGCGCATGCAACGGCAGGCCATGATCACCCGCCGCATGCATCCCGCGAGCATCGCCATGGTGTTGCACGAATCGGTATTGCGCCGCCTGGTGGGAGGTGCAAGGGTGATGGCGGCGCAGGTGCGACACTTGGCGGAACTGAGCACCCGGTCCAATGTCGCGCTGCGCATCCTGCCCTTCGCCGCCGGTGTCCCCCTGGGACTTTCGACCGGCCCGTTCGTGATTCTGGAATTCGGATGTGACAGCAAAGGGCAACCGGTGGAGCCTCCGGTGGTCTACGTGGAGGGGTTCACCGGCGATCTGTATCTCGAGAGACAGGGCGACGTGCAGCGCTATCGGCGGGCGCAAGAGGGCCTGCAACGCTGCGCGTTGGACGTTCAGGACAGCAGAAACCTGCTCCGGCAGGTGGCGAAGGAGTATTCGGCATGAGTGTGGATCTTTCCGGGGCCCGCTGGTTCAAGAGCAGCCGCAGCGGGGCCGGTAAGGAGTGCGTCGAGGTGGCTTTCCTGCCCGCGGGCCGAGTGGGCGTGCGGGACAGCAAGAATCCGCAGGGTCCGGCACTGGTGTTCGGCGCGGCGGAGTGGCGGTCGTTCACGGCCGGCCTCGAAAACGGGGTCTTCGACAGGTGATTCGCTGAACGAGGGTTCACGGGCCCCGACCCGTGAACCCCCGCCTCAGAGGATTGCGACCACACCCATCGCGACGGCGGCGACCAGCACGCCGATGGCGAGGGCAGGCATCAGTGCGCCGGTGAGTACGTATACGCCCATCGCCGATACCGCGAAGAGCATCCCTACGATCAGCCGTTCGACCCAGTCATCGGGAGCCATTTTCCGGTACCGGGGACGTGCATTCTTGAGTCCTCGGTCCACGAATAGTTGGATACCCATGCTTAGCCACCGCAAACATACTTCCGTTGTCGAACGGCCGCCGTTTCGTGATCAACTACGGGCTCGGTGACGACGGTGGCCCCGCGCCGGAACGCGGGGCCACCGTGGCCGTATGCCGGGAAATCGCCGTCAGCGACGGAAAAGTTTGTTTCCGAGCCAGACGATCGGATCGTATTTCCGATCGACCACGCGTTCCTTGAGCGGAATCAGCGCGTTATCAGTGATCTTGATGTGCTCGGGGCAGACCTCCGTACAGCACTTCGTGATGTTGCAGAATCCCAGGCCCGCGTCCTCCTGCGCGAGTTCGCGCCGGTCGGCCACATCCAAAGGATGCATTTCGAGTTCGGCAATACGCATCAGGTATCGCGGCCCGGAGAATGCGTGCTTGTTGTCCTCGTGATCACGCACCACGTGACAGATGTTCTGGCACAGGAAGCATTCGATGCACTTGCGGAATTCCTGCGACCGTTCCACATCGGCCTGCTGCATCCGGTACTCGCCCGGTTTGAGATCCACCGGCGGCGTGAAAGACGGTACTTCGCGCGCCTTCTGGTAGTTGAAGGACACATCCGTGACCAGGTCGCGAATTACCGGGAAGGTGCGCATCGGCGTCACCGTGACGATCTCGTCCTCGGTGAAGGTCGACATGCGGGTCATGCACAGCAGCCGCGGCCGCCCGTTCACCTCCGCCGAGCACGAACCGCACTTGCCTGCCTTGCAGTTCCAGCGCACCGCCAGATCCGGCGCCTGGGTGGCCTGCAAACGGTGGATGATGTCGAGCACCACCTCGCCCTCGTTCACCTGCACGGTGAAGTCCTGCAGGCCGCCGCCCTCGGTGTCGCCGCGCCACACCTTGAACTTCGCCTCGTAACCCATGGCTATTCCGCCTTTCCGGCGTCGTCCCGCAGCCCTGCGAGATCGGCGGGGGTGTAGTACTTTTCGAGCTCCGCCATGTCGAACAGCCGGAGCAGGTCCTCGCGCATGGGCACCTGCGCCTCGGGCGTGACGGTCACCGACGGCACCGAGAACCCGACCTCGTCCGGGTCGACCGTGCAGACCAGCAGCTTGTTGCGCCACACCGGATCCATGCCCGGGTGGTCGTCGCGGGTGTGGCCGCCGCGGCTCTCGGTGCGCAGCAGCGCGGCCTGGGCGACGCATTCGCTGATGAGCAGCATGTTGCGCATGTCCAGCGCGAGATGCCAACCCGGATTGAACTGGCGGTGGCCCTCCACGGTGACGTGGTCGTAGCGGTCGCGCAGCTCCGAGAGATGCTCGACGGCCTGCTCGAGCTCGTGCTCCTTGCGGATGATGCCGACCAGATCGTTCATGGTCTGCTGCAGGTCCATGTGCAGCGTGTACGGGTTCTCGCCCGGACCGCCCTCGGCGGGCGGATCGAACGGCGTCACAGCCGATTTCGCGGCCGCGGCGATATCGGTGTCGGAGACCTTGGGCCGTGCGGCCAGCTGCTCGACGTAGGTGGCCGCGCCCAGTCCGGCGCGCCGGCCGAAGACCAGCAGGTCCGACAGCGAGTTGCCGCCCAGCCGGTTGGAGCCGTGCAGGCCGCCCGCGCACTCACCGGCGGCGAACAGGCCGGGCACCGTGGCCGCCTGGGTATCCGGATCGACCTCGATGCCGCCCATGACGTAGTGGCAGGTCGGCCCGACCTCCATCGGCTCCTTCGTGATGTCCACGTCCGCCAGCTCTTTGAACTGGTGGTGCATGGACGGCAGCCGCTTGACGATCTGGTCCGCGGGCAGCCGGGAGGCGATATCCAGGAACACGCCGCCGTGCGGCGTGCCGCGCCCGGCCTTCACCTCTTCGTTGATGGCCCGCGCGACCTCGTCACGCGGCAGCAGATCCGGTGTGCGCCGGGCGGAGTCGTTGTCCTTCAGCCACTGATCGGCTTCCTCGATGGTCTCGGCGTACTGGCCCTTGAACACCGGCGGGATGTAGTCGAACATGAACCGCTTGCCCTCGGAGTTCTTGAGCACCCCGCCGTCACCGCGCACCCCCTCGGTGACCAGGATGCCCTTCACCGACGGCGGCCAGACCATGCCGGTCGGATGGAACTGCAGGAACTCCATATTGATCAGCGACGCCCCGGCGCGCAGCGCGAGCGCGTGCCCGTCGCCGGTGTACTCCCAGGAGTTCGAGGTCACCTTGTAGGACTTGCCGACGCCGCCGGTGGCGATGACGACCGCGGGCGTCTCGAAGAGGACGAAGCGCCCGGATTCCCGCCAGTACCCGAACGCTCCGGCGATCCGGTCACCGTCCTTGAGCAGCTCGGTGATGGTGCATTCGGCGAAGATCTTGATGCGCGCCTCGTAGTCGCCGGTCTGCGCGAAGTCCTCCTGCTGCAGTGAGACGATCTTCTGCTGCATGGTGCGGATGATCTCGAGCCCGGTGCGGTCGCCGACGTGCGCCAGCCGCGGATAGGTGTGGCCGCCGAAGTTGCGCTGGCTGATCCGGCCGTCCTTGGTCCGATCGAAGAGCGCCCCATAGCTTTCCAGCTCCCACACCCGGTCGGGGGCCTCCTGGGCGTGCAGTTCGGCCATGCGCCAGTTGTTGAGGAACTTGCCCCCGCGCATGGTGTCCTTGAAATGGGTCTGCCAGCTGTCCTTCTCGTTGGCGTTGCCCATGGCGGCCGCGCAGCCGCCCTCGGCCATGACGGTGTGCGCCTTGCCGAACAGGGACTTGCAGACCACCGCCACGGACAGCCCGTGCTCACGAGCCTCGATGACCGCACGCAGACCGGCGCCACCGGCCCCGATCACGACGACGTCGTACTTGTGCCGCTCGACTTCAGGCATGGAACCGAATACTCCTGGGAGACAGAGGAATAGAGGACGTCAGCCGATGAGGCGAGGATCGGAGATGGTTCCGCTCGCCACCAGCATGACGTAGAAATCGGTGAGGACCAGCGTGCCCAGCGTGGTCCAGGCCAGCTGCATGTGCCGGGTGTTCATCTTCGACACCACGGTCCAGAAGCGGTAGCGCACCGGGTGCTGCGAGAAGTGCTTGAGCCGCCCGCCCGCGATGTGACGGCAGGAGTGGCACGACAGCGTGTACGCCCACAGCAGCAGCGCGTTGCCGGTGATGATCGCGGTGCCCAGGCCGATGCCGAAGCCGCCGGGTGCGTGGAATGAGATCACCGCGTCGTAGGTGTTGATCACCGAGATGATCACCGCGACGTAGAAGAAGTAGCGGTGCGCGTTCTGGATGATCAGGGGAAGCCGGGTCTCTCCGGTGTATTTCGCGTGCGGCTCGGCCACCGCACAGGCCGGCGGGGACATCCACACCGACCGGTAGTACGCCTTGCGATAGTAGTAGCAGGTGAGCCGGAACAGCAGTAGGAACGGCAGCACCAGGAAGCCCAGTGGAATCCACATGGGCAGGTGGCCGATCGGCGTGCCGAAGTGGCTCGACCCCTCGACGCACGACGCGCTCAGGCACGGCGAGTAGAACGGTGTCAGATAGTGGTAGTCGTTCACCCAATACGCGGACCGCACAAAGGATCTGATGGTCGCGTAGATGACGAAGGCTCCCAGCCCGAGCACCGTCACGAGCGGCGGCAGCCACCATCGATCGGTGCGGAGGGTGCGTGCCGCGATGGCGGCGCGACCTCTGCTGAAAACCCCGGTTGTACCTGATTCAGGAGCCTTGACTGGTGCGGCGCTCACTGGTGGCTGCCTCGCTCATCTATCCCGTGGCACGTCATCGTTACCTCCGGCATCGAATGTGATGGTGAGCACCTTACGACAGGGGTGCTATTACTCGAGCTCGCAACAGCGATTTCGCGATCCCGTGATTTGCGCCACATTTCCTGTGGCCTTCCGTGTTCCGTTTGCTTGGTGAACAAACGGCAATCTCGCGAACTCGACGGCCTGTCAGAGGGTTTCGGAATCCGGCCCGCGCGCAGGTCGGGCCGCCCGTTCGCGGCGGCCGGCGGCCGTCATACGACAGCAATAACCGTGTGATGGCCTGTCCCCCTGCCGAGGGTTCGAAGGGAGCCGATCATGAGACGCGCCGCCATCGTCATGCCGATGCGTACGCCTGTGGGTCTGCCCGGCGGTGCGCTGGCCGCGGTGCCGCCGAACCGTCTGGTCGGCACTGTTATCGCGGCGGTCCTCGACCGCTCCGGCCTCGACCCCGCGCGCGTCGAACAGCTGGTCACCGCCCTGCCCGACCTCGAGGCCGTGCGCCCGGCCCTGCCGCTCTGCGGACTGCCCGCGGACCTCGGTGATTTCGCCCTCGGCGAGGGTCCCGGCAGCGGCCTGCGCGCCGCGATCACCGCGAGCATGATGGTGCGCTCCGGCGCCGCCGACGTGGTGCTCGCGGTCGGCGCCGAATACGCGTGCGCCACAGCCGGATTCGACGCGCAATCCGCCAGCGTCCCGGCCGCCGGGCCGAACACCGACCTGCAGATCGCGATCTGGAGCGCGGAACCCCCACGCGGGCAGGCGGATTCGGACCGCACCGAACAGCTGGCCCGCGACCACGGCCTGGACCGGGCCGCGGCCGACGACTTCGCCGCCGTCAGCCACCGCCGCGCCGCCCGGGCACACCGCCAGGGCGTCTTCGGCGCCGAAACCGTGCCGGTCGTGGTGTGCGCCCGTCCGGACGACCCGAATTCCGAGGTGGTGCACCTGGTCGACCGTGACGAGGGCCTGCGCGACGATGTCTCGCCCCGCGCCTTCGCCGCCCTGCCCGCCTTCCGGCCCGACGGCGTCACCACCGCCGGCAACAGCAGCGGCCGCGCCCTGGCCGCCGCGGCCTGCCTGGTGGTGGCCGAGGACCGGCTGACGGACCTGGGCCTGCGGCCCATGGGCTACCTGCTCGACTGGGTGAGCGCCACCGCCCCCGGCGGCGCGCCGGTGCCCGCCGCCACGCCCGCCGTCGCGAAGACCCTGTGGCGCACCGGTTTCGAGCTGTCCGATCTGACGCTGCTCGAGGCGGAGGAAACCTCCGCCGTCGAGGTGCTGGCCCTGGCCCGCACCCTCGGCCTCGACGACCACGCCGGACCGCGCTCGGACGGGCACGACGGTGCGCGCTTGAACGTGAACGGCGGCGCGATCGCCCTCGGTGACCCGGGTGGTGCCGCGGGCCTGCGCATGGTCACCACCCTGCTGCACGAACTCGCCCGCCGCGACGGCGGTCTCGGTCTGACGGTGTCCGCCACCGGACCCGGCCGGGCCGTGGCCGCGGTCTTCGAATCCCCGGATCGGGAACCGATACCGCGGTCCCCGCGCGGCGCGCGGTTCCGGGGCTCGGGCGGCAGCCGCTCCGGCCGGGGCCGGCACCGCCACTGATCCCCGCACCGCCACTGGGCCTCTCCGGTCCGGCGGCGATCTCCCATACTGCAAAGGCCGAACCGGCAGACGATCGAAACGCGACAGGAGGCGATATGGCGACCCGTTCCCGAGGGCGGCCCAGTACCGGTGTACGCGAGGCCGTGATCGCCGGCGCCCAGCAGGCGCTCGCGGAATCCGGTCTGGCGCGGCTGTCCACCAAGGAGATCGCGGCCCGCGCCGGGGTCGCCGAATCCAGCATCTTCTACCACTTCGGCGATCGAATGGGCCTGCTGCAGGCCGTGATCCGGCATCAGCTACGGCCGCTGAAGGACCTGCTCGCCGACGCGCCGGCGGCGGATCTGCGCTCGGATCTGCGGTCGCTGCTCGCGACCCTGGAGGAATTCTTCGTCTCCGCGCTGCCGGTCATCGCGGCCATCCAGTCGGATGCCGGGCTGCGCGCGGTCTACCGGGAACGCAGCCGCGATCTCGACCTCGGCCCGCATCGCGCGGTGGACGCCGTGGTCGCCTATTTCTCGTTCCGGGGCATCGCGGCCGCGGATCCACGGCCGTCGGCCCTGCTGCTGGTCGGAGCGGCGCATCAGCGTGCGCTGCAGCGGCAGCTGAGCCCACCCGACGCGCTCGTCGAATTGCCGAGCCTCGACGCCATTGTCGAGGTGGTCCTGCCGCTGTTCGAAGCGAGGGATTAGTTACTTGGTGCGGGGGCGGGAGTGGAAGCCGAGGCCCTCGTCCTGCGCGCCCATCCACGCCGCCTCATCGTGCTTGGCGTCGGGGACGTAGATCGTCTCCTGCTTCGCGGTCGGTGCTTCCGGCGGCGGCGCCTGTTCGAACTCGTCGGTATCGATGACGAGCCTTTCCAGATCGTTCTCCAGCCGGCGGACCGTACCCGCGTCTCCGTAGTGCGAACGCAGTGCGCTGACGCACTGCCGGAGCTGGCCGACCGCGTAGCGGAGTTCCGCAATCTCGCTGCGTGTCATCGAAACCCTCCTCGAGCCGTGTGACAGACCACACATCGTGATCTACAACACAGTACGTGATGGCGCGGGATTCGTCTCGTCCGCTGTGGATATTCACAGCTCAGGGGCCTGTCAAAGCGTTCAAAATTGGGGCCGCAGTCGTTTCAGATGGTCGAATCCGACCGTCGTTGATGATCTTCCGGCTACCCCGCGATGGCGTACTCCGGCCCGCAGTCGGGCCCGCGGTCCGGGTCCGCGCCGCGCGCCGCCGCGGTCGCCCGGGCCACCAGCGCCACCACCGCGGCGGCCACCTCCTCGGCCCGCTCCAGGATCACCGAGTGCCCGGCGCCGTCCAGCCGCACCAGCTCGGCGTCGTCGACCTGGGAGGCCAGCACCACCGAGTGCGCGAACGGGATCATGATGTCCGCGGACCCGGCCAGTACCAGTACCGGAATCGAGCCCAGCCGGTGCAGATTCGCGCTCTCGTCGAACCGGATCAGCGACTCCAGGAAGCTGGCCATGGTCAGCAGCGAGGTGTCGTTGAGCATGGCCGTCGCCACCGCCAGCATGCGCGGGCTGACCTTGCGGGTGCCCAGCGTGGCGTCGCGCATGATGGGCTCGAAGACGCGGCGGCTCAGGTGTTTCGAGGCCTGCATGGCCCGCGGCGCCCGGCGCACCGCCACCCGCAGCGAGCTCACCGCCGGCGCGCTCAGCAGCCGGCCCAGCCCGACCCGGGTGACCCCGTTGGCGGCGCTGGAGAGCAGGCCGACTCCGACGATCCGGGTTCCGATCGTCTCCGGGTACAGCCGGGTGTAGGCCAGTATGGTCATGGCGCCCATGGAATGTCCCACCAGGACGACGGGCCCCACCGGGACCACGGCGCGCAGCACCGCGTCCAGATCCCGGGCCAGCTGCTCGATGGTGTAGGTCGAGGGGTCGGCATTGCCCGAATCCCCGTGTCCGCGATGGTCGTAGAACACCATGTGGGTGTCGTCGCCCCAGGTCTGCAGCAGATGCCCGCGCATGAACGCCCAGGATTCGGCGCGCAGGCAGTGCCCGTGGACGAACACGACGGTGACGGCTGCGTCGGTGGTGCCGAATTCACGGACCGCGAGTGGCACGCCGTCATCGGCGGACACGGTGGCGGGGTGGCCGTCGAAATCGGCGGCACGGCTGTCGATCGTGGACATGACGTCCTCCTGAAGAGTTCGCCTTCTTGCCCGGTTGTCGGAATTGATAGCCCGGTCGTTAACCCGCTACACCTGGCGTTATAGACAAGTTGTCCAACTGTCTCCGCCGATCTATGCGGGCCTGTCGGCGGATCTCGCGGAGCCTCGCCACATTGCTGGGCGCGGGTAGAAATCCCTGTCCGTCCGGTCAGTGTCCGGACTTTCTTCTTATATCTAGCGAAATGGATAGATAAAGGTAGATGCGTATCGCATCCGGAGTGAGTCGCGCCGTCGCATTCCCGCGCTCGGGCCGGTCGTGCAGATGACGGATCGAGCGGCCGGTCGCTGCCGGCCGGGATCGTCATGATGATCGCGGTGACCAACCTGTGTAACCGGCTCGACGCCGCCACCCGCCAGTAGGCCGGTACGGTCCGGTAGCCCGATTCGGCCGGTATCCGTGAAAATCTGCCGCTCTCTAGTGAATGAACTAGAGAGCGGCAGATTCTTGTGTGGACCTGCGCTAGGTCGCCGCCCCGGTCTTCGTGGACGGGAGGAACGGCCGCAGCAGGTTCTGTTCCACCGACGGACCGAACTGCCATTCGGCGATCCACGGGCCGGTGCCCTCACTCGGATCCAGGGCGCCGGCCTCGAGCCAGCGGTAGCGGCCGTCCAGGACGCCGCGGGTGAGGTCGGTATCGGCGTCGTCGGTGTTGGACCACAGATCGTCGAAGAGCTTCTCGACGCGCAGGCGGGCCTGGCGGCAGAAGACCTCGGCGAGTTCCTCGGCGGCCACGCCGTCGGGACTGCCGTCGACCCGCAGCGACTGCGCCCGCACGCAGGCCGCGGCCATGGCGAACAGTTCGGCTCCGATGTCGACGATGCGTCCCAGGAAGCCCTGCTTGTACTCGAGCTTGGCCTGCCAGCGCGCCATGCCGTACATCAGCGCGCGGGCCTGCTTGCGCGACATCCGCTCGACGAAGCGCATATGCCGTGCCAGTGGCCCGAATTCGCCGTAGCCGACCGGCGCGGTCCCGGCGCCGACGGTGAGCTGCGGGAACCACTTGGCGTAGAAACCGCTCGCCCCGACCGCCGCCTTGGCCTTGTCCTTGAGTTCGGCATTGCGATCGACCAGCGCCCCGGCCGCGGCCATGTGGGCATCGGCCATCTCGCGGGCGATGAGCAGGCGCATGATCTCGCTGGAGCCCTCGAAGATGCGGTTGATGCGCAGATCGCGCAACATTTGCTCGGCGCTGACCGCTCTTTCGCCGCGCGCCCGCAGCGAGGCCGCGGTCTCGTAGCCGCGGCCGCCGCGGATCTGCACCAGTTCGTCGGCGATCTTGCACGCCATCTCCGAGGCCCACAGTTTGGCCAGCGCGGCCTCGATCCGGATGTCGTTGCGGTTCTCGTCGCACATGGTGGCCGACAGGTCGAGCACCGACTCCAGCGCGAAAGTCGTTGCGGCGATGTAGGACAGCTTCGCGCCGACCGCGCCGTGCTCGCCGACCGGGCGGCCCCACTGCACGCGGGTGGCCGACCATTCCCGCGCGATCTTGAGCGACCACTTGCCCGCGGCCGTGCACATGGCCGGGATGGCGAGTCGGCCCGCGTTGAGGGTGGTCAGCGCGATCTTGAGGCCGTCGCCCTCGCGGCCCACCAGATTCCGCTTGGGAACCCGCACCTTGTGCATGCGGGTCACGCCGTTCTCGATGCCGCGCAGACCCATGAACCTGTTGCGCCGCTCCACGGTGATGCCAGGGCTGTCGGCCTCCACGATGAACGCGGAGATGCCGCCGCGGTGGCCCTCGCTCTTGGGCACCCGCGCCATGACCACGAGCAGTTCGGCGACAACGCCATTGGTGGTCCACAGCTTCACGCCGCTGATCTCGTAGGCCTCGCCGTCCGCGGTCGGGGTGGCGGTGGAGGCCATGCGCGCCGGGTCGGAACCGACGTCGGGTTCGGTGAGCAGGAAGGCGCTCACCGCGCCCTTGGCGCAGCGCGGCAGGAACTCTCGCTTCTGCTCGGGGGTGCCGGCCAGCTTGAGCGGCTCGGGCACGCCGATGGACTGGTGCGCGGAGAGCAGCACGCCGAGGCTGGCGTGCGCGGAGCTGACCAGCATGAGCGACTTGTTGTAGCCCACCTGGGACAGTCCGATGCCGCCGTACTCCTCGGGGATCTTGAGGCCGAAGCAGCCGAGTTCGGCCAGCCCGCGCACGTATTCGTCGGGGATGCGGCCCTCGTCCTCGATGCGCTGCCCGTCGATGGTCTCGCAGAAGGCGCGCAGCCGGGTCAGGTACGCCTCGGTCTTGGCGGTATCCGCGGCGTCGGGACGGGGGAAGGGATGGATGAGGTCGAGCCGGAATCGGCCGAGGAACATCTCCTTGGCGAAGGATGGCTTGGCCCAGGTGGTTTCGCGGGATTCCTCGACCAGTGCCCGGGCTTGTTCTTCGGTGGCGTCGACTTTGGCGGCAGTCGCCATGATGTCCTCCTCGACCGTGATGAGAATCACATTCGAGTGTAGGAGCGTTTGTTACCCGCCGGTAGGGGCTGGCAACGATCGAAAAGCCTAGTTGCGGGATGATCTTGATCAGATCGCTATTCTTCGGCTATTGAACACCGCGCAGGTATCGGCCGAAGTGCGGGACGGTGAAACCGATGGTTCCGCGCTCGGCCGAGTAGATCAGGCCCTTCTTGATCAAACCGTCCCGCGCCGGGGACAACGAGGCCGGTTTGCGTCCCAGCTCGGCCGCCACCGCTGACGTCGCGACCGGTCCGTCGTCACCGGACAGATCGGCCATCGCGCGCATGTATTCGCGTTCGGCCGGGGTCGCTCGCTCGTAGCGGGAGCCGAAGAAACCGACCGCCAACTCTTCTTCGGCCGCGGGCGCCGCCACCGCCACGTCCTCGGCCGAGATCGGACTCTGCGCCGCCGCGTCCCACACGGCCTTGCCGTACGCCTGCACGAAATACGGGTATCCGTCGGCCTTCAGGTACAGCGCGTCGAGCGCCTCCTCGGAGTACTTCACGCTCTCCCGCTCGGCCGGCGCGATGAGCGCCTGGTCGGCCGACTCCCGATCCAGCCGATCGATGCGGTGATAGGAGAACAGCCGCTCGGAGTAGCTCTTGGACGCGGTCAGCACCGCCGGCAGATGCGGCAGCCCCGCCCCGACCACGATCAAAGGCGCGGCGTCCTGGCTCAATTCGTGGCAGGCCCCGCAGATGGCCGAGATGTCGGCGGCCCCGAGATCCTGCATCTCGTCGATGAACACCGCGATGCCGATGCCCAGCTCGCGCACCAGGGCCGCCGCCTCCATGAGCAGCTCCACCAGATCGATCTCGATATCGCCGGAGTCGGCCCGTCCGGTCACCGCCGGCACGTCGATGCCCGGGTTCCACCGTTCCCGCATGCCCTTGTCGGCAGTGGAGCGCAGCGCGAAAGCCTTGAGAATCCCCAGGAAATCGTCCACCTGCTCCGGATTGCGGTGTGCCACAGCGAGCGAACGCACCGCCATGTGCAGCGCCGAGGCCAGCGGCCGCCGCAGTTCTTGATCGGGGCGGGCCTCCAGCTTCCCGGTGCCCCAGCCGCGTGAGCGGGCGGCGGAGCGAAGCTGGTTGAGCAGCACCGTCTTTCCGACACCGCGCAGACCGGTGAGCATGACGCTGCGTTCCGGTCGTCCCCGCGCGACCCGCTCCAGCACGATGTCGAAGGCGTCGAGCTGGCGGTCCCGGCCCGCGAGCTCGGGCGGCCGCTGTCCCGCGCCGGGCGCGTAGGGATTTCTGACAGGGTCCATGCGGCCCAACCGTAGCGCGGCCATCGCGGATTATCCGGGCATCTATCGAGGACCCTAGAGACAGCTATCGACGGGCATACCGGCCCGGATGAGTTCGGGTCCGAGGTGTCCGCGGGAGTCTCTACCCTTATGCCTGATTCGTTGGGATCCAGCGCAGGAGGGTTCATGTCGGAAGAAGCCGTACCCACCCCCACCGTCGCGGAGGTGGTCGAATCCTGGAACGTGCCCGCCGAGGCGATCGTGGCCGCGCGCATCCGCAACAACATCCTGGTGGCCATCGAGCGCGGCTACGACGATCCGCAACTGGTGGCGGATCTCGCGGTGGGTCCGCTGGTGATGGCGCTGGGGCAGTTGGAAGTCGACCTCGCGGACGCGCGCCGGCGGATTGCCGAATTGGAGCGGGCGGTCGAGGCGAAGGATTGATAACGGCCCGGTTGATCACCTATATCGTCTCGTGATCCAGCGCCCTATACACCGAATTACCCCTTCAGCGGGGCGTTTTCGCGAAACTGCGACACGCCTATCGCGTCGGGTGGACAACGCGGCGGCCTAGTCGTAATCTTCTCGTGACTTAGCGGAGTCTGTTGCTTCATCGGAGAGGCAGCCCGCGACGTTACAGCAGCAAGATCGGAGATGCGGCTCAGTGGGTAAGCACAGCTTGCAGCAGGAATCTCGGCTTCCGAATTCCGTGAAGGGCGCCATCGTCATGGGTGCGATGGCCGCGACGACTACCGGCGTGTTCCCGGCGATCACCGCCACCGCCGCCACCGTCGAAATCCCGGGTATCGGAAACTTCGACGTGCCGGACGATTTCGCGCCCCAGGTGCAGCAGTTCAACCAGACGGTCAAGGACGCCGAGACGGCGCTGCAGACTCCGGGCGGACTGGGCGGCGGCGCTCAGGTCGGCGCCCCGGCTGCGCCCGCTCCGCAGTTCCAGCTGCCCACCATCTTCCAGAAGTCCAGCTCGGTCGGCGACATCGCGCTGCACGCCGCTGAGACCAAGGTCGGCGCCCAGTACTCCTGGGGCGCCACCGGTCCCTACAGCTTCGACTGCTCGGGCCTCGTCCAGTGGGCCTACAAGCAGGCCGGAGTCGAGCTGCCCCGCACCAGCTTCGAGCAGTCCAACGTCGGCGCTCCGGTCGCCTTCGAGGACCTGCAGCCCGGTGACATCGTCATCACCAACGGCGGCGGCCACGTCGGCATCTACGCCGGCGACGGCAAGCTGCTGAACGCGGTGCAGACCGGTACCCCCGTCTCCTACACCAACCTGCACGCCAGCCAGGTCGTCACCGCGCGTCGCATCGTCAACGCCTGACGCACCTGCTGTCGGTCATCGTCTGACGCAGTATCGTCGGACTCGTGACCTCCGCTCCACTGAGCACCGCGGCTCAGGCCCGAGTTGATTCTTGGACCTGGGCCGTCCGCATTTTCAAGACCCGCTCCGCGGCCGCCGCGGCCTGCCGGTCCGGGCATGTGCGGGTCAACGGCGTGCCGGTCAAACCCGCGCACAATCTGAAGCCGGGTGACGAGATCCGAGTCCGCGTCAATGGTTCCGAACGCATCGTCATCGTCGAGCAGCTCATCACCAAGCGCGTCGGCGCGGCCGTGGCCGTGCAGTGCATGATCGACAAGAGCCCGCCGCCGCCCGATCCGCAGCTGACCGCCCTCATGCCGCGCCGCGACCGCGGCGCGGGTCGCCCCACCAAGCGCGAACGCCGCGAGCTGGACCGCCTCTCCGAGACTTCGGCGCGCGGCTACGAGCCGTGACCAGCCGTGCACGCGTGCCGGCGGTTGGGTGCCGAACCGATTCTGGGGGTACCCGGGGAGCCACTCGCGAAATCAGTTGTCCGGTACCGATCGAGCTGGGCTTCGCGCGCCCATCGCGGCCGCCGCGATGGTCACGAGCGCGCCGAGCATGAGCGCGGCCGGTTCGCCCGGTTTCAGCACGTGCAGCTGGGTGCCGACCGTGACCGCCGCGACCGGGACGCCGATCTGCGCGGCGGCGATGGCGCCCAGCGGAACCGGCTGACCCAGGAACCGCATGAGCGTGTGCGCGAGCACCGCGCCCACGCCGAGTGCCAGGCCCAGCAGGATCAGATACGGGTGGTCGCCGAACTCGCGCAGGTTGAGCCGCGCGCCCAGCCAGACGAAGAACAGCGGCGCGAGGAAGCCGTCGCTGATGGCGAAGAGCTGCCTGGCGACTCGGCGCGGCTCCCCGATGGCGGCCACCACCAGGCCGAGCGCGAAGCCCGCCAGCATGATCGAGACGTGGCTGCGGGTGGCCAGCGCGCCGAGCGCGAACAGCAGGGCGAGGCTGACCCGCAGCTCGAGCGCGAACTGCCGATCCTCGGAGATCTTGTGCAAGCGGTGACGGATGCCCGAATCCTCGAGCCAGCGCAGGAGGTAGTACGCGATCACCGCCGCCCCGGCCACCAGCAACGCACCGAGCGCGGCCCGGCTCGCGTTGTGCGGATCGATCACCAGCGGCAGCGCCACCACGGCGGCCGCGTCGGCGATGGCGACCTGAGCGGTCAACTCCAGCACCGGTTTTCCGCCCAGCCCCTGGGAATCGATGATGGGCAGCACGATGGCCGCCGAGGACGAGGCCAGCAGCACCGCGTAGAGCAACCCGTGCCCGGTGTCGAACCAGGCCGCGATGCCCTGCCCGGCGATCACCGCCAGCACGCCCACCACCGCCGCGCGTAGCACGCCGCGACCGAGCGCCGAGCGGATGGACGCGTCCCGCACCGGCACATGGGTGCCGGCCACGAACATGACCACTGCGAAGCCGGCGTCGGCGAGGAAGGTGAAGGTCGGGTCCTCGGGATGCAGCAGGCCGAAGCCGGTGGTGCCGAAGACGATTCCGGCCAGCAGCTCACCCAGGATGGTTGGCAGGTGCCAGGACTGCCGCCAGGCCAGCCAGGGGCCGGCCAGGCCGAGCACGGTGACGAGGGTGAGGGTCTGGAAGGTCACGGCGTCTCGGCATTCACGCGGTCACGGCAGGGAAGCGCTCGTCCGGCTCGTTCTTCCACGTCACCGTGATCTCGGGGTCCGCCATGGGGTCATCATTCCCGTGAGACCGACCGGTCGCCTATGGACACGCAGATTTGGCCCTGATTGACCGTTTTGCCCGGCTGTCAGGCTGCGGGACCGACCTCCCACTCCACACAGATGACCTGCCGATCCACCTGCGCGGCAGCCAGTTCCCGCACCGGACCCGGCTCGGCCGCACCCGGCGCCGGGGTCAGCAGCACGGTGAAATCCGCCGGATCCGCCGCCGTCAGCTCCAGCAGATTCGCCGCCGCCTCCAGCCGGTTCTCCCCCGACGCGTGCACCACGCCCCGGATCGCCGACCCGCACTCGCGAATGTCCTGCAGCGCGGTCGCCAGATCCGTGCGATCGGCGCAATCGCAGCGCACCACCACGATCCGATCCTCCATGCCCGCCAGCCCGGGCGGCAGCGCCCGCGGCGTGCGGGTCAGCACCACCACGTCCCGAGCCCCCGCGGTCAGCAGCCACCGGACCGCGACCTCCCCCTGCGACCCCAGCCCGCCCGCGACCACATACGTGCCCTCCGGCCGGATCTCCACCGCCGGAAACGCAGGTTCCGCCGGAGACTCCGCGGTCCACTGCCGCCGGTACTCGGAACCCGGTCTCCGCCACTGCCGTTGGGGCGGTGCGGCCGTATGCGGGCCCGCCGCGGTCCAGTCCACCCGCCGCCCGTCCAAATAGAGCCGCGCGATGGTGCGCAGGAAGCTCCCCGCCTCGTCGTCGCGGGTCAGCACCACCT
The DNA here is from genome assembly GCF_000308655.1 of Nocardia niigatensis NBRC 100131. Classification (GTDB taxonomy): domain Bacteria; phylum Actinomycetota; class Actinomycetes; order Mycobacteriales; family Mycobacteriaceae; genus Nocardia; species Nocardia niigatensis. The sequence continues at coordinate 189,905 of NZ_BAGC01000071.1, read as the reverse complement.
GCGCGCCCTCCCGGAGGGCAGCGCACTCGCGGACCGCGGGCGTCAGCACGGCACCGGCGCCGATTTCGAGAACCGTCGAAATACCATCGGCGGCAGCGGAATCCAGCGCCGCGGTGAGCTCGACCGCACTCGAGACATTGGCGGCCCAGTAGTCGCGGTCCGTCGTTCCGGAGTCGTGTTCCACCGGCCCGGCGGTTCCGTCCGATGGCCGCAGGACCAGACCGCGCCGGGTCGTCGAGTAGAGCGGTCGCCACGGCGCGCCCGGCGCGAGATCGGCCAGTTCGCAGCGCAATTCGGCGGCACGCGCGCGGACCATCGGGAGGTGCGCGGGCTCGGGCAGAGCATCGTCGGGCAGGCGCTGGGCGAAGATCGCGCGCCGATGCGCCCGTCGGATCAGCGCGTCGACATAGCGCGGCTCCCCGCACACGGTGATGGCAGGCCCCGCCACGGCGGCCACCGCCACCTCCGCGCGCATGGGTTCGACCAGCCGGGTCACCTCGGCGGCCGTCGCCTCCAGCACGGCCGCCGCCCCGGCCCCGTCCGCCCGCCTCAGCAGCAGCGCTCGCGCAACCACCACGCGCGCACCGTCTTCCAGCGAGAGCGCACCGCTGACGACCGCGGCGGCCACTTCACCGGCCCCGTGGCCGGCCGCCCCCTCCGCGCGAATACCCCAGAATTCGAGCAGTTCGGCCAGTGCCAGCTGGAACGCGAACAGCGCCGCGTGTCTGAATACGACATCACCCCGGCCGTGATCGACCGAACCGGTTCCGCCGCCGTGGTATTCGGATCCACCACCGCTGCCGAATCCGTGCCGGGGCGTCCACACCCGTGGCCCGCCGGCGGCGGCGATGGCGTCCACCGCCGCGGTCAAGGCCGCGGCGAAGACCGGGTACCGGGCCGCGAGTGCGCGTCCCATGCGCGAGTGGCCGCCGGTCCCGGGAAACAGGAAGAGCAGGCCGCCGCCGGAGCCGGGCTGGGCGGGGCCGAAGGTTTCGGTGGTCGCCGCCGCGGGGGCGGGGGCGGCGAGCATGCCCGGTGGCCGGGCCGCCGGCGTGGTCGTGGCGATGCGGCGGGCCAGGGCGCGCAGCTGGGTCGCGGCCTCGGTGGTGTCGCGGGCCAGGACGGCCGCGCGGGTGTGTTCGGGCACGAGTCGTGCGGTGGCGGCGGCGAATTCGCGCAGGGAGCGGTACGAGCCGACAGCCACGGCCCAGCGCAGGGCCAGGTCGTGGATGGTGGCCGGATCGCGGCCGGTGATGGGGAGCAGGATGGGCGGTTCGTCGCCGCGGTCGAGGGCGGCGTCGGAGCGGGCCGGGTCGTCGAGCGCGATGTGCGGGTCGAGGCCGCCGGCCTCCGGGAAGCCGAGTCCGGGGCCGCCGATGTCGGCGTAGCGACGGGTGCGGGTGCGTTCGGCGTCGGCGGTGCGCTGGAGGATCAGGACGGTGCAGACTCCGGAGCCGGTGCGCGGTCCGGGAATGTGAAGGTCCGAAATGTCAGGTAGCAGTGCGAGATCCACGCCACCGGCGACGACGAAGGGGACCGACTCGTCCGCCAGCAGGCGCACGCCCATGTCCACGGCCACCAGCGGTGAGGCGCGCTGGCTGTCCACGGTCAGGCTGGGCCCGCGCAGATCCAGGGCCCTCGACAGATGGTGGGCGCTGTTGGTGCCGCCGGCCGCCCCGAACACGACGGCAGCATGGGAGGCCGGCGCCAGGCAGCCCAGCCCGGAATCGTCGAGCGCCTCCACGGCCACTTCGAGATTCGCGCGCTGGCGCGGGGTGAGCCCGGCCGCCTCGAGGCGATCCATGCCGAACCACCCGTGATCGAAGTCCGGACCCGTGGCCCGGCAGCCGACACCCACGATCGACACCCGGGGGAAGGGCGTGGGATCGTTCGATGCTCTCGTACTGTGCCGCACAGGAATGCCCTCCCGTGTCCGCGCGCCGTCGGGCCGTCGAGGTACCACCGGCGATTCTGCCAAGAATTCGCCGCTGCCAGAAGAGCTTTCGCGCAGGGGTATCCGTCACCTGGCGATGTGCAGGTCGGAGTTCGCCGACCGCAACGCGCATGCCCACCCGCCCGGCCTGTGGAACGGGTGCTCATCGCGTCCCGTGGTTACGAGGCGGTGCGCGTCGGGAAGGGATGATCGAAATCCTCGGCGGCGGCGTGCGCACTGAAGAACCGCAATGCTAGGTTCACGGCGTCCTGCTCGGTGTGCACGCCCGAGATGGCCATGGCCCGGCGCAGCGCGTCATCGTCGAGATAGATTCGAGTGATTGCCATTTCAGGCACCTCCGCCGCATCCGTCGTGTACTGAAAAGCATGACGCATCCAACGGTCGGTGATAGCCGGAATGACTAGAGCCCTTGGCATGAAAACCAAGGGCTCCTGTCGTAATTGTCTGGGTAGTACCGGCTTTCGCCGGTACTACCCGATCATGCCCGCGAGCCGCTGCTGGATCAGCGCCTCGGCCTCGGTGACCATCCGGGCCACCAGCTCACCGCAGGTCGGGATGTCGTCGATGAGGCCCTGCACCTGACCCGCCGACCAGATGCCGGCGTCCAGGTCGCCGTCCTCGAACACCCGGCGACCGCGGGCGCCCGCGACCAGATCCTTGACGTCCTCGAACTTGCCGCCCGCCTTCTCGATCTCGACGACCTTGCGGCTGATCTCGTTGTCCGCCACCCGCGCGGTGTTGTGCATGGTGCGGAAGATGAGCTGCGTCGCGCGCTCGGAGTTGGCGACGATCTGCTCCTTGACCGTCTGGTGGATCGCCGACTCCCGGGTGCACATGAAGCGGGTGCCCATGTTCACGCCGTCCGCGCCCAGCGCCAGCGCCGCGACCAGGCCGCGGGCGTCGGCGATACCGCCGGAGGCGATGACCGGGATGTCGAGGGCCTTGGTGGCGGCCGGAATCAGGATCAGGCCGGGCACGTCGTCCTCGCCCGGGTGGCCCGCGCATTCGAAGCCGTCGATGGACACGCCGTCCACGCCGATCTTCTGGGCCTTGAGCGCGTGCCGGACGCTGGTGCACTTGTGCAGCACCTTGATCCCGGCTTCCTTGTAGTACGGCAGGAAGGGCTCCGGGTTGGACCCGGCGGTCTCCACGATCTTCACGCCGGAGTCGATGATCGCCTGCGCGTACTCCTGATACGGCGGCGGGTTGATCGACGGCAGGATGGTGACGTTCACGCCGAAGGGCTTGTCGGTGAGCTCGCGCGCGCGGTCGATCTCGCGGCGCAGATCGTCGGGGGTGGGCTGGGTGAGCGCGGTGATGATGCCGAGCCCGCCCGCCTCGGAGACGGCGGCGGCCAGCTCGGCTCGGCCGACCCACATCATGCCGCCCTGCACGATGGGGTGCTCGACCCCGAAGGTCTCGGTGAATCTGGTCTTCAGTGCCATGGGCGCTGTCCTCTCCCTGCCTCTCGCAACTGCCCCGATACTCGCATAGTTGCATATGGGGCGACAACCCTGATGTGAGTCAGAGTTTGCACCCGACCAGGGCTGTGGCCGGTGGTCCGGGTGTCAGTCGCTCGTTGATACGGGTGTCTACGTCCTCCTTATACGTGCTCTGAACTGCTGAATGAAGCCGTGAGAACTTCTCAGTGAAACCTTCTCTGTAACCCTTGTCACGTCAGAAAGTTAAGCGGTATTCTCACGGTCGATCAGCGTGAAAGGACTCCGCATGACCTTCCAGCCGCTAGACGAGCCGATCCGGTCGCGTCGCAACCACTGGGTGAACCAGGTCGCGACCCACGCGGCCATGCGGCCCGCCCACGTCGCCTTCAGGTTCAAGGGCGTGGACACCACCTGGAAGCAGTTGCATGAGCGGTCGGAGCAATTCGCCGACGCGCTGTCCCGCCGAGGGGTCGGGTTCGGCGATCGTGTGCTCATCCTGGCGCTGAACTACACCGAGTACATCGAGGCGGTCATCGGCATCAATGCCCTGGGCGCCATCGCGGTGCCGGTGAACTTCCGGCTCACCCCGCCCGAGGTCGCCTACATCGTGGCCGACTCCGGCGCCAAGGCCATCGTCACCGATTCGGTGCTGCAGCCGCTGGCGGTGGGCGTGGCCGGGCAGGCGCCGCAGCTCGAGACCGTGGTCGTCATCAACGGGCAGACCGGCGACGGCGTCATCGGATTCGAGGACTTCCTGGCCGAGGCGGGGGAACCGCATGCGCCGCTGGACATTCCGGAGGACTCCCCCTGCCTGATCATGTACACGTCGGGCACCACCGGCACCCCCAAGGGCGCGGTGCTCACCTTCGCGAACATGAACGCCCAGGGCCTCACCTGCATCCGGGCCACCGAGGTCACCGACGACACCATCGGCTTCTGCACCTCGCCGCTGTTCCACATCGCCGGACTGGGTAGTCTCACACCGTTTTTCATGCTCGGCTGCAAGACCGTGCTGCACCCGCTGGGCGCGTTCGACGCCACCGAGTTCCTGGACGCCGTCGAGGCCGAGCAGGCCACCTCCGCCTTCTGCGTTCCGGCGCAGTGGCAGCTCATCTGCGAGGAGCCCACGGTCAAGCAGCGCAAGCTGGCGTTGCGGGTGCTGAGCTGGGGCGCGGCCCCGGCCTCGGATTCGGTGCTGCGCGCCATGGCCGACTGCTTCCCCGAGGCGATCAATGTGGCGGTCTTCGGGCAGACCGAGATGTCGCCCATCACCTGCGTGCTCGAGGGCAAGGACGCGCTGCGCAAGATCGGCTCGGTCGGACTGCCCATCCCCACCATCCAGGCCCGCGTGGTCGACGACGAGATGAACGACGTCGCCCCCGGCGAGGTCGGCGAGATCGTCTATCGGGGACCGACTCTCATGCAGGGCTACTGGAACAAGCCCGAGGCCACCGCGGAGGCCTTCCACGGCGGCTGGTTCCACTCCGGCGACCTGGTCCGCCAGGACGAGGAGGGCTTCATCTACGTGGTCGACCGCAAGAAGGACATGATCATCTCGGGCGGCGAGAACATCTACTGCGCCGAGATCGAGAACGTGCTCTTCGCGCACCCCAAGATCCACGAGGCCGCCGTCGTCGGCCGCGCCCACGAGAAGTGGGGCGAGGTGCCGGTCGCGGTCGTCGCGCTCATGGAGGGTGTCGACGACCTGACCCTCGAGGAGCTGGAGCCGTTCCTGAACGAATCCCTGGCCCGCTACAAGCACCCCAAGCACCTGGTGGTGGTGCCCGCGCTGCCCCGCAATGCCAGCGGCAAGGTCGTGAAGGTCGAACTGCGCAACGCGTATTCGGCGTAACCCCGGTTCTCTCTCGCGCCCGTTGCCACCGCAACGGGCGCGAGTGCTAGGAGTGGCCGATGCTCAGATCATGTCCCTGGCGGTGAGCCAGCGCATGATCGGCCAGCCGCAGAACACCGGCAGCCAGCAGGTCAGCACGCGGTAGAGCAGGACGGCGGGGACGGCGATCCCCGCCGAGACGCCGAACGCGGCCAGACCACCGATGAGGGCGGCCTCCACGGCGCCGACGCCGCCGGGGGTGGGGGCGGCCGAGGCCAGGGTGCCGCCGATCATGGTGACGATGGTGACGGTCACGAAAGTCGTACTGCCGCCGAAGGCTTCGATGCTCGCCCACAGCGCCAGCGCCATGCCCAGCGTGGTGGTGGCGGAGCCGCCCACGATCATGGCCAGCCGGCCCGGCCGCCGGGCCAGATCCTTCAGCTGGGCCAGCACGTCCGCCAGCTGCGGCCGCACCTCGTTGAGCAGCCATTTGCGGACCTTGGGGACGAACATGGTCGCGCCGAGCAGGCCCAGCAGGGCGCCCGCCACCAGGTACAGCACGGTGGCGTTGGGCACGAAATGCGACAGGTTCGTGGAGGTTCCGGCCAGTGCGCCGAAGATCAGCAGCAGGATCACGTGGGTCACCACCTGCACCGTCTGCTGCAGGGCGACCGTGGCGGTGGCCCGCACCGCACCCAGCCCACCCTTCTGCAGGAACCGCACGCTCAGCGCCAGACCGCCCACGCCGGCGGGAGTGGTGGTCGCGGCGAAGGTATTGGCGATCTGCATGAGCAGCAGGTTGCGGAACCCGACCGCCTCGGAGGCGCACGCCCACAGCGCCATTGCCGCGCCCACATAGGTCAGGGCGGACACGGTCAGCCCCAGCAGCGCCCAGCCCCAGTTCAGGTTGCGCAGTTCCGAGGCGAAGGTCGGGACCGCGCTGATGTACGGATAGGCCACGTACACCAGGCCGATGAGCAGCACCAGCTGGATGATCTGGTTGCGCGAGAAGCGGGTGATCTGCGCGGCCTCGATCTTGTCCTGCCCGGTCTGGGCGGCCACCTCGGCGCGGATGTCCTTCATCACCTCGCCCGCGTCCGGCACGGCCTTGCGGACGTGATTGGGCACCGCGGTCTTGGTGAGCCGGGCCGAGGCGTCCAGCACCGCCTGCTTGTCCAGCACCTCGAGCGCGGTGCGCACCGCCGGGCCCACCCCGAACAGGCCCGCGGAGGACAGCAGCAGCTGGGCCACGTCGGAGTCGAAACGCGCCTGGTAGGCGCCGAATTCGGACTGCACGAACCCGCCGAACAGCACGGTGCCGTCGTCGAGGACCCGGATCTCCTCGGCGCGCAGCTCGCCGTGCGAGATCTGGGCCTGGTGCATGCTGTGCAGCGCCTGCCACACCCGGGTCAGCGTCGGCTCCCCGTTGGCGGCGGCCAGTGGCCGGCCCTGGGGCACGGTGTGCGCGTACACCATCCAGCCGCGGTCCAGGGCCGCGACCGTGAGCGGCTTGTTGCTGGCCAGGCCCAGATCGGCGATGGCGAAACCCATCAGCGCCCGATGCTCGACCGCGCGCCGCATGGACGCGAAGGGCGCCGGGTACTCGCCGCTGCGAATGGTCAGCCAGCGCCTGAGCTGCTGCAGCATGCCGCGGCTGCGCTGGTTCGCGCCGTACATCTCGATGATCAATTCATTGTCCGGCGAGCGGGATTCACCGGATTCCCGCGCGGTCTCGGCGCCCGCGGGCGTGTCGTCGGGCGACGCGCCCAGCTCCGGCTGCGGCACCGTACTCGCCGAAAGCACCAGTGGCCCACGGGCGGCCGGGCGCAGCACCTTGAAGGCGGTCACCCGGAAGCCGCGCTGGGCCAGCACCCGCACCGCCGCCTCCAGCGGCACTTCCAGCGCCGGCGTGCCGACCACCAGCACGATGACCGCGCCCACCAGCCAGCCCACCACCAGGCCCAGCGCGGCCCGGGCGGGCACCACCAGCGACACGAACAGGTGGATGGGCACGAACGCCAGCAGCAGCGTCCACCACCACCGCCGCGCTCGCGCGGGCAGCCACGGGCTGGCCACGGTGAGCGTCGCGGCCAGCATGGCGATCCAGCGCGGATCGTCGAGGAACTGCGACAGAAAGGTATTGACCTGCCCGGGTTCCGACAGATGCCAGCGCGGCGCGGAGAAGCCGGTGCCGGTGATGGAGAACAGGCCCAGTGCGATCAGGCCCGCGGAGATGAAGCCCGCCAGCAGTTTCCACTGCCGGCGCAGCACCAGCCGCACCAGGATGGCGAAGGGCAGGCCGAGAATGGCGATGCCGTAGACGATGTAGACCAGGTTGGACTGTTCCGGTGTCAGGAACCCCACGATGCCGGAGACCGATCGCTCCAGCGCCTCCCACTGCGGCCTGGTGATCAGCGATCCGGCGATGACGATAACCACCGACAACGCGGACAGCACAACGCGCAGAATGTCGGTGGTCCGGCGGATCCGCGGCTGCAGCAGGCTGCCGGAGACGGGAATCTCCCGCCCGTCGACTCGCATGTCCTATTCGCGCTTTCGGATCGTGGGAACGGCTGTGGTCCCATGGTCGGCTCGGTGTGAGTATGCGGCAGGCGACGGCATCACCGACCACCCAACACGCCGTAACCGTAACAGTGTCTGATTCACCCCTCCGCTCCGCTCCGCGACCGCCTCCACCTCCCTGCGGCCTGCCGGTGATTCCGGCTCGATGCGAGTCTTTGATCGATCGTGACCGGCCGTGCGAGGATCTGGCCGTGGCGCTCGATCTCCGTGTCTGTTTCGTCGGTGAGTCCTTCGTCGCCGGAGTCGGTGATCAGAAATGCCTGGGCTGGGCGGGCCGGCTCGCGGCCCGGGCCACGGCGGCCGGACAACCGCTGACCTACTACAACCTCGGGATCCGCCGGGAGAACAGCACGGAGCTATGCGCGCGCTGGGAGGCCGAGTGCACGCCGCGGCTGCCCGCGGGCGCGGACTGCCGGGTGGTGATCTCCACCGGCGTCAACGACACCCAGCTCGAGGACGGCCGTCCTCGCGTCGATCCCGGTGAGTCGCTGCGCAATCTGGCCGACATGCTGCGCCGGGCGCGGGAAAAGGGCTGGCGGGCAATGGTGGTCGCGCCGCCGCCGAATGTGGACGACGAGCACAATGCCCGGCTGCTGGTGCTGGACGGCGGCTACGCCGGCCTGTGCGAGGAAGCCAAGGTGCCCTACCTGCGGGCGCATCAGCCGTTGCGCGAGAACCAGATCTGGATGCGCGACATCGCCGCCGGCGACGGCTTCCATCCCGGCGCGCCCGGCTACGACGAGTTCGCCGCCCTGCTCGCGCCGCACTGGCTGCTCTGGCTGGCCGATCCGGGCTCGGAACTGCCGGTGGTGCGCTGACCTCCGAATCCCGCCTTCCAAGCCATGGGGTATGCCTACTGGTTGCCCTCTTCCTAACCTGGTGGCATGGATATCGATACGCGACTGCTGCGTTACTTCCTGGCAGTCGCGGACGCGGAGCACCTGCCGCGGGCGGCGCAGCGACTACATGTCGCGCAGCCAGCGCTGGCGACCCAGATCAAACAGCTGGAACAGCAGCTGGGTGTGGAGCTGTTCATTCGTTCCCGCGCGGGCTGGACACTGACCGCCGCCGGCAAGGTGCTCGCCGAGCAGGTGCCGGCGCTGCTGGCGTCCTGGGACCGGATTCTGCGCGACACCAAGAGCGATGCCAGCCGCGCCTCCCGGGTGCTGCGGCTGGGCTGCGTGAACAGTGCTGCCGACAGCCACATTCCGGAGATCATCCGGGTCTTCCACCGCCTGCACCCGGACTGGCAGGTCGATCTGCACCAGGGCGGCTGGACCGACCCGACCGCCGGGCTGGACGAGGGCGATGTCGATGTCGCCCTGCTGCGCCTGCCTTTTCCGGGCCAGGACGAGTACCACCTGCGGGAGCTGTTCGCCGAGCCGCGCTGGATCGCGCTGGCCGAGGACCATCCGCTGGCCCAGCGTTCGGACATCGCCTTCCGGGAGCTGTGGGACGAGCCGTATGTGGCCTCGCCCGCGGAAACCGGTTGGTGGCGCGACTATTGGATGGGCCTGGACTCCCGGCCCGCCGACACCGCCATCATCGGGGCCATCGCCCGCAATACCGAGGAATGGTTGCGCGCCATCGCCAATGGCTTCGGCGTGAGCTTCACCCCCGCCTCCACCGCACGCACCGAATATCCGGGCGTGGTGTTCCGGCCCGTGCACGGCATCGGACCCTCCCGCGTGGCGGTGGTGTGGCCGGACGCCTCCGAGACCGATCCGGTCCTGCGGTACTTCATCCGCTGCTGCTCGGACATCATGGGCCAGCAGGGCGCGGACGGCCGCCGCACCTCCTAGCCCTGTCGGACATTTCTGCCCCGTCGCGCCTCCCGGTCCCATTCCGCCGCCGGTCGGACATGATTGGAGGCATGAGCGACCAGCACGAGCACTGGCAGCGCACCTACCGCACGCATCCGGAGATGTACGGTGACGAGCCGTCGGAGGCCGCGGTCTACGCGGCCCGGCTGTTCCGCGAGCGCGGGGCCCGTGACGTGCTGGAGCTGGGCGCGGGTCACGGCCGGGACGCACTCTTCCTAACGCGCCAGGGTTTTCGGGTGACGGCCACCGATTTCAGTGCCGTCGCGCTGGCGCAGCTGCGGGCGCGGGCGGACGCCGAGGGCGCCGGCGGCCGGGTCCGCACCCTGGAACACGATGTCCGCCAGCCGATTCCGCTGCCCTACCGCAGCGTGGACGCGGTGTACGCGCACATGCTGCTGTGCATGAACCTCAGCACCCAGGAGATCCGCGACCTGGTCACCGAGATCCGCCGGGTGCTCAAACCCGGCGGCGCCTTCGTCTACACCGTCCGCACCACCGACGACGCCCACTTCGGCAGCGGCAAGGCCCTCGGTGACGACATCTACGAGCACGGCGGGTTCGCGGTGCACTTCTTCTCCGCGGAACTCGTCGAGGCCCTCGCCGCCGGCTGGGAGCTGCGCGAACGCCAGTCCTTCGAGGAGGGTGAGCTGCCGCGCCGCCTGTGGCGGGTCACCCAGCTGCTGCCGGTCCGCTGATCGCGGCCACGATCTCGTCGCGGAGCGGGCGCGGGGCGCCGGACAGCAGGGCGGGCAGATCGCTCCCGGTGGCGTGCAGGAAGCCGGCCTTCAGGTTGGAGAACAGCGATACCGTGTGCCCGATGCGATACGGCTCGAGGCCGCCGCCGAGCAGACTGTCACGCAGCTCGGTGAGCGGCACATCCCGGTATTCGACCGGGCGGCCGAGGGATTCGCTCAGCACCCCGGCGATCTCCGCGCCGCTGACCGAGGCCACCCCCTCCAGCTCGTAGGTGCGGCCGGCGTGCGGGCCGGCCGTTCCGGCGCGCAGGTCGCGCTCGACCTCGGCGGCCACCCGTACCGCGACCTCGGCCAGATCCTCGCGCGCGACTCCCGAGAAGCGGCCGGTGCCGAACGGCGCGGCGAAAACGCCGGTGGCGGCGGCGGATTCGGCCGCACCGGCGGCCAGCCCCACCGGCAGCTCGCTGTAGAACCCGTTGCGCAGCACCGTCACCGCGAAAGGCGCTGCGGCCAGCTGCTTCTCGGTCCACAGGTGCGGGAGGGCGATGGTGGTGTGCAGGGCCGACGCCGAGATGCCGGTGTAGATCACGTGCCGCACGCCGGCGGCGGCAGCGGCCGCCACGACCGCGCCGTGGCGGGCCGTCACCACATCGTCCTCGGCGTATCCGGCGGAGATGAACACCAGCGTGTCCACACCGTCGAAGCCCGCGGTGAGGGAGGCGGGATCGTCGAAGTCGATGCGCCGGGTGGTGCCGTCCGGAAGCCGGGCGGCGTCACGAGAGCTGGTGCCCGCCACCACCTCCAGATCCGGCTGCGCCCGCAGGCCCGCCAGCACCAGTCCGCCCAGAGCGCCGGAAACGCCGGTCACGAGAATCATTGCGCTACTCCTTGCGTTGAGAAGGTCGTGGACCACGACCTGACCGAGCATCCGACGACCGCCCCGACCTGGGAAGAAGGCACTTCGCTGTCAGTCACGAACACCGCTGTTACCGAACAGGTCACGGCGTCCGTCCCCACCGGGCCGTGTGGCGATGACAACTGCGGCATCCGCGACACCCTGGACCGGATCGGCGACAAATGGACCGTGCAGGTGCTGGTCGAACTGCGCAAGGGCGTGCGCCGGTTCGGCGAGCTCCAGCGCGCCGTGCCCGGCATCTCGCAGCGCATGCTCACGCTCACCACGAAGCGGCTGCTGCGCGACGGGTTCCTGGAGCGCACTGCCTACCCGACCATTCCGCCCCAGGTGGAGTACCGGCTCACCGAGATGGGTGAGAGCCTCGCCGAGGTCGCGTTCTATCTGGCCGACTGGTCCCGCGCGCACATGGACGCGGTGGCCGCGGCCCGCGCCCGCTGGGACGCGGAACACGGCGAACTGGACTGAACCCGGGTCAGCCCTGTTCGAGGACGGCCATGGCGGCATTGTGGCCGCCGATGCCGCTGACGCCGCCGCCGCGGACCGCGCCCGCGCCGCAGATCAGGACATTGCGGTGCCCGGTGGCGACGCCCCAGCGCGCGGCGGGGGTGTCGCCGGCGTCGTCGGCGCGGTAGGGAAAGGACAGGTCCGTGTGGAAGATGTGGCCGCCGGGCATGCCGATCTCACGTTCGAGTTCGACGGGGGTGCGGGCCTCCAGGCACGGGTTGCCCTCGCCGTCGAGAGCGAGGCAGTCGCGGATGGGTTCGGCCAGGACCGAATCCAATTGCGCCAGTGTGGCGTCCACCAGGCGGTGCTTAGCGCCACGCGGATCGTCGGCGAAAAGCCGTGCGGGCGTGTGCAGTCCGAACAGGGTGAGGGTGTGGAAGCCGCGGGCGTTCAGGTCGGGCGCGAGGATGGTGGGGTCGGTCAGGGTGTGGCAGTAGATCTCCGACGGCGGGGCCGAGGGTGGTTCGCCGGCCGCCGCTTCCCGGTAGGCGCGCTCGAGCTGCTCGGCGGATTCGGCGATGTGGAAGGTCCCGGCGAAGGCGGTGCTCGGATCCACTTGCGGGTCACGGAGTTTCGGCAGTCGACGCAACAGCATGTTGATCTTCAGCTGTGCGCCCTCAGGTTTCTCGGCCGACTCGCCCAGCAGGCCCGCCAGCACGTGGGGCGCGGCGTTCACCAGCACGTGCCGCGCGCTCACCAGATGCCCGTGATCACCGTGCAGGAAGTGCACTTCGGCGGTGTCGCCGTCGGTTTCGATGCTGGTGACGGTGCATCCGGTGCGCAGCTCGGCCCCGGCGTTGCGGGCCGCGGCCGCGAGTGCGTCGGTGAGCGCGCCCATGCCGCCGACGGGGACGTTCCAGTCGCCGGTGCCGCCGCCGATCACGTGATAGAGGAAGCAGCGGTTCTGCCGCAATGTCGGATCGTGAGCGTGGGTGAAGGTGCCGATGAGCGCGTCGGTGAGCACCACGCCGCGCACGGTGTCGTCGGCGAAGGCGGACTCCACCGATTCACCCAGGGGCCGTTCGAAAATCGCCTCCCAGGCGGCGGAATCGTCCACCGTGCGCTGTAATTCGGCGCGGGTGGGCAGCGGCTGGGTCAGGGTCGGGAAGACCCGCTCGGCCAGCCGGCCGGTCATGGCGTAGAAGCGCTGCCACGCTTCGTAATCCCGCTCCGAGCCGGTGACCTGCGCGAAGCTGGCACGGGTGACGGCCTCGGAACCGTTGTCCACCAGCAGTCCGCTGTTGCCGATCGGCGTATACGAGGAAATGCGCCGCCTGCGGGTCTCGAAACTCAGATCGAGGTCCCGCACGATGCGCTCGGGCAGCAGGCTCACCAGGTACGAGTAGCGCGACAGCCGCGCGTCGAAGCCCGGGAACACCCGCTCGGACACGGCCGCGCCACCGGTGTGGGCCTGGCGTTCGAGCACCAGCACCGAACGCCCGGCCCGGGCCAGGTAGGCGGCGGCCACCAGGCCGTTGTGGCCGCCGCCCACCACGATCACGTCGTATCCCGCTCGCGTCATGCGCCCATCGCATCACACTCGGGGCGAGACGAGCCGCTAGCGGCCGCTCATGTCGAGTGCCGCCAGGTGGCTGAAGAGCACCGACGCGCCGATCGGATTGCCGCCGCCCGGGTAGACCGTGCCGCTGACCGCGGCCATGGTGTTGCCCGCGGCGTACAGGCCCGGAATCGGCTCGCCGTCGGTATTCAGCACGCGTGCCGCGGTGTCGGTGCGCAGTCCGCCCTTGGTGCCGAGATCGGAGATGCCGAAGGCGGCCGCGTGGAACGGGCCCTTCACGATCGGGGCGAGCGGCGGTTCGCCATTGGAGAAGGCGCGGTCGTAGGCCTCGTCGCCGCGGCCGAAGTCGGGGTCCACGCCCTGGGCCACGAATTCGTTGAAGCGGGCCACGGTCGCCACCAGCGCCTCGGCGGGAACGCCGATCTCGGCGGCCAGGCCCTCGAGGGTGTCGGCGGTCTTCCACAGACCGGCCTCGACGTAGCGTTCCGCGTCGAGCATCGGCACATTGCTGGCCTTGATGGGCGGCACGACGCCCTCGGCGTCGTCGTAGACCATCCAGAAGGGCAATGTCGCGGAGCCGTCGTTCAGGTGCTCGATGATGTCGCGGCCGAGCCGGTCGTAGGGGGCGGACTCGTTGACGAAACGCTCACCGGCCTGATTGACGAAGATGCCGCCGGTGAACCACAGCGCGAACGCCGCCCGCCCGTCCGGGTGCACCAGGCCCGGCGACCACCACGCCTGATCCATCAGGTCGGTGTCCGCGCCGACCGCGATGCCCGCCTCATGCGCCTTGCCCTGATTTCCCCACGGCCCCATGGTGTCCCGGGCTACGCCCGGCACACCGTAGCGCTGCCGCAGCTCGTCGTTGCCCTCGAAACCGCCGGCGGCGAGCAGCACGCCCTTGCGGGCCCGGATCGCCACCCGCTGCCCGTCTCGTTCGACGATCGCGCCGACCACCGCGCCGTGCTCGGCCACCAGCTCGACCAGCGGGGTGTTCAGAGACAGCGAGACATTCGGGTACTTGGACAGCCCCAGCAGGAACCGGCCGACGAGGGCGCGCCCGCCGATCAGATAGTCCGGTTGCGGCTCGCCGTACCGGTCGGTGCCCAGCGGCCCGCGCACCGACTCGCTCAGATCGCCCAGCTTCGCGGCCCGCAACGGCGCGGGAATGATGTGCCGCTTACCGTCCAGCCGCGCCTTCGGCGCCTTGCCGAAGTAGTCCGGCCACGGGAACATCTGGAACTCGAAAGCCTCGTCCTGCTCCAGGTATTCGATGACCTTTGCGCCATTGCGGATGTAGGTCTCCTGCATGTCGGCCGGGGTGCGATCGCCGACCACCGACCGGAAGTAGGTGAGCGCGTCCTCGAGGGTGTCGTCCACGCCCGCGCGCTGCAGCACCGGATTGCACGGGAACCACACCCCGCCGCCACCCGAGAACGAGGTGGTCCCGCCGAACTTGTCGGTGGCTTCGACCACCGCCACCGTCAGCCCCTCGCGGGCCGCCGTATAGGCTCCGGCCAGGCCGCCGCCCGACCCTGCCACCAGGACATCGACTTCTTCGTTCCAGTCCGTCACCGTTACTCCCTGATTCACGCGGTCTCTCCGCGACGGTATGCGCCGGGCGCGGCGCGCGCATCAGGTATCCCGATGGCTGGAAAGCCGGTCGATCGTTTCCAGCCGGTCAGGACGATCTTGCCGCGCACCCGGCCGGTCTCGCCGAGTCGGTGCGCCTCGACCACCTCGGCCGGCGACATCACCCGCTCGATCTCGCCGCGCGGCCGGCCGGCCACCACCAGATCCGCCACCGCGCGCAGGTCCGCGCCGGACGGGGCGAACCGGAGCCGGTGATAGCGGGGATCATCCAGTGGTTCCTCGCCCTGCGCGTCGATCATCCGGCCGTGCGGTGTGAGCACCCGCAGCGACCGGGCCGCGTAGCCGCCGCCGACCAGGTCGAACGCGATATCGACGTCGCGGACGGCCGTGGTGAAATCGGTTGCCGTGTAATCGATCAGCTCGTCAGCGCCGAGGCCACGCAGGAAGTCGTGATTGGCCGCGCGGGCGGTGCCGATCACGTACGCGCCGCGCGCCTTGGCGATCTGTACCGCCAGATGACCGACCCCGCCGGCGGCCGTGTGCACCAGAACACGTTGTGCCGGTTGCACATCCGTGAGCGCCTGCCACGCGGTGAGGGCCGCAGTCGGCAGCGCGGCGGCGTGGGTGTGGTCGAGCCGGGCAGGCTTGCGGGTCAGGAATTGTGCGGGGGCCACCACGTATTCGGCGTACGCGCCGGACCGGACGAGCACATTCCCGAAAACCTCGTCGCCGGGCCGGAATTCGGGCGCATGCCATGGGGCAGTGGGCGCTGCTGCAGCACGCCTAGGAAATCACCTCCGCCCGAATCGAATTCGACGAACGGGCAGCGCGGGAGCCGGAGCCGGTCCAGCCCTGACGGCCGCTCAGACCCGGACGGCCAGCATGGCGGCGTGCGGGGTGTACTCGTCCGGGCGGGCCTCCCGGAACAGTGTGGCGGTAACCCGGAAGCCTTTGGCGGACAACGCCTCCGCGAAAGTATCCGGGGCCCACCGGTAGGCGGGGGCGACCTTGTGCGCATAGTCGTACACGCCCGTCGGCTGGTCGGCGGCCTGGAAGCCGAACACGGCGTGCCCGCCGGGCCGCACCACCCGCGCGAACTCGGTCAGCACCTCCGGAACCCGCTGCGGCGGAATGTGAATGATCGAGTACCAGGACACCAGACCCGCCAAGGCCGCGTCGTCGTAGCGGAGTCGCTCCATGGGACCGACCTCGAACGGAATGCCGGGGCACTCCGCCCGGGCCAGCCGGATCATCTCCGGCGACAGATCGACCCCGGACATCTCCAGGCCGGCCGCCGCCAGATACCCGGTGACCCGGCCCGGCCCGCAACCGATGTCGGCGACGGGACCGTTCCCGTTCTCCCGCACCGCTTCCGCGAAGCCCTCCAGCAGCACCCGATCGAACGGATTGGCATGCAACTGCCGGTGGAACAGCGTGGCGTACAGTTCCGCCACCTCGTCGTAGGCGGCCCGGGTGACGCGCATGTCCTCGCTGTCGATCATGGTCCGACTCTAGGCGTCCGGTGCGACAGCCGGTGCGCCGATCGCACCCGTCGACGGCGCCCGCACCGGCAGATACTCGCCGTTCAGCAGCACCCGCAAACGGGCCTGCGGCGGCATCAGGGTGCGCAGCGGCAGCACCGCCAGCCGCGCCAGCCGCCGCAGATCGCGGGGCAGGGCGGGCAACGGAAGATCGATGTGCCACAGCGGATATCGGTGATCGGGATGCTGCCAGCCGTCGCGCAGCATGAACCTCAGCACGCGCGGGGACAGATCGCGGGCGGTGGCGCTGGCCAGTTCCAGCCGCAGCAGCCCGTGATCGCGGTCCACTCGGGCGCGATGCGGCTCCCCGGCGTCCAGGGTGAGCTGGCCGGACTCGGTGAGATCGGCGATGTGGGCGGCCAATTCCTCGTAGCACTGCGCCCATTCGCGATCGTGGGCGCGGAAGGCGGCGCGCTGCTGCTCGATGATGAGGCGGCGGCCGCGCTCCCCCGGCCGCATCAGGTACAGCTCCACCGTATCCGGCTCGGTGACCAGCCCCACGGTGAGGCGGTCATCGGGCCAGGCCGGTCCGTGCGCCTGACCCAGCACCAGGTGGCGGGGCCCGCCGAACTCGGCGCGGAAGCCGTCCAGGGCGCGGGCCGCGGCGGCGGTGCGCTGCTCCCGGACCTCGGCGGGCAGGCCCTCGTCGTAGAGGAAGGATTCGATGCTGTCACTGAGGGTCACGCAGATCGCCTCGAGCCGGTCGCCGTCGAAGCAGAAGCGGGCGCGCGGATCGTCCACGTGTAGCTCGGTGTCCGCCCACACCGTGCGCTCGCCGGTCCCGCTGTCGTGCACCGGTTTCCAGCCCAGCGCGGCCGCGAAACCGTCGAGGTCGGCGCGGGTCCAGGTCCAGTCGAAGGCGCGTGCGGCGCGCGCGATCTCGACACCGGCGGGCACGTCCACCCGCAGCGGCCCGGCATCGAAATCGGAGACGGCGTGCCGGCGCAGGAATTCGGCGCGCTGCGTCCGGGAGGTCGGATGCGGCGGGATGTCCAGCGGCGTCACGTCCAGATCGTCGCCGCCCTCCACCCAGGCGTCGGCGACCAGCTCGGTGGGCGCGGCGACGCCGATCGTGCGCAAGGACTCGGTGGTGCGCAATGCCAGCCCGCTCATGGCCACGGCGCCCGCGCGCCGGGACAGGGTCCGCGTCCAGTTGGCCTCGCGCGGCGGCGTCCAGCCGTGCTCGATCAGTCGCTGCTCGGTCTCCGGGCCGTAATACCAGGTGGGATCGATGAATTCGCTGCGGGCCAGCTCGCCGGTCAGCTGTTCCGGCCCGGCCTCGAACTGCACGAAACGGCCGCCCGGCGCGGTGATCAGCAGGCGGGCGTCCAGCGGCAGCGTCTCCAGGAAGCCTGCCAGGTTCTCGGCGAAGCGGATCCAGGCGCCCGCGGCGGCGCGGCGGCGGGCGGTCTGGTGCCGGCGTTCCATCCAGTAGCGCTGCTCGGTCGGGTTCACCAGCAGCAGGTCGATGGTGTCCACGCCGATGGTGAGGCCCGCGAACACATTCGGGAACCGCCACGCCATGCCCTCCGACGGGCCCGCGGACGGACTCTCCGGATCGCCCCAGCGCTCGGTGAACACGGCCGCCGCGCGGGCCAGGGCCGCCTCCAGCAATTCCCGGCTGCCGGACTCGGCGGGGGCCGGGCAGTCTGAGATGGTCACGCGCACATGGTCGAGGCCGCGATCGCTGCCCCAGAACATGGCCGAGTCCCACCACACCGACAGGCCGGTACGGGAGAAGACCGGGCCGCTGCGCAGCGTTCCCACCGGCTGCGGACTACTCCATCCGACCAGCCGGGCGAATTCGGACACATTGCCGGAGCCCCAACGCCAGCCGAACCCCGCTGCCGCTCGGACGATCTCGACCGCACCCGCGGTATCGACACGCACCTCGAAACCCACCCAGCGACACTAACCCCGGCCCGGCTGTGCCGGGAGCCTTCGGGTTCGCGATTAGTCTGTAAGCGGCCGGTGCTTCCCGTATGGGGCGGACAATCCACGGGAAGCCCGGCCACGGTCATGGTCGGCGGCGAATATGTCAGTGCGCCATCGGAAAACGTGAACTTCCCGCGTCGCCCGCCGGAATGATCGGCAACACCACCGCCGACGGGTGGTCCTGGTCGTGATAGATCGTCTGGGTCGCGACCTGCGTATTCGCGTTCTGCCCGAACGGGTCGCCGGTATTCGGATTCGGTGCGAACTGCGGGAAATCACTGCTCGACACCTCGACCCGGATCGACGATCCGGCCGGCACCAGATAGCTGGCCGGCCACACGTCGATCGTGAACCGATAGGGCTGACCGGGCACGATCGGCGTCGGATGATCGAGCGAATCACGGAACGCCGCGCGCACGATGCCATTGTTGAGGTTGACCGTCGACCCGTCCGGGGCCACCGCCACCAGCTTCGCGGTGAAATCGGTGTCGGTCGCGGTCGAGGACGCCCACAGCGTCACCCGAATCGGGCCCGTGAGCTCGGTATCGGCGGACACCGGCGCGGTCGTATAGGTCAGCACATCCGAACGCTGCTCCACCACGAACTGATCCACCGGTCCCTGCGGACCCGTCGACGCGCCGCAACAGGAATGCCCGCCCGCACTGGGCACCGGATTCAGCGGGTCGTAGTCATAGCGATCCGGCTGCTGCGCGTCCTTCGGGGCATCGGTGGTGAGCAGACCGGCCCGGCCCTGAATCCCGTTGCCGCCATTGCCCGACAGGTAGTAGGTGGTCCACCGGGTGTTCGGCAGCGGCCAGGCCGAGGCCGACTTCCACTTGTTCGCCCCCATCAGGAAATAGTCGACCACCGGCTGCCCGGACACCTTGTTGTCCGCGCCCTTCAGGAAATGGTCGTACCAGGCCAGCATGAGGTCGTTGATCGGACTGTCCCCGGCCGTGCCGCTCGCCGCCAGCATCGGCGTCTCCACCCTGCTGCCCGGACGACCCCAGCCGATGTGATCCCACGGACCCAGCACCAGCCGCTGCCCCGCCCGCGCCTCCGGCGTACCGCCGCCCGCGACCATGCCGGCGAAATTCTGCACGCCGCCCGCGAGAAACGCGTCGTACCAGCCCTCCACATCCAGCACCGGAACCCGCACGCTCGCGTACCGATCGCGAATGCTCCACCGCTTCCAATAGTCGTCGCGGGTGGAATGCGAGATCCAGTCGTAGAACCACGGCGCGACCGCCGGATCACCCGGGTGCAGCGGCGGAAACTGCTGGTACGGACGGAAACCCAGCCAGCGCGTGTAGTCCGCGCCATCGGCCCCCAGCTGTTTCGCGGTCGCGGTGTCACCGCGATTGCGGGCCGCGCTCGCGCCAATGGTCCCCATAGCCCACGGCTCCACGAACGCCAGCCGGAACGCGCCGCCCTCATAGGTCCAGCCGTCGTAATAGTCCGACGCGGTATTGGCGGGAACGATCGTCGTCAGATGCGGCGGCGCGCCGACGGCCGCGAGCCATTGCGTCGCACCGACATACGACGACCCGTACATCCCGACCTTGCCATCGGCTCCCGGCAGGGTGGCTGCCCACTCCACCGAGTCGTAGCCGTCGGCGATGTCATTGCCGAACTCGGTGAACGTGCCGCCCGACTGGCCCTGCCCCCGAATGTCCTGCACCACAACCAGATAGCAGTGTGACGCGAACCAATCCGGGGTCTGATAGCGGAACGGCTGGATCTGCGCGGCGGCCTTCCCGTACTGCGTCCGCATCAGGATGACCGGCACCGGATCCGCCGACTTCGGCCGGTACACATCGGCTTTCAGCACCACCCCGTCCCGCATGGTCGCGGGCACATTCTCCTGCTTGTCGACCGCGCACGACCCGCGCCCCGCCGCCGGCGGCCAGCTCGCCGCGCCCGGCGGCGCCGAACCGTCCCCACCACCCCCGCAGCCCGCGGCCACCAGGGCGACGGCCCCGGCCACCGCCCCCACCCGGGCGAGACGACCGCGTCCTCTCCCACAACGGCTCATCGATCGACGGTAACCCCGCCCTCGCGCCAACTCACCGACAATCGGGCAAAGCAGCCTCATCCCACCGCGCGAGCTCGGCGGCCAGCAGCGCCCGCGCCCGGGTGATGGCCAGCAGCGAACGATCCAGCTCCGCGATCCGATCCGCCAGCCGCATTCGCGCCCGCTCACACCCGCCCAGCTGCCCATCCGGCGCGAAGCACGGCAGCAGCGCCGCGACCGCGGACAGATCGAGCCCGACCGCGAGCAGCACCCGAATCCGGCGCACCCGTTCGACACTCGACTCCGGGAAGTCCCGATAGCCGTTGGACCGCCGACAGGCCTCCAGCAGGCCGCTGCGGTCATAGTGCCGCAGGGCGCGGGCGCTCACCCCACTTCGCTGCGACAGCTCGCTGATCAGCATCGATGTCCTCCGGCTTGACCTTGACCCCAATGTCAACGTTTAGCGTCGGGCCGCTGCCGCCCATTCCCGCCGGAGGAAACACCATGGTCACCGATGTCCACGCCCACGTCACCATCGACACCGCCGCACAGCTGGCGCGCGCGACACGGGCCGAGGTGGATCGCACCGTGCTGCTGTCCACCCGGGTGCATCCCGAACGAGCCCGCACCCTCGACCAGACGCGAGCCGAATTCGCCAGGCTGACAGCCGTTATCGGCGGCGCGGACGCCGCCGAAGCCGAGGTGCGGACGGCCATGGGCGAGGTGCTGCGCGCGCTGGACGCACACCCCGGCGTCACTGTCGGCTTCGCGAGCCTGCCTTCCCTGCTCCCCGTGGAGCGGCTCGGCGCCTGGTTCGAGCCCTATCTGTCCCGGCCCGACATCGTGGGCATCGGTGAGGTCACCCCGCCGCCCGGGCAAGCCGCGCGCATCGAACCGGTCCTGGCCGTGAGCGCCGACCACGGCGGAATACCGGTACTGGTCCACGGCTTCGCGCCCAATACCCTCGACGACCTCCGCGCCTATGCGGCACTGGCCGCCCGCTACCCATCGGTTCCCCTGATAGTCGGCGCGCTGGGCGGATTCCACGCGCTGGAGCTGGTGGAGCTCGCCCTGGCACGACCCAACCTGTACATCGATCTGTCCAGCGCGTTGCAGGTGTTCGCGGTCGCGGCCGCCGCGCGGGAAGTTCCTGATCAGTGCCTGTTCGGATCGAACACGCCCTATGGTGACGTGGTCGCCGCGCGGCACACGGTCGAGGCGGCCATCACGGATGCCGGCGTGCGAACCCTGGTCCTGGAAGGCAACTTTCAACGAATGCTTTCGGCTTGACCTGCGTGGACACGCCAATCTTCAGAAATATCGCTACTTTTCAGCAACGAATCCGAGGGTGCGGACGATAGGTACTTCGAGCGAGCGTGACGACGGGAACTGCCCCCCGTCGTCACGCCCGCTGTCGCCCGGCGCGGTGACCGGTTCCGGACAGCCCCGCGGCCACCCCGGCCGCCCGAGCGAGCGGATCGGGATCGATGAAATCGATTCGCGGAAGATCGAATTCGGCTGGTGACAGCGAAGGACGGCTACGCCGCGCCGTCCTGGCCATGACCCTGGCACTGGTGGCGCCGCTGGTCATC
This sequence comes from Nocardia niigatensis NBRC 100131, assembly GCF_000308655.1. GTDB lineage: Bacteria > Actinomycetota > Actinomycetes > Mycobacteriales > Mycobacteriaceae > Nocardia > Nocardia niigatensis. The sequence goes on along the minus strand of NZ_BAGC01000071.1, from coordinate 167,963 downwards.
GCCGTAACCGGCGGCGGCACAACAGCATCCGCGTCCCCTTGAAGCCTTGGCCCTCGCCAACACCCGCGCCCTCCAGGTCCGCATCCGCATGGCCTCCCTCGGCGCCGCGAACGTCGACTACTCCTTCCCCGCCTACGGCATCCACGCCTGGGACAACTGGCAGGACGAAGCCAACCGCATGCTTCCCAGCCTCTCCGCCAATATCGGGTAGCCACATCCTCTCGACGAACCGGTGACCCGGCCCACCACGCGGATATGGTGGGCCGGGTTCTGGCCTTGTTCCAGATCTCTTTGGGGATCGTGTCGATGTTGGGATTCGAATCCAACGCGTCGAGCTTCGGGAGCGCTGCCTCCCCCGCCACTCCCCGCGCACCATGGGCGCCGATGTCGTACAAGAAGGTGATCTGGTTGTCGGCGCCGTCGACAGTGAGGTGCCAGCAATCGCGGTAGCGGGGCTTTTGGGCGCGTTTGATGCGTCCGTGTGCGCCAAGAGGCGCATCCCGATGCGAGTGGTGTGTCGATTTGGGACATCTCGATACCGAGTTCTCGGGCCAGGATCGGTGTGTATCCGTCGTTTGGATGTCACCGAAGGAGTTGCAATGTCCATGAAGGCCTTCGTCATGCCGGAGATCGGCCGTGTTGCCGTGGTCGACAAGCCGGTTCCCGTTCCCGGGCCCGATGAGGTCGTCGTGAAGACGACCGCGGCGCTGATCTGTACTTCGGATGTCCATACGGTCAAGGGAGCGTTGCCCGTCGCAGCGGGGGTTACCCTCGGTCACGAGGCGGTCGGAGTGGTCGCGGCGATCGGCTCCGGCGTCACCGGCTTCACCGAAGGTCAACGTGTCGGAGTCAGCGCGATCACGCCGTGCTGGGAATGCCGGTATTGCCAGCAGGGCTACAGCAGCCAGTGCGGCGGTGCGCTGGGTGGTTACAAATACACGGCCCAGGTCGACGGCAATATGGCCGAGTACTTCGTGGTTCCGAAGGCTCGGGCAAATCTCGCTCCGATCCCAGACACGGTCAGTGACGCCGAGGCGGTCTACGCGTGCGACATGTTGTCGACCGGGTTCATGGGTGCTGAGCATGGCCAACTCCGGCTCGGAGACAGCGTGGCGATCTTCGCGCAGGGCGCGGTCGGGCTGAGCGCGACCATCGGCTGCACCCTGCTGGGCGCCGGTCGCATCTTCGCCGTCGAAAGCCGTCCGGAGCGCCAAGAGCTTGCCCGCACCTACGGAGCCACCGACATCATCGATTTCACCTCAGGGGACCCGGTCAAGCAGATCCTTGAACTCACCGACGGGGAAGGCGTCGATGCCGCGATAGAAGCATTCGGCTTCCCCCAGACGTGGGAGTCGTGCCTGCGGGTGACCAAAGCCGGAGGTCGCGTCTCGAATATCGGATACCACGGCGAGAACCCGGATCCGCTCCCGGTTCCATTGGACGCCTTCGGATTGGGTATGGCGGACAAGTCGATCCACTCGGGATTGTGTCCGGGCGGAAATGACCGGATGCAACGGCTCTTCGCCCTGATTGCGACCAGACGATTCGATCCGACCCTGATGACGACCCATACTTTCGGTTTCGGCGAGATCGAGACCGCGTTCGAGATGATGCGAGACAAGACCGACAACATCATCAAGCCGCTGATCGTTTTCTAGACCGACACCTGACTCGCGGGCAGTTGTGGCTTTCCGAGCCGGAGACACTCCTGCCGGATCGAAGCCTAGTTGCCTGCCCCTGAAGAAGTATGTCGAGTAGCTGGGTCGAGTAGCTGGTGTCGGTCTCTGTAATTGCCTGCGGCAGTAGGTGTTTCGCTGCGAGAACGACATCGGTGTCGTTCTCGTGGAGATAGGCCGGTCGATGTTGCGGGTCGCGGATCAGCAGATCTAGTTGTGGGATGTGGTGTTGCGGCCGGAGGCGGTCCGGCTTCCCGATGAGTCGGCGCGCAGCGATGCCTATCTCGACGATGAATGGTTCGTCGAGCCGTGGAATGTTCGATGCTCGATCGGGGCGGCCCCGCTACCAGTTTGGATACGAGACGCTGTGCCAGGAGGCGGCCGATTCGATCACCTGGCGGCAGTTCCGCCGGATCGCGCTTGAAGCGCCGCATCCGACCACGCTGATCAAGCTGGTCGGGCGGGCCGGCCCGCAGGTGTTCGAGCAGCTCAATACCGCGTTGGTGGGCAAACTGACCGAGGACAAGGTGCTGCGGGCCTGCAAGCTGCGCATCCACGCCATGGTGGCGGAAGCCGATATCGACCACCCTACCGCCGCCGACCTGCTCGACCACGGTGTCCGCAAGCTGGGCGGGTTGGTGCGGCGGATCAAGGTTGTGTCGATCGGCCCGGCCAGTGCTCCTACTGTGCCGGGCTCAAGCCGTGATTCCGTACGACCGCAGCTTGCGATACAGACTGCTTCGCGACATACCGAGCCGGGTTGCGGCGGCGGCACGGTTGCCGTCGGTTTCCTGCAGAGCCGCGATGATCTCGTCACGCTCGGCGATCTCGATACGGGTGAGATTCTTGTGCGAGCGAGTCTGGCAGTAACTGGGCAAGTCCTCGGCCTGTATTTCCCCTACCGGGCGGGCCCGCACTGCGTGGGTCAGTGCTTCGCGCAGCTGCGAGACGTTGCGGGGCCAGGTGTAGCGGGTGACCGTCCGCAGGGCATTGGGGGACAGCCGTACCCGTCGGCCCGGGGCGATCTCCGCCAATACCCGGCCGACGATGAGCGTGAGATCATCCGTGCGGCACCGTAGTGGCGGAACCGTGACAGCCACCTCGAAGTGCCCGAGGAGGGCGCGAAACGGCAGGTCGGAATCGAGACTGGAGTCGGATACGGTCGCGGCGAAGGCGACCGGAGACGTCGTGCGGGCCAGTGCGGTGAACAGCCCGTCGAGGCGTTCGACCCCCTCCGTGCTCGCCTGGTCCAGGTTGCGGACGATGCACAGGGTCTGTTCGCCGGCGCTGTCGAGAAAGGCGTCGAGGTCGCCGTCTGCGTCGGACTGCAGCTGGGACGCATCGACAGAAATGCTGCGCCCGCCAGGATGATCAGCGTGGAAGACCTCGGCGACCAGGGTGAACTTCCCGGTCCCGGTCTCACCGAGCACGATCGTCGGCGTCTTCGCCGCGAGCGCACGGTGTAATTCCGAGCAGGCTCTCAACCATGCCGGGGACGAGCCGGCAGCGATCGGCACGTGCGGCCGCCGCAGGTCGCCGACCAGCCCCCGGGTCTCCGCGCCCGCCGTCGCGACCGAGGGCAGCACATGATCGGCGAATCCCGTGCCGCTGCCGAGCGCCGCCGGTGCGCCGGGCTGACCGCTGATGTCCTCGGCGATGACGACGATGCCGGCCGTATCGCAGCCAGAGACGATGCGCGTCCCGCGGAATTGGATCACCCGGCCCGACTGCATGGTGATCGTCTCGCTCACGCGATCGTGGCGCGTCATCACGAAGGTCGCGTGCTCCCGGACAACCAGCTGTTCGGTCGGGTCGAACAGGGCCTGCGCCGTTGCGTTGGCCATGTAGACCGAGTCGGCGAAAGCGAAGACCGCCTGCCGCGGGAAGCGGGCGTCGGCGCGCAGATACGTATCGAACAACGCCTGCTGGGCCTGGTTTCGGTCGGCCAGCAGATTGCGCCCGATGTCCTTGGCCGCCGATTTGACGACCGTATGCACCAACGGACTCCACGACTCGGCCAGGGTGGAGACGTCGAGAATGCCTTCTAGGCGTCCACTCAACGGATCGATGATCGGAGCCCCGGTACAGGCAAAAGGCTGTAGGTGCTCAGCGAAATGTTCCGGTCCGACGACCGACACCGGCTGTCCCGCCTCGAGCACGGTACCGACCCCGTTCGTACCGACCGATCCCTCCGCGTAGTTGAAACCCGGCGCGAATTCGACACGGTCGAGCAGCCGGCCTACGGCCGCCGAAACATCGCGGCGCTGAACCACCCGGGCGTGATTGTCGGTCAGCGCGATAACCAACGGCAGACCCGCGGTGTCATTGCCCAGCTGGTCGAGCACCGGATTGGCGCAGCGGACCAAGCGGGAGCGGGTGTCGATGTCGGCGTTGAAGTCGATGACCGGGCGGGTGATGTTGACGCCGGCCTGCTGGCTGCGCACCCACGACGCGGCCACCACGTCTGGCACGCCCGCGGCGCCCGGCCTGCCGTATTCCAGGAAGTCGGCCCGGGCAGCAGCCACGCGCAGCAATCGGCTCTGTGTCTCCGGCATACGGCCTCCTCGTTGCGGCCGGTGATGATCGATGTCTCCATCATGCCCACAGATCCGCAGACGAGTGCGTGAATTCGACAGCGGGGAGGTGTGCCAAGTTGGGACGCCGCCCGGTCTCGAGACACCGCGATAGTGGATTCCACCGTCGAGGGCGATCGCCAGACGAAGCACCGGCATCGTGCTCGTGTCGCTCAGACGGATCCGCTGCGACCAAGGAGTGGCATGGACACCCTCATCAACATCGACAATGGTGGCACGCTCACCGACATATGTGTCTGGAATGGGACCGGATTCACATTCGTCAAGACGCTCACGACACCACACGACCTGTCAGAGTGCCTGTTCACCGGGATCGAGAAGGCGTCAGAGGCGCTGTACGGCTCGGCGAACACCGAGCGGCTGCTGCACGCGACCCAGCACATCCGGTATTCGACGACCCAGGGAACCAACGCGCTGGTCGAGCGCCGCGGCCCAATGATCGGGATCCTCACGACGCTGCCCGGTCTCACGCAGCAGATGCAGGCGACCGACGCGGAACGGGAGCTCTTCGCGGGGCTCGTCGCCGACCGGTTGCTCACCGTCGATATGACCGCCGACGACGAGACGATCGATTTCGAGGTGGTCCAGCAGGTCAACCGATTGACCACGCTCGGCGCCGCCCGGGTCGTCGTCGCCGGGCGTGACTCCGAGCAGGAACGCCGGCTGCGGGCGGTGCTGCTGCGCAAGTTCCCCCGTCACCTGCTGGGATCGATCCCGCTCATCTACAGCTGGGATCTGGCCGGCGACCGCAACGATGCCCGCCGGGTGTGGTCATGCGTGATCAACTCGTTCCTGCACCCGACGATGGAGCGATTCCTGTACGGCGCGGAGCGTCGTCTGAAGTCCTACCGCGTGGTCAATCCGCTGCTGGTGTACCGCAACGACGGCGGCTCCTCGCGGGTCGCGAAGTCGGTAGCGCTGAAGACCTACTCCTCGGGTCCGCGTGGCGGTCTGGAAGGCACGGCCGCCCTGGCCCGCCAGTACGGCCTCGAGCACACCCTGATGGTTGACATCGGCGGCACGACCACCGACGTCGGCGTCGTGGTCGGCGACCAGGTGGCGGCCGACGAGCGCGGCAGGATCCGCGATGTCGCCATCTCTTATCCGATGAGCAACGTCCATTCCAAGGGCGTGGGCGGATCGTCGGTGATCGCCGTGGCTGACGGTCGGATCACGGTTGGGCCGCAGTCGGTCGGCGCGGCGCCTGGACCGGCCTGCTTCGGTTTCGGTGGCAAGCAGGCGACGATCACCGACGTCAACCTGCTCCTCGGCGTACTCGATCCGGACACCTACCTCAACGGCACCTTCCGGCTCGATCCGGAGCGCTCCCGCGCCGTCATCACCGAAACCATCGCCGCCCCCCTCGGAATCGACCTCGACGAGGCCCTGGTCCGGATGGAACAAGCCTATTTCGAGGCGGTCTCGTCGTCGTTCGCGCACCTGGCGGCCGAGAACACCACCCTGGCCGGCTTCGGCGGTGCCGGCCCGATGAGCGCGACCGGCGCTGCCCGGCCTGCAGGTATCAAGCGTGTGCTCATCCCGCGCACGGCCGCGGTCTTCTCCGCGATGGGAATCTCCTTCTCCGATGTGAGCAAGACCTACGAAGTCGGTGTTCCAGAGCCGACCACCGCGTCCGCCGCGTCAACCTGCGACCAGCTGTTGGCCCGGGCCGAGCGGGACATGTTCCAGGAAGGCTATGCGCTCTCCGAATGCGAGACCACCTGGCAGGTGTGTGTCGAGACGCCGGACGGGGTGTCGCTTTCGCGAGGCTCGTACCACCACGGGGACCCGGTCGACTACCCGGGCACCAACGTCACCCTTCAGCTCACCGTGACCGCCCCGCTGCCGCATCCCGAATTGACCCCGGATCAGGAGGTGGCTGCCCGTCCGGCCACCGCGATAGGAACCCGCGCGGTCCGGTCGGCTGCGGATCGAGTCGACGAGATCCCCGTTTACGACTTGAACGAGCTCACCCCGGGCGACACCGGCACCGGCCCGGCGATCATCGAGGGCCCCTTCTTCACCGCACGGGTCCTGTCCGGCTGGAACTTCCGAGTCACCGCCGCGGGCGACCTCCTGCTCGACGACACCCTCTGACCGACACACCCTGAAAGGAGGACTCCGATGCGAGTCCCCATGACCGAATATCTCGTCATCGATCTCGACACCGAGCGCTGGGTCTGCCGGGTGTGCGGCCAGGACATGGGTAGTGCGCACGGCAACTACAAGGAAGCAACCCTGGTTTACGACCGTGACCCTCGGGAGATCCACCAGCCGATCATCGACCCCGAGCGGTACGAGTACACCTTCTCCCCGGATCCGAACTACTGCCGAATCCTCGAGTACTACTGCCCCGGCTGCGCGACGCAGATCGAAACCGAGTACATCCCGCCCGGGCATCCGCCGACCGTCGACATGCTCATCGACGTCGCAGCTTTGCGCACGCAGTGGGAAGAGCGGGGCGTCGACCCCGAGGAAGCCCACAACTACGGGCCCGGCGAGGACGCCCAGAAGTACACCGCCGCTCTCAAGGCCCACGGCCACATCCGCTGATCCGCACCGCCACGAGAATTTCGGAGCACCCCCATGAAACGCATCTCCGTCGACATCGGCGGCACCTTCACCGACTGCTTCTTCGTCTGGGACGACAAGTACATCGAGGCGAAGGCCCTCACCACCCACCACAACCTCGCTCTCGGCTTCAACGAGGCCCTGGACCTGGCCTGCAAGCGAGCCGGGCTGGACCGGGGCACGGTCCTGACCGAGGTCGACTCGGTCCGCTACGCCACGACTCTCGGCACCAACGCGCTGATCGAGCGCAAGGGGCCCAAGGTCGCCGCGATTGTCACCCATGGATTCGAGGACACCATTCCGCTGTCCCGTGGTCGCGGCTACGGCGAAGGTCTGGACTACTCGATGCAGCAGAATCTGCCCGCTGCCGAGCGGCCCGATCCGATCGTGCCCCGGCACTTGATCCGCTCGGTCAAGGAGCGCATCAACTCGGCCGGCAAGATCATCGCCCAGCTCGATCCCGAGGACGTGCGGACGGTAGTGCGCGAACTGGTCGACGCCGGTGCGGAGGCGATCGTCGTGTCGCTGGTCAACGCGACCGAGAACCCCGTTCACGAGCTCGCCATCCAGGAGATCATCCTCGAGGAGTTCCCCGCCCATGAGCTCGGCGCCATCCCGGTCCTGCTCGGACACCAGGTCTCCGGACGCAAGGGCGAGTATGTGCGGGCGACGTCGACCATCGTCGACGCTTTCCTTCACGAAATCATGTTCCACGCGCTGTCGCAGCTCTCGAACAACCTGCGCGACTCCGGCTACGACAAACCGATGCTGGTCATCCACAACTCCGGCGGCATGGCGCAGATGAACTCCACCGATGCCTTGCAGACCATCCACTCCGGGCCGATCGCCGGTGTCGGCGCGGCCGAGCATCTGTCCAACGAGACTGGGCTCGGACACGTGATCTCCACCGATATGGGCGGAACCTCGTTCGACATCGGCCTGGTCCCCGAGGGCGGCGTGAAGCACTACGACTTCCTGCCCACGATCGATCGATGGTTGGTGTCGGTCCCGATGGTGCATCTCGACACCCTCGGCGCCGGTGGTGGTTCGATCGCCAGCTATGACCGGATCCACAACTCGATCAAGCTCGGTCCGGAGTCCGCGGGGTCCAACCCCGGCCCGGCCTGCTACGACCGCGGTGGTCTGCGACCGACGGTCACCGACGCCGATCTGCTGCTCGGCTACCTGGACCCGGACGATTACGCCAACGGCTACATCAAGCTCAACCCGAAGCGGTCCCGGTTTGCCATCGAGGAAACACTGTGCGACCCGCTCGACATGGATGTGATCGATGTTGCGCGGGCGATCAAGGACGGCGTCGACGAGCAGATGGCGATCGGTATCGGCAAGGAACTGCGGGTGCGCGGCTACTTGCCGGAGGACTTCACGATGCTCGCCTACGGCGGTAACGGCCCGCTGCATGCCTGCGGCATTGCCCGGCACGCCGGCATCACGCGCGTGCTGGCGCCGCCGTTCTCGTCGGTGTTCTCCGCCTGCGGCGCCGGAAACATGAAGCAGCTGCACTTCCATGAGCGGGGCGTGCACATCACCATGTACAACGCGACCACCCGGGCGCTGTACGACAGCTATACGGAGTTCAACGCTGTCGTCGAGGAGCTCGAGGCACGCGGGCGGGAGGACCTGGTCCGGCAGGGCTTCGCGGCCGAAGATGTCCAATTCCGCCTGGAACTGGACATGCGCTACGGCAACCAGCTGCTCACACAGGCTGTGGCACTGGAGAACATCTCCCGGCTCGACAGCGTCGGTGACGTCCTGGCCGTGATCAAGACCTTCGGCGACGTCTACAGCCACCGTTTCGGGGCGTCCAGCGCAGCCCCAGAGGCCGGCATCCGGTGCAACACCGTCCGGGTCGCGGCCTTCGTCAATGGCGATGTCGTGAACTTCGACTCCCTCGACGCGGGCGGCGAGCGAACGGTTCCGACAGAGATCTCCCACCGCGAGGTCGTCTTCATCGGGCACGGCGATCCGATCAGTACGCCGGTCTACGACCAGCGGGCGCTCGTACATCACCACGTGATCCCCGGTCCGGCGATCGTCACCACGGAGAACACCACCTACCTCGTCGAACCCGGCTGGCGGCTGGAGCCGACCCGCCAGGGCGCGGTGTGGTTCCTCCAGGACTGACCACTCACACCTCAACCACACGGAGCTACTGACATGACCAGCATCGAGGACAAGCCGTCGACCACCCTGACCGAGCAGGAGCAGGAGTGGGTCGACAAGTTCATGGACGAGACGACCCTGTTTCTAGGCCCCGACCCGGCCATCATGCGCGACCACACCATCTCCGCGCGGTCCGAGCACGAGGAGCTGGCGATCGCGGCCGGGGTCGACCGCCTGCAGGTCGAGCGCATCCGCAAGCGGATCGCCGGCGCGCTCGACGAGGGCTACGAGATGTGCGAGGCGCAGGGCGCGGCGCCGGGCGCGAAGTGGGGTGACCTCACCACCGCGATCTACACCGCGAACGGGGATGTCTCCTACCTGTCCTGCCACGGCGTCATCGCCTTCAGCGCGATTCTGCATCACCCGATCCGGTACATCATGAAGTACTGGAAGGACGAGCCGACCGTCGGGATTCACGAGGGTGACGGGTTCATCCACAACGACGCCCGGTTCGGCAACATCCACAACACCGACCAGTCGATGATCATGCCGATCATGCGCGACGGCGAGATCATCGCCTGGGTCGCTGCCACCATTCATGAGGGCGAGAACGGCGCCTGTGAGCCGGGCGGGATGCCCTCCGGCTCGGAAACGGCGTTCGACGACGGCCTGCGGATGAGCCCGTTCAAGATCGTCGAACGCGGCCATCTGCGTCGCGACCTGTTGACCTTCCTGCAGCATTCGGTGCGTGACCCGAAACTGCAGCTGGCCGACCTGAAAGTGAAGATCACCGCGGTTGGCAAGATCATGTCTCGGATCGACAAGATCATCGACGAGGTCGGGGTCGACACGTTCGTCGCGGCCCTGCGCACCACGGTCGAGGACGTCGACGTCGAGGTGCGCCGACGGATCGGTGAACTGCCCGACGGCACCTATCGGTTCGACCAGTTCATGGACTCCACCCTCAAGGAGAACATCCTCATCAAGTTCGCCTGCAAGATCACCATCAAGGGTGATCAGATGACCGTCGATCTGCGCGGTACCGGCCCGGAGATCCTCAACCGTGCCATCAACAGTCCGCTGTGCTCGGTGAAGTCGATGTTCATGCAGGCGATCCTGGCGTTCTGGTGGCCGGACCTGCCGCGCTGCACCTCGGCAATGAGCTGCATCGAGATCATCTCCGACGAGGGCACCTGGGCCGATGCCTCCTACGACGCGCCGATGGGCCAATCGCTGCAGGCATCCTTCCGGGGCTTCTCCGCCTTGCAGTCGCTCTACAGCCGGATGTCTTTCTCCACCCCGAAGAAGTACAGCAATGTGGTCGCTCCTTGGTTCAACCAGATCAACACCTTCTTGTGGGGTGGGGTCACCCAGCACGGTGATTTGGTAGGCAACCTCTGCGCGGATCTCAACGGCATGCCCGGCGGTGCGAAGCCGTTCCGTGATGGCGAGGATGCGGTGTCGCCGCTGTTCTGCGCGATGGCCGACACCGCCGAACAGGAGGTCATGGAGGAAGAGGTTCCCTTCATGCAGCTGGTGTCCAAACGGCTGGTCCGCGACAACATGGGCTTCGGGAAGTTCACCGGCGGCATGGGTTACGAGATGATCGTCGCCGCAGAGGGCACCCCGCAGTGGGGCTTCATGACGGTAACCTCGGGTGCGAAGTTCTCGTCCATCTACGGCATGTACGGCGGCTACGGTTGCGGCACCTATCCGCTGGCCATGGTCAAGGGCACCAACGTCTACGAGCACATTCGCCGGGATAACTCCAAGTTCGACCTGTCGATCGAGAAGGTCATGAACGAGCGGCCCTTCGAGGACGGGCGCTACTCGACCTACCACATGGGTCTGCAGTTCGACATCGCCAAGGACGGCGAGTTGTACATGATCAGCCAGGGCGCGGGCGGCGGCTACGGCGATCCGCTCGAGCGGCTGCCCGAATCGGTGGTCAAGGACGCCGAATTGGGCCGGATCACCCAGAAGGTCGCCGAGGAGATCTTCGGCGTGCACTACGACCCGGAGACCTACCGTTTGGATGTCGAGGGTACGCAGGCGGCGCGGGCGGAGGCCCGCAACGCCCGGCTGCGGCGCGGTAAGCCCTACGCCGAGTTCTGCCAGGAGTTCGTCGAGCCCAAGCCCTCCGAGGACCTGTACTACTACGGCTCGTGGGGTTCGGACACCGAGGACATCACCGCGACCGTCTTCACGATCGACGGCCCGAAGCAGGTGAGCGCGCCACTGAAGGATCTGCCGATCGTCATGATCCCGGATCGCCGGGAGGTCAAGATCGCGCAGCTCGAGGCGCGGGTCCGCGAGCTCGAGGACCGGCACGGCGAGGACGTCCGGCGTCTCGCCTGACAACCTGCGCCGCCGACGAGTGCGGCACCCGGTTCTCGTCCCGGGTGCCGCACTCCGCCTCCGCAATTCACCAGCCAGGAGAAAACATGTCTTCATCCCTGCAGTCCCTGGTCGGGGCACCGCCGAGCGGTCGCTCACGACCGCTGCTGGTTGACTGCGACGCCTATGCGACGGCAGTCATCCGTCAGGGCGCACCGATTCCGTGGGCCGACATCAGCGCGCTCACCGGCCATGTCGCCCAGGTCCACGCCCTGCTCGACCCCGACACGCTCTGGGTGGATATCGAGGCGCTGGTCGCCGGGCACCTCACCGACGACCCGAGACTGCTGACCCAGATGGGAGCGCGGTCGCGCACCGGCTACCCGCTGCGCACCATGCTCGGGTCGGAGGCACTGGTGGACCGGATGCTGATCACTGTGCGCACCCTGGCCGACGCCACGCGGCGGCCGGTCGTTCTCGATGTTCCCTCGCCCGCGCGCTGGCTCGGTCGGGTCCATACGCTGGCGGGGAATCCGTTGAGCGAGGTCGACGACGACTCCGCCGACAGCGCATCGATGTACTTCGCCGAGTGGCTCGGGAAGCTGGGGACGCTGCCGATCGCTCTGGTGCTGCTCGACGCCCGGGCGAGCGAGGGCGACACCGCGGTCACCGCCGCGGAAACGGTGTCCAGCTACTCGTCGATCGTCAACGTGGCCGGTCATTTCGGCTGGACCCTTGCGATGCGGACCCAGCACATGGTGGAGGTATCGGCCGACGCCCCGGGCATCGCGCTCGTGTCGGAGCAGTACTGGCTCGGTGAGGCCGAACTCGGTGCGGCCGAACTCGGTGCGGCCGGCGTATTGCTCGCGACCATCCCCGCCACGGCGTCTCCGGAACATGTGCTCGAGCGGCACGCGCGGATCGGGTGAGGAGATCATGGACAAGGTCGTTACCAGTGCTGACCGCGTCGTCGAGGCGGTCGAGCACGGAATGATGATCGCGACGGGCGGATTCGGGATCTGCGGTATACCCGCGGTGCTGCTCGAGGCGCTGGCCCGCCGTGGTAGCCGAGAACTCACCGTGGTCTCCAACAATTGCGGACTCGCGGGCATCGGCAACTCCCTGCTGCTGGAGAACCGTCAGATCCGCCGACTTATCGCGTCCTACGTCGGTGAGAACAAAGAACTCGAGCGGCAGTACCTGCACGGCGAAGTCGCAATCGAACTCACCCCGCAGGGGACCCTCGCGGAGAAGCTGCGCGCCGGCGGCGCGGGCATCGCCGCGTTCTACACCCGGACCGGGGTCGGCACCCAGGTTGCCGAGGGCGGTCTGCCGGTCCGGTACGCCGAGGACGGGGCCGTCGCCGTCGCCTCCGCTGCGAAGCCGACGCAGTCGTTCGCGTGGGATGGAGTCGAGCGGACGTTCGTTCTGGAAGAGGCGCTGCGACCGGACGTCGCCCTGGTGCGAGCGTGGATGGGGGACCGGCACGGCAACCTCGTCTTCCGGAAGTCCGCGCGCAACTTCAACCCGCTGTGCGCCATGGCCGCGCGCTGGACCGTTGCCGAGGTCGAGCATCTGGTCGATCCGGGCGACATCGACCCAGAGCAGGTGCATCTGCCGGGGATCCATGTCGACCAGGTGCTGCCGCTCACCGCCGAGCAGGCCGCCGACAAGGGCATCGAGCGGCGAACGGTCCAGGCACACCCGGCAGCCGAGCCGGCCACGAACGAAGGAGCACGATGATGGCATGGAATCGTGGACAAATGGCCGCCCGGGCCGCGGCCGAACTGCACGACGGTGACTACGTCAACCTGGGCATCGGGCTGCCCACACTGGTTCCCGGGCATGTTCCCGAGGGGGTTCACATCGTCCTCCAGTCCGAAAACGGCATCCTGGGTTTGGGGCCATATCCGGTCGAGGGGCGGGAGGATGCGGACCTCATCAATGCCGGGAAGGAGACCGTGACGACTGTCGTCGGGGCGAGTTTCTTCGACTCGGCGACCAGCTTCGGCATGATCCGCTCGGGAAAGGTCGACGCGGCGATCCTGGGCGCGATGCAGGTCAGCGAACACGGCGACCTGAGCAACTGGGTCGTGCCCGGCAAGCTGGTCAAGGGCATGGGCGGGGCCATGGACCTTGTCCACGGAGCCCGCCGCGTCATCGTCCTCATGGAGCACCTCGCCAAGGACGGAACGCGAAAAATCCTGCGCGCCAATACCCTCCCGCTCACCGGGAAGGCCGTTGTGGACCGCATCATCACCGACCTCGCCGTCATCGACGTGACCGACCAGGGCCTACATCTCGTCGAATGCGCACCCGACGTGCACCCCGACCAGGTTCAAGCCTCAACAGACGCACCACTGCTGGGGATGTGACTGCGGTGTACTGCGATGCCGTCAGCTTGGATCAAACAACAGCCCCGAAACCGACGGTCCAGGTGTACTTGGCGGCTGCCAGTTGCCCCGGCTGCCAACGCCTGCACTCTCCTCGGACGACAGCTGGACGGCCGACGCCACCCCCTGGAACTGGCACTCCCACTCGGCCACCTACCAACTACTCGATCGCCGAGCCGAGGGGCGGCACAGCACCGCCTTTCCGAATCACAGTCCCAAAATGAGACATCAGCTGCTCTCTGAGAGCGATTAGCCTCGAGGTACCTCTCGAGGGATGAGGGCGCACAACGTCATCGCCACCCCGTCAACGGTGCCTGCGGTGGCCCACAACGGAGTGGACCCGCGAGGTCGGCAAGGTCACGGACGGCCGACCGATCACCATGCCACACGGGCTGAAGCTGCTGGACATCAATCGAGTTCTGCGCGAGCAGTGCCTAGTCACCGGCCCCGGCGCAGCTTGCCCAATCACCAGGACCCCCATGCCTATCTCGCCTCGACCTAGAACCCATCGCGCACGTCACAAGCTTCGAAGCTGGACCTCGCAGCTGTCCACCAGCAAACAGACACTGCCCGGCTCGTTCTTCATCGCGTGGCGACCCGCAACGCGATACTGGGCTGATCGTCCATAGAGACTTGCCCTCACTTCCCGTACGCGAACCAGAGACCGGGAACTGTTATGGAAGAAAAAGCAGATCACCACGGGTGTGAGCCCCCGATCGGGTCCGCACGTGTCATCGAGCAGCGAAGACGAGAGGTCCTCAACTATTTTGGATCCTGCCCGAACTGCGGCTACTCGGCGCACGCCTTCCTGATCGCGACATACTATGCAAACGGAAGGATCTGTGTAACTACCGAGGGCTCATGCGGCCTCCCCTGCGGATGGTTAGGCCCCATTGAGGTTACTACGATGACTACCGGCAACTGACCGTTCCGCCCTACTACATCCGAAGCAGCCGACCACCTTTTTTGCGAAACGGTTAGCCGCCATACTCGCAGCTATATCGAGGAGAGGAAGCTCAACCCTCGCAGGCCGTCTTCCCAGCGATCGCAGGCTGAGAACTCCAACACGACAGCATGGCGGCGTCATAGCCATGCTCGGATTCAGCACCAGCCCGAAGGCGTTCGAGGCAGATCCTTACACAGACGCAGGCCAAATTCTTCGACGTCTGGTCCGCATCTGCGACCGGAACCCATAGGGACCCAGCATGGGTCGCCTCACGACCACCATAAATAGCGGAAATGCCCTTTGAGCTGATCTCATCGGAATCACTGGTGGGGTTGTGCCCACATGACGTCCTTCCGCCAGGTTCGGGTCATGTCCGAATATCGGCACGATATCTCCATCGCCTTGTGCCCCAAACCTACCGGGATCTGGTAATAGTCCGGACATAGGCGCCACTCCCGCCGAAGTTGGAATTCCCCTTTTTGCCGTCATATCGCTGGCCCCGGATGAAGGATGCCTTTCGGATCAAAGGCGTGCTCGATCTGTCGCATCACTTCGAGTTCCATCGAGCCGACCCTCGGTTCGCGATACCGGTGCTTGAGTTCACCCGCTCCGTGCTCTCCGGTTATCGACCCGCCCAGTGCCGGGCATCGGTTCACCATGTCATCGGAGGCGTTGTAGGCCCTGGCGGTTGCGTCCGGATTCTGCGCGTCGTCTCCCCGTACGCTACTCGCCGCCGTGCCGAGCAAAGGCGCACCGCGAGCCCCGAATCCCCGCGCACCGCCGCCTGCGCTGGTTACCAGGGCGGGCCGACCTAGCGCCGACGGGTGCGCAGCCTTGCTGCGCGACGCACGGCGCGCCTACAGAAGACCCTGAACCGACTGGATGCGGCGGGGTGCACACGAGCTGCGCTCGTTATGGACCGAGGAACAGTTGTTCGCAGGGCAGCCGCGGCAGGGGCCGACGGTCATCGGCGGTGCCGCCCATCAGTTCGAATGCACACCACCGCCGTGCCTGCCAATCCTGGATCAGGTTGTGCACGGCAGCCACGGCGGCTGTGTAATCGAAGACCACACCTGCCAGCCAAACCCGCAGATGCATATCACCTTCTGATGGCAACCACCCTTCGGCGGTAGCGAACATTCTTGCCTCCTCAGGCAGTCGCAGGCCGGTTCCTTCGGCCGCGACCGTGCATCGAGAAGTCAGGACGACGGATCGCGTAGTACTGTCGCGTAATTGGCCACCGCCAGACCGCCCATGTTGTGCACGAGACCGAGTTGCGGCCCGTCGAGTTGCATCTCGCCGGCGCGGCCGGCGAGCTGGAGTGCTACGACGACGTGTTGCGATACCCCGGTGGCCCCGACCGGGTGTCCCTTGGCCTTGAGCCCGCCCGACACGTTGATCGGGAGCCTGCCGTCGCGGTGAACCCAGCCTTCCTCGATCGCGCGCCGGCCCGCACCACGCGGGGTGAGGCCGAGCATCTCGTAGACGAGAAGTTCTGCAATGGTGAAGCAGTCGTGCACTTCTGCGAAGTCGAGGTCGTCGAGGGACGCGCCGGCCATCCCGAGTGCCTGCTCGACGGCGAACCGGCCCGCAGCGAACTCCAGGATGTCCCGTCGGGTGCTGTCGAGATGATCGTTGGCATGCCCGATTCCGGCGACGACGGCGAGTGGGTTGAAAGGGTCCCGGCGCAGGACCAGGGCCGCCGCGCCATCGCTGACGGGCGAACAGTCGGTGCGCCGAAGTGGCGGGGCAACAATCGGGTTGGCGTCGGACACCGTCGCGCAGAACTCGATACCGAAGTCCTTGCGCAGCTGTGCCCACGGATTCGAGCACCCGTTGCGATGGTTCTTCGCGGCGATTGCGGCGAGCACGTCACCGAGCCAGTCGGCAGCGCCGTACCGCTCGATGTACGCCAGTGCGACCTGTCCGAAGAGCCCGGCGAAGCCGCCTGGGAGGTCGGTCCCGGCGTGCTGCTGGTCGGCCCCGAGCAGGGCTCTCCCCACCTCGGCGCCGCTCGCGTGGGTCATCTTCTCCACGCCCACGACGAGCACGGTGTCGGCCAGTCCGGACAGGATGGCCCGAATACCTTGGTGTACGGCGGCCGAGCCAGAGGCACAAGCGTTCTCGACCCGGGTCATCGGCCGTCCCCACAGCCCTTCGGCCCCGCCGATCGGAAGGGACGACGGGAAGGCGAACGACGTCAGCCCACTGTTGAATTGCGCGACGAAGACCTCGTCGACCTCGTGCGGCTCGACCCCGGCGTCGGTCAGTGCGTCGACTGTGACCCGCTCGACGAGGCTGGCCACCGTCTCGGTGGGCAGTTTGCCAAACGAGGTATGCGCCACACCGACGATGCCGACGCGGTGGGCGAGGGGTGAAAACGTGGTCACGGTGTCTCCTGATGTTCTGGAGTGAGTCGGAAGCGGCGGATCTTGCCGACCGAGGTCCGCGGCAGCGCGTCGACGACGGTCCACGTCCGGGGGCGGGCAGACGGGCTGAGGTGTGTGGCTGCCCAGTCTTCGAGCAACTGCGTGGCCGGTGGCTGCCGCGGGTCACTGGGGACGACATAGGCGACAGGGACATGGTCACGCATCTCATCGGGGACGGCGACGACCGCGGCCTCGAGCACCCCGGGGGCCTCGGCGAGCGCCGCCTCGACCTCGGTGAGCGATACGTTCTCCCCGGCTACCTTGATGACGTCGTCGATGCGGCCCACGAATGCGAGCTGACCGTCGGCGCAGCGGCGGGCGAGATCCCCTGTGCTGAACCACACCTGCCCGGCCTCGGGCACGGTGAGGTCCAGATCCGGAAAGGCGCGGGCGTTCGCGAAAGGGTTGTCGAGGTAGCCCAGGAACAGGTCGACCCCACGGCGCCCGGCCAGCGTCAGTACTCCCGGTTCGCCGTCCTGGACGGGCTCGGCGGTGACCGGGTCGAGCAGGACGACGTGCCGTCCAGCGATAACGCTGCCGATCCGGCTCGGGTCGGGTTCGCCGGGCGGGTTGGCGGTGACCACGGGCAGCGTCTCGGTCATCCCGTAGATCTGCCGGGGCGCGACACCGCACAGGTCCGTCATCGCCGCCCACTGTCCGGGGGCGAGGTTCTGTGCGAACCACACGTGCTTCATCGCGAGCGTGGGCGCGTCGTCGCGCCGGCGAGCCAGGATCATGCGGATCGGTGCCGCGAACAGGCTCGCGTGCGTGGCACCACACTCGGCGACCTCGTGCGGCCATCGGCTCGCGGTGAACCGGGCGGTCAGGGCCACCGACGCGCCGACTGCGATAGCCGAGGCGAAACAGTAATACTGTGCGTTCGCATGGAACAGTGGCAGGCACACGTACCAGCGGTCGTCCCTGGTCAGGCCCGCCAGATCTGCCATGACCGTGGCGACGTGCCGGTAATTGTGCTGGGTGAGCTCCACACCCTTCGGCTCCGAGGTCGTCCCGGAGGTGAACATGACCGCGATGCGGGCCTGCGGTCGCGGCGAGGCCGACTCGAGACCGGCGCGCGCGGTGGCCAGCAAAGGAGATCCGGGTTCGAGATCGGCGGATGTTTCCGTGAGCCCGATGATGGGCACGGTGTGGCCGCCGACGCCCTGGCACACCACGTCCTGCCGCTCGGCGGCGCATACCGCCAGCACAGGGCGGGTGGTCGCCAGTTGCCGGGACACGTCCCGGGCCGATGACGCCGGATCCACCGGAACCATCCAGGCCCCCAGCCGGCTCACCGCCAGCCAGACAGCGACGAATGCCGGACAATTGCGCAGCGTCACGTGAACCGCATCACCAGCACCCACGCCGTATGCGGACAACCGCGCCGCCACCCCGTCGACCGCGGCGTCGAATCCGCCGTAGGTCCAGGTCGAAATCTCGCCGTCGGTGGATCGGAACAACAGGAACGTCCGGTCCCGATGGTCGTGGACGCTTCGGTCCCACAACTCGGCGAAAGTCTGCGGTTCTGCCATGCGTCGACGATAGGTACGCGAGACCGGGTTCGAACGTCCCAATGTGGGACATTCCTGCCGCCTGGGCGGTGTCGCGACGGAATGGGTGGGCACCGGGGATGGCGACGGTGCACTATTACCGGTATTCGCCCCTGGCTCTCAGGCCATGATGCTGTACGACCGTAGCTTGCGGCACAGGCTGCTGCGCGACTCCCGCTGTTTCAGACCATCACCGCGGCGCTGCGATCGGGACCATCGTCGGTGGCGTCGGGGGCGCAGCCGTTGGCTGGATCCTCGGCGGAATCGCGGGCGCCACAGTCGCTGCCGCGCCGATAGTCGGTTCGTTCGGGCCACAAGCGGCAATCGTGCGGTCCGCACCCGGGGGGATCGGCCCGAGGCCATGGTGACCGGCGCGGTGCCGGCGAACGCGCGTAGTCCGTCCGGGGTGGCGAAACGTGCTGGGTCGTCGCCGATTTCGGCGAGAACCCGAGCGGCCAGGATCGGTCCTGATGGAACCGATCGACCGCCTCCTGCTCGCGTCCACCTCGCCGGAACTCCACCTCGGCACCGGCATACACGTCGGAATCCAGTGCAACACAGCTGAACCCGCGCTTCGTCTCGCTACCCCTCGCCCGCCAAGCTATGTGCCGCCACGGTGGCGGGCCGGAGCAGCGAATGTTTCACAGATATGGCCAATCGGTGGTCGGCATCATTGAGATTTGGCCATGTTCAATGAGACCCCACATGAGGCCTTAACCGCGGGCCATATCGACGAACCGGCTCAAATGCAGCTGGTGTGCCACCGTAATTGTCGCGGTTGGGCCATTTCGGTGTTTTCCGAGAATCAAATCGGCTTCGCCGCCGCGTGGATCATCTCGTTCGAAGGCATCGGGCCTATGTAACAAAATGACCATATCGGCATCTTGTTCCAAACTTCCCGATTCTCGCAAATCGGACACCATGGGCCGCTTGTCGGTTCGCTGCTCCGGACCACGGTTCAACTGCGAAATAGCAATAACCGGAACCTCCAGCTCCTTCGCCATCAGTTTGAGGCTTCGGGAGAATTCGGAGACTTCCTGCTGGCGGGATTCGACCTTCTTGCCGGAGCTCATCAGCTGGAGGTAGTCGACGACGATGAGGCGCAGGTCGTGGCGCTGCTTGAGGCGGCGGGCCTTGGCGCGGATCTCCATCATGGTGAGGTTGGGCGAATCGTCCACGAAGAGCGGGGCTTCGCTGATTTCGCTCATGCGGCGGGCGAGTTTCGTCCAGTCGTCGTCGCTCATGCGACCCGAACGCATGTCGCCCAGTTTGATTTTCGCTTCCGCGGATAGGAGGCGCATGACGATCTCGGTGCGGCTCATTTCCAGCGAGAAGATGACGCTGGCCATGCCGTGCTTGATGGAGCAGCTGCGCATGAAATCCATACCCAGCGTGGAATTGTGGGTTGGGATCATGGAGTGGCCGGCCAGGTAGAGGTGGTCGGAATTCGCGACCTCGACGCAGCGGACCGGGACCGACGGGATCGGCCGGACGTCGACAATGTAGCGAGAGCCGGAACGTGATGTGTTGGTAGCACCGCGTCGCAACTTGTGCAGCAGCTCTTTTCGGCTCAGCCCGAAGACCTCGTCCGCTGTGGCGAATGTCAGGGTGTACGCGATCGACGATGCCTCGGTGCGGCCGCGGACTCGTTTGGTCGACATCCGGCAGCGGTACCCGAGACTCACGATCAGCTCTCGGGTGTCGCGGGCCAGCTGCGGATTGGTTACCGAGAACTGGACAGAACCGCCGCGGGTGACTGTGCCATCGGTATCGAGCAGGCCGGCGAGTAGGGCCCGTCGTTGTGTCTCGGAAGCGCGGAGGTAATCGACGGGTATGTGCTTGCCGCCGAGGACACCGAGGGTGCGGAGGCGAGCCTGCACGCTGCCGATCGCGTGTCGGCAGGACTGGCACATACGCAGTCCGATGGACGGCCCACCACACTGTGGGCAGGTCGGGGTGGGTACCGGACCGGAGACGAAACGAGCCCTGCCGCCGCAGGATTGGCCGCAGGTGCGCACTTCGCTGGTGGCGGGAATGAACTCCGCACCACAGACGATGCAATCGCGCGGCTCGATCGGTGCTTCCCCGGGCAGCCGCAGGCTGTAGCGCAGGGGCGCGGAATCCGAGTGTGTCGCAAGGATTCCCTCGTTCTCGATCCGATGAATGATCTCGGGATCGGCTGTGGTCAGCTGCGCACATGCCGAACTGCCGTCGCCGAGCCAAGCGCCCAGCGTGTATGGGGGCACGAGCAACTCGCGCTCGGGCAGCTGCAGCGCCTGTGCGTTCACCACGGAGTGGTTGAGACGCCGGTCAGCGGTCGCGCAGCGCACGGTGGCCGCGATCTCGCCGGTCGTGCGGATCTCGGCGAAGGTCTTCTGATTCCGATACCGGTGGTAGCCGGTCGCGGCTTGCTGCGCGGACCGGCGAGCGGAACGGGTCTCGGTGAGCCACTGATGCTGCTCGTCCGCGATTATCACCGCGCCGTCGGAGAATTCGACCTCGTAGCAGGGCCGGCCCGTCAAGACCTCGGTGGCGGCTACGACCCGGGTGGGCCGACCTTGGGCGTCGAGCAACTCGTCTCCGACTCCGACCTCGCCCATGGTCGTCCAGCCGTCCGGCGTGGGCAGCGGAGTGTCGAGAGCGAGCGCCTTACCGACACCGGGCCGGGCCGCGACGATGACCATCTGGCCCGGGTGGAGGCCGTTGGTGATTTCGTCGAGTTCGGTGAAACCGGTTGGGACACCTAGGGAAATGCCGCCTCGGGACGCGATGGAGTCGAGTTCGTCCATCGTGGGCTGGAGGATGTCGGTGAGGGGGGCGAAGTCCTCGCTGGAGCGGCGTTCGGTGACGTCGTAGAGCTCGGCCTGGGCGCGGTCCACGACCTCGGCCACGTCCTGGCCGTCGGCGCCCGCGTAGCCGTACTGGACGATGCGGGTGCCGGCCTCGACCAGACGGCGCAGCACCGACTTCTCGGCGACGATCTCGGCGTAGTAGCCGGCGTTGGCGGCCGTGGGCACCGTTTGGGTCAGGGTGACGAGATACGGTGCGCCACCGATGCGTTTGAGCTCGCCCTTGCGATCCAGGGTGGCCGCCACCGTCACGGGGTCGGCGGGTTCGCCACGGCCGTAGAGGTCGAGGATGGCGTCGTAGACGGCCTGGTGCGCGGGACGGTAGAAGTCGCCGGGACGGATGACCTCCACGACATCGGCGATGGCGTCCTTGGAAAGCAGCATGCCGCCCAGGACCGACTGCTCGGCGGCCATGTCGTGGGGCGGCTGACGGCCGAAATCCTCGCCGGGGGCGTCGGGATAGTCGGAGGGTCCGTGATCGTCGTGGCCGCGATCGTCGATGACTGCCATCGGTTCCGACCGTCCTCTCTCCTCGCGCCCGGAACGAGTCCATGACCGTTGTACGCCTGCGCACCGACATGTTCGGCCCGCCACGCGCGTCCGCCACGCCGAGTTGTGCAGGCGCGGTGGCAAACCCGTGGTGGTGGGCGCTGGATACACGGAGTCGTGTCGTCCCGGGCTGTGGTCACGACATCGAATGCGAACCTAGGCGACCGGACGGTGACCCGCCAAACCGAGCTGTGCACACACCTGTGGACAACGTGGGTATTGTTCACCAACTGTTGTGCACCCCCTGTGGAGAACTTGGGGACAACAGTCGATGCGATCAATCAATGCGCTGGTAGTGACCGAATTCGCATTGAGCGTAATTGTGGATCAATTCGGTGCGGCGTGTCGCTGTCCGATAACGTCCGGGCGTGTTGGGTGAACGGATGGTCTCATGATTGTGACCTGCCGCACAACGAGAATGGTTGGTTTGCTGAGCAATCCACAAGCCGGGCGAACATCCTGAATTCTGCAGGGCGACACCTCGCCCCGACGCACACGACACGCATTCAGCCAATATCTGGCAAACAATGAAAACGAAGAAACAAAATCGGAGGCCACCTCACAGCTGAGGTGGCCTCCGACGAACCGAATTACTCGGCGGCAGTGACCTGCAGGTCGACCTTGGCGATCACATCGGGGTGCAGGTGCACCACGACACCGTGCTTACCGGTGCTCTTGATGTGGGCCTTCGGCAGTTCGATGCTGCGCTTGTCGACGACCGGTCCACCGGCGGCCTTGATGGCCGCGGCGACATCGGTGGCGGTGACCGAACCGAAGAGCTTGCCGGTGCCGGCGGTCTTGACCGCGAGCGACACACCGGTCAGGCCCTCGATGGCCTGCTTCAGCTCGTTGGCGTGGTCCAGGTCGCGCACGCGGCGGGCATCCTGCGCCCGGCGAATGCCCTCGACCTGCTTCTGCGCGCCACGGGTGGCGACAATCGCCAGACCGCGCGGCAGCAGGAAGTTGCGGCCGTAGCCGTCCTTGACCTCCACGGTGTCGCCGGGCGCACCGAGGTTGTCGACATCAGCGGTGAGGATGAGCTTCATTGCTGTGCCTTCCTTTCTCAGCGGGCGGTGGACACGTAAGGCAGCAGAGCGACCTCACGCGAGTTCTTCACGGCGACAGCGATATCGCGCTGGTGCTGGACGCAGTTGCCGGTCACCCGGCGAGCGCGGATCTTGCCACGATCGGACACGTACTTGCGCAGCAGCGCGGTGTCCTTGTAGTCGATCTTGGCGCCGGCCGTGTTGTTCTTCTTGCCAGCCTTGTCTTCCTTGCAGAAGGTGCAAGCCTTCTTCTTCAGCACCTTTTCGCGTGCCGGTGCTTTGGCCATGGTCTTTCAACTCCGTAATTTCGGGAACCCAGCCGTCGGGGCGGATTCCGGGGAAAGCCGTTGTCTAGAACGGCGGTTCGTCGTCCATCGCGCCGCCCCCGAAGGAGCCGGCCGCGGGGGCACTGCCCCACGGGTCGTCGCCGGCACTCTGGCCGCCACGACCCCCACCACTGCCACCACCGGAGAAGCCGCCGCCTTGCTGGCCGCCCTGGCCGCCACCGCCGAAGCCGCCGCCACCACCGCCACGGGTGGTCTTGTTGACTTTCGCGGTCGCGTACCGCAGGGAGGGACCCACCTCGTCGACCTCGAGTTCGACGACCGTGCGCTTCTCACCCTCACGGGTTTCGTAGGAGCGCTGCTTCAGTCGTCCGCTCACGATCACTCGCGAGCCACGGGTCAAGCTCTCGGCCACATTTTCCGCAGCTTCACGCCAGATGTTGCAGCGCAGGAAAAGCGCTTCGCCGTCTTTCCATTCATTGGTATTACGGTCGAACACACGGGGAGTCGACGCGACGGTGAAGTTCGCGACGGCCGCTCCCGCGGGCGTGAATCGAAGCTCGGGGTCCGCCGTCAGATTGCCGATGACGGTGATGACCGTGTCGCCTTGGGCCATGGTTCCTCCTGCTTTCCGGTGCAGTCCGCAATGCGCTCGCCCGTGCACACCCGATCATGGGCTGGGTGCACGGTTTGCCAGTCAGCCTAGAGACAGGCACCGACTGTTACGAGCGACGTTGCGGGAGGACTGGACTACTTCTTGTCGAGGCGCAGCACCTTGGTGCGCAGCACCGACTCGTTCAGACCCAGCTGGCGATCGAGTTCGCTGACGGTCTCGGACTTGGCGGTCAGGGTGACGACCGCGTAGATGCCCTCGGCCTGCTTGGCGATCTCGTAGGCGAGACGACGGCGGCCCCAGATGTCGACGTTGTCGACCTTGCCGCCCTCGGCACCGACAACACCCAACATGTTGTTCAGGTTCGGGCCGACGGTGCGCTCGTCCATTTGCGGATCGAGAATAACCATCACTTCATAATGACGCACGGACCTCATCACCTCCTGTGGACTGTGAACGGCCCACGGACTGTCCGTGGGCAGGAGGGTTCGTTGCGTCAGCAACCCGACTAGGCTACATGAGGGAACGCGGCGGTCCGCCGCGGGGTATCGAGGCCCTCGCCCCGCGTGTTCACGCGAGCGGAGGTTGCGCGGATAAAGAATGCGTGGCCTGCGAAATCGGGCCAGTCGAGAGTTTGAACAGGCGGACACGCCGACTGGAGACCTATGGTGGACCGCATGCCGAACCGACCCGTCGCCAGCGCAGCGGTCGCTCGCCGCGAGGTGGGCCGGTCGATGATCGCGGTCGCTTCTACGCTGGTGTGCGGGGTCACACTGTTGATCGCGTATGTGAACAAAGCGCGATGTGCCGGCGGGCCTTTCGAGGAGTCCGGTCGCAGCGCCATTTTCGATGTCGTCAAGGACTCGAATGTCTGCTATTCCGATATTCAGTACCTGTGGCTCGGTCGCGGCATCGACGAGCATGTCTTTCCGTATATCACCGGCGGCATCACACCCGACGGCCAGTTGACCGGCGGCGCGGTCGAATATCCGGTGCTGAGTGGTCTGCTCATGTGGATCGGCGGCATCGGCACGCACACCGACGCGGACTTCCTGCTGCACTCGGCGCTGTTGCTGGCCCCGTTCGCGCTGCTCACCGCGTATCTGCTGGCCCGGATGGCCGGTCCGGCGGCGCTGCTGTGGGCGGCTGGACCGCCATTGGTGCTGTATGCCTTTCACAACTGGGAACTGCCGGTGGTGGCCACCGCGGTCGCCGCCTTCTATGTGATGACGGTGCTGACGCGGTATTCCCTGCGGGACAGAGCGATAGCCGCGGCGGTATTCCTGGCCATCGGCTTCTGTTTCAAGCTGTATCCCGGAATCTTCGTGCTGCCATTGATCATTTACGTGCTGCTCGGGGAGAACCCGCTGCGGGAACGGCGTTTCGACGTGCGCGGCGCGCTCATGGTGGCCGGCACCGCCATCGGCACGGTGGTCGCGATCAATCTGCCGTTCGCGCTGGCGGGTTATGACGGCTGGCGCGCCTCGATCACCTTCCAGCAATTGCGTCAGGCCGATATCACCACGAATTCCCTGTGGTACTGGGGTTTACGGCCGCTGTTCGCCCAGACCGCCGAGGGTGAATCGACATTCCAATCGGTAGTGTCGGCGGCCTCGCCGCTACTGGTGGTGGCGTCCTTCGCGCTGGCCTGCTGGCTGGGCCGGCGGCGGTATCAGCTGGCGGGCGTGTATCCGTGGATCGGCGTCAGCGGCGCCATGCTGTGTGGATTCCTGTTGTTCCACAAGGTGCATTCGCCGCAGTACACGCTGTGGCTGATCCCGTTCCTGGTGCTGCTCGAGGTGCCGTGGAGCCTGATCGTCACCTATCTGCTGGCGGACGCGTGTATCGGGATCGGTGTCTTCCGCTACTTCTATGCCCTGGGCGCGGGTCACCGCGCCGGGTTCGAGCAGAACATCGTGCAGATCGGCGTGTGGGGCCGGGCCGTGTTGCTGGTGGCGTTCTTCTTCCTGTTCGTCAATGCCCGGGCGCGGTCAACCGGCCGGCTCGGTGTTCCGGGCGCGGAAAGCCTTGCTCTTGGCTCGGTTTCCGCAGATCGCCATATCGCACCAGCGGCGCGATCCGCCGCGTGACGTGTCGATGTAGAGGCGGGTGCAGGCGTCTCGCCCGCATTCCTTGATGCGCTCCCGGTCGGGGCCGCCGAGCAGTTCGATGGCGGAGCGCGCGATCGCCGCGAGTGCGGAATCGAGTGTCCCGCCGCGGTGCACGCTGCCGTCGGCGCGCAGGGTGAGCTCGGGCAGCGAGTCATGAGCGTGCTGGTTGACGAGTCGCCGGTCGGCGTCCGTGATGGGTCGGCCGTCGAGGGTGGCCAGCATCAGTCGCCAGGCGGCCTCGCGTAGTTTCACGGCCCGCGTGAGCGCGCCGGTGGCGTCGGGTGTGGTGTCGAGAATGCCCGCGGCCGTAACCCATTCCGCGAGTTCGTCATCGGTGGTGAGCAGCTCGCGGTAGGTGGTGCGCCGTTCCTGGGCCGTACCGATGAAGTTCAGCGCGAGATTGCCGCTGACGAACAGGTGTGGATCGGCGAAGCTGGACATGCCCTCATCGTAACCGCCTTGACAGGTTATGTAGAAGCCTGCCACGGTATAACCACCTGAACCGGTTACGGGCGTGGAGGAATCATGAACAACCGGCTTTTCGAAGTGGCGGGCCCGCCGGCCCTCATCCTCATGTGGAGCAGTGCCTTCATCGCCGGGATCATCGGCGTCGGCGCGGCGCCGCCCATGCTGGTGCTGTTCGCCCGCTTCGGCATCGCCGGCCTGCTGCTCATCGCCTACGCCCTGCTGGCCCGGGCGGTCTGGCCGCGCGGCAAGGACCTGGCCCACGCGCTGGTGGCGGGCCTGCTCATGCAGATGGTGCAGTTCGGCGCCTTCTACACCGCCATGCACGAGCACGTCACCGCCGCCGTCATCTCCCTGGTGCAGGGTCTGAGCCCCGTGGTGATCGCCGTATTCGCCGGTGGTCTGGGCGAATCCGTGAGCGCCCGGCAGTGGCTGGGCTTCGGGGTCGGCGGCCTGGGCGTCGGGCTGGCGGTCGTCGATCAGTCCAGCTTCTCGCCGGCGGGCCTGCTGCTGTGCGTGGTCGGCCTGCTCGGGCTGGCCCTCGGCACCGTGTACCAGAAGCGCTTCACCCCGGCGATCGATCCGCGCGCCGGTACCGCCCTGCACGTATCGGTCAGCGCGCCCTTCGCGGGCGCGATGGCCTTGGCGGGCGGCGACTTCCACATCGCGGACCCGGCCCGCTTCGCCGGTTCCATGGTCTGGATGGTGCTGGTGAATTCCATGGGCGCGTTCCTGCTGCTGAACACCATGCTGCAGCGCTGGGACACCACCCGCGTCAGCCGTTTCTTCTTCGCCATCCCGGCGGTCACCACGCTGATGGCCTGGCTGTTCATCGATCAGCCGCTGCACCCGTTGACGGTCGCGGGCCTGGGCGTCGGCCTGATCGGCATGGTGCTGGCCTCGCGCGAGCCGGCCCCGGTGAGCAACCGCGGCTCGCTACGGCAGCCGGTGCGGGCCTGACGGTGGCGGCGGCCTCCGCACGGCAGACTGAAACGCATGCTGCACCTGCGGATCCTGGCCCCTGCCACCCTGACCGACGAGATTCTCGACATACTCGGGAACGACGACGCGGTAACCGGATTGGTCGCGTTGCGCGGAGCGGTGATTCGCCCCGCCGGCGATCTGGTCACCGCGCAACTGGCCCGCGAAGCCGCCAACGACGTGGTGCAGAAGCTGCGTGATCTGCGGGTGCATCAGCTGGGCAGTATGGAGCTCGAGCAGGTCGGAACCTGGTTGTCGCGTAGTGGTTTCGAGGCCGAGATCCGTACGCCGGGCAGCAGCGCCGACGCGGTGGTCTGGGCGGAGGTGGCTCAGCGGGCCTATGAGGAGACCGAGCTCAATTGGACCTACCTGAGCTTCCTCGCCCTGGCCACGACGATCGCGAGCATTGCCATCGTGACGGACTCGCAGATCCTGACCGTTGGCGCCATGGTGCTGGGGCCCGAGTTCGGTCCCATCGCGGCCCTGGGGGTGGCGCTGGTGCGGCGGCGATTCGTGCTGCTGCGCTTGGCGCTTCGCACGCTGGTGGCCGGATTCGCAGCGGCCATCGGCATCACCATCCTGCTGGCCCTCGCGGCCCGGGGCCTGGGCTGGATCAGCCTTGCCGACATCGCGGGCCCGCGACCCGCGACCGGCTTCATCTACACCCCGGACAAATGGTCGTTCATCGTGGCGGTGGTGGCCGGTGCGGCCGGCGTGCTGTCCATCACCTCGGCCAAATCTCTCGGCCTCGCAGGCGTTTTCATCTCGGTCACGACGGTCCCCGCCGCCGGCAATATCGCGCTCGGCGTGGCCTTCGGCAATGGGTCCGCGGTGTGGGGCAGTGCGGCACAGCTACTGATCAATATCGCCGGCATGGCTCTGGCGGGCTGGGCGACGCTGGTCGTCCAGCAGATGGTGTGGTCGCGGGTGTCGCTGCGGCGGGCGCGGCATCAGGTCACGCCCCGCCGCATGCTCTGATCAGCCGACCGGCGCGTTCTCCGGTTGCTCGGCGTCCTCGCCTTCGCCCTCCGCCGCGGCCTCGCGGCGATTGCGGATCACGCTGGTGAGGAAGGCCGCTCCGATGAACGCCACGCCCACCAGACCGCTGATCACCTCGTTGACGTGCACGCCGATGGTGATGAGCAGGATGACCGCCAGTGCGCCGATGGCCCAGAACGCGCCGTGCTCGAGGTACACGTACTCGGAGAGCGTGCCCTTGCGCACCAGGTAGACGGTGATGGACCGGACGAACATGGCGCCGATCAGGCCCAGGCCCAGGGCAATCAGGATCGGGTCGGAGGTGATGGCGAACGCGCCGATCACGCCGTCGAAGGAGAACGAGGCGTCGAGCACTTCCAGGTACAGGAACAAGAAGAACGCCGCCTTGCCGGTCGCCTTCACCACGGCGGAGGGCCCGCCGCCCGTCGCTTCCTCGGCGTGCTCCTCGGCATGGAACAGGGAGCCGAGCCCGTCGACCAGGATGTAGGTCACCACGCCCAGGATGCCGGCCAGTAGCACGGTGGACCGGTCGCCGTCGGCCGCAATGAATTCCGCCGCGATCACGAGGCCGGCCAGGGTCAGCACCACCGCGAGCATGTCGAGTTTGCCGAGCTTGGCCAGCGGGCGTTCGAACCAGTCCAGCCAGGTGACCTCGCGCTCCTCGAGGATGAAGCTGAAGAACAGCAGCAGCAGGAACGCGCCGCCGAAGGCCGCGATCTGCGGGTGCGCGTCGGTGAGCAGCTTCTCGTAGGAGGGGCTGCCGTCGGCGAAGGTGAGCGCCCCGTCAGCGGGCGGGTTCATGGCCAGGTCGAAGGCGCGTACCGGAGTGAGGCCGGCCGTGATCCACACGATGGCCAGCGGAAACACCAGGCGCATACCGAAAACGGCGATGACGACGCCGACGGTGAGGAAGATGCGCTGCCAGAATTCGCTCATCCGCTGCAGGATGCTGGCGTTGATGACCGCGTTGTCGAAGGACAGCGAGACCTCGAGGATGCCCAGGATCGCGCACAGCAGCAGCGCGGTGGGGCCGCCATACACGAGGGCCGCGATCAGCGACAGTACGGTGACGATGATGGAGAGGCCGAATATTCGCACCGCAGCGAGCCTTTCGTGGTGGTGGGGTCGGTGGGCGGTCGGACACACGAAGAGGGCTCGTGCGACCGAGCCCTCTTCGTGTCGCTAGCTGTTGAATTCAGACATTGACGCCGAAGTCGCGAGCGATGCCCGCGAGGCCGGAGGCGTAGCCCTGGCCGATCGCACGGAACTTCCACTCACCATTGTTGCGGTAGAGCTCGCCGAACACCATGGCGGTCTCGGTGGAAGCGTCCTCGGACAGGTCGTAGCGGGCGAGCTCGGCGCCGTTGGAGCGGTCCACGACCCGGATGTAGGCATTGCGGACCTGCCCGAAGCTCTGGCCGCGCGAGTCCGCGTCGTAGATCGAGACCGGGAAGAAGATGGACTCGATGGCCGGCGGCGTGTTCGCCAGGTCGATGTTGATGACCTCGTCGTCGCCTTCGCCCTCACCGGTGAGGTTGTCGCCGGTGTGCACGATGCTGCCCTCGGGGGACTGCAGGTTGTTGAAGAACACGAAATGCTTGTCCGACAGCGCCTTCTTCTCGGCGCCGGTCGCGATGGCGCTGGCGTCCAGGTCGAAGTCGGTGCCGGTGGTGGTGCGGACGTCCCAGCCGAGGCCGACGGCGACCTGGGTCAGGTTCGGAGCCTGCTTGGTCAGTGAAACGTTGCCGCCCTTGGACAAACTGACACCCATTGCGGGAATCCTTCCGTTGTAAAGCGTTTGAAGCGTTTCTTTGCTAACGGCGTGTCCTGCTTGTCGGTTCCGCCGACTCGACAGTAATGGTTTTCCCAAGTCTTGGGTAGGGAAGGGTCAACGCGAGTCTGCGGAAGCAACTGTCATATGACAGATTTTCACAACCCCTCGCCGTTGTCGCCCCAACGGGCCGGTTCTCCTAACATCGGGGGCGTGGCAGGCCGTCGACGCGGATGGTTCCGGGCACCCCGGAACAACGAATGGGTGCAGCAGGCCCGGCAGGTACTGACGACCGCATTCCTGGATATGGACCAGCGGCAGACCATCGCCGAGGCAGCCGTCACCGCGTCGGCCGCGCTGTTCCCCGAGCGCGGCATGGCCGCGCGCTGGGAACCCGTGCGCGCCCGCTGCTATGACGCGTCGGGCGCCTACCTTGCCCTCAACGACCGGCTGGACCAGGCCGAACGCGAGGACGGCGCGCCCGTCCCGCAGCCCGAGATCGACGCCGTCATCCGGCGGCTGGCCGACGCCGCCCGCGCGGTCGACGAGTTCTACCGCGGCAACCAGCCGCACCTCGAACACGCGGTCGCGGTGTTCGGGTCGGTGCCGCAACTGGTCTCGCAGGTGCGCGCGCAGGCCACGCAGCTGCGGCAGGCCGCCGACGCCTCACCGCACGCCGCCTATCCCTCGATCCGGCAATGCGCGGCCGCCGTGGATGAGGGACTGCTCACACTCGAGGCCGCGGTGGCCGCCGGCGCCGGCGGCGCCACCCGCGACGCCGCGACCCGGCTCGAGACGCTGAACCGCGACCTGTCCAGTGCCCTGGAAGCCGCACCCGGCAAACAGCATTCGGCCACCACCGCGCTCGCCTCCGCAGCCACCCGGCTCGATGCCGCTCGCAACCGCCTGGACCGCGTCGCGCCGGCCATGTCGGCGCTGCTGCGCGAATTCGCGGCTGCGTCGTCGAACGATTTGGCCAACAATGAGCGACAAGCCCGGGAGGCCGTCGAGGCCGCCGACGCGGATCTGGCCCGCGCCCGGGCCGCCCTGGCCAACCACGACCCGGAGGACGCGCTCGACCTGACCACCACCGCCCGCGCCCACCTCGCCACCGCCGAGGAGCGCGCCGAGACCGTGACCGATCGGCTCGCCGTGCTGCGCGCGGTCCGCGACCAGCCGGCCGAACGCGCCAAGGCCGTCCGCTTCAAACTGCGCGACGCGCAGATGCTCGCGGTCAACAAAGGCGTCGTCCCGCAATGGGGTTCGGTGCTCGACGCCCAGGCCGAACGCCTGGATCGCGCGAGCGCGGGCCTGACCGGACGCCACCCCGACTACTGGGCCTACGTGTCCGAACTCGACGCCATCTCCGCGTTCGTCGCCGGAGTGGTCGAGCGCATGCGAAATACCGACAGATAGACCGAAAGTCAGCAGGAGGACGACCGCGACGATGACCGCGATGATCACCAGCGATCCGGATGTCGCGCCGGTCTCACTGCGGAAACGCTTCCCGCTGCGGCATTTCCGGCAGGTGCCCGGCCCGGAGCTACGGCGGCTGTTCCACCGGCTGCCCGAACCCTTCGGCGGCTCCGGCGACCCCCACCTGCTCGCCATGGCGCTGGGCGCGACCCTCTACGTGCCCGCCACCCGGCCCGAACTCACCGCCACCATCCTGCGCCGCGCCGAACGCGGCGTGTGCTCGATGGTCATCGACCTCGAGGACGCGGTCGCCGACCACGACGTCGAATACGGGAAGTCGCAGGCCGCGCGGACGATCGACGAGCTGGCCGGCACCGGCGAGGCCTACCCGCTGCTGTTCGTACGGGTCCGCGACCCGCACAGCATCGGCGAGATCGCCGACCGGCTCGGGCCCGGCGCGGCGGCGCTCACCGGATTCGTGCTGCCCAAGTTCGACAGCTCCTGCGCGGCCGACTACCTGCACGCGCTCGGCCTGACCTCGCAACGCCTGGGCCGCACCGTCTTCGGAATGCCGGTGCTGGAATCCCCCGCGCTCGTGCACCGTGAGACCCGCGACCGCGAACTCCGGCGCATCGGCGCGCTGCTCGCCGAGCATCGCGAGCGGATCCTGGCCGTGCGGATCGGGGCCACGGATATGTGCTCCACCTTCGGGATTCGCCGCGACCGCGACCTGACCATCTACGACGTGCGCGTGATCGCGGACGTGATCGCCGACATCGTCAACTATCTGGGGCGCGCCGACGGCACCGGATTCACCATCACCGGCCCGGTCTGGGAGTACTTCGCCGACCACGCCCGCATGTTCCGGCCGCTGCTGCGCACCTCGCCCTTCGCCGAGGTGGACGCCGTGCCCTTCCGGCAGTCACTGGTCAGCCGCGACATGGACGGGCTGCTGCGGGAGATCACGCTCGACCGGGCCAATGGAATCCAGGGCAAGACCGTCATCCATCCCTCGCATGTGGCCGTCGTGCACGCCCTGTCGATCGTCACGCACGAGGAATACGCCGACGCCCTCGACATTCTCAGCACCGGCGCGGGCGGCGTCGCCGCCTCCGAGTACCGCAACAAGATGAACGAAATGCGCCCGCACCGCAGCTGGGCACACCAGATCATGCTGCGCGCCAAGGTGTTCGGCGTCGCCAATCAAGGAGTCTCCTTCGTGGACCTGCTCAAGGCCCTGGTCGAATCGTGACCGCCGACCCCGCCCTACCCTGGGCCACCCGACACCTCGGGCTCACCCTCCGCCACACCGATTCCTTACTCCCGGAACCTGATTGGCGCGTCGACACCCTGGTCGAACCGGGCCTCCGCCGCAACCCTCGCCGCGCCCACCTGCTGGTCTCGACCGTGCTGGGAAAGCACCTCCCCACCGACCCCCATCGCGTCCTCGATGCGGGCAACCGCCTCGGCGACCTGGTGCGCGAGCTGCTCTCCTCTCGCCCCGGCGGATTCCCGAGCACCTCCGCCGAAGACTCTGCGCCGCAACCCTTCGGCCCGGACACCTCCGATCGTGCGGCGCAGTCGGCCCGATCCGAGATGGGAGCTGTTGCACCGCAGCCGGATTGGTCGGTATCCACCGCGGTGGTGCTGGGCTTCGCCGAAACCGCGACCGGACTCGGCCACACCGTGGCGGCCCGCATCGGCGCGCGGTGCTACCTGCACTCCACCCGCCGTGACGTGCCCACCGCCGAAACTCTCGCCGGTTTCGAGGAGGGCCATTCACACGCCACCTCCCACCTGCTGCAGCCGATGCCCGCCACGGTTTTCCACAACGACCTGCCCATGGTCCTGGTGGACGACGAGATCTCCACCGGTGCAACCGCTCTGGACGCCATCCGGGCCCTGCACGCGCACACCCCCCGCAGCCACTACATCCTGGCCTCCCTGGTGGACATGCGCACCGAGACCGACCGCCGCGCCTTCGCCGCGGCCGCCGCCGAACTCGGCGCCCGCATCGACACCGTCTGCCTGGCCCGCGGCAGCACCCACCTGCCGGCCGGCCTCGTCGACGCCGTCACCGCGCTGCCCGAACCGGTCCTCAACCCGATCGCGGATCGGACCGGCGCCTGCCTCCGCGTCGAACTGCC
The DNA here is from genome assembly GCF_000308655.1 of Nocardia niigatensis NBRC 100131. Classification (GTDB taxonomy): domain Bacteria; phylum Actinomycetota; class Actinomycetes; order Mycobacteriales; family Mycobacteriaceae; genus Nocardia; species Nocardia niigatensis. Next base: position 134,112 of record NZ_BAGC01000071.1, on the reverse strand, counting down.
CTGGCCGCACCAGGTTCCCGAGGGCGGCCGCCACGGTTTCCTCGACACCGACGCCGCGCCCTTCGAGACGGCGCTCAGCGAGGTGGTGGCCGAGCTGACACGGGCGCTCGCGGCCATGACCGACGGCCCGGACCCGCAACGCCCGGTGATCGTCATCGCCCACGAAGAACTCATGTACCTGCCGCTGCGCATCGCCGCGGCCCTGGCCGATGCGGGCACTCCGGCTCGCTATCAGACCACGACGCGCTCCCCGGCGTATGTCCTCGATGAGCCCGGCTATCCCCTGCGCCGTGGATTCCGTTTCACCGCACCAGAATCCGGCGAGAGCGCCCCGCGATTCCTGTACAACGCCAGCTGGCCCGAGCCCTCGCCCGGCGCCCGCGATCATGCGGCAGCCGATCGGCAGCACCCCGGCCTCGACGGCCGGTCCGATCGACAGGCGGACCCGATCCTGCTCGTCATCGTCGATCGACCCGCCGACACCGGACGGCTCACGGCCGCGGGCGGACTCATCGACGTGCTGACCGCCTCCGGCGCCGACGTGATGTTGGCCGTACTACCCGGCGCGGACCCACGTGCGCTCGTCGCCGGCCGCCCGCGCCGCTCCGGACCTGACTCGGGCCCGACCGCCTCGGCGAGCGACACCCGAGGGCACGCGGCCCTCCGGCACAACGGATTCCAGCGGGCCGCGAGGTCCACTGCCGTGGTCACCCCAGCGGCGAAAATCGATATGCCCGATGCGCGTGGCACGTCTCGGCCCGGGGCTGTGGGGGCCGGCTTGCCGGGGCCGTTGCACGGGCCCGAATTCGGATCGTATGCGTGCGACGAGGTGAGCTGGCTGCTCACCGATCTGTCGGACGAGGCGCTGGAAGCCGATGTGGCGGAACGCGAGCGGCGGATTCAGGCCGGGGTGGCGCACTACGCGGAGTCGCTGCCGGTGGAGTATCAGCCGGACGCGGAGTATCGGGCGTTGTTCGAGCGGGTGCTCGCGGAGAGTGCCGAGCGGCTGGCGCTGGCGGTGGCCACGGTGTCGGAGTTGGTGATCGCGGAGCGAGGCAGCGATGTGGTGCTGGCGTCGCTGGCTCGGGCGGGGACGCCGGTCGGGGTGCTCATGCGGCGGTGGCTGGCCACCCGGGGCATCGAGACGCCGCACTACGCCGTGTCGATCGTCCGGGATCGGGGCATCGACGATGTCGCGCTGGATTACCTTGCCCGGCACCATGATCCGGCACAGGTCGTGTTCGTGGACGGGTGGACCGGCAAGGGTGCGATCACCAAGGAGCTCGCCGCGGCGCTGGACGCGTACGCGGCCGCGGGTGGGGCGCGGTTCAACGACGATCTCGCGGTGCTCGCCGATCCGGGTGGCAGCGTGCGGACCTTCGGCACCCGCGACGACTTCCTCATCGCCTCTGCATGCCTGAATTCGACTGTGTCGGGCCTGGTTTCACGAACCGTGCTCAACCCCGGCCTGATCGGGCCGGGGCAGTTCCACGGGGCCAAGTTCTATCGCGAGCTCGCGGATCAGGATGTGTCCAACCATCTGCTGGATGCGGTCACCGCGTGTTTCGACCGGGTGCGGCCGCTGGCGGACGCGCGGGTACAGGCCCTGCTGAACGCCGACCGTACCCCCACCTGGGCGGGTTGGGCGTCGGTGGAGAAAGTGCGCGCCGAATACGGGATCTCCAGTGCGAATTTCGTGAAACCCGGTGTGGGAGAGACGACCCGGGTGCTGTTGCGCCGGGTGCCGTGGCGCGTGCTGGTGCGGGATCCACAGGCGCCGGAACACGCGCATATCCGCCTGCTCGCCGCGGCACGCGGTGTGCGGGTCGAGACGGTGCCGGATTTGGCGTATGCCTGTATCGGGTTGATCAAGGAAGTGAAGGGGTAGCCGGTGCGGCAGCACGGGATGATGGTGGCGACCGATCTGGATCGCACGGTGATCTACACGCGAGCGGCCTTCGGGAACGCCGAACCGGAGACGGTGTGCGTGGAACACCATGAGGGACAGCCGCTGTCGTACATGACGGTCGTCGCGGCCCAGCGGCTCAGCAGGCTCGCCTCGGCGGCGGCGCTGGTTCCGGTCACCACCCGCACCATCGAGCAGTACCACCGGGTCCGGCTGCCCGGCGGGCCGCCGCCCTACGCGGTCACCAGCAACGGCGGCACCATCCTGCGCAACGGGCTCCCCGACCGGCGCTGGCGTTCCGCGCTGGACGCGCGGGTGCGCGCCGAATGCGCCACCCTGATCGAGGTGCGCGCGGAACTGCGTGCGCGCGTGGACGAATCCTTCGCGCTGCGCCTGCGCGAGGCCGACGACCTGTTCTGCTATCTGGTGGTGGACCCGTTTCGGGTGCCCGACGGCTTCCTCGCCGAGTGGGACGCCTGGTGCCGTCCGCGCGGCTGGACGGTCTCCCAGCAGGGCCGCAAGATCTACACCATGCCCGCGCCGGTCTGCAAGAGCCGTGCGGTGCAGGAGGTCCGCCGGCGCCTGCTGGACGCCGGCGAACTGCACCCCGAATCGCCCCTGCTGGCCGCCGGCGACGGCGCGCTGGACGCCGAGATGCTGCGCACCGCGGACGTCGCCATCCGGCCCCGCCACGGCGAACTGGAACAGCGGAACTGGAACCATCCGCGCGTGGCCGTCACCGCGGCGTCGGGCATCCGCGCCGCGGAGGAGATCCTCGACTACTTCCTGCGGGTCCGGTCCTGATCAGCGCCAGCCGGCCAGCAGCGTGTTCGCCGACTCGGTGAGGGCGCGCTGGAAGAACGGGCCGAAACTGACCCGTGCCACGCCGAGTTCGGCGAAATAGGCCGGGGCGCCCTGATCGGGCACGCCGATGGCGTTGACCGGCAGCGGCAGTTCCGAGGTGAGCGTGCGCTGCACGTCCGGCTGGTGCCGGCCCACCGGGTACAGCACGTCCGCGCCCGCCTCGGCGGCCAGCCGCAGCCGGGTGAGCGCGCTCGCCAGCCGCTCCTCCGGGGCGCCGGTGTCCGGGCGCAGGAACACGTCGGTGCGGGCATTGATCACCACGTGCACGCCGGTGGCGTCCGCGGCGGCGCGCAGCTCGGCGACCAGGTCGGCGTGCTCCTGCGGGGTGCGCAGCCGCCCGCCCTCACTGTGCACGGAGTCCTCGAGATTGAAGCCGATCGCGCCCGCCTCGAGCAGGCCCTCGATGATCCGGGACGGCTTCTCCGCGTACCCGGACTCCAGGTCGACCGATACCGGAATGTCCACGGTGGCGGTGATCTCGCGGACCCGGCCCAGCACGTCGGCGAAGGTCATGCCCTCCTGGTCGCGCTTGCCCATGGAGTCGGCGAGCGGGTGGCTGCCGATGGTGAGCGCACTGAAACCGGCGTCCTGCACGAGCTTCGCGGACCAGGAATCCCAGACCGTCGGCAGGATCACGGGATCGCCGGGCCGGTGCAGGGACAGGAACGTCGTGGCTTTCTCAGCGAGGCTGGTCATGATCTCGATTCTCGGTCAGGGCGCGCACTTTCGCGACCGCCCGCGCCGCGTCGGGTCCGGCGGCACTGACCTCGAGCAGCTGGCCGGGCAGCACGCCGAGGGTGAGTACCCGGGTCAGGCTGTCGCCCGGGACGGGACCGACGCCGGTGGTGGCATTGCGCAGGGCCACCACCGCCTCGAGATCGCGCAGGGCCGAGACCAGTTCGGCGGCCGGGCGGGCGTGCAGGCCGTGTTCGTTCGTCACCTCGACGACTTCGACGATCGCGGAATCATCCACCGGCTTCACACCTGTGGATGACTGTGGATCACCGGCGACCCCGGCCTCGCCGAGCTGGGCCCGCTTGGCGGCCAGGGCATTCTCGGCCTCCCGCGCGACCGCGCTCAGATCGGCGCCGCCACCGGCCGCGGCGAGTGCCGCCACCAGGCCCTCGACCAGCGGGCCGGCGGAAAGCCGCACGGCGATGGGGGATTCGAGCAGATCCAGCGCGGTCTGCGCGGACAGTATCGCGCTGCCCAGATCCATCAGCACCAGCACGCCGTCACCGGAATCGGCGGCGGTGATCGCCTCGGCGACCGCGACCGCATCCGTCCCCAATTCGGTGCCGGACACTCCCGCCGAGATGCGCACGGGCACACCCTGATCGGGCAGTAGTCCGGCGGCGAGCGCCACCACGGCCTCGGCCAGCGCCCGGCTGTGCGACACCACCACCAGGCCGATCACCGCAGTGCCTGTCTCGCGGCCCGGACCAGCAGCGCCGCGCTGGTGGCACCCGGATCCTGGTGTCCCGCACTGCGTTCGCCCAGATACGAGGCTCGTCCCTTGCGTGCGACCAGGGGAGTGGTGGCGTCCCGCCCGGCCTCCGCGGCGGTCACCGCGGCGTCGAGGACCTGTCGCGCCGACGCGGCGCCCGCCACCTGCTCGTCGAGGGCGTCCGCCGCGGGCCCGAGTGCGTCGACCATGGTCTTGTCCCCGGGCTCGGCCTTCCCGCGCGCGATCACACCGTCCAGCCCGGCGCGGAACGCGCGCGCGAAATCGGCGATTTCGGAACCGCTTTCGATCGATCCGGCGAAGCGAAGGAAGAAGGTCCCGAACAATGGGCCGCTGGCGCCGCCGATGGTGCGGATCAGCACCATCGCCGTCTGCTTGCAGATCTCCCCGGGAGTGTCGGGAGTCGAATCATTCAGCGCCGCAACAGCAGCCGTCATGCCCCGCTGCATATTCGTGCCGTGGTCGGCGTCGCCGATGGCCGCGTCGAGCGCCGTCAGCTGCGTGGCGTTCGCGTCCACCAGCTCGCCGAACCCGCGCACCCACGCGGCCGCGTCCACCATCGTCATCACAGGCCCCACCGCAGCGCCGGCGTCCGCACGGGCGCGTCCCACAGCGCCGTCAGCTCCTCGTCCAGCCTGGTCAGGGTGATCGAGCAGCCCGCCATCTCGAGCGCGGTGATGTACGGGCCGACCAGCGAACGCTCGATGTGGATCCCGTGCCCGCGCAGGATCTGCGATACCTCGTCGAACATCACATAGAGCTCGATCAGCGGCGTTCCGCCCATCCCGTTGAGGAAGCAGAGCACTCGATCACCCTGAGTGAAGGGCAGATCCGCGAGGATCGGCTCCAGCAGCATCTGCGCCACATCCCGCGCCGGGGCCAGCGGCACCCGCACCCGCCCGGGTTCGCCGTGGATGCCGATGCCGATCTCCATCTGGTGCTCGCCCAGCTCGAAGGTCGGATGCCCGACCGCCGGGACCGTGCACGAGGTCAGCGCCATGCCCATACTGCGCGAATTCGCGTTCACCGCCGCCGCTACGCGCGCCACCTCCGCCAGCGGCCGGCCCTGTTCCGCGGCCGCGCCCGCCATCTTCTCCAGGATCACCGTCGCGCCCACCCCCCGCCGCCCGGCGGTGTAGAGGCTGTCCTGCACGGCCACATCGTCGTCGACCACCACCGACCGCACCTCGATACCGGTCTCAGCGGCCGTCAGCTCCGCGGCCATCTCGAAGTTCATGACATCGCCGGTGTAGTTCTTCACGATGTGCAGCACGCCCGCTCCGGCGTCCACCGCGGCGGTGGCGGCCTGGATCTGATCGGGCACCGGCGAGGTGAAGATCTCCCCCGGACAGGCCGCGTCCAGCATGCCGAGCCCGACGAACCCGCCGTGCAGCGGCTCGTGACCGGAACCGCCGCCCGAGACCAGGCCCACCTTTCCCGCCACCGGCGCGTCGGCGCGCACCACGATGCGCTGCTTCACATCCACCCGCAGCCCGGGATGCGCCGCGGCCATCCCGGCCAGCGCGGCCCCCACCACGTCGGCCGGATCATTGATGAGCTTCTTCACCGAAATCTCCCCTCGGAAGGCCGGTTCGGGTTCCTGCCAGCCAGAGTCGCACCGCCGGTGCGGCTTCGGTGCCGATTCGGGCCGATGCCGCCGATTCGGGCTAATGCTGGGGTTCGGCGGGTTCCTCCAGCGTGCGGGCCAGCTCGATATCGGTCACCAACTGCACCATCAGATCCCGCAGCTCACAGTCGGGCAGATGCTCGGCCGCGAACTCGAACGGCTCGGACACGTCCAGCCCGCCCTGGGTGGCGGCCAGGATCACCCACGGAATCCCCACCTCGGCCACCCCGAGTCGCTCCCGGATCAGATCGGTGGTGTCGTCCACCAGCCCGGCCCGGGCGGCCACCGCGGCCGTCATCTGCTCGTCCAGTTCGGCGCGCCGCCGCTCCAGCAGTCCGGCATCGGCGTTCGCCTCCTGCCTGGGCGTGGTGCGCACCGAACCGTCCTCATAGACCTGGAAGCCCTCGTTCACGCAGATGGTGCCCAATTTCACCTCGGCCTCGGCCAGCTCGGGCAGGCTGCGCAGGCAGTCCAGCACCGCGTCCAGGGCCGCCACCAGGCGGTCGCGAATATCGCGGCGGCGCACCAGCTCCCGATCGGCGTCCTCCCGCTCGGACAGCACCTGCTCGACCGCGCGGCCGATCTGGAAGGCCATGGCGGTGGACTCGGGCGCCCAGCCGCCGCTGGGGACGTACTCGCCGTGCTTGGGAGTGATGGTGTCGAGGAAGGCGTTCACGGCATCGAGCAGGTCACGCAGCTGGTCTCGGGACACGGCGGGGTGCCGGAAGGCTCGCAGGTACTGTTCGTGCGCTTCCGCGGGATCGACCTCACCGTCGCTCACCCAGCCGATACTGCCACGCCGTCCGGGCATCCCCGGACACCACCGCCGCCATCGCCACGGTCCGTGTCGCCGCGTTTCTCGTAGAGTGGGCAGCGACAGCACCGACAACGAAGGGTCGATCTTGTCCGCAGTTTTGGTGAAGGGCCAGAACGGCCCTCTGAGCGTCCATGATCTGGTGATCAGCGTGCAGGTGGCCGCACCGGCCGACCTCTCGGCACTACTGGTGACCACCGCAGGCACGGTACGTTCCGATGCCGATTTCGTCTTCTTCAACCAACCCTCCGGGCCCGGTGTCACCCTGCGGCCCGGCGCACCCGGCCAGGCCGCCGTCCTCGCCGTCTCCCTGGACGCGATTCCCGCTGATATCGAACAGCTTCGGGCCGTCATCACCCTCGACGACGCCAACGCCAGCTTCGGGCAGCTGACGGCACCGGTCGCCCGGGTGAGCGACACGTCCGGAAACGTGTTGTACGAGTACCGGATCGACGACCTCAGCACCGAATCCATCGTCATCGCACTGGAGTTGTACCGTCGCCAGGGCGGATGGAAGGCGCGTGCCGTCGGACAGGGCTACGCGGGCGGATTCGCCGCCCTGGTCACCGATCACGGTGTCCACGTGGACGGGGCCGCGCCGGCCGCGGCGCCGGCTCCCGCGCCGCCGCCCCCGCCCGCTCCCGAGCAGTCCGCGCCGCAGCAATTCGTGCCCGCGCCCGAGCAATTCGCGTCCAGCGGATACCCGGCCCCCGTGCCCACCGGCGATTACGCGCCGACCGGCGGCTATCCCCCGCCCCCACCCGCGCCGGGTTATCCACAGCCCGTTGAGCAGTACCCGCCCACCGGCGGATACCCGCCGCCGGCGCCGCAATACGCGCCCACCGGCGGCTATCCGCCGCCCGCACCGGCCGAGCAGTACCAGCCGACCGGTGGCTACCCGCCGCCGCCCGGCCCGGGGTATTCGGCTCCGGGACAGTCGTATCCGCCGCCGCCCGCCTACCAGCAGCCCGTCGGCGGTTTCCCCCCGCCCGCCGGGTACGCGCCGCCCGCCCAGGAGGATCGCGATCTGCCGGTCGGCCACGCCGTCAGCCTGGTCAAGGGCCAGCGCATCAATCTGCGCAAAGAGGGCGGCAGCGCACTGGGTTACGTGAAGATGGGCCTGGGCTGGGATCCGGTCAAGCGCGGCGGCATCTTCGGCAACAAGTCCGTCGACGTGGACCTGGACGCCTCGGTGGTGCTCTTCGCCGACCGCAGCCCCGTCGACGTCGTCTACTACGGCAGCCTCAACTCCAAGGACGGGGCCATCCGCCACCAGGGTGACAACCTCACCGGCGAGGGCGACGGCGACGACGAGGAGATCATGGTCGATCTCTCCCGCATCCCGGCCCACGTCACCACGCTGCTGTTCATCGTGACCTCCTACAAGGGCCACACTTTCGAGCAGATCGCCAACGCCTACTGCCGCCTGGTGGACAGCGCCAACAATGCCGAGCTCGCGCGGTTCACCCTCGCAGGCGGCATGTCCTACACCGCGATGGCGATGGCCAAGATGTACCGCCCGGCCCCCGGCGCGGACTGGAAGCTCGAGGCGCTCGGCGAGGGCTTCCAGGCGAAGCACCCCGGCGAGGCGGTGCCGCAGCTGGCCCGCTTCCTCTGAATCGAGCGGCCGCCCAACGCGAAGTCCCCCGTGCTGATCGGCACGGGGGACTTCGGTTTTCGCTAGGGGACCGGCAGCGGCTGCCGGGGCCGCAGGAACGGCGGCAACCAGGCCACCTGCGGATCCGGGGCGCGATTGAGAATCCCGCCGCCCGGATCGTCGATGCCGTCGCGGCGCACCGGATCCTCGTCCGGATGATAGATCTGCCGGATCACCAGGACGCACAACGCGACCACCGCCAGATCGCGCAGCACCACCGTGCCGGTGAACCACTGCTCGGGCAGGCCCCTGTGATCCGGGCCCAGGTAATAGAACATGCGCGGCACCCAGACCAGGGCGTCGATCGTCATCCACGCCAGCAGGATTCGCCGCTGCGGCAGCGCCAGCACCGCCAGCGGTACCAGCCACAGCGAATACTGCGGGCTCCACACCTTATTGGTGAGCAGGAACGCCGCCACCACCAGGAAGGCCAACTGCGCCAAGCGCGGCCGGCGCGTCGCCGTCAGGCCGATCCAGCCGATACCCGCGCAGGCCGCCAGGAACAGCAGCAGCGATACCGCGTTCAGAATCGAGGGCGACTGCTGCGCGCTCAGCACCCCGTCGAAGCCGGTCCATCCGGTGAACGAGGTGATCACGTTGTAGAACGAATCCGGGTCGGCGTGCCGTTCGGTGTTGAGCCGGAAGAACTCCCACCAGCCGTTCGGATACAGCGCCGCGATGGGCGCGTTCACCGCCAGCCAGGTGATGGCCGCCGCCGCGATCGCTCCGCCCGCCGCGCGCATCGGGCGGATGCCGCCCCACGCCGCCTCGTCCTCACCGAGTCGCTCGGCGCGGGCGCACAGGATCAGGATCGGGCCCAGCAGCAGCAGCGGATACAGCTTCGCCGCCCCGCCCAGGCCCAGCAGAATGCCCGCCAGCACCGGCCGCCGCCGGCCCCAGGCCAGCAGCCCGCCCGCCGCGAAAGCCGTTGCCAGCGTGTCGAAATTGGTGAAGGCGTGCACCAGCACCAGCGGCGACAGCGCCATCAGCGCGGCATCCCAGACCCGCCGCCCCGCGGACAGGGCCGTCGCCCAGATGGTCACCAGCCAGGCCAGCGCCAGCCCGACGGCCACCACATCGAAGTAGATGACCACCTCGAGCGCCCGGTGCCCCGGCAGCGGTGACAGCTTCCACGCCTTGGCGATTCCCATGGAGATGTACTGGTACAGGCCCGACAGCACCGGATACTCCATGTACCGGACCTGCGGGCGGCCGTCGGGGAACTCCACCCACTGCTTCTTGTACGGGAACGCGCCCTCGTTGAGATGCTCGGCCCCGTACAGCGGCACGGTGTCGGAGTAGCACATGGCGATGTACTGCCGGCCGTTGTTCCAGTCCAGACCCATCACGCCCGCGGCGTCCGGCCGCTGCTGGATACAGGCCGCCTTGCCGAACCAGCTGAACGCCAGGAACAGCACCGCGAACGCCATCAGCACCCGCATGGGGGTCCAGAACCGCACCCGGCCGATCACCGCGTGGTCGCCGACCGGTCCGCCGATCAGATCGCACAGCTGCGCGGTCAGCGTATCGGTGCGACTCGGTTTGTCCCGGTCGTCGGCCGACCGCAGATCGGCCGCCAGCGGTTCCGGCGACTCGTAGACCACCGGCGTATCGCGCTGTGCGCCAGCATCTTCCACTCCTGGTGCCTCCCCCGGCTTCAGCGCGTCACCGGCCGGCGCGCCCGAGGCGGCCGGCCGGTGCACCAGTTCCTGCTCGATCACGGCAGCAGGCTACCGAGTCGGCCGTGACCCGTTCCCATTGCCGTTCCCATTGCCGTTTCCGTAGCCGCCGTTCGGCGCGGTCGTCGGCGTCGATCCGTCGGCCGGCGCGACCGGCTGACCCGGCATCGGACCGGGCCCGGTGCCGGCGCCATTGCCCTGGTCCTGCGTCTGGGTCTCGGGCTGGGACTGCCGCTGGTTCTGCGGGTTCGGGGCCAGTCCCGGAACCGGAATCGACCACGGCAGACCCGGAATCGGCATCTGGCTGGTGGTGATCACCGGCGGCGCCACCGGCGCCTCGGTGGTCGAGGGCGCGGTGTACGGTGCCGACCAGGACGGCACACCGGCCTGACCGCCGATCACGGCCGGCTTCGGGAAGTTCTCGTTGGGCGTGCCCTTGAGGGCCCCGTCCATGGTCGCCTTCCAGATATCGGCCGGCAGACCCGAGCCGTAGATCATGCCGCCGTTGGCATTGCGCAGCGCGTCACCCTGGTCGGTACCCACCCAGACCGCGGTGGACAGCGACGGGGTGAAGCCCACCATCCAGGCGTCGCGGTTCTCGTTGCTGCCGTCCTTCTGGTTGGTACCGGTCTTGGTGGCCGAGAGGCGGCCGCCGGCGAGCTGGTGGTTGCGCGACCACGCCGCGATGGGCTTCATCGCGTCGGTCACGTTGTCCGCCACCGCCGCCGAGACCCGCTGCTCACCCGCGGTCTCGCCGCGGTCCAGCAGCACGGTGCCGTCGGAGGCGACGACCTTCTGCACGAAGTGCGGCGCGTGGTACATGCCCGAGGCCGCCAGGGTGGCGTACGCGGAGGCCATGTCCAGCGTGCGCACCCGGTACTGACCCAGCACGATGCCGTTGTTGGGTGGGCTGCCGTCCGGCTCGACGAGGGTCTTGCCCACGCCCGGAATGGTGTCCGGGATACCGAGCTTGTGCGCCATGTCGGCGATCTTCTGCGGACCGTTGCCCGTCATGTCCAGCTCCATGCGATAGAAGCTGGTGTTCAGCGAGCGCTTCAGCGCCTCGGCGATGGTGCACATGCCGCACTGCTCACCCTCGACGTTGGTGATGGTGATGCCGTGGACGGTGACCGGCGAGGAGTCGTACAGCGTCGAGAGCGGCTTGCCCATCTCCAGGTTCTCGGCCAGACCGAAAACCTTGAACGAGGAGCCCGGCGGCAGACCCTGATTCGCGTAGTCGAGGCCCTGACCGTCGGAGCCGCCGTAGTAGGCGCGCACCGCACCGGTCTTCGGATCCACCGACGACAGCGCGGCGCGCAGCTTGTCGGGTTCGCCGTCCATCACCTTGGTGACCGCGTCCACGGCCGCCTGCTGCGCCTTGACGTCGATGGTCGTGGTGATCTGCAGGCCCTCGGTGTTCAGGTCGTGCTCGGTGATGCCGGCGGCCTCGAGTTCCTTGAGCACCTGCGTCTTGATCAGGCCCTCCGGCCCGGCATCCAGCGTCTTGTCCTTCTGCGCCTGCGCCGCCGGAATCACGGTGGGGTACTGCATGTTCGCGCGATCCGTCGCGGGCAGGTTGCCGCCGTCGACCATGCCGTCCAGCACGTACTTCCAACGGGCCTGCGCCCCTTGCGGATTCTTCTCCGGATCCAGGTTCGACGGCTGCTGAATGGTCGCGGCCAGCACCGCGCCCTCGGCCACCGACAGGTCCTGGACCTTCTTGTCGAAGTACGCCTTGGACGCCGCGTCGATACCGTAGGCACCACGGCCGAAGTAGATGGTGTTCAGGTACGCGGCCAGGATCTGATCCTTGGACCACTGCTTGGCCATCTTGGCCGAGATCACCAGCTCGCGCAGCTTACGGGTCAGCGAGTGCTCGTTACCGACCATCGCGTTCTTCACGTACTGCTGGGTGATCGTCGAACCACCACCGGCGTCGGTGTTTCCGGTCAGCTGACCGACGAACGCGCGGCCGAAGCCCTGGATGGAGAAGCCCGGGTTGGTGTAGAAGGAGCGGTCCTCCGCGGCGATCACCGCATTGCGCACGTGCGGCGGGATCTGGTCGATCGTCACGTCGGTGCGGTTGCCCTCCGGCGGAATGACCTTCGCCAGCACCGAGGTTCCGTCGCTCATGAACATGGTGGCCACCTGATTGTTCTTCAGGTCGCCGGGCTGTGGCACGTTCACCGTCGAATACGCGTACAGGAACACCGAACTCGCGAGTCCGAGCACCAGCGCCATGCCGATGTAGACCAGGCGCCGGGCCAGCCGCCAATACGAGGTCTTGCGAGGCTTGCCGCTCTGGCCGCCACCGCCGGAGCCGCCACCGGGCCGCCGCGGCGGCGGTCCCGAGGGGGTGCCGTTCTGCGCGCGCCGGGTCGCGGGCTGCGCGCCCGACGGCGGGCGGGTGCGGTCGTCGGCCGGGCGCGGCCGGGTGCCGGTGCCCGTGCCGGCTCCCGAGCGCACGGCGCGCTCGGGGATCCGCTGGGTGCGGTCGGAGGCGGCCGCCCGCGGGGCGTGATTCGGAACCGCTTGGCGCGCTCCGGTATTCACCCTCTCGTTCGGGCCGGAATTGGCGGGATGGGGAAGTTTGCGTGTCGCATCCGGATTGCCGTTGCCCGCGCCGGGCCGCTGCTGCGGCGGCCCCGGACGTCGCGGCGGCTGACCGCCCTGCGGTGCGGGTCCGCGCTGCGGCTGCCCGTTCGGTCCGCGCGGCGGTATGCCGCCGGGACCTCCCACGGGTCCGCGCTGCGGGCCACCGTTGCCGGGCGCGGGGCGCCCCGCGGGCTGACGCGCCCCGGGCGGCGGGCCTGCCGGTCTGGGCGGCGGGTAGCCGCCTGGGCCGGATTGCGAACCGCCACGGGGGCGGCCGCCGTGCGGTCCGTCGTCATAGGGCGATGTCACAGCCTGGCTCTCCAATAACTAGCTCGATAGGGTCCGGGTGGCTCATGCGGTCACGCGTGCACCGCGGCGGGCACGCTCGTGCCCGCTGTTCAGCAGTCGACGTGGCCTCTCACTCGGCGGCCGTGCGACGGGCGCCGGTGCGGCGGCGCCTCGTCGGTGCCGGGGCCAAGCCCAGCACATAGGACTGCACCAGATGATTCCAACTGCAGGTCCGGCACACCTCGACCACATGCACCGAGAACTCTTCGCGAGTCTCGGCCAACCGGACCAGTTCCTCCGGCGTGCGGGCGGAACCCGCGACGGGACCCAGCCCGTCGCCGTAGACCCACGATACGAGAGTCAGCTGCTCTTTCCTGCAGATAGGGCATGTGACCTCGCTCCCCCGCCCGTGGAACTTCGCCGCACGCAACAGGTACGGATTCGCATCGCACACTTCGGCGACGTCCACCCTGCCCGCGTAGACGTCGGCCAGCAGGGACCGGCGCCGGAGCGCATAGTCCACTACCTGCCGCTGTATTCGCACGGGACCCAGAGTACTTGCGGGGGCCCCGAGCCCGCACGCGCTGTTCCGCCTCCCCGGAACTTTCGGCGCCGCCGGGGGCCGTCGCCGGCGGCGGAGTGCGCGCAAAATATATCGGCGCGATATAGTTTGGAACTGCATCCATCGGTTAGGTCTGAACACAACAGTCAGGAGGTGAAGCCCGTGCTGGAGTTGGCAATCCTCGGGCTGCTCCTCGAATCACCGATGCACGGCTACGAGTTGCGCAAGCGGCTCACCGGTCTGCTGGGCCCGTTCCGGGCCTTCTCCTACGGGTCGCTGTATCCGACCCTGCGGCGCATGCAGTCCGACGGCCTCATCGCGGAGGAGAGTCCGCAGGGCTTGGCAACACGCCGTGCGCGGCGCGTCTACAACCTGACCGACACCGGGCGGGAGCGGTTCGCGGAACTGCTCGCCGATACCGGACCACAGAACTACACCGACGACGGCTTCGGCGTTCATCTGGCCTTCTTCGGCCGCACCCCCGCGGAAGCGCGGATGCGAATCCTGGAGGGACGGCGGAGGCAGGTCGAGGAGCGCCGAGAAGGACTGCGGGAAGCGATAAAACGCGCCAGCGGGCAACTGGACCGCTATACCCGCCAGCTCCATCAACTCGGTCTCGAATCAAGCGAGCGCGAAGTGCGCTGGCTCAACGAGTTGATTGCTGCGGAGCAATCGACGAAGGCGGCACCACAGAAAGAGGGAAATATCGGCCATGAGTGAGATCAACACCGAAGTTCGGGTGGCCATCGTCGGCGTGGGTAACTGCGCATCTTCCCTGGTTCAGGGCGTGCAGTACTACAAGGACGCGGACGAGAATTCGACCGTTCCCGGACTCATGCATGTGAAGTTCGGTCCCTACCACGTCCGCGATGTGAAGTTCGTCGCCGCGTTCGATGTCGACGCCAAGAAGGTCGGCTTCGACCTGTCCGACGCGATCTTCGCCAGCGAGAACAACACCATCAAGATCTCCGACGTGCCGCCGTCGGGCATCACCGTGCAGCGCGGTCCCACGCTGGACGGCATCGGCAAGTACTACGCGCAGACCATCGAGCTTTCCGAGGCCGACCCGGTCGACGTCGTCAAGGTGCTGCAGGATGCCAAGGTCGACGTCCTCGTCTCCTACCTTCCGGTCGGATCCGAAGAGGCCGACAAGTTCTACGCCCAGTGCGCCATCGACGCGGGTGTGGCCTTCGTCAACGCGCTGCCGGTGTTCATCGCCTCCGACCCGGTCTGGGCGCAGAAGTTCGTCGACGCCGGTGTGCCGATCGTCGGTGACGACATCAAGTCCCAGGTCGGCGCGACCATCACCCACCGTGTGATGGCCAAGCTGTTCGAGGACCGCGGCGTCGTGCTGGACCGCACCTACCAGCTCAACGTCGGCGGCAACATGGACTTCAAGAACATGCTCGAGCGCGAGCGGCTGGAGTCGAAGAAGGTCTCCAAGACCCAGGCCGTGACCTCCAACCTCGAGGGCCCGCTCTCGGGCAAGGTGTACGACCGCAACGTGCACATCGGCCCGTCGGACTACGTCGAGTGGCTCGACGACCGCAAGTGGGCCTACGTCCGGCTCGAGGGTCGCGCCTTCGGTGACGTGCCGCTGAACCTGGAGTACAAGCTCGAGGTGTGGGACTCGCCGAACTCGGCCGGCATCATCATCGACGCCGTGCGCGCGGCCAAGATCGCCCGCGACCGCGGCATCGGCGGCCCCGTCCTCCCGGCGTCGGCCTACCTGATGAAGTCCCCGCCCAAGCAGCTCGCCGACGACGTCGCGCGCGCCCAGCTGGAGGCCTTCATCATCGGGGCCGAGTAGGGACGTTCGTAAAGCAAAGGGCGGCATCGCGGTTCGCGATGCCGCCCTTCGTCGTCCGATCTCAGTCGAGGGAGACGTAGACCTCGACCGAGGTGGGGCCGGTGTAGCGCTCGATCTCCGCGGTGTGGGAGCGGGTGATGGTGCCCGCGTTCTCGGCCTTGGCGACCTTGGCCCACGCGGTGCGCAGCAGGTCGTAAGGTTTGTCGGAGACAACGAATTTGGCGTAGCGGCCGGCGGGGATGCGGGTCATCACATCGCCGGTGTCGAGGTCGGTCATGCCCGAAAGCTGGTATCCCAGAACGGCTACCGCGTGGTCGTTCTGGCCGATGTAGGCCGCGACGCGTTCGGCGCTCTTCTCCCGGGCCAGATAGCGATCCCAGGTGAAGTTGACCAGGTCCAGGTCGCGGGCGGTGACCTCGCGGCCCGCCAGGGGGATGGTCAGCCCGCCGACCAGGAACTCATCCAGGGTGACGATTTCGAAGTCCACGGCCCCTACCCCTCCACGCTCGGATCCAGCGCGACGAAAACCTCCACGGTCCGGTTGTCCGGATAGTGCTCGAAATCCCCGGTGTAGGCGCGCACCAGGGTGCCCGCCGCCTCGAGGTCCCAGACCGTGCGCCAGATCGACACGATGATGTCGCCGAGATTGTCGCCACTGCGAATGATGCGAGCGAATTTACCGGCCGGGATACGGGCGAGTACATCGCCGGGCAATAGGTCGTCCGCCTTCTTGCATTCGTAGCCCACGATATGTGTCAGATACGAACCGATCTCGGGTGCGTGATCCACATAGGCGGTCGCCGGCGGGCCGGGCAGATCGCGTGCCAGATTACGTTTCCAGGCCTCCTCGACCTTCGCGCGGCGCGGCCCTTCGACCGCGAGTGCCGGACTGCGTAGCACCGTTCCGGCTACCAGCGTTTCGTGGCGTTCAACGACATTGAATTCCACCGGCGTCGCCCCTATGTCTCGTGCTGTCTCCGACCCCACCCTGCTCCCAACCCGCATCCTGCCACCGTCATCCGGAGTCGCTGAATCCGGTGGCGGCTTCCACAATATCCGCGGCCGCGCACGGATGGGCGCGGAGGCACGAAACATGATCAATACCGCCTCTCCGAGCCCCTAGCGCGCGGCCGGGAGCCGTGGGGTTGGGCACGCGTGCCGGCGGGTGGGAGCCGAACGAATTCCGGACGTGCGCGATGAGTTACCCCAGCCGTTGCGAAATCGGTTGTCGCCTTGGCATACGCGGACAGATCGCTGGCTAGCCGGGGACCGGAACGCTCAGGCCGGGGAAGATCTCCACTTCCCTGGGGGTCGTGGCCGGGGGGATGACCAGCACCGGTTGTTGCTGGGGGGACGTCGGGATGGGCGGGTTGAGGAGGTCGAAATTGCCGGTGGCGGGGGGTGTTCCGGTGGCCGGATCGGGGGTTTGGTCGGGGATCAGGTTGGGGGGTGGGGCGGAGCTGAGGGCTGGATTGGGGAATTGGTCGACTGGGGTGCCGTCGAGTGCGGCGTCCATGGTCTGTTTCCACAGGTCGGCGGGGAGGCCGGAGCCGTAGATGGCCGCGCCGCGGGCGGTGTGGATGGGTTGGGGCTGTTCGGTTCCCACCCAGACGGCGGTGGACAGGGACGGGGTGAAGCCGACCATCCAGGCGTCCTTGTTCTGGCCGCTCTCGCCGAGCTGGGTGGTGCCGGTCTTGGCGGCGGAGGGGCGGCCGCCGGCCAGGGTGTGGCCGTTGGAGTAGGCGGCGATGGGGAGCATGGCGCCGGTGACGGCGTCGGCGACCGTGGCCTGGATGCGCTGTTCGGGCTTGCGCGGGTCCGCGCCGCGGTCGAGCAGCACCCGGCCGTCGCCGGTCACGACCTTCTGCACGAAGTAGGGCGCGCGGTAGACGCCGGAGGCGGCGAGGGTGGCGTAGGCGGAGGCCATGTCGATGGGGCGGACCGAATACGCGCCGAGCACGATGGCCGGCAGCGGTGGTCCGCCGCCGTCCTCGGTGAGCGTCTTGCCGGGCACGCCCGGAATCTGGTCGGGGATCCCGGCCCGATGTGCCGCGTCCGCAATGGCTTTCGGGCCCTCGAACAGCGACTGCGCGAGCCGGTAGAAGCTGGTGTTGAGCGAGCGTTTGAAGGCCTCGCCCAGGGAGCAGATGCCGCAGGACTCGTTGCCCACGTTCTGGATCTTCTCCCCATTGACGGTGAGGGGTGCGCTGTCGAGCCGGTAGGACAGCGGAATGCCCTGCTCGAGCGCGGCCACCACGGCGAAAGTCTTGAAGGCCGAACCGGTTTGCAGCGGGGCCTGCGCGAAATCGAAGCCGATGCCGTCGGGCCCGCCGTAGTAGGCGCGCACCGCTCCCGAGCGCGGGTCGACCGACACCACCGCGGTGCGCAGTTCGCCGGGCTGCCCGCCCAACACGGAGCCGACCGCGTTCAGCGCGGCCTGCTGCGCCTTGGCGTCGATGGTCGTGATGATCTGCAGCGCACCGGTGTTCAGTTCTCGCTCGCCGATCCCGGAGGCGCGCAGTTCGCGCAGCACCTGGGCGCGGATCAGGCCCTCGGGGCCGCGCGGGGTGCTGTCGTCGGCCTGGGGACCGGGCACGATGGCCGGAAACTGGGTGGCGGCACGGTCGTTGTGGCCGAGCTCACCCATCTCGACCATGCCGTCGAGCACGTAGTTCCAGCGGGCGCGCAGCTGTTCGAGGTGGGTCTCCGGATCCAGCAGCGAGGGGGTGCGGATCACCGAGGCCAGGACCGCGCCCTCGGCGAGGGTCAGCGCGGGCGCGGGTTTGCCGAAGTACGCGTTGGCCGCGGCCGAGATGCCGTAGGCGCCGCGCCCGTAGTAGATGGTGTTGAGATACGCCGCGAGGATGTCGTCCTTGCTCCATTCGCGGGCCATCTTGGCGGAGATGATGAGCTCGCGCATCTTGCGGCTCAGGGTGCGTTCCGAGGTCAGGAAGGCGTTCTTCACGTACTGCTGCGTAATGGTGGAGCCGCCGCCAGCGTCGTCGCGGCCGAGCAGGTTGTCGCGAGCCGCGCGCAGGAACGCGGAGGTGGAGTAGCCCGGATTGCTGTAGAAGTTGCGGTCTTCGGCGGCCAGGACGGCCCGGCGCACCGGCAGCGGCACGTCGGTCAGCGGCACCGGTACCCGATTGCCTTCCGGCGGAACGACTTTCGCGATCACGGTGGCGCCGTCGGAGCTGAGGATGGTGGCGATCTGGTTGGTCTGCACCGTATTCGGGTCCGGGATCTCGGCGCTCCAGTAGGCGATGCCCAGCAGGGTGGTCGGCATGACCACCAGGACCAGGAACACCGCCAGCACCGGTCGCCCGATGCGTTGCGCGCGGGTGCGCGGCGGGCGCGGCGCGGGTTCGGGCTGATCGGGACCGCGGGGCGGTTTGGGACGGCGCCGGGGCCTGCCGTGCGATGCGTGGCGCGCCCGCTGGGCGGCCGCCCGGGCCAGCTCGTTCCACCCGGCCGTGCTGGTCGATGACGCGG
Organism: Nocardia niigatensis NBRC 100131; assembly: GCF_000308655.1. GTDB lineage: Bacteria > Actinomycetota > Actinomycetes > Mycobacteriales > Mycobacteriaceae > Nocardia > Nocardia niigatensis. The sequence continues at coordinate 115,353 of NZ_BAGC01000071.1, read as the reverse complement.
ATTCCCCACGCCGCCTGCTGCGGGACGAGCTCACGAGCATCTCCTTCCGGAGCGTCGACAAAGCTTTCGAGGCGACCGCGACCACCCCGCGCGGCGGGTCCAATGCTAATCGACGCGCCCGGACGGACGGGGTAAGTGGTTCCGGGACAACGGCCCCGGACCACTCCCCCGAGCGGTCAGCTCTTGACGCCGCCGGCGGTGAGTCCGGAGATGATGCGGCGCTGGAACAGCAGCACCATGATGACGAGCGGGATGGTGACGATGGTGCCCGCGGCCATGATCGCGGTGTACGGCGGAACCAGCGGATCGTTGCCGGAGAAGCGGGCGATCGCCTTGGTCACCGGTTCCGTCTTGTCGCTGGAGAGCAGGGAGGCCAGCAGGTATTCGTTGACCGCGGCGATGAACGCCAGGATCGCGGTGGTGAACACGGCCGGCGCGGCCAGCGGCAGCATGATCAGCCGGAACGCCTGGAACCGCGACGCGCCGTCGATGCGGGCGGCCTCCTCCAGTTCCCAGGGCAGCTCGGCGAAGAACGAGGCCAGGATGTACACCGTCATGGGCAGCACGAACGAGATGTTCGGAATGATCATGGCCTGGTACTGGCCGATCCAGCCGATATTGGTGAACAGCTGGAACAGCGGGGTCACCAGCACGACGGCCGGGAACATGGAGGCCGACAGCACCAGCCCGGACACCAGGTACTTGCCCTTGAAGGTCAGCCGGGCCAGCGCGTAGGCCGCCATCACGCCCAGGATCAGCGCGGCCGCCGTGGTGGCGCTGCCGATGACCACGCTGTTGACCAGCGCGCGGCCGAAGTTGTTGCCGCGGCTGGTGTCGAAGGCGTTGCGGAAGTTCTCGAGCGTGACGTGGGTCGGCCACGGCGTGTTGTCGAAGGTGTAGGCCGGATCGCGCAGGGCGGTGACGACCATCCAGTAGAAGGGGCCGAGCCCCCACACCAGCACGATCAGCGCACCCAGGTACACGCGCCCGGACTTCAGTCGCTTGGTCCACGAAACCGATTGCTGGATCGGCTTTTTCGGTTCGGCCACGACGTTCTCGGTGATATCGATGCTCATCAGTGCGCCTCCCGCTGCTCTTCCTGGGTGCGAACGGCGTTCGCGCCCAGCACCTTCACCAAGAAGAACGCCACGGTGAAGATGAGCAGGAAGGTGATGACCGACAGCGCGGAAGCGCTGTTGGGCAACGACTTCGACTCCGTCACCAGCATCGAGACGGTGCGGGTGGCGGCCAGGTTGCGCGTCATGATGGCGGGCAGGTCGTACAGGCGCAGCGCGTCCATGGTGCGGAACAGGATCGCCACCAGCAGAGCGGGTTTCAGCAGCGGCAGCGTGATGTACACGAAGCGCTGCCAGGCGGACGCACCGTCCACCCGGGCCGCCTCGTAGACGTCCTCCGGGATGACCTGCAGGCCGGCCAGGATCAGCAGCGCCATGAACGGGGTGGTCTTCCACACGTCGGCGATGATGACCGCGAAGCGCGCGGGCCAGGCGTCGGCGGTCCACAGGATGTGGGTGCCGAGGACCCGGTTCACCACGCCGTTGTACTGGAACATGAACTCCCACAACCGCGCTGTGACCGCGGTCGGGATGGCCCAGGGGATCAGCACGGCGGCGCGCAGCAGCGCCCGGCCCTTGAAGGTCTTGCCCATGATGACCGCCATGCCGAGCCCGATGGTGGATTCGAGCGCCACCGTGACCACGGTGAACAGCAGGGTGACCCCGACGGCGGCCCAGAACTGGGAGCCGGTGTTGCCGGGCGGGCAGGACACGGTCTCGCCGAGCGAGTTGGTGCACTGCTGCAGCAGCCAGTGGCTGTAGTTGCTGAATCCGGCGCTGCCGCCTTCGACGAACATGCCGGTGGATTTGTCCAGGCCGGCGTCCTTCTGAAAGGACATCCACACCGCCCGGCCCACCGGATAGCCGATGACGACGGTCAGTGCGAGCAGTACGGGCGCGACGAACATCCAGGCCCGGGCCGAAACCCCGAGGGCGGACCCGCGGCGTTTCGGTCGTGGCTGGTCGTCTCGCATTGCTTTTTCCGTCAGGTCGGGCGGCGGCGCGACATCGGTCGCTCCCGAAGGACGTGACACCTTTTCTTCTCTCCTACGGGGCTACGCGATGGATCGTGGTGCGCGCATGGGGTGTGAGCGCGTCTCAGGATCCGGCGGTCTCGATGCCCTTCTGCATGGCGTCGATCGCGGCGTCGACCGATTCTGTTCCGGTGATCGCAGCATAGGCGTTGTCCTGGATCGCCTTCGACACCGCCGGGTAGAAGGGGGTCACCGGCCGCGGCACGGCCGAGGCGATGGAGTCCTTCAGCGCGGGCAGGTACGGCATCTTGGCGATCAGCGCCGGATCGTCGTACACGGAGGCCCGCACCGGCGGCAGGGCGCCGGCGGCCACGATGTGCTGGGCGTCCTCGCTGATCAGGAATCGCAGGAAGTCCAGCGCGGTGGCCTTGTTCTTGGAGAAGGCGCTGATGGCGGCGTTGTAGCCACCCAGGGTGGAGGCGCCGATGCCGTCCTTGCCGGGCAGCGGGGCGACACCGAACCTGTCCTTCACCGCGGAGGCGTCGGAGCCGGCCTCGCCGAAGGAGGACGGCCAGCCGCGCATGAACATCACCTTGCCGGTGACGAAGGCGTTCTGCGACTCCGGCTCCTTGAAGGTGATGACCTCCTTCGGCATTTCGCCGTTCTTGTACGCGTCGACCAGGGTCTGCAGGCCCTGCTTGGCCTGCGGGCTGTTCACGGTCGGGGTCTTGCCGTCGGAGCCGACGAAGCTGCCGCCGAAGGCGTTGATGACCTCGGCGGTGTTCACGGTCAGGCCCTCGTACTGGGCGAACTGGCCTGCGTAGCAGCCGATTCCGGCGTCCTTGGCCTTCGGGCAGTCGGCCTGCAGCTCGGTCCAGTTCTTGGGCGGCTCGGGCACCAGGTCCTTGCGGTAGAACAGCAGGCCGCCGTTGGTGTTACGGGGGGCCGCGTAAAGGGTGCCGTTGTAGGTCGCGGAGGCGACCGGCGGCGAGAGCAGCGTGGAGGTGTCGATGGAGAAGGCGTCCTTCAGCGGCTGGATCCAGCCCTTGGCGGCGAACTCCGCGGTCCACGGCACGTCGAGCGCGACCACGTCGTAGTCGGATTGCTTGGCGCGCAGGTGCTGTACCAGGTCGTCATACTGCTGGGAGGCGTCGTTGGACTGCTCCTTGAAGGTCACCTTCTCGTCCGGGTGCGCGACGTTCCAGCGCTCGATGAGCTGCTTGACCGCGCCGGTCTCGGTGGTGTCCTTGCCCTCGACATAGGTGATCGGCCCACGGCCGGTGAGGTTTTCGCCGGTGGCGTTGCTCCCACTGTTGCTGCTGGAGCAGCCGCTGGCGAAAGTCGCCGTCAATAAGGCCACCGAGGTCACGGCCAGCACGGCACGCGGAACCAGCGTCGATCGTAGGGACGACACCTTCTTCAAAGCCATCGCGGATACTCCAGGGTTGATGAGTGACCAGTGGCACACTCAGCCGGGGGTGCACAAGGCAAGATACATGGTGACGCTGTCGTCTGCCGGAGCTACCTTGTTGATCACCTCAGAGGTTCGCGGCCGTCTCGACTCCGGACCGCGGCTGGAACAGACCTCCGCTTTGGATCGGGGGAGCGAAGCGGAGGAGCGGAGGAGGGAAGAATCGAGACCTCCGGGCCGCGAACCCGCCCGGAGCGAAGCGGAGGGCCGATGAGTACAGACAAGATGCTCACGCGGATCGGGGGACTGCTGCGGCAGGCCGAATCGACCGACAACGAGCATGAGGCCGAAGCCTTCCTGGCGGCCGCGCAACGGCTCGCGACCAGCTCGTCGGTGGATCTGGCGGTGGCGCGGGCACATATCGCGAATCGGGAGCGGCGGCCGGCGCCGATGCAGCGGGTGATCCCGATCGGCGCGGCCGGAAAGCGCGGGCTGCGAACCTATGTGCAGTTGTTCGTGGCGATCGCCGCGGCCAATGATGTGCGCTGTGATGTGGCCCGCTCGTCGACGACGGTGTACGCCTACGGATTCGACACCGATATCGACACCTGCGAGGCGCTCTACACCAGCCTGCTGATCCAGATGGTCCGGGCCTCGGACCAATACATCAAATCGGGCTCCTACAAGACGGCCACCGCCGAGAAGATCGTCGTCGAACGCCGGTACGGGCGGGTATTCCATCGCCCGGTGGAGGTGCCGGTCGCCGCGGTGACGGCGCGCCTGAACTTCCAGATGGCCTTCGCCGCCCGCATCGGCCGCCGGCTCGCCGAGGTCAAGGCGGACGTGGAGACCGAGGCGGTGCGGGCCGACGCCGCCGAATCCGTGCCCACCGGAACGGAACTCGCCCTGCGCGACAAGGAGCTCGCGCTCACCGACTTCTACACCCGGACCTCCGAGGCGCGCGGCACCTGGCGGGGGCCGCAGGCCTCGGCCGGGTATTCGGCGGCGGCGCGACGGGCCGGTGACCGGGCGGGTAAGGCCGCGCGACTGGGTGATTCCCCGGAACTGGGCGGCGTGCGGGGACAGCTGCCCCGTGGCGCTGGCGAATAGCGAACGCGCGCATGGTGGTTCGGGATGCGCAGCGGTCCCAGGTGTACGACGCCGAGGGGCTGGTGCGCGGAATGTTCGATCGCGCCGACGAATTCGGGACGCGGACCGTCGAACTCCACGGCTCCCACCTCACCCTGCCGATCGAGCGGCGGTTCGCGTCGGTGGAATCGGTGCAGGCGTATGTGGATCGGGTGCTGGCGCTGAACTGGGTGCGTGCCGGATGGGAGCGGGCGGCGCTGCCGGTCACGGTGCGTGCGCGCGCCGGGGCGAAGGCGGCGCACTACGAGACCGCGGGATCGGTCCTGGCGGTGCCGCTGCATGCCCACGGAACCGCCTGGGCCCTGCGCGAATTGGTGATCCTGCACGAACTCGCCCACCACCTCGAACCGCAGCACGCCGAGGTCGCACCGCACGGGCCCGAATTCTGCGGCCGCTACCTGGATTTGACCGACGGCATCATCGGGCCGGAGGCCGCGCTGCTGCTGCGCACCACCATGTACTCGTGCGGTGTGCGAATCGCCTGATCAGGGCAGGAGTTTCCGGACCCGGGCCAGCCGCTGCCGCCACCAGTCGCTCCGGTCCGCATCGGGATGGCGGTAGCGTTCCAGCAGTTCGGGATCCGGTGCCGGAGCGGTGCGCGGGACGGTCAGGTAGCCGTCCACCGGCCGCAGCGGCTCGGTCACCACGTCACCGGTGAGCAGGGACAGGGTGTCGAGGCCGCAGGCGAAATCGAGGTGGGGGAGGGCGCCCGCGAGCGCGACCTGGGCGGCCAGGCCCACACTGGTTTCCAGGGCGGAGGACACCAGGCAGGGGAGTCCGGCGGCCGCGGCGACCTCCAGTGCGCGCCGGACCCCGCCCAGCGGCGTGCATTTCAGGACCGCGACATCGGCCGCGCCCGCCACCGCCACCCGCAGCGGATCCTCGGCGCGGCGAATGGATTCGTCGGCGGCGATGCGCACGTCCACACGCTTGCGGACGGCGGCCAGCTCCTCGACGGTCCGGCAGGGCTGCTCGACGTACTCCAAACCGCCTGCGGCGCGGTCGATCCGCCGGATCCGCTCGACCGCGGTGTCCACGTCCCAGGCCGCATTGGCGTCGACGCGCACCGCGCCGTCCGGCCCGAGCGCGTCGCGGACCGCCGCCACCCGCTCGAGATCCTCGGCCAGGGAGTCCGGATGGTCGGCGACCTTCACCTTGGCGGTGCGGCAGCCAGATCCGGTCACGATCTCCCGTGCCCGGTCCGGGCCCACCGCGGGCACGATGCAGTTCACCGGAATCCGATCCCGCACCGGCGCCGGCCATCCGGTCGTGGCCTGCTCGACCGCGGTGGCCAGCCAGGCGGCCGCCTCCCGGTCGTCGTATTCGGGAAAGGCACAGAACTCGCCCCAGCCGGCGGGACCGGGAATCAGCATGCCCTCGCGAACGGTGATTCCGCGGAAGCGGGTTCGCAGGGGAATCGCGTAGACCACCGCCGACTCGAAATCCACCGCACCGCCGCTGTCGCTCATCCACCGCACCCTACCGACCACCTCCGGCGGTAAGAGGTGGCGGTGCGGCCCGGGCCCGGCGACAATGCCGGAGGAGGCCGATCCCGGCTCCATAGACCTGCGCCTTGGGGGAGACCGCAATCATGAACCCGCCCAACGAGCCACGCCGTCCGGCCCATGACGATCATCCCCGGTCCGATCCCGGCTTCGCTCCGCCTCCGCCGCTCGCTTCGGGGCAGCCGCGCCCGCCCGCACCGCCCGGGGGGCCACGTCCTCCGGCGGGTCCCGGACCGCAGCAGTGGCCCGGGCGTCCGCAGGCGCCCGCGCCGGGCGCGCGGCCAGGGGATCCGCTCGATGCCGCGGGACCGACCCTGCCCGCTGGGGGCCGGCCGGTGCCGCCGCCCGCCCCACCGCAGCCATCCGCCGCGACGCCGCGCGGGATGGATCCGGCCGGGCCGACCGTGCCCAAGGGCGGCCGTCAGAGCCCGCCGCCGCCGGTACCGCCGCAGGCTCCGCGCCCGCACCCGGCGCCCGGCGGTCCACCGCGCTCACCGGCGGGTCCCGGACATCCGGGGCCGGTGAATTCCCCTGGGGCGCAGCATCCTTCCGCTCGTCCGCCCATGGGCGCCGAGGTGCTCCCGGAGCCGTGGGCCTCGGGCGCGCAGTACGCGGTCGGCGCCGGTGCGGGGGAGGCGGATCGGACGATGCCCGCGGCGCTGCCACCGGCGGAGGCCGCCGCGGCCCTCCCGCCCAGCGCGGCGTCGGAGCGTAAGCCGCCGCGCCGCAAGGACATGCTGATCTCGGCGGGGCTGTATCTGCTGGGTGTGGCCATGGCGTTCGGCTGGGCCTACGACCTGTTCGCGAAGCTGTTCGATCTGGTCCACAACCGCTGCACCGCGAAGAAGGACTTCTCGGTGCAGTGCGTGGTGATCCGGCCGCCCGCATCGGCGTTGTGGGGCTTGCTGATCGGCGGCGGGGGCATGTTCCTGGCCCTGGTCGGTGCGATGGTGCTCGCCTCGGTGGCGGCCATGACGGGCCGCCGTGCGTGGCTGTGGACCGCGATCGCGCTGCCGGTGATCCTGCTCGCGGGCGGTGCCGGGCACATCCTGGTGGCCACCGCCATCAACTGATCGCTGCCGTACCCGGCGCGCACCCGGCATCCGGAGCGGGTGGCCGGGTGGTGGCGGTCTCGTCCCGGACCGCCACCGGCCGGATCAGAGGCGCTCGTAGATGGTGGCGTTGGCGAGACCGCCTGCCTCGCACATGGTTTGCAGTCCGTAGCGGGCGCCGCGCTCGTGCATGGCGTGCACGAGGGTGGTGGCCAGCCGCGCGCCGGAGGCGCCCAGGGGGTGGCCCAGGGCGATGGCGCCACCGTTCACATTGACCTTGGACAGGTCGGCCCCGGTCTCCTGCGCCCAGGCCAGCACTACCGAGGAGAAGGCCTCGTTGACCTCGAACAGGTCGATGTCGGACAGTGCGAGACCGGAGCGCTGCAGCACCTTTCGGGTCGCGGGGATGACCGCGGTCAGCATGAGCAGCGGGTCGTCACCGGCGACGGAGAAGCTGTGCAGCCGGGCCAGGGGACGCAGGCCCAGCTGGGCGGCGCGCTCGCTGGTCATGATGAGGGTGGCGGCGCTGCCGTCGTTGATCTGGCTGGCATTGGCGGCGGTGATGTTCCAGCCGATCTGCGGGAAGCGGGCCGCCATCTCCTCGCTGTGGAAAGCGGGACGTAGTCCCGCCAGCCCCTCCAGCGTGCTGCCGACGCGGACGCCCTCGTCGTGGGAGAGCCCGGCGTAGGGGGAGAGCTGCGCCTCGAAGGAGCCGTTCTTGGTCGCGGCGGCGGCTTTCTCGTGGCTGGCCAGGGCGAACTCGTCGAGCTGGGTGCGGCTCAGGCCCCACTTGGCGGCGATGAGCTCGGCGCTGATGCCCTGCGGTACCAGACCCTCCGGATAGCGTTCGGCGAAACCGGCGCCGGCGATGTCCTCGGCGCCGATCAGGTTGGCGCCCATGGGAACCCGGCTCATGGATTCCACGCCCGCGGCGACCACGATGTCATAGGCCCCCGCGATCACGCCCTGGGCGGCGAAGTGGATGGCCTGCTGGCTGCTGCCGCACTGCCGGTCCACGGTGGTGGCCGGGACCGATTCGGGATAGCCGGCGGCCAGGACCGCGCGGCGGGTGAGGTTGGCGGCCTGCTCGCCGACCTGGGTGACCACGCCGCCGATCACGTCGTCGATCAGGGCCGGATCGATCTCGGTGCGCCGCACGACCTCCCGCAGGCTGTGGGCGAGCAGATCGGCGGGATGCGCGCCGTGCAGGGCGCCGGTGGCCTTGCCCTTGCCGATCGGGGTGCGGACGGCTTCGACGATGACTGCGTCTCTCATGACGTTCCTTCCAGGCGCGCCGTCCCGGTTTCGAGCCCGACAACGGCGTCTGACTTGATCGCTCTAAAGTCAGAGTAGGAGCTGGCCATAGTGAGGGCAAGCCAGCGCTGTATGATGTGTGTCATGTCGGCCGTACTGGAGGGAAAACTCAGCGATCTGAGCTCGTGGCAGCCCGAGGCCTGTTCGATCGCCAAGGCGATGGATATCGTCGGGACGCGCTCGGCGATCCTCATGCTGCGCGAGGCGTACTACGGCACGACCCGGTTCGACGGGTTCGCGGCGCGGGTCGGCATCACTGACGCCGCGGCCTCCAGCGCACTGCGGAAACTGGTCGACGCGGGACTGCTGGAGAAACGGCCCTACCGGGAAGAAGGCAAACGCACCCGCCACGAATACGTGCTCACCCGAATGGGATTGGACCTGCTGCCCGCCGTGGTGGCGTTGTGGCAGTGGGGCGACCAGTACCTGCAGGACGGAACGGCCCCGCTGGAACGGCTCGAGGATTCGACCGGCGAACCGGTGCGGGCGGAACTGCGCAGCGCCTCGGGAAACGAAGTGCCCCTGGAGAATCTGCGCATCCGGGTGAACGACGAATGGCGGCGGAAGCACCGCCGCCATTCGTGAGACCTGCCCGTCAGTGCAGGCGGCGTCCGTCCTCGGGATGGAAGAAGTACGTGTGGTCCGCGTCCGCGACCAGTGAGAGCGTGGTGCCCTTCGTCGGCGGGTTGCGCCAATCCGCGCGCGCCACAATGGTTTCCCCGTCACCGAGGGTGCGGCCGTAGATGTAGGCGTCCGAGCCCAGCTCCTCGACCACATCCACCTCCATCGCGATCCCGGCGCCGTCGCCGACCACGTCGAAGTGCTCGGGCCGGATGCCGACCACCACGCGCTCGCCGGTGGCCGCCGCCACCGACCGCGGCAACGGCAGCGGGCAGCCGCCCAGCGTGACCGAGCCGCTCTGCACCGGCAGCGTGAACAGGTTCATGGCGGGGGAGCCCATGAAGCCCGCGACGAACAGGTTGGCCGGGTCGCGGTACAGGTCGCGCGGGGAGGCGCACTGCTGCAGCAGCCCGTCCTTGAGCACCGCCACCCGGTCGCCCATGGTCATGGCCTCGACCTGGTCGTGGGTGACGTAGACGGTGGTGGTGCCGAGCCGGCGCTGCAGCTGGGCGATCTGGGTGCGGGTCTGCACGCGCAGCTTGGCGTCCAGGTTGGACAGCGGCTCGTCCATCAGGAACACGTGCGGCTGGCGCACGATGGCGCGGCCCATGGCCACGCGCTGGCGCTGACCGCCGGAGAGGGCCTTGGGCTTGCGGTCCAGATAGGGCTCCAGATCCAGCAGCTTCGCCGCCTCCAGCACCCGCTGCCGGCGCTCCTCCTTGGCGACCTTGGCCATCTTCAGCGCGAAGCCCATGTTCTCGGCGACGCTCATGTGCGGGTAGAGCGCGTAGTTCTGGAACACCATGGCGATGTCGCGTTCCTTGGGCTCGGCGTGCGTGACGTCCTTGTCCCCGATCAGGATTCGGCCGGCGCTCACCTCCTCGAGCCCCGCGAGCATGCGCAGCGAGGTGGATTTGCCACAGCCGGACGGGCCGACCAGAACCAGGAATTCACCATCGGCGATCTCCAGGCTCAGCGCGTCGACGGCGGGCGTGCCCGCGCCGGGGTACAGGCGGGTGGCCTGATCGAAAGTCACCGTTGCCACGGTTCAACTCATCCCTTCACCGGCAGGAACGTGCCGGACGATCCGTAGTACAGGGGTGGAACCGGCTCTCGGAGCGGTTCCGCGCACGATGGTAGGCGTACCCGGGCCACCCGGCCCCGGTAGCCTCGAAACGGATCTCCGACCGGCGACGAGGAGTACGCGATGAGTCGACCTGTTCGTATCGGTGTTCAACTACAGCCCCAGCACGCTCCCGACTATGGATTGATCCGGGACGCGGTGCGACGGTGCGAGGACAGCGGGGTGGACATCGTCTTCAACTGGGACCATTTCTATCCGCTCTACGGCGACCCGGAGGGCGCGCACTTCGAGTGCTGGACCATGCTGGGCGCCATCGCCGAGCAGACCGAGCGGGTTGAGCTCGGCGCGCTGGTCACGGGCGGCGGCTACCGCAATCCCGACCTGCTGGCCGATATGGCCCGCACCGTGGACCACATCAGCGACGGCCGGCTCATCCTGGGCATCGGCGCGGGCTGGTTCCAGAAGGACTACGACCAGTACGGCTACGAATTCGGCACCGCTGGAAGCCGTCTCGCGCTGCTCAGGGAGGCCATGGCCCGGATCACCGACCGGCTGGCCAAGCTGAACCCGCAGCCGGTGCGCGACATCCCCATCCTGATCGGTGGCGGCGGCGAGAAGAAGACGCTGCGACTGGTCGCCCAGTACGGCGACATCTGGCACAGCTTCTCCGACATCGACGTGCTGCGGCGCAAGATCGGCATTCTGGGCGAGCACTGCGCCGAGGTCGGCACCGACGTCGCCGCCATCGAGAAGTCGGTGGCCTGGCCGGGCCTGGACCAGGTCGAGGGCTACGCGGACGCGGGCGTGACGCTGTTCACGGTGAGTTCGGGCGGGCCGGACTACGACATGAGCCGGATCCTGGAGGCGGTGGCCTGGCGGGATCAGCACAACCAGCGAACGGGCGCCGCCTGAGACTGTGATCGCGGCCGAATCAGCGTGAGGGTAAACCTGGCGTGGCAGTCCGCCAGCATTAGGGTGGTCTGCCATGGTTTCCTTGCGCCCGGTCACGCCGCGCCGTGGTCGCCCGACTCGCCTCGCGGCCCTGGCGGCCGTCCTGCTGGTCGGTCTGCTCGGCACAGTCACCCTCGGTGTGGGCGGCGCCGCGGCCGATGATCGCGACCTGTGCTCGCCGCCGGGTCCGGCCGCGGCGAGCGCCGCGCCCACGAATCTGGCGGCCGGGCAGCAGAACCCGGCGGCGGACCGGTTCACCACCGCCACCACGCAGCCGCTGGACAAGATCGACATCGGCAAGCTGGGCCTGCTCACGCCCGGCAAGCTGAGTGTCGGCACGCTCTCCGACGCGCCGCCGAGCATCTGCGTCAACTCCGAGGGCGTGTTCACCGGCTTCGACAACGAGCTGCTGAAGGCCATCGGCGCCAAGCTCGGCCTGCAGGTGGAGTTCACCGGCACCGAGTTCGCGGGGCTGCTGGCCCAGGTCGCCAACGGCCGCTTCGACATCGGCTCCTCCAGCATCACCACCACCGACGCGCGGCGGCAGCTGGTCGACTTCACCAACGGCTACGACTTCGGCTACTTCTCGCTGGTGGTGCCGAACGGCAGCGCCATCAACGGGTTCGCGGATCTGCACCGCGGCAATCGGGTCGGCGTCGTGACGGGCACTGTGCAGGACGAGTACGTGGTCAACGAACTGCACCTGGACCCGGTGAAGTTCCCCGACTACAACACCGCCTACGCGAATCTGAAGACCGGCCAGATCGACGCCTGGGTGGCGCCGTCGCAGCAGGCCATCGGCGCCATCAAGCCGGGCGATCCGACCTCGATCACGCAGAACACCTTCAGCGTCAACAACTTCACCGCCTGGGCGGTGCGCAAGGGCCATCAGCCGCTCACCGACGCGCTCAATGCCGGACTGGACGCGGTGATCGCCGACGGCACCTACGCCGAGCTGTATGCGGACTGGGTGCCGCGGCAGCTGCCACCGGGCTGGAAGCCGGGCTCCAAAGCCGTTGCGGCGCCCCAGCTTCCGGACTTCGCGAAGATCGCGGCCGAGAACGCGGGCAACCGGCCCGGCAACACCGGGGTGCAGCCGAAATCCACGCTCCAGCAGCTGAAGGACACCTTCTTCGACTGGTCGCTGTATCGCAAGGCGTTCCCGGACCTGATCAAGACCGGTCTGCCCAATACCCTGATCCTGGCTCTGGTCTCGGGTCTGCTGGGCACGGTGATCGGCATGCTGCTCGCGGTGGCGGGCATCTCCCGCACCCGCTGGTTGCGTTGGCCCGCACGGGTTTACACCGACATATTCCGCGGCCTGCCCGCCGTGGTGATCATCCTGATCATCGGCCTGGGCGTGGGCCCGGTGGTCAAGAACATCACCGGGAACAACCCGTACTGGCTGGGCGCGATCGCGCTGGCGCTGCTGGCCGCCGCCTATATCGGCGAGATCTTCCGCTCCGGCATCCAGTCGGTGGAGCCCGGGCAGTTGGAGGCGGCCCGCGCCATCGGGTTCGGTTACCGGCAGGCCATGACGTTGGTGGTGATCCCGCAGGGCGTGCGCCGGGTGCTGCCGGCGCTGATGAACCAGTTCATCGCGCTCATCAAGGATTCCTCGCTCATCTACTTCCTGGGCCTGCTGGCCACCCAGCGCGAACTGTTCGCGGTGGGCCGGGATCTCAACGCGCAGACCGGGAATCTGTCGCCGCTGGTGGCGGCGGGCCTGATGTACCTGCTGCTGACGGTGCCGCTCACCCACCTGGTCAACTACATCGACAGGCGCGTGCGCGACGGCCGTCCCCAAGGCGGCGAGGATCCCGCGGACCCGGTCGAACAGGCCGTCATCACGGAAGGGCGTGGAGCATGAGTGCCTCCCTCACCGGCACCGGCCTGCGATTGACGCTGGGCCGCAACGAGATTCTGCGCGGCGTCGACGTGCACGTGGACGCGGGCAAGACCACCACGGTGATCGGGCCGTCCGGCTCCGGCAAGTCGACGCTGCTGCGGGTGCTCAACCGGCTGTACGAACCCGACTCCGGCGACATCCTGCTGGACGGGAAGTCGGTGCTGGGCGAGAACCCGGATCGGCTGCGGCAGCGGATCGGCATGGTGTTCCAGCATTTCAACCTGTTCCCGCACATGACGGTCGCGGACAATATCGCGCTCGGCCCGCGCAAACTGCACGGCCTGTCGAAGGAGCAGGCGCGCACGCTGGCGGTGCAGCAGCTGGAGGCGGTCGGGCTGGCCGGCAAGGCGGATGTGCGCCCGGCCGATCTGTCCGGCGGTCAGCAGCAGCGGGTGGCCATCGCGCGGGCGCTGGCCATGAAACCGGACATCATGTTCTTCGACGAGGCCACCTCGGCGCTGGATCCCGAGCTGGTCAAGGGCGTGCTCGCGCTCATGTCGGAGCTCGCGAGCGGCGGCATGTCCATGGTCGTGGTGACGCACGAGATGAGCTTCGCCCGGTCGGTGTCCGATCAGGTGGTGTTCATGGATCACGGTCAGGTGGTCGAAACCGGTAGGCCCGAGGCGCTTTTCGAGAACGCCGAGACCCCGCGCCTGCGCCGGTTCCTCTCGCAGGTGCTGTGACCGCCGCCCGGGCGGAGCTAGCTGCTGCCGCGACCGCTGCCGCCGAAGGGCATGTTCGCGTAGCGGGCGAAATCACCCTGGGCGCCGCTGTAGACATTGAGGTCGACGGCGCCGCCGATGCCGGGGATGCTTCCGGAGCTGGTGGTCTGCCAGAACGTCCACGCGGGCCAGCCGCCCGGCACCTCGGGCTGGTCGTTGCCGCGGTAGTCGGCGATCCACAACGGGTAGTTGGTGAACTGGTTGGTGTCGGCCATGGCCGTCTGCCAGAAGCGGGGATAGGTGTAGATGATCGGCATGCGGCCGGTCAAGGTCCGGACCGTGTTGAGATAGCGGTGGGTCCAGTCGATGAGCGCGTCGGGCGGCAGCCCGCCGGAGTCCTCGAGGTCCAGCACCGGGGGTAGGTCGAGCAGTCCGTTCTGGCCCAGCACCATGGTCGAGTAGAAGGCGGCCTGGGGTTCGGGCGGCAGGTTCGGGCGCGCGAAATGGTATGTGCCGCGCGCGACTCCGGCCAACCGCATGGCCAGGCTGTCCTGGACGAAGTACGGATTCACGTAGTTGAGGCCCTCGGTGGCCTTGAGCATGGAGAACTCGTATCCGGCCCCGCGTACGGCGAACCAGTTGATGCCTCCCCCGCCCGGGTGTTGCCAGGAGGCCACATCCGGGCCGTCGATATCGGCGGTGGCCGCCCCCACGGGGGTGGCCATGAGGATGCTCGCTGCTGCGACGGTTACCACTTTCATCAGGCTGCGTCCGGTCATGCCCCGAGAGGCTAGGCCGATCGGCCGCGACCGCGGGGAAGGCGGGGCGGTGATGTTCGCCAATCGTTAGCTCGAGTGCCTGTGAGGCACTCGGCCAGCCGCCGGGATCAGCCGAGCCAGTCCAGCACCGACGCTGCGGTCCAGGACTGTTGCATGCTGCCCAGCGGCTCGCCGGTGAAGGGTTCGTAGTACTCGGCGAAGCTGCCGTCGCTGGCCTGCCGCAGCCCCTCGGCGCGCAGCATGAACGAGCGTTCCGCCCAGCCGCGGCGGGCGAACACCCAGGAGAACAGCCAGCTGATCACCGGCCACACCGGACCGCGCCAGTACTCGCGCGGGCGGAAGTCCTTGGACACCGGGGAGGTCGAGGGCGGCAGCGCGTAGCGCAGATCGGGATGCCCGCACCAGCGCGGGCCCTCGAACAGGCGCAGCAGCCGCCGTTCCGCGTCACGCCGCAGCCCGCCGCTGAGCAGCGGCGCGAAGACGGCCAGGGTCTCGGTGTCGATCCACTTGTCCGCGCGCACATCGAAATCGCGCGCCGCGCCGGTGCGCTCGTCGGTGGTGGCGACCACGCCCGCGCGGAAGTAGTCGGCCCATTCGTAGAGTTCGCGCACATCCGCATGCGGCTGCCTGTAGTCCTCGCCGATATTGGCCAGCACGTCGCAGGCCAGCGCGAAGATGGCGGTCACGAACACGTCCTCGACCGCGAAGCTCATGGTCGAGGCCAGTTGGTAGTCGTCGTAGCCGGCCCGGCGCATCTGCTCGAGCAGCCACAGATAGCGGTCGTATTCGCGGTCCGAGGGCCGTTGCGTGGGGTCGCCCACCACCTGGGTGTCGGCGCGCTCGTAGGGCGGCAGGTCCGGACCGGGAATCACGTTCTCGTAGGCGCGATCCCAGCGCGGTGAGTTGTCCATGCCGGATTCCCAGCCGTGGTACAGCGTGATCCGGCCGTGCTGCTTGGGATCCCGGGCGTAGGCCAGCCAGCGATGCCAGCGCATGAGATCGGGCCAGCGCCGGTTCAGGAAGTCCTCCGCGACCGCGCGGGTGGTGCGGCCGTGCCGGCGCGAGTGATCCAGAATCCGTTGCACCGCAATGGCATGCACGGGCGGCTGGGTGATGCCGGAGGTGTCCGGGCCGTCGGGCGCGTCGGCGGCCAGGCGGCGGCACTCCCAGCGCGCGGGCCCGGGAAAGTAGCCGTCCACGCCATTGGCGAAGACGATGTGCGGGATCATGCCGTTGCGCCACTGCGCCGAGAACAGGGTGTCGAGTTCGAGGGCGGCGCGTTCCACGCTGAGCGGGGCCAGGCCGACCGCCACGAAGGCCGCGTCCCAGCTCCACATGTGCGGATACAGCTTCGGCGCGGCGCTGGTCATGGTGCCCAGGTCGTTGCCGCGCAGCAGATAGGCGGCGCGGGCCGCGAGCTGGGTGGGCGTGAATCCCGGGTGCGTCATCGCCCTATTCTGCGCCGCCACCCGCAGGTACGCGCGATGGACCGGCGGGGCAGCCGTCGGATGGCCGGCCGGCAGCGTCCGGACGGCGGACAGCGTCGAAGGGACAGTGGATTGCGCTGGGTCGCCGCAGGACGACTCCCGATCGCCAGATTGCACTTCGTTCGCCTTCTCATGAATCGCTGACGGTGGTGTGCCCGACCGGAGCATCGCAGGCCGGAGTCACGCGGTTACGGTGACAACATGGCGAATTCCGCGAAGACCAGCACCGACCAGCCGACCGCGCTGATCACCGGAGCCAGCCGCGGCCTCGGCGCGGCCATCGCCCGCGAACTGGCGCCCACGCATCGGCTGTTGCTGGGCGCGCGTAAGCCCCAGGCCCTGGAACCGATACTGCGTGAACTGCCCGGCAGCGCCGGATGGCCGGTGGATCTCACCGACTACGCCGCGGTAGCGCGCGCGGTGGCGGGCATCGAACGGCTGGATGTACTGGTGCACAATGCGGGAATCGCCGACCTGGGAACGATAGCCGATTCCTCGGTGGCGCAGTGGCGGAATACGTTGGAAGCCAATCTGATCGCGGTCGCGGAGTTGACCAGGCTGTTGCTGCCGGCCCTGCGCGCCGCCAATGGCCATGTGGTGCTGATCAATTCGGGGGCCGGGTTGCGGGCCAATCCGGGCTGGGGGGTGTACGCCGCGAGCAAGTTCGGGCTGCGCGCCTTCGGTGATGCGTTGCGGCTGGAGGAGCCCGCGCTGCGGGTGACCTCGGTGCACCCGGGACGCATCGACACCGATATGCAGCGCGAGATCGTCGCGGGCGAGGGGCGCGCCTACGAGCCGGGCGAATTCCTCAGGGCCGAAACGGTTGCCGGGGTCGTGCGGCAGGCCGTCGCGACCCCGCGCGACGCCCATCCCACCGAAATCGTGCTGCGCCCCATCCCACACTGAGAGCAGCCTTAAATTCTGTGCTGAATTTCGATCATTTCGCACAGAATTCGTGCTCAGTTCACGCCGTATAGATATAACGGGTAGGCCCTGCGAGGGAGGCGGGACCAACTCTCGGGAAACGAGTCAGGGGACGCCGTCCCCGAACCCCCGGGGCAAACGTGAAATTCGGAGTGCGCGAAAAGATGGATCGACGACAGCTGCTCGCATTTCTCGCCGCGGGCACTGCAGCGGCGCTGACCGGCTGCTCCGCGGAGGCAGCCTCCTCGCACAAGGTGACGCCGCGCCTCAGCGGAACCGTCGCGACACCGTCGCCGTCGGCGGTTCCGAAGGCGCTCGGCGTGCCGCCGGTCGCGCAGAAGTCCCGCATTCCCGCCGGGACGATTACCGCATTGCCCGGGACGGGCAACAATCTGGCGCTCACCGTCGACGACGGGGCCGATCCCGATGTGGTCGGCGCATATATCAAATTCGCCAAGGACACCGGCGCGCGGTTCACGTTCTTCGTCACCGCGAATTACCCCTCCTGGACCACGCATCGCACCGCGCTGCGCGCGCTGGTCGACACCGGGCAGATCCAGCTGGGCAATCACACCTGGGACCACCCGGATCTCACCAAACTGTCCGGGACCGAGGTCGCCTCGCAGCTCACCCGGACGAAAACTTTCCTGCACAACAACTTCGGCGTGGACGGGACGCCGTACTACCGTCCCCCCTACGGCCGGCACAATGCTACGGTCGACAAGGTGGCAGCGGACCTCGGATACACCGTCCCCGTCATGTGGTACGGCTCGCTGTCCGATTCCGGCGTGATCACCGAGGACTATCTGATCGAGTGCGCGCGAAAGTATTTCAACGCGCAGGCCATCGTCATCGGGCACGCCAACCATCCCCCCGTCACGCACTGCTACGACCAGCTCGCCGGAATCATCCGGGAGCGCAACCTCGCCATGGTGACGCTCGATGACGTGCTGGCCTCCCCTGCCTAGCCGATTGCACTGGGGGAGCGGGGATTTCGTTACAAAGAATTGAATGAGGGTCGCAATGGACAGACGACGGCTGCTGACGATGCTGGCGGCGGGTACGGCCGCCACCCTGCTGGGCACGGGCGAATCGCGCGCCGACTTCCCCTTCGACACCGGATCCGCCGGTGGGATCGTGCCGCAGATTCCCGGAATTCCACAGGTGACGCCGGATTTCGGGCCGAAGACGCCGATCGGTCCGGGCACGATCAGCGCGCTGCCGGGCGACGGTAATCATATGGCGCTCACCATCGATGACGGCGCCAGCTCCGAAACCATCCGCGGCTTCATCGATTTCGCCCGCGACACCGGAGCGCGGCTCACCTTCTTCGTCACCGCCTACTATCCCGGCTGGCTCGACCACCGGGATGTGCTGCGGCCGCTGGTCGATTCCGGGCAGATCCAGCTGGGCAATCACACCTGGGACCACCCGGACCTGACCCGGCTGTCCGGCGGCGCCATCGCCGACCAGCTCAACCGGTGCAAGGACTTCCTCTGGAACCAGTACGGCACCGACGGCACCCCGTACTTCCGTCCGCCCTTCGGACACCACAGCGCCAGTGTCGACGCGGTGGCCGCCGACTGCGGCTACACCGTCCCGACCATGTGGTACGGCACCCTGAACGACACCAATACCGTGATCAACGACGGCATGCTCCTCGATGCCGCGCGCCAGTGGTTCCGGGCCCAGTCCATCGTCATCGGCCACGCCAACCGGCCGACGGTCACCCACCTCTACGACCAGCTCACCGACATCATCCAGGACCGCAACCTGCAGCTGGTCACGCTCAACGACGTCCTGATCCCGCCGCGATAGGGGCTGGGGCGCACAAGAGTCGGGCGCGGCGTGCGGTGGATTCCCACCGGACGCCGCGCCCGATCCGCTCGTCTCCGGTTACGCGACGATGTTCACCAGGCGGCCCGGCACCACGATGATCTTGCGAGGCGCCTTGCCGCCCAGCAGTTCCGCGATCTTCTCGTCGGCCAGCGCGGCGGCCTGGACCGCGGCCTGGTCGGCATCGGCGGCGACGCTGACGCGGCTGCGGACCTTGCCATTGACCTGGATCGGATACTCCACCGAATCCGCCACCAGCAGTGCGGGATCCGCGACCGGGAAGGGGCCGTGGGCCAGGGCCGTGGTGTGGCCCAGGCGCTCCCACAGTTCCTCGGCCACGTGCGGAGCCATCGGGGCCAGCATCAGGACCAGGGGTTCGACCAGCGCGCGGGGCGCGCCGTCGCCGTAGTTCTTGGTCAGGTAGTTGGTCAGCTCGATGAGCTTGGCGCCCGCGGTGTTGTCGCGCAGGTTGGCGTAGTCGTCGTCGACTCCGGCAATGGTCTTGTGCAGCAGGCGCAATGCCTCGGCCGACGGCTCGCCGTCGGTGGCCTTGACCGCGCCGGTCTCCTCGTCCACCACCAGTCGCCACACGCGCTGCAGGAAGCGGTGCGCGCCCACGACGTCCTTGGTGGCCCACGGCCGCGAGGTGTCCAGCGGGCCCATCGACATCTCGTAGAAGCGGAAGGTGTCGGCGCCGTACAGATCGCACATCTCGTCGGGGGAGATGGCGTTCTTCAGCGACTTGCCGATCTTGCCGTACTCCTGGAAGACCTCCTCCGCCACGCCGGAGGCATTGGTCCAGAAGAACTTTCCGTCCCGTTCCACGATCTCCGCGGCCGGCACGTAGGCGCCGCGCGCGTCGGTGTAGGCGTAGGCCTGGATGTAACCCTGGTTGAACAGGCGGCGGTACGGCTCGGAGCCGGACACGTCACCCAGATCGAAGAGCACCTTCTGCCAGAACCGCGCGTACAGCAGGTGCAGCACCGCGTGCTCCACACCGCCGACGTACAGGTCCACGCCGCCCGGATCCTTCGGACCGTGCTCGGCCGTGCGCGGGCCCAGCCAGTACCGCTCGTTCTCGGGGGCGCAGAAGGTGTCGTCATTGGTCGGGTCCGCATAGCGCAGCTGATACCAGGAGCTGCCCGCCCAGTTGGGCATGACATTGGTGTCGCGGCGGTACTTCCGGGGGCCGTCGCCCAGATCCAGTTCGACGTGCACCCAGTCGGTGGCCTTGGCCAGCGGCGGCGACGGCTCGGAGTCGGCGTCGTCCGGGTCGAAGGTGACCGGGGCGAAGTCGTCGATCTCCGGAAGCCGCACCGGCAGCATGGATTCCGGCAGTGCGTGCGGCGCGCCGTCCTCGTCGTAGACGATGGGGAACGGCTCGCCCCAGTAGCGCTGCCGCGCGAACAGCCAGTCGCGCAGCTTGTACTGGACGGTGCCGCGGCCGTGGCCGTTGGCCTCCAGTTCGGCGATCACCTTGGCCTTGGCCGAGTCGATGTCCATGCCGTCGATGTAGCCGGAGTTCACCAGGACACCGTCACCGGCGTAGGCCGCCTGCGTGACGTCGCCGCCCGCGACGACCTCGACGATGGGCAGGCCGAAGGCGGTGGCGAAGTCCCAGTCGCGCGGGTCGTGGCCGGGGACGGCCATGATCGCGCCGGTGCCGTAGCCGCTCAGCACGTAGTCGGCGATGAAGATCGGCACGCGCGCGCCGTTGACCGGGTTGGTGGCGTAGGTGCCCAGGAAGACGCCGGTCTTCTCCTTGTTCTCCTGGCGCTCCAGATCCGACTTGGCGGCGATCGACTTGCGGTAGGCCGCAACGGCTTCCACGGGGGTGTCGACGGTGCCGAAGGTCCAGCGCGCGTCGGTGCCGGCCGGCCAGGTGGCGGCGGTCAGCCGGTCCACCAGCTCGTGCTCGGGGGCCAGCACCACATAGGTCGCGCCGAACAGGGTGTCGGGGCGGGTGGTGAAGACCTCGATCAGATCCGAGCCGGCCTCGAACTTGACCTGCGCGCCCCGTGAGCGGCCGATCCAGTTGCGCTGCATGGCTTTCACGTTCTCCGGCCAGTCCAGCTCGTCCAGGTCGTCGACCAGGCGGTCGGAGTAGGCGGTGATGCGCATCATCCACTGCCACAGGCGCTTCCGGAACACCGGGAAGTTGCCGCGCTCGGAGCGGCCGTCCGCGGTGACCTCCTCGTTGGACAGCACGGTGCCCAGGCCCGGGCACCAGTTGACCATCGAATCGGTCTGGTAAACCAGGCGATAGGAGTCGATGGCGGCATTGCGCTCGGACGCGGACAGCTCGTTCCAGGCGCGGCCCTCGACGGCTTCCCTTCTGCCGTCCTCGAATTCGGCGATCAGCTCGGCGATCGGGCGGGCCTTGCCCAGGCCCTCGTCGTACCAGGCGTTGTAGATGCGCAGGAAGATCCACTGCGTCCACTTGTAGTACTCGGGATCGGTGGTGGCGAAGGAACGGCGGCGGTCGTGGCCCAGGCCCAGCCGGTCCAGCTGCCGCTGCATGGTGGCGATGTTCGCCATGGTGGTGTCGCGCGGGTGCGCGCCGGTCTGCACCGCGTACTGCTCGGCGGGCAGGCCGAAGGCGTCGTAACCCAGGGCGTGCAGCACATTCCGGCCGTGCATGCGGTGATAGCGGGCGAAGACATCGGTGGCGATATAGCCCAGCGGATGTCCCACGTGCAGGCCCGCGCCCGACGGGTACGGGAACATGTCCTGGATGAACAGCTTGTCGGCGGGGGTTTCGCCCTGCAACGGGCCGACGGGGTTGGGCGCGTAGAAGCTGCCGCGCTCCTGCCAGTTGCCCTGCCACTTCTGTTCGATGCGCCCCGCGAGGTCGGCGTTGTAGCGGTGTGCGGGAACGTCGCCGCCCCCAGCCGCGGTCGCGGTGGGTGTTTCGGTTGCACGGGTGTCCTGCACGGTCCTGCCTTCTGTGTCCAGCCAATCCCCGATAAAGGTCGCTCACCAGGGTAAAACGTGGCGTTCCTCGAGCCCAAAAAGGGTAGGGGTACCGTTTACCGGGTGTTCGTCGTGGCGCTGATCCTCTTTGTCCTCGCGGCTGTGGCCGTGGTCACGGGCGTGCTCGGATTCACCGGCAGCCTGCCCGGCAACCGGTATTTCGGGGTGCATTCCGAGGCCGCGGTGCGGACCGAGGAGTCGTTCAAGCTGGCCAACAAGGTGGCCGCGCCGACCTCGATCGTGGCCGGGCTGCTGCTCGCCGCCGCCGGTGCGGTGGCCCTCGTCGCCGGTGGCATCGCGGCCCTGGTGGTGGCGGTGGTGGCCGTGGTGATCGCGGTGTTCACCCTCGGCGCCGGTGCGGCCGCCGCCGAAAAGGCGCTGGCCACGGCGTTTCCGGAGGAGAAGATTGGCGGCTGCGGCAGTGCCTGCGGCGGGTGCTCGCTGCGGGACGCCTGCGAACCCGCCGGCTGAGCCGGCCGGGACCGCACCGGCCTCAGTTCCCCAGGGACCTGCGCATCCAGATGTGCGGGATGCCCGCGTCCATGCCGATCTCGCCGTACGCCCGATATCCGAGCTTCTCGTAGAAGCCTTGCGCGTGGGTCTGCGAATGCAGTTCGACCGCGCCCAGCCCGCGTTCGCGCACCCGCTCCTCGATGGCGCGCACCAGCGCCACCCCGAGCCCGGTGCCGCGCGTCTCCGCCAGCACCGCCAGCCGTCCGAGCACCCCGACACCGTCGCGCACGGTGAGCCGCCCGGCCCCGGCCGGCTTGCCGTCCAGCAGCGCCAGGAAGTGATCGGCCGTCGCGTCGAGCTCGTCGATCTCGATGTCCGCGGGCACGCCCTGCTCGTCCACGAAGACCCGCATGCGGACCGCGTAGGCGTCGGCCAGTTGCTGCTCGGTGCTGACCGTGACGACGTCGATCATGGGCTCAGCTTGCCTCGAGGACCCGGCTCGCCGTCCGCGGGTGCGCACGCGGGCGGCGGGATGCCGCGCGAGAGCGGGCTCCCCTTCGGATTCACGTAGACGACGGTCAGTGTCACCGGTCGCGGGCCGCTGTTGCGGGCCAGGTGGGCGTGCCCGGGACCGCTCGGTTCCCGGAAGACCCGCCACGGCCGGATGGTGACCGGGGTGCAATCAGCCTTCGGATGATCCAGCACACCACCGGTGACCAGGACGAAGAGCGTCCCGTCGTGGAAGTGCCACCCGGACTGTCCGCCGGGCGCGATGACCGTCTGCCGCAGCACGAGATCCCAGCGCGCCAGGCCGAACCGGAACAGGATCCGGCTGGCCGTGCGGGTCGCCGGGGCCGGGTTGGGTCGGAAGCCGTGTCGTGGATCGCGGGTGAGGAAGGCCACCCCTGCATCATCGTCCACGGCGGCCGGGCCACCGCGGCCGCGTGCCGCGAGCCGGCCGCGGATCGGGCAGGCCGAGGTCGCGGGCGAAGGCGGCGGCGTCGGCGCTGGTGGTGGTCTTGGGCCGGGTCCGAGCCCATGCCAGGTAGCGGGCCCGGAAGTCGGGGCCGGCCGCCTGCACCAGGACTGGGAACCGCCGTGACACCTCTTCGGCCCGCTTGTGCAGCAGGCCGTCGGCGGTGGCGGCCAGATCGTCGGCGTCGAAACCGGGTGGCGGCCGGTCGCCGGCGACCAGCGCGCGCACCACGGCCGCCTGCTGTTCGGCGAGTGTGCCTGCTGCCCAGAGCTTTTCGACGCTCATAGCGGGATCGTCTCGGGGCGCAGGCTGATGGCCGGGCGACCGGAGGCGGCGGCGATGGCGTTCAGTTCGGCGGCGAGTTCCGTTGCGGGCGGGTAGTTTCCATCGCGCTCGAGCATGAGCGGGAGGGGGCGATCAGCGCTGAACTCGGCGACGAGCGCCAGCACCTCCGCGGGGACGGGGTGGACGTGGGTGTCGATGTAGCGGCCGCCGGACTCGTGGCCGCCCGCGATATGGCAGTAGGCCACCCGTTCGGCGGGCAGGCGCAGCAGCTCGGCGAGTGGATCACGTGACGTATTACGGGCATTGGCATAGACATTCGCGATATCGAGCAACAGGTAGACGCCGGTCCGCTCGACGAGCTCCTGCAGGAACTCCGCCTCGGTGTACTCGGCATCCGGCCATTCGAACAGCGCCGCGATGTTCTCCACCGCCAGCGGCACGTCCAGCTGCCTGCTCGCACGGAAGATATTGCGCTCCAGGGCATCCAGCGCCTCGCGGGTGCGCGGCACCGGCAGCAGGTGCCCGGCCTCCAGCCCGCCGGCCCGCACGAAGGCGATGTGTTCGCTCACTAGCGGCGAACCGAGCGTCCGCGCACAGTCGGCGAGGTGCGAGACCCGCCGGTCGTCCACCGCTTCCGCACCGCCGAGCGAGAGCGAAATACCATGCGGCACCGCGGGAATGCCCCGGGCCACCAGCGCGGCCAGCTCCTCGGGCACGCCGACGCCGTCGCGGAAACCACGACCGCGGCGGATCAGCGGGCCGAGCCGGCGGCTGGAGTCCCTGGGCGCCAGCGTTTCCGCGATGACCTCGCAGAATCCGATACCCTCCAGGGCCGCGACCAGGCCACAGATCTCGCGCCGCCACCCGATGCCCAGCGACCCCGCCGGGAGCGGTGAACCGGTCATCCGCCGCAGCCTCCGCCGCAACTGCTGCCACAGCTGCTACTGCTACCGCAACTGCTACTGCCGCAACTGCTTCCGCTCGTACCGCAACTGCTGCTGCAGGAGCTGCCGTCGCTGCCACCGCCGCCGCCGGACGCCACGCTGGCCGCCCCGGCGAGCGCCGGATCGAGGGACCACAGCACCAACCCGCCGTAGAGCGCGACGGCGAGCGCCGCGCTGTCGGGCCCGTACGCCGAGTAGGCGGGAGAATTCGCGGGCCGCAGATGCCGGTTGCCGGTCTGGGCGGCGGAGAGCGCGTCGCGGCCCCGCTGGGTCAGGCGCGGCGTCCGGCCCACCACGACGGTGAGGACCGCCAGCACGATCATGGCGACCACCAGGAAACCGACCGAATGATGGCCGGCCGCGCCCGCGATCAGCCGGACCAGGCCGAGCAGGAGCAATCCGTAAAGCGGAAACCGCGCTGTCCGAACGGCTTTCCGCTGCTTCTCGCCGAGCAGATAGCCGCGCTCGGTGAGCTCGCCACGCATCTGCGCCGCCACCCCGGCAGTGCCCACCAGCATGCTGGGCACCCGTGCCTGCTGGGATCCCCGCAGGTGCGCGTACAGCGCGCGGGAGATCGGATCAAGGTGGCGTTCCTCGGCGTCGGTCAGCGGCCGGACGGGCGTACCGGTGGAGTCGATGACCTGGTGGCCCCGCAACTGGGCCAGCCCGGCCAGCACCGGCCGCCGGTCGTCGACCAGCATGGCGGTCTCGCTGGGGCGCAGCGGCCCGGCCGGTGGCCAGTGCGGGTCGATCGCGCGCAATACGGCGGCGCGCCGAGCGAATCCGTATCCGACCGCGAGCACCCCCGCGATCACGTAGAACAGGAGGAAGGCCGGTCCGGATATCCCCCACGTAGCGGTTGCGGCCGCGGCCGCGTCGGTCCTGAGGACCATGGCGATTCCACCTCGGGAGTCGTCGTGACAGTCGATCGACTCCAGTATCGCCGCAGTGACGGTGCTGTGTTATCCCGAAGCGGCCGGGGTGTCTAGCCTGTCCCGGTGCGATTTCTCAGCAAGTTCTACATAGACGGGTTCATCCTGTCGATCCTTGCGATGGTCGTTCTCGCCAGCGTCTTCCCGGCGCGGGGCGAGGCGGCCGAGATCGTGAGCGGGCTGACGAAGATCGCCATCGGTTTCCTGTTCCTGCTCTACGGCGCGCGCCTGGCGCCGCAGGAGGCGATCGCGGGTCTCAAGCACTGGCGACTGCACCTGACCGTACTGGCCTGCACCTTCGTGCTCTTCCCGCTGATCGGCCTGGCCGCGCGGGTGCTGGAACCGCACGTGCTCACCAAGGATCTCTACACCGGTGTGCTGTTCCTGTGCCTGGTGCCGTCCACGGTGCAGTCCTCGATCGCGTTCACCTCCATCGCCAAGGGCAATGTGGCGGGCGCGATCGTGAGCGCCACGGTCTCGAATCTGCTGGGCGTCTTCCTGACTCCGGCGCTCGTGATCCTGCTCATGAACACCACCGGCCAGGCCAGCGTCGACCCGTCCGCGGTGGTGGACATCGTGCTCCAGCTGCTGGTGCCGTTCTTCCTGGGCCAGCTGATCCGACCCAGGGTCAAGGGTTTGCTGTCCCGCTACGCCGAGCCGACCAAGCTGGTGGATCGCGGCTCCATCCTGCTGGTGGTCTACAGCGCCTTCAGCGCGGGCATGGTCGAGGGCATCTGGCATGCCATGTCGCCGTGGCGGATTCTGGCGCTGGCCGTGGTGTGCTGTGTGATTCTGGCGATCGTGCTGGTGGCGACCGGATTCCTCGGCGAGGCGGTGAAATTCGATCGCGCCGACCGGATCGTGGTGGTGTTCTGCGGTTCCAAGAAGAGCCTGGCCACCGGTCTGCCCATGGCGACGGTGCTGTTCGCGGGGCACTCGGTGGGCCTGGTCGTGCTGCCGCTCATGATGTTCCACCAGATTCAGCTGATCACGTGTGCCGCCCTCGCACAGCGCTGGGCTCGTACCGCGCCGTGAGCGAGAGCAACCGGCTGTCCTCGCGGCGCAGCGAACGCGCGCCCGCCGACGGCCGGGCCGCCAGCGCGTGCAGCACCGCCCGGTCCGAACCCGGATCGCCCACCGCGATCCGGGCGCTGCCGTCCGGATAGCGTTTGGCCACGATCCCGGCGCGCGCCAGCGCGGGCGCGATATCGCGGCCCGGGAGGTACAGGAAGTTGGCGCTGCTGCGCGGCACCCGGATGCCGCCGCGCCGCAGTTCGGTGCGCAGCAGTTCGCGTTCGGTGGTGATGCGCAGAATACGTTCGCCCAGTTCGGCTTCGGCGGCGTAGGAGGCGCGCACCGCGGCCACCGCGGTCGCCGGAACCCCGAAGGGCAGTTGCAGCCGGTGCACGCGACGCACCAGTTCCGCCGCGCCGAACGCGTAGCCGATGCGCAGCCCGGCCAGGCCGTAGGCCTTGGAGAAGGTGCGCAGCACCAGCACATTGGGGTGCCGCGCGATCAGCTCGGCGGCGTCGAGAGTGTCGCTCGCGCCGAGGAATTCGACGTACGCCTCGTCCAGGATCACCGGCACCCGGGCCGGGATCGCGTACAGGAACGCCTTCAATTCGCTGGCCGGGATCACGGTTCCGGTCGGATTGTGCGGACGGCACACCGCGATCAGCCCGGTGTGCTCGTTCACCGCCCGGGCCATGCCCCACAGATCCTGCCGGCCGTGGGTGTCCAGCGGCACCGCCACCGGCCGCAGCCCGGTCATGGTCGCCATGATCGGGTAGCCGTCGAAGGTCGGTGCGGCGTAGACGAATCCGCTACCGGCGCGGGGGAGGGTCTGCATGATCTGCAGGGCCACCCCGGTCGCGCCCGACCCCACCACCACCTGATCGGCCGAGATCCCTATGCGGTCGGCGATCAGCCGCGGCAGCCGCCGGGGCAGGAACTCCGGATAGCGATTGGCCCTGCCGAGGCAGTCGTCGAGCGCGGCGACGACCGAAGACAGTGGCGGAAAAGGGTTCTCGCTCAGGCTGAGGTCGTAGCGGATGGTGTCCGCGCCGTGCGGGTCGACGGTGGCGGGGTGGCCCGCCACCTCGGAACCGCGCAACCCCGACGGCCAGGACACCGGCGCCACGATCCGCGCCGGCCGGCTGTGCTCGCTCGCGCCGGGGTGGGTCATCGCGCCGCTCCCCAGCGCACGGCCGCCGCCCCCGCGAAGTCCCCGGCGTGCGCGAACGCCGCCATCAGCACCACCGAGCCGTTGCGCAGCCGCCCGGCGCTGTTCTCGGCGTCCAGGGTCACGGGAATGCCCGCGGCGAACAGGTTTCCGCAGCTGTCGAAGGTGTCCGGGTGCCGTTCGGGCGGCAGTTCCATCGCCTCGTTCCAGTTGCGCAGGAACAGTCGGTTGGGCTGGTTGGTGACGAAGGTGTCGATATCGCTGGACTTCACCCCGATGCGCTTGCACACCGCCTGCGCCACCTCGGGCACCAGCCGGTTGCCGCGCGTCATCACCTTGGCCACCTTGGATTCGGTGAAGGTGACGCAGCCCTGACCCTCGCCGGGCTCCCAGTACTTGCGGTCGCCATTGGTGCTGAACTCCATGTCCCCCGCGAACTCCGGATAGGTGCGGCATTCGATGTCGAGGATCGGCGCGGAGTCGTTCTTCACCAGCAGCCCGACCCCGCAGCCGTCGCCGGGGACGGGAGCCTGGGCGAGCCCGCGGATATCGGGCTGGGTGAACACCGGGCCCGCGCAGTTCTGGGTGCAGGCGATGAGCGCGGTGCGGGCCTCGGTGGTCTGCATGATCATGCGGGCCATCCACATCATGTGGACGAAGGCCGCGCAGCCGCCG
The DNA here is from genome assembly GCF_000308655.1 of Nocardia niigatensis NBRC 100131. Classification (GTDB taxonomy): domain Bacteria; phylum Actinomycetota; class Actinomycetes; order Mycobacteriales; family Mycobacteriaceae; genus Nocardia; species Nocardia niigatensis. The sequence continues at coordinate 87,199 of NZ_BAGC01000071.1, read as the reverse complement.
TTGTGGATGTCGAACACCCAGCGCGGCTTCATATTCAGCCGCCGCGCCACCTCCGGTCCGGCGCCCAGCACCGGATTGTCGGGCAGCTGAGTATGGGTGAGCAGGATGTCGATGTCCGAGATCTCCTGTGCCCCATGGCGTTCGATGAGCGGCGCGACGGCGCGCTCCACCATGTCCACGGCGGTCTCGTCGCGGCCGACGTGGTGGCGGCCCTTAGGGGCCCGGAACATGACGTTCTTGGCCATCCGGTCCGACCGGGAGAACTGGGTGAAGTACTCGGTGCCGACCGGTTCACCGGGCAGGTAGCCGGCCACGTCGACCAGGCTGACCGACGGCGGCATCCGCAGGGCGGGGTCCGTGAAGTCCATGGCTGCTCCTCACTTCCTGTCCGCGACGCTCTGCGTCTCCCCGGCGCTCTGCATCCATGCGGGCTTGATGGGCAGCCCGTGCGAAGCGCGGTACTCCGCGATGGCCCGCAAATTGTCGAGCTCCAATTGATGCCCGGCGGAGAACATCTCCCAGAAGTCGCCCACCCACACCTTGCGTTTGTCGGGCGCGGTGTCCTGGTAGGGGTTCTTGTCGTAGAACGGGTGGTGGCAGTTCGTCCACAGCACCACCGAGCCCGGCTTGTCGAACACCACCTGGGCGTCGACCACCCGCATCAGGTAGACCATCCACAGGTGGTCGCTCTGATCCCAGGCGCAGTGGTAGTCCACGGTCATGGCGTCTGGATTGGCGACGGTGCGGGTGTAGATCTTGGTGCTGTCGCCCAGCCGATCGTGCGACACCCACAGTCCGGGTTCCTCGGTCTCGGTGAATCCACGCAGGCTGTAGGTCCATTCCTCCAGGCTCCGGGTGTCGGCCAGGTACTCGTACAGCTCCCGGGGCGGGGCTTCGATGTAGCCCTGGACCGGGCAGAAGTCGCCGAAGATCTGGTCGTGCGGATACACCGACCGCAGCATGTCCAGGATGATCGGGGTGGTGGCCTCGCGATCGGAGTTCTCGATGCGCAGCAGGCCGGGCACCGCGGTTTCCGGGATATCGCTGAGGGCGGGCAGGGCGCTGGGGGTCACGGGCTACCTCCTGGGTGGCGTCAGGAACGGTGTGAACGGCGGGATTTCGTCGGGATCGCAGTCGATCGCGACGAACGACGGTCCCGGGCGGTCGGCGCAGTGCCGCAGTGCCGCGGCCAGCTCGGCCCGGTTCTCCGGTGCGTGGGTGCACAGATCCGGGAACATGGCGGCCATCCCCGCGCCCGGATACGCGGGACGAAACCTGTTGAAGCTGTAGCGATCCCCGTAGTACAGCTGCTCGCGCGTGACGCACATGGCGTGCGCGTTGTTGTTGAGCACGATGAACGTGATCGGTAGCCGATGCTCGATCGCGGTGTGAATCTCCAAGCCGTGCATGAAGAACGCCCCGTCGCCGGCGATGACGAAGGTGCGGCGCAGCCCGCCGCCGGGGTGGCGGTGCCGGGCGAAGGCCGACCCGATCCCGGCGCCGAACGCGTAGCCCATGCCGCCCATCCCCAGCGCTACCGTGAACCGGCCGTCGCGGGGCAGCCGCAGGTGATGCACCACGGCCGCACCGGTATTGCCCGCGTCGGCGAAGACGTCCGCGCCCGCGGGCAGCGCGTCGTTGACGGTCTCCACCACCTCGCGATAGCGCAGCCCGGGGCCGTCCGAGGGCGGCACCGGCAGCGGTGTCAGGGCGGCCTCGCCGGGCGGGCGCGGGCGCAGCGGGATGATCCGCGCCTCGGGTTCGCCGCCGCCGGAATCCAATTCGCCGATCAGCTCGGCCAGGGACTCGGCCAGGTCGTTGCTGTGCGCGTGCGCGGCGGGCAGGAACGGCGGCAGCGCGCCGATGCCGGCCAGCGGCACCGCCGCGAGCGCGTCCTCCATCCCGGCCCGCGCGGTGACCGGCATGCGGGTGCCGATGAGCAGGCACAGCGACGCGCCGCGCAGGGCGTCGAGCAGTTCGGGATTGCCCATGCTGCCCGCGACACCACAGCTGCCGGGGTCCGCGTGGTGGTAGACGTCCTTGGCGTCGGGCGCGACCCCGACGGCGGCGTCGACGGCGGCGGCGAAGGCGGCCAGTTCGTCGCGGGCGTCGTCGCGGGCCACCTGGTCGCCCGCGATGATCACGATCTTGCCGACGGCGCGGGCGGCGCGCACGGTGTGCAGCACCCGCCGCAGGTTCTCGATATCGCGGCGGTAGGCGCGCGCGGGCGGCGCGAACTCCGGGGTGACCAGGTCGGCCTGCTGAATGTCCTTGGGCAGCAACAGCACCGCGGGTCCGCCGCGGCGGGTGGCGGTGACCGCGCGGGAGAGGTGCGCGGGCAGGTCGGCGGGGGCCTCCACACGGGCACAGTAGTGCGAGATCGGCGTGTAGAGCGCGACCGCGTCGAAGGCGCCGGCCTGCCCGCTGGTGTCCTGGAACGCGCCCTTGCCCTCCAGGACGGTCGGGGGCTGCCCGATCAGCGCCAGCACCGGCACCCGGGAGGCGAACGATTCGGCCAGCCCGGCAACCAGGTTCATGGCGCCGCCGCCGGAGGTCGCGCACACGACGCCGAGGCCGGAGGTCGACCGCGCGTACCCATCCGCCATGGTGGCCGCCCCGAATTCGTGCTTGGCCACCACGGCGGTGATCCGATCCCGATGGTCGAAGGCCGCGTCGTAGAGGTCCTCGATATTCGCTCCGTCGACGCCGAAGATATGCCGCACGCCCAGCGCCGACACCGCTTTGACCAACTGGTCCGCGACCCGTGTACCGCTGTGCATGGGCGCCTCCTCTCGGTGGCAGCCGCCGGTGCCCGAGTGCCTTCATCCGGGATACGAAATTCGAGTGCTGACCGGTTCAATCCGGTGACTCGGGAGCCGGGCGGACCTACCTCTTGCCGTGTATGTATACGTCTACGTATAGTTGGGTCATGCCGAACAAGACGATCTACGTATCCGATGATGACCTCAAACTGTTCCAGCGCGCACAGGAACTGGTGGGGGGCAATCTGTCGGGCGCGATCGTGACGGCGTTGCGGCGCTTCATCGAGCTTGAGGAGGGCCGTCAGCAGGGCTACGACGAGGTGGTCCTGAAGGTGGGCAAGGACGGCACCCGGCAGGTCCGGTTCTCCGGCACCCTGCTCACCCACTGGCACCAGATGGCCGACGAGCGCATCGAGGACATCCGGGTGTACCGCACTCGCAAAGGCGCGTACGCGGTGCACAGCCACTACTCCAACTGGTCGGAGTTTCCGACCGACACCAACTGGCGCAATTGGCGGCGCTTCCTCGGTCTGGGCGAACAGGATTGGGGCGATTTCACCCTGGAGGTCTACGACACCCTCGGCGAACTCCAGGGCAAGATCCCGGACCGCCTCTACGCCCGCATCCTGGACGCCGCCGAGCACTCGCAGGTAGAGGACCTCGACATCTAGGTCCGCTGCCGCCGGAGGGCTTGTCCCGCAACTGAACAGCAGTATTACCCGACAACTTTGATCGCACGCCTCCGCGGTCACGGCCTGGATGATGCATGCATTCATGGCTATCTATTGATGAGAGGGAGACATGGACAACCACAGCGGTTCGGCGGCCATCGCGGTCACCGGCCTGTGCAAATCCTTCGGCGAGCACATCGTGCTCGACCGCATCGACTTCAGGGTCCCCGAGGGCACCGTCTTCTCGCTGCTCGGCCCCAACGGCGCGGGCAAGACCACTACCGTGGAGATCCTGTCCACACTGAAGCGCCCGGATGGCGGCGAAATCGCCGTCGGCGGACACGATCTCGCCACCGATCCCGACGGGGTGCGCTCGGTCATCGGCGTGACCGGCCAGTTCTCGGCCGTCGACGAACTGCTCACCGGGCGCGAGAACCTGCTGCTCATGGGGGATCTGCACCACCTGCCGCGCGGCGAGAACCGCAGGCGGGCAGCCGAACTGCTGGCCGCCTTCGATCTGGAGGAGGCCGCCGACAAGGTCGCGTCCAGCTACTCCGGCGGCATGACCCGCCGCCTCGATCTGGCCATGACCCTGGTCGGCGATCCGCGCATCATCTTCCTCGACGAGCCCACCGTCGGCCTGGATCCGCGCAGCCGGCGGGCCATGTGGGACATCATCCGCGACCTCACCTCGCGCGGCGTCACCATCTTCCTGACCACCCAGTACCTGGAGGAGGCCGACCAGCTCGCCGATCGCATCGCCGTGCTGCACCAGGGCCGCCTGGTCGCGGAGGGCACCGCCGATCAGCTCAAGCGCATGGTGCCCGGCGGCTACATCCGCCTGGCCTTCACCGAGCGTCCCGAATTCGAGGCCGCCGCACTGCTTTTCGGCAGCACCGCGCAGGTCAACGGCGACCTCACGCTGGCCGTTCCGAGCGACGGCGCGGTGCGCTCGGTGCGCGAGGTGATCGATCGCCTCGACGCCGCACGGGTCGAGCCCGCGGGACTGTCGGTGCATACCCCCGATCTCGACGACGTCTTCCTGGCCCTCACCGGCGGCCACACTCCCGCGAAGGAGACCCAGAAATGATTGCATCGCACAGCGATTCCGTCAGGAGTGGCGGTGGGGTGACGGGTGGGCGCACACTCACCACGTCCGTCACCGATTCCATGACCATGTTGCGCCGGAATCTGGTGCACGCCAAACGATATCCGGGCATGACCTTCGCCCTGGTCATCATGCCGGTGGTCTTGCTGCTGCTCTTCGACTTCGTGTTCGGCGGCGCGCTGAAGTCCTCGACCGGCGGTCGCTACATCGACTACCTGACGCCCGGCATGATGCTGCTGATCCCGGCCTACATGATCGCGGGCATCGCCGTCGGCGTGGCCACCGATATGACCAAGGGCATCGTCAATCGCTTTCGCACCATGCACTTCTCGCATCCCTCGGTGCTGACCGGGCACGTGGCGGGCACCTGGATCCAGGGCATGGCGGGCGTGCTCGTGATGACGCTGGCGGCACTGGCCATCGGCTTCCGCCCGCACGCCGACGCGCTGGAATGGCTGGCGGCGCTGGGGCTCATCGGCCTGATGGTGTTCGCGGTGAACTGGCTCGGCGTCGGCTTCGGCCTGGTCGCGCAGACTCCGGAGAGTGCCTCCAATCTGCCGATGCCGATCATGCTGCTGCCCTTCCTCGGCAGCGGCCTGGTGCCCACCGCCACCATGCCGGCCGGTGTGAAGCAGTTCGCCGAATACCAGCCCTTCACACCCATCACCGAGACCCTGCGGGGGTTGCTGATGGGCGGGCCGATCGGGCACAACGGGTTGCTGGCCATCGGCTGGTGCGTGGCGATCGGCGGGTTCGGATACTTCTGGTCCACAACGACGTTCCGGCGCAAGATCCGATAGCCGCTAGATGCCCGCTGCCAGCAGGATTTTCCCGGATCCGTTGCGAATCTCGACCGTCTTCAACTGTTCCGGCGACACCGAGGTGGTGCCGTCCGGCGTCAGTGTCTGACCCGGCTTGACCGTCCACTCGGCGAGTTTGGACTGCACGCCGTCGTCGCGGGTCACCCACAGTGACAGCGTCCACACATACTCCTCGTCGGAGGGCGGGTACTGGCACCACATGTCCACCCGGGTCTGTCCGTTGACCGAAATCACCTTGAAGGTGGCCTGGATCGGGGTGTCGGTCTGCGGCTTCAGCGGGCCCTGCGCCACCACCTGCTGCACGAACGCCGGGCCCGCGTGCTGGGCGACGGAGGCGGTCACCGGAATCGCGATGGTCACCGCCGCGGCCGCCGCCGCCACTGCTCCGCCGATCGCCCCCCATCGCCCCCGGCGCCGCCGTTTGGCGGCCCGCTCCGCCAGGGTGGGCAGCAGCCGCTCGGGCGGCGGCGGCACGGTGGACGGCGGATCCTCTTGCGCCGCAACCGATAACGCGGTCTCGGCGTCCACCAGGGCCAGTAGGCCGGGCAGTCCGGCCAGTTTCGACACGGCCGTGCGGCAGGATTCGCATCCGGTCAGATGCTCCTCGTACTCGCGGCGGTCGTCCCGGGCGAGAGCGCCGAGCACATACGCGCCGTCCCAGGTGCTGTAGCCATCACACAGCTCATGGCTCTCGGTCATCTCGTCACCCCCATTTCCTGCAGCACCAATCGCAATGCCCGCATGCCGTAGTGCATCCGGGACTTGACCGTGCCCTCCGGTATCTCCAGTTCCTCCGCGATCTGATGCGTGGACAGACCCCGGTAGTAGGCACGGACGATCACATCGCGGTGATCGACGCTCAGCCGCGCCAGCGCGTCCGCCACCAGCCAACCGTCCAGAGCCCTATCTGTTTTGTCCGGTTCGGGAACCTCGGGTGGGTGATCCGTGCGGAATTCGCGCCGGCTGCGCGCGCTGCGATGTTCGTCCACGGCCAGGTTACGGGCCACCGTGAACAGCCACGCTCGCGCCGAACTGGTGGACTGATCCAGCACATTGGGCCGCTGCCACGCGCGCAGCAGGGTCTCCTGCACGATGTCCTCGGCCCGGCCCGGATCCCCGACCAACCCATAGGTGTAGCGCCACAGTGCCGCCGCGTGCTCGTCGTAGAGCGCGCGAAGCAGAGCGGCCTGGTCGTCCGGCATCGCGCTAGCCCGCCTCTCCGCGCCTCTTGCCGACGGCCGGGTGCCACTCCGGTCGGTGACCGGACCGGCGGTGTGGAACAGATCGAGTTCTGGGAGTACCCGGTGAGTTACCCATACGGCAGCAGATCAGTTGTCGCGTACCGAACGGCGAACATGCCATACCGGATCCACGATCCTAATTACGTTCCAGTTCGATCGGATGGGTGGCCAGCAGGGAGAGCGGCAGCGGCTGGCGGCGCAGGACGTGCGCCCAGAGGTCGACGCGGCCGGCCAGCGGGTCGGTGGGCAGGGCCGAGAGCACGATCCAATCGCCGCGGTCCAGTTCCCCTTCCAGCTGTCCGAAGGTCCAGCCGGCGTAGCCCGCGAAGACGCGGACACCCTCCACCAGACCCTCCAGGCGGTCCGGGTCGGAATCCAGGTCCACCAGCGCCACCCGGCCGTCCACCCGGCGCACCCCGGCCAGCCCGGCGATGGACGCACCGACCTTGATGGTGGCCAGGCACAGCGCCGCATCACGTTTCACGGGGCCGCCGATGTAGAGCGCGCGCGGGCCGGCGGCCAGCTCGGACCAGTTGGGGAGCACATCGTGCAGCGCGGTATCACTGGGCTTGTTGAGTACAACGCCCCAGGTGCCGCCGTCATTGTGTTCGAGGATGTAGACCACCGATCGCCGGAACGACGGCTCGGTCAGATCGGTTGCGGACACCAGCAGGGTCCCTGGCCGAACCACCTGGTCCTCGTGCCGGAATTCGCGTCGAGAACGGTCACCGTGTTCCTCTGCGCGTGCCACCCAGCCATCATCGCACTGTGACAGACCAATTGCGTCGAATAATTTGCCGCTTACCCATTTGTGCCGCTGCGGGCCGCGAAAAACTTGTCCCGCATACCTTGCGGTTGGTAGCTAGGGTGGGCGCTATGGAACGCCCCGAGGTTGTTCTCGAGAACAGCGATGCCGTCTACGACTTCTATCGTGACCACCAGCAGAACCTGCTGAAGGCCCGCGCGGCCTACTGGCTGCTGGGTCGTCGCTACCGGCCTCGGGTCACCTACGCGGACGGGGCGCGGGAGCGGCTGCGAGGGTTCATCTCCCAGCGGCGGCCGCTGCTCATCGCGGTGAACCACCTCTCCCAGCTGGACCCGTACACGGTCGCCGCCATGGCCTGGCGCAGCGCGCTGCGACCGGTCATCGGGCGCACCCGGGTGCTGGCCAAGGACGAACTCTTCACCGAGACCGAGCTGCGCGGGCGCATCGACATGATGGGCGGCATCCCGGTCTTCCGGGGCAAGGATCACGGCCTGCGCGCGGTGAACGCGGCCGGGCAGCGCATGATCGACATCTGCGCCGAGCGGATGGCGCGCGGCGACGGGGTCGCGGTGTTCCCGGAGGGCACCTGCAACGACGTGGACCCCAGCCAGGTGCAGGCGGTCGGAACAGGCATCGGGCACATCGCTTTCCGGGCCAAGAAGCTCGGGGCGGACCCGGTGCTGCTGAGTATCGGATTGAGCTACGGCCCGCGGCTGGACCCCAAGGTGGAACCCACCAAGGAGGAAGCGCGCTCGGCCAGCTTCTATTTCGGCATGCCGGTGGCGGAACTGCCGACCAAGCCCGCCGAGATCACCCGGGTGGTGCGCGACGAACTGCAGGTCGCGCTGGACGGTGCGGTCAAGGCGTACTAGCCGCGCGCGGCGCCGGGGAGGTTGAGCCGTTCTCTCGACCACCCTGGGACCAGAGCCAGGTATTCGGGACGGGATTCGACGAAGTGGCGCACCATCGGGCACAGCGGCAGGATCCCCAACCCCTCGTCGCGGGTCTGGTCCAGCGCGCCCTGCACGATCTTGCGCCCGTACCCGAGGCCCTCGAACTGCGGGTAGATCTCGGTGTGCACGAAGGCCCGCTCCTGGGCGGTGTCCTGGTAGGCCGCGACCCCCGCGAGGTATCCGTCGATGTACAACTCGAACCGATCCAGTTCGGCGTTCTTGCGGACCTCGACCGACTCACTCGACATGGATGCGAGGTTAGTTGGCCGGTGACGGCTGTTCGTCCCTTCGGCTCAATGATGGCGCCGGGCGTGTCGCTTGCCACATCGGAGATCAGAATGGAGGCATGACGAACGCCGCGTCGCGCCGGATCCTGCTGGCCCCGGACAAGTTCAAGGGCTCCCTCGGCGCCGCGCAGGTGGCCGACGCGCTGGCGGCGGGAATCACCCGCGCCATGCCCGGCGCCGAGGTGCGGCGGGTGCCCGTCGCGGACGGTGGCGACGGGACGGTCGACGCCTTCGTGGCGGCAGGCTGGGAGCGGGTCGAGATCGAGAGCTACGGGCCGACGCTGGCGCCGGTGACCACCTCGTACGCGGTGCGCGGGCGGGTCGCCGTGGTGGAGCTCGCCGCGGTCAGCGGTTTCGCGAAACTGCCGGGCGGACACCCCGATCCGCTGCACGCGACCACCTACGGGGTGGGCGACGTGATCGGGGACGCGCTCGATCGCGGCGCCCGCGACATCGTGCTCGGGCTCGGCGGCAGCGCCTCGACCGACGGCGGCGCGGGCCTGCTGCAGGCGCTCGGACTGCGCATTCTCGACGCCGACGGGCACGAATTGCCCTGCGGTGGAGCGGCACTCGCGCGCGCGGTGCGCGTGGATCGCCGGGATCTGCACCCCGGGCTGGCCGACGCGACGGTGACGCTCGCCAGTGACGTGGACAATCCGCTGCTCGGCGCCGACGGCGCGGCCGCGATCTACGCGCCGCAGAAGGGCGCGGATCCCGCGCAGGTCACCGTTCTCGAAGCGGCACTGGCGAACTGGGCCGCGGTGCTGGGTCCGGAATGGGCCGGCAAACCGGGCGCGGGCGCGGCGGGCGGCACCGGCTTCGGGGCGCTGGCGGCACTGGGCGCGCGGATGCGCTCGGGCATCGACCTCGTCCTCGACCTCATCGATTTCCCTTCCCAGCTCGCGGACGCGGATCTGGTCGTCACCGGAGAGGGCTCGCTGGACACCCAGAGCCTGTCCGGCAAGGCCCCGATCGGGGTGTGCCAGGCGGCGCGGGCGGCGGACGTGCCGGTGGTCGCGGTGGCGGGCCGGGTCCTGCTCACCCCGGATCAGGTGCGCGAGGCCGGATTCCGCACCGCCTACGCGCTGTCCGACCTGGAGCCAGACCCGGCCCGCAGCATGGCGAACGCCGCCGCGCTGCTGGAGCGGATCGGGGAGAAGATCGCCGGATCCTAGGTCGCCGGGGCGAGCGCACGACCGGGCTCATGGGCGCGGTCGCCGAGACCGACTGAGCCGCAAGCGAATCAGGCGGTCTCGGAGCCGATGCGCGGGAAGGGCGTGGTGGAGAAGATGATCTCCACCGGCACCTCGAAATACTGCGCGAGCCGCAACGCCAGGTGCAGGCTCGGGCTGTACTCGCCGCGTTCCAGATAGCCGACGGTCTGGTAGTGCACGCCCAGCGCCTCGGCCAGCTGCCGGCGCGAGATGCCGCGCTCGGCGCGCAGCATCGCGATCCGGTTGTAGATGGCCTCGCTGCTAGTAGGCACGTGCCATGGCCCTCTCCCGGCGGGCCGCCACCGCGGCGCCGGATTCGCGACGGGCCATGCGGCGCAGCACGATCGGCGCGATCAGGATGCCCGCCACCGCCCAGGCGCCCAGCACCGCCACCGTTTCCAGGTGCCGCCACGAGTGCGTCAGTTCCACCATGGCCGCGCTGTCGGGCAGCATGGCCGAACGCATGCCCAGGCCCATCCAGTAGATGGGGAACACCTGGGCGATCGCCTGCAGCCAGCCCGGCAGGCCGGTGAGGGGATAGAAGATTCCGGAGATCGCCACCAGACCCATGATGGGGAATGAGATGAAGCCGATGCTGCGCGGGCTGTCGAACGCCGAGCCCACGATCGCGCCCAGCGGCAGGCAGGCCAGCAGGCCGAGCACCAGAATGCCGATCAGGGTGACCCAGGCGCCGACGCTGTCCACGCTCACGCCACCGATGGTGAGCAGCCCGAACCCGAGGATCAGCGCCACCTGGACCACGGTGATGCCGGAGACCGCGGCGATCTTGCCGATCAGGTAGCCCAGCATGCCGTTGGGAGTCGCCTTGGCGCGCAACAGGGTTCCGTCCTCGCGATCCAGGGCCAGGCCCTGGGCCACGCCGAACATGCCGGTGAACGCCACCAGCATGCCGAGCACGCTGGGCAGCGCCAGCGCGCCCAGCCCGACGCCGCTGCCCTGGAAGTTGCCGTGGCGCATGAAGAACACCGCGATCATGGTGGCCACGGGCCAGAAGAACTGCGAGAAGATGTCCATCCCGTTGGTGAGGGTCTGGACCAGCTCGATGCGGCCGCGCCGGAAACCGGCCCGCACCGCGACGGTCGTCGGATTCATCGGACCTCCTCCAGACTGCGCAGTTCGGTGTCGCCCTGGCCGGATTCGAAGCGCTGTACCAGGGTCATGTAGGTGTCCTCGAGCGAGGCGCGTCGCACCTCCAGCTCCTCGACCGACTCGCCGAACTGCTGGAACAGCTCGTAGACGAACTTGGTGGACTCGGTGGTGGTGTGCACGAAGCGCTGTCCGTCCCGCGTCCATTTCACCTCGGCCTCACCGGCGATGCGCCGGGAGAGCTGATCGGCCGACCCGTCGGCGATGATGCGCCCGCCGGCCAGGATGAGGATGCGGTCGGCCAGTTTCTCCGCCTCGTCCAGATCGTGGGTGGTGAGCAGGATTGTGGTGTGGTCGTCGTCGGCGAGCCGGTGCACCAGGTCGTGGAACTCGCGGCGGGCCTGCGGGTCGAAGCCCGCGGTGGGCTCGTCCAGGAACAGCAGCTCAGGCCGGCCGACGATGCCGATGGCCACGTCCAGGCGGCGGCGCTGACCGCCCGAGAGGGTCATCACCTTGGCGTCCGCGTGCTCGGTGAGGCCCACCGCGGCGATGAGTTCGTCTGTGTTCCAAGGCCGTTGGATGTCGGCCGTGGCGTAGGGCGCGTAGTACATGCCCAGGTAGTCCAGCAGCTCCCGCACCCGCCACTTGCCGTGATCGCGCCAGGACTGCAGCACCACGCCCAGCCGGGCCCGCCACGCCTCATCGCCGTGCGCCGGGTCCGCGCCGAGCACCTCGACCCGGCCGGCCGAGCGCATGCGGAAGCCCTCGAGGATCTCGATGGTGGTGGTCTTGCCCGCGCCGTTCGGGCCGAGCAGGGTCAGTACCTCGCCGCGATGGGCTTGAAAGCTGACGTCGTGCAATACATCGCGGGTGCCGTAACGCATCCGCAGGTTCTCGACGTCGAGTACGACGCCCTCACCGACCGACATGTCACCCCTCCGTAGTAGAAGCCGGATCAGATGTAGCATATCTACTACATTTTGCAGGGGACAAGCTATTTATCGCGCACGAAAGGGGCCCGGCTCGCAGCGAGCCGGGCCCCTTTCGCGACGCGACAACTGATTCCGTGAGATGCGGGTAACTCGCCGGGTACGTCCGGACTCGGTCCGGCTCCCAACCGCCGGCACGCGTGCCCAACGGTGAACGGCTCTCGGCCGTGCGCTGAAGTTACGGGGAGGCGGGGGAGCGGCGGATCAAGTATTCGATCGCCGCCGCGTAGCCCTGGATCCCCATCCCCGCGATCACCGCGGTGGCGATGGGAGAGACATAGGAGTGGTGCCGGAACTCCTCGCGGGCATGCACATTGCTGATGTGCACCTCCACGATCGGCACCTCCGGAATCACCAGGGCGTCACGCAACGCCACCGAGGTGTGGGTGAGCCCGCCCGGATTGATGACGATGCCCGACTCCGCCCCGCGCGCGGCGTGGATCCGGTCGATCAGCGCCCCTTCGTGATTGGACTGGAACGCCACGATCTCCCGGTCGAACCGTGCCGCGGTCTTGCGGCACAGTTCCACCACGTCGTCGAGGGTGTCGGAGCCGTACACCTCGGGCTGGCGGGTACCGAGCATGTTCAGGTTCGGACCGTTGAGCACCAGGATCGGACCGGAAGCAGGCATGCGCCCACTGTATTGGAGGCGCCCACCGGATCAGAGCCCGGTCGGTCCCTCCGTGCGCAGGTCGTCGACTTTTCGCATGGCCGAGCGCAATTCCTCGAGCCACTCCTCGGCGTGCTTGCCGGCCAGCTTGACCGTCCAGGCCAGCGCGTCGGAGCGGGAGCGGGCCACGCCGGCGTCGACGAGGGTGTCGAGCACCTTGCGCTCGGGCTGGCGCAACCGGGTCATGACCGGAACGGCCAGGTGGGTGAACATGATTCGCTCGCCGTCCACCAGCACGCCCCAGGCGACATTGCGGCCGTAGCGGGCCTGGGCCTCCTGGGCGATCTGCATGCGGGCGGGGCGGGTGGTCTCCCGGAAGCGGGCGAGGATGCCCTCGCGGGTGGCCTGCGGGACGCCGGCCGGTGCCGCGTCCTCGGCGGGAGCGTCGGCGCCCGGGGCGGGTTCGGCTGGGGGGAGGGGTAGTTCGCCGAGGACGACGATTTCGTCGCGATCGACTTCGAGGGTTGCGGGACCGGCGAACCAGTCAGCTGGCAATCTTCCAGCGAACCAGGCGGGAGCGTCCGAGGCGTCGGGAAGGTCGGCCTGCTGCCAGCCGCCGGTGCGCCCGAAACCGTGTCCACGATGTCCGTGTCTCATGTTGGTCACACTCACTTACTGAAAGGAGTTGTAATGCTGATTACAACGTTACGTCGTTTCAGTGCGAGTGGGTTCCGCTCTGGGAGAACGAGGTTCGGCGGCTTTGCCGAGGCAGGCGTAAAACGCTGTCACCAGTGAGAACCGAACGGTCTGCGGAGTCTCGGATGCGCCAGGGCTGTAACCGACCGGTGATCATGTAAGTGGTCACTGCTGACCGATTTCGGCACTATGGTGGTGCTCGATGCAAGTGCGCCTGGTGGGATGGTGAAGCCGCGGGCGTTAGCCGCGCGGTACCGTGAACCTGTTGCTGATGTGGCCAGAGTGAAGAGTGGGCGATATGGATGTGTGGGGATCCCGCCGCTTCCGGGTACGGGGTGCGATCGCACTCGCGGGTGTGGCAGCCATCGCGATAGCGATGGGGTCATGTGGGTTTCGGGAGCGGTCGACGGGTGCGGAGGCGGTGGTCGAACAGTTCACCACGCTGATCGACAAGAAGGACTATGACGGGGCGTCGCGGCTGACCTCCTACCCGGCGGGTGCTTCGGCAACGCTGAAGCAAGTCTTCGAGGGGCTCGACCCGGGCAAGCCCGACTACCACGTCACCCAGTTCATCGGACTCGACGGCACAACCGGACTCTTCTCCATGACCGGCGCCTGGAACTTCGGCGACAAGCGCAACTGGAAATACGACCTGCAGGGCACCGTGCGCAAACTCAGTGTGGGCTGGCGCATCTCGTGGGATCCCGCCCTGGTCATGCCGCAGCTGGACGCCAAGCGCAGCGCCAAGCTGGTGCGCACCTTCGCCACTCCCTCGCCGCGGGTGAACGACATCGTCGGTCAGCCGCTCATGACCGAGCAGACCATCAATGTGGTCCAGCTGGATCCGGCCAAGATCGCCGACCCGGTCGCCTCCACCAACGCGCTGGCCGCCGCCATCGCGCCGGTGGCGCCGCTCATCGACGGACCGTCGCTGATGCAACAGCTCTCGGCCTCGCAGGGCAAACCCATCGTCGCGGTGAACCTGCGCGACGGCGACTTCAATATCCTCGAGCCGCGCATGGCCCCGATCCCGGGCGTGGTGCTGCTGAAGCAGCCCAAGCTCATCTCCGCGGACCGCCGAGTCTGGTCGCCCATGCTCGACGCGCTCACCAAGGTTTGGCTGGACAATCGCGACGCGCACTCCGGCTGGGGCGTGCAATTGTTCGAGCCCGACGGCAGTTTCGTCACCCAGCTGGCCGGCGAACAGGGCCCGCCCGGAGCCGACATTCCGGGAACCATGGACCAGCGACTGCAGCGTGCCGCCGAGGACGCCGCGGTGAGCACCGGCTCGCCCACCTCGATCGTGGCCATCCAGCCCTCCAGCGGGGCCCTGGTCGCGGTGGCGCAGAACAGTCAGGCCAGCGAGCGCGGCAATATCGCCTTCACCGGGCAGTACCCGGTCGGCGGCATGATCGAGCTGTTCAAGAATGTCGCCGCGGTGACCAAACACAAAGCGCCACAGGATGTCTCGGTCGGTGACGCCGCGGACGCGGCCAGCCTGCTCGGCATCGGCATCGACTTCAAGGTGCCCGGCCTGGACGAGACCACCGGACGGCTGCCCACCGGCAAGAACGGCGCCGAGAACGTGGGCCGCGGCAATGCCGCCGACTCGCTGCTGGCCAGCCCGTGGGGCATGGCCATCGCGGCGGCCGCCATCGCCAACGGTCAGGTGCCCAAACCGATGATCACCATAGGCCAGCCCGCCACCACCGAGGCCGACCTGGCCGCGCTGCCCGGCGAGGCCACCGACCGGCTGCGCGCCATGCTGCACGACGGGGTCGGCGCGCCGGAGATGGCCAGCCTCAACCGGTATCGCGATGTCCAGGCCTACGGTGCCACCACCGGCAACAACGGCTGGCTCATCGCCACCATGGGCGATCTGGCCTTCGCCATCCACATCGACGATCCGGACAGCGGGGATCTCACCGCGCGGGTGGCGGCGCGGTTGCTGCAGTCGCTGTCCTCGCCCGACTAGGGCCGGCGGCCCGCCCGGCTACGGCCGGCGCAGCACCTGCGCGGCGGCCCGCCAGCCGATGAGGAACAGGGCCAGGAACGTCGCGGCCACCAGCACGAAGCTGAAGGCGATGCCCTGGCCCGACACCACGCGCAGCAGCATGCCGGCGGCCAGCGTGCTCAGCCACACGATCACGCCGGTCGGCCATACCGCCCGGCCGTCGAAACGTCTTGCCGCGCTGAGGCCTTCCCGGCCCGCCGCCACCGCCGCCGTGATCACCCAGCCCAGCAGCAAGCCGGTGCCGAACGGCCAGAACGTGCGCAGCAGGCCCGCGCCGATCGACTCGTCGTGACTGCGCCGCCCGATCGCACAGAACACGATCACGAGCGCGACATCGACGACGAAGGGCACGAGTTTCTTCACGCGGCACAGGGTATCGGGCGATCCGAGGCGGCCTGTGCAGGGACACTCCACCCTGGTGGGTCACGACCGGCCCGCGGCTCCGACGCCGGTCAGGCGGATGCCGAGTCCGGATCGGCCGGCGGATTCGCCCGGCGCCGGTCGGTGACCAGCGAATTGCCGCGCTCCTCGAATTCCTTCTCCAGCTCCGCGTCGTCGGCCTGCGGTGTGCGGTACAGGAACAGGAAGACGATCCAGCCCACGATCGCGACCAGGATGAAGCTGATCAGGCGGTAGAGGAACGCCGCCGCCACGGCCTGCGCGGCGGGCAGCCCGGCCGCCGCGGTCAGCGAATAGATGAGGGTGGCGTCCACATAGACGATGCCGCCCGGCGCCAGCGGAATGGTGCCCACGGCCTTCCCGGCCGCGAAGGCCAGCATGAGCCCGGCCCAGCGCGGATCCGCGCCCACCGCGTAGCAGGCGAAACCCAGGCAGGCCACGTCCGCGAGCCGGTGCACGAGCGCCCACACCGCCACCCACGCGCCATCGCGTTTGCCCAGATCCACCGACTCCAGCTGGGTCAGGATCTCGGCCACCCGGTCCATGCCGGCGTCGGCGGGCTTGCGCCGAATCCGATTGACCAGGTGCAGGATTCGCTGCGCCAGCGCCTGCACCCCGCCGGGATGCCGGGAGACGTAGTTGAAGGTCCAGATCAGCAGGGCGACGGTGCCCAGCGTCAGGATCACCTTGCCGGGGCCGACCCGGTCGCCGGCCAGCACCGCGCCGAACAGACCCAGTAGCGTCAGCCCGGCCGCCGCGATCACGCCCGACATCACCAGCTGCCAGGACGCCACGATCGGGCTGGCGCCCCAGCGCCGGGTCTGCCGGTAGGTGAACGCGGCCGAGAACACCTGGCCCGCGGGCAGGGTCAGCGACATGCCGGTGGAGCCGTACACCACCGACACCGACTTGCGCTGGCTCACCTCGACACCGCCGGCGTGCAGCAGCTGTTTCTGGATACGACCGAACCCGCTCATGGAAAACGCCGCCATGAAGATGCAGACGGCGACCCAGGCCCAATGGATTTCGGTGAGGTTCTTCCAAGATTCGTGCAGGCGTGGATAGAGATATATGCCTTCGGAAATCAGCAATCCCGCGAGCGCGGCGCCGAGAACCCATTTGGCCCACCAGAACCTGCCACGGTGCGAGTTATCCGCGGGCGGCGCAGGTTCGCCGGCCAGCTCACCATGGGCCGTCACGTCGTCAGCCTAACGAACTCGCCGCGGCCTCGTCGGCATCAGCCGGTTCGGTACTTTCCAGCGGCCACGCCAGCCGGGTTTTCCGGCGGCGTCCGCGCAGTTGCACCTCTTCGCCGGTCTGCCAATGCCGCTGCTCGTTCTCATCGGCGAAAAACAGTGCGCTCGAGGAGGTCAGGACGCGTTCCGGGCGGTCCTTGGCGAGTTCGGTCAGACGCGACGCCTCGTTCACCGGATCACCGATCACGGTGTATTCGAAACGATTTGCGCCGCCGATATTCCCGGCCACCGCCAGCCCGGCGGAGACGCCGATGCCGATATCCAGCCCGGCCACCTCGCGCAGGGCTTCGCGCAGCTCACGGGCCGCGGCAAGGGCCGCGGTCGGCGCGTCGGGGCGATCCAGCGGGGCGCCGAAGATGGCCAGCGCGGCATCGCCCATGAATTTGTTGATGAGCCCGTGGTTGCGGTCTATGACATCCACCACCACGCGGAAGAACTCGTTGAGCAGGCTGACCACTTCGGTCGGCGGGCGTTCCGCGGCGGTCGCGGTCGAACCGACCATATCCACGAACAACACCGCCACGAATCGGGTTTCACCGCCGAGTTCGGTGCCGTACTCGAGCGCCCGGCGGGCCACGTCCTCACCGACGTGCTGGCCGAACAATTCCTGCAGTTCCCGGCGTTTCGCCGCCTCACCCATCATGCGGTTGAAGCCAACCTGCAGCAGCCCGATTTCCGAACCGTCGAAAACTTCCACCTGCACATCCCGCGCGCCCTCCTGCACCCGATCGATGGCCTGGCTGAGCTGGCGGATCGGATCGGAAATGGAAGAGCCGGTGAGCATGGAAAGCGCGAGCGCCTGCATGATCACCACACCGCACAACAGCAGAATCGAGACCGCCAGCGACTGCGCGGAAAACTGGACGCGAGAAGAAATCTGGGTGACGCACAGCAGCACGATGGCAATCGTGGGCGCGAAGGTTCCCATGCCCCAGGTCATGGCCATCCGGGTGCCGACGCCCGCGGTCAGCGTGTGGTCGAAGGCCCCCGTGGTCAGCGCCTCGGCCGCGACCGGCCGCAGGATGCGCTCGCCGAGCATGTAGGTGAAGCCGAAAACAATGGTGGCGGCCATACATTCGGTGACGATCACCGCGGCGGCCAGTTCCGGGGTCCGCACGATGATGACCGAGGCCAGCACGCCACCGCCGATCAGCCACAGCACCAGGTGCACGATGGCCTGCCGCAGCGGGGCGTGCAGCGCCGCCATCTGCTCCTGCCGCGACGGCGGCCCGCCGCGCATCTGCCACCGCATCACCGGTCGCAGCATGAGCGCCGAAGCGGTCACGCTCAGGACTCCACCGATCACGAAGACGAGGCCCGGGATCAGCAGCCCGGTCTGCCGGGTCGCGCTGGTCCCGCCCTCGGGAACCGGCAGACCGTACTGGATGAAGGCCCACACCAGGACAGCGCCGAACGCGTTGGCCGCCAGCATCGAGGTCAAGTACAGCGGCCAGCGGGTATGCATGGTCTGTTTGACCGCTTCCAAGGGCGCTGACACGATCACCAATCTAGCGTTTGGATCGCCGGTACATGCCTGCGGAGGTTTCGGCCGTTAGGCTCGCCTGCGTGAGCGAGGTGCGCGCGATGTCCAGCAGATCCGGCGAATCCGGCGAATCTGGCGGGGTGCGCCGCCGAGACGCGGAGGCCGTGCACCCCATCGTCCGCCAGGCCGCCGAGTGGTGCTGGCGGCTGCTCATCATCTTCGCGGCGATGCTCGCGTTCGCCTACCTGGCCCGCCGGCTCTCCACCGTCACCATTCCGATCTCCATCGCGCTGCTGGGCGCGGCCCTGATGGCGCCGCTGGTCAATTGGATGCAGCGGTTCGGGGTGCCGCGGGCGCTCGGGGTGTTCGTGGCGCTGGTCGGAGCGCTCGGTCTGCTCGCCGGGATCATGACCTTCGTCGTCGAGCAGTTCGTCTCGGGCGTACCGCAGCTGTCGGACGAGTTCAAGACCTCCGTACACGAGGTGCAGGACTGGTTGATCAACGGTCCGCTGCACCTGAGCAACGACCAGATCCGCAATGCCGGCGACACCATCGTCAAGACCGTCGAGTCGAACAAGGACGCGCTGACCAACGGGGCGCTCACCACCGCCACGGTCATCGGCGAGTTCTTCACCGGCACGTTCCTGACCCTGTTCATCCTCATCTTCTTCCTCTATGGCGGCGACCAGATCTGGGAGTTCGTGACTCGGATCGTCCCGACCCCGCACCGGGCCAAGGTGCGCCAGGCCGGGCGGCTGGGTTTCGGCACGCTCACCGGATTCGTCCGGGCCACCGTCATGGTGGCGGCGGTGGACGCCATCGGCATCGGCTCGGGCCTGGCGATTCTCAATGTGCCGCTGGCGCTTCCGCTGGCCTCGCTGGTCTTCATCGGCGCGTTCATCCCGATCGTGGGTTCCTTCATCGCCGGGTCGGTGGCGGTGTTCATCGCGCTCATGACCAAGGGCATCGTCACCGCGCTCATCGTGCTGGGCATCACGGTGGCGGTCATGCAGCTGGAAGGCCATGTGCTGCAACCACTGCTGATGGGCCGCGCGGTCCGCATCCATCCGCTGGCCGTGGTGCTCGCCATCGCGGCGGGCGTGGTGCTGGCGGGCCTGGCGGGCGGTCTGCTCGCGGTGCCGTTCGTGGCGGTGCTCAATACCGCCATCCGCTCGCTGCTGGCCGACTCGCCCGACGAGCTGTACCAGGAGCTGCACACCGGCGACCCGAACAAACCCATGTTCAGCGCCGAACCCGACACTCCCGACCCGGACCGCTACAGGGTGCCGATGCCCGTGGCCGAGGACCAGCTCGACACGCCCCCGAAGCCCGCGGGCGGCAGCGGTGCCGCCGGGGACTGAGGTGACCCGGGGGACCGCGGAACCCGATGCCGCCTGGGCCGCCACCGCGCCGCTGTGGCGCGCGGTGCAGGCGTTCCGCCTGGTCACCCTGCTGTACGCGGTGGGCCAGCAGATCGCCTCGGTGTCCTACTACAGCAATCAGCGGCTGAGCTGGGCGCTGATCGCCGTCATGGCGGTGTGGTCGGGCATCTCGGCGGTGTTGTTGTCGCAGTGGCGGATTCGCCATGAGCCCCGGGTTCGCACGGCCGTGGTGATCGGCGACCACCTGGTGGTCATCGCCCTCATCTTCGCGACCCGGCTGGTCGCGCCCTATGACTGGTATCACCACCATCAGACTCTGCCCACCACGCTCTGGGCCGCCAATGCCGTTGTCTCCGCGGCGATTCTGTGGGGACCGTTCGGCGGCGTCTGCTCGGGCCTGGGCGTCTCGGCCGCCGTCATCACCGCCCGGGCGCAGTGGGACTTCGACGTGTGGCGCGACGCGACGCTGCCGGTCCTGGTCTCGGTGGGTCTCGCCCTGGGGCTGGCCTCCAATACCGCCCGCCGCGCGCACGCGCAGCTGCAGCGCGCCGTGCGGCTCACCGCCGCCGCCGAGGAGCGCGAACGCCTGGCCCGCGAGGTACACGACGGAGTCCTGCAGGTGCTCAGCTACATCAAGCGCCGCGGCAACGAGATCGGCGGCCCGACAGCCGAACTGGCGCAGCGCGCGGGCGAACAAGAGGTGGCGTTGCGGGTGCTCATCTCCGAGCAGGGCGACCGTACCGACGCCGGCGGCGCGGAGGCGGATCTGCGCCCACTGCTCACCGCGCAGGCGACGCCGTCCGTATTCGTCTCCACCCCGGGACATCCGGTGCCGCTCGGCCGCTGGGCGGCCCGCGAGGTCGCCGCCGCCGTGGCCGCCGCCCTCGCCAATGTGGTCCAGCACGCCGGACCGGGCGCGAAAGCGTATGTGCTGCTGGAGGATACCGGCGACGAACTCATCGTGAGCGTGCGCGACGACGGCCCCGGCATCCCGCCCGGGCGGCTCGCCGAGGCCGAAGGGCAAGGGCGGATGGGTGTTTCACGGTCCATCGTCGGGCGTATCGCCGCCCTCGGCGGCACCGCGCACCTGCTGTTCGAGGCGGCGGCCGAGGACGGCGAGGGTGCGGAGTGGGAGTTTCGCGTGCCCCTCGAAGAACGACACTGAGATCCCTCGAACGGTCACACTGAGAGATCTCTCGAACGGTCACACGGGGAGCGGAGGCGGACATGGCCGAATCGGATGCCGGCATCACGGTGATGGTGGTGGACGACCACCCGATCTGGCGGGACGGCGTCGCCCGCGACCTGGCCGAGGCCGGATTCGACGTGGTCGCCACCGCTGACGGCGTGCGCGCCGCCGGGGCCCGCGCGAGCGCCGTGCAACCCGCGGTCGTGCTGATGGACATGCAACTCCCGGACGGCAACGGCGCCGACGCCACCGCCGAGGTGCTGCGCGTCTCCCCGCGCACGCGGGTGCTGGTGCTGTCGGCCTCCGCCGAACGCGACGACGTGCTCGACGCCATCAAGGCCGGAGCCACCGGTTACCTGGTCAAGAGCGCCTCGGCCACCGAACTGCTGGACGCCGTGCGCGCCACCGCGGCCGGGCAGGCCGTCTTCACCCCGGGCCTGGCCGGGCTGGTGCTCGGCGAGTTCCGCCGCATCGCCAGCACCCCCGCCGAACGAGACGAACCGCACCGCCCGGCTCTCACCGACCGCGAGACCGAGGTGTTGCGCATGGTGGCGAAGGGCCTGTCCGCCAAGCAGATCGCCACCCGGCTCGGGCTCAGTCACCGCACTGTCGAGAACCACGTGCAATCCACGCTGCGCAAACTGCAGCTCGGCAATCGCGTCGAATTGACCCGCTACGCCATCGAACAGGGCCTCGAGTAGGGGAGCAGTTCAGGGATTGCCCTGATGCGGTGACGGCCTCGCGCTGGCTAGCCTCGAAGCATGGGAGGTCCTGAAGCGGTTTCCGCGCTCGAGACCGGCAACGCCGTGATCGGCGACCGGGATCTACGGGTATCGGATGTCGAACGCGAACATGTCGGGCGGCTGCTGCAGCGCGCGGTCGGGCTGGGCATGCTGTCGCTGGGGGAATTCACCGAGCGCATGGATACCGCGCTCGCGGCCAAGACCCGCGGCGAACTCAATGCGGTGCTGATCGATCTGCCGGGCGTCCGACTGGTCGGCCGGCCCGCCCCGGCCGGACCGCGTTTCGTGCAGCCGCCTCCGCGGTACGCGACCGCGCAGCGGATGCCGCAGACCGCGCCCGGCAATACGATTCGCGCCCGGCTGTCCAGCGTGGAGCGCAAGGGCGCCTGGCATGTGCCCCCGGCGCTGATGATCGACAGCATGCTGGGCAGCGTGCGCCTGGACTTCACCCAGGCCGTCATGTCCACCCAGGTGGTGGAGATCCACGTGAACGACACCTGCAGCTCGATCGAGCTGATCGTGCCGGCCGAGGCCACCGTGGACCTCAATGCCATCGACCTGATCGGGTCCAGCGCCAACACCAAGGTCCGGACCGGCCCGCCCATCGGACCGCTGCACCTGGTCGTGCACGGTACGTTGCGGTTCAGCTCCGTCACCGCCAGGCACCCGTTCGGAACCAACTGGAAACGGTTCCTCAACGGTGCCTGACCGCCGGGCCCGCGACCGCGGTGCCGGGGAATCGAGCACGGCGGCGGACGGATCCGGGCGGTAGGGTCACGCACATGGTGGAAGGCGTCGCGGCTCCGGAGGCAGTGCATCGTTCCGGCAGCGGTGAACCGCTGCTGCTGTTGCACGGCGTCCTGCTGACCTGGCAGTCCTGGGGCGCGGTGCTCGACGAACTGGCCACCGCTCACACCGTGCTCGCGCCGACGCTGCCCGGGCACTGGGGTGGCCCCGAGGCCGCCCGGCCCGCCACGGTGGCGGCCCTGGTCGACCACTGTGAGCGGCTGCTCGACGAATCCGGTTGGGACACCGTGCATATCGCGGGCAATTCGCTGGGCGGCTGGATCGCGCTGGAACTGGCCGCCCGCGGCCGCGCCCGCTCCTGCACCGCCATCGCCCCCGCCGGCCTGTGGCGGACCCCCGCCGCCGCGGGCTCGCTGCTGCGCAAGTTCCGCGCCTTCGGCCCGCTCATCGGCCTGGGTCCCGACCGGCAGCCGACCATACCCTCGCTGCTGCGCAGCCTGCTGCTCCCGCTACTCGTCGATCGTCCCGCCGCGGTGCCCAATCCGCTGGCCAAGGCCATGACCGCGGCCATCACCGAATGCGCCATCGTGGACGATCTGGCCGAAGATCCGGATCTGCCAACGGGTTTCACCCGCCTGGCCGACCTGGACGTGCCCACCACCATCCTGCTGCCCGAGCGCGATCGCGTGCTCCCGCCGCACGTCTACGCCCCGCTGACGCCCACGTCCACCGTCGAGGTGCGTCCGCTGCCCGGCCTGGGCCACGTACCCATGCTGGAGGCCCCGGACCTGATCGCCGACGAGATCCGCGCCACCATCGCCCGCGCCGCGGCCCCCGCCCACCGGTCGTGATCGGCATCCTCCGCGGCCGACTCCTCGGATCGACGCGCCGCATCCGCCGATTCGGGTAGTAATTGCGCGCTGCCCGGGTGTTTCTACTCATGTGAGCAAACGCCCAGGTCGAGAGTATGGCGGACATGAATCCCGCCATCGATCCCCGCTTGATCGCGCGGCTGTCGAACGAATTCACCTCGCTCAGTGAGCACCTGAACATCCTCGGCCGCGACCTCGACACCCTGCACCGCCAGGTCCTCGCCGACATCGCGCAGACTGCGCCATCCGGCACCGCGAACCCCGCGCCCGTCGCCACCCCGCAGGCGACGGACGCGTTCACGCCCGCCCCGCCCATGCCGACCGGGCAGGCGGCCCCGATTCCCCCGGGTACTGTCCGGGCGCCCGAAGCTGCTCGGTTCGCGGGAGCTACTGCGGGCCAATGTATTCCGCCTCAGGAGGCAACTTCCGGGGTGCTCCCTCCGGTTCCGGGCTGGGCTGTGCCACCCGTGGGAATGCCAGTGGGGCAGAGCATTCCGCCCTATGGCAGCGCGCCGCGGTACGGATGGGCGGCACCCGGCGGACAGCAGGGCTGGCGCCAGCCCATGCCGGCGATGCCGCAGCGGCGACGCGCGGTGCCCGCCAGGCCGATCCGCCCGCCGTGGTGGCAGCGGGAAGGGGTGATCAGCCGGGCGCTGGCCATCGCCGGTGTGGCGGTCACCCTCACCGGTGTGGTCATGCTGCTGGTGCTGGCGGCGCAGGCCGGGTTTTTCGGGCCGGTGCCGAGAGTTGTTGCGGGCGGGCTGTTCTCGACGGTGCTGGTGGCGGCCGGCACCCGGGTGTACGCGAAGGCGGGCGGCCGGGTCGGGGGAATCGCCCTGGCGGCCACGGGTATCGCAGGGGGATACCTGGATGTCGTCGCGGTCACCACCGTGTACGGATGGCTGAACCCGGTGGTCGGCTATGTTGTCGCCTTCGGGATCGCCGCTGGCGGGGTGGCCCTGGCGGTGCAGTGGCGCTCGCAGGGGCTGGCCGTACAGGTGCTGGCGGGCGCGGCGGTGCTGGCCCCGTTCGTGACCACGGAGCTCGCGCTGCTCGGTTTCCTCATCGTGTTGCAGATCGCCGCGCTGCCCGTGCATTCGCTGCGCGACTGGCCGTGGCTGCACGTGGTGCGGACCGTTCCGGCCGTGCTCGCCACGCTGGTCGCGGTGACCGGCGCGGCATTGAGCCTGGGGACCGGCGCTGCTCCGGCCTCGAACCGGTACCAGGTCCTCGCGGCCGCGATCGTCCTCGCGATCGCCGGGCTGACGGGTGCGGTGCTCAGCGGGCGACTGCGAGCCGGGGACGTGACCGCCAGCCTGAGCTTCGGCGTCGCGACCGTCCCGATGCTGGCCGCGCCGATCATGTTCGGCCGCACGGGGGCGATTCTCGTCTCGGCCGTTGTCGCCGCGGTGCTGCTGGGGGTGGCGGTGGTGCCGTGGGTGCCGAAACTCGGTGCCGCCGTTCGGATTCCGGGTCACCTGGCCGTGGTGTCCGCGGTCGCAGGGGCGTTCGCGCTGCTGGAGGCCTGTCTCGGGATCGCTCGGGTGCAGACGCTGCCGGTGGCGCTGCTGCTGGTCGCGATGGGATTCCTCGGGGTGGCCGCACAGCAGCGTTCGCGGCCGGCGGCGGGTATCGGTGCGGCTTACGGCGGGCTCGGCGCGCTGACCTTCGTCGTCCGGACCAACCCGAATGTGCTGACCCTGCGGTCGGAAGCCGAAGACCAGCTGGGGATCGCAACCGCGTTCTCGGCGCTCGCGGTGCTGGCCGCCCTGGTCGTCGCCGGGTGGTGCGCACGCCGGATGGGCCTGCTGGACCGCGAATCCGAGGCCACCGCGCTGTCGGTGTTCGCCGGGATCGCGGGGCTGTACGCGGTGACCGCGCTGGCCGTGTCCCTCGGCATCGCCACCGGGAGCCGCAGCGGCTTCCTGGCCGGGCACGCCATCGCCACGATCGTCTGGATGGCGGCCGCCACCGCGGCGCTGCTGTTCGGCCTGCGCCGTCTGGCGCGGACCCCGCAGCGCGCCAAGGTCGCCCTCGCAGCGGGGCTGCTGGTCACCGCCGCGGCGCTCGCGAAGTTGTTTCTCTTCGACCTGGCCACCCTGGACGGGCTGGTCCGGGCGGCGGCGTTCCTGGTGGTGGGTGTCCTGCTGCTGGTGGTGGGCACCCGCTACGCGCGGGCGTTCGGCGACATGGACTCCGGCGCGCGGTCCGCGTAGCGGGGGAAGCGGTAACGAAACCGGAAGGCCCGGCCGAAGATTCGGCCGGGCCTTCCGGTTGTCCGTATCAGTCGCGGTTCTGCCGCCGGAGCAGTTCGTTGACGCTCACCGTGCGTCCGTCGCCACCCCTATGCTTGGCGTCCTCGTCCGGGTTCTCGGCGGGCGGGCGCCGCCGAGAGGAGCGTAGGTCCGACATCCACTGCTCGATGCTGGCGCGGCCCGGGCCCTCCGGCGGGGCCTGCTCCGCGGCGTGCTGCGTCGGATGCTGTTCCTCGGCAGCGGTTTCCGCGAGTTGCTCGGTGGGCTCGCTCTGCTCCGGCTCCGGCTCGGACGGGTGCGGCTGGTACAGCTGTGCCCGGGTCGCCGGGTGTGGCGGGACCCTGGGTGTCGGCGGCGGCAGCACACGCTCCGAACCGACCACCGGTGCGGGCGGCTGCGAATCCGCCGGCGCCGCGGGCGATGCCGGCTGGGAGATCGACGGCATCGGGTTCACCGGGGCGACAGGCGGGGCCGGGGCGGGTGACGGCGCCGAGAAGGCGTCGTCCAGACCGCGGATGGCATTGTCGGCGGCCTGTCCGGGCACCCGCTGCGGCAGTCCGCTGCCGGGATTCCCGGAACCCCGTGCGGGGGAGGCGAAATCGCCGATCGGATGCGGGGCCAGCGGGCCGCGGGCGGAGCCGGGACCGCTCGGGTCGGCGCCCGGACCGGCCGGGGTGGCGCCCGGACCGGCCGGGGTGGCGCCGAGGCCGGTGGGGCCGGACCCCAGATCGGTGGTCGGCGCGTCCGCCGAGTCCGCGCTGACGACACGCCGGGGCGCGATCGGCGGGGTGATCTCCACCGGTGCGGCCGTACTGATCTCACCGGCCGGTGCGGGCGGCTCCGATGCGGGCTCGGCGGGTTTGGCGAAGGCCGGGGCCGCGGTGGTCGACGGGGTGACGCCGCGACCGGGACGCATTGTGGCGGAGGGGAATCCGGGCGCGGGACGCTGGGTCTCCGGGGCCGGGGCAGCCGCGGCGCCGTCCGCGGGCGGCGCCGGCTCCGGGAACGGGGTGGTCTCCGGGGATTCGGTGCCCTGGGCGGGCTCCGCGGGTGGCACGGGCTCGGACCGTTGCACCGTGTCGATGCGCTGGGTCGGGGCCTCGCTGTCCACATCGACCGTGCGGGCCGGGCGCGGCTTGCGGGCCCGCGCCGGGGCGGCGGTGCCGTCGGACAGGATCGGGATCTGCATGGTGACCGGGTCGGTGATCGGGGTGGTCTTCACCAGGTCGACCACCTCGCCGCCGCCGGGCCGCTCATCGTCGAGGATGGGCTCGCCCAGGCCGATCTTCTGCTGGATCTTCTTCATCCACTTGGGCGCCCACCAGCAGTCGTCGCCGAGCAGCTTCATGGTGGCCGGCACCAGCAGCATGCGCAGCACGGTCGCGTCGATGAACAGCGCCGCCACCATGCCGTAGGCGATGTACTGCATCATCACCAGATCGGAGAACGCGAACGCGCCCGTGACCACCAGCAGGATGAGCGCGGCCGCGGTGATGATGCGGCCGGTCTGCGCGGTGCCCGCGCGCACCGCCTCGGTCGTGCTCGCACCCTGGGTACGGGATTCGACCATGCGGGAAAGCAGGAACACCTCGTAGTCGATGGAGAGGCCGTAGACCACGGAGATGATCAGGACCAGCACCGGCGACATGATCGGCTGCGGCGTGAAATTCAGCAGACCCGCGCCGTGACCGTCGATGAAAATCCAGGTCAGGATGCCCAGGGTGGAACCCAGGCCGAGCGCGCTCATGAGCGCGGCCTTGATGGGCAGCACCAGCGAGCCGAAGGTGAGGAACATCAGGATGGTGGTCACCAGCACCACCAGCGCGATCATCAGCGGCATGCGATCGACCAGCTGGTCGATGCTGTCCTGCATCATCACCGGGGTTCCGCTGACCATCACCTCGGCGCCGTCCGGGACGTCGATCGCCCGGAGGTCCGCGATGGTCTCCGTGATGTCGGTGCCCTTTTCCAGCGGCCGCGAGGTGGTCCAGATATTCGAGCCGTTCGGCGGCGTCTGCGGAAGTGAGAACGTGGTCTTCGGCTGGAGTCCACGGGCCTGGTTGGCCTCGGTGAGGATGGTGCCGATGTCCTTCGGGTTGTCCGTGATGATGACCAGCTGGACCGGGTCGGCCTTGCGCAGCGGGAAGGTCTCGTCGAAGTGCTGCTGCGCCAGGCGGGTCGGATTGTCCGGCGGCAGATAGGTTTCGCTGATACCGCCGAACTGCAGATTCTTCACCGGGATGATGAGCAGCAGCAGACCGATGGTGAGCGGGATGGCGACCTTGAGCGGATGCTTCATCACCCACGCGGTGATCCGGCCCCAGAGGCCGTTCTCGATCTCCTCGGTCGTCTTCTCCTTGCGGAAACGCTTGAGGCCCAGGGCATCCACGCGCGGCCCGAGAATGGACAGCAGCGCGGGCAGGATGGTGATCGCGGATACCGCGGCCAGCGCGACCGTCGCGATGGTGCCGTAGGCCACCGACTTGAGGAAGCCCTGCGGGAACAGCAGCATGCCTGCGCTCGCCGCGATGATCATCGTCGCGGAGAAGAGGACGGTGCGGCCCGCGGTCTGGACCGTACGCCGCACGGCGGCCTTGGTGTCGTAGCCGTCGGCCACCTCCTCACGGAAGCGGCTCACGATGAACAGGCCGTAGTCGATCGCCAGGCCCAGACCGATCATCGAAACCACGGGGGAGACAAAGGAGTTCACCTCGGTGAACTTGGTGATCGCCATGACGATGCCATTGGCGCCGAGCACCGTCAGACCACCGATGATGAGTGGCAGCGCCGCCGCGACCACCCCGCCGAAGATGAAGAACAGCAGGACGGCCACCACCGGAATGGCGATGATCTCCATGCGCTTCTGGTCCTGCGCCATGGTGTCGTTCAGCGTGCCGGCGACCGGCTGCAGACCCGCGACCTCGACCTTGACGTCCGGAATGTAGAAGGCGTCCTTCACCTTCCGGTAGTTCCGCACCATGTCGGTGTCGTTGTCGCCCTTGATGGCGATGGAGGCGAAGGCGTGCTTGCGGTCCTGGCCGGCGGCCTGCGCCAGCTGCTGGCCGGTGGTGGTCTTCCAGGGAGAACCGTTGACCTGACTGATCTCCGGGTACTTCACCGGCAGATTGTTCAGGTTGTCGATGATCTTCTGATTCCACGCGGGATCATCGATGGTGCCGTTCTCCGGGGCGGTGTACAGCACCACCACGTCACTGTTGTGATCGCGCCCGTACACCTGGTCCTTCAGGACAGCGGCCTGTGAGGACTCGGAGTTCGGGTCGAACCATCCGCTGGAGCTGAGATGGTCCTCCAGCCCGAATCCGAAGGCTCCGAGCGAGAGCATTGCGGCCACGACGACACCCAGAACGGTGTAGCGCAGCTTGTAGACCAGGTCGCCCCAGCGGGTGAACACTAAGCGACTCCTTGAGCGGGGCGGGAGGTGAGCAGGGCCGACAGCGGCCGGAACGGCTGCAGCCATGCACCCTCGTCGGGCAGCGAGTCGAGGCTGACCCGGGGCAGCGGTTCACGGAACACGCCCGGGATGTCCTCGAGGTCGATGAACTCGAGAATATCCGACGTGACCGCCCAACTCGCGTGCTCGCGGAAACCGAGCACTTGAACAGGCACCCCGGAGCCGGCGATCTCCTCGAGCGGCGCGCGGAACGCCTGCCCGTCGGCGGAGGCCACCATGATCCCGGCCAAACCCGCTCCGCGACGGCGTAGCTCGATGTGGGAGAGCATGTCGCTGTCCACATCGGAGTCTTCGTCGATCTTGGGTTTGGCGAAGACGGCGTAGCCGACATTGCGCAGCGCCTCGACCCAGGGGCGCACCACATCGGCGGTGCCGGGGGCGATATTGGTGAAGACGGTGGCCTCGGGTTCGACCCGGGTGGTGCTGCCCACCGACAGTTCCGCGGTGCGGGCCAGCAGCCAGCGGCCGAGCGCGTCGAAGCGCGGGCGGTAGGCGGCGGTCGGACGGCCACCGAGGATGGCGCCGAGGCCCATATCGAGGTTCGGCGCATCCCAGACCAGCAGGACGCGCCGCACGTCGGTGGCGGTTCCGCCCAGGGCGACCCCGGCATTGCCGTGGAGCCCTGTGGTGCCCGATAGTTCGGTCGAGTCGGCGCCGTGCATTATTCCGGCAACTTCCGAAACCCCGTGGGCCATCTCACTGACGCTCATGATTCGATCTTCCCCCAGATGAACTCGGTGATGGCGCTGCCCGCGCGGAGTCCTTTGCTTTCGAACTTGGTAATCGGACGTTCGAAACCAATCGGTGCCTTGTTTCGGTAGGCCTCGGGATCCCCTCCGGTCGGCTCGTTCATGCCGATGAGCTGGGGTTCCGCGTTTCCGTGCAGGCCGATCCACTCGGCGTAGTCCGCGTGGTCGGTCGCGACATGCAGCACGCCGCCCGGAATCAGCCGACTTGCGATGAGTGCGAAGGTTTCCGGCTGCAACAGCCGCCGCTTGTGGTGCCGCGCCTTGGGCCACGGGTCCGGGAAGAACACGCGCACCCCCGTCAGCGATTCGGGAGCAATCATATTTTCCAGGACATCCACGGCATCACCGCGCAGCAGCCGGAGATTGTCGATGCCCTCGCGCTCGACGCGCTGCACCAGCTGGGCCAGGCCCGGCTTGTAGACCTCGATGCCGATCAGATTGAACTGCGGCTCAGCCTGCGCCATGGCCGCGGTGGCCGTGCCGGTGCCGCAGCCGATCTCGATGATCAGCGGGGCCGAGCGCCCGAACCAGGCGTCGGCGTCGAGCCTTTCGTCGGAGACGTCCTTGCCGATCACCGGCCACACCCGATCCCAGGCGTCCTGGCGCGCGGGCGAGACCGCGCCGCGACGGGCCCGGAAGCTGGTGACCCGGGGATAGAGCCGGTTGCCCGCGGGCCGATCCGGCCGGCCACCGGCGGTTTCCGAGTGATCGGCGTCACCGGTGGGCTGGGCGGGCCGCGGCCCGGGAACTGGCTCGGCAGTGTGGTTCGCGGCGTCGTTCACGGCGTCCATTGTCCAGTACCGGGTCATCAGCGCAGCAATCGACCACGGGTTGCCGCGGCCGTGATCACTCAGGCTGCCAGGCCCGAGACCTCGTCGGACGCCGGTGCCGCCGCCGGGCGCAAGGGGCGTCCGAGGGTGACTCGTATTGTGGTAGTTGCCATTTCCACCATGCTGCGCCAGTGCGCCGGGACCAGTGCGACGGACCAGACGGTCGTGGTTGTGGGTTCGGTGAGAGCCTTCCCGGCCAGCCGATCGCCCAGCCAGTCCAGGCTCATCGGGGTCGCCAGCGGCAGCAGCGAGAAGTGCTCGCTGAGGCGATCGCGGACGTACCGGACCGACGCGCCGCCCGCCCGGTACCGCTCCACCTGACCGTCGATGCCGGCCACGTCGATGACCTGGTCATACACGGGCTGCACCACCAGTACCGGGCACGCCGGCGCGCGATTGCCCAGGCGCAGCTCGTCGAACATGTCCTCGAGGTCCGGCAGGATCTCCGCCAGCGGTCGCCGCAGATGGTCGTCCATGCGCCGGCCGACCAGCAGCGGCAGCACCGCGATCGGACCCAGTGAGCGGGCGCGGTCCAGCAGGCGGCGGCCCTCGGGGGTGAAGTCGCGGCGCACCACCTCGGCCAGCGCCGGGTAGACCTGCTGCAGCGCGGCGATCACGATCGCCGGAAAGCCCGCGAACAGGCCGCCGTTCAGGCTCAGGAACACATGGCGCGGATCGCCGACCGGCGCGCCCAGCACCGCGCCGACGATACTCAGCTCCGGCGCGTACTCCGGCGCCATCTCCACCAGCCACGAACTGGCCATGCCGCCACCGGAATAGCCCCACACGGCCACCCTGGTGTCCGCGTGCAGACCCAGCGGCGCGAAACGCAGTGCGGCACGGACACCGTCGAGCCCGCGGTAGCCGGGTTCGCGCGCCACGCCGAAGTTTCCCTGCGGCCCTTCATGATCGGCGATGGTGACCGCCCAGCCGCGGCGCAGCGCGTTCGCGACCAGCAGCCATTCGAGCTGGGTGATGGATCCGGGGGACAGCGCGCCGCGGCGCAGCGCGTAGGAGGGGGCGCAGCGGTCGGTCACGGCGTCCATCGCCGTCTGGAAGGCCAGCAGCGGGCGCTCCGCGTCCGGTTCGGCGCCGGCGGGCAGCAGCACGGTGGTGACCGCGACCTCGGGCCGGGCGTGCAGATCCTGGCTGCGGTACAGCAGCTGCCAGGCCGTCACGTGTTGCGGCACCAGGCCGAACAGCGCGATCTCGACGGAGCGGCTGCGCAGGATGGTGCCCGCCGGGTGGCGGGCGAATCCGCGTGGTGGATGGAAGAAGGGGTCCCGGCCGGGTGGCAGCGGGCGACCGCTCGACTGTCCGTTCGGTCCCGGTGATCCGGCTGTTCCGATGACGTCCGCATCGACGGTCATCGCCACCTCCCCTCGTGTGCCCGGCCGTGGATCGAGAGGGCTCGCCACAGCCGCGCATCGGCCCTGATGCCGACCGGATCGCCAGAGTAGGGCAATCCCAGGTGTCTGTGAAGAGCGGTTGCATCGAA
Source organism: Nocardia niigatensis NBRC 100131 (assembly GCF_000308655.1). GTDB lineage: Bacteria > Actinomycetota > Actinomycetes > Mycobacteriales > Mycobacteriaceae > Nocardia > Nocardia niigatensis. Next base: position 55,085 of record NZ_BAGC01000071.1, on the reverse strand, counting down.
TTGTGCAGGCCCACAGAACAACCCGGAACGGTCTACTTCCTCACCGCGTGACCTGCGCGTTCGTGATCCGAAAAGCGCACGCGCCCAGCATCTTCCGGCTAGGCTGCCCGCGTGCCGGTCGGGCGATCTCCGCGCATTCAGGTGACGGGCCGTGCCCGTGCGGGCAAAACCACGCTGCGACATGCGTTGTCGCTGCTCACTGCCGAAGAGACCCGACCGGTCGACCAGCCCGGGCAATCGGCCCCGGTGCTCGACGCCGACCTGGTCCTCTATGTCCTGCCCGGCCTGGCCGACCGCGCCGACCGCCGTCTCCTGGCGACCCTGCCGCCCGATCGCGCCCTTGTGGTACTCAACAAAGCCGATTCCGTCGGCGCCCGCTGGCCCGACGCCGCCGCCACCGCCGAAAACCTCACCGCCGAATTCGGTCTCACCGCATTCCCGGTGGTCGCGTCCCTGGCCCTGCGCACCCGGTCCGGCACCCTCGCCGATACCGACCTCGGCACCCTGCAGCGCCACCGCGACCATCCCGACCCACCCCTCACTCTCTCCTGCGACCTGTTCACGGCCGCGGATCTCGGCCCCGATCACGAAGCCCGCCGCGCCCTCCTCGACCGCTGGGACCTGCACGGCGTCTCCTGCGCCCTGGCCGCTCTCCGCCGGAACCCGTCCCTGCCCCCGCAGCTGCTGCTGCAAATCCTCCACTGCGCCAGCGGAATAGATCCGCTCCATCACGAACTCCACCGCCGCTACGAGGTCGCCACCGCCACGCTCGGTGTTTGATTCGCCTCGGGCCAAGCCGAATACGCCGCCGGATCCGAATCATCGGCGTTGATCCCCGAACCCCGCCCCGCCGCCGCGCCCTGTGATCCGTCCGAAACCCCGGCGCTGGAGCTGCCGCGCGTCGGCGGACTCGAACTGCCGCCGACGGTGCGCGTGGCGGCGGTTCCGGCGCCCGTATCGCCCGAGACCGGGGCCGACCGGACGCCGCCACCGCGGTACGGCGTCCTGTCCGGACCCGTCGAGGCCGTTGTCATGCGGTGGAATCCACACGGTTCCGCGCTGTTGCGCGCGATGGCCGGAGCGCATCCGGATCGGGGTAGGGCGATCGCGCTGATCGCCGGTGACGACTCACGCGCTGCGGCACTGCGTGTCGAACTGGCTCGATTCCAGCCGCGGGTCGATTTGACGGTTGCCGGAGCCGAGGCCGAGCCCGATACCCACGCCGGTGCCGACAGTGATCACCGGGCATCCGGGCCCGGCGCGGTGGCGCTTCCGCCTTCGGTGGCGCTCGTCGTGCTCGAGGCCGGGGCGCTGGCCGGTGGGGAGATGGTGGGGCGGGTGCGGGCGTTGCGGGCCGGAGGGACGCGGATCGTGTTCGCGCTGGACGGTATTCACGCGCATCGGGAGTGGCGGGAGGTGTTGCGGCGGGATGTCGAGCTGCTGGCGGGGGCCGGTGGCGAGGCCGAGGAGGTGGTGCCGGTGTCGGCGCGGATGGCGGCGGTGGCGCGCGCGGCGGGGGATCCGGCGCTGCTGGATCGGTCGGGGGTGGGTTTGTTGCACGCGCGGCTGGTGGCGGCGGCCGGGGCGGGCGCGGTGGGGGATCAGGTGGCGATCGTTCGGGAGCGGGTGGTGGCCGAGACGCGGCGGCGGATCCGGGCGCAGGCCGGGAAGCTGCGGGACGGCGGGGACGTGGCGGGGCTGCGGGAGGAGCGGGCGCGGTTGCTGTCGGTCAGCGACGGTGGGCGGGGATCGGGCATGACCATCGTGCGGAATCGGCTGCAGCTGGCGCGCGTGGATCTACTGCACGAGGTCGGGGCCAGGATCCGGGCGCTGCACGCGGAGCTGCGGGCCGAAATCGAACGCCTGCCGCGGAGCGCGCACGCGGAATTTCCGCGCCATGTCGGCGACGCTGTGGAAAAACTCACACAGGAGATGGACCGCGCGATTCGCTCCCGGATCGGCGAATTGTGCCGTCAGGTCGAAGAATCCGTCGCGCAGGAATGGCATATATCTTTTCCGGCGCCCGCGGAACGGGTGTCGAGGGCGGTTCCCACGCCGGGCCCGCGGCTGCGGGGCGTGGAGGACCACCTGGTGATCGCGCTGGGCGCCTCGGCGGGCTTCGGTCTGGGCCGGCTGGTGGTGGCGCCGCTGGCCCTGCTGCAAGCTGTCGACTTCGCGCTCGTACCGGTCAGTCTGCTCCTCGGTGCCGCCGCCGCGGCCTGGGTGGTGCGCGTCCGCCGGCAGCTCGCCGATGGCGCTCACCTGCGGCAATGGGTCGCGGACACGCTGGTCGACGCCCGTGCGCAGCTGGAGCAGCGGGTCGCGACGGCCCTTGTCGACGCCGAGGAACGACTCACCGACGAGGTGCTCGCCAGCGCCGCCGCGCGCATGGTGGAAACCGATCGGCGGGTCGGTGAATTGGAGGCGCAATTGCGACAGGCCGCCCAGCGCCGCCCCGCTCTACTGCTGGCATGCGAACGTGACCTGGCAGCACTCGAATTCGCTTAACCGCTGGTCGGAGGTTTCGACCCGGTACCGAGTGGACAACCCGATTCCGTACACCCCGATATATGGCGTTAACCTCTATGGCAGGAACCAGGGCATCCGTTGCGGACTTGTACGCGCGTCCAGCCGGTATGGGCACGCGGGCGAGACCAGCGGGAGCCCTGCCGCAATTGGTGGCACTCGGTGTCGCGAGCAGTGGTCCTCGGCTCGCTGACCTCGGGACCACCCATCTCAGGAGAGTTTTCATGACCTCAGCGACCATTCCTGGTCTTCACGATGGCACCGCGCCCACCGAGCACAAGGAACTGCTTGCCTGGGTACAGGAGGTCGCAGAACTCACCCAGCCCGACCGCGTGGTCTGGGCGGATGGGTCCGAGGAGGAAGCGGTCCGCCTCTCCGAGCAGCTGGTCGCCGCGGGCACCTTCAAGAAGCTGAACGAGTCGAAGAAGCCCAACTCCTACCTGGCGCTCTCCGACCCCTCCGATGTGGCCCGCGTCGAATCGCGCACCTACATCTGCTCGAAGACCGAGGCCGACGCCGGTCCGACCAACAACTGGGTCGACCCGACCGAGATGCGCGCCACCATGACCGAGCTGTACCGCGGCTCCATGAAGGGACGCACCATGTACGTGGTGCCCTTCTGCATGGGCCCCCTCGGCGCCGAGAACCCGAAGCTGGGCGTCGAGCTCACCGACTCCGAGTACGTCGTGGTCTCCATGCGCGTCATGACCCGCATGGGCGCGGCCGCGCTGGCCAAGCTCGGCACCGACGGCGAATTCGTGAAGGCGCTGCACTCCGTGGGCGCCCCGCTCGCCGAGGGCCAGGCCGACGTGCCGTGGCCGTGCAACGACACCAAGTACATCACCCATTTCCCCGAGGACCGCGAGATCTGGTCCTACGGTTCGGGTTACGGCGGCAACGCGCTGCTGGGCAAGAAGTGCTACTCGCTGCGCATCGCCTCGGCCATGGCGCACGACGAGGGCTGGCTGGCCGAGCACATGCTCATCCTCAAGCTCATCTCGCCCGAGGACAAGGCGTACTACATCGCCGCGGCGTTCCCGTCGGCCTGTGGCAAGACCAACCTCGCCATGATCCAGCCGACCATCCCGGGCTGGCGCGCCGAGACCCTCGGTGACGACATCGCGTGGATGCGCTTCGGCGAGGACGGCCGACTATATGCCGTCAACCCGGAGTTCGGCTTCTTCGGTGTCGCCCCCGGCACCAACCACAGCTCGAACCCGAACGCCATGGCCACCATGGAGGCCGGCAACACCGTCTACACCAACGTCGCCCTCACCGACGACAACGACGTGTGGTGGGAGGGCCTGGAAGGCACCCCCGACCACCTCATCGACTGGAAGGGCAACGACTGGTTCGAGCGCGAGTCGGAAACCCTGGCCGCGCATCCGAACTCGCGTTACTGCACCCCGATGGCGCAGTGCCCGACCCTGGCCCCCGAGTGGGACGACCCGCAGGGCGTGCCGATCTCGGCCATCCTGTTCGGCGGTCGCCGCAAGACCACCATCCCGCTGGTGACCGAGTCCTTCGACTGGCAGCACGGCGTGTTCATGGGCGCCACCGTCGGCTCCGAGCAGACCGCCGCCGCCGAGGGCAAGGTCGGCACCGTCCGCCGCGACCCGATGGCCATGCTGCCGTTCATGGGCTACCACGTGGGTGACTACCTCAACCACTGGATCACCCTGGGCAAGAACGCCGACGCGCAGCAGCTGCCGAAGATCTTCTACGTCAACTGGTTCCGCCGTGGCGACGACGGCCGCTTCCTGTGGCCCGGATTCGGCGAGAACTCCCGCGTGCTGGAGTGGATCGTCGGCCGTATCGAGGGCCGCTCCGAGGCCGCCGCCACCCCGATCGGCAATGTCCCGGTCGCGGCCAACCTCGACCTCGAGGGCCTGAACGTGGTCTCCGCCGACGTCGACGAGGCGCTCGCGGTGAACGTCGAGGAGTGGAAGCGGGAGATCCCGCTGATCGAGGAGTGGTTCGAGTTCATCGGCGACAAGCTGCCTTCCGGCCTGCGCGACGAGTTCGACGCCCTCAAGGCGCGCCTCGCGTAAAGGCATGACGAAAGTGGCTCGCCCGCACCGAGAGTGCGGGGGAGCCGCTTTTGTTGTAGATGGGCGATAGCCCTGCCTGGGACGGGACGACTGATCTCAGGTGGCGAGGGTAATTCGCCGGGTGCCCCCGAAATTGTTTCGGCTCGCGACCGCCGGCACGGGCGCTTGCCTGTGAACGGCACCTGAGCCGTCCGCTCAAGTCGCGGAGGGGCGGGTCAGCCCATGGGCATGAGCAGCGACTTCTGCTCGCAGTAGGCGTCCAGGCCCTCGGGGCCGTTCTCGCGGCCGATGCCGGAGGTCTTGTAGCCGCCGAAGGGGGCGCAGGGGTCGAAGGCGTACCAGTTGATGGCGTAGGTGCCCGTGCGGACCTTGGCGGCGACCGCCGCGCCGTGTTCGATATCGGTGGTCCAGACCGAGCCGGCCAGGCCGTAGTCGCTGTCGTTGGCGATGGCGACGGCCTCTTCCTCGGTGTCGTAGGGGAGGACCGAGAGGACGGGGCCGAAGATCTCCTCGCGGGCTATGGTCATCGCGTTGGTGACGTCGGCGAAGACGGTGGGGCGGACGTACCAGCCGGGGAGGTCGGCGGGGCGGTCTCCGCCGAGAATGAGGCGCGCGCCCTCGTCCTTGCCCTTGGCGATGTAGCCCTCGACGCGTTCGCGCTGCTGCTGCGAGATGAGCGGGCCCAGTTGGGCACCGGGGTCGTCGGGCAGGCCCATCGGGAACAGCTCCACGGAAGCCGTGAGGGCGTCCAGGATTTCGTCGTAGCGGCCGCGCGGGGCGAGGATGCGGGTCTGGGCGACGCAGGCCTGGCCGCTGTTCATCAGGCCCGCGAAGGCGAGCTTGGGCATGTCGGCAATGTCCATGTCGGGCAACAGGATCGCGGCCGACTTGCCGCCCAGCTCCAGTGCGCAGCGCTTGAGCTGGCTGCCCGCGATGGCGGCGATCTTGCGGCCCACGGCGGAGCTGCCGGTGAAGGTCACCTTGTCGATCCCGGGGTGGGAGACCAGGTATTCGGAGGCGTCGGCCTCGGCGGGCAGCACCGACAGCACGCCCTCGGGCAGGCCGGCCTCGGTGAAGATGTCGGCGAGCAGGTTGGCGGCCAGCGGGGTGAGCGGGGCGGGCTTGAGGACGACGCTGCACCCGGCCAGCAGGGCGGGGGCGAGCTTGTTGACGGCCAGGAAGAGCGGGACGTTCCAGGCGATCACGGCGGCGACCACACCGACCGGTTCGCGGGAGACGCGTGTCGTGCCGAACAGGCCGGTGCGAGATTCGGTCCAGGGGAACGACTTTCCGAGTCCGGCGTAGAAGTCGAGGGTGGCGCGGGCGGGGACGTAGTTGAGGGTGCTCGCGGCCATGGCGGGCGCGCCCATCTCGGCGGAGAGGGCGGCGGTGAGGTCGCCGGCTCTCTGGTCGAGCAGGGTGACGACGCGGGCCAGCAGGGCGGCGCGCTCCTCGGGCGGGGTGGCCGGCCAGGGTCCGCTGTCGAAGGCCCGGCGGGCCGCGGCGACCGCGGCGTCGACGTCGGCGCGGGTGACGACGGGCACGCTGCCGACGGTTTCCAGGGTTGCGGGCGAGACGACGGGAAGGGTGTCGGGGCCCGCCGGCGCGGTCCAGCGGCCACCGATGAACAGACTCTGGTAATCCATGAGAACACGTTACAGTTTTGCGTTCGGCACTGTCCCCCGCATGTCGGGCAAATGTCCCGCTGACCGGGATCTTCTTTGAAATTGGACTCCTCGGTTTCTAAGTCGCCCCCTGGCGGGCGCGGCGAAATCCGATTCGGATTCTGGGTTGCCCGGCCGTGGCCTATGCTCAGCCCGGTACGCCTTTCTCCACCAAACAGGTCGGTTGCTATCTATTAGCGCTTCGAAAGGTAGGTCCCCGCATGACCGATGTGCGCCTCGATGACTTCCTGCTCGGCGAGCTGTTCGATGTCGACTCTCCGGCTGCCAGTACCCCCATGCAGCGGGCCGCGGGTCAGTTGCAGCGGGTGCTGCCGCCGGGGTGGCGCGTCGAGGTGGCGGAGGCGAGCTATCCGACGGTCCGGAAGGGGCAACCCGTCCTGCGGCTCCAGCTACCCGAGGACTGAACCGGTCTGGATACGCAGCGGTGCAAGCTATTCGGCATACTTTTGGCAAACCGATAGCACTCGACAAAATCGAATTCCGACCTGTCGGTTCTGTTTTCGCAGAACGCACTATTGCATTCGGAAGCCCTGGCGAGCATGCTTTATAGCTACCGTGGATAGCTCGCTCGATTCATGAACCGTTACCGCACAGGGGAGTCCGAGTCATGGCGGTGCAAGTGGTCGGCAGATCGCTGATGACCAGTGATCTCACGCCGCATCAGGCGAAAAGCGTTGGCGCAGGCGGATGGGTGGTGTCCTTCCTGCCGGGCCGGACGCTGACCACCGCGCAAGCCGCTGCCGCATTACAGGCAGCGGAGGCGGTTGCCACCGTGAACGCCCTCGCCGGTCAGGTCGGCCTGACCGCCATGGAGGCCGTCGGGTTGGCAACCCAGGAGTCACCGTGGAGCGAACCGGAGCCCTGCACGGGCCTACGCCGGATCTGGCGGCGCGGAATCGCCCTGCGCTGACCGCGGCCGCTTGGTCGCCACCACCACCAGGTTGCTGACCAGCAGTTCCCGCAGCACCGGGACGTGCACCATCCACCAGGCCCAGCGCGGGTGATAGCGCGGGAACACCGCGAGAATCCCGATGTCGTCCGGAGTTTCGCGCGCCCACCGCACACCCTCCGCCGCCCGCACCGCGAACAGCGAACGCCCGAAGCGGTTCTTCGGCTCCCGCCCGTGCTTGCGCCGATACCGCCGCGCCGCGTACTCCCCGCCCAGGTAATGCCACGGCCCGGTCTCGTGCCCGCCGAACGGCCCGTGCCACACGGTGTACGAAAAGACCATCAGGCCACCGGGTTTGGTGACCCGCAGCATCTCCGCGGCCATCATCCATGGCTGTGGCACGTGCTCGGCCACATTCGAGGAGATGCAGACCTCGACCGCGTCATCGCGGAACGGCAGCGCCATCCCCGACCCGCGCACCGAGCCCGCCACCCGCAATCCGGCCGCGTGCATCTCCGACGGATCCGGCTCGACCGGCAGGTAGCGGGCGCCTGCCCGGCTGAACTCGTCGGCGAAATAGCCCGGACCGCCGCCCACATCCAGCACGATCGTCCCGCGCAGCGACTTCCCGGTCAGATCCCGGTAGAAGTCCGACACCAGATCGGCGGTATCGGCCGCCACGCCGCCGTAGAACACGGCCGGATCGGTCTGCTCGAACCGGAAACTGCCCAGCAGCCGTAGCGACCGGCGCAGCGTCGCCCGGCGGGCGAATCGCGGGCGACGCGGTCTGGTCTGATCGGCTCGGAGCACGGCGGAAAGTCTCGCACAGCCGCCGACCGGCGCGGACACCCGCTCGCAACCTCGCACCCCGGTATCGATTCGGGCGACCCCGCAGGTCGGATGACCACTGCTGGCCCGGGACAGAGCAACGCGCTATATGGTGGAGCCCACTGTCTGTCCGTCCCCACCGTGACCCCTGGAGATCCGCCCGTGCGTGAAGTGCTGCTGCTGTGCTGGCGCGACACCGGGCATCCGCAGGGGGGCGGGAGCGAGCGGTATCTAGAGCAGGTCGGCGCGCAATTGGCCGCGCGCGGCGTCAAGGTCACGCTGCGGACCGCGGGATATCCGGGCGCGGCCAAGCGGGAATCGATCGACGGCCTCGAGATCAGCCGCGGTGGTGGCCGGTTCACCGTGTATCCGCGGGCGCTGGCCGCCATCGCCCTGGGCCGGTTCGGGATCGGACCGCTCAAGGGGCTGCGGCCCGACGCCGTCATCGACACCCAGAACGGCATCCCCTTCTTCGCCCGTGCCGCGACCGCCGCGCCGACAGTGGTGCTCGTGCATCACGGGCACCGCGAGCAGTGGCCGGTGGCCGGGCGGCTGGTCGGGCGGATCGGCTGGTGGATCGAATCGCGGCTGTCGCCGCGCGTGCACCGGGGTAACCAGTACCTGACGGTGTCGCTGCCGTCGGCCGAGGAGCTCACCGCGCTCGGGGTGGGCGGCTCGCGAATCGCCGTGGTGCGCAATGGCGCCGAGCCGATCCCCGCGCAGGTGCCCGTCGGTGATGACGCCACCCGCACCGCGCACCCCAGCATCGTGGTGCTCTCGCGGCTGGTGCCGCACAAGCAGATCGAGGACGCTATGGCCGTGGTGGCCGGGCTGCGCGGCCGGATTCCGGGCCTGCACCTCGATGTCATCGGCGACGGCTGGTGGGCCGGCAACCTGCGTACCCATGCGGACGAGCTCGGCATCGCCGACGCCGTCACCTTCCACGGGCATGTCGACGAGGACCAGAAGCACCGGTTGCTGGGGCGGGCCTGGGTGCACGTGCTGCCCTCCCGCAAGGAGGGCTGGGGGCTGGCGGTCATCGAGGCCGCCCAGCATGGGGTGCCCACCGTCGGATACCGCAGTTCGCGCGGGCTCACCGACTCCATCGTGGACGGCGTGACCGGGCTGCTGGTCGATGATCCGGACCAGCTGGTCGAGGCCGTGGGCGAACTGCTCGGCGATCCGGAATCCCGGATGGTGCTGGGGGAGAAGGCGCGCGCGCGGGCCCGCGAATTCTCCTGGGAGCAAACCGGGAACGGCGTCTACGAGGTGCTGTCCGCGGTGACCCGCGGCGAGCGGGTGAGCGGACTGATCGCGCCCGCACGGGTGTGATTCGCGGGCACCCCAGGTGATTTCGCGGGCACCGCAATTCGGAAAACCCGCGACGCGGGTCTACTGCGGTTCATAGCATCGAGACATGTGGATCATTCTGGTCATCGCGCTAGTCAGCATTGTCGTGATCGGGGTGGGATTCGCGCTCGGCTTCCCGCGGGACTGACCGCCGTATCCCCGAATGGACTGCGGCGGTGAGGAATCCGCCGGCCAGCAGGGCGGCCCACAGCAGATGCGCCGCGCCCGACACGCGGCGGTGGGCGGCCGAGGCGTCGTGGGCGGCGATCTCGCCCGGCACCCGGTACAGCTGCACATCCCGGTCCGCGTAGACGGGATTCAACTGGGCCAGGGTGGTTTTCGATTCACCCATCGGTCCGGGCGTGCCGCCCTCGACCAGGACCCAGCCGACACCCAGCTCGGCCAGCCGGTCCACCGAACCGCCTTGCAGGAGCAGGTTTTCCACCTTCCGGGCCCGGTCGCCCTCTCCGGCCACCACGCCGCCGCGCACAGGAAGCTCACCGGTTTGCAGCACATCCCGTCGCAGCATGCGCGGGGCCGGATCCAGGACGGGCGCACTCCCGGAATACCGGAACTTCCGGAACATTCCGCCCGGCAGCACGGCGACATCACCCGGCGCATCGACCATCGTGGCCACCCGCTGCCATCCGGCTGGATAGTGCACCGGTCGCAACGCGCCGCCGACACCCCACGCCAGATCCGGCAGTGCGAGGAACAGGATCACGAGGAAAAGGACCGCGGCCCCGCCGGTTCGCGCCCGCGGTGACTCGGCGCTCACGCCATCCACAACGTTCGTGGATATCCAGCGTCCCACTACCCGGCACCCGGCGGCCGCGCACAATGCGTACGCGGGAACAGCCAGGGCCACGAACTTCTGCGTGTCGCGGAGCAGTCCCGCGCCGGGCACCCGCGTCACCAGGAACTCGCCGGCCGACAGCCCCCAGCCGGTCGCGCCCAGCGCGGGCAGCACGATCGCCGCCACCGCCAGCCAGACCAACCGGCGGCGCACGATTCGCGCTTCGTCACGCACCGGGCCCCGGATGGATTCACCGCCGCCGGCTTCGGCCGTGGCGTCCGGCTGTGCGCCGGCTCGGTGCAGATCGTGAGCTGCTGTGCCCGAACGGGATTCGGCTTTCGCGCCGGTGCCGAGAACCGCGCGCAGGCCGGTCGCCACGAGGGCGAGCAGAAGAACCGTGGCGACCAGCGCGAAGAACGTTGTGCGCGAATCGGGTACGGCGGTGCTGTTCCAGATGCCGCCCAGACCGGCGAGGCTGCCGAGGGTCCCGAGCCAGGGCTCCGCCCGGGCGGCGAAGGCGGCGATACCCGCCGGGTCCGAGGGTTCCGCACCCGCACCCGAGAGCGCGGTCGCGGTCAGCCACGGAGCCGCCGACACTGTCCACAGTGCCGCTGTGACAGGCAGATTCCGCCTGCCCACCAGCAGCAGCGCCACCAGCCCCGCGAGCAGAGATCCGGTGGGAGTGAGCCCCGCCGCGGCGAGACACCCCGCCAGCCCGGCCCAGGTAGCGAGCGTCCCGAAGCGTGCCCGTAAGCGTGTGGCGAGCAGCGCGATCCAGGGCAGGGCCGCATAGCCGGTGAGCAGGCTCCAATGGCCTTGCAGAAGGCGCTCGGCCACATAGGGATTCCAGATCGCGACCGTCGCGGCCGCCAGTTGCGGTCCCAGCGAGACGCGCAGCAGATCGCGGGCCAGGCAGGCCGCACCCCAGCCCGCCAGCCACAGCGCGCCCAGCAGAATCGCTTTGACCAGGACCCCGCCGTCCACCATCGCCGAACCGACAGCGAGCAGCGCGTCCTGCGGTACCGCGCGCGGCGCGGCGTCACCGAGCCCGAGCGCGGAATCGGTGAGATACGACCGCGGTGTGCTCACCGCGTCCCGCAGCAGCAGGTATCCGGACCCGAGCAGCGGCCCCAGCACGATCACCGCCGGCAGCAGGCTGTACCCGGCGGGCACCAGCCCGGTCCACCGCCGCTCCCTACCCTGCGCACTCACACCGGGCACCCTACGTTCCGCTCCCCCCGAGATCGGGGACCCGCAAGGGGCTCTCGGCCTGGTCCCGCGCGCCCCGCAGCGCCAGCCCGGTGATCACCAGCGTGGTGACCGCCGCGGTCACCGTGGCGATGACGATCAGCGACAGCACCGAATGCGCACACGTCAGCATGACCGCGACCCCGGCAGCCAGCCCCACCCAGGTGATGGCAGCGGGCGCGGTCCGATCCGCCGCGATCGCCGACAGCAAGGCCGCCTGCAGAATCGCCAGCAGGGCACCTTGCAGCGCGAACAGCCACAGCAGGCCCTCGATGGGCGCGTAGTCCTTCCCGGCGAAGAGGGGCGCGAGAGGCGCCGCCACCGCCGCGCCCGCGACCGTGACCGACCCGATTCCCGCCAGCACCGCCAGTGCCGACCGCATGGCGCGCGCGGAATGCTGCGGCTGCGCCATCCGGGGGTACAGCACCACCCCCACGGCCTGCGGCAGCCAGAAGGCGATCTTGGCCGCGATGGCACCCAGGGCGTATCGGCCGGCATCGTTCTCGCTCAGCACGATTCGCGAGATCAGCAGATCCGCGGAGGACAGCGCCATCAAGGCCGCCTGCACCTGGGTGGCCCGGAAGACCGGAAATACCCCCAGCGTGCGATCGGTGGCCCGCTCCGAGCCCGATTCGACCGAGGCCGCGGCGCTTCCCATCGCCGCGCTCGAAACCGACTGAGTCTCCGCCTCGGTGGCAGGTGTGGATCCCGGCCGGCCGCGACCGACCGCGGCGTCGGCGACACGCCGTGCGGCCAGGGTCGCACAGGCGGCGCCCGCGGCGCCCACCCACAGTGCGGCTGCGGGTCCACCGCCGGTGGCCAGCACGATCAGCGCGGGAGTCACCCGGATGGTCGCCGCCCCGCCCAGCACCCTGGCGAGTGCCCGGAATCGGCTGCCGCCCTGCAGGATCCCCTGCTCCCCCGACAGCAGTACCAGCACCGGCGCCGAGCACAGCGCTCCGGCCGCGGCCGCCACGTCCACTTTCAGCACCGAGGCGATGACCGGCACCAGGACCAGGGCCACCCCCGCGACGAGGCCGGCGCAGCGCAGCGCCAGCGCCCGGGCGGCAGCCACCGGCGCGCCCCGCACGACCTCCCGCGCCACCACGTTCTGCAACGCGAGCGCGGGCACCGCGCACAGCATCTGCACCGCCAGCAGGCTCGCGAACGAGCTGTACCCCGACACCCCAAGCCACCGGCTGGCCAGCAGCTGCAGCAGATACCCCGCCACATTCGCCGTCATCGCCCCCGCCGTCACCAAGGTCAGGTCCTTGACCACGGGAAGACGGCGTACGACAGACACGCCCGCAATGCTCCCATCCGCCCCTGCGACTCCGGCCGTGCACCCCTGCGTCGCCTCCGTTCCTGCCTCCGAGACCTCACCCACGCGGAATTCGTGGCAGCGCCCCGAGCAGAAACGGAAGCGGCCCAGCACCTTCGAGGGTGCTGGGCCGCTGGGAACCGGGAGCCTAGGGCTTCTTGTTCATGTCGATCTGCTGGGTCGGCGCGTCGAAGCCGCCGGAGGCGGGGCCGCCGGACGGGGCCGGAGCGACGCGGCGGACCGGGGTCCGGCCGTTGCCGTTCTTGCCGAGGAGGCCGAGCAGCAGGCCGACGATCAGGAAGACCAGGGCGAGGACGCCCAGGATGATCGGGAGGATGCGGCCGTACAGCGACAGCTTGTCCATGTTGTCCTTGGCGACCGATATCTGCGACTCGATGGTGTTCTCGTCGAACACCAGGGTCGACTTCAGCGCGGTCACCTCCGGCTTGTCACCGCTGCGGGCGTAGAAGAGGTGTATCTGCTCCTGGCCCTTGATGACGGTGCCGGTCTGCGGCTCGATCCACAGGTCGCGGGTGTTGGTGTAGAAGCGCGCCATGGTGACGTCGCCGTCGCCCTCCACGCCCCACTTCTCGGCGGGCAGGGTCAGCTTGTTGGTCGGCGAGTTGGCGACGGTGGAGAGATCGGTGACCGGGACGGACTGCTGGAAGTGGTAGACCTTCAGGTTGTTGATCTCGGTCTCTTCGACGAAGTTGATGTCGAAGGTCTTGCGCGCGTTCAGATCGAAGTACGGGTAGGCCTTCTTGTCCGTGCCGATCGGGAAGCGGTACTGGAGGCCGGTGTGCTGCACCGGGTCCATGACGCTCGCGCCCTTCTTGTCGACCGTCACGGCGATCGCGCCGTTGGGGCCGCCGTCCACCGAGTCCACCGGCCGACCGGTCTTGCGGTCCACGGTGACGCGGTCGATGGTCGCGGTCAGCAGGCCGGTGTCGCCCTGCTTGTCGGTGCGACGCAGCGTCTGACCGGCCTGGATGGTCATTTTTGAGGCGTCCGACGGGTCTTCGACGGTGAGGAAGCGCTGCGAGACCAGCGGGACGTTCTGGTCCACCTTCGCCGAACCCGTTGCCGAGGTCAGCGACTTGGAGTCCAGGACTTCACTGGGGGCGCCCGTCTGCGGGTTGGTCGCGACGGTCGTGATCTCCAGGTCCAGCGGGGTCTTCGCGAGTCGGCTCACCGTATAGGTGGGGATCATGATCGCGGCGACCAGCAGCATCGCACCGAGCCCCACGAGTACGCAGGCAACCGTCCTTCTGGTACCGGCACTGAGTGCCATGCAGGTTCTCCTCGTCGTCGAACGCGTGTTTCGTCCAGTACTGCGGTCGCCGCGCAGCACTCGTGAGCCCAGACACTAACAGTCCGAGCGGTCCCAGAGTGCGGCCGAGGCCGGAAAACTCCCCGAAATCGCACCTTCGCACCCAATCGCGGCGGAATGGGCGGGCGGTCCGGCACTCATCCGAACGACGACAGGGCAGACTGGGGCGCGATGACGACCACCCTGAATCCCGAGACGAACCCGATTCCGGCCGAGCCGCCCGCGGCCCGTCTGGGTCGCTTCGTCCCGGCACTCGAGGGCATGCGCGCCCTGGCGGCGCTCGGGGTGGTGCTCACCCATGTGGCCTTCCAGACCGGTGCGACCGGGCAGCCGGTGCTGGGCCGGGTGTGGGAGCGATTCGATATGGCGGTCGCGGTGTTCTTCGCGCTGTCCGGGTTCCTGCTGTGGCGTCCGCACGCCGCCGCCGCGTGGGGAGCGGGCAACGCGCCGCGCGCCGGACGGTATCTGCTGCATCGCGCGGCCCGCATCCTGCCCGCCTACTGGGTGGTCGTGGCCGCGGCGCTGATCCTGCTGCCGAGCGCGGCGCACACCGCGGGACTGCGGGTGTGGGTGTCGAATCTCGGTCTGCTGCAGGTGTTCGTGCCCTTCACCCTGACCGACGGCCTCACCCAGATGTGGAGCCTCTCGGTGGAAGTGGCGTTCTACCTGGTGCTTCCGCTGCTGGCGTTCGCCCTGGTCTGGTTGCGTGGAAAGCGGGCGCGGCTGCGGGTGCCGGTGGTGCTCGGCCTCGGACTGCTGTGTCTGGTCTGGAACTTCCTGCCGGTGCCCACACCCGAGGGCATTCACGCCGACAACTGGCTGCCGGGGTATCTGCCGTGGTTCGCGGCGGGCATGCTGCTGGCCGAACTCGCCGACCTGCCCGCCCCACGCTGGCGGCGGGTGGCGGGGAACCAGTGGCTGATGTGGCCGCTCGCGCTGGTGGCCATGCTGCTGGCGGCCACCGATCTGGCCGGTCCGGCCGGTCTGGTGCACGGGCGGCCGTGGCAGTACGTCATGAAGATGGCGTTGGGCGCGGTCATCGGGTTCGCGCTGCTGGCCCCGCTGGTCCTGCGGCCCGACCGACGGCACCGGGCGCTGGAGGGCCGGGTCGCGGCGACGCTCGGCCGCTGGTCGTACGGCATCTTCATCTGGCATCTGGCGGTGCTGTCGATCGTCTTCCCGGTGTTCGGCATCGTGCCGTTCCGTGGGCATTTCGTGGTGGTCTACCTGTTGACGGTCGCGTTCACGCTGCCGCTGGCGGCCGCCAGCTACGCACTGATCGAGGAGCCGGTCCGGCACTGGACGCGCCGCCGTTTCGGTTGAGCGGCAGCGTGATTCGACCCCGCGGCGAGGCTCAGCGACGCGGCGGCAAGGCCGCGATCCCCACCGCGATCACCGCGACCAGCGCCGGGAACTGCACCCACAGCGAACCGCCGGCGTAGCCCTCCAGCGAACGCCAGGGACCGGTCGACAGTGCGGCCGCGCAGATCGTGGTACCGCCGGCCGCGATCGCCACCAGCATCCGCGGCAGGACGCGCGGCCGGAGATGGCCGGCGACCAGGCCGAACAGGGTGATCACCAGGGCGACCGGCCCGGCGATCAGCCCGGCTCCGGCGGCCAGACCCAGCCCGGCGACGGTGCGACTGCGCCAGGTGCGCGGCGGCGGCCCGTCGTCGCGGACGGGGGAGCGGGCCCCTCGGATCGCCAGCGCGATCAGCGGAATCAGCAACAGCAGGCCGCCGAAGATGGCCAGGCGGTACCAGCGGTCGGTGGGGAAGGCCACGGTGATCGGGCCCCTGGTTCCGGTCGGCACCAGCCACGCCTGCTGCCAGCCGTTGATCACCACGGGTTTCAGCACGGCGCCATCGGCGGACTTCGCCTGCCATCCGACATTCGTGCTCAGCGGCAGCACCAGCACCTGCGGGCCCGCGCTGCCGTTCGGATCGGCCACGGGCGCGAGCGGCGGCGTGCGGTCCAGGCGCAACTCGTCGACGGTGAACAGGTCGGTCGGCGCGACCGCGACATCCACACGGCCGGAGGAGAAGTCGAAGCCGGTATCCGCCGCGTCGCCGCCGGTGTTCTCGTCGCTCGCGCACACGGTGGCGGGCAGCGGTGCGCCGGAACGCAATTCGGCGGCGGTCCCGGTGACGGTGGTGTGCAGGGTGCGGCCGGCCGCGGCGATGGTGGGCCCGTGCGCGCAGTCGATGGTGATCAGCCGGTCGGGGTCGGCGGGGGCCGGATAATCGGGGCCCAGCACGTTCACCTCGGCGAGGCCGGGCGGTTGCTCCTGTGCGAAACCCAGTGCGGTGCGGTCGAGTACGCCGTCCCAGGTCTGGATGCTGACCTCGATACGGTCGGTGACATAGGGGTGCAGGTCGATCCGGCTGGTGGTACCGGAGTCCGGATTCACGGTCCGCACCTGCGGGCCGTCACCGAGGTTCACCGAGACGGAAGTGGGGTGCGCGGGCAGGTCGCCCTGCGCGGGCGTCACCTCCAGCCCGGTCACCAGCGCCGGGGCCGGGAGTTCGATGGTGAGTGTGGGTTTGGGGCCCGCCGGGTCGCGGACGGTGGTCTCCGGCGCGATCCAGCTCGTGCGCGGGTCCCCGTCGGTGGCGGCGAGGGCGGAGCCGCGCGGGTCGGCGATATCGGCGCGGCCGCGGGCGATGGGCCGGTCCGGATCGGTGAGCAGGGCCTCCAGCGCGGGGCCGGGGCGGGTGTGCACGGTCAGGCCGGGGGACACCGTGACCGGCTGCGGCACCTGCAGGGTGCGTTCGAACAGCCCCGGCTCCTCGGCGGCCAGGGCCAGGCCCTTGCTGCACCGGACGCGGTCGGGGGAGTCGAAGCAGGCGCTGCGGCCCGGGAATTCCTGTCCCAGGTCCCAGCCGCGCACCTGCGCGCCGGCGGGGGCGGGCGGCAGCACGGTGCGGTGCCGGATGCGCACGGTGACCGGGTTGTCGCGGTCGGCGTAGTCGTCGAGGCTCAGCTCGCTGATCCCGAATTGGCCGCCGGCACTGCCGTCCTCGGTGTGCACCGCGGTGATCTCGACCCAGTCGGTGCGCCCCGGCGGCAGCGAGATCGCCACCGGCGTACCGGGTTCGGTGATGCGGGCCGCCACCGTGCCCTTGGCGGTCGCCACCTCCACCCACTTCACCGGGCTGCCGATGGCGGCGGCGCTGGTGGTCAGGTGCAGCACCGCGGAGCTGACCGGCTTGTCCAGATCCAGCCGGAGCCATTGGCCGACAGCGTGTTCGGCGCCATTGCTGATCCACGCGGTGGCGGGATCGCCGTCCACCACGGTCGCGGTCGAGCTGCCGGGTGCGGCCCCGCCCAGCTGGGTGGCGTCCCCGGCGGAACTGGAGGCGGTGACGGTCGCGCCGGACCATTCGCCCTCCACCAGCCGCGCGCCGGGCACCTGGTAGTCGGGCACCAGATTGTGGGTGCGGCGGGCATCGCCCGGGGACCGCAGCGCCGAGTCGTGGTTGTCGACGCGCCCGAAGTCGGTCTCGCGATCCATCGGTGTGTCGGTGATGGTGACCCCGTCCACCGGCAGTCCCGCGGCCGCGGCGTCGGCGGCCAGCACCGTCGGCCCGGCGGGCCCGGCGGGATTGCGGCGCAACCGTTCCACCACCTCGGGACCGCCCTGGATCACCGGCACGCTGTCCAGCGGGACGGTGAACGCCCCCGGGAACGAACTCGGCGCGCCGACGCCGCTGCGCACCTGCGCGGGCATGCCGGGCACGGTCGGCTCGACGCGGTAGATCTCGATCGCCGGGTAGTCGGGGCGCAGGTCGCCATCCGCGACCAGCCCCTGGACCTTGCCGGTCTCCAGCGGATCCCCGAACTGGGCGACCTTCGTGAGCCCGGGCGAGCCCTCGATCGCGCGGTGGGCCAGCATCGGCCGAGTGGAGCGGGAGGTCTCCGGGTCGAGGTCGTTGCGCAGCACCAGGATTCCGATGCCCTGCCCGGCCAACGTCGCCGCCAGCCCCGCCGACGGCCGCCCGTCGGCGATCAGCCGCTGCACCGAATCCATGGCGCGGATGGCGCCGGGCGGGTTGAGCGGCACCGAGTCCCGCACCGCCCACGGGGTGCTCGCCAGCGCCTGCAGCGGCTCGTCGCGGGTCAGGCCCCATATCTGGCTGCCGAACGGCGCACCCGGCACCACCAGCGCGCGGGTGTCGGAGGCGTTGTGCGCCAGCCAGTCCGCGGTCTGCTGCCAGTACGCCGGCACCCGGTCGTAGCTGCCGCGCGGCGCGAGCTTGCCGGTCCAGGCCAGTGAGGTCGACAGCGCGAGCGCCGTCAGGATGAGCGCGGCGACCGCCACCATGCGGTCGCGCTCCGGATGCGCGAAGGCCTTGCGCCACACCGGCATCGGCACCGACGCGGGCAGCGGCACCCGGCCCAGCAGCTGCGCCAGCCCGAGCACCAGCGGCAGCCGGATGAGCGGCTCCAGCTTGTGCACATTGCGCAGCGGCGCGCCGCCGGAGTCCAGGAACACCCGCACCTGCTCGGCGAACGGGCCGCCCAGCTCACCCGCGTATCCCGCGCAGATGCCGACCAATCCGACGATCAGGATCAGCGCCAGCCGGCCGCGATTCGGCATGGACCGCATGGCCAGCCCGGCCATGCCCGCCGCGGCCAGCAGGCCGGTGGCCAGTACCGCCGCGGGCTGGGTCACCAGCACCGCGCCCGCGATGCGTTCCGGAGAGACGAACGGGGTCCAGCTGTCGGTGCCGCGCAGCACCTCGCCCAGCGAGGCCCACTGCGTCGTCACTCCCGACGATTCGATGTAGTCCAGGAACGGGGGACTCACCTTGCCCAGCAACAGCAGTGGCACCACCCACCAGAAGGTGCCCAGCATCAGCAGCGGGATCCAGGCGCGGGTGAACCGCCACCAGGCGCGATTCGGCTTGTAGGACAGCCACCACAACGCAGCGGGCAGGAACGCGGCGACCGTCGCCACCGCGTTCACCGAACCCATCAGGGCGAGGGCGAGAGCGCTGCCGGCGGGGGTGGCCATCCCGTGCCGCGGTGGTCGGTCACGGGCGGTGGACTTCTCGCCGGGGGCTGTGGAATTCCCGGCCGGCCGCTTCATCGCAACGCCGAGCGCGGCGGGGGCCAGCAGCACCCACGGGGCCAGCATCATCGGCAGCGTCTCCGAGGAGATCGAGCCGAGGGTGGTGAGCACGCGCGGCGACAGCGCGAAGGCGACCGCCGCGATCACTCGCGAGCCCCGGCTGCCGATGCCGAGCGTCTCGCAGAGCCGGATGATCCCCCAGAATCCCGCGAGCAGCAGCAGCGCCCACCAGATCCGCTGGGTCACCCAGCCGGGCAGGCCGAGCACGTGTCCGAGCGAGAAGAACGCGCCGTGCGGGAAGAAGTAGCCGTAGGCCTGGTTCTGCACCTGCCCCATCGGGGCCTGGCTGCTCCACAGATGGGAGGCGCGGGCGAGAAAGCCCAGCGGATTCTGCGCCAGATCGTATTTGGTATCGGCGACGGTCTGTCCGGGCGCCTGCAGAAAGGTCAGCAGGAAGGCGGCGAGGACACTGCCGAGCAGCCAGCGGCGGCCCAGCGGTGCGGCGTCGTCCTGAAGCGTCGTCGGAGACCGGTCCTCGCCCGGACCGGTCACATCGGACTGTGAGTCTTCGGGTTGGCCTGGTTCGGAGGTCGTCCGGTCAGCGTGAGCCGTACTCAACGTTGTTCAATAGCGACGAGGACGCTTCGCCGCTGCGGTCGATTTCGGGCCGCTTGTCCTGCGAAGCCGCCATTGTGATGATCAGGACCGCCGCCAGCCCGACCAGGGCTCCACCGACAGCACTCGCTGCACCAGGAACGGCAAACTTCATCGCGGTACTCCCAACATCGGACGCATGCGTAACCGGGCCAACCTAGCAGGTTTTGCCCGCGGGCTCCCCGCAACCCTGTGCCTTCGGCGCGCATGTTGTCGTATGCGCTGTTGGCGACCGATTTGTCGGGGTAACTCGCAGGGGACCTCCAGAACGGGTTCGGCTCCCAACCGCCGGCACGCGTGCTCGGCGCTTACGGCTCCCAGCCGTGCGCATAAGTCTCGGGGAGGCGGGTGAGCCCGCCCAGGAAAGTGCGGAGTTTGACGGTCGTTTCGTGGAGTTCGGTGCGCGGGTCGGAGGCGGCGACGATGCCGCCCCCGCCGAAGGCGCGCAGCGAGCGGCCGTCGGCGGCGAGTTCGGCGCAGCGGATGGCGACGAACCAGTCGCCGTCCCCGGCGGCGTCGCACCAGCCGACCGCGCCGCCGTAGAAGCCGCGGTCGCCCTCCAGATCGGCGATGGCGTCCAGGGCCAGGGCGGTGGGGGTGCCGCAGACGGCGGGCGTCGGATGCAGCAGCACCGCGAGGTCCAGGGCGGTGGTGGCCGGGTCGCGCAGCACGCCGCGGATGCGGGTGGCCAGGTGCCAGACCTCGGGGGTGGAGAGCAGTTCGGGCCCGTCGGGGATGGTCAGCTCGGTGCAGACGGGGGTCAGCAGTTCGCGGATCCAGTCGATGACGTAGGCGTGCTCGTCGCGATTCTTGGTGCTGGCCAGCAAATCCCGGGCTTGGGCCGCGTCCGCCTCCGGATCGGCGAGCCGGGGCAGGGTGCCGGCCAGCGGGTGCAGGGTGACCGTGCGGCCCTGCCGGGAGATCAGCATCTCGGGGGTCGCGCCCAGCAGCGTGTCGCCGGGACGGCCCGCCGCCGACAGGTCGACGGCGTACACGGCGGCGCGCGGATGCCGGGTCACCAGGTGCGCGGCGACCACCTCGGGTTCCAGCGCGGCCTGCGCCTCGGCCAGCAGCGATCGGGCCGCCACCACCTTGCGCAGCGGCTGTGCCGGATCCCCCAGCTGCTCCACGAGTTTCGTTACCCGGGCGACATGCTCTGCGGCACTGGGTATTTCGGAGACGACCCGTACCTGCGGCAGGTCCGGCAGGGCGGCCGGGCGCCACGGTCCGGCGGTGTGCGCCGCCTGTTCGGGCGCCACCAGGGCGGCGGGACGGCGCGGATCGAAGGGCAGCGCGCCCACGATCAGCTCGGCCGACCCGGATCGCAGCGCCGAACTCGCGGCGGCCGCCGAGTCGTAGGCGGCGCGGGCGCCCGAGGTGCGTACGACCCCGTCCGGCGTCGCGAGCAGAAATCCGTCCATGATGGTTCGACCATAGCCCCGCGTCCCGGCGGTCCGGGCCGCAGAGCGACGCATCTCTCACCGGGTCGCGGGGCCGGTACGGGGTATGCCGGTGCGGCCCAGCATCTTTCCCGCAATAGGCCGGGCCGGGCCGGGGCGGGGGGCCGCGGCCGGACCGGGTTTTGCGACGTCAGGCCTGTTTCTCGGCGGGTTCGCGGCCCGGCGGCACCATGAGCACCGGCCGGTGGCAGTGCTTGAGCACGGCGTCGGCGACGCTCGAATGCATGAGGGCCCGGATGCCGGTGGCCCCGCGGGTGCCCGCCACGATGATGTCCACGTTCAGCTCGTCGGCGATCTCGACGATGGCGTTCCAGATGGTGGTGGTGCACTCGGCGGTGCGCGGCTCGGCGTTCAGGCCCGCCAGTTTGGCCAGCCGGACGCCTTCGGCATTGATATTCCGGGCGTCCACCAGCGCGACGTCCTCTATTTCGTCGTCGGTCACCCACTCCGGCTGCATCACGCCGGACAGCCCCGACAACCGCGCGGCCTGGCGCACCATCGGCTCCCACGCCGTCAGCACCACGGCCCTGTTCGCGGCCAGGAACCGTCCCGCGTATTCGACGGCCCGCCGGGCATTCTCGGAGCCGTCGTAGGCAATCAGCATCAAATCGCAGGGCATGACGAACCTCCTGGTAGGAACGCCTGGCTGTACCCCCGAGGCTACCCCCGGAACCCCTCACCAACCCTCAACCCTCAACCCCCGTGGTTCGCGAACCCCGTAGTTCGCGAACCGGGTGGGCCACGAACCCGGTGGGTCGCGAACCGGGTGGGCCACGAACCGCGAACCCGCCGGAGCGAAGCGGAGGCGATTAAACCCAGTTCTCCACAGTTTGCGAACGATTCACCCAAACCGGTGGTGCGATGTGGGGTACGGGTTTTCACTGAATTCGTCGGCTTTCGCCGACTGTCGACATCGCCGTCGTTGGAGCAGGGCACGAACGAGGGGTGGAAGGTGCGGTTGGACGAGCTGACGACCCCGCAGGAGTGGGCGCGTGTGTACCGCTCCCTGTTCGGTCTCCCCCACGTGCATGTGACCACACCGGGTTTCGTGGTCCTACCGCTGGTCGACACCATCGCGGCACTGAATACGCCGGAACCGTTGGGGGCCTTGATCCTTGACGAACTGGTCAGTCGTGGCCTGGCAGGTCCGGTGCTGGTGCGCGACAAGCCGCCCCGGCGCACCTTCCTGGCGGTCTTCGACGGCTACCCCTCCGACGAATGCCTCGCGCTGCTCGAGCGCAACAGCGTCGACATCGGCCCGCATCGCAGTAATGTCATCCTGCCCACCGGATTCGGCCGTCACACCCACGAGGGCCGCTGGTGGGCGCGCGTGCCACAGCGTGAGGAATCCCTGCCCCTGCTCTCCGAGGTGGTCGCGGCCACCCAGGCGGTGTTGTGACCATAGAGTCGGCCTTCTTCGGCCATCATGAGGCCGATCCGCGTGCCCTGCTGTACTACGAATGGTGTCAGCGCGCCGAATCCGGTTACGCGGTCGATGATTTCGCGGAGGAAGTGCGCGATCTGACGCACACCGAACGGGTGCTCCCGGGAGCCTGCTGGCGGCTCCTGGATCGGGTCGAGCGGGCGCCGCGCCTACCCGACTGGCCCTACACCGAATGGGTGGACGCACCCTGGTCGGCGAATCGGCCTGACAGCGACCAGGATTCGAGACCCGAGCTGGGCGAGGCGGAGCTGCTGGACCGTGTCCACGGCGGCTGGCTCGGCCGGTGCATCGGCTGCACGCTGGGCAAACCCCTGGAGAACGGGTTCGTCTGGACGCCCGCGCGCATCCGCGGGTATCTGGAGTCCAACGGCGCCTATCCGCTGCGTGACTACGTCCCCTTCGCCGATCCGCTCCCGCCGGAGTACAACGGACGAAGATCTTGGCGCACAGCCACTCTCGGTCGCATCGACGGCTGTCCTCGCGACGACGACGTCGACTACCCGATTCTCGGCCTGCACCTGCTGGAGCAGCGCGGAGAGTCGTTCACCCCCGATGACGTCGCGGACCTCTGGCTCGAGCGCCTGCCGTTCCTGCAGACCTACACCGCCGAACGCGTCGCCTACCGCAACCTCATCGACGGTTTCGCCCCGCCCGACACCGCCACCTACCGCAACCCGTACCGGGAGTGGATCGGCGCGCTCATCCGCGCCGACATCCATGGCTACACGCATCCCGGCCGGCCGCACCGCGCGGCGGCGGCCGCGGCCCGCGATTCCTCGATCTCCCACGTGGGCAACGGTTTATGGGCCGCCATGTGGTCGGGCGCGCTGATCGCCGCCGCCTTCACCGCCCCCGGCCCGGCCGAGGCCCTGACCGTCGCCCACACGGTCATCCCCGCCCGCTCCCGGCTGGCCCTGGCCCTGGCCGAAGTCGCCGACGACCGCCAACGCGGCCTGTCCTGGGACGCGGCCGTCACCGCTATCCACACCCGCCACGCCCACTACAACTGGGTCCACGCGATCGGCAACGCCTGCCTCATCGCCGCCGGACTGCTCTGGGGCGAAGGCGATTTCACCCACACCGTCGCCCTCACCGTGCAGGCGGGCTGGGACACCGGCTCCAATGGCGCGACCGCCGGCTCGGTGGCCGGCATCCTCACCGGAGCCACCGCCATCCCCGCCCACTGGACCGATCCGTTCCACGACATCGTCCACAGCTCCGTCGCCGGCTATGACCACACCCGCATCTCCGATCTCGCCCGCCGTACCGTGAGTCTGGTCCGGCAGTCGCGGAATCTGGTCGGGTAGAAGCGAATACGACGAAGGCGGTGCCGGTCCCTCAGGACCGGCACCGCCTCAGGCCGGGTCTCAGGGGCGTGGCCCCGATCGAACTACCGCTCGACGATCGCGACGACGCCCTGGCCGCCCGCGGCGCAGATGGAGACCAGCGCGCGGCCGCCACCCTTCTCGGCGAGCTGCTTGGCGGTCTGGGCGATGATGCGGCCGCCAGTGGCGGCGAACGGGTGGCCCGCGGCGAGCGAGGAGCCGTTCACGTTCAGCTTGGCGCGGTCGATGGTGCCGAGCGCGCCGTCCAGGCCCAGGCGCTCCTTGCAGTACTGATCCGACTCCCACGCCTGCAGGGTGGCGAGCACGACGGAGGCGAAGGCCTCGTGGATCTCGTAGTAGTCGAAGTCCTGCAGGGTCAGGCCGTTGCGGGCCAGCATGCGCGGCACCGCGTAGGTGGGGGCCATGAGCAGGCCGTCGGGGCCGTGGATGTAGTCCACCGCGGCGACCTCGGAGTCCACCAGGTAGGCCAGCGGCGACAGGTTGCGCGAGGCCGCCCACTCCTCGGAGCCCAGCAGCACCACGGACGCGCCGTCGGTGAGCGGGGTGGAGTTGCCGGCGGTCATGGTGGCATCGCCCAGCTTGGTGCCGAAGACCGGCTTCAGGGTGGCCAGCTTCTCGATGGTCGAGCCCGGACGCAGGTTGTCGTCACGGGTCAGGCCCAGGAACGGGGTGACCAGGTCGTCCATGAAGCCGCGGTCGTAGGCGGCGGCCATGTTCTTGTGCGACAGGTAGGCCAGCTCGTCCTGCGCCTCGCGGGAGACGCCGAACTCCTTGGCGGTGATGGCGGCGTGCTCACCCATCGACAGGCCGGTGCGCGGTTCGGCATTGCGCGGGATCTCGATGCCGACCATGGACGGGCGCAGGCGGCCGACCAGCTTCACGTAGTCGGAGTTCTTCTTGGCGCGGTTGGCGTCGAGCATCCACTCGCGCATGCCCTCGCTGACGCCGATCGGCGCGTCGGAGGTGGTGTCGGTGCCGCCGCCGACGCCGTTCTCGATGCGGCCCAGGGCGATGCCGTCGGCCACGGTGACGATGGACTGCAGGCCGGTGCCGCAGGCCAGCTGCAGGTCGTGGGCCGCGGTGTAGGGGGACAGGGTGGAGCCGAGCACGCTCTCGCGGATCATGCCGTGCTCACCGACGCGCTTGAGGACGGCGCCGCCGACGACCATGCCCAGGCGCTCGCCCTGCAGGCCGAAACGGGCGACCAGGCCGTTCAGGGCCGCGGTGAACATGTCCTGGTTGGAGGCATGGGCGTACTTGCCGTCGGAACGAGCGAACGGGATGCGGTTACCGCCGAGGATGGCAACCGGGCGGGCCTGCTTGGTGGTCTTGGCCACGGCCTTCGCCGAACGGGCTTTGGTGGTCACTCGAGTCTCCAGTGTCTCGTCGGTGGGATTTTCGGCACGCGACATCCCGCTGGATGCGCGTCACTCGGTTTACATTAAACTTACTCTGGAGTAAGTTCATTGTCGACACCGTACCCCGCACATGTGCGCAACACCGCTTCCGAGGCCGGTGCGCAAGGCCCGAGCGGGCGAGGACCACACACCCACACAAGAGAAGGTAGGAAACGTGGCTGCCAGCAAGAGCAAGGGCGCTCCCAACCTGTACGGATCGTTCGTTCACTCCGCGCCGGGCGCGTTCCTGGCCTCGAAACTGGGCCTGCCGCAGCCGGAGACGCTGCGCCGCTACCGGGCCGGCGAAGCCGCGCTGCCCGGCCCGGTGCTGCTGGGCGGCAAGGGCCGCGTCGCCGACGCCGTCCGGAACCTGCTGGGCGACTACACCTTCGTGGACGCGGTCACCCCGGGCGTGAAGTTCGGCGCGCTCGTCTTCGACGCCACCGGCATCCGCACCATCGAGGAACTGCAGCAGCTGTTCGAGTTCTTCCAGCCCGCCATGCGCAGCATCGCCGCCTCCGGCCGCGTGCTGGTCATCGGCACCACCCCGGAGCTGGCCGGTTCGGTCGACGGGCAGATCGCGCAGCGCGCGCTCGAGGGCTTCACCCGGTCGGTCGGCAAGGAACTGCTGCGCGGCGCCACCGCCAACCTGGTCTACCTGCACCCCGAAGCCGCCGCTGCCGCAACGGGTCTGGAATCCACCCTGCGCTTCGTGCTGTCGGGCAAGTCGGCCTTCGTCGACGGCCAGGTCTTCCGCGTGGGCTCCGACGACGCCACCGCCCCGGCCTCCTGGGACAAGCCGCTCGAGGGCAAGGTGGCCGTGGTCACCGGCGCCGCGCGCGGCATCGGCGCGACCATCGCCGAGGTCTTCGCCCGGGACGGCGCGACGGTCATCGTCGCCGACATTCCGGCCGCCGGTGAGGCGCTGTCCGAGACCGCCAACAAGGTCGGCGCCACCGCGCTGGCCCTGGACGTCACCGCCACCGACGCGGCCGAGAAGCTGGCCGCCTTCGCGACCGAGCGCTTCGGCGGCATCGACATCGTCGTGCACAACGCCGGCATCACCCGCGACAAGCTGCTCGCCAATATGGACGAGGGCCGCTGGAACGCCGTGCTGAACGTGAATCTCGCGGCGCCGCATCGCATTACCGAGGGTCTGGTGGCCGCGGGCGCGCTGCGTCCCGGTGGCCGCGTCATCGACGTGTCCTCCATCGCCGGTATCGCCGGCAACCGCGGCCAGACCAACTACGGCGCCTCCAAGGCCGGTGTTATCGGCATGGTGAACGCCGAGGCCCCGAAACTGGCCGAGAAGGGCATCACCATCAACGCGGTGGCCCCCGGTTTCATCGAGACCGCCATGACCGCCGCCATCCCGCTGGCCACCCGCGAGGGCGGCCGCCTGCTGTCCTCGCTGCTGCAGGGCGGTCAGACCGTGGACGTCGCCGAGACCATCGCCTACTTCGCCTCCCCGGCCTCGAACGCGGTGAACGGCAACATCGTTCGCGTCTGCGGCCAGGCCATGATCGGAGCATGATGACGCAGACGATCAACCTCACCGAGGTGCCCAAGAACAGCGGCCTGTTCGTCAAGGCCGCCCTGGGCGCGCTGCCGGTGCCGGGGCTGTCGGCCCGCAAGCCCGCTCTGCCGGACCGCACCGTGCGGCTCGAGGGCTTCAAGGTCGACCCCGATCACCTCGCCGCCTACTGCCGGGCCACCGGCCTGCGCTTCGGTGACGCGCTGCCGCTGACCTACCCGTTCGTGCTCAGCTCCCCGCTGGCCATGCAGCTGGTCGTCGCCCGCGACTTCCCGTTCGTGGCCGTGGGCGCGGTGCACGCGGAGAATGTCATCGAGCGCACCCGCGAGATCTCTGTTTCCGAGCCGCTGGACTTCGAGACCCACATCGAGAACCTGCGCGAGCACCCCAAGGGGCTGCTGGTGGACGCCATCACCGAGGTGAACGTGGGCCGGGAACTGGTGTGGCGTCAGGTCACCACCTTCCTGCACCAGCAGCGCACCTCGCTGTCGGGCGGGCCCAAGCCCGAGCCCAAGCCGGAAGAGGTGCCGCCCCCGCCGCTGCGCGCGCTGCGCGTCGATCAGAAGATGATCAACCGCTACGCGTCCGCCTCCGGCGACCACAACCCGATCCACACCTCGGGGCTGGGCGCCAAGGCCTTCGGCTTCCCGAAGCCGATCGCGCACGGCATGTGGTCGGCCGCGACCGTGCTCGGCGTGCTCGAGGGCCGAATCCCCGGCCAGGTCACCTACGCGGTCAAGTTCGGCAAGCCGATCTTCTTGCCGTCCACGGTGAACCTGTACGCGGACCAGGTGTCCGGTGGGTGGGACTTGTCCTTGAAGCACCCGAAGAAGGGCTTCCCGCACCTGACCGCTACGCTGCGCTGAAACCTCGCCACGCGGGATGCGCCGAAATCCCGCGGTGCGAGGAGTGTCGAGCCTGACACCCAGGAATTCGGGCGCGGTCGCCGGACAGCGGTCCGCCCGACGGGGGTGAAGAGCCGCACACTGTTTCATATTTCGGATGTCGCCACGCAGGGGTTTCTACATCCGGGCCGAAACAGTGTGCGGCTCTTGTATTTTCGGATCGGGCCGGATTCGCGGGATCGGGCGACGGCCGAGCGCGCGGGCGCGTTGCCGGCGCCCGCCGGCAGTGCCAGGAGGTCACCGAGCTTCCCGGCGGTACTCGTCGGCCACGAAAGGGCCGGTGACCCCGTGACATTCGACGTACAGCGCGGCGGACAACCCGGCCAGGCCGCCTCCGACCACCAGAACCGGAACATGTGCGTTGTCATGTCCCCAGCCTGCGCCGCACGCGCCTAGCGCTGCGGTCACACCACGTTCAGCAGCTGCAATCGCATCCGCAGCAGTCGCAATCACAACAGTCGCCGTCGCAGCAATCGCAGTCGCAGCCGCCGCAATTGCAGTCGCAGCAGCCGTGCCCGTCGCAGCAGCCGCCCCCGCCCCCGGACGCGGCGTGATGGTGCCCGTTCCCGCAGGCTTCGCAGCCGTCCCCGCAGCAGTCGCACCAATCGCAGGCGTCCATCCACGGCTGCTTGCGATGCCCGGTGCAGGGACCGGTGTGCGTCGCGCAGCAGGCGTAACCCGTGCAGTACTGCGTGCAGATGATCCCCAGACCCTCCAGCAGACTCGGCCGCTGCGGCGCCGGCGCGCCCGGTCCGGGCGGAATAAGTCCCGGTTGCGGAGTGAAGGGCGCGCCCGGCTGCCACGGCTGCCCGGCATACGGCGCGGCGGCGCTGTGCTGTGTACGGCAGGCGCCGGTGGCGCAGGTGTGCGCGATCCCGGCGGCCCGGCCCAGCTTGCGGACGACGCCGCCCAAGGGGTCGAGGAGAATCCAGCGGACGGCGGCGGTGCGGTCCAGGGCGACGCGGGTGAGCGCGGCCCGCAGGGTCGAATTCGAGGCGGTGACCAGGGCGTGTGCTTGTTCCGGGGTGGTGCCGGTGGCCGACAGCGGGTTGAAATGGCCGGTGGCACGGTCGGTGTCGAGGTCTTCGAGAGCGTCGGCGAGGTGGGCGATGCGGCCGAAATGCCACCCCGCCTCGCGCAGGGCGTCGGCGTTCTCCGGTCGATCGGCGAGAATCGCGGTGTGCGCGAACAGCTCCGCGGCGCACAGCTGGGTGGGCGCGGTCAGCTCGTCGAGGGTGCTCTCGGGCGAATCCTCCAGCCGCAGCTGCGATTCGATCGCGTCGATCAGCGGTTCGACATCGAGGCCGAGTGGCGCGGCGGCGGCCCGGGCCCGGGTGTGCCAGCGGGTGGCGACACGGGACAGCGGGCGGCGGGCCAGCCGGTGGGCGTCACCGTCGTCGACGTGGTCGCGAATCTTGGCCGCGCCCAGCAGCAGTGAGGCGGTGGCGGCCAGCCGGACGCCGGGCGCGTCCGCGGCGACCACCTCGGCCCGGCGCATGCCGCGCAGCGGGCAGGGGCCCGCGCCGGTGCGGGCGGACGGCGCGGATTGCTGTGCCTCGGTGAGTATTTCGAGGACGATGGCATCGGTATTGGTCGCCGCCCGCGCGAGCTGGCCATGGCTGTCACGCAAGCCCAGACAGAGACCGCACAGGTGGGTCTGCCAGGCCGACGGGTCGATACCGTGCCGCGCAGCACTGTGCGCACACGGCTTGAGCAAGCCGAACAACTACTGTCCCCATCCCCGGCCGAATCGGCCGTCCGCAACACGATCGCCAGCGAACTGTCGCAGCTGAGGGGCGAGTCGGCAAGTCAGCCGAACGGACAGCCCGGCCGCCGGATCAGGCCGGTTCGGTCTTCTTCTTGTTGCCGGACAGACCGCGCCAGGCCAGATCGTCGAGCAGGTTCACGGCCTCGGCCATGTCGATCTGCCCGCTGGCGACCCGGTCGGCGATGGCCTCGCCCGCACCGATAACGGCCACCGACACCACCTCGAAATTGGTGCCCGGCTCGGCGTACTTGGCGCTGGATTCGAGCAGCTTGGCGGTGAGTTCGATGACCCGGTCGCGGCTGTTGGCGATCTCGGAGGCGAAGGGCTGCTGGCCCAGTGCCTGCCGGTAGAGGACCTGCCAGGACAGCCGGTTCTGGTCGACGTAGGACAGGAAGGCCTCGAGGCCCGCGCGCAGCTGCTCGTGCGGGGTCAGCTTGGGGTTGCCCGCGACCGCGACCGCCTCGATGAACCGCAGGCTCTCCCGGTGGATGCAGGCGCGGAAGAGTTCGTCCTTGGATCCGTAGTAGAGGTACAGCATCGGCTTGGAGATCTTCGCCTCGGCGGCGATGGCGTCCATGGAGGTGTCGTGGTAGCCCTTGCGCGAGAAGACCTCCACGGCGGCGTCGAGCATCTGCTGCTCGCGCACCGCGCGAGGAAGCCGTTTCGTTCCGCCTGCCATTCACACTCCTAAGACCGGACGGCCGCCGTACTCGACGACCGTCGAAGTCCTTATCTTACTCCAAGGTAAGTTCCATGAGCGGGTAATGCCGGTCATGCGCAAATACCGCCCTCAACAGCGCTTTCGCGCCGCGGAAGGCCGATCCGCGAGATTTGCTCGAAACCGGGAGTTTGCTCAGCAGTGCGGCGCGGAGCCCTTGAACTTTGCCATGCGAAGGACCGAGGCATCCACCTGGGCTCCCGGTAGGCGGCCACTGTTGACCGCGTCGACGAGCTGGTCGAGCACCTTCGGCACGGCGTTCGTGGTGATCCACAGGGCATTGTCGGCGCCCGCGACCAGGGCGGCCTCCACCGCGTCCTCGATGTTCATGCGGTTGGTGATGGCCGCCATACCGCTGAGATCGTCGGTGAAGATGACGCCGTCGAAGGGCGCCGCGCCGTAGCCGGCGCCCTGCCGCAGCAACGCCATCGTCTGCGGGCTGATGCTGGCCGGTACGTTCGGGGTGGTCAGACCGGGCACGTCCAGGTGGCCGACCATGACCGCGGCGCCCGAATCCACCAGCTTCCGGAACGGCACCAGGTCCCGGTTCTGCATTTGATCCAGCGGCGGGGTCTGCACCGCGCCGGTGTGCGAATCACCCGAACCCGAGCCGTGGCCGGGGAAGTGCTTCACCACGGTGCCCACCCCGGCGTCCTTGAACGCCCGGATGAACGCGCCCGCGTACTGCGTCACCACGTCCGGGTCGTCGGAGAAGGAACGGTCGCCGATCACCGAGTCGTCGGGCTGGCTGCTGACATCGGCGTCGGGCGCGAAGTCCACCGTCACGCCCAGCGCCTTCAGCTTCTGCGCCCGATCCAGGGCGAAGGTGTAGAACTCGTCCGGGCTCATGGTCTGCGCGATCACGCGCGCCGAGGGCGAGACCCCGATCAGGTCCTTGGCACGCGAGACCCGCCCGCCCTCCTCGTCGATGGTCACCATGAGCGGTGTCCGCGAGGCCTTCTGGACGGCGTCCACCTGGTGCTGGGCCAGCATGGCCTTGTCGGTCCAGCTGCCGATGAAGATGCCGCCGACCTGCTCGGTCTTCACCACGTTCTCCGCGTCGGTCTCACCGGTGACGCCGACCGTGAGCAACTGCGCCAGCTTCTGCCGCAGCGTGAACTGCGACAGGTAGCCGGCCGCGCAATCCTGCTGTGCCGGAGTCGTCGCCGGCGCCGCGGTGGTGGCGCTCGTGGCCGGGGATCCGCTGCTGCTCTGCGCGGATGGAGTGGACGAGTTGTCGCCGCTGGAACAGCCGGACAATGCGAGTGCGGTCACCGCTACGACGATCCCCGGTAGAAGGCGCATGCCCCCGACGGTAGCTCCCCCGGCTCCCCGCGCCTGTAGCGGCCCGCTGACCGCCGTCGCCGGCTTCGTACCCGTGCCGGCGACCGGGTGCCGAACTGATTCAGTGCGTACCCGGCGAGTTACCCCGAGCCTGCGAAATCAGTTGTCGCTTCTCGCATCCCGGTCATTGTCGCGGTAACTCGTGATGCCCGCCGAAGGCTTGGCGCATGGCGGAGAGCACCTTGTCGGCGTAGAGCGACTCGCCGCGGGAGGAAAAGCGCTGGAAGAGGGCTGCGGACAGGACCGGGGCGGGGACGCCCTCGTCGATGGCGGCGTCGAGGGTCCAGCGGCCCTCGCCGGAATCGGAGACGCGGCCGCCGAAGGAGTCGAGGTTGGGGTCGGCGTACAGCTCGGCGGCGGTGAGATCGAGCAGCCAGGAGGCGACGACCGAACCGCGCCGCCATACCTCGGTCACCTCGGGGACGTCGATGTCGTAGCGGTAGTACTCGGGATGCTCGAGCGGGGTGACCTCGGCGGAGTGCTCGTCGTCCTGATGCTCGCCGGCATTCGCCCGGTAGAGGATGTTGAGGCCCTCGGCGTAGGCGGCCATCGCGCCGTACTCGATCCCGTTGTGCACCATCTTCACGAAGTGCCCGGCGCCGGCGGGGCCGCAGTGCAGGTAGCCCTGCTCGGCGGTGGAGGGCGTGCCGGTGCGGCCGGGGGTGCGGGGCGCGGCGTCCACGCCGGGCGCGATCGACCGCAGCAGCGGGTCCAGGTGGGCGACGATGTCGTCCTCGCCGCCGATCATCAGGCAGAAGCCGTGCTCGAGCCCGAACACGCCGCCCGAGGTGCCGATGTCCACATAGTGGATTCCCTTGGGCCGCAGCGCTTTCGCGCGCACGATGTCCTCGTGGTAGCGGCTGTTGCCGCCGTCGATGATGATGTCGCCGGGTTCCAGCAGCTCGGCCACGCTGTCGATGACCTTGCCGGTGGCGCCCGCCGGGATCATCACCCATACCACGCGCGGGGCGGTGAGCATGGCCACGAACTTGGTGAGCTCGGTGCTGCCCTGGAAGCTGTCGCCGAGTTCGGCGGAGAGTTCCTCGATGTGCTGGGGGTGGCGCTCGTAGCCGACGGCGGTATGCCCGTCCCGCACGATCCGGCGCACGATATTCGCGCCCATCCGGCCGAGTCCGATCATTCCGAGCTCCATGAGAGGTCTCCTCGCGTCGTACGGTTCCGATCTGTGCCGATTGTCCCAGCGGAGGGCCGGCGAAGTTTTTTCCCCGATCGGAGGGAACGGTGTGTAACGCCCTGGAATGGGTGCCGATAGTAGGGATGGCTCCGTGCTGTTGCCAGACCCCCGACCCGGCAACCGCACGGAG
This sequence comes from Nocardia niigatensis NBRC 100131, assembly GCF_000308655.1. Taxonomy (GTDB): domain Bacteria; phylum Actinomycetota; class Actinomycetes; order Mycobacteriales; family Mycobacteriaceae; genus Nocardia; species Nocardia niigatensis. The sequence continues at coordinate 22,092 of NZ_BAGC01000071.1, read as the reverse complement.
CTCTTTATTTTCTCCCCGATCATCGTTGCAGAAGATTTGCTATCTGCCGGGAGGGTGCGTGGTGCAGCGTTGGAAGTTCTGGCAGACGCCAACCCCAGAACCCGAAAGTACCCGCCGAACCGGGATCGCCGCTGGTGTGCTGAGGGCTGTGGCCCGGGGCCGGAAACCTTGCCGACCGGTCACTCTCGTCCGGACATGTCCCGCCGCCATACCCGCACCGTCGAGTACGACCCCATCCCCGTCGTCACCTGAGAGTGAGCGCCCCCGGCACTGCTGCTGGGGCTTTTCGGGGCGTTCGTACGACTCCGATGCCGAATACCGTTCATCGGGATATCGCGACACCGGAGTGAGGAACACATATGTCGAGTGCGTTCAACCTATTCGCGCAGTTGCTGAACCTGATCGGAGCGCTCACCGGATCCGGGGGTTCGTGTGGTTTCGGCGCGGATCCGAACGGTTGCCCGGCGAATTGGCCGCACTAGCGAACCTGTCCTGAACAGCACTGTGGCCCGGGTATTCCCGGGCCACAGTGCTATTCAGCTATCAGGGGGTGAGGCCCCTCGGAGCGCTGCGTCAGAACGCGGCCTCGTCCAGCTCCATGATGTCGTTGTCCAGGTTGGACAGGACGGTGCGGACCGCGGTCAGCTCCGGGAGGACGTTGCGGGCGAAGAACTGCGCGGTGACGACCTTGCCCTGGTAGAAGGCCTCGTTCGAGCCGTTGTCGAGGGCGTTGATGGCGACCTCGGCCTGGGCCAGCAGCAGCCAGCCGATGATCAGGTCGCCGACGGCCAGCAGGAAGCGGACCGAGCCCAGGCCGACCTTGTAGAGCTCCTTCGGGTCCTGCTGGGCGCCCATCAGGTGCCCGGTCAGGGTGGCGGCCATGCCCTGCACGTCCTCGAGGGCGGTGGCGAGCAGCTTGCGCTCGGCCTTCAGGCGGCCGTTGCCACCCTCACGCTCGATGAACTTCTGGATCTGGCCGGCCACGTGGGCCAGCGCCACACCGCGGTCACGGGCGATCTTGCGGAAGAAGAAGTCCTGCGCCTGGATGGCGGTGGTGCCCTCGTACAGCGAGTCGATCTTGGCGTCGCGGATGTACTGCTCGATCGGGTAGTCCTGCAGGAAGCCGGAGCCACCGAAGGTCTGCAGCGAGTCGGTCAGGTACTGGTAGGCCCGCTCGGAGCCCACACCCTTGACGATCGGCAGCAGCAGGTCGTTGACGCGGAACGCGGTGTCCTTGTCGGCGCCCGAGACCAGCTCGGCGATGTCCGCGTTCTGGTGCGCGGCGGTGTACAGGTACACGGCGCGCAGGCCCTCGGCGTACGCCTTCTGCATGGCCAGCGAGCGACGCACGTCCGGGTGGTGGGTGATGGTGACGCGCGGTGCGGCCTTGTCGGTCATCTGGGTCAGGTCGGAGCCCTGCACGCGGGTCTTGGCGTACTCCAGCGCGTTCAGGTAACCGGTCGACAGGGTGGCGATGGCCTTGGTGCCCACCATCATTCGAGCGTTCTCGATGACGTCGAACATCTGCGCGATGCCGTTGTGGATCTCGCCGACCAGCCAGCCCTTGGCGGGCACGCCGTGGCCGCCGAAGGTGACCTCACAGGTGGCCGAGACCTTGATGCCCATCTTGTGCTCGACATTGGTGACGAACACGCCGTTGCGCTCACCGAGGGTGTCGGTGTCGAAGTCGAAGTGGAACTTCGGCACGTAGAACAGCGACAGGCCCTTGGTGCCCGGGCCGGCGCCCTCGGGGCGGGCCAGCACCAGGTGCATGATGTTCTCGAAGAGGTCGTCGGAGTCGCCCGAGGTGATGAAGCGCTTGACGCCCTCGATGTGCCAGGAGCCGTCCTCCTGCTGGATCGCCTTGGTGCGTCCGGCGCCGACGTCGGAGCCCGCGTCGGGCTCGGTCAGCACCATGGTGGCGCCCCAGTTGCGGTCGGCGATCTTCTGAGCCCACTTCTTCTGCTCATCGGTGCCGTTGTTGTAGAAGACCTGCGCGAATCCCGCACCGGCGGCGTACATCTGGGCCGGCGGGTTGGCGCCGAGGATCATCTCGCCCAGGGCCCAGCCGACGACGGAGGGCGCGCCCAGGCCGCCGAGCTCCTCGCGGACCGGAACCTTGGACCAGCCGCCGTCCTCGAGGGCGCGGTAGGACTTCTTGAAAGACTCGGGGAGGGTGACCGTGTGGGTCTCCGGGTTGAAGACCGGCGGGTTGCGGTCGCCGTCGACGAAGGAGTCGGCCAGCGGGCCCTCGGCCAGGCGGCGGACCTCGTTCAGCATCTCCTTGACGGTGTCGGCGTCGAGGTCGCCGTAGGCGCCCGCGTCGAGCAGCTTCTGGATGCCCAGGAACTCGAAGAGGTTGAACTCGAGGTCGCGAACGTTGCTCTTGTAGTGACCCATGGTCGTACTCACTCTCCATTGAGATGGGTGCGGTTCGGTTTCGCCGTTCCCGCCCGTTAGGTCTCCACCGGGTAGACGCCGTAAAGCAACGCTACTGGCGGGTAACTTATGCGCCATGTTACCGGCCGGTAAGGGGTGCGCCAAGGTCATCTCCGCGGAATGTGACTGAAAGCACGCGAGTTGCCGGAGCCTGGCGTTGCGCGGGATCCCCGCAGCTCCCCGGTGTGCCGCGGGAGCCCCGCCCGCGGGCCTGATTACGGTGCCTACATGCGCATCGAGACGAGTGCCGGACCGGCGGAGGTGGAGATCGCCCGGGCCGGGCGGGCCAAGCCACGGTTCCTGCTGGTGCTGACGCACGGCTCCGGCGGCGGCGTCGATGCGAAAGACCTGCTGGCCCTCCGGGATTCGGCGGTGGGGATGGGCGGCGCGGTGGCGCTGGTGAGCCAGCCGTACCGGGTGGCCGGGCGGCGCGCGCCGGGCAAGGCCGGCGTGCAGGACGCGGCGTGGCTGGAAATCATTGCGGCACTGCGGAAGAAGGTGCGGGGCGTGCCGCTGGTCCAGGGCGGGCGCAGCAATGGGGCGAGGGTGGCGTGCCGGACCGCGCAGGCGGTCGGGGCACGCGGCGTGGTGGCGCTGTCGTTCCCGCTGCACCCGCCGGGCAAGCCCGAGAAGTCGCGGCGTGAAGAGCTGCTCGCACCCGGCGATATCGAGGTCGTCGTGGTCAATGGGGCACGCGATCCGTTCGGCATTCCGGACGCCGCCGACGCGACCGAGGTGCATGTCATTGCGGGACAGGCGCATTCGTATCGGGCCGGGTTCGAGGAGATCGTCGCTGTACTCGCGCCCTGGCTGGAGCGCTGGTCCGCGAGCTGAGTGCTCAGCGGGCCCGGCCCAGGTAGCCGAGCAGGTCGTCGACGAGGTCGGCGGGAGCGGCGTGGCCCTTGCCATTGGCGTCGAGGTGTCCCGAGGAGGCGAGATCGGCGGCGCCGTGCGCCAGGGCGCGGACCAGCGAGGCCATTCGTTCGGTGTCCCCGCCGGGCAGGCTGCCCGCGGCCTGCGCCTGCCCGACCAGGGCGATCAGCGCGTTCTGGGCATTGCGGCCGGTCTCGGCGAGCTCGGGCGTCTCCTCGGCCCAGCGGCCGAAGACGAGCTTGAAGCGGGCGGGGTGGTCGAGCGCCCAGGCGATATAGCCGTGCAGCACCCCGCGCAGCATCTCGACCGGCTCCGGGCGCTCCTGCACGATGCGGGCGAAATCGATTGCGCGCTCGGACAGTTCGCGGGCGGCGACCGCCGCGAGCAGGGCTTCCTTATTGGCGAAGTGTTTGTACGGCGCGTTGTGCGAGACGCCCGCGCCATTGCCGACCTCGCGCAGCGTGACGGCCTCGACTCCGCCGGCGTCGAGCAGGCGGAGCGCGGAATCGAGCAGCACGGTGCGGGTCGACGGCGGCATCGGCCCATCGTAGTCGGCGGTTGACAACGTCAACCCGCAGGCTTAGGTTGACGTTGTCAACCTCTGAGGGAGTGGGTTATGGACCGGGGAACAACGGCCGTCGTCACGGGCTCGACGAACGGCATCGGAGAAGCCATCGCACGACAGCTGGCCGGCATGGGAGCGGAGGTGGTGCTGGTCGGGCGGGACCGGGGCCGGCTGAGCGCCGCCCAGGAACGGATCACGACGGCGGTTCCGGAGGCGAGACTGCGGGGTGAACTCGCCGATCTGTCGCTGCTCGAGGACGTCCGGCAGCTCGCGGATCGCCTGCGGGACAGCCGGATCGACATCCTGATCAGCAATGCGGCCGTGGTCGCGGACCTCGGCGACCACACGTCGGAGGGCCTGCAGCGCACTCTGGTCACCAATCACCTCGCGCCGTACCTGCTCCTGCGTACGCTCGGTGAAAACCTCGCCGCCGCAGGACGATCCGCGCGGCTGGTAGTGGTCGGCGCCTCACCGACGGCGCTGCGACCGGTGCCCGCCGACCTCGGCGATCTGGGTTTCGAGAATGCCCGCGGACTCGGATTCCCGCCCAGTTTCCGGCCTTTCGTGGCCTACGGGCGCACCAAGAACATGAACGCGATGTTCGTCTACAGCCTGGCCGAGCGCCTCGCGGGCACCGGCGTCACCGTCAACGGCGCGCACCCGGGCATCATCCGGAACACCGGGCTGGGCCGGGAATCCGCGCGCGGACTGCTGCGGGCCTTCGCCTGGTCGCAGTGGATCAACCCGATGCTGCCCGGTCCGGACGCCGGGGCGGACACGCCGGTCTGGCTGGCCACCGCACCGGACCTGAACGACATCACCGGGCGATTCTTCGTGCGCCGCAAGGATGTTCCGACCGCCGCGCACACCACCGACGCCGATCGGCGGGCGCGGCTGTGGGAGGAGAGCGCACGCCTCACCGGCCTGGCCGTTCACAGTTAGCCGGACGATCATCGTCCGGGCGGCGCCGGTCAGAAGATGCCGAGCGCCGGCGGCTGCGGGGCCTCGAGGGCGAGCGGCTCGTCCCCGGATTCCGGCGCGGGTCTGGTCGCCACCACCAGGGCGTCGATGGCGTCGCGGTCCTCGGTGGGACGGTGCACGCGGTCGGCGATGCGGATGCGGAGATCGGGCCCGGCGGGGGCGAGGTCGGCGAGGATGTCGGCCGGGGTGAAGGTCCGGGCCGGATCCTGTTCGCCGCCATAGCCTTCCGTCAGGTTGAGGGTGTCGTTGCCGATTACCAGCAGGGTGCCCTCGGGGGAGAGCATCTCGGCCGCGCGCAGCAGCAGGGCGCGGCGGTCCGCGGCGTCCAGGTGCAGGAAGGCGATCAGGATCAGCTCGTAGGGTCCGGTGATGCCGGCGGCGTCGAGCCGGGTGACATCAGCGTGGATCCAGTGGATGCGCCCGCGCACCGAGCGCGACAGCCGCGAGGCGACGGTCCGGCCCTTGTCGATCCCGGTCTGGGAGAAGTCGACCGCGTCCACCTGCCAGCCGTGGGTGGCCAGCCACAGCGCGTTCCGCCCCTCACCGCACCCCAGGTCGAGCACCCGCGGCAGCTCCGGCCGCGGCGCGCCGATCCCGGAGCTGATCGGTGTCCGCCGCTCCAGCCCGAAGACCTGCTCGACCACCGTGGCATTCGGGGGTGCGCCCCACACCAATTCGGTACCGGCGTAGTGCTCGTCCCATTCGGCGGCATCCATGGGACGAGTCTATGAGCTGTGCCCCGAGACGAGTTCGGCCGCGCACGCCAGGAGCGTTCGCGGCCGAGTGGCTCAATTGGGGTCGGGTTGCCTACAGCGTGGTGTGCATCAGCAGCACGTTGTACTGGCTGTGGACCGTGGTGAGGAAGTACAGGTCACGCCCGGTCTGGTACGGGAAGATGTAGGGCGCGTACGCCGTCGGCAGTTCCCGCGTGTCGATGAGCACCGACGGCGCGCTCCACGGCCCCTCGGGGCTCGGCGAGGTGTACATGACCACCGAGTTCCACGGATCCGTGGTGAGCATGACGTACTGGCCGAGGTAGTCGTTCCACTGGACCGACATCTCCGCGATGCCGCCGCCGATCACCGGCTGCGATGCGTTGACGTCCTTCTGCCACTTGTCGCCGTCCCAGTACTCGTACGCGCCCATATCGGTGACCGCACCCTCGGGGACGCGGGCGACGTATGCCGGGTGGTTGCGGCCCGACGCGGTGCCGAATTCATAGAGGAACCCGCCGCGCTTGACGAAGGCGTTCATCTGGAAGTTGGCATTGCCGCCGTCGTCGGGGCGGCGGGTGGCGGGCAGTTCCATCCAGTTCTCGCCGTTGTCGCCGGACACCGCGAGGCTGGAGTAGTTGGTGGTCCACTCGCCCACGTCGTCCCAGCTCTTCACCGACATCAGGCTCATGACCTGGGTGCCGCCGACCGAGATGCCCGCGGTCGGGATGCGGCTGATCTCGATGAACGGGATCTTCGGGCTGGGAATCAGATCCCGGGCCTGGCCGAAGATGTCACGCACCACCGAGTCGAAGTAGATGCCGTTGGTGGGGTCCTGAGTGTGTGAGCGCAGCAGGATATTCGAACGCCACGCCCAGGTGCTGCCGACGAGCAGGTTCGGCAGACCCAGTCCGGCGGTGTCACCGAAGGCGGTGAGCATTTCGCCGTTGCCGTCGTCCCACATGATGCCCAGGTCGGTCCCGAGGACGTTGTAGTTCTGGGTGTTATTGGGGCTGGCCATACCGGTGACCTGGAAGACCGCCTTCGTGCGGCCCGGCAGCTGCGGTAGACCGTTGGTGCCGTTGAGCACCGGAATCGGGTTGATGGCGTTCGGGTTGGCTGCGGCCGGCGTGGTCACGGTAAGGAGCAAGGCCGTGGCACCTGCGATCGCCGAAAGCAGTAGCGGGGCGGTCTTGGTCAATGCGGTGCTTCCTCCGGGTCTCGCCGAATAATGCGCGGACCACACCGTATGTGACGGGCCGCACAATGCGTTCGACTCGTTGGCAAAGTGTGAAAATGCTAACAGCGATACCCGAAAATCGGGGCTTGCAAACCGCATTATTTGCCGTGAATTGGCTTACTTTTTATTCCTACCACGGTCGAGGGCCTGCCTCAGGATCAGCGGCAGCTGCGTGGCGCGTTCCACGGCCAGGGTCCGGCGCACCGACGAGTGCCAGGATCGGTCGAACAGTCTCTTGGCGCTCGCCACCGCCTGCGGGGAGCGCGTCGCGATGCGGTCGGCCAGTTTCTCAGCGGCCGCGCGCGGGTCGGCGGTCACCTCGGTCACCAATCCGATGCGCTCGGCGTAGGCGGCGTCGACCGGGTCGGCCGTCATGGTGAGCAGCAGTGCCTGATCGAGGCCGACGAGCCGTGACAGGGTGGCCGCGCCGGTCATGTCCGGGATCAGGCCGTGCCTGGCCTCCATCACCGCGAATTCCGAATCAGGTGTCACGAAACGGAAATCGGCGGCCAGCGCGATCTGCAGGCCGCCGCCGTAGCAGCGTCCGTGCACCACGGCGATCACCGGCTGCGGCAGCCGCCGCCACGCCCAGCACGCCTCCTGGAAGGTGTTGGTGCCCAGCCACGGCAGCGGGATGAAGTTGCGCACGACGGCGATCGGATTGCCCATGGCCTTGGCGATGTCCAGGCCGGAGCTGAAGCTGGGGCCGTTGCCGGACAGGATGACCGCGCGGATGTCGGAGCGCTTGCCGATGACGCCGGCGACCCGGACCAGCTCGTTCAACATGTCGATGGTGAGGCCGTTGTGCTTGTCCGGGCGATCTAGGGCCACGTACGCCCGGTCGCCTTCGAAGGTGAGGGAAACGTTGTGGCTCACGGTTTTTCCTTATCCGAGCTGGTCCAGGAGCAGGCGTGCGCAAGCGGCCGGATCGTCGTAGAAGGGCGTGTGGCCGCTGCCGCGCAGGGTGACGTGCCGCGCGCCGGGCAGTTCCGCGCGGGCCCGCCGGGACTGGGTGGCGTACGTGAGCAGAATGTCACGGTTGCCCCAGGCGATGGTGATCGGGATGTCGTCGAAGGCGCTGCGGTCGGGCAGCCGGAAGTCGGTGAAGGAGGCCAGGGCGGCATCGAAACCTTCCGCGCCGAGCAGGCCCTCGACGGTGTCCACGGCCACCCGCGCGTCGATGGCCCAGGGCTTGCCGAACACCAGGCCGAGGAAGGCCGAACGGCCGACGGTGTTTCCGAGCAGCGCGGGCACGGCCGGATGCAGCACCTTGGTGAGCTGTTTGGCGCGGCCCAGCGCCTGCTGGCACCAGACACGGCCCGAGGTGTCCCAGAATGCGATGGGGGAGAAGGCGGTGACCGAGCGCGCGAGGCCCCGCGCGGCCAGGTCCAGCACGATCCCGCCGCCCATGGAATTGCCTGCCAGATGCGGATTCTCGATGCCCTCGGCGGCGAGGAATTCGGCCAGGGCGTCGGAGAGGGTGGAGACGGTGGTGTGCGCGAGCGGGGCGGTGTCGCCGAATCCGGGCAGGTCCACCGCGATCACGTCGAAGGATTCGGCCAGGGTGCCGATGATCGGCTCCCACACCTGCCAGTGGCTGCCGACCCCGTGCACCAGCACGAGGGGGTCGCCGCTGCCGGTCCGGTGGTGGTTCAACTTCGTCATGCGTGACTCTCCCCTTGACCTGGTCTCTGCCGGCCTCACCCTACCGTCGTTGACACGTCGCCAACAGGACGGAAAATTCGTCTCCGGCGGTACGATAAAAGGTATGGCAACCCGGAAAGTGACCCTGTCGCTGGACGAGGCGGCCTGGTCGTATGCACAGGACGCCGCCGCCCGCGCGGGCATGTCGCCGTCGGCGTGGATCTCCCGCGCCGCTCGCCGCGAAGCCGTGCGGCTGGGTTGCGGCCCGGTGCCGGACCCGGTCGAACTCGCCGCGGCCGACGAGGCGGAAAAACTCGCCGCTGAGAAGGAGCTGCGTGCGCAGGGGTGAACTCTGGGTCTACCACCCGCACGGCACCACCCGAACCCGCACCATCATCCTCATCTCGAGCGACGGCATCAACGAGTCGCCGCGCCCCTGGCTGATCGCCGCCGAGGTCGAGGCCGAGGATCCCCAGGACATCCTGGCCGTGCCCATTCCCGGCCACGGCTGGGTGCACGCCGGCAATCTGGGCCGCATCTATCGCGGCTGGTTGGAGCGGCGCGTCGCCGAAGTCGACACCGAAACCGCGGAACGAATCGACACAGCGCTGCGCGCCGCCATGGATTTGTGAGAGGGTGCCTGCGGCAACTTTCCCATCGAACCTCGAGAGTAGAGGCACCAGTGCGCATTTCCTTGTTGGCCGCCGCGCTCGTCGCGCTTCCCCTGCTGGCCGGATGCGGCAGCAGCGGCGACAAGCCCGCCGATGTCACCCAGGCTGATGTGTCCAAATCGCTGCAGGCGGGTGGTCTCGAGGCCAAGTTCGCCGACTGCGCCGCGAAAGTCTTCGTGGACCAGGGTATTTCGCAGGACGGGCTGCGTCGCATGATCAAGAACGACGCCAAGTCCGGCAATGTCACGGATATGGAGTCGGCCGGCATGAGCAAGGAGGACACCGACAAGGCCCAGGCCGCCGCCTCCAAGATCGTCACCGCCTGCATGCAGGCGATGCAGTAGCACCGCGTCGTGGTCATGGCCGCCGAGACCCTTGGCGGCCTGCGATTTTCGACCTCCGCTTGTTAACTTCCGGGTGCCGGTGCACTCTCGGAGGCGACCGGGACCGGCCCGGCGTCCGGGAGGGATCGCAAATGCGGAAATCCGTCGTCGCGGTGGCGCTACTGGCGTTACCGCTGCTGTCCGCGTGCAGCAATGACCAGCAATCGGCCAGCCCCGTCACCACCTCCGTTCCGAAGGCGGTGACGACCACTTCGCCGGGCGTGACCACCTCGTCGGGGGCTGCCACCAGCCCGGGCGGCAGCGCGCTGACCGCCGAGCAGATCTCGAAAGCCCTGCAGGACAAGGGCAAACTCAGTCAGCAGACCGCGGACTGCGTCGCCAATGTCTACCTGCAGGAGGGGCTGTCCGACAGCGGCATCCAGAAGATCATCGACAGCGCCAACGGCACCAACCCGGCCAAGGTCGGTCTCGGCACCGAGGATCTGATCAAGGCGGGCAAGGCGACCAAGCGGATCGCCACCGAGTGCATCAAATAGCGCTCTGACATGCGAGAATAATGCTCTGACATGCGAGAAGGCCCCCGTCCGTGGACGGGGGCCTTCTCGTGGAGCCGGTGACGGGAATCGAACCCGCAATTCGACCTTGGGAAGGTAGCGTGTTGCCACTACACCACACCGGCAGGGTCCTGCTTGCGCTCGCGACTCTATCAGACCGCCTCCGGCCGGGTGCAACTCTTCGGGTGTCGGCGCCGTTCATGTCCGTGTCGGAGCGCGACGCGCCGAAGGTCGCGGAGCTCTTTCGCAGAAGCACCGAGTTCCGTCCACGGGCGGTCGTAGACTGGCCCGCAGGGTCGAAAACCCGTCCACCACAGGAAGTTTGGATGCGCTGAACGTTAACTGAAGCGTGCGCTCGGTGCTCCTGCTCGGCGGTCGAGGAGGACGTATGACCGCGGTGCCCGCTCGTGAAGCTCCCGAGCTCGAACCCGTTCGGCCGTTTCCACCCCGGATGGGACCCAGGGGGTCGTATCTGTGGAAGGTCATCACCACCACCGATCCGAAGCTGCTCGGGAACATGTATTTGTTCACCGCCATGGCGTTCTTCCTGATCGGCGGCCTGATGGCGCTGCTGATGCGGACCGAGCTGGCACGGCCGGGCATGCAGTTCCTGACGCCGGAACAGTTCAATCAGCTGTTCACCATGCATGGCACCATCATGCTGCTGTTCTACGCGACACCCATCGTGTTCGGATTCGCCAATGCGGTGCTGCCACTGCAGATCGGCGCGCCGGATGTCGCCTTCCCACGATTGAACGCGCTCAGCTACTGGCTGTACCTGTTCGGCGCGACCATGGCCACCGCCGGATTCATCACCCCGGGCGGCGCGGCCGACTTCGGCTGGACCGCCTACACCCCGCTCAGTCTGGCCGAGCACTCGCCGGGCGTCGGCGCGGACCTGTGGATCATGGGCGTGGCGGTGTCCGGCGTCGGCACCATCCTGGGCGGCGTCAATATGATCACCACGGTCATCTGCCTGCGTTGCCCGGGCATGACCATGTGGCGGATGCCCATCTTCACCTGGAACATCCTGGTCACGAGTGTGCTTGTGCTGCTGGCGTTCCCGATCCTCACCGCGGCGGTCATGGGCCTGGAGGTGGACCGGCACCTGGGCGGGCACATCTACGACCCGTCCACCGGCGGGGCCATCCTCTACCAGCATCTGTTCTGGTATTTCGGGCATCCCGAGGTCTACATCGTGGCGCTGCCGTTCTTCGGCATCGTGACCGAGATCTTCCCCGTGTTCAGCCGCAAGCCGCTGTTCGGCTACACCACGCTGGTGTACGCCACCCTGGCCATCGGCGCGCTGTCCATCGCGGTGTGGGCGCATCACATGTACGCGACGGGATCGGTACTGCTGCCGTTCTTCTCGTTCATGACGTTCCTCATCGCGGTGCCCACGGGGGTGAAGTTCTTCAACTGGGTCGGCACCATGTGGCGCGGGCAGCTGACCTTCGAGACACCCATGCTGTTCTCCGTGGGCTTCCTGGTGACATTCCTGTTCGGTGGGCTGTCGGGCGTCATCCTGGCCTCGCCGCCGCTGGACTTCCACGTGTCGGACACGTATTTCGTTGTGGCGCATTTCCATTACGTCCTGTTCGGCACCATCGTGTTCGCCACCTTCGCCGGAATCTACTTCTGGTTCCCCAAGATGACGGGGCGGCTACTGGACGAACGGCTCGGGAAACTGCATTTTTGGACCACGTTCCTGGGATTCCACACCACATTCCTGGTGCAGCACTGGCTGGGGAACCAGGGCATGCCGCGCCGCTACGCCGATTACCTGCCCAGCGACGGATTCACCACGCTCAACACGATTTCCACCATCGGCTCGTTCATCCTCGGATTCTCGATGGTGACGTTCGTGTGGAATGTCTTCAAGAGCTACCGCTACGGCGAGGTCGCGACCGTGGACGACCCGTGGGGTTACGGCAATTCCCTGGAATGGGCCACCAGCTGTCCACCACCCCGGCACAACTTCTACGAACTGCCGCGCATCCGCTCCGAACGCCCGGCATTCGAACTGCATTACCCGCACATGGTCGCGCGCATGCGAGCCGAAGCCCACGCCTCCTGGGGACTGCGGCGATCCAAGCAGATCACTGAGACGTCTCAGCCGGAAATCCCGCCGGTAGAGCCCTGAAAGTTCGCGGCCCGTCTCGTTCTGGACCAAATGGAGCGGGGGAGTGAAGCGGAAGAGCGGAGGGAGGGAAGAACGAGACTTCAGGGGCCGCGAACAGCCCGGAGCGAAGCGGAGGGCAAAATGGCACGGTGCTGCTGAGTGATCGGGATATCCGCAAGGAAATCGGCAATGGGCGTCTCGGGGTCGAGCCGTTCGACGAGAAGCTGGTGCAGCCGTCGAGTATCGATGTGCGGCTGGACAGTCTGTTCCGGGTGTTCAACAACACCCGCTACACGCATATCGATCCGGCGCAGCGGCAGGACGAGCTGACCACCCTGGTCGAACCCGGCGAGGGCGAGCCGTTCGTGCTGCATCCCGGCGAATTCGTGCTCGGTTCCACACTCGAGGTGTGTTCGCTGCCCGACGATCTGGCCGGTCGCCTGGAAGGCAAGTCCAGCCTGGGCCGCCTGGGCCTGCTGACGCATTCCACCGCGGGCTTCATCGATCCCGGATTCAGCGGGCATATCACGCTGGAGCTGTCGAATGTCGCGAACCTCCCGATCACGCTGTGGCCGGGGATGAAGATCGGGCAGCTGTGTCTTTTCCGGCTCACCAGTCCGGCCGAGCACCCGTACGGCAGTGCCGCGGCGGGCTCGAAATATCAGGGTCAGCGCGGGCCGACGCCGTCGCGGGCCTACCTGAATTTCCCCGTGCCGAAGTGAGTTGCATTACGGGGTAGCGGTTTCGGCCGGGCGTTCGGCGGAATTCGGTCGCTGCCTGGACACTTGACAGTCGCCGATGGCGCTATTACGCCGCCCGCTGGGCGGGTTCCGCGGGTGTACGGATGGCCCGGTACGTCGTAAGGTGGCGACGACAGGTGCGTCGCAACGAGATGGGCAGCGGATGAGTTCGGTTCTGGGAGTTTCGGTGGGGGCGGGTGCGGTTCGCGTCGCACGTCCGTTCACCGGCGATTCCGCCGAGCAGACCGCCCGGAATTTCGGCGCGCCCCCGCAGCCGCGGTACGGCCGGGCCCGCAGCGGATTCGACGGCCCGCCCGACGCGTTCGACGTGCAGGCGGTACCGGTCGGGGAACGCCGGGTCGACGAGCTGGTCGCCGACGCGGTCGGGGCCGTGCTCGCCGCGGATTCGCGGATCAGCGCCACCGCCATCGCCTATCGGGACGAGAACCACGCGCGGGCCATCCGGGCCGAGCTGGCGCGGCGGCAGTTCACCAACTACGAGCTGGTGCCGGACGTGGTAGCGGCGCTGGAATTCCTCGAATACTCCGGTGAGTTGCAGGGTTTCGGCACCGTCGCGCTCTACGACCTGGGCGCCTCCGGTCTGTCGGTGACGGTGGTCGACACCGGCACCCGGCAAGTCTGCTTCAGCGAGCGCACCAGCGATATCAGCGGCGACTACCTCGACGCGCTGATCCGCGAACAGCAGATCGCCTCCGGGCGCATCGCCCACCCGCCGGACCACACCGGGCTCACCGCGCTCGACAAGCTCTGCCGCGAGGCCAAGGAGCAGCTCTCCGGCAGCAGCGCGGTGGCGCTGCCCTCCACCGAGGGCCTGGTGCTGCTGTCACAGGAGAACTTCGAGGCCCTGATCATGCTGGCCGTCGAATCCTCCGCCCGCATGACGCGCGATGTCATCCTGCGTTCCGAGCAGCCCGTGCAGGCGGTCGCCCTGCTCGGTGGCTGCGCCCAGATTCCGCTGGTGGCAAGGGTTTTGCGGCGCTGGCTGGGTGTCCCGGTCATCGTGCCGGCCGCGCCCGACACCGTGGTCACCCGCGGTGCGGCCATGCTGGCCCGCCCGGTCCTGCACCGGCCCGCGCCCGCGCCCTTCCCCGCCGCCCCGCGCGAGAACGCCGTGCCCGCCGCGCCCCCGGACCCGGGTCAGCCCTGGCCGGGCAGTCTGCGGCCGGCCGAAAAACCCGGCCGTCGCCGTGAGATCAGTCTGGCCGGCGTCGCCGTCGGCGCGCTCGTCGTGGTGGCCGCCATCGGCGTCACCCTGGGCTGGGCACCCCAAGTCCTGACCCATGATTCGCAGCGCCAGGACGCCGTGACCAGTTCGGTTCCGGCCAGCACCACCCGCCCGTCCACCGAGCCCGCGGTGGCGTCCCCTACCACCACCGACGCCACCAACGAATCCCTGGCCGCGCCGGCGCCTCACAACTACACGACCACCACCGAGCCGCCCGCCACCACGGCCGGCCCGAACACCATCACGATCATCCCGGGCCTCCCGCCCGTAATCGTCCCCACGCTGCCCCCGCTGTTCCCGCCCGCCCCGGCGCAGCAAGCCCGTTGACCGCCTGAGCCTTTCGCGATCCGGACAAAGCCGAGTCCGCCCCGTCGACTGCCAGTGGGGGCGGACTCGGTGGTGCGAGGACCGGCTGCGTTCAGTCCTCGCCTCCGGCTCCCACCGCCAGAGCTGTCGTGATGATCGCCGACAGGGGTGGGAGTTTGGAATCACGTGCGGGTGGGGTCACCCAGTGGCAGCCTTCGCGCGTCCAGCGGCCGAGGCCGGTGGGGAGCATGACCGCGCTGCCGACGGCCGGAATGCCGATATCGAGCCGGTTCAGCACCTCCATGATCTGCGCGCCGGGCCGCGAATCAGGTTCGGCCAGAAAGCTCCAGCGAATCTGACGGGCCAGCACGGGTCCGCCGGTGCGCTGCTGTCGCAGTGCGCTGCGCACCATTTCGGCGCGCGCGACCGGGAGGTGCACCACCCCGACCTGCGCCGTGACGGGAAGCATGACGAATCCGCCGCGTTCGAGGACCGGTAGCCCGAACTCGTGCCGGTAGTGGGAAACCCAGTCTTCGACTGTTCCGAGCTTGTCCGCGTTCACGTTCCCCGCCTCCTTCCCCCAGCCACCAGGGTCGCCCGCGGGGCGTCACCGTGAAAACGCCCGCACACCCGCCTTCCACTGCCTTTCCGCTGCCACTATTACCGGTACGTATAACGCCTGGTACCGAGAAGGTTTCGGCTGTGGCCGCGACCACTTTCCGCTCGTACCCTGGAGTTCGGAGTTCGTTCGGAAGGGATGGCACCGTGGTTCGGCACTGGTCAGGCAAAGAAGCCCGGGCCCTCCGCGATGCCAAACGCATGAGTATCCGGGAGTTCGCCGCGCACCTGGGTGTGCACGAACGACTGGTCTCGAAATGGGAGGCCGGGGGCGATCGGGTGCATCCCCGCCCCATCAATCAGGCCGCCCTCGATACCTCCCTTGCCAGGTCCGACGATGTTGTGCGGGCACGGTTCGCGGCCTTGATCGACCAGCCCTTGATCGACCGCCCCGCCGTTCCCGGTCTCGATGTGCGCCAAGGCAATTCCGAGGTATGGAACGGGATGCCCGCGCAGGCCAGTTATTCCAGCGACGCGGAACTGCTGGCACTCGTCGATACGGGTGCGATGAGGGGCGATGCGTTAGCGGCGATTTCGGAGAGGGATCTGATCATGGCGGCTGCCCACGAGGCAAGTGAGCACGCCGGCAGGGCCGAGGGCACCAATGTGGGTGCGACCCTGCTGGAACAGCTGGACGCGGATGTCACGCGCATCGCCAACGACTACGTACACATGCCGCCGGTGCCGATGATGGTGGAGATGCTGCGGGTGCGGCGGCGGGTGTACCGGTTGCTGGAAGGCCGTCAGCGGCCCTCCGATACGGCGCATCTGTACCTGCTGGCGGGCACCTTGTCCGGTCTGCTGGCGAATGCCAGTACGGATCTGGGCTATTTCGACGCCGCCGGCGAACAGGCCAGGGCCGCTTGGGCTTACGCCGAACTGTGCGAGCACGATCCGCTGCGCGCCTGGACCCGCGGCATGCAGGCGCTCATCGAATACCGTTCCGAGCGGCCGCGCCGCGCGGTCCTGCTGGCCCAGAGCGGCCAGCGCTACGCCGAATCCGCGACCTCGCGGGTGCGGCTGCTGAACATCGAGGCCCGCATCTGGTCCCGGCTGGGCAGCACCGCCGACACCGAGCGCTGCATCCGCGCCGCCGACGACGCCCGCGACGGCGAATCCAGCGACAACCTGCACGACGACGTGGGCGGGGTGTTCGGGTTCGACCAGCCCAAGAGCCACTACTACGCCGGCGCCACCTACATCCATCTAGGCCAGGCCGAGCCCGCCCTGGACGCCACCAGCCGGGCCATCGACCTGTACGTGAACGGGCCGACCGACAAGCGCTCCTACGGCGCGGAGTCGCTGGCCCGGGTGGACAACGCGGCCGCCCACCTGATCAACGGCAGCCTCGACGGCGCCGCCGCCGCCCTCGAACCGGTGCTGGAGCTGGACGAGGACAAGCGCATCGCGCAGTTGGAGGAGCGGCTCAACGCGGTGCGGCAGCGGCTGGCCGCTCCGGAGTTCCGGGACGCCGGTGAAGCGCAGACCCTGGACGAGCGCATCGAGGAGTTCTGCGGTTCCACCGCTGCCCGCAGCGTGCTGCCGCCGGATTCCGCCCGATAGCCCGGCGTACTTCCCGGTAGGTGTGGGCCGGACACGAAAAAAGCTGGTTGCGGGCGGATGGCACCATTGACGGGGTGAGCCCATCGAGTCACCTACCGCATCGGTCCCCGCGCGTCCTGGAACAGTCCACCAAACTCCAGAACGTGCTCTACGAGATCCGGGGCCCGGTACACGCACACGCGGCACGGTTGGAGGCCGAGGGCCACCGGATTCTGAAGCTGAACATCGGCAATCCCGCGCCGTTCGGATTCGACGCGCCCGACGTCATCATGCGCGACATGATCGCGGCGCTCCCGTACGCGCAGGGCTACTCGGAGTCCAAGGGCATCCTGCCGGCGCGGCGGGCCATCTTCACCCGCTACGAGTTGGTGCCGGGCTTCCCGGAATTCGACGTGGACGACGTCTACCTGGGCAACGGCGTCTCCGAGCTGATCACCATCGTCATGCAGGCGCTGCTCGACAATGGCGACGAGGTGCTCATCCCCGCGCCGGACTATCCGCTGTGGACGGCCATGACCTCGCTCGCGGGCGGCACCCCGGTGCACTACCTGTGCGACGAGTCCAACGACTGGCAGCCGGACATCGCCGACATGGAATCCAAGATCACCGACAAGACCAAGGCGATTGTCGTGATCAACCCCAACAACCCCACCGGCGCGGTGTACTCCGCCGAGGTGCTGCAGCAGGTGGTGGATCTGGCCCGTAAGCATCAGCTGCTGCTGCTGGCCGACGAGATCTACGACAAGATCCTCTACGACGGCGCCAAGCATGTGTCGCTGGCGACGCTCGCGCCGGATCTGCTGTGTCTCACCTTCAACGGCCTGTCCAAGGCGTACCGGGTGGCGGGCTACCGCTCGGGCTGGCTGGTCATCACCGGTCCCAAGGATCACGCGGGCGGCTTCCTGGAGGGCATCGACCTGCTGGCCTCCACCCGGCTGTGCCCGAATGTGCCCGCGCAGCATGCCATTCAGGTGGCGCTGGGCGGACATCAGAGCATCGACGACCTGGTGCTGCCGGGCGGGCGGCTGCTCGAGCAGCGGGATGTGGCCTGGGAGAAGCTCAATACGATTCCGGGCGTCTCGTGTGTGAAGCCCACCGGCGCGCTGTACGCGTTCCCGCGGCTGGATCCGGAAGTCCATGAGATCCACGATGATTCGAAGCTGGTGCTGGATCTGCTGCTGCAGGAGAAGATCCTGATGGTGCAGGGGACCGGGTTCAACTGGCCGCATCACGACCATCTGCGCATTGTCACCCTGCCGTGGGCGCGGGACCTGTCGGTCGCCATCGAGCGGTTCGGCAACTTCCTGTCCAGTTATCGGCAGTAACTTCCGGGCGGAAATATTTGACGGTAAGGTTCACGGGGATCCTGTGAACCTTGCTGACCTGCGCCTATCTCGCGCTGTCCAGTAGCGGACACGGGTCTCGGGGGCTGTGGCGCAGGTGTGACCCTGGCTAAAACAAACCGCTGGTACGAAAAAGTTCGGTTTTTAGAGACTTAGCTAGCGCAAAGAACCGTCTTTTGTGTACAGTGGTCCTCGGCACTCAGAGTGCCCGGCCGGACCGCCTACCCCCCCTGGGCCGTCCGGCCCTGGTTAGCCGGCCTACCCCCCCTGGGCCGCTGACCCCGGGCGGCGGAGACATCCCCCTGCTCTCCGCCGCCCCTCCCAAACCTCTTCGCCGCAGAAGCCCTGAAGGGATCTGGAAGGCGACAGCTGATTTCGCGAGGTTGGGGTAACTCGCCGGGTACGTCCAGAATTGGTTCGGCATTGACCGCCAGTACGGGTGCGAAATTCGCAACGGCGCCCGAGCTGTCCGCTGAAGTCTCGGGGAGGCGGGGAGCAGAACCTCTCAGCATGTCAGGAATGGTTTTCGTTTAGGCTCGGCGGGTGAGCGATCACCAGCATTCTCATCATCACCATCACGACCACTCCGGGCCTATTGCTATCGGGACCAATGCGGCTCGGGTTGTCGTCGGGCTATTGGCGGTGATCGGAGTGGCGGTGGTTGTGGGGATGATCTGGCTGTGGCCCAGTTCTCAGCACATCGATATTCCGTTGCCCATGCAGAACGGGGGCGGGGGTGCGGTGCATTCCGAGGCGGGGACGGTGGTCAAGCAGGATCTCGGGCCGTGTGGGGATGTGTCGAACGGGAAGGTGTTCACGGTCGAACCGGAACTGCTTCCGGCGGCGCAGCGGCAGTGTGCGCGGAGTGTCATTTCGATCGACTCGGGGGCCGACAAGGGGAGTTGGACGGTCTTCGTCAATTCGCCTACTCCGGATCAGCCGAATTTGAGTGTGGGGGACAAGATTCGGATCGTGCCGCAGGCGGCGCCCAAGACTCCGCAGGATCCGAATGGGTCCACCCTGTACTCGTTCGACGATTTCGCGCGCGGGCTGCCGCTGACGATCATCGGGATCGTGTTCGCGGTGGTCATCATCGCGGTGGCGCGGTGGCGGGGGCTGCGGGCACTGATCGGGCTCGTGATCGCGTTCGGTGTGCTGGTGATGTTCCTGCTGCCCGCGCTGCTGGACGGGAAACCGGCGATACCGGTGGCCCTGGTCGCGGGCGCGGTGATCCTCTACTCGGTGCTGTATCTGGCGCACGGGGTGAACCTGCGCACCAGTTCGGCGTTGCTGGGGACGCTGACCTCGATGGTGCTGGCGGCGGTGCTGTCCTGGGTGTCGCTGAAGGTCACCCATCTCACCGGTCTGTCCGAAGAGCAGAACACCAATGTCGCCGCCTATATACAGCACGTGAGTATCACCGGGCTGCTGCTGGCGGGGTTCATCATCGGCTCGCTCGGTGTGCTCAACGACGTCACCATCACGCAGGCATCGGCGGCCTTCGAGCTGGCGGCGCTGGATCAGAAGGCCAACCGCCGCAGCATCTTCTCCGCGGCCATGCGGGTCGGCCGCGACCATATCGCCAGTACCGTCTACACCCTGGTGCTCGCCTACGCCGGTGGCGCGCTGCCGCTGCTGCTGCTGTTCAGTGTGGCCGGACGGCCCATGCGGGACGTGCTGACCGGCGACGCGGTGGGCATCGAGATCGCCCGGTCGGCGGTCGGTGGCATCGCACTGGCCCTGTCGGTGCCGCTGACCACCGCCATCGCGGTACTGCTGGCCCGGCCGCTTGGCGCCAAGCCGGCGCCGGCGCGCGCGGCCGCCGGGGCGGGTGGTGCTCGGAGCCGAAACGCTGGCACGCAACGGAATACGCAAAGGCGGACGGCCGGGCAGCCCGGTGGCGCGCGTGCCGGGGCGGCGCGCCGGCCCGAGGATCCGCGCACCGGGGAGCAATCGGCGGTGCCCCGCACCGGTTCACAGCCGGTGGTGCGCAGGCCGGTCGATCAGGGCAGCGGTGAACACCGGGTGATGCCGAGAAGCGGCGCGCAGCAGCGGGATTCGTGGACGGGTGAAGAGCCCGCCGTGCGGCGCACCGCACCACAGCCCGCCGGGACCGGCGGCAGCGAATCGCCGACGGTACCGAGAACCGGTGTGGTGCAGCCGAATCCGAACCCGACGGAGGAACGGCAGTACACGACGTCGTCCTGGTTCAATCCGAGCGAGCCGTGGTCGGATACCGGAACGCGAGACCGGGGCCGGCAACAGGATCAGGGGTGGCCGCAGGAGCAGGGCCGGCCCGGCGATCAGGGATGGCCGCCCGAACCGCCGCGCGGCGGACGGCACTCCCGGCCCTGATCCCGCGAAATCATCTGCCACAGCGCGGGTGGTGGTCGGCGGCATGGTGGTCGTGGAGAAGGCGTTGGCGGTGTCGCCGATGAAGAACTCCCGTCAGCGCGACGCGCGTGCCGCCTCGCAGAGCGCCGACACGCCGTCGGCGTCCGTCGCGAAATGGTCGAAGCCACTGGGCACCCCGAATTCGGCGAAGGAGACCTCGGAATCGGCCTGCGGGCGGCCGGGGACCGGAATGCGCACGGCCGCATGGAGATCGCGGGTGCCGGTCAGCTCGATGACCCGGCGGGCATTGTCGGCGCGCAGGCCGCCGCACGCCATCACGTCGATGCGGCCGTCGGCCAGCGTCACGAGCCGGGAGATCAGGGCGGCCCCGTCGAGCACCGACTCCTGGCGACCCGAGGTGAGCAAACGCGTGAAACCCAGCTCCAGCAATTGGTCGAAACCCGCATAGGGATCCGCGCACACGTCGAACGCGCGATGGAAGGTGACCTCCAGCTCGTCCGCGGCGGCCAGTAGTTCGGTGTTGGCGGCCGGATCGACATGACCTTCCTCGTCGAGGACACCGATCACCACCCCGTGCGCCCCCGCCGCCCGCACCCGCTCGATATCGGTGCGCATCAACGCCACCTCGTCGGGCGAATAACGGAAGTCGCCGGGGCGCGGCCGGATCAGCACGTGCACCTGAGTGTGCCCGGCCGCCGCGACCGCCGCCTCGATGAGCGCAGGCCCGGGCGTGAGTCCCCCGACCGTCAACCCGGCACATAATTCGACCCGCGCGGCCCCCGCCTGTTCGGCGATCCGGACCCCGCCCAGAGACTCCACCCCGATCTCGACCCGCACCGCCCGCGCATCCGTCATACCTTGCAGTATGGCGAACTCCGGCGCGTCATGTTGCCTGAGATTAGCCAACGGGTCGCGAATGCCCCGTGAACTGGTAGAAACGGACGAGGGCGGCGCTACCGGGTTGGTAGCGCCGCCCTCGTCAATCAGGTTCGGCCGCCCGCTGTTTCGGGCCGGGGGCCTAGTTCTTGCGGCCCGGAGCCTTCATGCCCGACTTGAAGCCGAGGCCACCCGGCTTGGCCGCCGGCGGCACGGCAGCGCCGTTGTCGCCATTCCCCTGCGCCTTATCGGCACCGTCCTGGACGGCGACCGGAGCCTCCGCCGGAGCGGCGGCCTCGACCTGCACAGGCTGGGCGGCCGGAGCCGAATCGGCCGGAGCCGCAGGCGCTTCCGGGGCCGGAGCGACAGCCGGGGCCGCGGCGCCCGGAGCCTTCGGGCCGGGGCGCTTGAGGCCGGACTTCATGGCCAGACCCTTGGGCGCGATGGACGGCTTGGCCTCCGCGGCGGGGGCCGCGGCAGCCTCGGCGGCCGGCGCGGAGGTTTCCGCCACGGTCTCGGCCGGAGCGGCCTCGGCGGCGGGCTTGGCGCCCGGAGCCTTTGCGGCGCCCTTCATCTGGAGACCTTTGCCGCCGGGAGCCTTGAGGCCGCCCTTCATGGCGAGCCCGCCCGGCTTGGCGGCCGGAGCCGCGGGAGCCTCGGCAGGCGCGGACTCGGCGGGAGCCGCAGCGGCGGAAGCGGATTCGGCGGCGGGGGCCTTCGCGCCCGGCGCCTTCAGGCCGCCCTTCATCTGCAGACCCTTGCCGCCCGGAGCCTTGGCGGGGCCCTTCATGGCCAGACCCTTGGCCGGCGCCGGAGCCGCGGTGGCCTCGGACGCGGCCTCGGCCGCAGGCGCCTCGGCGGCCGGTGCGGCAGCCTTCGTGCCGGGGGCCTTGAGCCCG
>NZ_BAGC01000072.1 GCF_000308655.1 Nocardia niigatensis NBRC 100131 | reverse complement strand
CAGTCCAGGCTTCGTAGAACACAATGATCTAATAGAGGTGCATAAGTTGTGCAGAACCCTTGGAGTCTCATGGAATCGCGAATGGTCTCTAGGATCCCCCGGGCCATACTAGT
>NZ_BAGC01000073.1 GCF_000308655.1 Nocardia niigatensis NBRC 100131 | reverse complement strand
TCGACGTAGAACTCAATCTAAAACTTCGATTTGCAACTTACCAAACAAAAAGAGCAACTCTTAAAGGGTTATACGAGCTCGCTGCATTTGGAACGTAGGATCCCCCGGGCCATACTAGT
>NZ_BAGC01000074.1 GCF_000308655.1 Nocardia niigatensis NBRC 100131 | reverse complement strand
ACCCTTATTTTAGAGAAAAAAAACCACACCTCTAATGTGTTGGGCACTAGAAAAAGCTAACTACCTAGTCCGTTTCTGGACGACTTCATTGGGAATAACATACCCCCCACTGTGATTAAGACTGG
>NZ_BAGC01000075.1 GCF_000308655.1 Nocardia niigatensis NBRC 100131 | reverse complement strand
AGGAAGATCCAGACTACAATAGAATATGTGGCCAAAACTCTCCGCAACTTCAGCAGCAAAAAGGATATTATTGACATAACCTCCTCACAAAAAGTACACAAATGGCTAAATAACAGAGCCCCTCTTTTTACTAGGGAAATGGTGG
>NZ_BAGC01000076.1 GCF_000308655.1 Nocardia niigatensis NBRC 100131 | reverse complement strand
GGTCATAGCTGTTTCCTTGCGTATTGGGCGCTCTCCGCTTCCTCGCTCACTGACTCGCTGCGCTCGGTCGTTCGGGTAAAGCCTGGGGTGCCTAATGAGCAAAAGGCCAGCAAAAGGCCAGGAACCGTAAAAAGGCCGCGTTGCTGGCGTTTTTCCATAGGCTCCG
>NZ_BAGC01000077.1 GCF_000308655.1 Nocardia niigatensis NBRC 100131 | reverse complement strand
GGCGTCGACGCGCCCGCCGTCAACCTCACGACCCGCTCGGTGCCCAATTCGGTGACGTATACGTTGCCTGCCGTGTCGACCGCCACACCATGGGGATCTTGGAGCCCCGGGAACGGCAGCGTCGTCGGCGCCGACGCGCCCGCCGCCAACCTCACCACCCGATCATTGGCGCGGTCTG
>NZ_BAGC01000078.1 GCF_000308655.1 Nocardia niigatensis NBRC 100131 | reverse complement strand
GCCACATACGGAATGTCTAGAGCTTCCACTACAGAATTTTTCCGGGCACTGCCGATCAGCCAGCGGACGTTGCGGCCGGGGCGCGGTTGGCTTCGGCGGTCAGTAGTCCCTACCGTTTTGCTCCGGGAGTATTCGGGCCAGTCGTAGGGTCCTGGTTCCCAGGGGTGTCGGGTGTGGCTTTCAGC
>NZ_BAGC01000079.1 GCF_000308655.1 Nocardia niigatensis NBRC 100131 | reverse complement strand
GCCCTTCGGCAGGGAGCGGTCGCAAGCCTCGATGATCAGCCGTGAATCCAACGCCGACAGTTGCTTTTGCAGGTCTCCACCCGCTGCATCAACTCCACCACATCGCTGTCGGCGAACGCGTCGAGATTTGTGTGGAGGACGGAATTCGACAGGGCCTCGACGGCGGTAGCCAGTTCTGCGATACCGC
>NZ_BAGC01000080.1 GCF_000308655.1 Nocardia niigatensis NBRC 100131 | reverse complement strand
GACCGGCCGAGGCGCTGGGACGGGCTCGGGCGCGGCGACCGGTTCGGCCACCGGCACCGCGATGGGCGCGATCGAATCGGCAACCGGCGCAACGGATTCGACAGCCCCCGGTTCCGGTTCAGGTGCCACGGGAGCGTGCTCGGGTACCGCGGCAGCCGGAACCGGCTGCGGCGCAGGGCTTTCCGCCACCGAAGTCGGC
>NZ_BAGC01000081.1 GCF_000308655.1 Nocardia niigatensis NBRC 100131 | reverse complement strand
CCCGCCGGGGGTGGTGACGGTAACCTGCACCGTCCCGGCCACATGGGGCGGGGTCAGCACGGTGATCTGGGTGTCGGAGTTGACCGCGAACAGGATCGCCGGTGTCCCACCGAAACTTACTGCGGTCGCACCGGTCAAGCCCGTCCCGGTGAGCACTGCCACTGTCCCGCCGCTCGGCGGGCCCGAGGTCGGAGCGATGCTGGTGA
>NZ_BAGC01000082.1 GCF_000308655.1 Nocardia niigatensis NBRC 100131 | reverse complement strand
AGAGGACAAGCAGAATAAACCAATTCAAGGTCGTTGTAGCTGAAGGCCTGGCCTGCCTGACAGTTAATTATGAGCATGTCTTGCCCTTCATGGTGGATATTCACAGCTGAAAGTGGTATTGGCATTTTTTTCTGAGGACACAACGAGGAAATCTGATAAATACGGCCACCTGAAGTCTAGCTCGGAGTTAACAATTTACCACGTTTAGA
>NZ_BAGC01000083.1 GCF_000308655.1 Nocardia niigatensis NBRC 100131 | reverse complement strand
GCATTTAGGGGGTCAGGCCAGGGCAATCTGTTGGGATATTTAATGACACACCTGGGGAGACTTTACAATAACTCTTTTTAAATCCATCTCCATTTAACTGGCTCTTAAAAGTTTGTACCATGATAATTTACTATCCAGGCAACAGCACAGACTAGACGAGCGCGAACCCCTTAACAGGCTAAGTGCGAGCGGATCCCCCGGGCCATACT
>NZ_BAGC01000084.1 GCF_000308655.1 Nocardia niigatensis NBRC 100131 | reverse complement strand
TACGAAGCCTGGACTGCATTACATATTCACAACCAACATGAGAAGAGCGGAATAGATGGCCGGATGTTTGGTGGCTTTGATATATTGTGAGGAGCATTGCGAACCCTAGAGCTGTCCGGTCAAATAACCCCCTCACAATAAGTGTAATGTCATGGGATAATCAAAAGACTAAGGGAGGGCTTTTATAGAAGGCGTGAGGTCATGCTATCCCCCTCTGAAGAC
>NZ_BAGC01000085.1 GCF_000308655.1 Nocardia niigatensis NBRC 100131 | reverse complement strand
ATCTGCCCTACGTTTGAGGGTTATAAGCTGGGTAGTATTACTCCTACTAACGGGCTGCATACCTCCATCTTCTAGCAGGTGTGGTCAGCTTCTCAGTGTAATCGGAAGGGACCTGTGAAAAAAAGGTTCAAAAGCACTGATGGGCAAGTGTTCTCCAGACGGTCTTAGAACGGACATTAGCGGTTTTGACAGATAAGGATCCCCCGGGCCATACTAGTACTGGA
>NZ_BAGC01000086.1 GCF_000308655.1 Nocardia niigatensis NBRC 100131 | reverse complement strand
GGGTGAAAGCGAAATTCTGCGTGCGGTGGAAGTGACCATCGTGGTGCATGATGACATTATTCCGTGGCGTTATCCGGCGAAACGTGAGCTGCAGTTTGGCGAATGGCAGCGTAACGATATTCTGGCCGGCATTTTTGAACCGGCGACCATTGATATCGATCTGGCCATTCTGCTGACCAAAGCGCGTGAACATAGCGTGGCGCTGGTTGGTCCGGCAGCGGAAGAACTGTTTGATCCGG
>NZ_BAGC01000087.1 GCF_000308655.1 Nocardia niigatensis NBRC 100131 | reverse complement strand
TGTGTAATTTCACTGTCGTTCAAGTGAGAGATCGAGTGACTGGGCAGGTGAACTGCCTGGTATGCGGTACCCCCGCCCCCTCCGGGGCAGGCGAGAATCCGGCTGGCCCTCTGGCTGCTGGACCGCCGCCGGAGGGGCGGGGCACAGCAAGGCAAGGACTTTCGCAGGCAAGACCCGAACGTATGGAGGTGGTGGCCACTGAGTAGTCGACAACCTGTTCCGCGACCCGAGACGTCTCGGGTGT
>NZ_BAGC01000088.1 GCF_000308655.1 Nocardia niigatensis NBRC 100131 | reverse complement strand
AGCCAGAATAGTCTTGAGAAGGGAGGAAATTGCTGGGCAGCATTATGAGCATTATCAACACTTTTTTTCATGGAGGAAGTAAGTACAGGCAAAGCCAGATGAATTACGTTTAGAGCTGTGGAGGTCATTAAGACCCTGAATAATTGCTTTGATGGACCCATGCTGCCACAAAAAAAGATATAGGGGGCTGCCTTTATCCATGACATATAGCCACATCGGAGACATTTAATGATGCAATTTGAGCCCTGTGCCGAAGCTCAGTACCATATTACATGCCTCAAAGTGGTATCCAACCGTTAACTACAAATTAGAAACGTATACGGATCCCCCGGGCCATACTAGT
>NZ_BAGC01000089.1 GCF_000308655.1 Nocardia niigatensis NBRC 100131 | reverse complement strand
AGTATGGCCCGGGGGATCCTTGGACCGTTAATTCATATATCGAAGTAGCAGGTTGTTGCCCCGCCTGATGTTGCCACTACTTGCTCATGACAGTTTTTTTAGGCAATGCAAACTACTATTTGATATTTTTTTCCAAGTACAGTTGTAGGGTACTCCTTATACTGATTCTTCTGAGCCTGTACGGGGAGCATTAGGTACTGATGTAGTAGGAGTTGAGCTTCACAAATTCACCAGGTAAGCCCAAATTTATTTTCTGCTTGGACAGGTCCACCTCACATGGGTCTGTCTAATATATTAAAAGAGGGATTTTCTTTGCTGTATTGCAGCCCAGTATATCTGTTACTTACA
>NZ_BAGC01000090.1 GCF_000308655.1 Nocardia niigatensis NBRC 100131 | reverse complement strand
GTCGCCGGCGGCCGGGGCGGGGCACGGGATCCAGCCCACGAGGGCGTTCTTGTCGCCGAGCAGCGAGTGCCCATTGCAGCAGCGCATCGGCGTCGGCTCGCTCCACCCGGTCACGGTATGCACCAGCCGGCGCGAGGGCACCGCGACTCCGTCGACCGTGTAGAGCGGGCGATACCGGCGTTCGCGATCGGAGACGGGCACACCGCTACCCTAACGCCGGATCGAACACCTGTTCGTATAGGCTCGGGTGTGTGGTGGCAGTCGGTGATCGAGTGAAGCTGGTGGCCAGCGGGGTATCGGTATTCGAGGTCCTGGCCATCGAGGGCGATCACGCGACGGTGGAGTCGGTCGACAAGAACGCACCCGGCTGCTATCCGTTCCTGGCACGTGTCGCGGAACTGGTTCCCGCCCAAC
>NZ_BAGC01000091.1 GCF_000308655.1 Nocardia niigatensis NBRC 100131 | reverse complement strand
GCCACCACGATCGAAACCGCCCTCGCGGCGATCACGATTGAATCCACCCTCACGGCGCTCACCGCTGCGGTTGAAACCACCGTCGCGGTCGCCACGGTGGTAGCCGCCCCGGCCGCCTTCGCGATCGGAGCCGCCGCGGCCGCCCTCGACCCGATAGCCGCCGCGATCGCGGTCGCCCTCGGAGCGGTTCCAGCCGCCTCGCTCATTGTCGCGGCCGCGGTTGAAACCGCCGCCGCTGCCACCGCCACGGTTGAAGCCGCCCTCACGGCCGCCGTCGCGCTCGCGGCGCGGGCCGCCGTACGACCGGCCCTGATCACGACGCTCGCCTTCGTCGCGCCGGCCGTAGCCGCCCTGTCCGGTCTCACCGCTGCTGCGGCGGAAGGGTTTGCGGCCGTCGTTCTGCTCCGCCACGGTGATCCCTCTCTGTTCTTGTAGCCTGCGGTACCCGGCCACGGCGCTCGAGCGCGTGAGGAGGGTTGGTGGGCGATCCCACCTACCCATGAATTCAATCACGCGCTCTCGAGCGTCAACGCAGCACCGGGTGGTTAAACGCCGATAAGGGGACCCGGTAGTGGGTCCCCTTA
>NZ_BAGC01000092.1 GCF_000308655.1 Nocardia niigatensis NBRC 100131 | reverse complement strand
TCTGCTGGCTGCGGTGACCGGCGTGGAAAAGTTGGCCGGCGGCGCGTCGCCGTTACAGGCGGTGATGAGCGCGGGGACGAGCAAGCTCGGGCACACGGTCCGGGAGACGTTCGAGTCTGTCAAGGAGTCGCTGACCGGCGGTAAGGGCAAAGGTGGCACGAAGAAGCTGAAGCTGACCAATATCGTCGAGGAAATCGACGTCGGTGTGCCGATCGATTTGGCCTACGACCAGTGGACCCAGTTCGCGGATTTTCCGAAGTTCACGAAGAAGCTCGAACAGGTCGAACAGGTCTCCGACGAGAAGCTCACCTGGACCGGGAAGGTGTTCTGGTCGAGGCGCACCTGGGAGTCCACGATCGTCGAGCAGGTTCCGTTCGAGCGGATCGTGTGGCGTTCCAAAGGCGCCAAGGGCTACATCGACGGTGCCGTCACCTTCCATGAGATCACACCGGACCTCACCCGCATCCTGGTGGTGCTCGAGTACCACCCGGGGGGCGTGTTCGAGAAGACCGCCAATCTGTGGCGCGCGGCGGGTCGCCGGTGCCGGCTGGAACTCAAGCATTTCCAGCGGCATGTCATGACCGAGGCTGTGCTGCACAGCGACGACATCGTGGGCTGGCACGGCGAGATCCACGACAGCGAAGTCGTC
>NZ_BAGC01000093.1 GCF_000308655.1 Nocardia niigatensis NBRC 100131 | reverse complement strand
GCGCCCCGCAGCGGTCGCCACGTGAGACCGGCCGGTTGTGTCGTGACCGCGGTTTCACCGGCCGGGGCGAGGGTGAGCCCGTCGCGTAGGTCGTGCTGGGACATGTCGAAAGAGACTGCGGGCGTGTGGAATCGGGGGTGTGGCCGGGTGTCGCGGAACAGTGCGGACAGCTGGTCGTGGATCACGGGGTTGGCCGCACGGTCGGGAAGTCGCAGCGGATACGCGGCCGCATCGGCGATCTCGATCTCCGGATGTTCGGCCAGCGGATGATGCTGCGCCAATTGGACCCCGACACGCACACGCCGCAGCGGGAACCGGCGCACGCCACGACCCGGCTGTTCACCGCGGGTGATCCCCGCATCGATGCGGCCGTCGGCGACCGCGGGGGAGATCTCCGGTGTCGCCATCGGGACCGCGCCGACCGCGAGTCCCGGGCTGCTGCGAATGAGCCTGTCCACCAGGGCCGGTGCCGTCTCGGCCCCCGCGCTGAGGCTGTATCCGATGCGCAGCGTGCCCAGTTCACCGGCCCCCGCATTCCGGGCGGTGTCCCATGCCCGGTCCAGCGCCGCCAGCGCGGGCGGCGCGGACTCCGCCAAAGCCGCACCGGCCGTGGTCAATACGACGCTACGCGTGTTACGAACCAACAGGCTCGTACCGAGTTCCGCCTCCAATCGGCGCATCCGGGCACTGAGCGCGGGCTGCGCGATCCCGATCCGTGCGGCCGCGCGGGTGAAGTTCAACTCCTGCGCCAGCACCAGAAAGTACCGCAGGCTCACCGTATCCGGCGCCACATGCCCTCCCCCTCAATTGATAACGATCCGTTCTG
>NZ_BAGC01000094.1 GCF_000308655.1 Nocardia niigatensis NBRC 100131 | reverse complement strand
ATAGGAACGAAAGTTCATCGCAGCCTTCCCGAAGCGTGAGACAGGTGCAGAAGTCGCATGGAATACGTGTTCGCGAGTCATTGTTTCGGCCTTTTGGGCGATTTTTGATTTCCCCGAAGCTGTGTGTAGTGTTCCGGCTCGGGCTCAGGCAGGAGCTCCACTCGGAAAAGCACCAATGTCCTCGGAGGGGGTGATTACCCATGATTCTCACTTTCGTCGTGAACCTGCTGCACTCGCTGCTCGGCATCGTCGGACTGTGATTGCGGAACCGGTCGACTTCCCAGCCCCGGGGACACGGCCGGTACTCTCCCCGGCCATCGTAAGCTCTGGTCAGCTCCTATTCCGCTGGTAGGGCGCAGCGTGGTGGCAAACCAGACCAGGGGCCATCCACACCCCTGGGTCACGTGAATGATCGATATACCGGAACGGAGTGCAGTGATCGAATACGGCAGTTTATCGGCACTCTGTTACGTTCTCGATGCGACCGAATCTTCCTACCGATTCCCTCATCCTCGGTAGAGATTTCAGTTGCTGCGGGGTGACATTCTCGAGATCCCCTTTTATATTCGGGCGGGTGGCGAATCGGCGTACACGCCACCCGCGCCGGAATTAATTCGGGCAGATCGAACACTTCCGCCATTTCATGAAGAGGTTGGGTGGCGCCGTGGCTACCCGATCCGCAGCCTGCGGCGTCCCCAGCCTCGCCCCCCGACCGCATTCGGACTCGACACCGAAACAACCCCTGGAACGAAGGGGCCCCAGGCGAGACCGAGATCGAGATCTGCTGCACGCCCGCACCCCAGCCCGCGCGAGCAGACATGGCAGTTCACCGATTTCGGTGACGACACTGATGTCTTCGATACCTCCA
>NZ_BAGC01000095.1 GCF_000308655.1 Nocardia niigatensis NBRC 100131 | reverse complement strand
TCGGGTGACGGCCTTCGGGAAGGACCGCGCGGTTGTCGCTGCCGTCGAGTCCGCGGCCAAGCAAGCGGCCGGGGCCGACCTCGAGCGTGGTGAACACGTGCCGGCGATTCTGCGCGCAGTGGATGAAGCCCTGGCGAGTGCGGGGTTGGCGCTCGGCGAACTCCGTTCCGGCGACGACACCTGCCGTATCGGCGTCATGCGTCGCACGACCGCCTCGAGTCTGGCGTGGGGTGTGAATCCGCCTTCTCCCGAGTTGCTCTACGTCATCGACTGTCCGTGCGGTGGCATGAACGTGTGGCAGCTCCCCGCGACGGAAGCGAAACCTGCGGAGGGCGAATGCGACTCGTGCGGGCGGGACTTGTTCGAATCCGCCGGTACCCCGATCGCGCCTATGGTCGTGGAGCCCGTCCGCTGAGGTAGTTCAGTGCTCGCGAGCGTGGGCAGGGTCAGGCAGTCTCGCCCAGCACCACCGTCCAGTGCCGCGCAGGCCGAACGGTGAGCAATCCGACGCATCGTCCCCGGCCCGGTGTAGGCCGCGCCCGCGCCGGCCGCCGCGTATCGCACATAACCCCCGGCCAGCTCGGAATCGTCGGCATCGTGCCAGCGTCGATGGACCCATTCGGGAACCACGGCGAAATCAACGGTGCGGGCGAAGGTTTCGGCCCCGGCCAATTCCCGCCGGATCGCGATGTCGGCTCGGATCACCTCTGCGGCATGGAGATCGACCAGCAGCGGCCCGAGCACCGGATAGCGATCACCCAGAACCTGGGAGATCGCGGCCAGATGACGCAACCGGCAGATCTGCTCGTGCAGCATCCGCAGTTCGGCGAGAGGGCACCGCATCGCGTCCTCACCGCCATGTCCGTCGGCTGCCCGGCCCGGCACAACCGTCACATGTGTTCATAGCAAACGCCCAGTTCCCCTGTTGCACAACGGCGACCGCCGAGCAACCAGTGCCACGCGATGCGATAGCCGAGAATCCGCACGGTACCTCGATCGGCCGACCTTTCACTACCGAAAGGTAGCCGGGCCGCTGCCCTGATCAGTGGCAACAATCCGCCGCTGGCACGAATCGCGCGATAGTTGGCACTGACGGTCACAGATTTCCAGCCGGTAGCTGTCGGTGCCCCATGGCACAGTCATGCGCATGAGCTATCGATACTCCAGTCTGACCGGGGCGATCGGCGACAAGGCCAGCCCCCTGCGCCAGTACCTCGACCAGCGGTACCCGAACCTCAAACCCGTGCAGGCCGACTACCGAGCCCGCGCCGGCACACTGCTCGTCCCGAGCCGCATCGCCAACTCGGGAACCTTGGGCGCTGCCTTCGACTACCTGCTCCGATTCACCTGCGACGGCGACTACCTGCCGCAGACAGCCGTGATCGCCTTCCTCAATCGCCCCGGCCACGTCGCGGTAGTCCGGGAGCTGCGCGAACTGGCGGGCCGGGCGAGTGCGC
>NZ_BAGC01000096.1 GCF_000308655.1 Nocardia niigatensis NBRC 100131 | reverse complement strand
ACAGCTGATATGTAGGCGGGTTCTGTCAAGTGGCAGGTGAAAGCGGTCCCGGTAACGGCGGTTGCCGGGACCGCTTTCGTGTGCGGTCGAGCGGGGGTCTGTCCGTGGTCGTGTCGTGGGTTGGCGACGGCGTGGTCAGACTGATATGCGCGGGTTGGTTACCGCAGGACGACTCTTCGATGGGGACGGTGCCGCTGGTCTAGAGGTCGGGCGTCGCGACGCGAAAGGTGTTGCTGCCCATAGCTGTAGCGCGGGTCGTCCCGCACGCCGACCCGGAGTTTCCCCGCTCGGTCGCGGTCTGGGGGCCAGGTATCAGCCGTCGAGAATTGCCAGTGACCAGCACCAGCCGGCGAGTTCGCGGGCGATGGCGACGTTGGCGATCACGGGGCGTTTGTGATGGGCGGTGAACTGTTCCCACCGGTGGTGCAGGCGGTGGTTGCCGGCGTGCCCGCGGGCGCGGGCCGCGGCGGGGGCCAGCGCCCAGCGCGCGCCCATGGTGGCGGTGGGGGCTCGGTAGGTCTTGCGATGGTGCCAGGCGGCTTCGACCAGCAGGCGGCGGGCGTGGCTGTTGCCGGTCTTGGTGATCGAGCCCTGGGATCGGGTGGCGCCGGAGGAGTATTCGGTGGGGACCAAGCCCAGATAGGCGCCGATGGTTTTGCCGGTGAACCGTTGCCAGTCGCCGATCTCGACTGCCAGGGCGAACCCGGTAAGGGTCGAGATGCCGCGCAGACACCCTAACCGGTGGACCATCGGGGTGTAGTCGCTGTCGGTGGCCATGGCGGTGATGGCGGTATCGAGCCGGTCGCGACGGGCCTTGGTCAATGTCATCGCTTCGTAGTCGGAGTCGAAGGCCGCCTGCAACGCGGGCCGCTCGAAGTGCTGGCTTCGCAACCAGAGATCATGGGCGCCGGTCCAGGCCGACCCACCGGAATACACGATCCCTTGGCGCAGAAGCAGTTTCGACAATCGGTGCCGGGCCCGCATCAGATCACCGCGCGCGTCCTCGCGGGCGCGGACCAGATCGCGGGCCGCTTCCTGATCCGCGGTGGGTACCGCCACCGCCACAATTTCACCCAGACGCAGCAACCGCGCCAGATGCAGGGCATCACGAGCGTCGGTCTTGACCCGGTCTCCGGCCGGCCGTTGCAGCTTCGAGGGTGCGGCCACCACACACTCGATTCCGGCCGCGCTCAAGGCCCGATATAAGCCGAACCCGGTCGGTCCGGCCTCATAAGCCACCTTCACCGGCCCCGCCAACCCCGCCAGCCACGCCAGGATCTGTCCCGGATCCGGACACAATCGCTGCCTGCTCAGCTGCCCGGTCTCGTTGTCGATCCCACACGCCACCACCGACAACGCGTGCACATCCAAGCCGACACTCGTACGCTCGATACTCACCGGGGGCCTCCTGACCTGCAAATGTGGCACTACCGAAGTGAGTTTCACCCCGGCAACCCACGCGGCTTTGCAGAACGAGGCCTCCGGCCCCAACTTAGTGGGCCCTCATACC
>NZ_BAGC01000097.1 GCF_000308655.1 Nocardia niigatensis NBRC 100131 | reverse complement strand
CCCGTATGCGGAATGTCTAGAGCTTCCACTGCAGATTTTTTCGCCCAAGGGAAGCGGCGATCCGGGCGCCGATCAGCCCGCGGACGCCTCGGGTTCCCACATCTACTGCGGTGTTGGTGGGCCAGTAGCCACTCAGGGGTGCCGGCCTGATGAGCCTGCGCAGCACCGCCCCTGATCGCATCCCGGTCATGGACCCGCCCGGCCTCCAGGACGGATGGACCGGAGGCCGGGCGGGGTTCTAGATTCCACAGCTGGTCACCGCAAGACCGGGAGGTGACCGCAGACCATCGTAGGTATCTCCACCTCGACCGGGACTGCCGCCACGCCGATACACCCGGACCTACCCTCCCCGTTCGGAAAACGATGGCCTAGCGCGGCGTCGCTACGAGATATCAACTCCTCCTGTGGTGCAACCGGGAGACGGTGGGAGGAGGCACAGCAGGAGAGCTGCGATGAAGTTCAGGGCCCCGGCCGACCCGCTGGAAGAGCCGGTCTCTGCGACCGGGGCGGCTGGAGCGTCGTGGACGGGGAGCGGCGCGGCCACCGCCTGTCCGGCTCCGATGGTCAATGCCATGGCAATGCCAACTGCCGCAATGAGAGTGCGCATGCGGGAAACCCTTCGATCGGGCGTGCGGCCGAACATCTCGGCCCACCGCCGGAGAGTTAATCATTTCCATTTCAAAACATCTGGCGGATTTCGCGTGCACTGCACTGACACACAGCGCATACCAACAGGTCGGCCTTCTCAACCGGTCGGTGCCCCGATCGTGGCCTCTTGATGATGAGGCCGTTACGGCCCATGTGGTCCGGTCGATGGAGGCGCGGGGCCGCGTTTTGTCAGCTGGCCGAGCCTGTGGGGAATAGGTTCGAGGATCCGGTGTCGCCGACCTTCGTGATGTCGACGGTGATGGTTTTGGTCGATGCGCCCTGGGTCGCGGTGAAGGTATAGGTGCCCGTGGTGGTGGGCGTCCAGTCGTATGCCAGCCAGGTGTTGCCGTTGTCGTTCCTCGCGACCACGCGGCCGTTGAGGGTCAGTGATGCGGGGGTGTGCTGGTCATCACCTACCAACATGGCGCTGACCAGGCAACCTTTCCCCGTGGTGATGCAGGGGACGAGGTTGCCTACGTCGGGGTTGCCGATCTGGGTCACGGCGGTGAAATCGCCGATTGCCGCCAATGCCGGGGGCGCAAGGAGTGCGGGGAAGAACAGTGCGCCTGCGGCGATCGCGGTCAGGGGTGCCAGTCGACGAGCAGCCGCGCCGGTGAACCGATACCTTCTTTCACCCGCTGCCCAGGCCGATCTGGAACAGATCTTCGATTACACGCGCGAGCTCTGGGATGCCGGACAGGCCGAGGCATACCTGCGAGAACTGCAGCGCGCGATCGAGCGCGTCGCCGCGAACCCGCGGATCGGACGGGCCTGCGACGAGATCCGCCCCGGCTATTTCAAGCTGACGACGGGGTCGCACGCGCTATTCCTCCGCCTCGCCGCCGGGCACATCGTCGATGTCGTGCGGATCCTGCACCAGCGCATGGACATCGACCGCCACCTGTGACGCCAGACTGGCGACCCCGACCTTGCCCCGGAAACCAGGAAGGCGCTTCGCGTCCCTTACGCGAAGCGCCTTTCGGGATTGTGGGTTCCGGACTCGCCGAAAATCCAACGAAGTTCGGGATGTGTGCTGGTAGAGGGTGATCTGCTGGTTCCGGATGCGGCGTGGGGCGGGTGTTGTCGGCATCGGCGCCGATGAGATTGGTTGGGGCGCTGGAGGGCTGGGTTCGTGTCGGGGCAGACATCGCGGTCGGCGGCTGGATTCCCGCCACGCCCACCGGGAAACCGGTCACCGCAAGGGGCCAGAACCGACCACGGGCCCGGGAACACCACCCACACCCCCGACCCCAGCCCCAGGCGAGGCAGGAAACAAAAACTTCGCACACAATTTCCCTGCGTTTTTTCGACGCCGAATCCGAATAGCGGCGATTCCC
>NZ_BAGC01000098.1 GCF_000308655.1 Nocardia niigatensis NBRC 100131 | reverse complement strand
TTACCAGCATCGTCCCGAACGCGGGCCCGCCGAGCGGTGGGCAAGTGGCAGTGCTCACCGGGACGGGCCTGACCGGTGCGACCGCAGTAAGTTTCGGTGGGACACCGGCGATCCTGTTCGCGGTCAACTCCGACACCCAGATCACCGTGCTGACCCCGCCCCATGTGGCCGGGACGGTGCAGGTTACCGTCACCACCCCCGGCGGGACCAGCAACGGTGTCGCCTACACCTATGTTTCGGGTCTGTTGCCGGTCAATTTGGGCACAGCCTCGACGTTCGCGGTGCTGGGCGCCACGACAGTCACCAACACCGGAGCCACGGCCATCACCGGTGACCTGGGTGTCAGCCCGGGCACCGCGGTGACCGGATTCCCGCCGGGAACGGTGACCAGCGGAGCGATCCATGCCGGGGACGCGGTCGCGGCGCAGGCGCACACCGATTTACAGATCGCCTACACCGACGCGGCGGGCCGGACGCCTACCGCTCTCGTGACCACCGATCTCGCGGGACAAACCCTGACCTCCGGGGTGTACCACGCAGTTGCCGGGATCGGCCTCAACGGCACCGTCACCCTCGACGGGCAAGGCAATCCGAACGCGGTGTTCATCTTCCAGGCCGGGACGACACTGATCACCGGGGCGGGCAGCGTCGTGAACCTCATCAACGGTGCCACCCCGAACAACGTGTTCTGGCAAGTCGGTAGCTCGGCCACACTGGGCGCCAACACCAACTTCGCCGGAAACATCCTGGCCTTCACCTCGGTCACGGTGACGGGCGGCACCACCGCAAACGGGGACATCCTGGCCCTCAACGGCGCGATCACCCTGGACACCAACACCATCACTCGAAGCTGAGCCCCAACACACCGAAAGGATTTGGACCCTGTCCGCGCGCCGAAGGCGCGCGGACAGGGTGTTTCGGGTGGGTTGGCCGCTAGTCTGCCCACCCTTTTCCACCGACGCTATCACCGATCGCCCGACGTGCATCCTTGGAAACCGCCAATCGCCCCTCGTCCTTCTGCATGCGCGGAGAGCCACGCGCTGGCGACGTGAATACACCCGATTCTTCACCGCACCCCAAGCCAAGCCAATGCATAACATACGACTTAGAACATCGGTGCGGCCCACCGACCGCGGCGCCGGCGGAGCAGCCTCCTCCCGCGTCGTCGACCTCGGCTTCGCTCACCTCGATCCCGAACTCCGCCATGCCGCAGCCGAACTCATCGCGGGCCTGACGCGACGCCGGGTGCTGGTGTTCTCCGACGCTGAATCCGGGCACCTGTGGCGCGACGACCTCACCCGCGCCGGCCTGGACTACGTGCGCACCGGGGCGTGGATCCGGGAAAACGGCGCCCAGCAGTTCTCCGGGGACAGGCCCGCGGTCGGGTTCGAATCCATCACCATCTGCCACCCCAAGGCCGCAAACGCTGGAACGGCGGCGGCAAACGCGCCGTCTGGTCGGCGCCGATCGTCATCGACCGCGGCCGCACCGGCGCCCGGCTGCACACCGCCCAGAAACCGGACAAGCTCATGCGGGCACTCGTCGAACAGTTCAGCGATCCCGGCGAAACCATCCTCGACGCCTTCGCCGGCTCCAGATCCACCCTCGCTGCCGCCGCCCTGCTGGGCCGCAAGTCATCGGCATCGAACTCGACGAACGCCACTGCGAAACCATCGCCCGCCGACTCTCCCAAGCCGTCCTACCGTTCGACACCCACCCGCCCCGGTGTCACGAAACTCGCTGCCGTGTAACAAAACTCAAGACAGGAATCGGTGCCGAGAATGCGGCGCGCAGATCGTTCAACCCGCTACCGGCCGACCGCACGACTTGTTCGGATACATGCCGGGCCCGCGCCTCACGTCGACGCCGCCAGCACTCCGCGACACCAACCTCATGAGCTGGCACAACTAGCAACCCGCCAGATATCGAGACGCGGGAACGCACCTTCCATCTACCGGGCCACCCCGGCGAGTATTCGGTGACGTTGGTGCGGCCGGCGGGACGCGGGGCACAGGCGTGGATGCTGGCCGAGGTCACTGTCCGTTCCACCGGCGGACCTGTCGCTGTGGAGGAGTTCGCCTCGACCGAGCAGCTCGTGCAGGCGGTCCTCTACGAGGATCGGTGGCACATGGTCGAGACTCCCTACGACAGCACCCGGGAGCTGGATCGGGTGCCCGAGCAGTACCGGCGGGCACTGTATCTGCGCGGAGTCCGCACCGTGAACGATCTGCTCGAATTTTCTGACGCCCGGCCGCTGGCGATACGCGGCATCGGCGAGCGTGGTGTCGCGATCGTCGCCGATGCTCGCGACCGCTACGCCGCGGACCGGGCCCCGACCGAACGCGCGGGATAGGTCGGCATGATCGGTCAGGAACGCGCCCCGCGTCGTCACTGTCCGGGCCTGCCAGGGGAGCCGAATACCTGCCGGCTCCATCACTCGCGGGGTCGATGCGCCTGCTCGCGCCCATCGGTCGGACACCGCAATCCGGACATGCGTGCAGGCGCATCGTCGGCGGTCATGGGGTGACTGGCAGAAATCCCTAGTTGGCTGGATCTGCACGACGACGACCTGGGCCCCAGGGTCAGTATCCGGCGGTTCGGTTCATACTGCGTGGAGCTGGTGGGGTTCAGCGCAGGGAGCGATCGTGGTCGAGAAGACAAGCCATCACGGTGAGTGGTAGACCCCGCAGGCGCGGCCCCTCATCACTACCCGATGCGAGCGATCGCCGGCCCTCGTGGCATAGTGAGGGTTGAGAACGGGCTTCTCATCAAGAATTTGCTCGGCTCACTACAGAGAAGAAGTTGTTTACAGCATGGCTCAAGGCAGTGTGAAGTGGTTCAACGGTGAAAAGGGCTTCGGCTTCATCGCTCAGGACGGAGGCGGCCCGGACGTCTTCGTGCATTACTCGGCCGTGAGCGGCGCGGGTTACAAATCCCTCGACGAGGGTCAGCGTGTCGAGTTCTCGGTGGAGCAGGGCCAGAAGGGCCCCCAGGCCCAGGACGTCCGCGCCATCTGATTCCGCGCGATCTTCGTGAAGAGCTTCGCACCGAGGTCGGTGCGAAGCTCTTTTCGTTGGGCCCGGTCCAGGTTGCCGTGTCCGCGGCGATGTCCGCGAGAGCCACAGTCCGGCCTGGACAGCCACGCCCGCTGAAGCGCAGGATCTGCGAGAGATCGAACCGCGCTCAGAGCGATATCGACGCCCCCGGGTCATGAGCGTCGCCGCGTCGATGGCCTCGTCCGATTTCATGTGGAGACGAAGCTACGCGGAACCGGGGAATGGCCGTCGAGCGGGGCCTGGGCTGTATGCATTCTGCTGGTGTCACCCGCGCAGGCACCCGGCGGCGGCTCCACCAGTCCCCGCCCGGGCGAAGAGTCTCGATCAGTGCCCCGGAGCGTGTGTTTCGTGCTCATCGAGGGCGTGTTGCAGGGTGGCGTTGAGGGCCTGGGCCTCGGCGAGCTGATCTTCGAGGATCACGATCCGGCACGCCCCTTCCAGGGAATTGCCGGCGTCGATCAGTTCGCGCACACGCGCGGCGATCCGCAGCTGGTAGCGCGAGTAGCGGCGATGCCCGCCCGCCGAGCGCTGCGGGGTCAAAAGGCGCGCGCCATCGAGAGTGCGCAGAAACGCCTGGGTGACGCCGAGGATCTCCGCCGCACGGCCCATGCTGTAGGCGGGGAAATCCTCGTCATCGAGTCTGTCTGTCCCACCTGTACCAGGGGTGGGAGTTGTATCCGGTTGCTGCACAGCACCTCTCAATGATTATTGAAATGACGGGAGGCCCCGGCGCGGGTGCGCCGGGGCCTGGGATCTACATGGACGAAAGGGTCGAACTGTTCACCGGCCTCCACAGGCCGATGGCGTACACCGCACCCGAGACGTCTCGGGTCGCGGAACAGGTTGTCGACTACTCAGTGGCCACCACCTCCATACGTACGGGTCTTGCCTGCGAAAGTCCTTGCCTTGCTGTGCCCCGCCCCTCCGGCGGCGGTCCAGCAGCCAGAGGGCCAGCCGGATTCTCGCCTGCCCCGGAGGGGGCGGGGGTACCGCATACCAGGCAGTTCACCTGCCCAGTCACTCGATCTCTCACTTTAGACGACAGTGAAATTACACA
>NZ_BAGC01000099.1 GCF_000308655.1 Nocardia niigatensis NBRC 100131 | reverse complement strand
CCGTCGTGAAGGTCGCCGTCGAAGAGGGTCAGTCCGTCGAGGCGGGCGACCTGGTGGTGGTGCTCGAGGCCATGAAGATGGAGAACCCGGTCACCGCCCACAAGGCCGGTGTCATCACCGGGCTCGCGGTGGAGGCGGGCGCCGCCATCACCCAGGGCACCGTGCTCGCCGAAATCAACTAGTCCCGCCGAACGGCCCTGGCAATCACGTCAGGGCCGTTGGCATTTCAGAGTCCATCGATTCCAGATCTCGAGACCCGCCTTGCTGCAGTTCCCCCCTCGACGAAGAAGCATCATATTCATTCTGTAGGTCAATGTATCGACGGCAAACCGTACGCGGCTCGGCTTCTCACCAGCAACTCGATCGGTCTTGGTGTCGTGGCCACGGTCTGCCATGTTGTGTCGAGGATGTCCACGCTCGCGGCGACCACGCAGGTGATCATGCTCTGGCCGCAACTGACGAGGGGAGGGCCTGTTCGACCTCACCACCCTCGGCATCAGTGTGGCAACCACGAGCGGACCATACTGATACGCAACCCCATTGACCAGACTTCCCGAGATGGATTGAAAATGACCGCATTTCGTGACGTAGAGGCCGCGGGATGGCAGCGCATGTGCCGCCTCGGCTCGAGGACGCATCCCGCGTTCCTGGGTCGAGCCGAGGCTCCTTCTGTAGTTGGGTGAGTTGATCTGCGTGGTCACCGCTTGAAGGCGTCCTTGACCTTCTCCCCTGCCGACTTCAGGTCGGACCTCGCCTGCTTGGACTTGCCTTCCTGCTCGCGCTGGGGGTTATTTGTGACTTGGCCGGCCTTCTCCTTGACCTTGCCACCGAGTTGCTGAGCCTTGTTCTTGGCCTTGTCTACAGCACTCATGACTTTCTCCTTCCGATTGCGGACGTTGCAGGCCGCGTTTGTCATCGACTGCGGCGCCTCGGCCGCTCACACATGACCGCAGTACCCGAGGCGGAGGTGAGAAAACCCCGATGCTCTGATTACCGCGATGTTCGCGGCCGGAATGTCACTCGAACATTCGCGACAGAAATCCGCCGTGTGTGACCGGCCGACCGGATCACCTGTGCCGCAATAGATTTGAAGGGGCTGGTTGGGACAACAGGTCCTCATACGCCGCGACGAGATACATGAGATCCCGAAATCCTCCGCAAATTGGGGCGATCCCAGACCGGCAGAGATGGTGCGCCGCGTGGGTCCGGGCGCCGGCGTGTCGCGGTGGCCGTGGCCAACTAACCGCTGCTGCACACATTTACCGGCGGGGCCGGTGTAATGAAGGAGGGAATGTGACCGCGGCGCGGTGACCGTCAGATAGAGACACGCAATTCAGGGCCTCAATAGTAATGGCGACGGCCGCCGACTGCGCGGCCCGTTGCCCCCAACAGCAGTAAGGCGAGCCCGATGATGAGGACCACGATCCCGATGGTCCAAAGGATCGGGATGCCGAATATGAACCCGGCTATGAGAAGGATGATTCCGAGAATGATCATGGCCTCTACCTGATTTCACTGTTGTGCTCGAAGGAGCTGCGACGCACTCTGTTGCTGATATCAGTGCGCGCAATGCCGACACGGTGCGTCGGCCCTCATAGTGCGCATACCCTCTTGTTGGGGGCTCAATCAGAGCTCGTTGGGGGGCTCGATCAGAGCGTCGGAGCGTCGAATGTTTGAGCCTTGGCAATGTCTATGACAAGCGGCCGGCCACCTCGCACCCGGCCTGGTCCCCCGCTTGGCCGCGTGTTGACGAGGTCACTCGAAAGTGCGATGGGCCGGGTCGCGCGGCAGGAGTGGGCCGAGGGGTCCGAGGTCGATGTTGAGGTCTTCCGGGGTGAGTCCGAAGTGCTCGCGTAGTTCGTCCATGCGTTGTTCGAGCAGCATCAGGGTGGTGCCGATGCGTTCGATCTGGGCGTCGGTGAGGTCGCCTGCGTCGACGCGGCGTAGCGCTTGCCGCTCCATCAGTTGCCGCAGTAGCTCCACCAAGGTGAGGACGAGGGTGACCAGCCCGCGCTCGACCGATTCCGGATCGGCGTCGATTCGCGGTGGGATGCCGCCGAATTCAGTCATCGCCGGCCAGTCCTTCCAGCGCATCGCGCGACATGGAACCGACCGGCGCGTACAGGGTGCTGATGGAGGAGATGAGGGCTCTCAAGGAGATCTGGACCAAATCGACGTCGGCAATGGCGAGCTTGATGTCGCCGGAAATGACGACGCCACCGGCCAATACTCGGTCCAGTAGGTCGACCAGCGCGACGCGGCGCTCGGCGTCGACATGGTCGGCCCGAATCATGTCGGTCCTCGTGTCACGCCGGCGAACGAATAGGGTGGCCAGGGGCCGGTGAGTTCGAGTCGAATGCCGGGAAATTCGGCGCCGAGTGTCTCAACCGTCGTTGTGAAGTCGTCGGCGCGGTCGTCGTCCACCAGATATGTCCCGTTGAGCACCATCCAGTCCCGGCGGCCGCTTACTGCGGGGTCGGTCAGCGGCTGACGTCGTCCCGCCGCCGCCTGGCGAACCAAACGCGCGTGAATCTCCTCGGCGCGCTCTGCCGCATCGCGTTCCACGCTCTCCTGCGCCGACAACTGCGCGCGACGCCGGGCCAGGTACGCAGCTCCCGGGGTCATTGTGCTGACCTCACCCGCAGACCGGGCCTCGGCCACGGCAGCGGTCAGGGCGGCACGATCGCCATAGGCTCTGACACCCCACTCGGTGCGGCCGCTGACCAAGTTCAGGGCGGCGTCGAAGTCCGCTTGCCGCTCATCGAGCAGCTCACGCACGCGGTTGTCGTCGTGGAAGACGGTGGCCAGTCGGAGTGGGAGGGCCGGACCTCGGCGCACTATGGCGGATACGACCGCGTCGTGTGCCCGTGCTGTCGCCTCCAGCCAGTCGAGGTCCTCGAAGTTTCGCCGTAGTGGTTGCTCCCCGAACACGTCCAGCGGGACCGAGCCGACGACTGCGGTCAGGCCGCCAGAGACAACCGTCCGCAGCGGTTCGCCCGCGACTCCGGTCAGTGTGCTCAGTTCCGCCGTGCCGTCGCGGCGGGGTGCCACCACGTACAGCCAGACTGCGAAATCACCGGTCACGATCGTTCGTTTTCCGCTCGCGCCCGCGTTCGATGGGTTGACGGCGTTCGTTCGCTGCCTCCAGTTCGGCGATCCGTTCTCGGAGTTCCCGGTTCTCGAGCTCGAGGTCCGGTTCTTTCCGTTCCAGCGCGTGCGCCTTGCTGTTGAGCCAGGGATCGGTCTCCCACCAGTCGATGCCCACGGCCTTGGCCGTCTCCAGGGAGGCGATCACCAACCGCAGTTTGATCGTGAGCAGTTCGATGTCGAGAAGATTGACTTGGATGTCGCCTGCGATCACCAGGCCCTTGTCGAGGACTCGCTCCAGGATGTCGGCAAGGTTGGTGGACTGATGCCCGCCCCCGTAGGGCTGCGGTGCGTACGAGCCGCCTCCGACCACCGTCATCGCTGATTCCTCGGTTCGATGTCGGTGCTGCTGCGGCCGTAGCGTTTGATTCTGCGGTAGGCCAGCAGATTCTCGTCGAAGTCGATCTCCACCTCGTAGAGTGCCATGATGTCCGCCGAGGACGGGATGCGGCGATCCTCCAGTGCCTCGATCTCCACGAGCCAGCCATCTTCCATCGGTTCCACGCGCGTGACGCCCTGGATGTCATTGGAAGTCAGGTCCACGAGGCATTGGACCGCCACCGCGGCGGCTTGCGCCGCGGTCAGGGCAGGCTGCTCATTCGATGTCGAATGAGCATTGGCGGAATCGTCGGAAGTGGTGTCGCGGGCCACGTGAGTCACTCCTTCCGGTCGATGGGATCTACCTCGGAGCCGGTCATGGCATTCAGGGCCGCTTGTTGCGCTTGCTCGGCCTCTTGCGCGGACAACTCACCGGCCGCCGCGGCGCTGTCGATCTCCTCGAGCTCGCGACGCAGTGCCGCGGGATCATGTAGCTGCCGTTCGACCTGGTCCTGGATCAGTTCACTCACCCAGATCACACCGCGTACCGGCGCCAAGGGCAGCGAGAATATCGATGAGAGCAAGCCCATGTCTCACTCCTCGGGGGCTCGCTTGGTGACGAAGTCGTAGGCCGCCATCGGTCCGAGCAAGTTCAACTCCACCCGGCCGTCCCAGTCCGCGATGAGCCGGCGCACCGCTTCCTCCAGCTCTTTTCGCCGGGCCGATTCGACCAGCACAGCGACGTGGACGGCGTCTTCTTCGTGGCTGGGTTCGCGCTGGTTGACCAGTAGGTCGAGTTGTTCGAGTTCGGAAACCACCCTTCTGGTGTCCTCGGCTCGCTTGGCCTCGATCGCTCGATTGATCAACTCACCCAGCGCGATTCGCGCTTCGCGGGTGGCGTCCTCCGGTTTGCCGCGGATCTCGTCTCTCAGTCGAGCGGCCTCGGTGTTCTCGTCGAGGAGTTCACGCAAGATCGCGTCTTCGATATAGCGCCCTCTGATCACGAACTGGACCCGGCCCTCGAGTTCGGCCAGCGCGGCGCGGAACTCGTCCTCGTTCGCCTCGAGCAGTTCGCTTTCCACCGCATCGGTGTCGGTCATGACCGCACCGAACCGCAGCGGCAACACCGGACTGACCGCAGCCGATCCGTCCAGCAGTTTCTCGTGAGCAGTGAGGTCTGCGGGTGTGCCCAGTGGCCGGTCGGACTCCAGCGTGCTGACCAGCGCGGCGATTTCGCCGTGCCGCACCACGGTGACCTCACTCGGCGGATCGCCGACACCGGTGGCGTGTGGCTCAGCCTCGACGTCGGCGGGCACGATGCCGTAGACGTACACGGCTGTTGATTGGGCAGCCATCACTTCACCTCACGTTCGGATGGCCTGCGCGCTGTCTGACGCTGCTTGTTCACGTCGCCGAGGAAGTCCGCTACCTTCTCACCGGCCGCCTCGAGCGCGCCTTTCGTCTTGTGTTTCGAGGCGCCTTCGGTGACGTCGCCGACGATGTCGGTCAGGCCTTTCGGCTCGCTGCTCGAGATCTCGAGGCGGTTGACCGCCTCGGCGAAACGCAGATACGTGTCGACGCTGGCCACCACGACGCGGGCGTCGATGGTCACCAGTTCGATACCGACGAGCGACACGCGGGCGAACGCGTCGATGACCAGTCCTTTGTCGAGGATGGTGTCGACGACATCGGCCAGGCTCGAGGAGTTCGGGCGAGCCAATGTGCTGGTTCCGCCGCCGCCTGCAGGTTCGATGGTCATCTGCTTACTCCTTCGCTCTCATGTGACCGGCGGGTCAGCGATCTCTTGCGGCGGGTGGCCGAACGGCCGCGAGGCGGCTGTGATTCGTCTTCCTCATCCGCATCTCGTGGGCCGCCCTCTTGCTCGTCAGCCTCGTCGTCGGCCTCGTCCAGCTCTTCGTCGTCGGTTTCGTCGGCCGCGTTCTCTTGTTCCTCACGTCGTGCGGTTTCGTCGTCTGT
>NZ_BAGC01000100.1 GCF_000308655.1 Nocardia niigatensis NBRC 100131 | reverse complement strand
AGTCTATCCCGTCCCGGTCTTTCCCTCGACCACACATCAAGCCCTAACCTGCGCATATGACGATTCAACTGACCGCGGTACCGGACATCGCACTCACACACACCGCCGATTTCGAGTCCGCCATCACCGCTCTCGCGAAGGCCGCGGCCACCGAGCCCGGTGTGCTCGACTACGGATTCTGGCGCGACCCGACCCGCCCGGGCCGCTACCTGATCCGCGAACGCTACGCGGATCAGGCAGCGGTCGACACCCACATGGCCCTCCCTGACGTCGCAGCCTTCATCGGCCACCTCCCGCGCTGGCTGGCCACCGACTCCTACGCACTCCTCGAAACCACCTCCGTCCTCACCCGAATCCCGATGTCCCGCACCTAGCGATGCGGGAGGCAGTCATGCATAAGTTGGTGGTCCTGTATTCCAAGCCCGCCGACCCCGATCTGGACGGAGGTCGTCATGCATAAGTTGGTGGTCCTATATTCCGAGCCCGCCGACCCTGACCACTTCCGCGACTACTACGTGACCAAGCACCTTCCACTGGTCATGAATTGGCCCGGCCTACTTGCGTGGCGATACAGCTTCGACGTGGCGGCGACCAAGGGAGAAGCGCCGTATTTCGCGGTCTTCGAAGGCGACTTCGCCGACGCCGCCGCCATGGCCGCGGCGCGGGCGTCGCAGCACGGCCAGCGGGTGGCCGCCGATGTCGCCAACTACGCCACCGGCGGTGCGGTCATCATCCACTATCCGGTGCAGGACGGCACCGGCTGAGGCAGGACGGTACGCTCCGGGACGCGTTCGGTCGGCCGTTGCGGCCAGGTCCGGCTATCGGCGGAACGCCGTTCGCGGTTGCCGGTTCGTTGAGCGTCAAAGGTGGGCCGATGTCCTGGCCGGATGTCACGGTGGTTGATGCGTGCGTGCGGCGCGACGGCCGGGGTCATCGGGGATCGAGTCCGAGTTCGGTGAGCAGGTCGCGGATGTGGGCTTCGATCTGGTCGCGGATGGGGCGGACCGCGTCGATGCCTTGTCCGCGGGGTCGTCGAGTTTCCAGTCGCGGTAGGAGATTCCGGGGAAGTAGGGCAGGTGTCGCCGCAGCCCATGGTGACCACGATGGTCGAGGTGTCGGCGGTGA
This sequence comes from Nocardia niigatensis NBRC 100131, assembly GCF_000308655.1. Taxonomy (GTDB): domain Bacteria; phylum Actinomycetota; class Actinomycetes; order Mycobacteriales; family Mycobacteriaceae; genus Nocardia; species Nocardia niigatensis. The sequence goes on along the minus strand of NZ_BAGC01000100.1, from coordinate 6,805 downwards.
GGATTTTCGGGTCTGTCCGGTGATGTCGATGCCGACCTCGGCCACGGCTGCGACTGCGGGGGTTTATGGTGTCGGCGGGTGCGGTGACGGCCGCAGCAGCGACCGCACGCCGCTCCGCGTCCGTCGCCGCCGGGTCGTCGTCGGTGACGGCCGTGGGGCTGACCGCCCCGAAAATCCATCGAGGTTCGGCGTCGATCCTGCTCAGCGGCGATATATCGCTGACCTTCCGAGGCTTGACTTTGCCGTGCGCACGGTACGTGCTGCAGGTCGCGGTCTTCTTGCGACGGTGCAGCCGTATCTCCCGGATGCGGGCCGGCTGGCAACGCGGCATCGGGTGTTCGACGGAAACGGTCGATCAGCGGTGGTCGCGCAGGCGGTCGCGTTCGGCGGTCAGGGCGGTGTTGGCGTCTTCGAGGTCGAGGATGCGCGCGATACCGGCCAGGTTGATGCCTTGGCCGGTCAGGGCGGTGATGCGGGCCAGGCGGGCGAGGTCGGCGCCGCTGTAGCGGCGGGTGCCGCCGGCGCTTCGGGTGGGGTTGATCAGTCCGTGCTGCTCGTAGAGGCGCAGGGTCTGCACGCCGACCCCGGCCAGTTCGGCGGCCACCGAGATCGCATACACCGCCTGCCCCGCCGGCGGCAGATGGCTGGGGGGCTGGTGTCCGAGCATCGTGGTGTTTTCCTGGTCCTTCTCGCTCATCGATTACCGCCTACAGATTATCTAGCTCACGCTCTTGCACTCTACTGTCTCAAGTGCTAAATAATATCTCTGTCAGATGACAGAGGTTATCTGAGTCCTCTTCGATCGAGAATGGAGTGAGTTGGAGGTGGCGACCATGCTGATGCGTACCGATCCCTTCCGTGACCTGGATCGTTTGACGCAGCAGGTCTTCGGCACACCGGCGCGGCCGGTGGTGATGCCGATGGACGCCTGGCGCGACGGCGACGAGTTCTTCGTGGAGTTCGATCTGCCCGGTATCGACCCCGATTCGCTGGACCTGGATGTCGAACGCAATGTGGTCACCGTGAAGGCCTCACGCCCGGAACTGGATCCGGGCCGGTCGATGATCGCCGCGGAACGCACCCGCGGAGTGTTTTCCCGCCAGCTGTTTCTGGGCGAGAACCTCGACACCGACGCGATTCGCGCCGACTACAGAGACGGCGTGCTGCGGTTGAGTATCCCGATCGCGGAGAAGGCCAAACCACGCAAGATCGAGGTCACCCGCGCCGAAGACCGTCAGGCCATCAACGCCTGACCCGCGGCCTGACGCACATGCCACAGGCAGGTCCGATCATGGCTGCGGTGACCGGCACCCGCGCCGAGCAGATCTCCTGGCTCGACGAGCGTCTGCTCGCGCTGGATCCCGACCTCGAGCAGTTGTTCGCCGAGGTCGACGACATCCTCCGCGGTGTGCTGCCCCGACCCCCGCGACCGGGACCGGCACCCGATCCCCGGCTGTGCCGGCGCGTCGCCCGGGGATCGGGCGCCGGTCCGGGCGGCCGGATTCCCGAGCCGGTCGCCCCGGGTGGGCGCGGCCCGCCCCCACCCGCAGGGTGAGTTGCGATTCGATGATCGGCGCTTTCAGGAGGTGATGCCCGTTCCACAACAGCAGCGACAACCGGTTCGCGTGCGCGCCGGGGTCACATCGACCCCCGAGCCTGCACCCTGATGAGCACCTGCCACCGTTCCCGGATTCGGCGACGGTGCGTGCAGAGCCTTTCGACAGGCATCGCAGGCAGGACCGAGCAGATCCCGGTCCACACGCGATCGGCACACATGTCCATCAGATTCTCTTCCGTCAGACTCTTCCGTCCACGGGTGGGTCCGGTCAGCCAGTGTCTTCCGGGCCCACCCGGCCCCTTCGTTGTTGTTCACCGCCCGTATCGACGCGTTCTGCACAGGGAGGACAACTGTCATGGTTGACATCACGACCGTTTTCCCGGCCGGTACCGACGGCGACCACGCCGAGCAGGCCCGCCTGGTCCGCGAGGCCGACCACGACCTCGGCGTGGACACCACCGCCCTGCATCCGCTGGCCGAACAGATCCGCGCCGCCTTCGACACCGCCACGGTGGCCGACCTCATCGACCAGAACACCATCACCCCGCGCCCCCGCGAGCACGCCTGGCTCGACGGCGGCTACCCCGACGACGACTGGGACGACCCACCGGTCCTGTGACCCGCTCGCCGGCCCGGCGCCGATCCCGGTCCAGCCTGCGCCGGGCACTGTTGTCCTATCCGACATTCGACCCGTGCACACCACTACCGATGTCCTCGCACACCGTTCACTCGATTCTGACCGTGCTGGCCTGCACCCCGATCCTGGTGCACCTGGCGACCATCACCGGCGGCACCCTCGCCCTGGCCGACGCCCTGCGACCACACCACCACCACCGGGTTCCGGCGCCCGCGCCCGCCCGCCGGAACCCGGGAGCACCCGATCCCGGCCATGCGAGAGCAGCCGCCCCCGCACCAGCGCGGAAACCCGAAGCCTGGAGAGCCGACCATGTCCCAGAAACCACAGATAACCCGCAAATCACACCAGCCGCTCGCGCTGGGAGAGATCCACGTGCGCTGGTCACCGCAGCAGGACGCCTACCTCGCCTGGTCCGACGCCCACCCCGGCCACACCGCCACCAACCCCTGGTCCTCGCTGGCCGCGGTCGACGAACTCCTGGAAACGATCACGACATAACCCACCCGCCCAGCCGAACCGACACCATCGTCGGCGACCACAGCCTGGAGCACGCCCGATGACCACCCCCACGAAAACCACCACCACCACTTCGCCGGCCGACCCCACCCACACCGACACCGAAATGCCGCGCTGGCGCGCGGCACGCGTGGACTGGTTCGACACCGCGAAAGGCTTCGGCTTCCTCGCCCCCGCCCGCGGGCCCGCGGTGTTCGTCGACTACCACGTGATCGAAGTCCCCGGCTACAAAACCCTCACCCCCGGCCAACCGGTCATCTACACCGCCACCGACACCAACCGCGGACCCGAAGCCACCCGCGTCATCCCCTACCCCGCAGCCAGCGCCGGCGCCGACCACCGCCCGCGCCGAGCACAGCCACGATGGCGGCGGACCCGCTGCCAAGCCCGCGCCGCCTGACCGACCAACCGATCGACAACCCCTCTGGGAAGTTCTCATGGCCCCCACCACCGACACCGCCCCTGCCTCGACCACCAACGAATCCGACACCCCCGTCGTGTACTGGCCCGAACCCAGCCACCTACGCCCCTGGTGGGAGACGGTCATGGGCCCAGCCATGCCCGCCCCGCCCGCAGCACCCCGATCCCCCGACCCGACTGCGGAATTGGTTCTCGCCCAAGAAGACTGACACCACGTACTGCACGATCGGGAATCCGGCAGCTGGTTGAGCAAATGACCGAATGACTCGATCGCGCGGTGTGCGGGGCGATTCTCGTTGCCTACACCCGACGCTGGGGATACCGCCGCACCGAGATCGACCGCATAGCGCGGACGATCACGATGCGGACTCCTCGGCGGTGCGCGCTCGGGGCGATATCGTCCGGATCAGGACCCGTTGGGAGCCGGGCGACGGCTGCTGTTGTCGACCGTGGCGCTGAGGTAGTCGATGCCCGTCACACTGTTCCAGTCCATGGTTCCGTGGTGGCGTAACAACCACTCATCCGGGCATGAGGCACTGACATGTTGGGTGGAGTGGCTGTTGACCAAGAACGAGATCTCGTGTGGGCCAACGGTGCCCGTGCACTGCACCCGGGCCTGCACGCGGTAGACGTCGTCGGTGTCGTTGCGGCAACTGCGATCGTTGCACGACACCCCTTCGGCCAGGTCCGTGGCGTTCGCCGCCGGGGCGAGCGCGCCAGCCGCAGCGGCGATCAGAGCGGCAGTACCCAGACCGACCAGCAACCGTTGAGCCATGCGTGTAACTCCTTATCGACAGTGTCCCGACCCGGGATTCAGCTTGTCGCGCAGAGGGTTTGGCGCGCATCGGGGTGAACCCGGAATTCGTCCGCTCAGGCACCCTGATTCGCGGTGAGTGCCGCGGCGAAGATCGGAGAAAACGCACCCGGCTGCTACCGTTTCCGGCCCGTTCCGTGGAATTGGTTCCCGCCCAAGAGGATTGACACCTTGGTTTCCCGGTGATCGGGCCCGCATCTGTCGGCGGTCCGGCTCATACTGCGAGGAGCTGGTGGGGTTGGGCGCAGGGAGGGATCGTGGCCCTGCCCATTCGAACTGGGGGCTACGCGGCCGCTCGGCCGGTTCGTATCGTGAAGTGATCGCGAGCGCTAGGACACAGCGCCTCACCCGCACGGAGAGCTGATCCGCCATGTCTCTCGAATCCCCCTCGGCCACACCAGAATACCGGTTCGGCGGCCTCTCGCTTCTCGAGGCGAGACTGCTACCACTCATCCGCCTACTGGTAGTGCTGCCCTGGGCCGCGGCGACCTTGGTCATTCTCCGGAGTCTCGCGGTGTGGGTCGGCCTGTGGGCGGCCATCGCCGTCGGGGTCATACGCTGCGCGGCCTGGTTGTTCATGCGTCTGCTCTGCCGGGTACTGCCGGATGACGAAAGTCGTCGGCGCTCGGCTGCACGACACCACGACGAGGCGGTGTATCCGCGGAAGTACGAGGAGCCCCTCGCGGCGTTGATCGCGGCTCGGCACGATGTGCTGCGCGCGGCGGGCATGCCCGAATCCCGTCTGCGACTGATGGTGCGGGAAGAATCCCAAACACGCGGGATGCCCGCCCACGCCCAACCGCATCGCCTGGTCGTGGTATCGGTATCCGCGGTCCGTGAGCTGCCCCCGGTCGAGTTGCGGGCTGTGGTCGCGCATGAGCTCGGGCATCATGTGATCGGCGGCTGGCTTCTGCGGGCAATCGAAATACTGTGCGCGACACCGGCCCTCAAACTCTTCGGCGGCCCGACGAAACTACTGATCGAAACGTTGCCCCGGCGGGATCGATGGACCGTGTACCACGCCCTCGTCCTGTTGATCGCCTATCCGATCCCCTTCGCCACCCTGGTAGCGCTGATGCTCCCGGCCGTCGATGTCCGCGTCGCCGTCGCCCTGGCCGTACTCTGCGTCCTGCAACTGTTTCCGATGATGTGGCTCAACTGGCGTCAGGAATACCTGTGCGACCGAGTGGCCGTCGACCTGGGTTATGGCCCCGCGCTCCGCGACACCCTGCTGTCGCTTGCCCGAAGACACGATCCGCATTTCACGCTGACCCACCCTTCCGCCGCGGCCCGCATCGCCAGGATCAACCTGCGCATAGGACGCGGGAACTTGCGTGGCGCCACGATTGGTCGACCATGAGGTTCGGCGACGCCAGATCATCCTGGACCCCTGGGACGTGATCGGCGGTCTCTACGGACGTGCCTGGCGGCTGGGACTGCTCGACGAGATCTTGGCGATGTGGCGTATGGATCAGGTCTGGTTCCACATCCGAGGACTGCAGGAAGACCACAGCCGCGGCGTGAGGATTCTGTGGACGGCCATGGGCTTGAAGGAATTCGACGCCGATGACCATCCATCACCGGGCATTCCCACCAGAGCAGAAGCTGTGCTCGCCGAGGCTGCCCGGCCACTCCGTGAGCAGTTGCTGAACGTTGTGCGGGTTTCGCGCTCTCTCCCCCAACACACTGGAATCGGTCTAGAAGCGGACATTCTGCACCGCACCAGGTTCCGGCCGCTGACGCCGGGATCGATCACCGGGGTGACCGACGCGGCGTGACCGGTGCGTCAGGCGTCGGTACCGACTCCGTGGCACCGGCCCGACCGCCCGTCTCAGACCCCAGGATCGGTTGCGCGAGGTCATCGAGTGCATCGCGCACCCCGCGGGCGAACACCTCCACGTCCGGGCAGCTGTCCTGGTCAGCGGCGACAGTGAAGTTGAGCTGGCCGGCGTACGACAGGGCGGCGACGACAAGTGTCAGGTTGCCCATGGGCGGCAGCACGGGGAACACCTCCAGCAGCGGCGCGCCGGCGAGATACAGCCGCATCGGCGGACCCGGGACGTTGCTCACGACCAGGTTCACTGACCGCTGCCGCGGAAACAGCTGGTACCAGATGCGCTGGCCGGCAACGAATCTGAAGATCCCGCTGCCTGCCTCGGGGCGAGCCCTGCCTCTCCGTGCGCTTGTCTCCGCGGCGATCAACGTCAGCCGGCACAACGAGTCCGGCTCACCGATCGGCAGCGGCACCATCATCCATCCGGGCGTGTTGCCTTGCGCTTCCCCGGGCCGCGCTTCGTGGTGGGAGATGGTCACCATCGCGCGCTGGACGAGCCCGTGGACATCCTCGCCGCGGCTTGCCAGCAGCTGGCGCAGGCCACCGGCAACCGCGGTCAGCACCACGTCGTTGACCGTGGCGTGATGGACATGGGCGACGAGCTTGATGGCGTCGAGGCGGCCGCGGACAATGGTCAGTCGGCGCTCGCGGCCTACGGGGTGGTTGAGGCTGGTTCGTGGGGCAGGCTTTTCGGTGAGCACCTCCCGCCAGGCCGGCAACGCGCGGCGCGCAAGGCGCAGTGTTCTGCTCGGATGGACAAGGCCCGACCACCCAATCCCCAGTTCGTGCCGGCGGCGTCGCAGGTTGTCGCGGAGCAGTTCACCGGTGGACGGGGTGGGCGTCGGCGTCCACGGCGGTGCACCATCGACGGGCGCGTCGGCGGTCCGGTCGAGCAGCGCCCCGAAGGCGGCCATCGCGGCCGGGCCATCCGCGAGGACGTGATGCAGCTTCAAGAACGCGCCGACCCGTTGGTCCGGCAGGCCGGGCAGCAGCCACAGCTCCCACAGCGGCCGGGCGGGATCGAAC
>NZ_BAGC01000101.1 GCF_000308655.1 Nocardia niigatensis NBRC 100131 | reverse complement strand
AGTCTGCCGTTGGTGTGGCTCGGTTCGATTGGCCGCCCGGCACCCGCGATCGGCGTCTGTTCGGGGCTGCCACCGTGTTCGGCGATCAGCGTCAACAACTCACCGAAGCCGACCACCCCGGTGTCGATTTTCCTGCGCGCCAACACTTTTGCGGTCTCGTCGACCAATGCGACGTCGTGGCGGATTTCCGACCAGTCGATACCGCAGGTCAGCTGCATGTACTCGCTCCGTTCTGCCGGTGAATCCTGTCGTTCACCGAGCTCGAGGCGGTGCGGCAACCTAATGGAAGCGCTCACGGCGCGGCATCTCACAAGCCGATCACCGGCCCTCGCGGCGGACCGGCGGGGTCACCGTCTACGTAGAGATCTTCGAGCACGATCACCGTCATCACATGCAGTGATCACCCATCGGCAGCCCGGCCCGAACCAGACTGCCCGTGAGCTACCGTGACCGTGCTCGGATCGGTGAAATCTCAGTGACCACCCGCCGATCCGCTTCCGGCGGTCGGAACTGGGTCCGACTTCCCCATTAGGTGAAATCGGCCACGACCAGCAGTTCGGTGCCGGCACCCGGAACTGCCGATCCACCAGATCCGCCGCCCGCGCCGCAGCCGGATCGGCCTCAATCGTGCGAATCTTCTTGCACCGCACCACACCTCGCCACCGGTTGGCCCGCATCAACCGTTCCACCGTGCACCGGGCCACCTGGATGCCTTCGCGCCGCAGGTGCGCCCACATCTTTTCCGCCCCGTACAGGCATTCCGGCCGACGTTTGCCGTTCTCGTCGGGCTCGTAATAGCCGGCGAGGATCTCGGTGAGGGCGGTATCCCACAACGCCCGTTTCGACGGCGCACGTTTCACCCAGGCATGGAACGTCCTCGCCGAGATCTTCACCCCGCGCGCGGTCAGCGCCCGGCACATCGCCGCGATCGGGAACCGGGCCCTGTGTTCGGCGATGAACTCACACACTAATGGTGTCGCGGGTGCTTGTCCCGCGAGAAAAAGACGTTGCCGCAGAAAGGATTTCGATCGTCTGCTCCAACTCGGCGATCTTCCGTTTCTGCTCCCGGATGATCCTGGCCGACTCCGTCGAGGTCCCCTCGGCCTCGCCCCGATCGACCGCGGCCTGCTGGATCCATTTCCGCAGCGTCTCCGCCGTCATACCCAGCCGAGCCGACACCGCCTTGATCGCGGCCCATTCGCTGTCGTAGTCGTCACGGTGATCAACGACGAGCCGGACAGCCCTGGCCTTGGTCGCTTCGTCGTACTTCGCTGGCATCTCCTGCCCATCCTCCCAAGAAAAAGAGTGGGCACGAAACCCAGGGCGATTCAGATAACTACCGGAACCTCAAATCTGGCGAGCATGGATCCGCCTGTTATGCAGGCAGATTCTTATTGCCCAACTTGGCCGAAAACTCCTGCACGGCAGCGCAGGGCTCGAGCGTCGGCGACTGGCCGTTATGCTTGCGCGTCGTGAACAAGACCGATCCTGTCGAGGTCTGGACGCCCAACAGGCAACCGATGTGATTGCTGTCCTGGACCGAGTTGAAGACGACCACTTGACGGCCGTAGTACTCGGTTCGCCTGAGATCCCGGTAAGCACCGGGCTTGAGCAACTGATCGACTGTCGAGGTGAGGGATTCGATGATCAGCTCGTACTTCCCATCGGAGGCCAGCCACTGACATCCCCGTACGTCGGGGTGTTGGAGGTCTTTCCGCTCCCTCGTGCCCGGGTCCAACCCCGCGGCGGCGAGGTCGGCAGAGGGAATTTCGCAGGGATCCCAGGGACCGTCCGAGACCGGCGCGGCCGTGGTGGTGGGTGTGTCGACACCGGAGTCGGTGCGCGTGGTCTCCGGGGCGGATCCACTGTCGGCCTTTGCCGTGGTGGGCGCGCTCGCCGCCGCGCTCGTCGAAACGGCCGAGCCTGTCGTCCCCTTTGCGGGTGTGACATCCTCGGTGCACGCGCTGAGCAACAGTGCCGCGCCGCAGATCACGGCGGTGATCAAGTGCCTGGATGCGCCGAGCTTCATTTGTCGGATTCCTTTACCTGTCAGGCTTTTTGACAACGGATGGACGAACCTTGCGGCTCGTGTGCTCGACGAGGTCGGGTCAGAACCCATGTCCGGTCAGCAGTTGGAACGGCATACTGAGGAACATCATGGCCACATACAGGGGGTAGCGGATCGGGTCGCCACTGAGGTAGCCCTCGGACAGCCAGTTCATCAAGTCGGCGGAACCCACGACGCGTCTCCTTCAGTTGTGAGCATTTCCATCTGGTAGCAAATGCTTCTGCCGGACATGTCGATCGCGTGGGTCCGCTTGTTACGGATGAATTTTCGTCGGCAACCCGACAGCACTTGACCACCGTGATCGGATGCGGCCGTTGACATGTTCCCCAGCCCACGAACACGAAGTTCGCGACCGACAACCCCAGCACGACAAGCGCTTTCTGCCACGTCCACGCCATTGCGGGGGTGCCAGCGGCGCCGCTGGGGGGCCTAGATGGTTGATTCCAAGGGGTCGGCGGCTGCCGACCCTGTCGCTGTGCACGGTCCCGCCGTGCAGCCACACGGCCGTACAGGCGCTGTCCCAGGGCCGGAAGCCGCGCGGGTGGTGGTGCTCGGCGCTTCGCGCAAAGGCACCAGCATGGGCAACCGGCCCCGAGTACATCCCGGGCACCGCGCCCACGACCAATATGCCCGGCCACTGGATCGCTGAGCCGCAGCGGACGCGTTGATCGATGCGGTCGGTTCCGAAACGCTCGGCTAGATACCGTGCACTACGCGGACCAGCCGACCCCGGCTGACCACCGGTTGCCGGACTGCCATGGCGCCTCTTCCCGCCACCTCTCGATTACCCGTAGGGCGCGTCCATCGCAGGGGCCCGGGGCCACCACCATATAGGCGACAACCGGTGTGGCAGAACAGTTTTCCGCGTCTTTCCACCCAGCTGGACAAGGATCTGATCCTGATGTCGAGTTCCTCCATCACCGCAGACCCGACCGCGGCGACCCGGCCATACGCACACAACTGAGCGTCGCCCTCAGCAGACCGTCGCGGTCGACGATAGTCGTGACCGCCAGTGGCGAGATCGACTGCTGCACCGTCGCCACATTCCGCGAACACCTCACCGAAGCCCTCGCCACCGGCGCCGGGCTGGTAGGGGTGGACCTGAGCAGGCTCACCTTCTTCAGCGTTTCGGGACTGCGGGCCGTCCTCGACGCCGTCGCCGACGCTCGCCAGCGTCACATGCCCCTGCGGGTGGTCACCGGACCGCGGTGCGTGGACTGGCACTTCGAGGTCTGCGACCAGGACACCGACTCGATCACTGTCACCACGATCGCCGCCGCCTGCGCATCGAGGCCACGAGACCCGACACCGGTCCGCCGAGGTGCGCTGACCGGACCGGCCACGTGACCGCGCCGAACAGCGCATCCCGGCCCGCGACAGCGATCGCGGGACCCGCCTGGACCCCACCGACGTGTCTGCACTGCCCGAACCGATCCGCGCGGCGTTGGAGCGCGCCGGTCACTATTCACCGTAGCCCTTGGTTCCTTAGATTTGTTCTCTCGCAAGATAAATCGTCCACCAAGGGCTTCGGCCATGATCAACCAGGAGTACGCGGCCAGCGCACAGCACAACCCCAATTGAAGCTCGAGCTAGCGGGTCAGCAGGACGCGATCCCTACGGAGCCGTTGAGGCTGGTGTGAAAGAGGAGGCAGACCAGGTGGTTCGCGGCAGAATACGAGCCGTTCGAAGAGCCGGTGGTGTCGACGGGCTGTGCGGCGGTGACGGGCAGCGGCTCGGCTTGGGCGGGGGCGGCGAGGAGGGCAGCGGGGGTACAGAGGCCGGCCGTGACGGCCAAGGCACCGAGGAACTTCTTCGAATTCATTTGGGACTCCATCTGTTTCGATCTGGACGGGAGTCAGTATCACAGTTTCGGGGCGCGTGCCTGTAGACCCGATAGCTGGGGTTACTGATGTGTCAGGGAGCGTCTCAAGTAGCAACAGTCCCGGCCTCGCCCATCGGCGTCGGTCAGGTCCGCGCGCCCGCCACCGCTACGCTGGTCACGAGTTCCCCGGTATTCGGGTTCTTCTTCGTCGCCGAACCATCTCCCGAAGACCTAGCTTGACTCTGTCGGTGATCTTGGGAATGTCAAGATCAGCTGTGGAGGGCCCGCCAGGACCGTGATCGGGGAATTCCCTCGTGGTCCAAGTAGTTTTGGAAGGCCGTTGATGGTCGTGGCGGAGACGGCTTGCTAGAGGTGCTGCGCTGAGTCGTTCGATGTTCACGGCGATGGCGGTGAGTACGTGCTGGATGTGGGTCTTGGTCTGGCCGCGGTAGCGGCATTGCCGCATGCCGTGCCCGTTCGCGAGTTCGCAGACGGTGCCCTCGATGCCGGAACGTACGGCATACCGCTGCCTCCAGGCCGGGTTCTGCTGCTCGTCGCGGGCTCGAACTTGCAGGTCGAGTAGTTCTCGCGGCGGAAATCCCACGTTGCGTGCGCTGTCGCGGGAGCTGGTGCACTGGCTGCGGACCGGACATGGCTGGCACTGGGCTTTCGTGAACCGGGCCACGATCAGTGGGTCGGCGGTCGGAGACGACGTCGGGTAGGGACCGTGCCAGCCCTTGCTGACCTGGCCTCGAGGACAAGTGACCTGTCGGCGGTCGAAGTCGATGTGGAAGTCGTCTCGGCTAAAGCCGTCGTTCTCGCGGTGCTGGCGGGTGGGGTTGCCCGGCAGTGGGCCCGTGACGGTGACCTGGTGTTCGCGGGCCGCGTGCGCCACGTGGACCAGGGAGGTGTAGCCGCCGTCGACCAGGTCCTCGGCCGGAAGCAGTCCGCGGCGCCGCAGGCGGGTGTGGATTCCGGGCAGGGCCTGGGCGTCGTTGGTGGTGGCCGGTGTGGTGACCACGTCGGTGATCACGTTGGCGCCTTCGGCCGCGCAGGTTTCGGTCAGATGGACCAAGAACCCCTTCCACCTGGTGACCTGGCCTCGGCGCGCGTAGCGGGCCTGGGTGTCGTAGGGAGAGACGATCGCCACCGACGAGGGCGGCAGACCGCCGTCGTCGTCGGTCCGCCAGCGCAGGCGACCCTTCTCGTCGCGGTAGTAGTTCTGCAGAACGATCTGTCGCAGGGCCTGGACCTGGGGACCGGACAGGTAGTCGGGTCCGTGTTCTCGCAGGTGCTCGAGCAGTTGGCCGGCGTCCTCGCCAGCGGTGAGGATCTTGGTCTTGGGCCGAGCGGGTTCTTGCCCAGGCGAACTGGACGGCCATATCGACGTCCCCAATCTCCGTCGACCAGACCGGAAAGCAGATACGGAGCAGTCCGGGCAATCTCTTCGAGCACGGCGCGGACGGCCTCGGTGACCAGTTCGAGCCGGGTCAGGTCGCGCACCGCGGCCAGGACGTGGGTGGAGTCGGTGCGCGCGGTGGTGCGTTCGCGCACCAGCCCGGCCTTGGTGAGTCGGGCCAGAGCGAGATCGAGCAGCCGGTCGGCGCGGTCACCTTCGGCGAGCCGATGGCGGAAATCGCTGAGCACACTGTGATGGAACCCGGGGTCGTCCAGCTCCAGACCGAGCGCGTACTTGAAGTCGATGCGACAACGCACGGCCTCGGCCGCCTGCCGGTCGGACAGGTCCAGCACATACTGCAGGACGCACACGGTGGCCAGCTGAGCCGGGGACAGGCCGGGTCGGCCGTCGCGCGGATACCAGTCGGCGAAATCCTCGTTGCTCCACAGGCTTTCGAGCCGGTCGCGTATCCACATCGCCGCAGTTCCGTGAGGATTGCTGGCGCGGGCCACCCGCGCCGTCAGCGGCGGGACCGTCATGGCCGGTCCTGGTCCGAGTGACATTCACCAGTTGCTTCGAGGGCGCAGTGCTTTTCGCGCCTCGCAGTGTGGCAGCCCGCCAGCCGCGACATGCCGAATTCCAAGATCACCGACAGAGTCAAGCTAGTACCAAGGCCGCTCGGTTAGCGGTTCGGTTCGCGTGTCAATCGAATGATGGTGTGGGGCTTGGTATGTCGTGATGTAGGACAGCGGAGAACAGGTTTGTCACTCCAAGACAACTCTTCGTCTGAGCGAGCTCGGCCACGGTCAGCACCGCCAACACCGCACCCACGCGCTACCGGGTGCGGGGCGCTCGGGCCTCGAGCAGCCAGCAGGCCAACGGCACCAACAAGGTCAGCCGGAACACGTCGCCAGTCCAAGGTGGCTGCGCCGGTGACCATCCGGTTTCGATGATGGTCCGCCGAAGGTCAGTCGGTCGACGATCGCCGCCGTTATCTCGGCGCCGGTGGCCGAACATCCGTGTTGATCTGTGCTTTCGTGGCGTGGACGGGTGTCTTCGACTATGTGTCCTCGGTGCTGAGGAGGGGCGGTGCGGAGTTGGCCGTGGGCGTGTGCGAGTGCCCCATTGTCGGATCCGTATCGGCAAGCTCGTACCGGAAATGGAGATGCTGTTAGCCCGACGCGATGTTCATTACCCCGATCGGCGTGTCTCAGTCTTCCTGATCCGGCTCTTCTTCGAGCCTTCTGATGAGGGCCGAGGCGACGAGGCCCACGACGCGGTCTTCGTCGTGGGCCAGTTGTCGCAAGATGTCCAGCGCGATGGTCCCCGGCATCTCGGCGAGTGCCTGGGTCAGTCGCACCCGTACCGCCGAGTCCGCTGTGTGCGCGGTGAGTTCGTCTGCCAGCGCACTCATGATCAGGTCCGCCCACTTCGCGTCCTGTGCCAATGCTCCCAAGAGCTCGGCCGCCTCGACATCGTTCGGCCCCTTGACCACCGTATCGACCAGTGCCGGCACAGCCCGGGCAACGCCCCGCGCACCGAGTGAGAGAGCAGCATGTCTGCGGACCGTGGCGTCGGCGTCCCCGAGCGCGTCCGCAAGTATCGTGGTCGCTTCGTCAGCCGGTAGCTCGGCGAGCGCCAGGACCGCGCGCCGCCGGACTTCGACGTCTTCCGAGCCCAGGCCGAACGCCACGCTCGCCACGCCGTCGCCGTTGGCCCGGGCGAGTGCCCACCGCAGGGCCCCGGCAACGTTCGGATCGGATTCGGTCAGGATCGCCTCGGCCAGCAGTTCGGCAGGCACCGGCACGTCCTCGGCGGGGGCGAGGACGGCCTGCTGTCGCCGGGCGGCACTGTGCGAACGGAGTCCGTGCAAGAGCCCGACTATGCGTAGGACGTCTTGCCAGCCGCCTGGATCGGCGGCATCTACGGTACGGAGCCGCTCGAGGAGTTCTTGCTCCCGGTTCAGTCGTGCTTCGGTCCTTCGAATGAGGTCACCAACCAGTATGGACGGGCTGAATCCAGGATCGTCGAGAGCCTGTCCGATTTGGCGCAGGGACAGTCCCAGCGACCGCAACCCCTCCACATGGAAGATCCGCCGGATATCGTCGGGTGAGTATTCCCTGTAGCCACTCACGGTGCGGCCTGTCGGTCGTACCAGCCCGAGGGAGTCGTAGTGCCTGAGCATCCGGGCGCTCACTCCCGAGAAGCGCGCCACGTCGCCGATCAGCACGCCGTTGTCTCCTCCCGATCCGGACCGATTGCGACGACCCGTCTCGCCTCACCGACAGCGAGGTCGAATCCGGCATCCGGGTCACTCAGGAGCCGCTGCGTGGCGATCGCGTGCGCCCGTACCGTCGGGTCGTGACTTGCCATCGCCGTCTGCAGGACCGGCTCGACCACCTCGCCGAGTGCAACGAGAGCACGGCTCAGACTCAGCCGTACCTCGCGGTCACCTCGGCCGAATTGCGTGGCCAGTTCCGTGGCCAGCCCCTCCTTCACCTCCTCCTCGTCGGGCACGAGAACGACCGCAGCGCGCCATGCACTCCGCGCGACCTCGTCGTCGGCATCGTGCAGCATCGAATGCGTAATCGCTGACCAGGTATTCGGGTCCCCGATCTTGGACAGCGTGTGCAACGCTTGGCTGCGGGCTTGCGCGTGTTCGGAATTGAGCTCCGCCCGTAGTGCAGGAACTGTGATCTCGCGCGGGAGGCGGGTCAGCGCCCAGGTGAGCATGTCGCGCACGAAGAAGTCCGGCTCGATCGCGCACCGCTCTACGAGTGCATCGACGAAGAAGGGCTCGGGATGCGTGCCGGCTGCCAGAGCCGCCTCGAGCCGGGTCGATGAGTTCGCAGCGGCCAATGCCTCGAACAGTCGCAAGGTGTATGGGTTCCTGTGTGTCGAGTTGATAGGGACCACCTCCGACAGCCATTCAATGCCTTTACACAGTGACAAGGTCAAGCACGCACGGCCGATGTCGTGGGCATCGCTGTACTCCACGATCACATAGGTAGTCGGCCGTCGCGTCCATCCTGGGCTGGGCAGGGCATGCCGAAGACGGACATAGCCCACCTGAGGTTCCCCCGCTTTCTCGGAGGGGCTTGGTCGGTGTCAGACGGTGGCGACGATCTTGCCAATGTGGATAGCAGTGGCTTCTACGATGTCGTCGAGGGCGAACACGATGTCGATAATTGGATGCGATGTGCCGGTGCGGAAAACCTGCCTGGCTACGCGGAAACCGGTTGCCGCACTGCAATTCTCACGAGCCCTGTCCAGCGCCGAAGGTGCTCGCGATCACCTGTGCTCGACGGCATGCGGGCCAGATCGGGAGCGGCAAACGTCGGTGCTCACTTCCTGACCCGCGCGCGTCGAGGTGCCGATCAGTCTGATCACGGCTGCTGCGGATTCTGGGTCGCCGACGACGAAGATGGTAAGGCGGCAAGAAGATTCGTCGTAGGTCCAGTGGACGTTGAGCTGCACTGGAACGCTCGAGTCGCCGATCGCGGTCGCTGCGAGGCGTGCGGTGATCCGGTCCATCGCGAGACGGTCGACGTCGTCGATGTGCACGACAGACGAAACGTGCACGCGCGGGGTACTGATCGGTTCATCGGGTACCACGCCGGTGAAGGCACGCAAGTCCCGTTCGCTGATTCGGTACTGCTTGCCCATCCTCACGGCTGGCAGACGGCCGTCTCGAACGTATCCGCGCACGGTACGCACATGCAATCCGAGAATGGCAGCCACCTGTTCGGCCGAATACATAGCAACGGTCATCAACACAACGTACCGGGCCGTTAGCAGGAGACATCAAATTGATTGAGCCGGGCCAGGATTGGCGGCTCGGAGAATCTGATGCCGGCGAACGCGCCCGCATGGTCTGACTCGATGGTGGCACGAAGACAGCTCGGTGCAGGTCGAGCAGCTCGATCGCCAGTACCCGGAGTGTCTCGAACCCGTCGGTGGCCTATCTGAACATTTGTAATAAACATACGTATTGCACATATGTACTAAACGGTTGTATGGTCGCCGGCATGGCACAAGCACCCCTAGCAGCCGCGGTCGCGGCCTCGAGCGACTTCAGTCGAGCGATGTCGAAGTCCAGCGGCAAAGGCGGTCGCCACGCCAGCGGCGGCAAGATGACCGCCAGCAGGGCCTCCGCGATCCAGAGCGCCGGGGCCCGCAACCCGGACAGCCGCACGGCCACAACAGGGTTCGCCAGCCGAGCCCAGTCCGCAGGCGCGACCAATGCCAACAGCGACGGCGGATCCGGCAAGAAATAGCCACAGCCACAGCCATTTTCGTGATGCCCTGGGTCTCCGCCCAGGGCATCACTGCGTTAGCGCCGGATTCCGGCCGGTTGCGCCACTACCCCCGAAGCAACCACCACCGCCGACCCGATCCACCTCATGCGGACCTTCAGAATCACCGCTGCAACCGCTATGCGCTACGTCAACGCCACACACCCACACCGCGCAGGGCAGCCACCTCGCCACTAACCAGCTGAGCCACGCGAATCCGGCGCAGTCACTCGACTCGGCGATGATGATCGATCAGGCCGGCAATCGCTTTCTGCGCGTCCTCCGCCGCGAGCGGGACCGTTGCGAAGGTCTCGGCAATCATCATTGCTACCGGGGTGGTCCACAGCAACATGCCCAATGCGACGACGTGTTCACGGTCGCCACCGGCAACGAACCGTTGGTTCAAACTCGCGAGAGCAGCGAGGAGACGTTGCATGTGCTCCTTGTCGAACCCGACTCGCAAATCCTTCGTCGCGATGAGGATCTCCAACCCGGCCATCGCCCTCGGGTTCGCGAAGGCATCCCATGTCGCTTCTACCAGACCCTCGGTATCGAGGTCGAGCGTGGGATCGGACAACGACTCGAGCGTCGTGACCAAACGGTCGACGGCATCTTCGATCACCGCGGCCAACAGACCATCGCGGTCACCGAAGTGATGCTGAATGACCCCCCAACTCACCCCGGCGCGTTCGACGATGTGCCGTGCGCTGGCGGCCGAGAACCCTTCTTCACGAATACACCGGACCGTCTCGTCGATCAGAAGTTCACGCGTCCGGTCCCCCCGCTCCTGTCGACCGGCGACCGGCCGGCGCGGAGCCGGACGCTCACGCGCACTCACCGCCGCGGCCTGGCCGGTTTAGCGTGTTTCATCATCCGCACCACCCTATGACACCTCCAACGAATTCCTCACGCCGACTCGGAAGACGCGCTCACCTACATAATCGACACCGCCGTCACCCTTGCCACAGAAACATTGCATGTGCAATGCTACGAGCGTAGGTCACATCCTGGGCACGCGCACAACCCGCTCGACCAGCAGTATCCCCACCCTCGACGGAGGTTCGACCCATGACCGAAACCAGCCGCCGAGACGACCAAATCGATCGATCGGCGAAGCGCAGATTTTCCTCACTACAGAAGGCGCTCTTCGGCGTTCTGACATTCTTCTTCGCTGCACATTTACCGTTCTGGTACCTCGAAGTTCATGTCGGCGTCTCCCATGCCGTGGCCTCCAGCGGATTGGTGCTTGTTGTTGTCGGCTGTTTCGCGACGGCGCTTGCGCTGCCGTGGCTACCGCTTCCGGACCAGCGCCGACGTACGAAGTCGGAGCGGCTGGGCGCGATGGTCATCGTCTGGGTCTTCATCGCCCTGATACCACGATTCATCTGGGAACTGCCGTGGCTGTTGTTCTTCGACCAGATCCGAGACGGCGTGCAGAACGGCGCCCTCTGGTCCTACATGTGGTCGCCCATCCTGCTCGGCGGCGACGCGCGTTACCTCAACGGGGATCCGCTCATCGTCGTTCTCGAATGGGTCGCTTTGTTCGTCGGGATCTTCGAGGCATATGCCCTCGTACAGTTCTTCCGGAACCGCAGGCGCTTCACCAGCACTCAACTCTCCTTGATCATGGCGGGGATGATCGTCGAGGTCACGCTGCCCGCCATCTATTTCGGGGTGGAGATCGCAAACAACTTGGAGAGCATGACCAGCCCGGCGGAGATGTGGATCAAGTTCGTCCTGATCAACGTGCTCTGGTGCACCATGCCACTGCTCACCTACTTCTGGGGCGTGCGCCGGTTGGCTCGCCAAGATCTCACGGTGACGTTCTAGGACTTCGGCAGCACGAGACCCCACCTGCATGAGACAGGCTGGCGACTACAATCAGCTGACGAACCTGCACCCCATCCGAAATTCCGGAGCCAAACCTACGCGGGTTCCCTGCCTGCAACCTTCGGGAATTGGCGAACTCGCGCGCTTTCGTCCATGGTTGCTCGGGGCCTGGTTGCTGGGCTGGCGAGCATCGCGCGAAGCAGGTGATGGACGTCGATGCTCAGGGCATGCTCCCGTTGCTGGAGATGGCGCCACTTCACTGGCTGTCACGGGCCTTTCGGTGAGACATCCGATCGGCGGTCGTGTTCATTCGTTGGCCGCCGCGCGATGTGTTGCCGCGTGGAGGACTTCGTCCCAGGTCTCGATCACCTCGACCTGGTAGTCGCCACAGGCGAGCGCGTTGTGGAGGCTGTAGCGAAGGTCCGGGCCGGCGGGTTTTTGCTGGGCGATCCAGTCGATGTGGGCGGCGGTGATCGGGCCCAGGCGTGTTCCCTGCAAAAAGCGGATGGCCTGCAAGAAAGGGGATGCTGCCGCCGGTAGGCCGCCTAACTCGAATGGGCGATCAACGAGAACCGCCGTCACAGGATCTGGCGCCCACGTCGGCGTGTAGATGAAGTACACGCGGACCTCGATCCCTCCCGAGCCACCGGGAATTACGCGCAGCGGTGGGCGGCGGGCAGGGATCGGCAGGTGCTGGTTGGGCCCTGTCATCGAGGGGTCCTCGCGTATTCGGCGTACACGGGCATGCGGCTTGTCCGCCGGCCGCGGTCGGTCGACTGCCACCGCGCGGGCCCGCGGGAAAGGCGCATCGCCAGCCCTGCGCGCGAGAGCCGCCCCAGGGCGTGGCGCAGCGATGTCTCGGCGAGCTCGGTTGTGCGGCACAGCTGTTGGATGGTCAGGGCCTGCGATCGGTCGAGGGTCGACAGTGCCCCAAGGGTTTTGGCTTCTGGTTCGGTCAAGGCCATCGTCGTCCCTCGCCGTCGTTCGTCGTCTGTGTCGTCGTCGGTGGCGACTCGGGGCGGGGACGACGATCACCGGCCCCGAGCGCCTGCCTCGAAGTTACGAGTGGGCAATCCGCCCGGCTACGAACTTGCTCATACTTGCTCAAACCGCTGAATACGCCCTCCAAAAGTGCGCTGTCCAAGCGATACTGGGCTCGGGTGGGCAAGGGAGTGCACACCCGTGACGGGAGGAAGGGACCATGGAACTCCGCTTTCTTGGCAAGAACGGATCGAAGTCCGGCGACTGCCAACGCTGTATGCCACAGACCAGAGCTCGTATCTGGTCCAGGGATGGAAGACCGGCACCCCAGAAACGATCGAGATCCCACACGTTCTACTCGGTTACGCCGAACCGGATACCTATATCGGTGCAACCATGATCGACACTGGTCGTGGTACCTTCCGGCTCTCGGGTCTCCCAGTCACCGAGCCGGACACCCTGGCGAAGTTGACACTGGCTGTCTACGAGACCGCGATCGAGGTACCGCAGCTTCGGAGGACTTACTACGGTGGAACTGAGGCAGAGTAGCGTCTGGCCTGAACTCTTTCGTCAGGCAACGAAGTCCGCGTTCCACATGGAAGTCCGAGACGCCTACGGGGTTCCTGGCGAGATGAAGGCCCTGCGTCGATTTCTGAATGGTGAGCCGCGGCTACCGAACGATGAGTCGTGGGCAGAATGGGACGGCCTGATCCGGGAAGTTACCGGTCGCGGCGTTGCTGTTACGAGGATTCGTGTAGTGACTGTTCCTCACAGCGATTACCAGCGATGGTTGCTGACCGAGACCGGGGACAACATCGAGTCGGGTGAAGACATCCGTTACCTGCCACGGCATCTCGTCGATGCGGACCTCGTGCCGGCCGATGACTGGTGGCTGTTCGATGACTCGACGGTGGCGTTCAACCTCGTCGATGCGGAAGGACGGCCAGCGGGAGCCGGCGTTACTACCGACCGTCAGATAGCGGCTGTCTGCAAGGCGGCGAAGGGTCGCCTGTGGCCGCTGGCTGTACCGTTCGCTGATTACATCGATTCTGCGGTGTAGTGGCTGATTCTGTTCAGGCGCAACGAGAAGCGCTCGGTCAGAGGCTGCGCGAGATGCGGCGCGCCGCGGGTGTCACTGGCCGAGAGCTTGCTCGCCGAGAAGGATGGCATGAGTCGAAGGTCTCGAAGATCGAGTACGGCAAGACCAAGCCATCGGAGGCTGACCTCAGGGCCTACTGTGCTCATGCGGGAGCCGAAGATCAGCTTCCCGAACTCCGCGCGAGCCTGCGCAATTTGGATGGCGCGTACCTCGAGTGGCGGCGTCTTCTTGCTACCGGCACCAGCTCGAGGCAGCAGCATTCCGTCAAGCTCGAGAAGGCAGCCAGGCAGATTCGGAACTGGCAACCTCAAGTCATTCCGGGACTGCTTCAGACCGCTGACTACGCGGCGTCGATCTTGGCGTACGCGGTCGAGTTCTACCACCTCCCCAACGATGTCGACGCGGGTGTGGCGAAGCGTATGGAGCGTCAACAGATTCTGTATCGGGCGGGCCGCAGGTTCCACTTTCTGGTCGCAGAGCAGGCGCTTCACACAACTGTTGGGAACGACGACATCATGATCGGGCAGCTTGACCGCCTGTATTCGATCATCGGGATGTCCCGAGTGACGCTCGGGATCGTTCCAATGGATGCGGAGGCGCGTGCTGCGGTCGAGAACTTCGTGCTGTTTGACAATCGCCTGGTCAAGGTCGAGGGTGCTACTGCTGAGCTCACGATCACTCAACCTCGTGAGATCGCTTTGTACGGGCGGGCCTTCGACATTCTGTCGGCCCAGTCTGTTACCGGAGACGGTGCTCGGATGCTGATCCGGAAGGCGATCACAGATCGTGAAGGTCGTAGTCAGTAGCGGTCAAACGTCAGCCTGAAGCGCGGGTCGTAGTCGTCGATACCGTCCTCTTCGCCGTATAGCCGGACCATCGCGTCGTCGATGTCTGGAGCAGGGCGGTAGAGTCCTGCCGCGGTTTCGATCACGCCCTGGATGTCCGGTGCTGAAGCAATTGCAGGGCTTGGTTGATCTCGGCGACTGTCGGGCTTAGGTCTATGCCATGCCGGACTGCCGGCCATAGGTCGGAGGCGGCGAACTCGCTTTCGTTATGCGAAAGCGGTCCGAGCAACCTGGGATTGCGTAGCTGTCGGATGCTCGTTCGTATGCTGGCGGCGTGAGCGACTTGGCATATTTTCTGGCGGCGTCTGAGCAGGGGTTCCCGCTCGATGTGGACGACGTGGTGGATTCCTTGATCCAGGAGGGGATTCTCTTGCCTGTCGACTGGTCCGGTGAGGAACGGACCGGACAGATAGCGCAATTCGTGGCCAG
>NZ_BAGC01000102.1 GCF_000308655.1 Nocardia niigatensis NBRC 100131 | reverse complement strand
GGGGATCGCCGCTATTCGGATTCGGCGTCGAAAAAACGCAGGGAAATTGTGTGCGAAGTTTTTGTTTCCTGCCTCGCCTGGGGCTGGGGTCGGGGGTGTGGGTGGTGTTCCCGGGCCCGTGGTCGGTTCTGGCCCCTTGCGGTGACCGGTTTCCCGGTGGGCGTGGCGGGAATCCAGCCGCCGACCGCGATGTCTGCCCCGACACGAACCCAGCCCTCCAGCGCCCCAACCAATCTCATCGGCGCCGATGCCGACAACACCCGCCCCACGCCGCATCCGGAACCAGCAGATCACCCTCTAACACCCTCTACCAGCACACATCCCGAACTTCGTTGGATTTTCGGCGAGTCCGGAACCCCAGCCAGGACGCCTTCGATGTGCTGGAACGCCGCATCTACGCCCTGGAAAACCCCACCGTCATCGGGCCCGACCGCCTCAGGGAACCTCCTGACCGCCGCCGGGAACGCTGAGGCCCCTGGCGTCGACGCGGTCGAGCCGGCCGTGGGTATGTGTACATACCGCCTGGTCCGTGCCTTGATCCGCGGCGCAGGCGCCGCAGCAGGGTGGTAGGTTCGCCGTCATGCCCAGCTCGGATGAGAAGGCTGTCGGCCTGGCTCTGGTTACCTACCAGAGTGCGGAGGATCTGCCCGGATTCCTGAAGACGCTCCCGTCGGCGGTGGCACCGTACGCGGTGGACGTGATCGGTATCGACAACGTCTCCGTCGACCGCAGCGCCGACATCGTCGAAGAATTCGGCGGCCGGGTCATCCGCAACGCCCGCAATGTGGGGTTGGCGGCGGCGATCAACCAGGGCGCCGCCGCGACCAGCGCGGAATGGATTCTGGTGGCCAACCCCGACACCCAGCTCACGCCCGGTTCGATCGCCGCGCTGGTGGAGACGGCGAAGTCCGATGAGCGCATCGGCATGATCGGCCCGCGGATCGCCCGCCTGGACGGCACCCTGTATCCGAGTGGGCGGCGGTTCCCGTCGCTGGCGGTCGGCATCGCCCACGCGCTGCTGGGCGGGGCGTGGCCGGGCAACCCGGCCACGCGCCGCTACTTCGGGAAACCGGTCACCGAGGTCAGCGATGTGGACTGGATTTCCGGTTGCTGCATGCTGTTTCGCCGTGAGGCGTTCGACGCCGTCGGCGGGTTCGACGACCGCTATTTCCTCTACTTCGAGGAAACCAAGATGGCCCTGGACATGCATCGCGGCGGCTGGCGGGTTGTTCTCGATCCGAGCGTGGAGATCCGCCACCGCGAAGGCGGAAGCATGCGGTCCGCGCCATTCCGCAAGATCCGCACCCACCACCTCAGCGCCCTGCGCTTCTACTGCGACTTCCACAAGGGCTCACCGTGGATCATGTTGGCGCCGCTGGTCGCGGCCGGACTGATCGTGCGCGGCACGGCGGCGGTGGCGCGCACCGCGCTGGCCCAACGTGTGAAGAACCGTTAGTCGAAGGCCTGCTCGTCCAAGCCCACACCCGTGTGAATGTCGTCGAGGAGCTTTGGACGATGGCGTTGCCCGGGCCGGAGCTGGGCGTGCACTGGGCGCAGTTCGAAGGTCTGTGATGTCAGGCTGGGCGCACAAGGAACGTTGGCGACACTGCAACGGCCTCCCGTCGCGGCCCGTGAGATCCAACTCGGCGAAAAGTCACGGTAGCCAATCGCGACCGACTCAATCGCTTGCGCTGCAAGGGATTTCGGTACTGACCGGCCCACTTCCGCGAAAAGTCACTCCAAGGAGCTTCCGCAGATAGGCGCCCCACTATCTGCGGTAACTCAAGTGCCAACCTGGGCGAATGCCCCGCATGGGCAGTATCGACTCGGGAAATTATCTGCGGTAGCCGGTCCTACCTTGACTTTTCGGCCATGCGGACCTCACGGGTCGTATCCACACCGAGCAGTGGCTCTGTGCAGTGGCTCTATGAAGCGGTCCGCGCTGCGCCCGGCACGGCTGAATCGAGTTCGATGCTCGACCGCCTACCGGGCAACAGGTCGTCAAGCCCGCATGAGGAACGACGACGACCTCATGACCGGCCGGCAGGCTGCTCACCGACGGTGCCGGTATCGGTGTGGTGGCGCAACCCGGCACCGGCTGGGACACCGCGCGCGTGCGCCGACAGCACCGAGATCTCGCTCATGATCCCCGAGGCGATCGCGTCGATATCGGGTGTGGTGTCGTAGTCACCGGTGATCCCGAAAGTCAGCTGGTCGACATAGCTGAGAATCGCGATGGTGCTCCGTACCCGCAGGGCGATCGGGATGCAGGGCCACATCTCCAGCACTCGCCGACCACCTATGGCCAACCCGTGTGGGGCACCGGGGATGTTGGTCGCCAACGCTGCCACACCCCGCTGCGGATAATAGGCCGCGAGGCGGAACACCGTGGCTATCAACCAGAACGGCAGCCGTTGGGCCGGTGCGAGAATCGTTCGCTCAGCCTCGACCTCGCCGCGAGATTTGTGTCCCTGGATCCGTTCGTGGACGGCCAGCAAGCGTTCGACAGGATCCTCGACCTCGATCGGCAGATCCGGGATCATGGCCGAAACCCGATTGTCGAGAACGGTTTTCGCGTCCGCGCCGCGTCTGGACACCGGGACGACGATCCGCAGCTTGCCGGGCGCGGGCTGCTCGCCCCGGCTCAGCAACAGCCGCCGGTAGGCGGCGGCGATGGCGGCGACCGCGATATCGTTGACCGTCACGCCGAACGCGGCGCCGATCTCGCGCACCTGCGGCAAGTCCGTCCGCGCAATGGCATAACGGCGCTGGCGTCCGATGGGACCGTTCAACGAGGATGCCTCGGCCGGGGCGATCGCGGCGTACAGCACCGGCCCCGCCGCCCGTATCGCGCCGAAGGCGGTCCGCGGCACGGTGTAGGGCAATCGCAGTGCCCACCACATCGACCCCAGCAAGCCCCTCGTCGCCGGAAGCCCGGAGCGTGAAGGGTTTTCGCGCGGCCCGGTCGCGCCGATCGCCTCGCCGTCCACCGGATCACAGAGGCCCTCGAACGCGGTGATCTCGGAGACTCCGTCGACCATCGTGTGATGGGCCAGCAGGAGCATCGCCCAGCGGCCACCGGCGAGGTTTTCGACCACCACCAGCCGCCACAGCGGGTGATCGCGGTCCAGCCGTGCGGTCAGTTCGGTCGCGATCAGGTCCCGCAGCGCCGCTTCGTCACCTGGCGCCGGCAGCGCGGCCCACCGAATGTGGTGTCCCAGGGAGAAATTCGGGTCTTCCTCCCACACCGGCACCTGCAATCCCAAGGCCATGCCGCGCACCCGTAACCGCAGCCGCCGATGTCGTTCCAGCGCCCGGTGCGCGTACGCGCGCATCTCGTCGCGTGAGGGTGGCGGCCCTTCGATGATCGCGACCGTGCCGAGCCCCAGACTGACATGCCGGTCCGCGTCTTCCATGGCCATGAATCCCGCGTCCAGCGGCGTCATTCGGCTCATCTCGAGCACCTACCCTGATAGCCACCGCGAAGGCTCGCTCGGCCGGTGAATCTACTTCCATGACCATCATCGGCTCTCACCCCGCGGCGCGGAAGATACCGAAGCCATCGCGTTATGGGCCATTCGTCGATGACCGCCGGCCACGGGCTTTCCGACGACGAACGTCGAGCGGATTCCGGGTGGAAGGCTCTGTCCGCCAACGCAACTCGAGCGAAGGCCTGACCGCATGGCTCGCGACCGATCCGACCGTGTCGATCACTCGGCACTCATCACCGTCGACTGAGCACCTGCCCCCGGACCGGATCCTGGGCTGTGCGATCCGCAACGGGCAGAACTGCGCTATACCTTCGCGGGCTGGAACCAGTGCGGTGCAGTGGTTCGCCACAGCGCAAAGCCGACGCTTTCGCAGTGGCACCATGAAGCGACCCGCCACCGCCGGACAGAGCGTCCCTGTCCTCACACTACCGGCCGCCGACGGCGACGATCGGCTGCTCCCTTCGTCCACTGCTACACCAGAATCCGCACAATGCACGAGGCTTCCCGACGCCTGTTCCCCGAGTCCGAACGATGCGCATCACGAACCACCTTGCCGCGACCGCCGAGCAAAATCCGGCTGTATCGTCCCCAGGAAGCTGTCGACTCAACTGCGGGACGGGGGCAATCCACGACCGCATGCCCTGGGGCGACAACCCCCAAGACAAGCGTCGTGGTGCGCCGGGCGCAATCCAACCTGCTCAACAGGCCGGGGCGGCGCGAGAACGACTGCTGCCCGGTCTGACGCGAAGGTCCAGGGGCTTTCATCCATCCACGAACACGTGCGGATGCCCGCCGCACAGAACGTGCGGCGGGCTTCGTTGAGCCTCGGCTTATCGGGAGGTCAGCTGACCAGCGGTGTGCCCGGGAACCGTGCTCGGCCCAGCTGCCGGATCCAGGCGCGCGACTGCGCCGGATCGATCACGTCGTCGAGCTCGAACGTGGTACCCGCGTGGAGCGCCTTACCCTGCTGGTACGCCTGCCCGACGAGCGTCGTGAACAGGGCGTCCCGTTCCTTCGGATCCGCGACGGCGTCGAGCTCCTTGCGGAAGCCGAGCCGCACCGCGCCCTCGAGCCCCATCGGTCCGATCTCACCTGTGGGCCAGGCAACGGTGAACTCCGGTGCATGGAATGAACCGCCGGCCATCGCCATCGCGCCGAGACCGTAGCCCTTGCGCAGGATGATCGTCCCGAACGGCACCGTCAGCCGGGCACCGGCGACGAACAACCGGCCGAAGCGCCGCACCGTCGCCTCCTTCTCCGACTCCGGGCCGACCATGAATCCTGGGGTGTCGCAGAGGGTCACCACCGGCAACCCGTGCGCCTGACACATCGTGAGGAAGTCGGCACCCTTGTCGGCGGCCTCCGCGTCGATCGCGCCACCGAGGTGGAGGCTGGAGTTGGCGACGACACCGTACGCGACACCCTCGACGCGGATGAGCGCGGTGACCATGCCCTGGCCGTAGGCGGGCTGCAACTCCAGCACCGAGCCGACGTCCGCGATCGCCTCGATCGCCGTGCGAACGTCGTAGGCGCGCAGGCGGTTCTCCGGCACAACGTGACGGGTGAGCCGCTCGTCCGGCGCGGTCCAGTCGGTGACAGTGCCTTGGAAGTACGACAGGTACTTCTTCGCCAACTCGACGGCGTTCGCCTCGTCGCGGGCCACCAGGTGCACGACCCCGTTGCGGGTCTGCACGTCGATCGGACCGATGTCCTCGGGCCGGTGTACACCGAGACCGCCTCCCTCGACCATCGCGGGCCCGCCCATGCCGATGTTGGCGTCGGGAGTGGCGATCAGCACGTCACATGCACCGGCGAGGGCCGCGTTGCCCGCGAAGCAGCGTCCGGACACGATGGCGACGGTCGGCACGACGCCACGGAGGCCGGCCATCGCGCGGAACGTGCTCAGCTCCAGGCCGCTGGCACCGTTCGCGTCGGTGTCGCCGGGCCGACCGCCGCCGCCCTCCGCGAACAGCACCAGCGGAATCCGTTTGCGCGCGGCTATTTCCAGCATCCGGTCGGTCTTGGTGTGGTTGCGCATGCCCTGGGTACCGGCGAGCACGGTGTAGTCGTAGGAGATGACGACGGCCTCCGCGGCGGGCGCGCCGAACGTGTAGGCCCCGATCGTCGCGACCCCGGCGATCAGCCCGTCGGCAGGCGTGTTTTCGATCAGGTCCTGCTCGGTACGCCTGGTCCGCTGGGCGGCCAGGGCCAGGGCACCATACTCGACGAGGCTGCCCTCGTCGACGAGATCGGCGATGTTCTCCCTCGCGGTGCGGCGACCGACCTTGTGCCGCTTGGCGACCGCCGCCGGCCGGGCGGCGTCGAGGGTGAGCTCGTGCCGGGCGATCACCTCGGCGAGGCCGGGGCGAATGTGGTCGAGATCGAGGGTCGCAGCGGCCGTCGCCTCCGCACCGGCTGTCGCCGCACGAACGACCACCAGTGGATCACCGATGTTCACCGACAGACCGGGTTCGACAAGCACCCGCACCACACGTGAATCACTCCGCGCCGCGAGCACGTGCTGCATTTTCATCGCCTCGAGCACGACCAGCGGGGCTCCCACGAGCACGGTGTCGTCGACGTCCGTGACCTCCACCACGACCCCGATCAGATCGGCCCGCACGACCTCGTCACCGGCGACGAGGTCGAGTTCGGGGGCCGCGGGCCGTGGGGAGGGCTGCGTCGATGTGGTGGTGCCGGACTCGGCGGCCTTGTCCGCCGCGGCCGCGGCGAGGTCCGCGATCCGGTCCTCCAGGTGCGAGGTGGACACGGCTCCGGACCCGAAGTCCTTGTCCGCCAGTACCGCCCGCAGGAAGGAGATGTTGGTGCTCACGCCCTCGACGGTGAACTCGCGCAGCGCGGTGTCGGTCTTGCGCAGCGCGGCCGCGAAGTCGTCAGCGCGGGTGTGGGTAATAACCTTGGCCAGCAACGAGTCGTAGCGCGGACTGGTGGTCAGTCCGAGCCGGCCGTAGGTGTCCACCCGGACGCCCGGGCCGGTCGGCGCCGAGAACGCGGTCAGGGTGCCCGCCGCGGGAACCGTGCGCCCGTCCGTGGTCATCGACTCCATGTTGACCCGGGCCTGCACCGCGATGCCACAGGCTTCGGCCGCGGTCCCGGTCACCTCGCCTGCGCGTGCGACGATGCCCGCGGGCAGGCCGAGGTCGGCGAGCGACGCGCCGCGTGCGATGTCCAGGCCCACCGTCACCAGGTCGGTGCCGGTGACCTCTTCGGTGATCGTGTGCTCGACCTGGATCCGCGGGTTGACCTCGAGGAACACGAATTCCTCACCGGTGACCAGGAATTCGACCGTGGCCAGGCCGCGGTAGCCCTGATCGGCGCACAGACGGGCGGCGGCTCGATGCAACTCGAGCCGGGTCCGCTCGCTCAACCGCTGGGCGGGCGCGACCTCGATCACCTTCTGGTGCCTGCGCTGGACACTGCAGTCGCGGTCGCCGAGCGCCAGTGCGCGGGTGGTGCCGTCCGCGTCCGGGGCGGCCACGATCTGTACCTCGATGTGCCGGGCGCCCTCGCACAGCGCCTCGGCGAACAGTGCGGGATTGCCGAAGCCGAGTTCGGCCTCGGACGCACAGGCTCGGTAGGCGTCGGCAACCTCGTCCGGCGAGCGGACCGGGCGCATGCCCCGACCGCCACCACCCGCGAGCGCCTTGATCATCACGCCGCGCGGGTGTGCGGCGAGGAAATCGCGCACATCGTCCTCGCTGACGCCGCCCTCGGTGGCGGCGAGGACCGGCACGTTCGAACCGACCGCGGCGGCCCGAGCGGACGCCTTGTCCCCGAAGCGGTCGAGCAACGCCGCATCGGGTCCGACGAACGTCAGTCCGGCGCCCTCGCAGTCGCGGGCGAATTCGGCGTTCTCACTGAGGAATCCGTAGCCCGGGTGCACCAGTGTCGCGCCGGTGGCCGCCGCCGCGGCGAGCATCGCCTGCCGGTCGAGATACGCGGCGGGGCCGGCTGCGGCAAGCGCGACGGCGGTGGTCGCGGCGGCGACATGCGGGGCGTCGGCGTCGTCGGTGGCGTACACGGCGACGGTGTCGAGGCCCTGTTCGGTGGCGGAGCGGATGATCCGCAGCGCGATCTCACCGCGGTTGGCGACCAGGACAGTGGCCATGGACATCTCGGTCATGTCAGCGCTCCTCGACCAGTGCGAAGAGATCACCCTTGCGTACCTTGCCGGTGGCGGTCATCGGCAGCAGATCGAGGATCTCGATCTCCGGGACCTTGTACCCGGCCATGTTCTCGCGGGCCCACCCGACGAGTTCCTCGGCGGTGGTGGCATCGCCGTCGACCAACTGGACGAACGCGAACGCGACCTGACCGCGGTCGCGGTCCGACTTCGGGACCACGGCGGCTGCCTCGATCGCCGGGTGCAGCATCAGCAGCGCCTCGACCTCGGACGGGAACACACTCATCCCGTTGGTCTTGATCATCTCTTTGTTTCGGGCCAGGTAGTGCAGCGCTCCTCGCTCGCTGAACTTGCCGAGATCACCGGTCTGGAGCCAGCCGTCGTGCAGGGTATCGGTGGTGGCGGCGGTGTTGCGGTAATACCCGGTCATGATCGAGGGACTGCGCATGATGATCTGGCCCTGCTCCCCCACCGGGACCGGAGTACCGTCCGGATCGACGATCAGGATGTCGGTGCCGGGCACCGGGAGTCCGCAGAAGACCGGGTCGCCGCTCAGGTCGTAGTCATCCGACTGGAAGCCGAGGGTGATGGTGTCGGCGGTGTGCGTCTCGGTCATGCCGTAGCTGCCCTCGCGCAGCACGTGTCCGGTCGCCGCCCGCCACCGGGCCCGGGTGTCGGAGCCGAGCTTGAGCACGAAGGAGACCGCCATCGGCGTGTCGAGGCTGGACAGGTCACGGCCGTCGAAGCCGGGGCTGCTCATCAACTCGACGTAGTTGTCGACGGTGCCGACCATCGAGGTGACCCGGTAGCGTTCGATCGACTCGAGCGCGACCCTTGCGTCCCAGCGGACCATCAGTACCACGGTGCCGCCGTTCACCAGCGGCAGCAGGATGCCGAAGTCCTCACCGGCGATCCAGAACACCGGCAGGAATACCAACGCCGTGGGCGGGTTCTCACCGACTTGACGTCCCATCGCCAGGGTGGCGGTTGCGGCGGTGTAGACCATATGCCGTTGGGTGTGCTCGCAGCCCTTGGGCATGCCGGTGGTGCCGCCAGTGTAGTTCAAAGCGGCCAGCGCGTCCGGGTCGGTCGGGATCGGCTCGGCGCGAGGGCTTTCCATGATCTCGCGCCAGTCGGTGGCGGCCGGGTCGGTGACCTCGAATGGCGCGCCGACGGCCTGCTCGGTCAGCATGTCCGACAGGTCGGTGGTGGCGACCAGCCGTACCGGGGTCCGCTCGCGTACCGACTCGACGAACCCAGCCAGCGCCGGCTGGGTCAGCACGATCGTCACACCGGCGTCCGAGAGCTCATGTGCCAGTTCATGTTCACGCAGCATCGGGTTGATCGGCACATGTACGGCACCGATCTTGAGGATGCCGAGCATGGCGATGTGGAACTGCGGGCAGTTGCCCAGGTTCACGCCGATCCGGTCGCCGGCGACCGCGCTGTTCGCGAGTAGCCAGCCGGCGAAGCGGTCCGAGAGCTCGTCGTACTCGGCGTAGTTGATCTCGCGACCGTAGAAGGCGATGGCGACGGTGTCCGGACGCGCGGACGCCCAGTGCCGCAGGTAGTCGACCAGGCCCTGCGTTCCGAGCGGGTACTCAACTTCACGCGGCACCTCGGCCGGCCAGTTGGCCTGCTGTAACTGCCGCACCTCGGCGAGCGCCGCTTCGAGTACCGGCGATGGCGCCATGGTCATGGAAACTCCACTTCTTCTTCGTTGCCGAAGCCCCAGGGCGTCAGGCGAACCCGATGAGGCGCTCGGACATCGCGATCATGTCCGAGATGTACTGGGCCCGGGTCTCATCCGTCGCGGATGCCAGGCGGGCCGCACCCACGAGTTGGGCGTCGGCGAGGGTTTGCGCGACGGTGGCGGACGGCGCGCACGGCGTCCCCGCGCCGGTGTCGTTGATCCTGTCGATGAACCGGACGTAGCGGGCGACGAGCCGGGCGCGCACAGCCGACCACAGCGCGCCGATCTCGGGATCGAGTTGCGCCCGGTGGTCGATCAGGCCGACCAGCGGACCGTGCTCGAAGATCACCTCGATCACGGCGGCGGTCGTGGCGCGCAGCACCTCGCGCAAGTTGTCGACGGCCGGCCCCTCCAGATGCTGGGCATCGAGAAACTGCTGGCAGACACCCTCGGTGACGGCACGAAACACCTCCTCCTTCGAGGAGAAGTACGCGTAGAACGTCGCCCGGGAGACCTCGGCGCGCGTGGTGACCGCCTGCGCGGTGGTGGCCTCGTAGCCGAGGTCGGCGAAGCACCGGGCAGCGGCGGCCAGCAGCTCCCGGCGGCGTCGGCTGTCGCTGGCCTGGCGCGCCGAGCGCGCCCGCTTCTGCTGCTCGCTGGTGGTCACCGTCACAGTATGTGTTGACGTTGACGTCAACGTCAAGAATGTTCCAGCAGAGGTGTCCAGTCCGCAACCACTCCTCCGGGCGGCAGCGGCGAGTGATTTCGCCGCCATGCCCATGTGAACGCAGTCCGGAAAGCGTTGTGGTAGCGGACGTTCCGCTGGCGTCAACGGCACAAGATGAGGCCGCCGTTGATCTTCAGGTCACGGCGCGGGCACGTCGATCACGGCCTCGCCACCCCAAGGCTTCTGGCTGATATCAACAGTCGACGAGTTCCTGTGGGGTTCCCCTGAGGTAGTGGACATCCGAGATAGCGGGACCGATGGTCCCTGGAAGGATGTTCACCATGCCTCGTCCGCGTCGATCGTATTCGCCTGAGTACCGGGTGGAAGCGTCGCATCGGGTGATCGATTCGGGCCGCCCGGTCCGCGAGATCGCCCGCGAGCTGGACGTGCACCAGAATCTGCTGCACAAGTGGGTGCGCGAAGAACGCCGTCGGATGGCCGCTGCCGGCGGAAGCCGAAGGCCTGATTCCGCTGGTAGCCAATCGCTTTCGGCCGATGAGCGCGCGGAGTGTCCTGCAGATCCGTGTCGGGGCGGAACCTTCACCGCGGGTGCAGCGGCGCCGGGATCTGGAGGTGAAAATCCTTGCCCACCACCGGGCCTCGAACGGCACCTACGGCTCGCCCCGCATCACCGGCGACCTGCGGGCCAGGGAAGCAGTCTTGGTGAAATCGCCACCATGACCGGTATCCCGAAGACTTCGCTGCACCGCTACCTGAACCCCTATCCGGCCGGCGCGATCAGATGCGGAAGCCGCGGCTACTCCCAAATCAGCGAGGCAGCTCGCTGCGCCAACCGCGACAACGAGCTGCCATCGCGCGTGGGCCAGCAGACGATTCAGTGGCAAGTTCTCCGGCGCGTCGCGAATGTTCCACCAACGTCGAATATGCCTGAGGTCCAAAGTGTTTCGTCAGTTTGACGTGTAGAGGAAGTGTCCGACGCAGGTCAGATCCCTGCATGAGGAGCTTCGACCACTGATTGCTCTGCTTGCCCCTCGATGTCTTCGATCACCTTGGGTACGCCGCGCAGCAGATACAGCATGCACACCGCGAGTACGGCGATCACGCCTGCGCTCCAGTACATGGTCAGATGGATACCGTCAACGAATGCCTGTCTGGCCCCGTCGATGACCGGGCGGCTGACCTTGGGCGGAAGTTGGGCGGCGGTGCTGAGTGCCGCACCGAGGTTGTCGCGGATCGGTTTTTCGGCCCCGGCGGGCAGGTCGCTGGGCAGCGTGAGGTTGCTGCGGTAGACGACGCTGAGCACGGTGCCGATCACAGCTATGCCGAGCGCACCGCCGAGTTCTTGTGCGGTCGAGGCGATCCCGGAGGCTGCACCGGCCTGTGTTCTCGGGACTGTCGCGAGCACGGTGTCCGTGCATACGACCAGCGTCATCGGCAGTCCTGTTCCGAAGACGAGCATCGGCAGGAGCAGGTATGGATAGTTGACGTGCACATCGACCTGGGCGTAGAGCGCGAAACCGGTGGCGAGCAGGGCCAATCCGATAGCGATAGTGGCGGCGCGACCGAGTCGGGCGACGAGTGGTGCAACCAACATGGGGCCCGCCACCAGGGCTGGCAATCCGGGCAGTTGGGCCAGTCCGGCCTTCAGTGGTGACCAGCCGGTGACGAGCTGCAGGTACTGGGCGAGCAGGAGCGACACGGACAGGCTGGCGAACATGGTGACCACCGTCGCGGCGATCGTCGCGGAGTACGCGCGCTGCCGGAACAGCCCAACGTCGATCAGCGGTGTCGCGAGCCTGGTCTGCCGGTAGAGAAACAGCGCAAGGCCGACCACGCCGAACACTGCGGCCACGGCGACGTCGAGATGGCCGATCCCCTTGTCGGATACTTCCGAGATCGCGTAGACGATGCCGAGTACGCCGATGATCGACAGCAACACGCTGGCCGGATCCAGCTTGCCCGGTGCCGGGTTACGCGACTCGGGTACCACCGCGATGCCGACCGCAATGATTACTGCGACCACCGGCACGTTGATCAGGAATACCGAGCCCCACCAGAAATTGGACAGCAGTGCGCCACCGACCAGCGGGCCGACGACATACCCGATAAGGCCGACGCTGCTGTAGATGCCGATCGCCGCGGTGCGTTCCTTCGGCTCGTCGAACACGTTGCGGATCAGCGACAGTGTGGACGGCATGAAGGTGGCGCCCGCGATGCCGAGCAACGCCCGAGCCGCGATCAGCCACGCCGGGTTGGGCGCGAATGCGATAGCTACTGAGGCGAGGCCGAAGACAGTCGCTCCGATCAGCAGGAGCTTCTTGCGGCCGATCCGGTCGCCGAGGTTGCCCATCGTGATGAGGAACCCGGCCAGCAGGAAGCCGTAAATGTCGACGATCCACAGGAACTGAGTCGCTGTGGGTTTGAGGGTTTCGGTCAGTTTGGGTACGGCCAGGTGGAGCACGGTCATGTCCAGCGCGATCAGCAGCATGGCCAGGCAGGCGATGGCGACCGTGCCCCATTTTCGGCCCGGGGTGATTGTCTCGGTCATACGAGGCGCTCCGTTTCATGATCAGATCGAGTGCGTTACCCGCACCGCCGTATGAACCGCCACCTCCCGCGGATGTGACAGCCACCGCCGGAATCGCCCAACCGCCCGCCGACGTCGCTGCGCGCCGCGCTGGATCGCAGGCGAATCGCGGTGGTGTTCTCGAGCGCTGTCACGTCTGTGAGGGATGGCGGCTCATGTGGGTGAGTCGTGACGTTGGGAGGGTGTGACAGATGGACGAGGCCCAGTGGCTCGCCGAGTGCTTCGAGAAGGAACGTCCCCGGTTGCGTGCGGTGGCGTATCGGATGCTGGGCTCGGTGGACCAAGCCGAGGACGCGGTACAGGATGCCTGGTTGCGGTTGAGCCGGACCGGATCTGCGGAGATCGACAACCTCGGCGGTTGGTTGACCACGGTTGTCGCGCGGGAGTGCTTGCACCAGTTGCGTTCTCGTCGGCAGCGCCGGGAAGTTCCGTTCGATACCCAGTTGCCGGAGCTGCTCGTCTCCGATGCAGGTCTCGATCCTGAACAGGAGATGATGCTCGCCGACGCGGTGGGAGTGGCGCTATTGATGGTGCTGGAGCGGCTCGCGCCGGCTGAACGTGTGGCTTTCGTGCTGCACGACATGTTCGACCTGCCGTTCGCCGACATCGCCGACATCGTCGGTCGTACCCCGGCCGCCACGCGGCAGCTCGCCAGCCGTGCGCGGCGGCGCGTCAACGGAGCTGAGGTTCCTCGACCTGATCCGGATCTGGCCCGGCAGCGGAAGGTGGTCGATGCGTTCTATGCGGCCGCCCGCGACGCCGATCTCGACGCCTTGCTCCAGGTTCTCGACCCCGACATCGTGCTGCGGACAGACTACGGTGCCGGCCGTCCCGCGAGTGTTGTCAGTGGTCCAGCGGCCGTGGCTGAACAAGTGCGTGTTCCGCGCGGCGGCCGGTTGCGCCATCTGGTGGTGAATGGGGCGATCGGTGCTTTGTCCATTCGCGACGAGCAGCCGTATGCCGTGATGGTGTTCACCGTCGCCGACGACAGGATCGTCAGGATCGACGTCATCCGCGATACCGACCGCGTCCGCCGTGTCGCAGCCGAAGTTGACAGTCGACCGGACTGACCCGATGCCCTGGGGCCCGGCGTGCGAAAAACACGCCGGGCCCGGCCCTTTCAGAAGAGCTTGACCGACGGCCGCACCTCGACCGCGCCGCCCAGCCGTGCCTGCGGGACACGAGCAGCGAGCGCGACGGCGGCATCCAAATCGGCGGCCTCAACCACCGCGAAACCGCCGACCGCGTGCCTGGTGCCGAGCCACGGTCCCTCGGTGAGTACGGTCGCACCGTCGGTCACCGTGACGGTCGTCGCGTTCTGTGGCAAACCCATCGGCGGTGCGCCGCTCCAGTTCTCCATCTCCGCCAGGGCGGCGTAGTCAGCGAAAGCCGCCTTCTTGTCCTCCTCCGGCATCCGCTCCGCCTCCGGCGTACCCGGCAACGGAGCGTTGCCGTGGTAGATCACCAACACGAACTGCATCTGGCTCCTCCTCATGGATGTGTGCGCCACTCGCACACATCCATGAGCCTGGACACGGGACCTATGTGACCGAATCCCGGCAGACGGTTTCCTCGTAGTGACCGGCGGGGCACCATGGTTTGCCGTATTCCTGCGGGTGCTCGGCCGGGGCCGCAACGAGATCACCTGGTGGCGGTGCCGGCGGTCGGCGTAGGCGTTGCCCTCGACCTCCACGATCGACCGCGGGAAGTGCTGGCCACCAGCCGATTTCGCTACAGCAACCGCCGTCGCGGCGGTCCGCCGAATCGGTGGATCGAGACTTTGCATTCCGGGCCGCCCTGCCACGACGGTCCCGGCTCTTGGAAACGTGAACATGGTTGCGGCGGCGTGATCCGCCGGGCGCACAACATGATTGACGCCGCGGTGCAGCTCGCCAACAACCTCGCCCATGAGTAGCGGCCGAGACGAAGGGCCGGGAAACACAGTGGTTTCCCGGCCTTTCGGCTGTCCTCGCTACGCCTCGGTCGGTGTCGGCTCCTCAAGCGTCAGTAGCTCACCGAGCGCGACGTAGGTCTGCAGAAACACGAGCCGCGCCTCGTGCACACTGACATCGGCGTGTGTCCCGGCTGAACACCGGTCGTAGAGGATCTCCATCGTCTTGCGCAGCCGGTCGCGGCGGCTCTTGGATACCTGCCGCTGATGGCAGTACGCGAGAATTCGGTTGAGCTGCTGCTGTGCAAACGACTTCGGGCATCTGCGCAGGCTGGCTATGAGGATGAATTCTGACGCCATTTGTTGGTGAATATCTTCAGGTCCACCGGTTCGTCGGGGTCAGGGTCGGCGTCGACCGCTCGTGCGAACCGGCCCGGCCGGGCGACCTCGGCGTCGGATCCCACGGTGAGCTCGCCGACGGTGCGTTCGCTGATCGACGCGGTCACCTCGGCGATATCGCCGCCGGCGTCGACGTGGGCGTGCAGCAGCTCGTCGAGCAACAGGTCGGCGGTGTCGTAGTCCAGGTGCACTGACGTATGCCGTCGACCGCGGCGCTCCTCGGCGACACCGACCGGGATACGGCTGGTGCCCTTCGCGCCATCGACGACCAGCATCCACACCGCCGAGGCAGCCCGGTCCTCGGCCAAGCGCAGACGCCCTGCCAGGGTGCCGTCCGGGTCGCAGCCCAACCGGGCCACCACCTCACGACTGTTCTGAGCCAGGTCCATCCGCATGAGCTGGCGGGCGACCTCGAGCTCGGAAGCCCTCAGCGTCTCGGTGATCTCCTCCAGCGCCCGCGCCTGCTCCCACCCTTCGCGCAAGATCGCGACCATCTCGCTGTCCCAGTAGACCTGGTTGGCGCGCTTGGCCCGCTCCTTGAGCACCGCCCGCCAGTCATAGCTCGGCGGTTCCAGCAGCTCCCGCACGACCTCCTCGGCGTCGCGGCGATGCCTCGGATAGTCGAGCGGGACCAGCTTGCGCAGCTGCCTCTGCACGGCGCTGACGCTGCGTCCGATCCGCTGCGCGATCTCAACGAGCGTCAGCTCTGTAGCCAGCAGCTCGACCAGCTCGGCGTAGCGCTCATCAGTCCACAAGTCGTAGGCGCGATGGTGGATGGTGGTTCGGCCCATCGGAAGGCCCCCTTCGAGCGAATTCCCCTGCGATGCACCGTCATCGATGCACCCGCGTCTCATGGTGACCGCTCTCACCGACACCCGCAGGTGAGTTGCCGCGCGCGACGACCCGCAGTGCTTTTCGAGATCCTCGACGTAGGCAGGACCGCTGCCGCTGCCGCAACGGGGTCCCGGTAAAAACGGCGCGAAAAACAACGACAATGGCTTGACCAGGGGTCGCCGTAGTATCGGCCGAATTTGAGCGAGCGGTCGGCATTGCCGCCGATGCCGCCGGAATCCCGTTACCGGCGGCATCCCCAATCAGATTGGTAGGGAACATGATTGCCGTGCCTTCCGCGATCGAACATGGAATACTCCCCGAACCGGGAATGCGGGGTAGTTGACGACACAGGGGGTCGCGCACAACCATGAACCATGGCAGCAAATGACGAAGATCAGCAGATCGCGGCACTCGTCCGACGCCTTGCCGCGCAGTTCCCCGCGGTCGATACCGATGCCGTCGAGGGCATCGTCGACGAAATCCACCACGGCTTCGACGGCCGGCCGGTCCGCGATTTCATCCCGCTGCTCGTCGAGCGCGGCGCACTGCGGAGGCTTTCGGCAACCGGCTGATACGAGCCACCGGTGAGCGAGGATCCCGAAACCGCCCAGGCGCGCATGTTCCTCGCCGAACTCGAAAACTACGCCGAACGCCTCGGTCGCCGGCGCGGCCAGTGGCGAGACGACAAACCGGACCAGGCCACCGAGGCCGAACTCGCACAGATCCACCGGCAGATCCGCAACCTCTACCAGCGATTCCCCGGACTGCGGCAGAGATCCCGATGATCTCGAACGATCGGCGGTTGGCTCGCGGCCTTCTACCGGGTAGGGGTGTCGACCAGGTTGGCTGGCGGCACGGAATCGGAGAGGTTTCAGGCCGCCTGCGGTGCTGTGAGATGGACACGGATGTGGTCGAGCAGTTCACCGTTTCTGAGCGGTTTGGGCAGGTAGTCACACGCACCGGCCGCGTAGGCGTCATCGATGGCATCGGGATCGCCATCGAGGGAGACGGCGATGATCGGAATCGGTGAACGATTCCGCAGCTGCCGGCACAGATCCGCGCCCGGCAGATCCGGCAGGTCCAGCTCGAGCAGCACCAGGTCCGGATTCCATCGCCGAGCCAGCGCCAAAGCGCGCTGCGCGGTGGGGACAGAAATCACCTCATGGCCGGCATTGGCCAGCACGAGTGCCTCGATCTCTGCCATCGCCTGGTTACTCTCGACGACGAGAACCTTGCCAGGCTCCGTACCGGGCGTTGGCGGCAGCGTGAATTCTGTGGCAGAGCGCGGGATTTGACTCATGGTGGATCCTTCGCAGATGTGTCCCCGACCGTCGAATCCGCAAACGTCATGGAGCTGATTGCGGGCGATCCTGCGCTCACAATGTCGGTACCGCGATCGACTGACACCGACACTATGTCAACCTGCAATCTTCCAGCAATGAATCTGTGAACTTGTTTCATAACGTTTACATGACCAGGACATAGAAGGGGGTGCCAATACAGGGGCTGGTCCGCGGTCCAGGCGAGGGTCAAACGGCCGGAGACGTCATGGATTCGTCAATCAAGGTGCTCGCCCAAGCCGTTGCGGCCCGTGAACTCCGCCAGATGCAAGGGCATAACCCGGACCCCTGGCACGCACCGGCCACACCGCGATCCCACTGGCCCAACGCTACGACTGCCCCTCACACGCGCGATCGGGTCATTTCGGTCATTTGCTCCACCCCGGGAGCTACCGGATTCCCGATCGCGCAGGGCGTGGTGTCAGTCCA
>NZ_BAGC01000103.1 GCF_000308655.1 Nocardia niigatensis NBRC 100131 | reverse complement strand
GCCCGTTGCCTGAGGACACCGTGGAGGTCGTCGTGCGGGCGTGCTGGGCGTTGGCGCTGTGCACGGAGCTGTACCGCAATCCGCTCGTCTTCCCCAATTCCCCGCTGGCCGAACCGATTCGCAGTGGCCGGTTCACCACCGAGGACCTGCTGACGCTCGCTCCTGGCGACGCCGTCGCCGAGATCCGGTCGCTGTATCAGGGGTGCCGGTAAGGAGCGTGTCACCAGCCGCAAGTCGGGGTGAAAACCGAGCGTATGGGCGGGTAGGGGGATCGTGTGATCTGCTGCGATTGCCCTGTGCTGGTGGTGATCTCGGTGTAGCTTGCGCGGCTGTGGAGTGGACCAGGACGAGCTGATCGACGCGTGGACGATTCTTACTCGACGAGCAAGACCGGGAGTTGATTGCCGAGCGCCGCCGTGACAGCAATCGGTTGGGGTTCGCCGTCCAGCTGGTGACGGTCCGCTAGCTGGGGATGTTCCTGCCGGACCCGCTGGAGGTGCCGACGAATATGGTGGTCCGTGCTGGTGGGGACCGCCTGGTAATCGGGTGCTCGTCCACATATCCGTCGGAGTCATGAAGGTCGTATGACGAGTTTGCGGTGTGGAGCGCCGTGTTGCAGGCGCCAAGCGCGGGGTGCCTGGTCGAGCGGGAATTGCTCGATATCGACGATGAGTTCGCCTGCTGCTGCGTGGGTGAGCATTCGGTGGAACGCTGCGACGACGACCTCGCGGGGTGCCTCGCCGTTGCGATAGGTGAGCATCGTTTTTCCTCGCAGGGCGAAGTAGGGAATCGTCGCGTCGAGCTGTCCGGCGCTGCGGCCGACGCCGACTGTGCGACCACCCGGTTTGGTTGCGTGCAGCGCAGCGACGAATGGCGGCCCCCAGAGCGGGTCGTACACGAGGTCCGCGCCGCCGCGTGATGCGTCGAGCAGCGCCGCCGTGTCTTCGTCGGAGCCGTCGTCGCCGATCACGACGATCTCGTCGGCACCCCTGTCGCGCAACGATTCCAGCGTCACTTTGTCGCGACCGGCCGCGACCACCCGACCGGCGCCGAGCAGTTTGGCAGCTTGGGTGGCGACTTGCCCGGCGGCCCCGGTCGCGCCGAGCACGATAACGGTCTCGCCGGGTTGCAGCCGCGCGGTTGTCTCGAGCGGGATCCACGCCGGTTGACCGGAGATTCCCGCGATGAGCGCGGTCGCAGGGTTCAGCTCGGCCGGAACCTCGATGACATCGTTCGGGTCGACAAGTGTGGTCTCGGCGAACGTCCCGAACGGAGGTCGTGCGCGATGGCTGTAGACGGCGCGGCCGTCGAGCAATACGACGGCCTCGTTGCCGAGTATCAGCGGCATCGCAGCCGCAGTGCCCAAATGACCGTCGGCTATGGCCACGTCGACCGGGTTCAGCCCGGCAGCCAGCACCTTCGCTTCGGTCAGCCCCGACTCTGATTGTGGGTTGGGGAACTCCTCAAGCTGCGGATCTGTCCCGTAAGCCCGTAGCACGAACGCCTTCATCGATCCCTCCGCGTATCGATCCATTACTGTACCGTTCTGATACTATATAAGTGTGATTGAATTGGAAGGGCGATTTTTCGCCGAGCGGACCGACCTGCACTGGCTTGCCCTACGGCTCTACCGAGGGTTGGGCAACGCCGAACTGCCGGTCGTGCGTCGGCACAACATGTCGCTGTGGGGCTATGAGGTACTCATATTGCTGATCGAGCGACCGGGATCGAGCCAGGTCGACATCGCGGTCGCTCTCGACCTGGACAAGAACAAGGTCGTGCGTGTGGTGGACGAGCTTGAGGCTGCCGGTTTCGCTGTGCGGGATGCCGATCGGACCGATCGGCGCCGACACAAAGTCACCGCCACTGCGGCTGGACGTCAAGCCTGCGCCGCCGTGACAGACTCGCTGCAGGAGATCGAAGAAGCACTGTTGAGCGCACTGCCCCTCGCTCAGCGAGGCAGCCTCCGCGACGGCCTCCGCCACCTGGTCACCGCGCTTGACGACGCCTGCCAGGCCGCTTCGCCAATCTCTGCAACGTAGACAGCCGACCGGGACGAGCTGATCGACGCGTGGACGATTCTTACTCGCCCTACCTGGCGAAATGACGCCGTTTGCGGCTGGTGACACGCTCCTTACCGCCACCCCGTGTCCCGAGCCCATGGCGTCCCGACCTTTTGTCCCGTAACGGCGACTTTCTCGCTCCCTTGTGTCACATGGTTTGTCTCGTGACGGACCGTCCACGCGCACCTTTCGCGCCACGGTGAGTCGCGCACCTTTTCGCAGACGCCGGCGCGGTGTCTCCTCGGTGTGAGGCAGGATCAGGGCATGCTGCCGACCAGGACGAAGGTCTGGCGCCCGGACCTGGCTGACACTCTCGGGGGTGACCGCGTCGGCTGGGTGGCCCCGCCCGGCCACTATCCGACCCAGGTCGGTACCGACTTCCTCGATGCGGTCGAGAACCCGAACCCGGTCACCACGGTGCTGACCGATCCGCCCGACGACTCCGGCAACTGGGTCGTGGTGCGGTGGCAAGGAGGGCGCTACGCCTGGGAGTACGTGCCCTGGCTCGAAGTCCTCGAATACCCCTCGAACGAGTAGACCACCTGCCCACACCCGTGTATGGGCAGGTATGGGTGCGGTCGGCTACCCGTGGTTGTGGTCGTCGCCGAACAGCGGGAGTTGCCGGGAGGTGGCGGGTCCGCCGAGTTCGCGCAGGTATCGGGCGCAGGTGACCTCTACCCGCGTCGGTTCCAGCACGGTCGGGGACCAGCCCGCGACACCGGTGCGGCACAACAGTTCCGGGGCTTCCCGCCTTCGCCCGGGCCTAGATCGGAGCGGGATTCGTGATCGGGGTTCTGTCAGTGCTGACGGCGACAATGACGTGCCGGGCGATAGCTGAGAGAACAGGAGAAGTCCGAGTGACGCTCTATGTGGATGGGGAATGGAAGGGTTGGGACGGCAGCACGGTCGTCAAACTCTCGGATAGCTCGGTGTGGAAGCAGGAGGAGTACTTCTACGAGTACAACTACGCCTACCGGCCCAAGGCCGAGCTCTCTGGCGGGAAGCTGCAGGTCGCCCGGCATGAGCAAGGCGATCCGGGTACGCCGTCTGTGATTGACCGATCCTGAACCACCGAGGGAGGCTTTGTTAGGTGTGGACCACCTGACAAGGCCTCCCCCATGTCGAATCGCCTGGCGGACAACGTCGTCGTACCGGAGATCCGGAGCAGGCCTCCGCCCGCGGGCCCCTACGGCGTGGTGTGCGCCGAGTCGGCGAGGGTCAGAACTTCACCCAGGGCGACGTACGTCTGGAGAAACACGAATCGTGCTTCCTCCACCTCGACCTCGGCGTGTGTTCCGGTCGAGCACCGTCCGTAGAGCTCGCTGAACGTCCTCCGCAGGCGGTCGCGGCGGCTCTTGGACAGCTTCTGCTGGTGGCAGTAGGCCTGCAACCGATTGAGCACGTTCTGCGGGCCGACCTTCAGCGGCTCGACATTGTCCCCGATGCTGTAGGGCTCGTCGCGGCCCGGGAAGAGGTGATCGGCACACGAATCGATCAGGCGCCGACACGTCGTCAGGGCCTGGCTGACTGATTCGGGGTCACCTTCCCGCAGACGCTCGGAGACTTTGGCGATCTTGTCCAGGGCCGATCCACTCGCAACCGCCAGCGCTCCATCGACGTTGTCCTGCACGGACGCGAAGAGAGTCGCCTGGAGCTCACTGAACAGCAACTCGTGATA
This sequence comes from Nocardia niigatensis NBRC 100131, assembly GCF_000308655.1. GTDB lineage: Bacteria > Actinomycetota > Actinomycetes > Mycobacteriales > Mycobacteriaceae > Nocardia > Nocardia niigatensis. The sequence continues at coordinate 16,378 of NZ_BAGC01000103.1, read as the reverse complement.
GATCTCGGTCACGATGCTGTACACCGTCGACACGACAGCACCGCTGATGGCCGCCAACTCGCTGACCGTCTTCGTGGTCCCAATGATCTTGGCGTCATGCTCGCGCGCAGCGATCGGCACCGTATCCCCCGAATAGTTCCCGCCACTCTTGAGCGCATCGAGACCCTGTCGGGCTCCTTCGAGTGACGCCTCGACACGAGTGATCGGGGACGGGTTACACATGTGGTTCTCTTTGTCGGTCCACCGGTCGGCACGGGAGAACCAGGCGGTCGCGGATCCGTCCAGCGGGTACCCCTCACGCTCGTACCGAAGGAAGGTCGATAGCTCGTCGTGGTCGACAAGGCGGGCAACTCTGCTGGCTTTGAGCACGATTTCCGAAGCCTTCAAACGCTGCAGCTCGATGTCTTCGAGCAGTTCCGAGGCCAGCCGCAATGCTTCTTCCTGACGATTCACGATCCAATCGCACCACACTCGGCCCCAATACCTTTGCAGGGCTGAGGCATAGACCGCTTTCCGAGCCCGCCGGCGTTCAGAAAACGATTGGCAGCCGAACGCGAGCAGCCCTGCCCGGCGGTACGGCGTTCCCGCAGGAGGGGAGTGTTCGGGAACCTGTCCGTTTGGGGTGCACCCCGGACTGCCGTTGTGGGTTCGGAGTTACCGTCGAGAACTCTCATTCCTGCCGGTAGCCGGGATCGGCCACTCCACGGCGAGCTGTCGGTGGCCGTGACGGGCGCGGGCCGCGTCGGCGGTCAGACCCAGTGCCGCACCGATCTGGGCCCAGGTCGCTCCGGAGCGGCGGTCCGCGATGACCGCGCAGCTGATCAGGTCCTCGACCAGGTCCGGGAAGGGCGCCACCGCCACGCTGTGCAGTCCACCGACAGCGAGGCGGCTGTAGGTGGTGAGGTCGGCGACCAGCTCCTTCACCACCTCGACCTGCACGGTCAGGTCTTCGGCGATGAACGCCATCGCAACCTGCGGGTTGACCGCCGCTCGCACCGACCGGGCTTCACGCCGGCGGGCCCGGTAGGCGGCCTGCCGGTGCGCGGGCCGACAGTATCGACGGACCCCGGCCCGGTCACTCGACAGCCGGGCACCGCACCATCCGCAGGTTGTAGGCATGCCGTCACCCATATCCGGACGATACGCCCGTCATGATGTGGCGGGATCTGGGGCTGGTATTGCCGAGATTCACCGATGTTCTGTCTCTAAAACGATCGCTTTCGAGATCCGTTGTGCCGCAGTCGACTTCGCTCGATGGATCGGTCTTGGAACCCGGTCTCCGAATCAACGTCTACCTGACACATCCGAATCCCCGCGCGTCGGAATAGAACCCTGCACCGACTCCGGTTAAGGAGTCCGGGGGCCCAACATTGCGGTGGCCCGTTGCCCGGGGCGGCGGCTGTGTGTGTGTACGGCCCGGAGAGAATAATGCGAGCCTGCTTACCCACCCGTAACGACTTCCTGACCTCGCCTATGAATCTGTCCCGGCACTCCTGCTGGCGCTGCCGGGCAAGGCTCCAGGCCGGATCCGGCGGTACAGGGCCATTGAACGCCACATCCATCGCATCGACACCGGCGAGGTGTAGTCGTTCAGCAGCATCGATGACCTCGTGGGGAGCAATGAGACGCAACCTCGTCAGACTCGCCATTGCGCGGCGGCGGGCTGCTTCCGAGTTCACTTGTTGCTCTTCGATTCCCTGATCGCTCCCCGCCAACCGAAACTCCAGAGTTCTCGCCGCGCGTCCAGCAAAGCTTGCTTCGAGGTACTCGACGTACGCCTCCACCAGAGATTCCCGAAGCCACCGCCGATGCTCGCGTCGTCCAGTGACGTAGAGAGTTCCGCATGACAGCACCGCTGCCAAAGTGGCAGCGACGGCACTCAAAATGGCTGGAAACTGCGACATATGTCCCCCGTACAGCTAAGAAAGTGCTGACGTACAGGGTATGCCGTGCGCCCGATGTCTCCGCCACCTGATCGGAGCTCCGCGCCACTGTTCGGAAAACGATCGGTTCCCAACACCACGGCGCCCGAACGGGAATCGGCAGGATTGCGGTTCGCCCGCCGTGTCGAAAAGCGTGTTGTGAAGTCGGGGGGTGGCTATGCGGGGAGCCCGGGGTCCGGTTCGCGTCCCGGGCGATGTCCGAATGCGGGTGCGCAGAATTCTTCGAGCGGTCCCGGGGGCGCAACAGGTTTCGGTCAGGTTTGTTGGGGCCGGCCGCGCATGAACGATGGCAGGCCCAGGTCATCGTGTGCGCCGCTGAGCTGGTCAGCGAACACCGCACGCGCGACGTCGGCCAGAGCGGGCCGCGCAGCTGGGTCCGCTCCAGCGACGGCCGCCAACGCTTGGAAGGTTTCGAAGTCCAGGCCGGTGCAGGAGGGGACCGGCTGCCCGTCGAGAGCGGCGGCCAGCACGGTGTCGAACACGGCCGCGAGTTCCCGCGGTCCGGGGAATGAACTCCTCATGTCGGCGATGATGCTCCTGCGCGGCCGCCGCCGACCGGTCCGTCACAGCGACCGTGTACCCCGACCCGGTGGCTGACATGTCGTTTTGGGAGTACCCCAGCGCCACAACCGCGACCGCGGCTCTCGAACGTCCGCTATTGCCGATGACCGGGTCGCTGGCAAGTGCTGGTCTGAACACACAGTTCGGGCCCGTGCCGGGTGAGCACCTCGGGTCCGCCGTGGGGTGATGCGTGAGCGTTTTCGATCGCGCGCACCACCCGAGCCCAGAGTGTTGTGCCGTCCCGAGGGCGGCAGAGGGTGGATTCAGTAGCCGATGGTGAAACGACGTTGCACGAAGCGGGGAGTTTCGATCTCGTCGATCAGCGCGACGGCAGTGTCCTCGAACGAGATTCGGCTGTGGCCGTCACTGTCGAGGACGGGTTGGTCGCCACCGATGCGGTAGCGGGCGGTGCGTTGGCCGGGGCCGATCTGCTCGGCGGGGCTGAGGTAGGTCCACCGGCGGTTGGAGGTTCGCAACAAGGTCAAGGCGTCTCGGTGTCCACGGACCGCGGCGGCGTAGCCGCGGGGCAACCCGAGCCTGTCCAGGCTCGCGTGGAGTCGTTCGTCATTGTCGGCGGTGACCTGCCCGGGTGCGTATTCCAGGCTGCCCGCGCCGCCGACGACCAGCAGGCGGGTGCGGGGGTGCGTGTCGAGGGCTCGCAACAGGGTGCGCGCCACGGTGGCGTACACGGTCGGGTCCGCGATCGACTGGTTCACCGCGTCCTCGAAATCGGCTGCCGCGTTGCCGGGTTGGTAGCAGCTGATCAGCACGTCCAGGCCCGGCAGCTGAGCGGCTACAGCGTCGCTGTCGAACACATCGAGTGCGATCCAGGTCAGATTCCCGTGGGTGGTGGTGGCACGTGCGGTGTCGCGGGTGAACGCCTTGACACGGTGCCCGCGTGCGAGGGCTTCGCCGACGAGGCGCTGACCGATATTGCCGGTGGCGCCGATGATGCCGATGAACACTGGTTCCTCCTACAGAACAATACGGCGTTCGAAAATTATATGCCGTGAAGTAATCTAGACCAGTGCAGTAAATTCACGCAATGTAAAGTGCAGGCATGGGTACTGCGACGCCGACACGGCGAGAACGACGCCGAGCCGAGACGACCGCGGAGATCAAGGACGTAGCGCTGCGGCTGATGGCCGAAGGTGGCCCGGGCGCGATCACACTGCGCGCGATCGCTCGCGAGATGGGCATGACCGCCAACGCCGTCTACAGCTACTTTCCGACCCGCGACGAGCTGGTCACAGCACTGATCCGTGACGTTTACTCCGATCTCGCAGACGCCCTGGAAGCCGCCCGCGACGCCGTCTCGACCGAGGACCCCGCAGGCCGAATCCTGGCCTGGGCGTGCGCATTCCGGGACTGGGCGCTGCAGCATCCCGAAGGCTTCCGGCTCATCTATGGCGAACCCGTACCCGGATATCAAGCACCCGACGGCGGTGCCGCGCCGGAAGCGGAACACCGCGTCTGCGCGGGCTTGACCGGACTGGCAGCCGGAGCCTGGCCCCACGCCGCACCCGCTTACGCCGACAACGGATTCGAGTGGACCGACTTCGAACCCCGACTCGTCGCCGAGGTCCGGCAAGAATTCCCCGCCCTGCCACCGGCCGCCGTCGCCATCGCCCTCCGCATCTGGGGCCATCTTCATGGGCTCGTCTCGCTGGAAGTCCTCGGCCACCTGCGCTCCCAGACAACCAACCCGGACAAGCTGTACCGCAACGAGATCGGCCATCTCATCCGTGCGCTGGGACTCACGTCGCCCACTACCCGCTCGTAGCTCGATCACTCTGCGAGGAGAACCGGGCAGGCTGCGGCTTTCGGTGCGTCGAGGCTGTGGTCGATATCTGCTCGACACACTACGAATGTCCTATGCCGCATACCGCGCTGACCGAACCCCGGCCAGCGCGGGCCGCCGGCGGCCGGAACCTGTTGCGCCGCAGAACGTCTTTCTATGCCGCATACCGCGCTGACCGAACCGGCCAGCGCGAGGAGGACGACATGATCCAGCCGTCAGGCCAGTTCGGGACCCCGGTGGTCGGGTCACGGCGCCTCGTTCGATGAGTCGTCGGAGCGGCAGCGGCCGGTGTCGCGTTCTTACAATCGTGGGCGGCGTCGGCGATCCAGACTGGGCTGACAGCAATGTTGTTGCGGAAAGGAAAGATCCATGGCAGTTGCCACACTGAAGATGCTCACCCTGGACAGTGCCGACGCGCGGCGAGACGCGGAGTTCTGGGCGGCCGCGCTCGGTTGGGAGATTGCCCACGTGCAGGACGAGTACGCCATGCTTACCGGTCCAGATCACGCGCTAGGATTCGGCACGGTCGCGGACTATCAGCCGCCCACCTGGCCGAACGAGAATGGAACCAAGCAGTTCCATCTGGATTTGGCGGTCGAAGACCTCGAGATGGCCAGTAAGCAACTGGTCGAGTTGGGCGCTACGGTGCCCGAGTTTCAACCGGGTGAAAGCTGGCGGGTGCTGCTCGATCCGAGCGGCCACCCGTTCTGCCTCACCCTCGCCGCCAATTGGGCTAGCTGACCGGTCTGGCCGTATCTGACTGGGTATCCGCAAATGCCGCATACCGCGCTGACCGAACCGGCCAGCGCGACCCCTTCTGAATGCATGGGGGGCTGTCGTTTTGGGGTAGACCCCAGCACCACAAACCCGACCTGGGCGGAAAGCGTCAGATTGAAATCGGTTTCCGACTTTCCTGACACACGTTCGGTAGGCTCTCAGAATTCATCTTGACAGTTTGAGCGCGGGAGAGGGCTGGTAATGCGGGTCGGCTACATCCGAGTGAGTTCGGTCGATCAGAACACCGTGCGACAACTCGACGGGATCGAAGTCGAGCGCACCTTCACCGACAAGGCGTCGGGCAAGGACACCACACGGCCGAAGCTGGACGAGATGCTGGCCTTCGTCCGCGACGGCGACACCGTCATCGTGCACTCGATGGACCGGCTCGCCCGCAACCTCGACGACCTACGTCGCCTGGTCCGGCTGCTCACCGGCAAGGGCGTGCGGGTCGAGTTCGTGAAGGAAAGCTTGGCCTTCACCGGCGAGGACTCACCGATGGCGACCCTGCTGCTGTCGGTGATGGGCGCCTTCGCCGAGTTCGAACGCTCCCTGATCCTGGAACGACAGCGCGAAGGCATCGCCGCGGCCAAGGCCCGCGGCGCCTACACCGGCCGCAAACCCGCCCTGACCGATGCCCAAGCCGGCCAGCTGCGCGAGCGTGCCGCGGCGGGTGAGTCGAAGTCGTTGCTGGCCAAGGAATTCGGCATCAGCCGCGAAACCGTCTACAGCTACCTGCGCGCCGACACCGTCACCGGCTGAGCCACGAGCACGCCGCTGCTCGAAGCGCCTTCGGCGACGTGGCCGCAACGAAGGAGGCGTTCGAGTTCGTCAGACGATCGTTTTCCGAACGCTGGCAAGGCTCGCAGCCCGGGGGCTACCGGGACTGGGCTCCTACACCGCAGGCCCGATCGCGACGTGTGCGAGCAACCCCGGCAGGTCGATGCCCAGATGCCGGGCACCCAGCGCGTTGTCCAGCGCCACCCGCGTGGACCCCGGCTCGGGGTGTAGCCGCACGACGGTGTCTGCGTGGCGGATTTCGACGTGGCAGACCTTGTCACCGTGGGCGCACCCGGCGACCGGCCGGGGTGCACCGATGACGACGAGGGCGTCACCGCCGCAGCGGCTGACCCGGCCGCTGATGAACCTCTGCACTGCAGCACTCTCCCTCGACCGATTACGTGACCGCTCGATAGTTCGACGCCGCACGCGCAGCGGATTGCTCGACCCGAATCATCGACGGAGCACTCCGATCACACCGGCAGGGAGCACGTTCTGCTGGACACGCCCTCATTCGTGCTCCCGCCGCAGCAGAACCCTCGGCCGATGGCCGGCGTCGACTCGCAGAGCCCACGGGCACAGTGTCGAACGCGGCGCTTGTCAGGAAATCGACCCTAGATCAACACTTTTCGGCGCAGGTCGGGTTTGTGGTGCTGGGGTCTACCCCAAAATGACGGGCAAACTTGCAGTTCCGCCGGCCCAACACGAAACGCGTTTCCCGACATCCCGACTTGAGCCACAACAACCCTGCTGTGGCCGAGTCATCGAGGTTAAAGTGCATTCCGGAGGTCGAGATGAGCTCAGGGCGTTGGTATTCCGGAGAGGCGGCCGACCATCCCGAGCCGAGCGCTCAGCGGCAGAAGAGGATGTTCGCCGACGCCACCACAGAACGTCGTCTTCTACGATTCGGCTGTGCGAAACCTGTTCGACCCCAGCGTGCTCAGATGGCCCCAGTTGCGCGATTCACTGCACGTCTACGTCCTGCCCGGTTCGGAGTTCGTCAACATTGTGCAGCCTGCGGTCGACGCGGTCGCAGGGTTCGACTTCTGTGTACCAGTCGCTCCACAGTGGATGCATGCCACGGTCACCCGGATTCCTTGGTGGCGTACTGAAGTCGACGATCGAACACTCGCGGAGTTCGGTCATGCTCTCGACGTGATTGCGGCAGGAACCGCCGCCTTTTCCATGCAGATGACCGGTCCGTTTCCTGATGAGACCGGTGTCGCCATGGAGGCATCTTCGAGCGCGCTGTGGCGGCGACTACTCGACGGCACACGTGCCGCAGCCGAGCAGATCTTCGGAACCGGTCGGCCGCTCCCTGCCCCGCCGACGAGGCCCCATGTGTCGCTTGGTTACGGCGTCGCCGATGCCGATTCGGAACACCTCCTGGGTGCACTGAAGCCCATCGAAGTGTCCGCTGAGCTCGCCGTCAAGGAATTGTGTTTCGTTGCTGTACACCAAGATCCGAGTGCGGGGACATTCACCTGGGACGTGATCTCATCGCACCGGCTGGCCGCTGAGGCTCGAGATCGCACAGTTGATCTCTAGGCCGCACCCTCGTCGGCAATAGCGGACGTTCTGCGGCGCACCAGGTTCCGGCCGGCGGCGCCCCTCGCTGGCCGGTTCGGTCAGCGCGGTATGCGGCATGACCGGACATCTAGATTTGCGGGGCAGGAGGTTGGTGACGGTCCCGAGATCCAATAAATGTATGCATTTCGCATATAATTGAGGGCATGGAGTCAACCCTTGAGGAAGCCATCAACGAGTGGCACGACAGTGTGAACGCTGGAGACCTGCGACGATCAGCCCAGGTGGTCGGGGACACGATCGTCGTGTTGGGACCGAAGGGTGCCGGGCCGATCACCCCGGATGAGTTCGCCGAGTGGGTGGAGCGATCGAGGATCAGACTGGTCCCGCGCTCCTGGCATCCGATCAGTGACCGATTGATGGTGGTGGAGCAGGACGCTTCCTGGCCGGAGAGCAACGCACCGACGCGGGTGGCGACCATCTTCCGCGCATCGAACGGCAAGGTGACCGCGTTACTGCGCCTTCCGGACCTCAAGCAGGCGCTCGAGCTCGCCTACATCTGCCGTGAAATGGCGGCGACCGAGTGAGTGCACCAGGGCCCGGTCAGGTTCTCTTCGACTTCGTCCGGCACTGGTCACGCCGATCAGCAAGTGGCGACCCGGGACTAGCCGAGCAAGGGCGACTGGTGCTCGTCGCTGAGGCCGTCGGGTCCCTGACCGGTCGGGGCGCAGCGGCCACCGTGAACTCGATCGCGCGCACGATCGGCATCGACCAGAGTGGCGCATCTCGCCTGATCAAGAGCGCTACGGCCGCCGGCTACCTTGCGATGCAAGCCTCCGCCGCTGACGGACGACGCCGCGAGCTGACTCTTACTCCCGCGGGCAACGCCATGTTGGAACAGGCCCATCTGTGGCAAGAGGAGATCTTCCTCCGCCTGTCCGCTGGATGGTCCGAGAGTCGTCGCGATGAGTTCCGGAGGGCCATGACCGACCTGATGTACCGCTCCTACGAGCTCGAAGCATGACCCACACGAACGCCCCTTCACCGCAACGAATTACTCCGGACGATCGTCCTGCACTCGGCAGAAGCGGACGTTCGAAATAGCCACGGCGTCAAGCCACCAGGCCACATCAGCCTCGTCGGCGCCACCTAAGGGTGCGGCAAACACCGCCATCTACCGCTGCGAGTCACACTTTCGGCGCACGCCGGAGCATGGTGCTGGGGTACCCCAAACGGACATAGAGAAGGGTGCGCCCGCCAACGCCGGTCCACTGTCACAAATTGTGAAAGGCCAATACTTCATAGCTGGGGGGCGTTAGTGTTCGCCAGTCCTCGCGCAGGTGCGGGGTGAACGACCGGGAGGGACAAATGACACCGAGCCATATTCTGACTCGAATCGGCTGGGCTGCAGGTGGATTGGCGGTTGCGAGCGCGACCGTCATCGGGTCGGCGGGATCGGCTGCGGCGGGCTCGGGCCTGACGATCGACGGGAGCCCGATGCCCGTGCAGGTGGGCGGAACCTACTACGTGGAGGACGATGTGCTGAGCACGTCGGGGGCAACGACATACGTCGGTTCGTCGAACCCGCTCGCCCACCCCAATTCGATCTACCTCTACGACAACGGTCAATGCGTCCTGCACGACATGATCGGGGCGAATGGCACCGGCATCAAGTCGTTGAAGTGGACACCGATGTCCGCCGGCACGCACACACTGCAGGTCAGGGAGGACTGGTCCATGAAGACTCTGACGGTCACCGTCGAACCCGCCCCGCCTGGCACCACGATCCCGACTCCCACCTCGAGCGGCTGCGGCGACACCGGCAGTTTCGGCTCCTGAGCCACCGGCTCCCGGCCCGAACCCCGGCTTCGAACCGGGTGTTCGGTGCCGCAGCGCCGAACACCGTCAGCCCTGGCTGGTGCGCCTGCACCGGCCGCGCGCTGCACCTGGAGCTGCTGGCCACGGCCACGCCGCCGGTCGCCGGGGAGGTGCCGTCGTCGATCGGGGTCACCGCGCATTGGGTCGCGCCGCGGCTGGCAGGGTCGAATCATGGTGGCACGCCGTCATGCACCCCGCCGCCGAGCCACCCACACCCACATGACCAGAACCGGCACCACCGGCATACAGCGACAACCCACATCAATCCTGATATGGGGTTGTCGCTGCCTACTACAGCAAGAGCCGAGAACCTATCGTTTTCCGAACAATGCGAGTAGCGCGTTTCGGTACGCGCCTGTTCGGGGTGTCGGGGGAACTTGTGACATCGTTTCGACAGCGACCGTGGCCATCGGCACGGCAGCTACGAATTACTCCCAGCGGTCAATGAACGAAGCACCGTGAGAGGAGACCTGCCGTGCCTGGCTCCAACGATCCGATGGCGGTGGTGCGCCTGTATGTCGATGCTTTCAACAACGGTGACGAGAAGGCGATGGCAGCGGTGTGTGCTGACCCGATGCAGATTCTGGACGGAATGTCGCCACATGTGTGGCAGGGGCCGACAGCCGCAGGGGACTGGTGGAGGGCCGCGCTTGCAGAGGCTGAGCACGTCGGGGCTTCCGACTACCGCATCGATCTGGGTGAGCCACGCCATGTCGATGTCACCGGCGACTTCGGGTATGTCGTCGTTCCGAGCACCTTCTCGTACAACCTTCAGGGCGGGCAGGTCACGCAAACCGGCGCGGTCTTTACTGCGGCACTGCGCAAGGTTGGCACCGACTGGCGCTTAACGGCCTGGGCTTGGGCAAAAGGATGACAGGCGCTCGGCGGCTCCGCACCGCATACCGCGCTGTTCGAACCGGCCATGAGGGGTTCCGGCAGTAATCGCGCGAAAGCAACGACAAAGGCTCGACCGGTGGCGTATTTCGGCTACCCGGTCTGGGGTTCGTGCACCGCGGGCCCGATCGCGACATGTGCGAGCAACCCCGGCAGGTCGATGCCCAGATGCCGGGTGACCTCACCCAACGCGTTGTCCAGCGCCACCCGCGTGGACCCCGGCCCGGGGTGCAGCGGCACGACGGTGCCCGCGTGGCGGATTTCGACGCGGCAGACCTCCTCACCGCGGGCGCACCCGGCGACCGGCCGCGGTGCACCGATCACGACATGGGCCTCACCGCCGCAGCGGCTGACCCGGCCGCTGATGAACATCTGCACTCCAGCACTCCCCCTCGACCGATCATGGGACCGCTCGATAGTTCGACACCGGCTGTGCCAGCGGATTGCTCGACATTCGGGCTGATCGTTTTCCGAAAGCTCCCGGAACAGGCTTCACCGGAAGCTGGCCGTAGAGGGCGTGGCCCGCAGCCCGGGCACTGGAAACGTTGATTCGGAGACGGGGTTCCAAGACCGATCCGTCCAGCGAAGCTGGCTGCTGCACAACGGATCTCGATAGCGATCGTTTTAGAGATCCATACAGGGTGTCGGCTCCCTCCGGTACGTTGTGCCGGGCCGCTCGAGCGGTTGTTCTCTTCGCTGAAATGGGAGGTAGGCAGGAATTGGAACCGCTGACGTTGATCGCGACCGCGCTGGCACTCGGCGCGGCCAAGGGCGCGCATGAGGTCGGCAAGGATGGCGTGGTCGACCTGTACCAGGGGCTGAAGGCGCTGATCACTCGCAAGTACGGTGTGGTGGACGCCGAGGTGGTCGGGGTGGAATCCGAGCCGGAGGAGCCTCTGCGGCGACAGTTGCTGGCCAAGAAGCTCGGTCAGGCCGGCGCCGGAGACGACGAGGAGCTGCGGGCTCTGGCCGAGGAGCTGCTGCGGCAGATCGCCGAGAACGCCCCTGAGGCTGCGGAGACCATCGGTGTGAAGCTGACACGTCTGGAGGCGGGCGGCGACATCGAGGTCACCGATGTCGCGGTTCTGGGCGGTAGCGGCGTGACGGCCACCGATGTGTCGGCCAGCGGGTCCGTGCGGATCTCGGGTGTGCGGGCTGTCGGCCAGGAGCCGCCCCACCCTTCTCCGGCGCGGCGGTAGACGGTAAGACCGCCGCGCCTTTCAGTCTGGCCAACCACGCCTCGGGCAGCAGCGCTGGGCGAGACTTCATTCTCGGCAACACCGTGAATCTCGGCGTGTCCGCAGAACTCTCCAACCGGATCCGGGCTGTCATCGCTTCGGTGACAGCCTTTCCCCTGGATAAGAAACTCTGGGGAGTCCAGGTGCAGAACGGGAGCGGTGGGCCGATCACCGATCTCGAAGTCGACGTCTACACCGTCGACTCCACGGGGAACCGCACCACCGAGGAATGCGTGATCGCCAAGGGAAAACTGTCGATCGCCGATTTCGTCGAGGAGATCACCCGGCAGGGTGCCCAGGGCGGTGCTCGAACGCTCGCGGGACAAATGCAGGAGCAGCAGGCCGCCATGGAAGGCCTCTTCGGGGCGCGCGGTCGACTGTTCAGTGGGCTCGGGCCGGCGGGCATGCCAGGCGCCGCGAACTTCTTCGAAGGCTTCATTACCCAATTGACGGGACCTCTCCTGCAAGGGATCGCCAAGTCATTCATGACGGACGCCTTCCCCACGGTGCTGCTCGCCGAGGGCGATGCCTCTGTCGTGTACCACGCGCCTACCGCCGTCGGGATCCAGGCGGATATCCGATTCACGGACGAGTACGGCAACAAGTGGTTCCGCGGCCACGGCCGATCCCCGCAGCGAGTCGAGTAGAGATCCGCTCACGGTCGCGTTGGTGCGGTAGCCCCCTCGCCAACGCGACCGACACGGGGTTCCCGTAGAACTCGCCGAATTTTGGGCGGATATGGGCGCGACTCGGCCTGCCCTGCTGTCAGCCCAGGGCATCAGCATTGGCCGGACAGTCGCAGGAACCCTGGTAGGGGGCACTATTCTGATGCGCTTCGAGTGCCTGGCAGATGCTCATTGGGGAAGACGTTGAGGGCACTTCCTCAGCAACCCGGATGAGCCGAAATATGCCTTCTGATCAGCAAATCCGGTGTTTTTTCGGCGGATGCTACGGCGACCCCTTATCCCTCGTGCAGGGACTTCTTGGTTGCAAGCATCTTGATCGCCGCTACGGTGCCGTCCGCCATGAGCAGCGCGCTGACGCCCTCGGAGGTACGGGTCAGCGCTGTTCCGGCGTGATCGCGGAACAGTTCGCTCACCTCGACCACGTCAGGAACATCGGGCATACGCCATCGAGCGAGGGTATCCAGCGCCGCTGCTCCGGATCGGAGCCAATTGCAGTGATAGAGAAAGAACAATGTGGCGGGCACGATCGACTCAGGATCACCGGGCCAAACCTTTATCGGGTCACGCAGCAGGTATCGAAAGATGGTGTGGGAGAACAGCATGACAGCACCGTGCGCATACTCGTCTTCCTCTGGGGTCGAGCGCAGTGCGCGGTCCCGTAGCAAGCCGACGGCCATGGTTGTCGCGCCTCCGATCGCGCGGGCTCGGTCCAGAACACAGAAGCAAGCACTCTTCAAGATGTCATGTCGCCCCTGCCTCGAAGTCGGAACACGTTGCGTTCGACTAGTGCAGACCTTGCATGGAGGCGCGGCAAAGATTTGCAGGTCGAGCGGGACAAACCCGTTGGACCACAGACTTAGGTTCTCTTCGAGCTCGTCCTTCTGTGCGAGCTCGTCCATATCCAGTACCCCTGCGGCCGTGAGCCAGGCACGCTCGCCTACATCTAGAAGGTGATCGTGGGGCATCTGACCGAAACCGGCCAATTCCGCTGCCGCCTCGTACTGCTTGTGGAGGCGGCGCGTTCGTCTGTTTGCTGATGCTTGTGCGGCCCTGCGGAATGCCTCGTCGATCTGAGTTTCGTCCGGTTCTCCCTCGTCGGTAATGGCATCAGCGATGTGGAGCAGCTGCGGCTCGCCGTTGTCGATCTCACGGCGGAAGGCACGACGTACTGCTGTTTCGTAGGTACGAAACAAGGGACTGTTGTCCGGACAGCCGGACGGACGCACGGCCCCAGCCATGAACAAAGTGAGAACGGCGCGATCCATCGATCGGCCCTGCTGCGCTTGAATTGCAAGTAGTTCCACGTAGTCGATGACGCCAGGTTCAGGCGTCGAGGAGGACCCCGCGCCACGCCCATGGCCTGTGCGCTGATTGCGCGGAAGATATCCCTTCGCGCGCCACCGCTCCAAGCGAGACACTGACATGCTGACTCCGCGCTCGGCTAGCGCATCAATGATCTGTCTATCTCCCGAACCAGCCGAAGAGCGCGGCACCTCACCAGATTACGTGCATTCCGCCAACACCTGACTGCATCGAACACAGCTACGTTTAGAACCCCGCGAGGTTCCGTCGATCTCGGGATAGTCCGGTGAGGACCCTGATCACTATGGCTCCCAACCACATCATCAAAGCGCTGTTGGTGCTGGTGGCGGTACTCGCCAGCAGCAACTTTTCCTTCATCGCCGCTGCCCTGCTCAAGCACCACAGTGGCAGCTGGCCGGTCGCGCTTCTTAGCGGTGGCAGTACGTTCGCCGCATCGCTCACCCTCGAACTGCTCATCATCCAAAACCTCTGGCCGGACTAGCCGAACCTTCGCGTGGACGAGAGTTGAGGTGGCGACAGAATACGAAGGCCCGCAGGACCCCTTGCGGGCCTTCGGCGTAGTCCAACAGCTTCGGGACAACGCCTGCTCTCCCCCGCCCGCGTTCACACTTCGGCCGGCCCAGTTGATGAACGAGCTTCCGAACACCGCCACCTGCGGACGCGCCGGCGATCAAAGACGTGGCGCTCACGTTCGTCAGATCATCGTTCTCCGAACGCTGACGCAGGTCTGAAAGCGGTACCCGCGCTTACCAGCCGACGCCGCGGTACACCCTGTCATCATCGCCGAGGTTGTCGGCGAAGTCGCCGAAGTCCACGTTGGCGAGGAAGAGGTTGACCTCGACTTCGGCCATTGCGCTCGGCGCCATCCGGAAGACTGGGTAGCCGCCGCGGGTGTCCTCGTCGCTGGTGTCGACAGCCAGGATCGGATGCTCGGAGTCGGTCATCGTGGTGGTGTCGGCAAGAAACACGTACGTCTGGCCGTCGATCAACTCGGCCAGCTCGTCGAGCGTCAGTCCGGCGAAGGCCGAGTCGTCGATCGGCGTCAGCCCCGTCACCGTGTCCTCGTCGTAGGACGCAATGACCGCCGCGAGGGTCTGGGCCCATGCCGCATCATCGGTGAAGTCGGTACGCAGCAGAAGCGATTCGCCCTCGGGCAGAGATCGTGCCATGCGCAGGATTGTGCACCACGACAACCGGACACCGGGCACACCAGCTCCCGCCGAACGAGCAAAGGGCCCAGGGGTGCGGGCTTCTCAGGGATGTTGTCAGCGGGGTCTGCTAGGCCCGTGAGGCCCAAGTCCGTCGGATCCGGCGGTAAGCCCCTACCGCACATAGTTTTCGGAGTCACGGCACCCAGACCGCACCGTTTTTCCCCAGGTCGGCACCAGAGTTACCGCACATAGTCGGGCACCTATGCGCGATAGAGGCTTAGCGCCGGATTTCCGGAATCTGGGCTGGCCACTGGGAACACAGCAGGTCAAAGCGTTGCTCTATCCGCTTACCGCCGGATCTCGGACGTTTGGACCTCACGAGCCTGATCGCGACTGGTTTCCGAGGCGGGGGCCGCCGCTCGCGAAACCCCGTGGCCCCGAATGCCGCCCGGCGGCGATGATGGCGGCATGAGCCTGGTGAAGTTCTGGCCCTTGGCCGGATTGCGGTTGCGGACACCGCATTTGGAACTGCGTCTGCCCAGTTTGGAGGATCTGGGCGCGCTTGCTGGGCTGGCCGCGGAGGGAGTGCATGATCCGGCGGTGCAGCCGTTTACCGCGGAGTGGACCGATGCGGAACCAGACGAACGTGCGCAGCGGGTGTTGCGGTGGCACTGGCGATGCTGGGCCGACTGGCAGGTCAGTGCGTGGGCGCTCAATCTCGTCGTGCTCCGAGATGGGGAATTGGTTGGCACCCAAAAGATCAGTGCGAAGGATTTCGCGGTTTGCTGCGAGGTGAATACCGGATCCTGGCTCGGCCGAATCCATCACGGGCAAGGCATCGGGACCGAGATGCGGGCCGCGGTGTTGGAGTTGGCCTTCGCGCATCTCGGGGCCGAGTCGGCGGTGTCGGGCGCGTTCGAGGACAACCTGGGCTCGCACGGAGTCTCACGCAAACTGGGATACGAGCCCGACGGGCTCGAGGTGCATGCAGTGCGGGGAAAACCGGCGGTGATACGCCGGTTGCGGCTGACGCGTGAGAGATGGCAAGCGCATCGGAGCATGCAGGTGGAAGTGACCGGGCTTGCGGAGTGCCTGCCGCTGTTCGGAGCCCGAATCGAACCGTGACGGCGACGCGCGAAGCGCGTCGACCTCGGGTCGGCGTCAGAACGGCAGCATCCACCGGAACAGGCTGGTCGTGCCAGGCAGCGGCGCCTCGATAACGCCCTCGGCCTTCAGCTTGCGCAGATGATCACGGACATCGCGATCAGCGGCCGTGAACGATCCCAGCCGCGCCGGCTCGCGCGGGCACACCGAGGTGTAGTGCCACGAATCCAGGCACGTCGGGTTCGTGCAGGCGTAGCGGATCATCACCAACCTCCCCTCCATGGCGACAGCGAACCCAGCATGGCACCACCGAACGACAAGCGCCGCGGAACAGCACACGTGTTCATGCGTGTACGGGCCGTGTACGGACAGGTATGGACGTCCGCACACGAAGTCAGGCCACCGCTATGTCGAACAGCGTCAGCACGGCCGTGGCGCGCCGCTCGGCACGCTCACGCATCGCGCAGGTGGGTCCGATACCCGCGGCGACCGAAGCCGCCGAGACGAGCCAGCCGTGGCAACGCCGGCAGTGGGCGACCAATCGGACTTCGGGTCTGTCGTCATCGGCCATGTTCGTCCGCTCCTCCGGCCGGGTGAATCCACCCGCAGCGTCGCACACAGGGGTGACACCCCCGCCTGCTCGGCAGTGGGATACACCAGAGAGCCCATCGGGCTTCAAACGCACCAGCCCAGAGCCGATCGGGGTGTCAATCCT
>NZ_BAGC01000104.1 GCF_000308655.1 Nocardia niigatensis NBRC 100131 | reverse complement strand
CCGGCCACGAATTGCGCTATCTGTCCGGTCCGTTCCTCACCGGACCAGTCGACAGGCAAGAGAATCCCCTCCTGGATCAAGGAATCCACCACGTCGTCCACATCGAGCGGGAACCCCTGCTCAGACGCCGCCAGAAAATATGCCAAGTCGCTCACGCCGCCAGCATACGAACGAGCATCCGACAGCTACGCAATCCCAGGTTGCTCGGACCGCTTTCGCATACGGTCGGGCGGGTCTAGGTCATGTCGTGGGTCCGCGACGAATGGACAATAGCCACCACCGCCGTCAGCGAGACGATCGTTGTCGCATAACGGGACTCATCGACGGACCGGTTCGATCAGCAGCTACGGCAGGACTCCTCACCCAGCCGCTCGACGATCCCTCGAGCCCGCTCATCGGCAATACGGACGTTCTGCGCCGCAACAGGTTCCGGCCGCCGGTGCCGAGTCCGAAGTTCAGGATGTTCACCACCATCCCCGATCGGATCCGCCGGCGCTGGCGCGCCACCGCCGACGACCTGCTCCCGCCCGCGTACCTGCGCTATCAGTGCGCCGCGATCGCCGCGGCCCACACCGATCGCACGGGTCACGTTGGGCGCTGAGCTGCGGTAGCGGGGAATCTGGGTCGCATGGCCGCCCGCGCGGGTGTGGTCGGACTACTCGGTCGATGATCGGGGTTGAGCAATCCGCGGCGCGTGCGGCGTCGAACTATCGAGCGGTGACGTAATCGGTCGAGGGGGAGTGCTCGAGTGCAGATGTTCATCAGCGGCCGGGTCAGCCACTGCGGTAGTGAGGCCCACGTCGCCATCGGTGCGCCGCGGCCGGTCGCCGGGTCCGCCCGCGGTGAGCAGGTCTGTCACGTTGAAATCCGCTGGGCCGACACGATTGTGCGGCTGCACCCGCGGCCGGGGTCCACGCGGGTGGCACTGGACAACGCGCTGGGTGAGGTCACCGAGCATCTGGGCATCGACCTGCCGGGGGCTGGGGCTACTCGCCGGGAAGATCTGGGCGTGAACCGGCGGCGTGGTCGCGGTAGTGGACTTCCTGCCATTGGCCGGGCGAGTAGTAGCGGATACCGAGCTGGCTCTGTACGACCAGGACGCCGCCGGGCTCGAACCAGAAGCGAGCTTCGTCCTCGAACACCAGACCACGGTGAGCATCGGTGTCGGTGGTGAAGAGCGTAAAACCCATGAGCGCCAGACTATCTCGAGAAATCAGCAGGACGTCTGGAACGGGAAGCACGGCTGCGGCGGGGTCGTCGGCTGTGCGGGCCCGCCGGTCGAGGTGATCACAGTCGTGTCGGCCGGCCGGGCGGTGGAGCCCATGTGGGTGAGGGTCAGCACGACCAGCAGCAGGGCCACACCACCCGCGATCACCGCGAATGCCCACAGGATCGGGATGGGCGAGGCACTGCGGTAGCCGTGGAAGTACATCGACGTGTAGCGCCCTCGCCTGGATGCGCGTCGGTCGGTGAAGCGGCCGTACCCGCTCACGTAACCCCCGCCTCTTTTTCCCCCGCGAGGATGCCGCCGCACAGCTTCAAACCCCATAAGCCGCAGTATGACCCGAGGGCCCGACACGATCGGACGGTCAGCAAGATTTCTTCGCGGACTCCGCGAGCGGTGTATGCACGTGGTTGGGGACAGGAGCAACCTCACGCTGGCACACCGGGTCCTACCCGGGGTAGTGGCGCACGACGATCCGCCCGCGATCGGAACCCGAGTATCGATCCGGTGCTCCACCATGGCGCATTGTTCTGTGTGGGTTGGCTTACGGCGTTGAAAATTCCTATCTCGCAACCAATCTCGGGCGACGAAGGGGATGCACCCAGTAGTGTTTGTTGGAGAGTTCGTGTGTGGCAGGGGGTCGCGCGGTGCCGAAGTCCAGGGGGCGCAAGCCGAAGAAGTCCATAGGTCCTCGGCGTATGTCGCCGCATCGGTCCTCGGTGACGACCGCGGCCAAGGAGATGAGTGTCGGTGCTTACCGGATCCGCCCGGCCAGAACCTCGGAGGAACTGAGCGGGTTCGAGCACTGGGCATCGATGGCGGGCGCCGGCGGGCCCAAAGTGGCGGCGCATCTGGTTCACGCGCACGAGGATGGATTCCTCGGCGCGGCTCTCCGTGATCCGGACAGCAGCCATCGGATGCTGTTGTCGGCGGTGATGAATCGTGACCTGGACGCCGTGGTGTGGGGCCGTACCGCCGCACTGGTCGCGGTCTTGGACGAGGAGGTGGTCGGTGGCGTGCTCGTCGGGCCGGCCGCGCAGTTCATCGCCGATCTCGCCGAAGCGCATGATCTCGGCAGTGGCCCGGTCATGCGAGCCTTGCTGATGACATCCAAGCTCCATCTGGTCGCGGTCGATGAGGAACATCGCAAGCACGGGCTCGGCCGGGCCCTCGTCGACGCGGCGACCTCACTCGCATACCGGGGCGGGGCTGAGATCCTATACGGCCAATTCCTCACCGAAGACCAGGGTTTGGCCGACTTCTACAGTCGGCAGGGATTTATCGTGATGCCGCCCGCGACGCCGCTGAGCTTCGCGCGCTGGCTGGACGGATTCCCGGGCGGCCCGGCGCCACTCGCCAATGAAACCTTCTTCTACCGCACCATGACCACAGACGGCTACTGAGTGCGTCCGATTCCCAGCTAGTCTCCAGCCTGTTCAGAGCCACGGCCATGTAGTAAACCCACTGGGGCGCAACGGATCTCGTCCACTGCCAGCCCGAAAGCGAAGGGCGACACGGGGCGCGGAAAACTGATCGCGTGATGTCGGTGGCGAGGCGGATGATAACCGTGTGAGTGAATCTCAAGCTATCGCCGAGGAGTTGTTCGAATCGCTCCGACGGCACGTTCTGATGGCGCGCCTGGCCCCGGGCGGGGGCGCAGTGTTCGCGATCACGAAGATGCGGCAGTCGTATTCGGTGAGCCGCTACCGGCCGCTGTACATCGACTTCGCCCACCCGGTCGACGGGATACACCTAACGACGGAGCCGGGTTTATCGACGATCCAGATCGACAATCAGACGATGCCGTTCGGGCCGGGCGGCGAGTACCACAACTGGTTCAACCGGGCCTGGATCCCGTCGTTCTACGAGGAGTGGAATGCCCACTTCAAGCCTCGATTTGCCCCGCTACTGGGGAAGACCAGCCCGGACGACGTCAAGATCGGCTACTTCGGGGACCTGCGCCTGATCCGCAACGACGTCATCCACCACAAGGGGAAGGTCATCGAGGGGCATCGCGAAAAGTGCTTCGTGCTGAAATGGTTCGACAAGGGCGAGGAAGTGATCCTCGATCACGCTCGGTATGCGGAGCTGTTCGAGCAGTTTCCGTGGGCGAAGCTCGGTGCCGCTGTCCCCGCCCCGCCTCCACCTGCTCCCGTGGATACCCGCCTGGGGGCGACCCCCTACGAAGTCCTGCAGCAAGTGCGTCGCAATCCGGGGGCGTTCTTCGGGCAGTAACGCCCGAATGCGACGCACACGGCCCTCGCCCTGGCCCTGACTTGCGGCCGGTGACACGATCCTTACCGACACCCCAGCACTGCGGCGCGGGCGGAGCGGGGTGGAAGTCAGTGCCGCCACCCAGGCCTGGCCTCGGGGATGGGTGCCGGGGGCGGCGGTGGGGTACCGGTGTAGCGGACCGACCCGAACAGGTAGCGGGCCGCGGTGAACGCTTCGCCAGCGGTGCGGATCGGCCCGGACAGCCGACGTCCGCCGTCGATGAGTTCATAGGTGAACCCGGGTGCGTTGAACAGGCGCGTGGTTTCCTCGTCGGCGTACCAGCGGCCGTCGGCGAATCGCACCCAGCGTTCGCAGTGGCGCGCCCGCCAGATGACCCACTCGTTGCGTGTCGTCATTCGCGATCATCCTGCGCCCACAACTCCCACGACCGACCGACAGACGTGTCACTGGCCCAGTGTCACCCTCTCTGTCACATCGGAGGCTTCTCGCGCAACCCTGAGGCGCGCATGTTTTCGCAGTATCGGCAGCCGGTCCCTCATTTCCGTGTGCGAAACCGGACCCTGCACGAGTCCGGTCCGGGGGTAGTGGCGCAACCGGCCGGAATCCGGCGCTAACGCAGTGATGCCCCGCCGACGAACCCGACGCCTACCACCCGCGCCTGGACATCGACTTCACCTCCGATCCACGTCGACGGCCCGTCCTGGTGCCCGAGCTGGCCAGGCGCGTGTGGACGAGAATCTCATGGAGCCCTGGGCCCTGTCCGATGGCTGCTCGCGGGAATCGGGGGTCACAGCAATCGGTCGACCAGCCTGTCGAGGTAGTCCGGGGTGAGCGGAACCATGTCGAACAACACGCGGATGTACATCGGGGCCAGGATGTGATCGAGCACGTCGGTTGCGTCGAGCGCCTGCTCGCCACGGTCGCGGGCGCGGTCGAGCATGGACTGTATCTGCCGCGTGCGGTCGGCGCGAAGACTGTCGGCAGCCTGCAGGCTCTGCCCACCGTTTCGGGATAGGGCGAAGGCCAGATGCAGCACCACCGGGCCGTCGGGTCCGGTGATCTCGCGCGCCACCTGGGCCGCGTAAGCGCGCAGGTCGCCACCGAGGCTCCCGGTGTCGGGCATCGGTGACACTGCGTTGAGGCGGGCGAGCGTCACCTCGCTGAGCAGGGTTTCCAGGCTGCCCCACCGGCGGTAGATGCTGCTGTCGGCTACGCCCGCGCGGGCTGCGACGTCACCGACGGTGAAGTTGCCGTAGCCGCGCTCGCCGATCAGGTCGATAACGGCCTGGTGGACCGCCGCGCCGACGCGCGCGGTACGCCCGCCGGGCCGCCGGACTCGCTGTCGCTCGTTCACGCCCTCCACCTTAACGCAGTTAAGGATTGCGTTTGCGTGGCAGTATCTCTATAGTCCCCTAACGCAGTCACCGACTGCTTTAGCTTGCCCAGGTGCTCGCCATCCGCGTCAACCTCGGCCGGGCGCAACTAACGATTGAGAGGAATACTCTTTGGCTCCGTCGCATACGGCCGTAGGCAGTCGATCACGCCGGGTCGTGTTGCTCGCGGTGACTGGCCTCGGCCAATTCATGGTCCTGCTCGACAACACGATTGTTGGAGCAGCGCTGCCCGATATGCAGCACCGGCTGCACACTCAGTTGACCGGTCTGCAATGGATCGTCGACGCGTACGTGCTGCTGGTCGCCATGCTGCTGCTGTCGGGCGGCATCTTCGCCGACCGGTTCGGACGCAAGCGGGTGTACCTGACCGGTGTGGTGGTGTTCACCGCCGCGTCGCTGCTGTGCAGCCTCGCGCCCTCACTCGGCTGGCTGATCGTCGGCCGCGTGCTGCAGGGCATCGGGGCCGCGGCGCTGGCCCCCGCCTCGCTGGCACTGCTCGCCGCCGCATATCCCGTTCCGCAAGAACGCGTCAAGGCGATCGGGCTGTGGGCCGGACTCAGCGGAATCGGTCTGGCCGCGGGCCCGGTGGCCGGTGGCGTACTGACCGATGCCTTCGGCTGGCCCGCCATCTTCCTGGTGAATCTGCCCATCGGCGCGATCCTGCTGCTGGTCGGTCTGCGCAGCCTCGAGGAGACCCGCAATCCGAGCGTGCCCGCGATCGACATCCCGGGCACGGTGCTGTCGGTGCTGGGCGTGGGGACGCTGACCTACGGGCTGATCGAGGGCGGTGCCCGCGGGTGGACGTCGCCGCTGATCCTGGGCAGCTTCGCCGCCGCGGTGATCCTGCTCGCCGCCTTCGTCGCCGTCGAAACGCGCAGCTCCGCACCGATGCTGCCGCTGCGGCTGTTCGGTCAGCGGCTGTTCACCGTGTCCAACACCGCCATGGTCGTGGTGGGGTTCGCGCTGATGGGTTCGTCGTTCTTCTTCTCCCAGTTCTTCGTCTACGTCCAGGGCAGCTCGATCCTGCGCGCCGGGCTGCAGACCCTGCCGGTATCGCTCGCCATGGTGATCGTCAGCCCGTACGCGGGCCGACTCGCCGCCCGGCACGGCTTCCGGATCGTGGTCACCATCGGTTTGGCCCTGGCCGGTCTAGGTCTGCTGGCGCTCGGCATGGTGCACGCCGACACCGGCTACGAAAACGTGTGGTGGCGGCTGGGAGTCGTCGGCATCGGCTTCGCGCTGACCCTGTCCCCGCTGACCGGTGCCGCTATCCAGGCGGTCAGCCCACAGGAGGGCGGTCTCGCGTCGGGTATCAGCAGCACCACTCGACAGATCGGTGCGGTGCTCGGCGTGGCGGTACTGGGAGCCATCGTGCGCGCCCGGCAATCCGGCGGCGCTTCCTTCGAGGCCGGCCTCGACAGCGCCTTCGTCGCGGCCGGCGCGATCACCCTGGCCACCGCGGTGTTCACCGGGCTGTGGCTGACGAGGTCCGAACTCGCCCGAAACCCCACGGCGTCACAACATTCCAGCGACCCGGACACGGTCACCGCCTCGAACGTGGTCGCAAACAGCCGTTGACCACAACAACCTACCCACAGCCACGAAGCGACACCCGGTGATGCCCGGCCTCGGTCGGCGTACCCGCCGTCCACATCAACCGATCAACAAAGGATGTGCTTTGCGCAAGCTCGTGTACTTCATCGCCTCCACCCTCGACGGTTTCATCGCCGGACCCGACGGCTCCGACCCCTCCGGCCCCGGCGGCTTGGGGTCCCGGTAGTTTTCGCGGAATAAACAACGAAGTTGGCTTGACCAGCACATTCGACGCTCGCACACGGCAGTTGGGCCGCGATATCCGTTGCCATCCAAAGGATTAGGGCATATCCGCCCGATCTTCGGCGAAAACTCCTGGTACCCGGGTAGTCGGCACGATCGGTCAGGACCACGCTCCATGTCGTCACCGTCCGGGCCTGCTGTGGAGCCGAATACCTGCCAGCTCCATCACTTGTGGGGTCGATGCGCCTGCTCGCGCCCATCCTTCGGACACCGCAATCCGGACATGCGTGCAGGCGCATCGCAACACCACCGCCCGAACGCTCGTCCGGTTTGCGGTGCCAGGGTGCCCGACATCACCGCTGGTCAAGCCATTGTCGTTGTTTTCCGCACGATTACTACCGCGACCCCGACGCGGACCTTCCCGGGGTCCCGGGCTGCCCAGGAGAAGCCGAGGGGGTGCTGCCTGCTACGGCGTCGGAGCCGGGTGAGGGTACTGCTTGGGTTGGATCGTCGGGACCGGCAGCGTGGTGAGCTGCTCGTACGGGAGTTCGCGCAGCTCGTCGACCAGCAGTTCGCGGCGCCGCTCGAATTCGGCTACGACCCAGTCGAAGGCCTCTTGCGCCAGTCGATGCAGATTCGGAACCGCTGTCGGATCCGAGAGTTGATCGGCATTCAGGTGCAGTTAGTGACCATGAGCATGCAATCAGGCCGTGCACCTCACATCGAACAACCGATTCGCCTGCCGGCGACAACCTTTGGTTGTGTGCCGGTCCAACACGCACTTTTCGCGGATTCGGTGCTGGGCGACGCTACTTCGGTTGCTGGAAGCCGCCGATCTTCTGCTCGAGCAGTTCGGCCAGCCGCAGCGGCGTGCGGTCCTCGAACATCGGCCCGATGAGCTGGACGCCCACCGGCAGCCCCTCCGGTGAGAGACCCGTGGGTATGGCGGTGGCGGGCAGGCCGGGCATGGTCGCCACGCCGGCCCAGACGAGCTGGTCGCCGAACGGGTATGCGGCGCCGTCGATGTCGATCCGCCGCTGCCCCATGTCGGCGGTGTGGTCGTGCGGGAACGCGGGCGTCGGCGTGATGGGGCAGACCACCGCATCGAATTCGGCGAAGAGCTGCCGCCAGCTCTGGCGGTGGAATTCGCGGCGGGTGTTCGCCTCGATCCAGTCGCGATGGCTGAACGCCGCGCCGCGCACCCATGCCACCTCGGAACCCTGTGCGTCCGCGGGCAGTGCGGCGGCCGCGGCCCGTGCCTGCTCATATTGCTCCGCGGGCATGCGTGCCGCGAGGTTCGAAACCAGCAGATGCGTGTAGAGGGTCGCGGCGTCGGCGAGATCGGGCAGCAGCGGACTGCGCCGTTCGACGCGGGCGCCCTCCGCGGTGAGCGCGTCGGCGACTCGGTTCAAACCGGCCCGCACCGCGGAACCGGTCGGAATGAGCGGGTGCTCGTCGACGATGAGGACGCGGAAGTCCGACAGCTGCTCGTGGCGAGCGGGCGGCAATGCCAATTGGTATGCGACGCCGAGGGTCAGCGGATCCGGGCCGGCCATGACGTCGAACAGGAGCGCGAGGTCACGGGCTGTCCGCGCCATGGGACCGACAACGGCGAGGTCGATTTCGGCGGGCAGTGCGGGAGCGGGCGGCGGGACCATTCCGCGCGTCGCCGCCAATCCGAGGGTGGGCTTGTGTGCGTAAACGCCGCAGAAATGCGCGGGCGTCCGCAGTGAGCCACCGATGTCGGAGCCGATGGACAGCGCACCGAATCCGGCCGCCAGCGCCGCCGACGATCCACCGGAAGAGCCACCCGGCGACCGGCCGAGGTCCCAGGGGTTGTTCGTGGTGCCGTAGATCTCGTTGTAGCTCTGCAGGTCTTGCAGCATGAACGGCACGTTCGTCTTTCCGAGAATCACCGCACCGGCGGCCTCGAGCCGCGTCACCTGCACCGCGTCCTCGGCCGGTACGAAGTCCTTGAACGCGGGCATCCCCCAGGTCGTGGGCAGCCCGGCCATGTTGTAGGACTCTTTGACGGTCACCGGAATCCCGAGCAGGGGCCGATCCTCGCCACCGGCCCGGGCCTCGTCGGCTCGCCGCGCGGCTGCCCGCGCCCGTTCGAAGTCCGGCACGCAGATCGCGTTGATGGCCTTGTCATCCCGCTCGATTCGGGCGATGGCCTCCTCGGTCAATTCGACCGAGGTGACCTCGCCGGCCCGCATCGCCGCCGAAAGGTCTTCCGCCGCAGCAAAACTCCATTCCATTTCATCAACCCTACCGACAGGCGGCCGGTAGTCGCCCCATGATTTCTGCGCCGAGGGCCGCCAAGCGACGATGGTTCGTATGCCAGACCCACTACGGCTCGGTCTCGGTGGCTACTACGACTCGGGCATCCAGCGTTGGCCCGGAGCGGACCTCATCCTGTCCGCCCAGGGCTGCCTCATCCTCGCCGACCACGTCTCTCCGACGCCGGAACAGATCAGCGAGTTCGAGACCGCTGAGGCGCAATTCGCCTGGCTCGGGGAGCGGTAGCACGGGATTCCGTTGTGGCCGGCGCTGAACGACTTCACTGTGCTCGGTGTGCTGAAGCTCGAGCGACGCCGCAGCGTTGCCGTACTGGGCGGCGGTTGATTGCTGGTCGATAGCCCGCCTAGCAGGGCGGATTGGCATACACTTGCGCTGCAAGGGCGTTCGGGTCGTTATCGCGGTTCGGATGTGGGTAACGGACCCGGGGGTGAGGGTGTTGGCGCAGCCCATTCGGGTGTTCATGACCGGGTCGGAGTGGTTTGCGGCCGCTCATGGGGGACTCAATCGGTATTTCACGGATTTGCACGGGGCGCTCGGGCGTGATGATCGAATCAGTGTTGAGGCAAGGGCTTTCGGCGACGGGCCGGGCGGGGCGGGGTCGTGGGGGCCTGTCGGCGGGTCGACGTTGAGGCGGGCGCGGACCGCGTTTCTGGATCGGGGCGGGCTCACTCGCGACACCGTGATCGACCGGCATTTCTGCCTGTACGGGCCTGCGGCGGTGGGAAATCCGCTGGTGGTGCACTTTCACGGGCCGTGGGCGGCGGAGAGCCGGATGGCGGGAGAAGGTGCGCGGGCGGTGCGGGCCAAGCATCTGATCGAGCGGCTGCGGTATGCGCGGGCGGATCGGTTCATCGTGCTCTCACACCATTTCGAAAAGTTGCTGGTGCGCGACTACGGGGTGCGGGCGGACCGGGTCCGGGTGATTCCGCCGGGTGTGGATCTGGAGCGTTTCACCGCCACGGAGCCCGAGGCCGACACCGGGATCGTGCTGTGCGTAAGGCGATTGGAGAAGCGGATGGGCATCGACGTGCTCATTCGCGCCTGGGCGGCGGTAACGGCCCGGCACCCGGACGCCCGGTTGGTCATCGTCGGAACCGGCACCGCTGAGGCAGAACTGCGGGCGCTCGCGGCCGGCCGGCCATCGATTCGATTCACCGGCTCGGTGTCCGACACGGAGCTCACCGACCTGTACACCCGGTCCGATCTGACCGTTGTCCCTTCCCTGACCCTGGAGGGATTCGGCCTCATCGCCCTGGAATCGCTCGCCGCCGGACGCCCACCCATAGTGTCCGATTGTGGCGGATTGCCCGATTCCGTACGGGATTTGGATACGACACTCCTCGTCCCCCCGGGCAATGCCGAGGCGCTCGCCGCCCGCATCGTCGAAGCGTTGGACGGCACCCGGCCCGCAACCAAACAGTGCCGCGCGCACGCTGAGACCTTCTCCTGGGCTGCCGCGGCCGGGCGGCACCGAGACCTCTACGCGGAGCTCGTCGACTGATGGCACCGTTGAAAGCCGTGTTCCTGGCGCACACCGCGGCACCCTCGGGAGCCGAACTGGCGACACTGCGCCTGGTCTCGGCCATGCCCGCCGGGCAGACCGCGGTCCTCTACACCGAGGACGGCCCGATGCTGCGGCTGATGGCCGCACGCGATATCGAAACCCGCGTGGTCACCAACAGTTTCGACTCCCGTGCCATGACCATCGACAAGGCCGGGATCCGCAGCCTGCTCGTCGGCGCGACCGGCCTGCTGCGCCTCGGGTGGACGCTGGGCGCGGCCGTGCGCGAACTGGACGCGACGGTGCTGGTCGCCGGCAGCACCAAGGCCATGCTCATGGGCGCGGTCGCCGCCCGCCGCGCGCGGGTGCCGCTGGTCTGGCATGTGCACGACCGGATTTCGCGCGATTACTTCGGCCGTGTACTCGCCACGATCATCCGACTGCTCGGCTGGGTCGTCGCCCGAGGCGTGATCGCCAACAGTCGAGGCACCCTCGCCTCGCTGTACACCTGGCGACGAGCCGCTATCGTCGCCTACCCGGGCGTCGAGTTCCCCGCCGCCGGCGAGAGCGCCGCAGGCGCTTCCGCCCCGCCCGCCACCGAATCAAGTCACCCCGCACCCGACCGCCCGGCGACCAATCTCGCTCCGCCCCACCCCGCGCCCGATCCCGAATCGCTCCGGTCCGCAACGGACTCTGAATCCGCTCGTCTCGCACCCGATTCCGACCGCCGCCACGAGCCGCGCCCACAGGAACAGCGCCCCGCCGCCGAAACGATCGTCGCCGTAGTCGGCCGCCTCGCCCCCTGGAAGGGCCAGGACCTGTTCCTGCGTGCCCTGGCCGACGTGAAAACCCTGCCCCGCGAGGTCTTCCTGGTCGGCGGCACCTTCTTCGACGAGGAGCCCTACCGCGCCGAACTGGAGGTGCACGCCACCGCCCTCGGCCTGCCGGTCACCTTCACCGGTCACGTGGACGACCCGGAATCCTATCTGCGCCACGCCGATATCCTCGTGCACTGCTCGGTGCTGCCCGAACCCTTCGGCCAGGTGGTGGTGGAGGGCATGCGGGCGGGCTGCGCGGTCATCGCCACCCGGCCGGGCGGCCCGGAGGAGATCGTCGAACCGGGTGTGAACGGCCTGCTGGTGACCGCCGGTGATCGCGCGGGCCTCACCCGCGTTCTGGACACCCTCATCGCCGATCAGGAACTGCGCATCAAGCTGGCCGATGCCGCACGCGTCCGGGCCCGTGATTTCGACGTCGCCGAGTCCGGCCGGATCGTGACCGAGTTCCTGACGCTGCTCACCCGAAAGCGGTGGCGGCGTGGATGATCCGACCGATCCGCAACCGGTCTACGACCCGCCCACGGTACGGATGGAGGCGCTCGGCACACTGGGCCGGCTACGGCAGCGCCGCCACATGCGGCACAGGATTCCCGAGGTCGACCGGCATGCCTCCGCCTTCGAACACGATGCGAACCGCGATGCCGGCCCCGCCGGTCCGCGCCATGGCCGTACCGCCCCGAACGGCCATGGAAACGGCGGCGGCCGCGCGATGTCGTTCAACGAGACCCGGGCCGCCCGCTACGCCGCTCCCTCCCGCGGTCCGGTGCTCCCCACGTTCTACGGCGATCCGATCGAGCCGCCCACCGTGCGGCTCCCGATCGTCCGCCCGGTGCGCGACGCCACCGGCGCCTACCGACCGGATACGCCGGACGACGAATCGTTCACCGACACAGACCATTCGCACGCCCAACATCGCAAATCCTCATCGTCCGGTCTCGGTGGTATCGGCAGCATCGTCCGCGATATCGGACTGGTGACCTTCGGCAAGTACGGCCAATACGTCATCACCCTGGTCACCGTCCCACTGCTGGCCCGCATGCTGGGCCCGCACGGCACCGGTCTGCTGGCCATCGGCATGTCGTCCTATTTCATCGGGTCGCTGGTGGTGGATCTCGGCGTCACCTCGTTCCTGGCCGCCAAAGTGCCCGAAGACGATCCGGGCCACCTCGAGGTGAACCGTTTGCGCGGTACCTACCTGGCCATTCGCGCCACGACCCTGACCCTCATCGGCGTGGCACTGCTGGCCGGCCTGGTGGTCGGGGTGTCCCCCAAACTCCATATGGTGCTGCTGGGCCTGTTCGCCGGTGGCTTCTGGTCGGTCTCGGAGGACTGGCTCCTCATCGGCCAGGGCCGATTCGGCAGCTCCACCATGTACCAAGGCGTCGGCCGCATCGGCTATCTCGGCCTTCTACTCGGGCTGCTACCGCGCTTCCCCAGCGCCACCATGGCCGTGCTGTGCCTGCTGATCTCCTCGATCGCCACCGTCACCCTCACCTGGTGGGACTCGTTCCGCAAGTTCGGACCGCCCGCCAGGCCCTACGGCGTCCGGGCCGTACTGCGTATGGCAGCACCGATTTTCACCTCCCGGCTCCTGGTCACCGGCTACGGCCAGGGTTCGGCGGCGATCTACGGCGCGGTGCTGGAGGCGGCCTCGCTGGGTCTCTACTCCGCGGGCGACCGCCTCGTCCGGGCCATCCAGTCCACCCTGGACCCGATCGGCTTCGCCCTGCTCCCCCGCATGGCCCGCCGCAGCACCCATGAGCAGTTCTGGCGCAATCAGATCCAGATGCTGATCGGCTGCGTCACCCTGGCCTGCCTGGCGGTGGTCTGCGTCTGGGTGATGGCCCCGGTGCTCATCCACCTCATCTATACCCATGATTTCGACGGGGCCATCCCCATGCTGCGCGTCGAAATCCTCATCCTGCCCGCCACCACCATCACCTCGTACGTGACCACCGCCGTACTGCCGGTCAAGCAGGACACCATCGGCGTGCTGATCGGCGCGATCATCGGTACCTGCGTCGCCGCGGTGGCGCTGGTGGTCGCGGCCCGGACCGGATCGGTCTGGTCCCTCGTCCATGGCACCGTTTCCGCGGAAGTCGGCGTCGCGCTGTGGTACATCATCCGGGTGCGGTGGCTCATGGTCCGGGAACGGGCCGGCCGCGATGGGCCGGCCGATCCGGCCACCGCACTGCTCACCGAGGGGGATTTGGCGTGAAAGTGCTTTTCGTCGGCGATGACTGGGTGGGCAGTAACGCGCGCTCGCTCGCCGACGGATTCCAGCAGGCGGGCCACGAGGTGGTGGTGATCGACACGACCTCGGTCACCCTGCCCGCGCGACTCTCGCCGCCGTGGGTGTACTCGAAGCTCGCCCATCGTCGTGCACCCTGGGATATCGAGGCCCTGCATCGCGAGATCGACAACGCCGCTCACGAATTCGCGCCCGACCTCCTGCTCGCGTTCAAATCGGTCCACCTCGACCAGCAGCGGCTGCTGAGCGCCCCGGCCGGTCTGCATGTGCACTACAGCCCCGATGACGTGTCCAATCCGTACAACACCAGCCCGGAATACTTGGCACACGAGGCCGAATGGGACCTCATCGTCACCACCAAACGGCACAATGTTCCCGAGCTGGCAGCCCGGGGCGCCCGGAACGTGAAATTCGTTCTCAGCGCATATGATCCGGCGCTGCATCACCTCACCGCCCGTCGCACCGTCCGCAACTATCTGGTGGGTTTCATCGGCGCGGTGCGCCCCGACCGGCAGGACCTCTTGATCTCACTGGCGCGGGAACACCACGGGGACATGCTGTTACGCGGTCCGGGCTGGCGGCGCGTGCGCGCGCTGTGGCAGACCGGCGTCGATGTCGGCGGCGCGGTCTACGGGGAGAACTTCTCCACCGCGGTCGCCGCGGTCACCGCGAACCTGGTGCTGCTCAACTCCGATAATCGCGACACCCACACCTGCCGCACCTTCGAAGTACCGGCCGCCGGTGGGCTCTTCGTCGGTGAGCGCACCGACGAGCACGCCGAACTGCTGCAGGACGAGGCCGAGTGCTACCTGTTCTCCGGCCCGGCCGAGCTCCGGGAGATCCTGCGGCGCTGTACCAAGTATCCCGATCAGGTCGCCAAGGTCGCGGAGGCAGGGCATCGCCGCATCGTGACCGAAGGCCACCGGTATGTGGACCGCGCCCGCGAGATCGTCGACGCACTGGCATGAACGGCCGGGGCCGCATCCGGCCGCACAGCGTAGCCGCGCGACGCTCCGCCCAGACCCGAATGAGCACGGTGGTTACGGCGCGCCGAACGCGAAAAGAACAGCCCCGCAATCGGGTAACGCCCCGCCCCGCAGCGCGGACATACGGGTGATGGGAGAGTGATGGCCTCCGCACAATTCGCTGTATTCCTCGTCGCCGCCGCGCTGGTGACGATCGTCGTCGCCGCGATGTTCCTGCCCGGTGTCGCCCGGGTGTTCCTCATCGCGCAGACCGCGCACTGGTCGCTGTCGTATATCGCGCGACCGGTGGTGTTGCTCTGGGTGCAGCCCATACCCAGCTACGGCGACAATGTGCCCGATCCCCGGCTCTACGAGTACGGCTACGACGGCGGCATCGCCGCGGTGCTGCAACCGGTCATCTTCGGTCTCTGGTTCTACGCGGGGCTGATCGTCGCCTACGTGCTGTGGGTGCGGATGCGCCCGCGCGAGACCACCCCGCCGATTGCGCCTTTCGCGGGCGAGCCGATCTTCACCCAGACCCTGTTCCTGCTCTACGGGGTCGGCACCCTGGGCCGGCTGGCCGCCTACGCGACCGGTACCACCGGCAAGGCGGGCGAACTGGAGAGCCCGAACCCGCTCATCAACCTGGTCACCATTCTCGCCACGCTGGGCGCGGTCGGGCTGATCGTGTTCTACCGCAACGAGTCCGGCCGCACCACCGCGCTGATGGTCGGCGCGCTGACCTGCGGCGAACTGGTATGGACCGCCACCGTGCAGTCGAAGACCCCGATCATGGGCGCGGCACTGGCCATCGCGGTACGGTTCGCCATGACCGGCTGGACGCGAGTCAAGGTCGTCGGGGTCGTGAGCATCATCGGCCTGGCCCTCGGCGGTTTCGGCTGGCTGCAGTCACTGAAGACCGACGCCGCCGCCAAAGCCGAAGCGGCACAGGTGGATGCGCAGTATCCGGCGGTGGTGCACCCCTTCCTCAGCATGCTGCGCCGGTTCGACCTGCTCGAGGCCGCCACCGACTCCTGGTTCGCCGGACCCAGTTCATGGCTGACGCCGAGTCAGGTGGCGCTGCACGCCGTGCAGAGCCTGATTCCCACCCAGCTGCTGGGCGCGGAGAAGTTCCGCTCCGGCGCGGCGTGGGCCGAGCAGGTGCGCGGGCGCTCGGTCGACATGTCGACGGTCGAGGTGTCCCTGGCGGAGGGCAATATCAACGAGGGCTACGTGCTCGGCGGCTATATCGGGGTGGCGGTGGGCGTCACGATCACCTTCCTGCTGCTGCTGATCTGGATCCGGGCCCTCTACAGCGAATACCTCGCCATGGCGATCCTGGGCCTGTCGGTGATCGAGGTCCCCGTCCTGTTCGAGCGCGGCATCCTCGGCACCGTCGAGATGCTCGGCAAATACCTGCAGGCCGTCGTGCTGGCCTGGCTGGCGTATCTGGTTGTTGGTGAATTCCGAAGACGGATGGAGCAGTTACAGGGGGCACCGATTCCATCCGGGAAAAAGAGGACAGCGCAATGGGTTTGATCGACTACTGGCGGTTGCTGCGGCGGCGCTGGCCGATAATCGTTGTCGCGATGGTGATCTGCACGGGGGCGGCGTACGGATATGCGAGCACCCTGCCGACCGAGTACACGGCGTCCAGCTCGGTGTACGTGTCGATGGCGACCGGGACGTCGGTCAACGACTCCTATCAGGGCGGGCTGGCCGCGCAGCAGCGCGTGCGCTCGTACGTGGATCTGGCCTCCAGCGTCACCGTGGCCACCTACGTACGCGATCAGCTGGGACTGAAGAGTTCGGTGAACGATCTGCGCGGCCGCATCACCGCGGTCTCGCCGCCGGCCACCACGATCATCATCATCACGGTGAAGGATTCCACCGCGTCCGGCGCGCGCACGCTGGCCGACGAGGTGGTCTCCCAGTTCCGGGCACTGGTGTCCCGGCTCGAGGTCACCCAGTCCGACGCCGCGCCCGCCGCCCGCGCGGAGGTCATCGACAAGGCCCAGACGCCCAGCGGGCCCAGCGGCCCGCAGAAGACGCGCTACTACATTCTCGGTGCGCTGGCCGGACTGATGATCGGCCTGGCCGCCGCCATCGTGCGCGACAAGCTCGACAGGCGGGTGCGCACCTCCACCGAGCTGGAAGCCTTTCTGCCGGTGCCGATCCTGGGCATCATCGACGACGGGCGGCCCGGCGCGGCCGGCGAACTGCGGCGGCTGCGCACCCGCCTCACCGAGGATCCCGAGCTGGTCAGCCTGCTGCTGACCTCGCTGTCGCCGCACTCCGAACCGGATGTGGCGATCGGTCTGGCCCGTACCTTCGCCGACACCGGCGCACGGGTGGTGCTCGTGGATGCCGACACCACCGGACAGGGATCGTCCCAGCGCAGTCCGGCGGCCGCGGCCGCGGGGCTCTCGGAGCTGCTGCGCAGCAGCGCGACTCCCGCGAGCGTGGTGATGGCGTGGCCGGAGGTCGGGGTCAGTGTGCTGGGGCTGGGCGGCATGGACTTCCGCACCCCGGACCTGCTGGACTCGGAGCGGTTCAGCGACATCATGTCCAAGCTGCACAGCGAATTCGACCACATCGTGGTGGAGGCGGCGCCGGTCACCGCCGCGGCCGACGCCATCGCGCTGGCGCGCCGCGTCGACGCCACCATCGGCGTGATCGAACTCGGGCAGACCACCTCCAATCAGGTGCGCGGGGCGCTGGCCACATTCGGCCACGACAATCCGCGGATGATCGGCACGGTCGTGTTCTCGCGCCCGCACCGCAGCGTCGGCGAGCTCGTCAAGCATCCGATCGATCTGGTGAAACGGTGATCGAGGAGGACGGGGGGAGCACGGACAACCGGTCGGAGGCCGCCGTGCGCAGACGGCGGCTGCTGGCCGCCGGGCTCGGGGCGGCGGCCATCCTGCCGGTCGCGGCGGCGTGCGCGAAAACCGAGTCCGACACCACGGAATTCCGTTCGCCGCGCGTCACCGATCAGCCGTCGGCGCGGAACGTGAAGGACTTCGGCGCGGTCGGGGACGGGAAGGCCGACGACACCGACGCCTTCGCCAAGGCCGCCGCCGTCAGCGACAAGCCACTGGTGCTCTACATTCCGGCCGGGCAATACAACCTGAGGAAGTTCCCGCCGCTCTCGGATTACGCCACCGTGCTGGGCGACGGGGCCGATGTCACGACCATCAACTACGACGGCGAGGACACGTTCATCGCGTTGCAGCGCAAACAGCGGGTTCGGTTCTCCCGCTTGGGTTTCTACTTCTCGGGACCCAAGGCCACGGCGGTGCGGCTGTCGGAGTGCTTCCGCTGCACCTTCGATTCGGTGGTGCTGCGCGGCAACCACATCAGCGACAACGCGCCCCGATTCCAGGAGCAGCGGGGGCTGGTGCTGGATCAGAACACCGGGGGCACGACCGTCATCAATTCCGATATCAACAATTTCGGGTTCGGGATCGTGACCTCGTGCATCCAGAACTATGTGACGTCGTCGAAACTCACCAACAACCATATCGGGGTGCTCGGCACCGGCGGCGATCACAATGCCGGATTGGCTTTGGCCAATGTGGAATTCGTGTCCGACAACGATCCCAGGACCACCGACAAACACCTCGTGGTGGACGGCCCCGCCAATGACTGGTGGCTGACCAATGTGTGGTTCGAAGGCGCCGACACCGCGCTGTCCATCGGCGGTCCGGCCGGCGGGCCCGCTCAGTTCGGGCTGGTCAACTGCAAGGTGGCCGCGCGCAAGGTGTGCCTGGATCTGATCCATTGCCGCCAGCCGTATCTGGCCAATGTGCAGTTCGATCCGGACCTCGACGCACCGCCCCTCGAGGTGCGGGTCGATCCCAAGGGCGTGGCGGAGGGTACGGCCGTCAACCTCATCTCGGGGTCCTACCAGGACGTGGATCCCAAATCGTTCCCGGACGGCTGGCACGTCATCGGGCGCGGGGCCATTCACGGCGCGCGCTTCGCCGGGACCACGGTGGCGCAGGCCAGTCAGCCCGATGCCGACATCATGCAGGTCCAGGATCGGGACGGCACCGTCCTGTCCGCGGTATTGAACAGTGGGGCTTATCTTTCCGATCGCAGCGAAGGGGGAATCGTATTGAAGGATTCGGCGGGCACCTACTGGCGGCTGTCGGTGGGCACGGACGGCACGGTCAAGACCTCGTCGCTGGGCAAGCAGCGACCGCACTCGTGAACGGGGCGCCGGCACGACTGCGACTGGGCCCGGCGCGGCTGCACGGCAGCACCCTGCTGCTGCGGCTGCCGCGCTTCGCCGACTACCAGGAGTGGCGGCGATTGCGGCTGCGCGATCGCGCCTTCCTGGAACCGTTCTGGCACACCTCGCGACTGGACTGGGACGCCCGGCACAGCGAGAAGGCCTGGGTGCGTGAATGTCTGGAGGCGGCGACCAATGCCCGCGCCGGGCGGCGGGTGGCCACCGTCATCGAGATCGACGGGCGCTTCGCCGGACAGGTGGAGATCGGCAATATCGATCCGCAGGCCCGGCAGGGCGAGATGGGGATCTGGATCGACGCGCGAATGGGACGGCACGGATTCGGCGGGATCGCGGCCGGTTTGATCCTGGACTTCAGCTTCGAGGTGCTGGGACTCGAGCGCGTCAACGCGCCCATCTCGCCGCGCAACGCGGCGGCCACCAGCGGTGCGGTGCAGATCGGGTTCGTGCGTGAGGGGCGCATGCGGCTGCATTTCGATGTGGGCGGGGCGCGGGCCGATCACGATCTGTGGTCGATGACGCGCGCCGAGATTCCGCCCAAGGGATTCGCCGAGATGTGGATCGAACGCACCCTCGAGCATCGGACGCCGCCGCCGGAGGAGGGGACCGGGTCCTCGCGCGCGCACGGAATGCCGGATACCGCAATCATATTCGGTGTGCTCGCCCGCTATCGGGCGGGTCAGCTGTGGCGGGCCGCCACACAGGCCCTGCCCACCCGGCCCATCGCGCTCCGCCTGCCCGGGTACGACCGGCTGGTCCTGCGCAGCCTGCGGCCCGCCGATGGCCCGGCACACGCCGCCGCCCGGCGTAACGGCGCGCCGCGGACCACCGACGGAACCGATAGCACCGGTCCGTCCTGGTGGCGCGAATTCGCCCGCAGCACAGCGGGAGTGCGTTCCCCCGCCGGTCTGCTCCTCGTCCTCGACGCCGCGGGCGCCTACGCCGGGGAGGCCCGGCTGCTCGATCTCGACATGTTCGATCGCAATGCCCGGATGCACATCTGGGCCGATCCCGCCCACGCCGACGACGAAGTCCGCCTGGCGGCAACCCGAGCCCTGCTGGCCCACGCCTTCGACCGGCTCGGACTGTTCCGCGTATACACGGCCATCGCGGCCGGGGATACCGCATCGGCAGCGGTCGCCGCCTCGGCGGGACTGCACAAGGAGGGAACCATGCGCAGCTACACCGGTCTCGACGGGCACCGTGGCGACCACGACCTGTGGGCCATCACGGCCGGGGACGAGGATCATCATGCGTGACTACCGGCGCAGCGCCGCTCTGCAGGCCCGGCTGCACGCGGTGGTGCCGGGCGGAGCGCACACCTACGCGCGCGGCGCGGACCAGTACCCGGAGGCCATGGCTCCGATCCTGGTGCGCGGCAAGGGCGCCCGGGTGTGGGACGCGGACGGCAACGAGTTCGTCGAGTACGGCATGGGGCTGCGCTCGGTGACCCTCGGGCACGGGTTCGAGCCGGTGGTCGAGGCGGTCGCGCGCACCATCGCCGATGGGGTCAATTTCACTCGGCCGACCGAGCTGGAACTGTATGCCGCCCAGGACTTCCTGAGCCTGGTGCCCGGCGCGGACATGGTGAAGTTCGCCAAGAACGGATCCGACACCACCACCGCCGCGGTGCGGCTGGCCCGCGCGGTGACCGGGCGGGAGACGGTGGCGATCTGCGACCAGCCGTTCTTCTCGGTCGACGACTGGTTCATCGGGACCACCGAGATGAACGCCGGGATACCGAAGACGTCCACGGTGCGATTCCGGTACAACGACCTGGAGTCGCTGCGAACGGCCCTGAGCGACAACGCCATCGCCTGCGTGATCCTCGAACAGGCCACCGCCCTGGCCGAACCCGAGCCGGGCTTCCTGCAGGGCGTGCGCGCGCTGTGTGATCGATACGGGGCGCTGCTGATCTTCGACGAGATGATCACCGGGTTCCGCTGGTCCGCCGGTGGGGCGCAACGGATCTACGGTGTGGTGCCCGACCTGTCGTGCTGGGGCAAGGCCATGGGCAACGGGTTCCCGCTCTCGGCGCTGGCCGGCAAACGCGAGTACATGGAGCTGGGCGGGCTGCGCACCGACGCCGACCGGGTGTTCCTGCTCTCGACCACCCACGGGCCGGAAACCGCGTCCCTGGCCGCGTTCCGGGCCGTCGTGTACACCTACCAGGAGAGCGATCCGGTGGCGCGCATGGAGGAATCCGGCCGCCGCCTCGCCGCCGGGGTCAACGCCATCGCAGCCGACCTCGGCATCGGAGATCATCTGGAGGTCGCGGGCCGGCCGTCGTGTCTGGTGTTCCTCACCCGGGATCCGGAAGGCGTTCCCTCCCAGCCGTATCGGACGCTTTTCTTGCAGGAGCTGCTGAATCGGGGCGTGCTGGGGCAGTCCTTCGTGAACTCGGCCGCGCACACCGACGCCGATATCGACCTCACCATCGACGCCTGCCGGTCGGCGGCCGAGACCTACCGCAAAGGCCTGGAGCAGGGCACGGTGAACGGCCTGCTCAGCGGGCGGCCCGTGGCGCCCGCGTTGCGCCGCAAGGCCGCCCCCCGCCGGCTCACGCGGTGACCTGGGAGCTGTCATGTCCGCACCCCGAATCGCCCTCGTCCACGAGCGTTTCACCGAGTATGGCGGCTCCGAGGCCGTGGTCGCCGAGTTCATGAAAACCTGGCCCGGCGCACCGGTTTTCGCGCCCATCACCGACACGGAATGCACGCGTGCCCTGCGGACCGCCGCGGGTGGCGACGCCGCGGCCGGACCCGTGTACGACACCTGGCTGTCACGCGCCTACGCGGCGAGCGGGCGGCGGTCGCATGCGCCGCTGCTGCCCTTGGTGCCGGGGGCCCTGCGCAAGCTTCCCCTGCACGGCGAGTACGACGCTGTCGTGGTGAGTCATCACGCCTTCGCGACCCAGGCGGTCTTCGCCACCACCGCCCCGGTGATCGCCTACGTGCACAGCCCGGCCCGGTGGGCCTGGGACAGCGCGTTCCGGGCGCGTGAAGCCGGAGGACGCGCGGGGCAGGCCATTCTGATGGGGCTCGGGGCGCTGGCCCGACACCACGAGTTGCGGGCGGCGCCGCGGCTGGCGCACGTGGTGGCGAATTCGCAGGCGGTCGCGGATCGGGTGCGGGACTGGTGGGGTCTGCCCGCCTCGGTGGTGAATCCGCCTGTGCGCGTGAACCGGTTCGCCCCGGACCCGGGCATCGATCGGGAGGACTTCTTCCTCTTCGCGGGACGGCTGGTGCCCTACAAGCGACCCGATCTCGCGATTCGCGCGGCCCGGCAGGCCGGGGTGCGGCTGGTCATCCTCGGCGACGGCCGCTACCGCCGTCAGCTGGAGGCGCTGGCGGGACCGGAGACCACCTTCCTGGGCGCGGCCTCCGATGAGGTGCTGCAGGACATGTACCGCCGCTGCCGGGCCCTGCTCATGCCCGGTGTGGAGGATTTCGGCATCGTGCCGGTGGAGGCCATGGCATGTGGCGCACCGGTACTCGCGGTCGGTGAGGGCGGCGCGCTGGACACCGTCGTCCCCGGAATCTCCGGCGAGCACATTCCGACCGGTTCCGATGATTCGGTGGTGGCCGGATTCGCGCGGGTCATGCGCGATTTCGACCCCACCGCCTATCACCCCGAAACCATCCGCAAGCACGCCGTCACCTTCTCCCCCGAGGCATTCCGCGGCCGAATCGCGGACATTGTCTCGCACAATTCCCGCTGACCGACTATTCATTGAATCCGGACGGATTCGAGAACAGCGGAACAGGGTGAGGCAGTGGGTGGTGTCGGAGCTGGATCCGGCGCGTTGGTGACCGGTGGAGCAGGGGATGTCGGGCGTGCGGTGGCACGAAGACTGGTGGACGCCGGACGGCCGGTATGGGTCGCGGACGTCGACGCCGCGGGAGCGCGGGCGACCGCGGCGGAGCTGGGGGCGGAAGCCACTGCGCTGGAACTGGATCTGACGAACGAGGACAGCATCGCGGCGGCCGCCCGGACCGTCGGCGGGCGGGTCTCCGCGGTCGTGCACTGCGCCGGGGTCGCGGTCGTGGAGCCGTTCCTGGACTGCGGGACCCTCGCCTGGGACCTCATGTTCCAGGTGAACCTGCGCGGCCCCATGCGGCTGACCCAGCTGCTGCTGCCCCGCATGCTCGACGCCGAGTCCGCGCGCATCGTGTTCGTCGCCTCCGACGGGGCGCGAGCCGGCGCCTCCGGTGAAACCGTCTACGCCGCATCCAAATCCGGGCTGTTCGGTTTCGCCAAATCCCTCGCCCGGGAGGTGGCCCGTCACAGCGCCACCGTCAACGTGGTGTGTCCGGGGCCGCTCGCGGGCCACATGATCGACGACACCATGGCCGATCACCCCGAAACCCTCAGCGCCCTCGAAGAAGCCATCCCCCTGAAGCGCCTGGGCCGGCCGGACGAAGTAGCCTCCCTCATCGCGTGGTTGGCAAGCCCGGAAGCCAGCTACATCACCGGCCAGCTGATCAGCGTCAGCGGCGGCATCACCATGGTCTAGGAGTTGCCCTCATGCCCACCGTTCCCCTCGTCGACGCCCACATGCACCTGTGGGACACCAGCGCTCACGCCTGGTACCCGGGCCTGGCGAGGTTCGTCGACGCCGGCAGGCCCGACATCGCGGAGAACTTTCTGCCCGCCGACTTCGATCGGGCGCTCGGCTCGGTCGAGGTGAGCGCGCTCGTGCACATGTCGGCAAGCACCGCACCGCACGCCTATCTGGACGAAACCCGTTGGGTGGACGGCATTGCCGCGGCGAGTTCGCGGCCGTTCGCCATCGTGGGAGCGGTCGATCCGACCCTGCCGACGGCCGAGTTGATCGCGCATCTCGACGAGCAGGCGCGGACCGAGCGCTTCCGCGGGGTGCGGGTGTTCGAAGGGTTGTCGCCGAATACGCTCGCGGCGGACGCGATCGCGAGCTGGCTGCAGGAGCACGACGCGGTCTTCGATCTGGTGACCAAGCCCGGCGAGATCCTCGACTGGATCGACTTCCTCGCCGGGTACCCGGAACTGCGGGTGGTGCTCGAGCACCTCGGCTTCCCGCAGGGGCGTTCGTCCGAGGCCCGCTCCGGCTGGCACAACGCGATCTCCTTGGCCGCCAAGGAAACTCAGTGGCTGTGCAAGCTGTCGGGGTTCGGGCTCATCTGCCGGGATATGACGTGGCCGTCCATGGAGTACTGGCTGGAATCGAGTGTGGCGCTGTGGGGCTGGCGGCGGCTGATGTTCGGCTCCAACATGCCGGTGGACTCCCTGGCCGGCACCTACACCGAGCTGGTGTCGGCGATCGACCACATCGTCACCACCGATGCCACCGATCAGGAGGCGGAGTTCTTCTACCGCGCCAACGCGCTCGACACCTATCGCCTGCGATAGGCGGCGTGACGCGGCGGGTGAATTCCTCCGCAACGCCTGATCCGTCGCCGGACAGCCCGGCTGCCGTACGGCAGCCGGGCTGTCCGAAAAGCTCGAAACGGCTCATCGCGACGCCGTCCAGCCTGTTATGTCCTGTACCGGAACAGGATTCGGCCCCGGTTGAGGTCGTAGGGGCTCAGTTCCACCAGTACGCGGTCCTCCGGGAGGATCTTGATGTAGTTCTTCCGGATCTTGCCGCTGATGTGGGCGAGGACCTGGTGGCCGTTGGCGAGTTCCACGGTGAAGGTGGCGTTGCGCAGGCACTCGACCACGGTGCCTTCGATTTCTATTCCTTTGCTGGTCTTGGTCATCGCAGCACCAGTTCCAGGTTGCTGTTCACGCGGCGGGCGCCGATGCCCTCGAAGAGGGCGGTCGCCGCGGCATTGGATTCGTTCACCTCGGCCGTGGCGGTGGTGATGCCGCGGGCGTGCAGCGCGCCCAGGGCGTGGGCGAGCATGGCCCGGGCGATACCGCGGCGGTGGTGATCGGCTCGCACCGCGACCAGTCCGATCCGGGGCAGACGGGTCACCTGCACCACGCGGAGCAGGCCGACGTAGCGGTCGGATCGTGCCGCTGCCACGTATTTGGACCGGTCGACAATGGTGTCGCCGTCGACACCGCGCAGGATCTCGACCGGCATGTTCTGCCAGCCGGTCGTTGCCTCGACCTCCTCGCGGATCACCCGGTCCACAGCGCGCAGCGGCTCTTCGGCCGCGTGCCCGGCCGGCACGATCGTGATGTCCGGCGGCGGGGCTGTCGCGTCGAGTCCGGTGCTGCCCGGATCGGTGGGCAGCAGGTACTCCCACTCCCGGCGCCGGGTCGTGAAACCGGCTCGCGCCCAACGGGACAGCAGGTCGGAGTCGGATTCGTCGACCACGGTGTGCAGGGGTCTGCGCAGGGTGGTGAGCATCGCGGTCGCGAGTTGGTCGAACACCGTGTCGTGCCAGGCGTCGATGCTGACGAACAACCGGCCGTCGGGTCGGGTGGAAAGGTCGCCACAGCCGACCACCAGGTCGTTCTCCACGGCTTGCCATCGGGTCAACAGGACCCGGGTGATCGCGGCGGAATCGCCCGCACGCGAAGAAAGATTCGAAGTATTCATTGTCGTCACCTTTCGGGATTGCCTTGTCAGGCAGGCGCTCCCGGCGACGACTACAGCGTTCGCCCACCCGTGACGACGAGAGGGAGCACCCACATCGGTACTGCGTTCATGGGTCTCACCTCCTTGCGTGATGTCACGGTAGTCAGCAGGTTAACGAACGAATCATCGTCCGCACAACCTGTTTTCCGACATCATCCGTCAAGGGCTCGACGTCAGCGCCGGGATCGCGAGGTCAGGACGCCTACGACCCAGCCGATGACGAACGTCACCAGCAGCACCAGCCACATCGGCGAACGGATGGTCAGCAGCAGGAACTCGATATCCACCCGGTGGCGGTTCTCGGCGATGAAGATCACGGCCAGCACAGTGAGGACGATCGCGATCCACTGCTTCATCGAGATCCTCGACAGCAGTGAGGGTTTGGATGTCTCGGTCACCGGGTCCTCCTCCTTGTGGGCGCCGCGGGCGAAGCGGTAGACCAGACCCTCGACGCTAATCGCCCCGACCGGGCGTTTGCCGCAACTTTGCCGCGATTCGCCCGTTTCGTTATCCAAACCGCCGTTACCTTCTCGCGGCGGCCCGCGTCATATGGGTTGGCGACCGACAACGACCGGGTCGCCGAGCCGACGAATGGAGGACAGGGTGCTGTCGAACATCTTGTATGTCACCGTCTACGTGACCGATCAGGACCAGGCGCTGCAGTTCTACACCGAAGCACTCGGCCTGGAGAAGCAGGTGGACCATGCCGGGCCCGATGGGCGGTTCCTGACCGTCAAGGCGTCCAGGAGTCCCGTGGAGATCATTCTGTGGCAGCTTC
This sequence comes from Nocardia niigatensis NBRC 100131, assembly GCF_000308655.1. GTDB lineage: Bacteria > Actinomycetota > Actinomycetes > Mycobacteriales > Mycobacteriaceae > Nocardia > Nocardia niigatensis. Next base: position 3,563 of record NZ_BAGC01000104.1, on the reverse strand, counting down.
CCGAGGCGGCCGGGCAGCCGTCCGGGGGCCGGGAGCTGGTCGCGCCCGGGCCGCTCATTATCGAATCGGACAATCTGTGGAAAGACTTCGAGGCGATGCGGGAGCGGGGCGTGACATTCATCGATCCGGAACCGGTGGACTATCCGTTCGGGGTGCGCATCGAGGCGATGGACCCCGACGGGAACCGGATCTCGCTGCGGCAGCAGCGGCGGGGACGGTAGCGATGACCGAATCCGGCTCGACGTACCCGGTGGCCACGGCCTTCGAGGCGCAACGCGACCGGCTGCGGGCGGTCGCCTACCGGGTCCTGGGCTCGCATGCCGATGCCGAGGACGTGGTCCAGGAGGCGTGGATGCGGCTGGCCCGCCAGGACACCGCCGCCATCGACAACCTCGCGGGCTGGCTCACCACGGTCGTCGGCCGGATCAGCCTCGACGTCCTGCGCTCGCGGCAGGCCCGGCACGAGTCGTCCTATGACGGCCTGCCCGAGTTCGTCGTCACCGCCGACGACTGGACCGCCGAACCGGAAGAGTATGTCGCCCTGGCCGATTCGGTGGGCCTGGCGCTCCTGGTGGTCCTGGACTCGCTCGGCCCCAGCGAGCGTCTGGCCTTCGTCCTCCACGACATGTTCGCGGTGCCGTTCGCCGATATCGGCCGCATCCTCGGCAAGTCCGCCGACGCCACCAAGATGCTCACCAGCCGCGCTCGCCGGAAGGTCCAGGGCGCCGGCGACCACCCCTCGGCCCCCGGCCGTGAACAACGGGCCGTGGCCGAGGCGTTCCGCCGGGCCGCGATGGGCGGCGATTTCGAAGCCCTCCTGCGTGTCCTCGACCCCGACGTGCGGCTCACCGCCCACACCCCCGGCGGCGTCTTCGTCACCCTCGGCGCGACCGAAGTAGCCACTCGCGCAAGCAGTTTCTCGGGCGCGATCACCCACCATCAGCCAGTCCTGGTCGACAACCTGCCCGGCTACATCTCCTGGCACGAGGACGGCACTCCCCTATCCGTCATATCGCTCACCGTCGCCGGCAACCGAGTCACCGCCATCACCCTGCTGGCCGATCCCATCCGCCTCGCCGCTATGGATCTACCCAGGGCCTGAACTACCGATGGTCCGTGCCGAGAACGTCGAGCAGGCCGCCGTAACACTCGGCCCCGGCCTGTGCTCTTTCCCCGCGGGATACGAATTGCCGCACGACGACACGGTGGTGCCCTCGGCCGAACATCCTGCTGCTCAGCGGTTTTCGTCGTGACAAGTAGGCCAGAAAGGGTGCCGGCGAGCTACTTGACGAATTGCGTTCTGCGGTGTCATTATTGAAAGGGGAAGACACCGGTATATCGGTGTCGATTTTCTTGTGTCTCTCGACATCTGTTGTGTTCGGGTGTAATTTGAGAATTCGCGCCTGGGCGGGCGCTGTCCGACTCTCGAAATGTGAAATGACCGTGGAAGGTCGCGCTGTCTGCGTGCGGCTTTGTCCACCCGTTGTTGTCGAGTGCTGTTCGGGTAGCCGGCACCGGTGCACGTGAATTACGGCCACAGGACAAGCAGATACCGCGACCGACCGCTGTGCGGGCGGCGCGAGGTGCTGGAAGGACGCATTTTGGCAGTCTCGAATCAGACCGAGCGGGTTTCGTTCGCCACCGTGACCGAGCCCCTGGCAGTACCGGATCTCCTGCGGGTGCAGACCGATTCGTTCGGCTGGCTGATCGGCGCGGCCGAGTGGCGCGAACGGGCGACCACCCACGGAACGGTCCGTGCCAGCGGGCTGGACGAGGTGCTCGAGGAGATCAGCCCCATCGAGGACTTCGCCGGAACCATGTCGCTGACCCTGTCCGAACCCCGCTTCGAAGAGGTCAAGACCTCGATCGAGGAGTGCAAGGACCGGGACCTGACCTATGCGGCACCACTTTTCGTGACCGCGGAGTTCACCAACCACAGCACCGGGGAGATCAAATCCCAGACGGTCTTCCTCGGCGATTTCCCGATGATGACCGGCACGGGCACCTTTGTCATCAATGGCACCGAACGCGTTGTCATCTCACAGCTGATCCGCTCCCCCGGCGTCTATTTCGACCAGAGCATCGACAAATCCACTGAGAAGACACTGTATTCCGCGCGCGTCATCCCCTCCCGCGGCGCATGGCTGGAATTCGACGTCGACAAGCGCGACACCGTCGGTGTGCGCATCGACCGCAAACGCCGGCAGCCGGTGACGGTGCTGCTCAAGGCGCTCGGCTGGACCGCCGAGCAGATCACCGAGCGCTTCGGCCATTCCGGCATCATGCTGACGTCGCTGGAGAGGGACAACACCCCGGGCACCGACGAGGCGCTGCTCGACATCCACCGCAAGCTGCGCCCGGGCGAACCGCCGACCAAGGAGTCCGCGCAGACCCTGCTGGAGAACCTCTTCTTCAAGGAGAAGCGCTACGACCTGGCCCGCGTCGGCCGCTACAAGGTCAACAAGAAGCTCGGCATCCACACCGGCGAAGCGGTCGGCTCCCCGGTGCTCACCGAGGAGGACCTCGTCACCATCATCGACTACCTGCTGCGGCTGCACGCGGGCGAGAAGGTGATGACCGCGCCGGGCGGCATCGCGGTTCCGGTGGAGGTGGATGACATCGACCACTTCGGCAATCGCCGGGTGCGGACCGTCGGCGAGCTCATTCAGAACCAGCTGCGACTGGGCCTCTCGCGCATGGAACGCGTGGTGCGCGAACGCATGACGACCCAGGACATCGAGGCCGTGACCCCGCAGTCGCTGCTGAACATCCGGCCGGTCGTGGCGGCCTTGCGGGAGTTCTTCGGCACCTCGCAGTTCTCGCAGTTCATGGATCACCGGAATCCATTGGCGAGCCTCACACACAAGCGACGGCTGTCGGCGCTCGGGCCGGGCGGGCTCAATCGGGAACGGGCCAGCCTGGAGGTCCGCGACGTGCACTACAGCCACTACGGCCGGATGTGCCCGATCGAGACGCCGGAGGGACCGAACATCGGGCTGATGGGGTATCTGTCGGTGTACGCGCGGGTCAATCCGTTCGGGTTCATCGAGACGCCGTATCGGCGGGTGATCGACGGCCGGGTGACCGACGAGGTCGATTACCTGTCCGCCGACGAAGAGGACCTGCACGTGGTGGCGCAGGCCAACGAACCGCTGGACGCGACGGGCCGTTTCCTGTCCGCTCGAATCGCGGTACGGCGCAAGAACTCGGCAGTCGAGCTGGTGCACGCCGACGCGGTCGACTACATGGATGTGTCACCGCGCCAGATGGTGTCGGTCGCGACCGCCATGATTCCGTTCCTCGAGCACGACGACGCCAACCGCGCGCTGATGGGCGCGAACATGCAGAAGCAGTCGGTGCCGCTGATCCGCTCGGAGGCGCCGCTGGTCGGCACCGGTATGGAAAAGCGGGCGGCCATCGATTCCGGCGATGTGGTGCTGAACGAGAAAGCCGGTGTGGTGGAAGAGGTTTCGGCCGACTTCATCACCGTCATGCATGACGACGGCACCCGTCGTTCGTATCGTCTGCGCAAGTTCGAGCGTTCGAACCAGGGCACCTGCGCG
>NZ_BAGC01000105.1 GCF_000308655.1 Nocardia niigatensis NBRC 100131 | reverse complement strand
GCACCCGAGACGTCTCGGGTCGCGGAACAGGTTGTCGACTACTCAGTGGCCACCACCTCCATACGTACGGGTCTTGCCTGCGAAAGTCCTTGCCTTGCTGTGCCCCGCCCCTCCGGCGGCGGTCCAGCAGCCAGAGGGCCAGCCGGATTCTCGCCTGCCCCGGAGGGGGCGGGGGTACCGCATACCAGGCAGTTCACCTGCCCAGTCACTCGATCTCTCACTTTAGACGACAGTGAAATTACACAGCCACATACGGAATGTCTAGAGCTTCCACTACAGAATTTTTCCGGGCACTGCCGATCAGCCAGCGGACGTTGCGGCCGGGGCGCGGTTGGCTTCGGCGGTCAGTAGTCCCTACCGTTTTGCTCCGGGAGTATTCGGGCCAGTCGTAGGGTCCTGGTTCCCAGGGGTGTCGGGTGTGGCTTTCAGCAGTCTGCCGTTGGTGTGGCTCGGTTCGATTGGCCGCCCGGCACCCTCCAGGGCGACTCGGCTGCTGATTAGGAATTGCGAACTCGTCGCTGTGTAGGGACTGGCCAGCAAAGTCGTCTGCGGGACAACATGTTCGATGAACCGAGGAGTCGACATTGGAACGGGCCTCTGGGCCGGAGTGGACGTCGGCAAGGGGCCTGAGATCGGGCATTCCCAACCTTCGAAGCAGTTGACATCCCGATTAGGAATCGAAGGTCGTATCCGCGAGCAGTGCGATCACGAACGCGATGCCGCGCGGAACTCGTCGGTGACGCCCCGTCCTCGTCGAGGCGCTCCGCCGCGGCGGAGCGCCGGGATGTTCTGGATGGCAGGGTTTTCGGTGAGTTCCTCGATCAGGCAGTCCTCGGGGCTGCGGCCGGCGTAGACGGCGCGGTCGGGGCCGGGGCGTCCGAGGAATCGTTCCTGGACGGACTTCCTCGTCGGCGCGGCGGCTCAGTTCGTGGACGCGCTGGGTCAGGTCGTCGGCGTACTCGGCGCCCGACATTCGGGGCATCACGACTCCTGCAGTTCGAGGTGGTGAGCCAGTAGCGCGGTCAGGGCTTCGTCGATGGTGTTCCACGGCCCGCCGCGCAGGACCGTGTTGTGCGGGTCGAGGGCTTGCCAGCGCCCGCGGCGCCCGGTCGCGGTGACCTGACGGGCGATCCGACCAAGGTACTCCTCGCCGTCGGTGACCCGGTGGTCGCCGGTGTCCGGGTCGCGGGCGTGGATGACCGGCGACGGCCCGAAAGCGATCTTCTCCGGCGCGGTGGCGTGGCTGCGGACTCGCCGCGTGCTGCTGCCACAGGGTGTGACGACGCTGGAACGTCTTGTCGCGCCGCTGGCCGAACCGATTCGCAGTGGCCGGTTCACCACCGAGGACCTGCTGACGCTCGCTCCTGGCGACGCCGTCGCCGAGGTGCGGTCGCTGTATCAGCTCGCGCTGGCCGAACTGGCCGACTTCCTCTCCACCACAACGCCGGTGGCGGTCCTGGGCCCGACATTCTCGGCCTCGAAGCTGTGCGCCGCCGATGCCGACCTGATCGTGGACGGTGTCCTGATCGAGGTGAAAACCCGCCCCGGCGCAGCCAACCGCTACGACGACACCGAGCGGACGGTGACCCGGGTGCGCGATCTGCTCACCGACATCGTCGATCGCCAACTGGTGGCGGACGTCCCGAGCCGGTTTCTTCGCGGATAGCGGCGCATGCCTGGCGGACGATGAAGCTCTCAAGCAAGGGGGTCGCGCAGTTCGTGGACGACGACGGTGTTGCCGCCCCGTTCCTTCGCCAGATACATGGCGGTATCGGCGCAACCGAGAAGCTCCTCGGGCGCGGAGCGGTCGTCGGCCATTTCACCGCGCTCGAAAACCGCCACCCCGATGCTGGCGGTGACCCCCACAGCCACGTCGCTCGAATCCTCGACAGCGCGCCGGATCCGCTCGGCCAGCGTCCGGGCGGACATGGCATCCAGGTGATCGACAATCGTGAACTCCTCCCCGCCGGTGCGCGCTACGGCGGCACCGGGGTCGGCTGTGTCGCGAAGCCGAGCCGCGGTTCTGGCCAACACCCTGTCGCCTTCCTGGTGACCGAAGGTGTCGTTGACGACCTTGAATTGGTCGAGGTCGATGATCAAGGCGCAGATCGGCGTACCGGCCTCGAAGAATCTGGGTAGGTCGTAATCAAGCCCGCGCCGGTTCGACAGAGCGGTCAACGGATCCGACAACGCGTCCGTTCGCAGCACCCAATAGAAGAACTGGAGCATGGGCAGCACGAAAACGACGGCGAGCACCATGATCAGCGTGGTGGCCACCGCGAGCGGTATGTCACCGTCTGTCTCAGCATGGGTCTGCATGCGTATCGTCACGAGCAACACCGACAACAGGGACCACCCCGCATGCGCGGCGAGGGCTTTCGCGCCGTGGAAGAGCGTGAGATACGCACCGGTCAGGATCAAGGCGGTGGCGTTGACCAGCGCCACACGGCTGGAGACCAGCAGACCAGTGGTCGTAATGGCAACGTCGGCAACAGCTATCAACGCCAGTGATGCCGAAGCACTCGGCCAGGGCAGCAGATACCAGCGCAGACCCGTCAGCACCCCGAGAATGCCGAACAATCCGATCACCGTCCGGCCGAACGTGCTCTGCGGGCCTTCCGGCGACGACATGACCATGACAGCGATGACGCCCAGGCCCAGCCCGCATGTGCCGATCATGTTTTTCAGCAGGTCGAGCGCCGAGTGGTTTCGGAGGGTCGTCAGTACCCAGCGGTAGTCGACCGGTTCTCGCCACCACCTCCGCAAGGCAAGCCATCCGACGTTCATGATCCCACCTTACTGATCCTCCAGTCGGACTCCGTGGATGGTGATTATGCTGGTCAGCGGCCTGGACGCGTGGGCGCCCATAACCTGACGATGTTACGTTCGCGTGGGGAACAATTGAATAGGCGACGGCCGCGCCCAAAGCCAGCCGACCACCACCACCTCGGTGGAGCGGCGCAGCGGCAGTTTGCGCCACGCCTGCGAGCGCCCGGCACGGCAGGGTGCTGTCCACGCGTTTGGCGATGACGCCCTCGTTGTCGTACTCGGCGGCGACCGCCAGCATCCGTGAGACCGGGATGTCGCGGTAGTACGGCGAGAGCAGGACCGGGCCATGGGGCAGGCCCAGCCGTTCGAGGCGCTCACGGCGTTGCAGGTAGGTCAGGGTGCGCAGGTCACGGTCGCCGAAACCCAGCAGATCGAACACGGACAGGCACGCCGGCACCGCCCGGATCAGTGCTGGGCTCGGTCTCGTTACGCCCAGGCGGTGCCCGATGCGGGCGAACCGCGGCACCCCGCCGCGGTCCGGGGCCACCAGTGCACCGTCGAGGGTCATCTCCCATCCCGCCGCCAGCGATGCCAGGGCGTGGGAGATCTCGGGAAGGCCGCGTTGAGGGAGTTGCCGTTGCGGCTGACCATGTGGCACACGCCGCCGGAAATCCATGCCAGGCAGCGGATTCCGTCGTACTTCCATTCGTAGGCGTACCGGGTGTCGTCGTTGGCGGGAGCGGGCCCGGGCGTGGCGAGCATCGGCGCCAGATGGCGCACCATGCGCGAAACGCTGCCCGTGAAAGCTACCGAACGGTCGCATCATCGTGAGGCTCCGGAATCCCGTACTGCCGGTGGAAATTCGTCGTACGGTCCGTGCCGGGAATGACCGTTGTGTTCCGATCGAGCCGGTTCCGGTCATGTGGGTGTGAGCGGGTCGGCGGCGGGGTGCATGACGGCGTGCCACCACGATTCGAGCCGACTCGGCTCTGGCCAGTGCACCACCAGCAGGTCGTCATCGGAATCGCTGGTGATGGCGGGTGGGGTCGGATGCCGTCTTCCCGGTCGGCGAGCGGGCCTGTCACCGCGCGGTTGGTGTGGGGTTGCTGTCATGGCGCACCTCCGAATCTGTGCCCGACGCCGGGGCTCACCGGGCGGGCTGGATTCGCAACTCGCGGCGGCGGTGTACGCCGAGGTCGACCGCGCACGAGGAATGCCACGTAGGGCCCAGGGACGATGCCGAGGGGTCTGCGCCACCACAGAGGGGCCGACCTGCGCCAGCGTAGGCGTTCAAGGTCAACGCCAGGCTACGTCCGAGCCAATTTCCCGGGGCCTGCACCCCGAGTTCGAACCCGGCGTCCGTGCGGCCGAGCAAGACGCGCTCGACACTGAGCCGGAGCCATGCCGCAACTGGTGTGGTTGGGGAAGATCACCAGCACGGGCACCCGCGACCTCGAAGGCCTTGGCCCCGCGACGACCAAGACAGCGCCCAGTTCGACGATGCCCTCCCTGTGACTCGCAGTGATAAGTGGCGGTGATTCCGCGTCGTCAGATGGCGCCAGTGGATCCTCTGGTGGCCCCAGCCCGAGAGGTGGCGGGGAATCTGCGCCGGCCGTTGCCTAGGGTGAGGAGTCGATGCAGTATCGACCGATCGAACGAAATGCGGACGCGTTCCAGCAACCACCGACCGAGCGCGAGTTGCAGGCGATGGCAGCCCGGATCTTCGGTGCCGGTACCCGGATCACCTCGGCGGTCGAGTTGGCCGACGGGACGTATAACAACACTTTCCGAGTCGACATCGGAGCCGGCCGTCCGGTTATCCTGCGCATCGCTCCCGAGCCGGGACGCCAGCACCGCATCGAACCGGAATTGATGCGCAACGAGCACTCCACCATCCCATACCTCGCACCGATCGCCGCACTGATGCCACAGCTCCTCGGTATCGACTTCACCCACGCCGTCATCGGACGCGACTACATGTTCCAGACACTGCTCGATGGCATTCCGGCACCGGCTGGACTGAAGAGCTATCCCGCTGGCCGGCTGCCCGGGTTCTTCCAGCAGATCGGAGCGTGGGCAAGATCGATACACGAGGTGTCCGGGCCGGGATTCGGGCGAGTCGCCGGCCCGCAGTACCCGACCTGGAGCGAGGCGCTGATCTCCTGGTTCGAGTGCGCGGTCGCCGATCTGACCGATGCCGGGCTGGATGCCGCCGATGCCCGGGAGGTGATCGGCATGCTCGACCGCCACCGCGACGTGCTCGACGACATACGCACGCCACGGCTGCTGCACGGCGACCTGTGGATCGTGAACCTGATCCTCGCCGATTCCGTCGACCGGCCGACCATCACCGGCATCGTCGACAACGACCGAACCTGGTGGGGTGATCCCGAAGCCGACTGGCCGATCTTCATGGCACTCCGCAAACCAGGCACCCAGCGAGACGCATTCTGGAATGCCTACGGCCGCCTCGATGACAGCCCCGAAGCCCGATGGCGCCGACAGATCTACCACGCCCGCCACACACTCTCGATACGCCTGGAATACAGTCGCCGCCTCTCCCCCGGCGCCAAACCCATCACCACTACATACCAAGACCTGCAACAGCTTCTCGCGCAGCCACATCCATACCGCTGAACCTCACTACGCGTTCGGTCGACTCGCAGCGGTAGATGGCGGTCTTGTCGCACCCTCAGGTGGCGCCGGCGCCCGGAACCTGGTGCGGCACAGAATGTCCGCCATTGCCGATGAGCGTGCGGACGAACCGATCAGCGTGGGCTGTCCGGAACCATGTTCGAAGGTCGGTTGGGCCCCGATGTATTCATTTTCCAAATGGAAAGTAGATGCTACGCTGACATCATGAGTAGCGAAACATCCCCCGAAGCCGCACTCGACGCCGCTGCAGCCGCCCGCGGCGCCGCCGTCGGCGCGGTCAGGGTGCCCCGCTGGTTCCCCCCATTGGCCGGCCTGAGCTACGGGCTCGGATTCGTTCTACTCGGCGTCTCGGCACTGACCCTCGGAAGCGAGCGCGCAGCATTCGCAATCGCTGGAATTGTGCTGTGCGCCATCAATATCGCGTCTTTCGCCATCCTGATTCGACAGTGGCTGCGCGCGGGGGTCATGCCGCGCGCGAGCGCTACGACGCCAATGATCCCGCGGCGCTGGGTCTGGTTGTCGACCGGAGGCATGATTCCGCTGCCGATCGCGGTGGCCGGGCTGGTCTGGCTGGTGACCGACCGCGTCGGCTGGGCCGCCATCACACTGGGAGTCCTACTGGGGGCCTCGACCTGGTGGCGTCTGTCCATGGAGGCGCGTCGAACCCGGTGACCGCCCTCGACGAAGCTTTCGCCACGATGCCCCGGCTCAAGGTCGCGGCCTTCCTGGCCGGCTGCGCCGAAGCCGAATTCGGCGTCGTCGCACAGAAATGCGACATCGCCGCTTCCGCACTCTCGAAAGCGGCGACCACCCTGGAAGAAGCGGGCTACCTGCGCATCCGCAAAGGCTACGTGGGCCGTCGCCCACGAACATGGCTCTGCCTCACGCCGATCGGCCTCGAATCCTTTGAAGCCCATTTGGCCGCGCTCACCGAGCTGACCAACCAAGGTCGAGCGCTCACGGGACGAGAGACCGCAACAGAAGAATCACCCAGCTCGACTGGTTGATTCATCCCCTCCACAAAGCATGACTTCCTTGATCTGCTAGTCAATGGACTCGTCCACGCGGTGATCATTTTCAGCTGGGTGCAAACACACTCTCTTGCCGCTGACCGCGCTGACCGAAGCGGTCAGTGCGGGCCTTGGAAGTTCAACCGGCCGTGCCCAATCCGCGGCCCAAGCCAGTTGGGCCGACCACCTCGAGCCGAGGGTTATCAAAAGTCTCGGTTACGGCGGGTCTTGATCCGGACTCGACGATCAGTGACCCACCCCCGTTTCTGATCTTGTATGGTGACCAACCGATGCCCACATCGACTCGGGGGAATTATCTTGGAACACAAGGGTTTACGACGGCACATCCTGGCCGTCGCCGCAGCATCGATGGCGGTCACAGCTGCCGCTGGCGTCGCGGAAGCGAGCCCCGGCACACCCACGGATCCGGTGATCACGATCACATTGCCCGCTCCGACCGGGCCCGATCCGGTCGGCGTCACCGAATGGCATCTCGTCGATGCCAATCGCGCCGATCCATGGGATCCCGGCCACCGACGCGAACTGATGGTGCAGATCTGGTATCCAGCTGAGGACGCCGATACCTCGCCCCTGGCACCGTGGATGGCGCCGGGCGCCCGAGAAGAACAGCGCTTCGGCCTGACCCAGGCCGGTGTCGCTTCGGACAGTTGGGCGCTCGCGCCGAGTCATGGCCGCAGCGAGCCAGCCCGAGTCGGCGGCGGGCGGTTTCCGATCCTGCTGAACTCGCCAGGATTGGACGACACCGCCGGGCTGAACACCTTTCAAGCCGAGGATCTTGCCAGCCACGGCTACGTCGTGGTCGCCGTCAACCACACTCACGAGGCATTCGCAGTTCAATTCCCCGATGGGCACACCGAACACAGTGCGGTGCCGGTGGATTCGCCGCCGAGCGTCCTGTCCGACCAGTTGCTTCCGACCCGAGTCGCCGATATGCGTTTCGTTCTCGATCAGCTCGCCGCCGCGGCCGGACATTCCACCGATGCGGATCCTGGGCTACCGCAACACCTCGCCGATGATCTGGACCTGACAAAGGTCGGTATGTTCGGACATTCTCTCGGCGGGTCGACCACCGCTCAAACCATGCACGACGACGCGCGCGTCGCCGCCGGCGTCAATCTGGACGGCCCTGTACTCGGCTCCGTTGCCACCGACGGTCTCGATCGGCCGCTGCTGATGATCGCCAGCGACACCTCGCCGTGGTTCGGACACTCGGGCTGGGAACCGAATTGGGCAACCAACACCGGACTGAAGCTGCCCCTGCGCATCGCAGGCACCCGCCACATGTCCTTCACCGACGAACAGGTGATCGTGGCAGAACTGGCCGCGGCGGGCCTTCTTCCCGATGACGCGAAGAACGCCGCGATCGGCTCGATCGATCCAAGCCGCTCGATCGACCTCCAACGCTCGTCCCTGCTGGCCTACTTCAACGCCGTTTTCGGCCGCACCGATAGCAGCCTCACGGAAACCCTCAAGCGACTCGCGCAGCCCGAAATGCTTCCACACCTGTGACCCCTGCTCTTTGCTGACGAATATCCTCTAACTAGCCGCATACCGCGCTGACCGAACCGGCCAGCGCGACCCCTCTGAATGCATGTGAGGCTGTCGTTTTGGGGGCGAAGACCCGCGGCGTCTATACCGGCCGCAAACCCGCCCTCACCGCCGAGCAGGCAAACCAACTCCGTGCCCGCGCGGCCGCCGGCGAACCGAAATCGGCGCTGGTCAACGAATTCGGCATCAGCCGCGAAACCGTCTATAACTATCTGCGCACTGACAGCACCGACGCCGCATAGAACGGCCATCTATCGCCGCAGGACCTCGGCCACCGAAGTTTTCGGAGTACCAGGATCTTCCGAGAAATGACCGGCCGAGCGGTTTCGTTGAAGATCGCGAAGGAGTCGTCCCGGCCCCGCACAGCACCACAGCAGGATTGGAGAGGGTATGCCCAGCTATGAAATCGACGGAGTGATCCCGGTCGTCGCCGTCGGCGCGTTCGTGCACCCGTCCGCGGTGCTGATCGGGGATGTCGTGATCGAGAGTGGCTGCTACATCGGTCCGACGGCCAGCCTGCGAGGCGATTTCAGCTCGATCATTATCGGTTCAGGGTCCAACGTTCAGGATGGCTGCGTGCTGCACTCGTTTCCGGGGCGAGAGATGGTGCTGGAGGCCGAATCCCACATTGGCCACGGTGCGGTCTTGCACGGTTGCGTCATCGGGTCGGGAGCGATGATCGGTATGAACGCCGTCGTGATGGACGGTGCCCGAGTGGGAGCGCGGGCACTCGTCGGCGCCGGCAGCGTGGTTCGGGCGGAGACGACGATCCCTGACGAGCATCTCGCGGTCGGCAATCCAGTCACGGAGACCCGGCCGTTGGATGAGCAGACGTTGCGGTGGAAGGCCAACGGCGTGAAGGTCTATCAAGAATTGGCCAGGAGATCGTTGGCCTCGATACGGGAGACCGCACCACTTACCGAGGTGCCGTCGGACCGCCCCCGACTCAGCACCGGCCGCGAGGTATCGAGCCCCTTGCGCGAACTACGCCGCGGCAACGGCCCGCAGACTTCGCGCTGACCCGCGACAATGACAGAAGACCACCCGCCGATCACCAAGCGCCCGTGAAGGCCGCCGAACTTGGCACCTCCGACGTACCTGTCCCGGCTCCTGCGCCGCTCCACCCGTGGTGACCGCGCCAAAACCCTAGCGCTGATCAGTGCATATGCCGAACTTCGTTGGATTTTCGGCGAGTTCTACCGCGCCCCCGCGCCGCCCGCATCTGGCTGCGGTGCGGTTCGGTGATCGGCCCGTTGTCGAACTCGTCGATGCTGTTCTGCCGCACGGTAATCGCCCAACCGACCTGCTTGGGGGTCCCCGATCAGCTCCGGCCAGCCCGCGCCTTGTCGGCGTTGCGGGCGTTGATGTCGTCGTAGTCACCCATCCGGTGATGGTGCGCCGCAACCGATCTGCCCTGCATCTAGCAGAGCGTTCGGTATGGCCGCCGACGATGCGCCTGCACGAATGTCCGGATTGCGGTGTCCGAAGGATGGGCGAGCGGGCGTATCGACCCCACGAGTGATGGAGCCGGCAGGTATTCGGCTCCCCGGCAGGCCCGGACTTCGTCCTTCACTCGCTTCGGAGATATCGGTCGTACAGGGTGCGCTCGTCGCGCTGTCCGGCTGGACCAACCAGCTCCAGGCCAGCCCTTTCGTCGGCTGTGCGGCTTGTCGAGTGGCTGTGTCTTGCGTTCTGGCCGTTCACTTCCGCAATTTCGTCCGGCGAAACAAGCCCCTGCTCATCCGGCCGAAACGATGGCTGCGCCACCGGTTGCGGAGACCGTTCAGAACAGCCGGTCCGGCGAGGGCGGTGGCGGATCCGACCTCGACCGCCGGTGCACCGCCACGTAGGCCTCGGCACCACCTACCTCGGGGATGGCGTCGATTTGGTCTTGGACCGTATACCCGACGGGTTGTCACCATCACGTGGGACCCTGACCAGCGCGAGTATTAACTCTTATCCCCAAATCGTCAGCAGCACAATCGAATACAAGGGGGAGACCGGATGTTTGTCGGCTCTGTCAACACCACCACGCACGGCCGGGGGCGATGACCATGCGGGTAGTCAACGCCGCACGAGACGGCATCGCAGACACCGAACGGCAAGTCATCGCAGCCCTGCGGGCTTGGGATGTTCCCGGTATCGCGATATCGGGTGCCAAGGTCCCCGTATCCGCAGGGGGCTCCGCCGAGGCCGACCTGCTGGTGATCCTGCCGAACCTGGCGGTGGTCCTCGAGGTCAAGGGCCTGGTCAAGCGCCTGGGCGGACGCCTGTACTGTCCGGTGCAGGGGGACTGGTCCCTGCCCGGCATCCCTGGTGATCCGGTCCATACCCAGGCCGAAGGAAACCCGCTCGACCAGCTGGCGAAGGTACTGTTCGGGTTCAAGAACTTCGCCGAAGCCGCCACCGAGGCAAACCTTTACGTCGAGGGCCTGGTGGTCGTGGTCTCCTGGCCGGGGCGACCGATCATCCTGGACAAGGGCCAGATCCCCATGCCCACCGGACAGGACGTGACGGTGTTCAGTGCCGATCAGCTGCGCACGTGGGCCGACCGGCGCGCCCACCGTGAGGTCGCCTGGACCGCCGCCCGGGTATCGAAAGTGCTCGAAGCGCTCGGGTTCGGCCACACCAACCGCGACCCCGACAAGCGCGTCACCTATGCCGAGCTGACCGCCGCCGGATTCCCCATCACCACCATCACAGCCACGGCCGCCGACCCTGAACCCGCAGCACCCGCCCTGGCCAAGCCCGCCGCGTCCAAGCCCGAGCCCGCTGACCCGACCCCGGCCGAGCCCAGGGCCTTCGATCTTGCCGACTGGGAACGCCCCCAGCCCTACTACCGCACCACAGCCGCCGAAACCACCGCAGCCGCCGAGGATCCCGAGCCCTCCCCCACCCGATCCTCGTGGCGCACAACCGAACCGAGCTACTCCCAGCCCGAACCGGCGCAATACACCGAACCGCAGCCATGGCTGCCCGCACCGGCCCCGAAACCGACGCAACAGGCCAAACGCCGCCAGGGCGGGCAATGGGCGCTAGCGGCCGTGATCGGATTGGGGTGCTCGCGGGGAGACTGGACCAGCAAGCTGCATCTGGCGTGTGCGCAAGGCTGCCGGGTGTTGTCGGCGCTGGTCACCGCAGGGCAGGCCGGCGACAGTCCGCAGTTCACGGCGGTGCTCGACGGTATCGCGGTGCCGAAACTCGGTGGCGGGCGTGCGCGAGTGCGGCCGGAGAGGGTGTTGGCGACAGGGCGTATTCCAGTCTCGGTAACCGGGAATGGTTGCGGCGTCACGGGATTCGAGCAACCATCCCGGTCCCTGCCGATCAGGCCGGGCACCGGCGGCGACGAGGCAGCTGCGGAGGCTGGCCACCGGCGTTCGATCCGGTGATATACCGTGACCGCAACGCTGTCGAGCGCGGTATCAATCAGCTCAAACAACATCGAGCGGTCGCCACCCGGTTCGACAAGCTCGCGATCCGATACCAGGCCACGATCCATGTCGCTGTCATCAACCAATGGCTCCGGCAGTGGTGAGAGCGGGCCACACGCCCGCCCTCACCACTTCGAGACAGAACCTAGGCGTCGGCCGCCTGCTGCGCCAGCGCAGCCGCTGCTCGCTCCGCCCGTTCGGCGGCCGCGTGCGCCAGGCACAGACACCCCTCCTGGTTCTTCTGCGAACCATTGTCAGGGCGTCCACTTCCAGGGCGCAGCCTCAGACTTGTCACACCCCCATGCCCCGATCGGCATCCCCGCCTGCCCCGAGCCAGTTCATCCGCCCGCCGTGAGGCCACATGAAAAATGGAGGCTAATGCTGCGCGGCTTCGGCGTCGGCCTTGGTCTGCTGCACCGTGCCAGGCGCGTGCTGTGGCGGCGCGTAGATCGTGAAAAGCCGAAGGGGCGACGAACCTGTGTTAATGAAGTTGTGCTTCGTTCCAGCCGGGACGAATGCGAGGCTTCCAGTGTGAATCGGCGTGGTCTCACCGGAGATGATTGCCGAACCGTCACCCTCGACGAAAACCAATGTTTGGTCAACGCGATGCACCTCTTCGCCGATATCACCGCCCGGCGGGATGGTCATCAACACGACCTGGCTATGCTCACCTGTCGCTATAACACGACGGAATGCTTCGTTTTCTTTCGCATCAGCGAATATGTCCACGTTTATCGGATCCATCGCGTAGCCCCTAACTGCGTAACAGTGTCGTGCTTCGGCCGAGTCAATGATATGCGGTCGTGTGCACAGGCCGCGCAAGGTGAGGCCGGCAACAGATCCGACGCCACCCCCTCACCGGCGCGCCAGCGTTTCACCAGCGCGTAGACCCGCCGCTGCGTCACTCCTAACCGAGCGGCGGCCTCCGCGGCGTCCGGCACGCTCACCCGATTCAGCTGTACGAGCGATCCGATCACCTCCGCCCGGCGCACAGCCGTCTGCCAATGTGTCTCCGCTGTGGTCAGCACACCACGATCCGACAGCGACGAATCCCCGGCCATCCCGGACACCCCCGTGCTGAAGACGAGTACGAGTCAAAGGCACGGTACTGAGCCGGAGTTCGAGACACGCCGATGTTCGAAGTCACCTTCAATCGGCGCCGTATCCGCACGTCAGTGATGAACACTATTTCGAACATTCACAGCCGCACAACGGATCTCGAAACCGATCGTTTTAGAGACAAACCATCGGTGTCAGGTTTCGAAGTCCTCTGCAGTGATGTTCGAAGTCGCCTTCAGTTGAAGCTGGTCCTGATCAACGACGGGAGTATCGGAATTAACGGCTCTGGATCACTTCCGGTGGTGCCGGAGGGTCTCTGACGGCACGATATTGCGGTGCGTGAGGTGAATGTGCCTGCTGCCGTGGTGTTTTCAGGTTTGGATCCACTGGTGGTGGAGGGTGTTGTCGATGAGGGTGGCCGGATTCTGGTGCAGGCGCGGACACCGAGTGGTCCGGCCGCATGCCCGGGCTGCGGGGTGGAGTCCGCACGGGTGCACGGGTATCACCAGCGGATCGTGGCCGACCTGTCCTGGATCGACGGGTTGAGATGGTGCGGGTACGAGCACGCCGACATGTTTGCCCAACACTCGACTGCCGCAACACCTTCCGCGAACAAGTGCCCGATGTGCTGGAACGCTACCAGCGGAGAACCGCGCGCCTGACCGTCGCGGTCCGGTCGGTGGTGCGGGAGTTGGCCGGCCGTGCGGGCATTCGGCTGCTCGCGGCGCTGCCGGTCCGGTTGTCGCGTCACACCGCGATCCGCACTCTGTTGCGGATCCCGCTACCGCATCGGTCGACACCGAAAGCGTTGGGCGTGGACGACTTCGCGTTGCGCCGCGGCCAGCACTACGCCAGCGTCCTGATCGACGCCTCCACCCACCAACGCATCGACATACTGCCGGACCGTAAGTCCGATTCGCTGCGCGCCTGGCTGTGCGAGCATCCCGGCGTCGAGGTCATCGTCCGAGACGGGTCCACCGCCTATGCCGAAGGCGCCCGCCGCGCCCTACCCGACGTCGTACAAGCCTCTGACCGCTGGCATCTCTGGAACGGACTGGGCCGGGTGGTCGAGAAAGCGGTAGTCGCCCACAGCGCCTGCTGGGCCGAGGCCGGGCCCAAACGCCAGCAGTTGACCCGCGAGACAACAACGTTGCAACGCCGGCACGACGTTCACGCGCTGCTCGACCAAGGTGTCGGACTGCTGGACTGCTCGCGGCGGCTCGATCTGGCACTCAACACCGTCAAACGCTATGCCCGTGTCCCGCAACCGGATCGACTACGCCGCCCACCTCAATATCGCGCCTGCCTGGTCGACCCCTACCGAGATCACCTGCGAACCCGCCGCGCCGACGAACCCGGCGTCCCCGTCTCACATCTGTTCGAGGAGCTGAAAACCCTCGGCTACACCGGCAGCCTGAACCTGCTGCACAAATACCTCAACCAGGGACGTCACCTCAGCGATCGAATCCCGCCTTCGCCGCGGCGGCTGACCAGCTGGATCATGACGCGCCCGGCTGAGCTGCCCGATCAGCATCGCGCCCACCTCGACGAACTATTGGCTGTCTGCCCGGAACTGACCGCCCTCTCACAGCTCGTGCACGAGTTCGCGCAGATCATGGCCAACCGGCGCGGCGCCGAAATCGACTGCTGGATCAAGCAGGTCCGCGAGTCTGGCCTCCTCGAGCTCGAACCGTTCCTCACCGGTGTCGACCAGGACCACGATGCCGTCGTCGCGGGCCTGACCCTGCCCTACAGCAGCGGCCCGATCGAAGGCATCAACACGAAAACCAAACTGATCAAACGACAAATGTTTGGCCGAGCAGGATTCGACCTACTCCGGCACCGGATCCTGCTGGCTTGATTCGCCGGGCCATCACCACCGAAAGTGCGACAGAGCCGTTATCTGGACAGGCCCTGGTCTTCCGGCATGCGGCGTGGCCGTTTCGGGCCGCGCTGGCCGGGTGTCGTGTTGGAAAGTCCTGGACGGTCAGTGCCGGTACATGTTTTCGATCGCGTCGGCGAATCGTTCGGCGATCACGTGGCGCTTGACTTTGAGGGTGGCGGTGAGCTCGCCGGATTCCTCGGTGAGGTCGCGGTCGAGCAGGGCGTATTTCTTGACGGATTCGGCGTGGGAGACGGTGCTGTTGGCGTCGTCGATCGCGCGCTGGATCTCGGCTCGGAGGGTGGGGTCGGCGCGCAGGTCGGCGATGGTGGCTTTGGCGGGCTTGCTGTTGGCGGCCTTCCAGGTGGTGAACGCTTCCGGGTCGAGGGTGATCAGCGCGGTGATGAACGGGCGCCCGTCGCCGAGGACGACGGCTTGCGAGATCAGCGTGTGGGAACGGATGCGGTCTTCCATCGGACCGGGTGAGACGTTCTTGCCGCCGGCGGTGATGAGCAGGTCCTTCTTGCGGCCGGTGATCGACACGAAGCCGTCCTGGTCGAGGACGCCGATGTCGCCGGTGCGCAGCCAGCCGTCGGGCATCGCCGCGGCCGTGGCCTGCTCGTTGCGCCAGTATCCGGCGAACACCACACCACCGGACAGCTCGATCTCGCCGTCCTCGGCGATCCGGACCGCGCTGTCGCCCAGGGGTTGTCCCACGCTGCCGATCTTCACCGCACCCGGCACGTTGACGCAGTGCGCCGCGGTGGACTCGGTCATCCCGTAGCCCTCGTAGATCGGGACGCCGACGCCGCGGAAGAAATGCCCCAGCCGCGGTGCCAGCGCTCCGCCGCCGGAGATCGCGTATTCGCAGTTGCCGCCGAGAGCTTCGCGCAGCGGCGCGTACACCAGCCGGTTGCACAGGGCGTACTGAACCCGCAGGAGCAAGGAGGGACGCTGCGCGAATCTGCCTGTGCGATCCAGCTTTTCGCTCCAGCGGATCGCGGTGCGCTCGGCGAATCCGAACATCGCCCCCTTGACCTTGCCGCCGTCGCGCGCCTTCTTTTCCGCGCCGTCGCGCACCTTCTCGAACACGCGCGGCACCCCGAGAATCGCGTGCGGGCGGAAGCGCGCGAACTGCCCGGTAATGGTCTTGAAGTCCGCCCAGTGCGCCTGGGTCATCCCGCCCTCGAAGGCGGCCAGTGACACCGCACGGGCCAGCACGTGCGCCAGCGGCAGGAAGGTGAGCATCCGCTGCCCGGGACGAGAGACCTCGCCGATGCTGGCGCTCAGGATGCCGCGCACCTCCGAGAGGAAGTTGCGGTGCGTGAGCATGCAGCCCTTGGGGCGACCGGTGGTGCCGGAGGTGTAGACCAGCGAGGCGAGGCCGCCGGCGCGCAAACCGTCGAGCCGTTCTCGCAGGAGTTCGCCGGAAACGCTCTCGCCGTCGCCGATCAGGACGGCTTCGGCTCCATCGTCGATGACCAGCATCCGCCGCAGGGTGTCGGGCGCGCCGTCGAGCAGGTCCTTGTGCCGGGCGGTCTCCACGACCGCGAGGGCCGCCCCGGAGTCCTCGAGGATCCACCGCACCTGCTCGGTGGAAGATGAATCGTAGACCGGTACGGTGACCGCTCCCGCCGCCCAGATCGCGAAGTCGAGCAGCGACCACTCGAACCGGGTCGCCGACATCAGCACCACCCGGTCCCCAGGCTGAATCCCGTTGGCGATCAACCCCTTCGCGACCGCGGAGACCAGCCGCGCGAACTCCTCGGCGGTCACTTCGAGCCAGCCGTCGCCGACCGGCCGGGAGAACAACACTCGCCCCGGAGCCTGCTCGGCCTGGGTATAGACCGAGCCGACGATGGTTTCGTCCTCGGCAATGGTGAATGTGGCCGCCGCCGCGAACTCACGCATGGTCATCTCCAATGGTCTGATCGGGTTGACGGAGTCGCCGCAGCGCGCGAGCGAAATCGGCGATCTCGCGAGAAGTCCAGTCGGCCATCCGCTCGCTGAGCACAGCGAGATCATGCCCGGCAGCCGCCGCCAGCACGCGCCGCCCCGCAGTGGTCAGGGTCAGCGGATACCCGGCATGCAGACTGCCTTCCCCGGCCGCCACCCAGCCCACCTCCACACAGGCCCGCACCTGCCGCGACACCGTCGACCGATGCACCCCGAACGCCTCGGCGATCTCCGTAGCCCGGCACCCCGGATTCCGCTCGATGTACGAAAGCGCCGACTGCTGCGCAAACGACGGCAGCCCCTCGGCGGCAGGGCGCCCCGCGATGATCTCCCGCACGATCTGCGTCAGTCCGTCGTGGACCGCTACCAGATCGGGCGACCACCGCCCAACACCGTGTTGCATAGCGCAACTATATCCCGTGCGGTCGCCTACGCTCACAGAGGGAACCATCCACGACCTACCCCAAGTCCTATGAGCAGTTTCACGCGGCTCGATGAATGAGAAACGTGCCCTTCGAGCTGGGGGAATCGCTGTTGCCTGAGCAGTGATCGGTCCGATAGAAGGGCACGGGTGCTCAGCTGTAGCGAGTGCAGTCGGATCTGGCGGATCTGTCGTCGCCGCCCGCGTGGAGCGCCGGTGAGCGGGATTGGATATGTCACTGATCGGGCTCCGACGCAGAGTTCGGCAGCGTCCTACCCGCCCCCGGAGTCGACATCGTATGAGGGCATTGATGATTGGTCAGGTTCTCTGTCCGTCGTCCAGTAGTTCGAGCCACAACCTCAGAGCGTGATCTTGGAACTCTTTCATCTGCTCGATCAGTTCGACGAGCGGCTTCGGGGGGGCGAGTTCCTCTGGAAGCAGCGGATCGCGCACGATAGTGCTGATTACTGCACTGCCGAGCAGGAGCGATGTGCGGGCGTTTTCTGCAACCGTCCGATGAGCGCTGGTGCGGGCCGCGTCCGCGAGTGCTCGAGACGCTTGGTGCAGGTGTCGTGTCCGAGATGGGATGTCCCACAGGCGACGAACGGCGTCAAGGTCTTCGGTGCTCAACTCGTCGATTCGGTACACGTGGCATTCGGGCGCGGCGCCAAGTCTGGACAAGGTGGTGCGAAGCCCGTCGGTGCCGTCATCGAGATTGTTCGGCCGTAGCGCTACCGCGGGAGTCCAGTCGGCCATACCGGCCAGCGACAGTGCGTTGTTGTGTGCACGTAGTGCGGCTCGGTCGCTGCGTTTGACGCGGGAGTGTTCGACGGCGTTCCACGTGCCGTCCCACGGCACCATGCGCTCGATGCGGCTTCGCCAGCTGCTGACCTCGGTGTAGGCAGGTAACGCTTCGGCCTGAACCCTGTATGTGCCGCGGGTGGTGCGGGTGATTCTCCCTTCCGCACACATCCGGGAAGCGGACACTCTCATGTTCGCTGCGGTCAGTCCCATGATCTCGCCGGCGAGGCTGAGCATGTCGAGCCCGAACTCGGCCTCCGGACTTGCCGTCAGGAGGTCGAGGATGACCCGGGTGGCGGTGGGCCTCCCATCGACTTGAAACACAAATTGATCCTACTCTGTTCAAACTTGTTACAAGTGGCTACGCTCGTCGCAACCGCCAACCGACCGTAAGGAGGCCGGCTGTGTCAGCCAACTCCCCTGTCCCCGCGCAGGCCGCGACAGACGTCGTCGTCGAACGTGACGGTGGTGTCACCACTGTCGTGCTCAATCGCCCGGATCGGCGTAATGCCGTCGACGGGCCGATGGCGGCGCAGCTACGTGAGGCGTTCGAGCTGTTCGAGGCCGACGACTCCCAGCGCGTGGCCATTCTGTGGGGGGCAGGCGGAACATTTTGCGCCGGTGCAGATCTCACAGCGGTGGGAGACCCCGCGCGTCGCCACGAACTCGATCCGCGCGGCGGCGGTACCGGGCCGATGGGTCCGAGTCGCATGGTACTGAGCAAGCCTCTGATTGCCGCGGTGAGTGGGTATGCCGTGGCAGGCGGACTCGAACTTGCGCTTCTCGCGGACCTGCGAGTCTGTGAGCAGGATTCAACGTTCGGGGTCTTCTGTCGCCGATGGGGGGTGCCCCTCATCGACGGTGGGACCGTGCGACTTCCGCGCATCATCGGTCAGGGGCGCGCGCTGGACATGATTCTCACCGGCCGCCCCGTGGGGGCCGACGAGGCGCTTTCCTTCGGGCTCGTCAATCAGGTGGTCGAGGCGGGCACTTCGCTGCAAGCAGCACGCAAGATCGCGAATCAGTTGTTGCAGTTCCCGCAGGAGTGCATGTTGGTCGACCGGACGTCGGCATACCGGTCTTTCGATTTGACCCTCGATGCAGCGCTCAGGGCCGAAGGGACCGATGGCGCGCCGATCGTCGAGCGCGAGGGCGTCGCTGGTGCTGCACGATTCGCATCCGGGGCCGGGCGTCACGGCAGCTTCACGCACATCCGAACAGTTTGAGACACAAGAGATTCCGAGACACACGCAAGGATCTTCACGATGAGCCCATTGACCCGAGACCTGATCGTGCGGGGCGCCCGCCAGCACAGCGAGCGGACAGCAGTGATCTGCGGAGACCGACGGATGACGTTCCGCGAGGTCGACGAACTCAGCAGCCAGCTGGCACATGCCATGCTTCAGCAAGGATGCGAATACCGTTCACGTGTCGCGCTACTGGTCAACAACAGCGTCTACACCGTCCCGACCGACTTCGCATGCGTCAAGGCAGGCATCAACCGCGTCCCGCTCAATTCCCGGCTCTCCGTCGACGAGCACAGCCGGATGATCGCCGAAACCGGCTGTACCGCCCTGTTCTATGGCCCCGACCTCGCTGATCGCGCGCAGCAACTGGCCGCACGGTTCCCGCAGCTGCAATGTGTGGGCCTCGAGTCGTCGTTCGACGACACGCGCACCCTTTCCGAGGCCGCGGCCACCATGCCCAACACCGTCCCCGACGTCGCCGTCGAGCCCGACGACGTGATCTTGACCCTGTTCACCTCAGGCACCACGGGAGTCCTCAAGGCGGCGCAGCACACCCAGCGCACGTATGCGGGTATCGCACGCAACGTGCTGTTGAACCTCCTGCCAGTTGCGCCCGACGACGTGATGGCGCACTCGGCGTCGCTGATCCACGCCAGCGGTGTGTTCGTCCTCCCGTTCTGGTTGCGCGGTGCCACCACCTTGGTACTTCCCGGATTCGATCCCGACATCTTCGTCGAGCAGATCGCCACCCACCGGGTCACCTCGACCATCCTGGTACCGACCATGGTCCAGATGCTGTTGCAGCGCACCACTTTCGACCCCGAACTCGTCTCGTCGCTGCGATACCTGATCTACGGGGCATCGCCCATGCCGCTCGTCACGATCAAGGACGCGATGGCGGCCCTGCCCCACGTGCAGTTCCTGCAGTACTACGGGCAGACCGAGGCCCCTTTGTGCCTGACTGTCCTACGCCACGAGGATCACCACGGCGAGCGCCTGCTCTCGTGCGGGCAACCCGCCCTGGACGTCGAAATCAGACTTCTCGACGAACACGGAAACGACGTCGAGCCAGGAACACCCGGCGAAATCGTGGTGCGCTCACCATCCGCCGCGGCCGGCTACTTCAACGCACCCGAACTCAACGAGGCCACCTTCACCGACGGCGATTGGGTACACACCCGCGACGTCGGCGTCTTCGACGAGCACGGGTTCCTTTACCTCAAAGACCGGCTCTCCGACATGATCGTCTCCGGCGGATACAACGTCTATCCCCGGGAAGTCGAGGAACGACTGCTCGCGCACCCGGCTGTCGCCGAAACAATCGTCGTGGGAGCACCAGACCCGGTCTGGGTCGAGGCCGTGACCGCCGTTGTCGTCCTAGCACCCGGCCATCACGAATCCGAACAGCTCCGCACCGAACTGATTGCCTTCGTCGCCGAAGGACTCGCCTCCTACAAGAAGCCCCGCAACCTCATGTTCCGCTCATTCATCCCCAAGACGGCAGTCGGCAAACTCGACAGGAAGTCCCTCCGCCACGAGCTTCGCGGCCAAAGCCAAACGACCATCTAACCGAACCAGATTCAGATGGATGCGCTACGCCTCGAGACGCACCCGACAGCATCGCCCGTATACTTGCGCGCACGCGCACTCCACATCGCGGGGGTCGAGACCTGTGAAGTCTCGGAGGTTGCGTCCGCCAGACGGGTGTAGCAGCTCGTAGCTCGGCCGATGAGGCCGAAGCCCGGACATTGAGGGTGTTCACCGCGTGATCCTCGAAGGAACTCTCACATTCTCTCGAGCTGAGCGCGGCGCACGTGTACGCACACCACATGGTGCCGACGCCCTTGGTGATCACGACCGCCAGGTTCGCGTTGAACCGCGTGTACCACGCGTAATCGGGTGGCGCCGTGGCCACGTCGGTGATTTTCGGCGGTCCGGCCTGCTTGCGTGCCGAAGCGTTCGTTGATCAGCTGGGCGTGTCCGACACCGGTGACCGCGCCGAGCCTGACCACCACCTCACCGGTCCGGTTGAGCTCGACGTCATAGGCGCGCACCAGGTCGGCTAGCCGCCACGTCGATGAGCCGGTGCGTCCAGGCGCGTCGCCGCAATTCGACGACGGCGGTCGAATCCCACGACAGCAAATCGCCCCTCGGCGGTTCGGCAAGACCCTTCGCCACCCGGTCGACGTCCTGCTCGGGTGGGCCGACAAGCACATGCCCGAGATCGAATACACGCGCACCCGCTTCGATGAGTCGGACCTCGCCTGAGGCACCGCGTCGGTCCGAATGTCGGTTACCTACATCTACGTCCTTGCTCTTGATGGATATTTGCGGCATGGGTATGAGGCGATGACGAGGCCTGTGAGGTCCGCACGGCCGAAAAGTCACGGTAAGACCGGCTACCGCAGAAATTTCGCGAGTCGATACCGCCCACGCAGTGCATTCGCCCAGGTCGGCATCCGAGCCGCAGATAATGGCTTCTCTTCTGCGGAAAATCCTTAGAGCTAGATTTCGCATGAACGTACGAACCCTTGCGGCGCAGCAAAATCGGATCAGCCCAGTAGCAATCCGGCCGTGGTGTCACCTCGGACCAGAGCTACCTTTCGCACAGGTATCTCTCAACCCCCGAGTGCCCGTCGGCCGGTGACGGTGAGCAGGATGTCCTTGGCGCTCAACGTGATCGGGGTGCCAGAACCGAGGACGATGTCTGCGTCTGAGGCACGCAGTTGCATGCCGGTCAGGTCCACCCCGAAGTAGGCGAAGGAGCGGGGGCCGGGCTGGTTCATGACCACGGCGATGCGGTCCGGCGGCGCAGGGGGCAAGCCGAGCGGTTCGGTGATGTCGAGACCGTGGATGACGTCGTGGCTCAGTGCACCCGCCGCGCCGCCGCCCGGCGGCCGCCACGGGTGTTGCACGTTGTCGCGCAGGGCAGCGAGCAGGTCGGCGTCGGACATCCTGGCGGTGTCGCTGCGGGCGGCCTTGTCGGCGTACCGGTTGAACGAGAAGCGAGCGGCGGCCATCCCCCGCAGGAATCTCAGCGGTGTGGTTCGATAGGGCATGGTCATGTGGGCGACGACCTCGCGGACGCGCCAGCCGTCGCACAGCGAGGGCGTCGCCCACTGGTCGGTAGTGAGCGTGGCAAGGAGATCGGCGAGGCGTACGCGTTCGGTGACCGTGTGCTCGCGTACCAGGGCGGTGTGGTCGGTGGATGTCACGGGCTGACCCATTCGTCGTAGGAGACAGGTTCACCTCTACTACGAACAAGGCCGGCGGAAGTCATCGGTCGGTCCGTGGTCCGATCGTCTCGGGCAGTCCGAACTGCGCAAACCGGTCCCCAGCGCCGAGGAAGGTCACCAACCGCGCGATCCGGCCTGACCGCGTTTCCACGGCGAGCAGCGCGAAGGGGCGAAGCACGCCGTCGGCATCGGGACGGTATTGGCCGAACCCGGTCGACCCGTTGATCTGTGTCGGTACGAGACGATCGCCCGCGCATCCATCGCTGGCGGCGAACACGGCGACGATCGTCTCGCGCCCGGTCATCCGCCATGCGAACGGCGGCATGCCTGACTCGGCGTCCTCGCACAGTAGCGACGCCAACCCGTCGACGTCGTGGGCTTCGAACGCCGTCGCGTAACGCTGCACCAGGTCGTGGTCCACAGAGGAGTCGGGGTCGAGCGGATCCAGGTCGGTATTCCGGGCCGTGGTGAGGGTCGCGCGGGCGCGCTGCAGCGCGCTGTTCACCGCAGCCGTGCTGACTCCCAGCATGTCAGCGGTCTCGGCCGCGGTGAACGCGAGGACCTCTCGCAGAATGAGTACGGCACGTTGGCGCGGCGGTAGGTGCTGTAGCGCCACAACGAATGCGAGTCGCACCGATTCGCGTTGGGTGACGAGTTCGGCCGGATCGGCGGCGTCGATCAGGCGCACGTCGGGCATGGGGTCCAGCCACCGGTCGGCGGGTAACACCGCGTCGGGATCGAAACCGCCCGTCGCCGGGCCCTCCCACATCAGCATTCGACGGCGTGCGGCGCGCAGCATGTCCAGGCAGACATTGGTAGCGATGGCATGCACCCACGTCGAGAGTCGCCCCCGACTCGGGTCGTAGGCATCGAAGCGGGTGTAGGCACGGATCAACGTTTCCTGCACAGCGTCATCGGTGTCGGCGGCCGAGCCCAGCAGGCGATAGCAGTACCCCGTCAACGGAACTCGCAGGGCCTCGAGAGCACTGGGATCCAGCGACGCCTGGCCCGACGATGATCGCACCGCCCCATGCTAGACCCGCCCCTTTGTGACGCCACCCGCCACCGGCACCGACGCGGCGGGTGTCGGCCCCAGTGGACGTAACCCGGCGATGCCAAAATGTTCGGGAAGAAAACACTGCGCGCGGCGAATCTGGTCCTGATCGACAACCACCAGCGGTTGCCGTTGTCCGCGGTGTTGGGCGCCGGACCTTGCACAAGGCCAACCTGGCCCGCGCGTAATCGTTTGGCGGATCTGAGGACCGCGCCGAGCGTGGACAGGGCCGCCGACATCTTGCACGCGGTGAAAAGCCGTAGCGCGGTCGGCACAAACCTCCTGGGCATCGACCGGTGGGCCCAGGCGATGATCGTCGCGGCCGGCACATCGAACTCGCGCAGCTTCTCTGCACCAAGCAAGTCGGCAGGCAGAAACCTATGACTTCCGCCCCTAGGGCAGGGTCGGATCGTCCCTGGTTCTTCTTGGGTGGCGTCCTGTGTGCTGGACTGTATGACGCACAAGAAGATCTACGAAGACCACCGCACTCTCAGCCGCCCAGAACTGGCCGCCGAGTTCGAGCGCATCGCTACCGAGCTCCGGTCCGGGGCAACGCTGACCTACGGACAACCCGAATCCGCCGGGGCCATAACGATACCCGACCGGTTCGACACCGAAATCGAGATTCAGCACACCAAGAATGGTGCCGAACTGAAGTTCGAGATCGAGATCCGATTCCCGGTCGTGAATGCCGACCTCGACACCGTCGACGAAGCGAGCGCCGCACCGGAGTTGTGAGTTGTGATTTCGCCGGGTGTCGGTACCAGGGTCGCTTCACCTCTGCATGGACTTTCGCCACGGACTGCGCCGCCTCCACTTCGAACGCGCAGCGCAATCGACTCGCGGATTCGAGTGTCCGCAGGGCTACCGCTTTGCCTGCACTGCACCCATTCGCTGCGCAAGTGGATCTGCGAAATCCGGTGCGCCTGTTTGACGGACAGCTCGGTCTCTCAGAGGATTCGCGCTCCAGCCTGAGTGACTGTCCATAGGTTTCGGGGACGACCGGATCGCGCCGAACCACATCATGATCGCGACGCCTCGCGGACTCAACGCTACGACGCAGTCGCCAGACCGGCGGCGGAGTGCTTGCGACACGACCGGAATGCGTCAGCGTCGCCACGAGGACCTCTATGAAGATGTCCACGGTAGATCCGGATCCAACCGTCAGCCAGTAGCCAGCGTCGCTGGGCGCGAGCGTCAAGAGGGTTGAAGAACAGTGGGACACCACGGGGATCGACTGCGGCGGCGGCGATCTCGGCCTATCCTGGCCCCCGACCGCCATGACAGCGGCGGTAGTCGCTGATGAATCGAGCAACACTTGCGCCGACTACGTGTGCGGGCATCTGTGATACGTGGTCACCGTAGAATCGGATATGGTAGCGGCGCCCTGGGCACAGCGAGCCAGCGTTCCGGTCAGAGGTCACCCATCCGGCCGTTTGCAGCACTGCGACGCCCTGACGTCCTGCTGGCGAGAACGGCGGCGCGACCATCGATCGGGACTTCCACCATTCGGCAATTGGTTCGAACTGCCACGCCCGACGCCATGTTGGGCCCATGCCCTGGTCGATCCAGTGCATCGCAACAGCACCTCACGGAGTGCATGTCTCCGGAGTCTCGCGGCCGGCCATCGCGCGTATCGAACTGGGCACCAGCAGCGTGCAGACAGATCGTCTGTGGGATCTGGCCGAAGCCGTGTCCACTACGCCCTCGGCTCTGCTGGCCGATGCCGAACACCATCTGCCGCAGACGGTGTGCACCGACGGAAGCTGACGTCATCGCTGCACCGCTGCCGAACAAGGAGGCCGGTGCGGATGAGACGACCGCTGCGGCCGTTGCCGCTGCGCACTTCCATCGTTGACGGTGAGTCGCTCGACTCCTGGATCGATGCGCTGGCACGCCGAAACCAGACGGGCCCGCAAGATGTACTGCGAGCCTTAGGCTTTGACCAGCCCAACACTCAACTACTCAACTCGTCGACCACACCGCACTGCACCCCCCAGCCGTCGCGCCCCGGCCCGAAACGTCCGAAATCCCTTCCAGCGGGACAGTTTCCGGCCATCGCCAGTGCCGTCCGTCCGCTGGACCTACGCTGGATCCGACGCCGAAACCGACGACGACGGAGGCCAGCGGTGCGTGAATGGTGCCGACCTGCCAGGAGCAGAGACTGCCAGAACCTGGTCTGCCACAAGCACGGGTGCCAGAATGTCGTACAGGGCAGTCTAGACGACGGCCGATATGTGACGCTGAAGTACTCGGTGGACGGCGGCGACATTCTCGTCGCACTCGGTCACCACGACGATCTCCAGCCCACCGACGACCACGTCCATGCCTGGAATCAGCACGGCCCGCGTCCGGACCACCACGACACCCGCTGGTCGGCGCAGATCTTTCCCGGTGTCCCCGGAAAGAACGAACACAAGAACGCTCGCCGAGAACACACCATCGTCGAGCTGGGGCACCTGCGAGACCTGACGGCCCAGGCACGAGCGGTGCTCGCCTCGACACGGCAATCCGACCCCGGCTGGCCCACGGCAACCGGCACGATGAAAGAGCTTCAACAGCAATGGAATACCGCCTGGCGTGACCCGAAATACAAGTTCAGGCCCGATCATCCGCAATTCGACGAACGCCATCGCTTGGAGCGCGAGTTCCGGCAGTGCCAGGACGAGTTCTACGAGGCGCGACGGCGAGCGGCCGAGGAACGCAAAGCACTCGAAGCCCATACGCTGGCCCAGAAAACACGCATAGCCGACACCGCGCGATCGCTGGCCTCGTCCACCGACTGGAAAGACACCGCCCAGCGGTTCAAACAACTGGCTGCCGAGTGGAAACAGGCCGGCCGATGCCGGCGCGAGGACAACGATCGGCTGTGGGAGCAGTTCCGTCAAGCCCAGGAGCAGTTCTTCGACCGGCGCACCCGACATTTCGAGCAACTCGATCGTGAGGCCGAGCACGCCAGACGCGAGAAGCAGAACATCGTCGCCGAGGCATCGAGGTTGGCAAGCTCCACCGAGTGGAAGGCCGCCGGTGAGGCGCTCCGCAAACTGCAGGATCGGTGGAAAGCGTCGGGTCGCTGCAAGAAGGAGGATAATCATCGGCTCTGGGAAGAGTTCAACCGGGCCCGGGAGACCTTTCAGCGCAACCGCGACAAGCACTTCGACAAGCTCAAAGCAGAACAGGCCCAAGGGCTTCAGCAGCGCCAGGCGATCGTCCGTGAGGCCCGCTCCGCGGCCCAGGGCAGCGACCTGCGGGCGGCCGGGGAAACACTGCGCTCGCTCATGGAGCGCTGGAAGGCCGCACCGCATGCGCCGCGCGAGGAGGAAAATCGGCTGTGGCAGGACTTCCAGCGCGCGCAAGACCACCTGCGTCAGCGCCGAGACGACGAGCGCCGCGATCGCGAACGCAAGCAGGCACAAGCGAAAACGGCCAAGGAACGCATTATCAGTCGGGTCGAATTGCTATGCAGTACAAACGATTTCAAGTCCGCGCGCCAGGAACTGAAATCGCTGAGCGCGGAATGGAAGACAGCCGGCCGCGCCTCGCGCGACGACGAGGACCATCTATGGCAACGTTTCAACAGTGCACGCGACCGCTTCAACAACGCGGCCGACCAAGCCTGGGAACGCGCCAAGCGCGAACGCATCGAGCGCATGACCGAAGCGGTGCAGCGCCAGCGTAATGCGTTGGCCACCACCGAGGACCGTATCCGCGACACCGAATCGCGCCTGTCGGACCTGATGAGCCGCCCCGACCCGTCCTACACCAATCCCAGGCGGTGGGAGATCGTGGGCAAACGCAACGAGAGCATCAGCCGCCAGCGCAGCAAACTCACCGATCTGCAGATGCGTCGCCGCGACATCATCGACCGGCTCGTCGACATGGAATCGAAACTACGCAGCATGTACTGACCCCCGACCCGAGTCCGCGCCTCGTATCGGCGCAGCCGTTGATCTCGATGAGCTTTCCGCCGAGCTGGCGTGCGAACTCGTCGCCTCCTCCTCGTTGGGGCGCTTCCACGCGGCGTCGCCGCGCTGAATCTGCGCGACCGGGCAGATGTCGCACAGCTCGCGGATTCTGTAGTGGCCGTTGTAGTCGGCGACCTGGTGAGCGTAGGTCACCGCGCAAGAGGTTTTCCGGAACAACGGCGATCCGACACCGTATGCCTGCGCTGCGGTGAGGAGGATCCGCTGCCCGAGCGTCTCGGGCAGGATCTTGCGTCGCGGTCCTTCCTCGTAGGGTTCTGGCAGGCCGTGGACCTGGAAGTACTCCTAGATCTGGGCCTTGCAGAACGGGCCGGTGAATTCCGTCGCGTGGGCATGGTTGGTCAGTTCCAGTCCCATTGCAGGTGTTCGGCGCTGTTGTTGAGGCCCGGGACGATCGGGCGCCAGCAGTCGATGACTCGATACCGTTCGGCGTGCGCGAACGCGGTTCGCAGCGAGGCGGCGACGACGCTGGAGTCGACGGGCTCGATCTGTTGTTGGTCGATCCCGGAGTTCGTGACCCGCGTCGGGAGCCGAATGTTGGTGAAGCTGTTGAGGATTGCGCAGTCCGCGCATGCCGGCGGCGGACGTGTCCAGTTCTACGAACTGGCCTGGAGTTTCAACTCCCGACAGGGCGCCTCGCACTGCCTGGACTTCCTGCTCGTCTTCGGCACCCTCAGCCCCACAGAAGTCGCCGCGCACCCTCATGCCCATCCCAACGCCGCAAGCGAATTCACCCACGTCGCCGACAAGATGCGCACCGACTGGGCGACATTCGCCGCTAGCGGCGACCCCGGCTGGGCACCCAACAATCCACACACCCGCACCACCCGCGTCTACGGCACCACGGCGACCGACCGGCCATACCTGCAGGAGCCCTCACGCCCCATCTGGGCCACGCACCGTTTCGACGCCCTCGAGCTGCTGGCATGAAACACCGCCTGCGTCGCCAACAGCCGAAAAAGCCCCCGTTACCTTCTTCATGGTCCTGAACCAGGGCCACGGTCGCCAGGCCCGGTATGACTTCTTGCCCCTGTCTTTCGCATGATCCGGGGGGTGGTGTCGCCGGGTCCTGGTGGCATCGACGGACCGCTGATAGGGACAGGGCCGAACGTAGGTCTCTTCGTAACGTGGGTGCCGGGCGTCGATGCCGGATCGGCGGCCGTCCGGGTTCGATGCGACGAAGGAACGACGGTTGACACAGGCGTATGCCGTGTACTGCGGCGTTGACGTTGGTAAGGGCGAACATCACGCGGTCGGGCTCGATTCGGCCGGAAAACGATTGCACGACCGGGCGTTACCGAACGACGAGGCCAAGTTGCGCGCGGTCTTCGATCGACTCGCCAGCCACGGTCGGCTGTTGATCGTGGTCGACCAGCCCAACACCATCGGAGCTCTACCGGTCACTGTTGCCCGCGCCTGCGGCCACGACATCGCCTACCTACCCGGTCTGGCGATGCGTCGCATCGCCGACCTCTACCCCGGCCAGGCCAAGACCGACGCCCGCGACGCGTTCATCATCGCCGACGCCGCCCGCACCATGCCCCACGCGCTGCGTCGGGTCGATACCGGCGACGAAGCCCTGACCGAACTCGGTGTCCTGGTCGGATACGACGACGACCTCGCCGGTGAAGCGACCCGCACCAGCAATCGCATCCGCGGCCTGCTCACCGGCATCCATCCCGCCCTCGAACGAGTCCTCGGACCACGAGTCACCCACCCAGCGGTCCTCGAGATCCTGTCCCGCTGCGGCGGCCCCGCCGGAATCCGCACCGCCGGGCGACGGAAACTGACCGCTATCGCGGTCAAACACGCACCCCGCATAGGTGCCCGCCTGGTCGAGGAGATCCTGGCCGCACTGCCCGCCCAGACGGTCACAGTCCCGGGCAGCAAGGCCGCCGAAGTCGTCCTGCCGAAACTGGCCGACCAACTCAAATCCGTTCTCCAGCAGAGGAAATCGATCGCAGACGACATCGAGAGGATGCTCGATGCGCACCCTCTTTCCAAGGTCCTGACCTCGATGCCCGGCGTCGGAGTCAGGACCGGAGCCCGCATC
Organism: Nocardia niigatensis NBRC 100131; assembly: GCF_000308655.1. GTDB lineage: Bacteria > Actinomycetota > Actinomycetes > Mycobacteriales > Mycobacteriaceae > Nocardia > Nocardia niigatensis. Next base: position 12,184 of record NZ_BAGC01000105.1, on the reverse strand, counting down.
CTGCTCGAAGTCGGCGACGGTTAGGGCTTCGCCTCCTCCGGCCATCTGGCCGCCTACGCCGGCATCGCCCCTGTCACCCACCGATCCGGCTCCTCGATCCGCGGCGAGCACCCCGCCCGGTCCGGCAACCACAAACTCAAACGCGCCTTGTTCCTGTCCGCGTTCGCCGCGCTACACGACCCCGCTTCCCGCTGCTACTACGACCGCAAGAGAACCGAGGGCAAGAAACACAACGCCGCCCTCATCTGCCTGGCCCGCCGCCGCTGCGACGTCCTCTACGCCATGCTCAAAACCAAACAGCCCTACCGAAATACGCTGGTTCCAGCATCGCCGTGATGCCACGATGACCTGACCAAGTCCATGATGACGATCTGCGCCGAGAGGACAGCATGACCGCGGATCTGCGCATTCGTTTCGCTGTCGACGACGAAGCACTCTCACAGCTACACACCGACGCTTTCGGCGGTGACCACATGCTGACCCCCTGGAAGGCGCGTCTGGAACGGCACAGCAGGTCATGGGTCGGAGCGTTCGTCGGTGATCGGCTCGTCGGGTTCGTGCACGCAGTCTGGGACGGGGGAAGACATGCCTTCCTCCTCGACACCGCGGTCGCCCCGGACCTGCGCCATCAGCGCATCGGCGCCAGCCTGGTCGAAGCCCTGATCAGCGACCTACGCGAACTCGGTGTCGAATGGCTCCACGTCGACTACGAACCACACCTGGACAACTTCTATCGCGACGCCTGCGGATTCCGAACCACCAACGCCGGTCTCCTACGACTGAACTGACATCGAGACCGCTGCGCCGAACACCCCCGACGACTCGCCCAACCACGAGCGATCGACTTGACCAAATCCATAGGGACACCCCCCCAGATCTCACGGAGTTGGTCTTCCGCAGGGCCGCGCTGGCCGATCCGAACAGCGCGGTATGCGGCATTTCAGGGCGTTGTCGCGAGCAATGCGATCGCTGTGGCTCCGGGCTAGCATTCGGCCGTGTTGGGTAACGAGTGGGACGAGACAGTCCTGATTGCCGATGGCTTCGAGCGTGTGTACGTCGAATCGGGGCGCTATGACTGGCCGCGTGAAGGGCTCGCCGACATCGATGGGCGGCCACACTATTTCGAGGGCTGGGCCTTCGATCGCGTCGAGGGCGGGTATCTCTTCAACGTCTGGCCTGCGAGTGAGCAAGCGGTGGCCTGGGAGCTGGAATGGTGGGCGATCTTCGCTCGCTGGGATCAGCGTTACGTGGCCGGCGAGGTCGGAACCGACAGTCATCCAGGCCACGGCGGCATCGATGCCCGCTATGACGAATTGGCTGCTCTGCTGGCCACACATCGTCAGGTTCCAGCGAACGCTCGAAAACTGGTGGCCGAGATGCGATTCGACAAAGGCGATCGGTATCGAGTCGAGGGCACCGACATGTGGTTCGGATGGCATCGAGTAGAAGAGTCAGCGCCGGTCGATGACTAGCGCAGATGCCCACCCAGCGCCTAACTCGCGCCACGCTGGCCGGTTCGGTCAGCGCGCCATGCGGCACATGAGTGCGTCCGGTGGAGGCGCTATCAGGCGGGCCGCGCCTCCAGGTAGTCCGGTGCACCCGCGCCGCGCAACAGCAGCCGCACGGACGATGGCGCCCAACGAAAGGTCGGGTCGGATCCGAGTATCGGCTCTACCAATGTGACGGTTCGCCCGTTCCACTCGAGCTCAAACCTGCCCGCCATCAACACGTTGCGGACCCAGTCCGACTCTCGGCCATGGCTCAAGGCGATGCGATACCGGTCGTGATGGATGAACACTGCCACCGGGCTTCGGTATTCGCGTCCGGAAATGCGCCCGTGATGCACCAGCACTGCCCAGGCAGGGACCAACTGCATCATCCGGAATGCCAGACGGTTGATGACCCGGCGCTCGAGTCGGGCCAAGTTGCGTGAAAAGGGCACGGTCTCCATGCTGCCTGCCGCGCTCGCGGCGGACCCTAGGTGGCAGTCGGTTGGCCGTATGGATCGAGGTGGTTTGGCAAATCAGTACGGTCATAGGGCGGTGCCGCGGCTGGCTGTACCGAGCGATCAGCGGCAGTAGCGGATGTCTCTGGGCCGCCGTCGATCTCGCCGCCGGCGGTACCACGCTGGCCGGTTCGGTCAGCGCGGTTTGCGGCAGTTCCGGACGTTTCAGTCGGCGGTCGTCGCCGCCAAACAGTACGCTTGTCCCGTAACGGACGCAGGGCGGGGAACCATGATTCGTCACGTCCAGATTGCTTGCCCACCCCGGCGCCGAAGATCGCATGCGGGCGCTCTTTACCGGTGTACTGGGCTGGAAGGAACCGCCCAAGCCCGCGTTGCTCGCAGTCTGGGGCGGCTGCTGGTTCGCGGTCCTAGCGAACGCGGACACGCACCCAATCGATCACGGGTCCATCGACATCGACAGAACGGGACAAGGCATGTGGGGTCCAGTTGAACGGAAGCTGGCGCTAGCAGGGCTGGTCCCCGAGGCATGGTGCTATCGAGCGGACCAGTTCTGTCGGTGCGGGTTGGCATGATCGCGGTGAGGCCGCGGTCCCGTCCCCCTGGGGGGCAGCGGTCGAGGGCGGCTCTGGTTTGTGGTTCCGGGGCCGTCCGTATTGGTGAAGAGAAATTGGTTCGCGGAATTCTTGAGGGGCAGTGAAATAAGGGCCCATGAGGTCCTGACCGTTCCTGCGTGCGGAAGGTGCTGTCCGAGCCGGTGCGCTTGAAGGCTGCGACCCAACTCGGTCACAACACGATCCCGCACGGCGGCCAAATGTCTTTGCTGAATCCAACCGCGACCTGCCGGGGAGTCCAGTTGGGAGGAGGGCTGTTTGGCGCTAATCCGTCGAATCGTGGCAGTACAACCCGTAGCGGCTCTGGTGCGCTGGTGACTGAATTAACGCATGACGGTTGATCATGACGGTGGAAGCTCCGGCAACACACCCTTCAAGCGGCGCGCGGTGCTGGGCGGCGCCATCGGGGCGGCAGGCGCCGCCGCACTCGGATGGGGTGGCTACGAACTGCTGAACAAGCCCGAGAACAGCACGGCTGCACAAGCGAGCGAGCCGCCGCCGCTGTCTGGTTCCACCGATGGGCGCAAGCTCGAGATCGCCATCCTTGTCGCTCCCGGCTACTGGCCGGTGGACATCGTCAGTGCGTATACGGCATTCGGCATGATGCCGGGCGTGAATACACATCTCGTTTGGAAAAACACAGACGAGGTGGTGATAGGCGTACCGACCTTTCCGACACGACCGACCACCAGCTATGAAGATTGTCCTCGCGACTTGGATGTTCTCTACGCAGGAGCAACCAGCAGCACCAATTTCGAAGATACTCGGACTCTCGAATTCTTGGCCGACCGCGGTGCCCGAGCCCGTTGGATCGCAGGTTCGTGTACCGGTCCCCTGCTGTTGGGGGCGGCAGGTCTGTTCAAGGGCTACCGGGCCACTGCGAACTTCCAAGCTGTGCACCTGCTGCCCTATGTAGGTGCGATCCATTCTCCCGGCAACGTGGTCGAGGATCGCAATCGCATCACCGCAGGTCCTGCAACCGGAGGTTTCGAGATTGCGGTGCGGCTGATTCAAATCCTATACGGCGATGAAGCGGCACGCGAGGCTATCCTGCAAGCTGAATACGCGCCTACTCCCCTTTTCAATGTTGGTACCCCGGAGCTGGCTGGACCGGAACTGACCGCCCGAACGAAAGCGCGCACAGCCCCGATGATCGGCTCATTGCAGGAGGTCATGAAACGCGTCGCAACCAGGCTACAAGTGTCCTGAGATCTTAGGAACACAATCCCGTTGCCGATCCCGCACCCGCAGATCGTTTACTTCGAATTCGATATCGGCAACTAGACACCGATCCCGGATCTGGCGCGTTTTGCCTGATTGGCCCATTCGAAATTCGCTCACATGCTCGATATTTTTTCAATGGACACATAGGTCTGGATTGGCGTTCCGTTGACAATCGGTGCGGATCCAGCACAGGCCCGCAGGCCGTGTGCATCGGCGAAGCCTGGGAGCGGTCGTCGTCGACCTCGGAGAGCGTAGCGACCAATGCCGAATCGGCGGCGGCTCCGAGTCGCTGGTTCAGCTGAAGGTGCGCCGGTAGGTCTGCGGGCTGACGCCGGTGGTGCGTTTGAAGCGGTCACGGAAGGTGGTGGATGAGCCGAAGCCGACTTGGCTGCTGATGCGTTCTACGGAGTGCTCTGTGGTTTCGAGGAGGTGCTGTGCTTGGCGGATGCGGGCTCGATGGAGCCATTGGAGTGGGGTGGTCCCGGTTTGGTCGCGGAAGCGCCGGATCAGGGTTCGGGTGCTGGTCCCGGCTTGCTTGGCGATGTCGGCGAGGGTGAGGTCGCGGGCCAGGTTTTCCTGTAGCCAGGTGAGCAGCGCCTCGAGCTCGCAGCCCTGCGGTGTGGGGGTGTGGTCGTGGACGATGAACTGTGCTTGTCCGCCCTCGCGTTCGAGAGGCATCACCGACAGGCGGGCGGCGTGGGCGGCGACGGCCGAGCCGTAGTCACGGCGAATCATGTGCAGGCACAGGTCCATACCCGCGGCGGCGCCGGCCGAGGTGAGGAACTGACCGTTGTCGACGTAGAGGACGTCCGGGTCGACGTCGATGTCGGGGTGGGTGGCGGCCAGAAGCCCGGCCGCACGCCAGTGGGTCGTGGCGCGTAGCCCGGCGAGGAGTCCGGTGGCAGCCAGGGGGAAGGTGCCCGCGCAGATGGAGGCGATCCGGGTGCCGTCGGCTGCGGCCGACTGCAGCGCCTCGCATACGGCGGGCGGGAGCGTGGCAGTGGGATCGGTGACGCCCGGCACGATGATCGTGTCCGCGTCCTGGAGGCCCTCCAGGCCCCAGGGGGCGCGAAGGGTGAAGGCTCCTGCGTCGATCTCTCCGTGCTCGGCGCAGACCCGGACCTGGTAGCCGGGTCGCCCATCGGGTAAGCGGGTCCGTGAGAAGACCTCGATCGGGGTGGACAGGTCGAACGGGATCACCTGATCTAGCGCGAGAACGGCAACGGTGTGCATGGCGAGAACCTACCTCCCCATCGGACTGAGTGAACCCCGGCCAATGCCTCGGAACCTCCATATCAGCGCAGCTCCAACCTACTGGGGAGGTGTTGGCATTATTCCGTTGAAACCTGTCACTAGTGCCACTGGGCGATCATCGCGGCAGCCTGTTGACTTCGGAGCGTCCGATAGAAATCGACCCCGAGGAAATCATCCATGCACATCCAAATTGTCCTGTTCGATGGCTTCGACCCACTAGACGTCATCGCCCCCTACGAGGTGCTGTACGCCGGCGGCTCGGCATCCGACGGCGCGGTAACTGTCGAGCTGGTCACCGCGGAGGGCCCTCGTGAGGTGGTCAGCGGCACCGGAGGACTGACGCTGCGCGCCGCCGGCGCCATTGATCTGGAGCGCGCGAACATGCTCATGGTGCCCGGCGCCTCCGGCCGCGTGGGCGAACCCGGCGAGATCCCGGAGGAAGAAGTGGGCCCCAGGGAGTGGAAGCAGGACGAGTTCATCCCGGTGCTGCTGGGCCGGACGCTGACCACCGAGCTGCCCGCGCTACTCGAGCAGGCGATGAAGGACCCGGACATCACGGTCGCCACCGTCTGTGGCGGCTCGCTGGTCCTGGCTTTGGCGGGCCTGCTGGAGGGGCGTCACGCCACCACCCACCACATGGGCCTGGACATGCTGGACGCCACCGGCGCCCACGCGGTCCATGCCCGCATCGTGGACGACGGCGACCTGATCACCGGCGCGGGTGTCACCTCCGGGCTCGATCTGGGCCTGTACCTGCTCGAGCGCGAGCTGGGCCCCCGCATCGCGCACGCCGTCGAGGAACTCTTCGCCCACGAGCGGCGTGGCACCGTCTGGCGCACCCAGGGTCTGACGCCCACCACCTTCTGAGCAGTCTTCCCTTTGTCAGGCGCCCCCCATCCCCATTTGCACAGTCAGGAATTACTTCAGCATGTCCGTCGTAGGCACCTGGAACATGTCCATCTCCACCCCCATCGGCAAGATCAAGGCCGTGGTCGAACTCCGTGAGCAGGACGGCATTTTGACCGGCGTCGCCCACGGAGCCGGCGAGGACGTACCACTCACTGATATCTGCCTCAACGGAGGCCGGCTGACGTGGAAGCAGGCCATCACCAAGCCCATGCGGCTGAACCTGGCATTCGACGTGACCGTCGACGGTGACACCCTCCGGGGGACTTCCAAGGCCGGCCGTCTGCCGTCCTCGAAGGTCATCGGCGAGCGCCAGACCGCCCCGGAGCATCAGGCATGACCAAGTTCCTTCTGTCCGTGCACGTCCTGGCCGCCATCATCGCCGTCGGTCCGGTCACTGTCGCCGCGAGCATGTTCCCCGCGACGCTGCGCCGCGCCCTTGGCGAGCCCCGTGACAGCGACGCCCGCACTACCCTGCGGACGCTGCACCGCATCTGCCGGGTCTACGCGGGCATCGGCATCGCGGTTCCCGTCTTCGGCTTCGCCACGGCCAGCAGTCTCGGCGTCCTCGGCGACACCTGGCTGATCATCGCGATCCTGCTGACCGCCACAGCCGCCGGCGTACTGGCACTGCTGCTCCTGCCCGCCCAGGACCGCGCCCTGGCCGAGACGACAGGTTCCGCCTCGCCGTTGCCAATCTCCTTGACGCCGGGTCGCCTCGCCATGCTCACCGGCATTTTCAACCTGCTCTGGGCCACTGTCACCGTACTGATGATCATCCGTCCCGGCTCCACCACGGGAGCATGAGCATGCACCTCCAGCCTCCGCGCCACCTGCGCATCGCGGCTCACGCTGAGCTGATCTCGCTGATCGTGATGCTGGCCAACGTGTTCACCGTCCACCTCGCGCCCATCTCATCCTTGCTGGGCCCCACCCACGGCTGCGCCTACCTGTTCGTCGTGATCACCACCTGGCGCCTCGCGCAGGCTCCGGCCGCCGCCAAGGTCCTGGCCCTCGTTCCGGGCGCCGGCGGACTGCTCGCGCTACGACAACTCGACCATGGCGCTGCGACGCGTCAGACGGAAGACGTCATCCCCTCATGAAGCTTGTGTCATCGCTGAACGTCGGCACCGAGCCTCTGATCAAGCCGGCAGTGTTGTGGGCAGGCGTTGTAGGTTGCGTCCAATAGCGTGGTGTAGCAGCAGCGATCGGCTGTTGAGTCTGTCGTAATCCCCGGACAGCAGGGTGGCCACCGCGTGATCCTTCAGAAGACCTACCAAGTCGCTCCGAAGGAAGAAGACCACGCGATGACCAATCTCCAGCCTATCGACCCTGCCAAGCCCTTCGCCGAACAATTGGCGATGGCCAGCCAGCCCGGACCTGCTGCGCGCCATGGTGTCGAGTTTCGTGCAGACCCTGATGAGCGCCGAGGCCGACGCCGCCTGCGGCGCCGGCTACGGCGAACGCAGCGACGAGCGCGTCAACCACCGCAACGGCTACCGCCACCGCGACTTCGACGCCCGCATCGGCACGATCGACGTGGCGATCCCGAAACTACGGTCCGGCAGCTATTTCCCGGATTGGCTGCTCGAACGCCGCAAACGCGCCGAACGGGCCCTGACCTCGGTGGTCGCCACCTGCTATCTGCTCGGCGTCTCGACAAGACGGATGGAGAAACTCGTCGAATCCTTGGGCATCACAAGCCTTTCCAAGTCGCAGGTATCGATGATGGCCCGCGATCTCGACGCTCAGGTCGAGGCGTTCCGCACCCGCCCACTCGACCAAGGCCCATATACGTTCGTCGCCGCGGACGCGCTGGTGCTGAAGGTCCGCGAGAACGGGCGCGTTGTGAACGCGATCTCGGCAGGTTGGTAGAAGTCATCGGGATCGAGGCCCTCGGTATCAGCGGGGGACAAGTCGTGGAAGTCGTGGCCGACACACAGGAAGGTGCCGCCTGGAGCAACAGCGGAAAGCAGGCCGCGAAGTACGGCATGGTGGCTGACGCCGGAGCGGGAAATACTGTGCAGACACCAGATCGAATGAATCTTCCGGCGGCGGCGTGCTGGTCAAATCGGCTCGCACCCATGCGATCCGGCCTGAGATGTCCGTCGCCGACACTGCGGCTCGCTGCAGCGCGGTCAACGCGACATCGACCGCAGTGACCTGCCAGCCGCGCCGGGCCAGCCACAGCGCGTCGGCGCCTTCACCACATCCCACATCAAGCGCTTGCCCTACCGGCAATCCGGAGGCCTGGACGAGAAGTACCGTATTGGGTTCGCCACTGAAAAGCTTGTCGCGGCTGCGATATCGGACATCCCAGAATTCGGCGTCCACTCGTCGTTCTTCTTGTAGCTGGTCGCTCTGTGTAGTCGATTGCTCTGCCACGACGGGTGTCGCTACCGATGACGAACCGACAAAGATCTTTGCCGGATCTGCAAACTGCTGGGGCACAGTTGGAGCACGGACGACGAGTTCGATAGCCCTTGATCATGCGAGGGTCCGCCGCCGCAGCCGGGATCACTCTGACCGCATCGCCGAAGCGGACCGGAATTGCGATCAGCAGTCTCGTCTCAGCTGTCGCAGTGCTGGACATCCAACCCGTGCACCCGGGCCCCCAGGACACGCCGCGACACCTCGGCCTCCATCGACCCGCTGAACACATCGACGCCCGCCCCGCGGGACTCGGCAGCACTGCGGGCATCAACCATCAGCAGATCCATGTTGACCGCTGCGGCAGCCGCTACCCCAGCTGCCGCAGCCTGCGGAACACCCGCCAGTACGTCACTGACGTTCCCCGCGGCCCACACACCCGCGACCCCAGTGAACCCGGTGCGATCCACCACCACCTGCTCGCCGACACCCATCGGGTGTTCTCCCCGACGCCTCGATCCCAGCAGTCACCGCCGGTGCGGCGGTATGGATGACGGTCCGTGTGGTCGGGTTCGACCGGAGGTGCTGGCGGTGTGGCCGCACGGTCACCTGTATCTCGGGCCTGTGCCCGTATACCCGCAGAATGGACTATCACCCGAAGCAACGCCTGGTGGAAACTGCCCAGCACCCCGATCGCCCGGTCGCGGACAGGTTCGCGCTGATCCACGACGCAAACCTACGGTACCGTAGGTTTGCCTGTGGCGGCCAACCCATTTGCCGCCAGCGGACACTCCAGGCTCGGATTCGAGTGCGAATCGTGTCGATGCGAGCCGGCCAGTACCCGCCCGGAATGTGGAACCCGCCTGCTATGCCTTTGTGCCCTTTCGGCTGGCTGAAAGCAGGGTGAGGGCTGCGGCGCGGGCCTCTTCGCTGACGGGTCTACACACGGGTCTCCACCGCCGTTGGGTGCTCTGTTCGTCTGTCGAAGGTTGATGCGCGGCGATGATGGTCGCCCCCTCGACGAGCATGAGTAGTTGACCGGCCAGTCGCGCCGGGTCGGAGGCTCCTGCGCGGGTCGCGATGTCGGCGAGTAGGTCGCGATATCGGGCGAGGTGCTGTGCGGTAATGGACAATACGGATTCGTCGTGGTGCTGGGCGGCGGCGTTCACCATCGCGCAGCCACGGAAGGCCGGTTCGGCATACCACCGACCGAGGGCATCGAACACGGCGGTCAACTGCTCGGCTGGATCGTCGCCCGCAGATTCGACCGCTTCGGTCAGCCAGGCGACCACCTCGTCGCTGCGTGCTTGCAGTACGGCGTGCACGAGCCCGTCTTTGGTGCCGAAATGCCGGTACAGTGTCTCTTTCGAAATTCCCAGCCGCGCACACAGTTCCGCCACCCCGAGGCCATCGAGTCCCCGCTCGTACAGCAGTGGACCGGCCGCTTCGATGATTGTGGCGCGCGTGCGAGCAGGGTCGATCGTCGAGCCTTTGGCAACGGGCATGACCAGATAGTACCGATGAGTTCGATGGCGTGCTAGCGTACGAGGTAGTACCGATCGGTTCTATCTGGAGGATGCCATGTCGGAGGTCGCCCATATGGCCGGACGCCTGGACTGCGCGAATCAACCCGCGGCCCGCGCCGGCTCGCAGGGGTGGCTCGGATGGTCGTAGTGACCGAGCAGCTCCGGCCGGCATGGCAGGCGGCTCGCCTCGCGCTCGGCACCGCATCGGCGCTCGGGTTCGCGCGTTTCGCCTACGGTTTGCTCCTGCCGGCCATGCGAGACGACTTGGGGTGGAGCCTGTCGGCGGCGGGCATGCTCGCCACCGCCAACGGGCTCGGCTACCTCTTCGGCGCCTTGGTGACCACGGCGATCGCTGCTCGATTGGGCACTGCGACCACCTTCCGGGGCGCCATGGCGCTGACCGCCGTCGCGCTGACCGCCTCAGCCGCTTGCGCCGACTATCTGTTGCTGCTCGCCACCAGGGCAGTGGCGGGCGCGGCAGGCGCGGCCGTATTCATCAGTGGCGGAGTGATCGCGTCGCGTCTCGCCGCGCGAAGCTCATCCGGTTTGCCCATCACCGTGTACTTCGCCGGCGCCGGGCTGGGCATCATCGCGAGTGGTGCGACCCTGCCTGCGCTGCAGGACAACTGGCGAGTGGCGTGGATCGCGCTGGGGATTGCGGCGGGACTCGCGACGGTGGTGAGCTGGTCCTCTGCCGACGGCAGCGGCAACGCACCGGTTCCGGGCTATGCCGGTCGGGCACGACTGCGGCCGTTGCGCCCAACGCTGCTCGCGTACCTGCTGTTCGCGGCAGGTTACATCACCTACATCACCTTTCTGTCCGCCTATCTCGCTGATCATGACACCTCGATCGCCCAGGTCATCACCGTATGGCTGACATTGGGGCTTGCCGTTGTCGCGGCTCCGCTGGTGTGGAGACGGCCGATTTCCCGCTGGCCGACCAACAGAACGCTCGCGGCGGTGTTGTCAGTTCTCGGTGGCGGCGCGGCGCTGGCACTTGTGGCGCCGACCCCGGCGGCGATCATCGGCTCCGCCGCCATCTATGGCGCGACGTTCATGACGGTTCCCGCAGTGGTCACCACCCTCGTCAAGAACACCATTCCACAGTCCGACTGGACCGCCACGCTCGCGGCCTGCACCACCGTGTTCGCAATCGGGCAGACCGCAGGTCCGTGGCTGGCCGGCTTCGTCGCCGATCACACCGGCACTGTCGCGACGTTGGCATGGGCAGCGATTCTCTGCGCTGCCGCTGCAGTGATCGCCGCGACCCAACCCATCGCCACACCCACCCATCCCGACAAGGAGATCCGCCATGACAACGTTCGTTCTGATCCCCGGAATGTGCCACGGTGGCTGGTGCTTCGACCAGCTCACCGACCAACTCCACCGGCACGGTCATCGGGTAATACCGTTGACGCTGACCGGAATCGCTGAACGCCGCCATCTACGACACACCCTCGTGAACCTCGACACCCACATCCAGGACGTCACCGCCGTGCTGGAAGCCGAGAACATCCGCAACGCGGTACTCGTCGGCCACAGCTACGGCGGCATGGTCATCACCGGCGCCGCCGGCCGTGCACCCGACCGGGTCAGCTCGCTGGTCTACGTGGACGCCATGGTTCCCGGACATGGCGACTCCTGCTTCGACCTCGTCTCCGACCGAGAAAGGCAGTGGTATCTCGACGTCGATGACACCGGCGCCGCGGTCCTCCCCCTACCGTTCTTCGACCCGCGAACCACGCCCCACCCGCTGGCCGCGCTCCTCCAGCCGCTGAAGCTGGCCACCGACCTCGCCCATATCCGGCGCAGAACCTACGTCTACGCCGCCGGCTGGGAAACCCCCTCACCGTTCACCCCGGTCTACGAACGCCTGTGCCGAGACGCCGACTGGTCCACCCACGCCCTGGACGGGGGACACAACCTGATGCGCGACGCCCCCGACGACCTGCTGAGGATCCTGCTCGACCTCACCACCACCGAACTCGAACGGCCGGAACCCAGCACGGAACCCGCACCGAACTGACGAAAGCCCCCGAACCGACGACCTGCCGCGCTTGCCCCGTCGATCGGCGCGAGCCGATCGTGCCCGGCCACATCCCGCTCAACCCGGCAGACCTGGACGGCACCGGCGCGGTCATGCGTCGCCGGCACCGACGGAAAACGGCATCAGTACTGGTAGCGGCGCAGTCTGCTCGCCGGGTTGTACTCGCGGGACCCGGACTGCATTGAACGTTCCCGGTCAGTAGTCCCTACCGTTTTGCTCCGGGAGTACCGGGCCAGTCGTAGGGTCCTGGTTCCCAGGGGTGTCGGGTGTGGCTTTCAGT
>NZ_BAGC01000106.1 GCF_000308655.1 Nocardia niigatensis NBRC 100131 | reverse complement strand
AGGGCTTTCAGTTCCTCGGGGGTGAGCTTGGGCAGATCGGACGTGTCGGTGACGCTGCGCTCCGGGCTCACGCTCACAGGCTCCTTCATGTGGTCGTACAAGGTGGACTTGGGGACCTTGTGCCCGTACGCGGCCAGCCATTCCCGCACCTGCACCGCCCGGGCGTCCGGGCCGAGCTGGGCGCGGGCGTAGCGGACCATCGCGCCCGGACTCAGCGCGGCGGACAACTCGGCGCGGTGGATATCGAAATCGGGAGGCGGCTCCGTGCGGGCCTGGGCCTCGGTCTTGTCGATGGTCACGGTCTCTCGCCTTCCTTCACCATTTGTCGATGCACTCGGCCGCGCACTCGCCGCCGGGTCCAGATCTCGCCATACCTGCTCTCCAGGCCATCGGGGCGCGGGTTGCCCAGCTGCGCGTGGAGACTGCGCTCGGTGTCAGCAATCTGTTCGGACATCAGTTGTCCCCTCCCCTGGTGCCGCATTCGGAGGCCGGCGGGACACCCGCCGCGTCGAGGTAGGCGTTGACGGCGTCGTCCACGGTGTCGTTGATGACGTAGCCGTTGCGGCGGATCCATTCCAGCCGAACGAGCGTCTCGGGGCGCAGCTGTGTGGAGAAGGGTCGCTTGCCGTGGGGTCTGCGAGCAGGAAGTACCACGTCAGGCGGGGTTGCGGGGCGAGTCATAGCATAATTCTACCAGCATGTATAGCTACATGCTGGGCTGTATGCATGCTAGCTAGCATGCATAGCATGCATACGTAGCTAGGTGTGTTTCGCATGCTAAGGATGCTTGCTAGTGGTGTTAGGTTCGCTTCGTGAGCATCGACAGCGAGCGGAGCCAGCCTCGGCGGCTGGTGATTGCGAATCAGAAGGGCGGCGTGGGGAAGACCGCGACCGTCCTCGGTCTGGCCAGCGCGATCAAACACGCCGGCGGGCGAGTGCTGATCATCGACATGGACCCCCAGGGCAACGCCACAGGGGGAGTCGGCGTCGAGGTCGAGACCGAGCAGAAGACGGTCGCGGACCTGTTCGACCGCGGCGTCAAGACCGGCGACCTGGTCGACGTAGTCGTGGCCTCGGAATGGGACGGTGTCGACATCGCCCCCGCCGACGTCGAGCTGGGCACGGTCGCGGAGTCCGGAAACTCCGATGTGGTGTGGCGCCTGGATATGGCGTTCGAGGGCGTGGACCTGTCCGCCTACGACGTCGTGCTGTTCGACTGCCCGCCGACACTCGGCACGCTGCTGTTCGCGCCGCTGACCGTCGCCGATGAGGTCCTCATCGTCACCGAGGCCAGCCGCGACAGCCTCAAGGGCGTCGGCGAGCTCGAGCGCACTATCCAGCGGGTGCAACGCCGGCCGAACCCGCGCCTGAAGATCGGCGCGATCGTCATCTCCAAGTTCAAGGCCCGCGGCGAGCACCTGAGCCGTGAGCCCGAGCTGCGCGAGGCCTACGGCACCCTCGGCGAGAACGGCGGCCTGGTCGCCCGCACGAAGATCCAGGACCTCGGAGCCCGCGAGGACGCCCACTCCGAATCCAGGCCCATGCACGAATTTCGGGGCGGCAAGGCCCTCTCGCTGCAGGTCGCCTACACCGATCTCGCGCGCGAGCTCGGACTCCCGGCAGGGGTGCCCGCATGAACGCCGTGAACCGCAAGCCCGCGATCCAGCGCCACCACCCCGCCGACGACATCCCCGAGAAGCCCGCACCGGCCGCACCCGCACAGGAGCCGGACCCAGCGCGGCCCGCGCTGACTGTGCAGGCCCCGTCGATGGCGGTGCCTGCACCGGCGACTCCGCTCCAGGAGCGCCTCATCGAGCAGCACAACGTCCGGATCCGGCCGTCCACGAAGGAACGCCTGGGCCGCGCGGTCGACAAGCTGCGCTACGAGACCGGAGACCGGTCGATCTCCATCGCCTCCATCACCGACCAAGCACTGCGTGAATACCTCGACCGCAACGGCTGCTAACGCCCTGAGCTGCACAAACACGGCTAGCTAGGTCTGCTAGCGCGCCTAGCTAGCACGCAGTGGTATCCCTACTCGCGTGCTCACACGCGGGGAGCTCAGGTCGCCGACGAACCGTCGCGGGTCTGCTGGGCGAGCTGGCGGCGGGCGTACTCGGCCGCGCGGGCCCGGTCGGCGGCCCGGCTGGCGGCGCCCGCGCCGATCGCTCGGCTGTACCGCATGGCCTCACGCCGACCGGGAGAGTCCGGCCCCGCTGCCGCCATCGCCGCGGCCCGGGCTTCCTCGCGCTGGCGGGCCCGGTGCTGGCGTTCGGCCTGCTCGATCTCGGCTTCGCGGGCTCGGTCCAGTGCCGCCGGCGGTGCGTCGACCGGGGTGTGGCCGAGCAGCCAGGCCAGGTACCGGTAGGGGTTGTCGGGCCGGTCGAAGATGCGTTTGCCCGCGATGGTCACGTCGTTGAGCGCCAGGTACACGTCGTCGACGGCCCATCCGGCCAGCGCTCGCTTGGTCACCACGGCCGCCAGGCCCTGGGTGGGCATCCGTCGTGCCCAGGACGGGAATCGCGCGTCGGCTTTGATCCTGGAGGCCAGCAGTAGGGCCTCGGGATCGTAGGCGCGGGTCGATTTCTTGCGCAGCCCCTTCTTGTCGGTGCCGCGCGGAGCGCGTCTTTTCCTCACGTTCTTGGTGGAAGAGACCACCGTCTCTCGTAACAGAAAAAGGGAACCGCCACTTCGTGGCAGAGGGGTGACAAAGTCCTGTTGGAGAAGGGTTTCGATGACCTGGTTATCCACAAGGTGTGAGTAAGCGGGCGACTCGATCAGCGCTGCGACGGCCGTCCAGCCGCGGTACCGGTCTTCGCGCTCCCAGCCCTCCAGGCGTTCGGTCTTGGTGCGGTGTCGGCCCCGAAAGACGACCTGGCGCAGGTCCATGAGCCTGCCCAGCTCGCGGCAGCGTTTCACGGTTCGGGGGCTGCGTTCCATGACTTTGGCCAGGTGGCGCACCGAGGGGCGGCATCCGCGGCCGTCGATGATGTTGGCGCACTGGGACTCTGCGATCAGCCAGGCCAGGAATGTGGAGCGCTTCACGCTGGGCGCGCGCAGTGTGGCGCGCAGCTCGCGGTAGAGCTCGTCGTAGAGCGCCAGGCCGACAGCGACCCATCGCCGGCGTGACCACCAGCACGACGGGACGTCCTTGTAGGCGTCCTCGGGCAACTCGAGCCGCAACGGCGGTAGGACGAACAGCGCAGCTACCGGCGTCAGGCCACAGCGACGGCGCCTGGCAGGGGAGGAGGTGCAACCTCGTCCAGATACACGAGAGGGCAGCCCGGCCGAGGGATTCCCTGAATCGTGACCGGCTACACCGGCGACGATCCTTTGTTGAGGACGTACGGCCTTGCTACCCTGAGAACCGCTTAGCAAGCGTGGTCCTATCAGGGTCCTGAAGAGCCCCCAGTTGGCGCTGGGGGCCTTCGCAATTTTGGGGTCAGTTTCCGCGCGTCATCAGCACGCAGCTAGCAACTCAGGCTGACATCGGAAGCGATTCTTGGTTCGGGTCACGAACTCCGGGATATTCGGGCAGGCCCAGCTCGCGCCTCAGCGCAATCTCCAGCAGTGCTCGCTTACTCAGTCCTCGCGCACTGACGGCCGCATCTAAGGCGTCGATGACTTCGTGCGAGAGGTTCGTGCCGACAGGTTTCGTGGCGGGGAGCTTCTCTCTAGCCATGACAGCAAGTACTAGTACCTCTCAGCCCGTGACAGTGGGAGGCGCGCCGGGTAGTTCGTGAGCAATTGCGGAAGGATCGCGTCGAGTGCGCATGTGGCAGGAGCAGTTTCGATCGCTGCCGCCACATGCGGGCCGTCATCATGGAAGATCTGATCGCGCTTCGATGAGCGCACCCAACTCGCCGGAGTCCCAAACTCCTTGGACACCAGGAAGTTTGGAGAGGTACTCGAATATCTGACTCTCAGTCCAGCGGTGTGACTCGCGCAGACCTCCGGCCAGCATGCCGAGGTATCGCGCCGAGGGTTTCCGCAGCTCGACGGTCGCGGTGTCCCAGGGCGAGGTGAAGGTCAGGATCGGGAATCCGTCGAGATCGTCGACATGAACGAGAGTTTCGTACCGGCCAGGTCCGAACTGGACCCGCCCTTCATGGAGCACCTGATCGATATCGAAATCGGGTGCCTCGCCGGGGATCCGGTACATCTCCTGAGTGAGCAGATCACTGAACTGCTGCCGGGTCAGCAGGTAGCCGCGAGCCGCCGCACCGCGCGGCCAGCCATCGTGCGACCGGTCGGCGTAGAAGGCCACTCCGCCTGTCCAGACGGGACTTTGCCACGCGAAATAGATAGTCCCGGGCAGAGTGAGGGGTGCGGTCTTCAGCGGCGGTGTTCGGTCCCGAAATCCTTGGTAGGTGTGGTTCGTCCCGGGTGGTGTGCCTCCCTCGAGGTAGTACGCCAGCCGCGCGGCGTGGAGGTTGGATCCGTAGGCGGCGTACCAAACGTGTTCCAAGGGAATGCCTTCCGTCGTCGGTCTGGGGGCGGCGGGTTAGTTGGTGGTGGGGGCGGCGGGCCGGTCGCTGTTTCCGCTGATCCGGCGGTAGTACATGCCGCCGGCCTGACGAAGTCCGCGGGCCTCGTTCTCCAGGGCCCGGGCAGCCTGTGTGAAGGCTGCAGCCCAGCCTTCTGGGAGATCCGGGGCGTCTTTCATGCTGGAGACGAAGTTGGCGGCGGACTGCCAGATGGCTGCCTCGCCGGTCGGGTCGTACCGGTCATTGCTGTTGGCGCTCATGGGATTTCTCCTTCTCCTCGGGTCAGGCAGGTGAGCCTGAGCCCCCGTTGTGAGGTCCGGTGCCGGGCACGCGCAGGTCGTAGTGGAGCCGCAGCGCGTCGCCGGAGAAGACGCTGATCAGGACACGGACGCGACGGCCGCTGGCGTCGATGCCGGTGCGGGCATGCTGTCCGACAGGCGAGCCTGGCTGTTGGTCGAGTAGGGCGGCCTCTTCGGGGGTGGGCATGCGGATAGTGATCTCGTCGGAAAACAGGACCTGCTGGAAGCCGAGAGCCCGGTAGATACCGCCCGAATAGACCACGTTGTCGGCGGCGCGCAGGGGTGCGACGCCGTCGATTTCCATGTTGGCGATGTCCAGCGGTGTCCAGGTGTCGGCGACCATGGCCAACTGCTCGGGGTGGTTGGCCTTGTGCACGTACCGCAGGCGACGCCGGCGCAGTAGACGGGTGCCGGGACGGCATTGGAGGTAGCGGGCCACGTCGGCGGGGGCCTCCAGCTCTTCGACACTGGCGACGACCTGACGCGTCTCCCACCCGTCGGCGTGCGCGTCAGCTTCCCACTGGTCGATGCGATTCAGCGGGTCGTCGGTGTAGGCGCCGAGCTCGAACTTCGTCAGTCTCCAGGTGATCGGGTCCTTGCTGCGAACCTGACGGCCGATGCCCGCCACTGCGGAGGTGACAAGCCCTTCGAGCTCCAGCTGGCGCACAGCCTTGTTGACGGTCGGGCGGCTGAATCCGAACTGCTCAGCCAGCTTCTCCTCGGTCGGGATTTGATCACCAGGGCGCAGCTTTTCGCTGGTGATCAGCTCGCGCAGGTGGTCGTGGACTACCTGCCAGCGCGGTCGTGGACTCGTCATGATCTCCATCATCTCCGTAAGTACAGACAACACAAGTATTGCGCTTCGGCGGACTTTGTAATTACAGTCATTACCAAGCTCACAGATAGTACATGAGCAAGGCAGGGGATTGGAATGACTGTTCAAACCGAAATCAGCAGTTCAGAGGCCGTATTTCGGCCGATTCAGCTGTCCGATGCGCGGCCCGAAGGTTCCGCGCTGGATCTGACCGCCGATCGTGTGGCTGCGTTGACTGCCCAGGTGCAGCAGCTGCATGTCGAGTTGCACTGGGCCCAGCTGGCTCTCGATGACCTCTCCGAGGACGCCTCGCCGATCAATGAGCCGGAGATGGAGCGGCTGACCCAGTGGGCGATGTCGGAGCGGCTGCACACCCCCCGCGCCCGGCACGCCACCGCCTCGACCAGCCAGGGCCGGGTCCTGTGGCGGCTGGCTCACCCGCTGCGTCCCCGGCGCACCGGTGTCGCGCTGGGGGTGGCGTGATGGCTCGCCGGATCGATGTCCATGTCCCGGTCGTGCTGGCGGTGCCCGCGGTCAGCGCGGTGCTGTGGGGCTTCTTCGCTGTGGTCGTGCTCGCTGCCGTGCTGGCGGCCGGCGTGAGCTGCGCCCACTTCAGCGACGGCAACTCGCCGGTCTCGCCCACCTTGGGCCCGTGTGAGCCGTTCTGCGCGCTCCGTTCGGACGCCGCGCCCATCCCGACCGACGGTGCGCAGCGATGACCCGCGCCCGGACTCCCGAAACCTCTTCTTCCACTTCTGCTTTGAAGGAGCCCGCCATGACGCGGCCCACGTTCGTTCCCGACTCTTCCCACCCGGCTGTGTGGCCCGCGGCGGCCTGCCGGACCGCCGATCCGGACGTGTTCTTTCCCGAGCACAAGGCCGATACCCGTCCTGCTCAGCTGGTGTGCGCGGCGTGCCCGATGCTGGCCGCCTGCGCGCAGTGGGCGCTGACCACCCCGATCTACGAGGGCGTGGTCGCGTCGGTGCTGATGCCGCCGGAATACAGCGACGACGCCGACCGCGCCGAGGCCCGCGCCCTGCTGGCCGAGATCGCTGCCGGTGGTGAACCGGTGGTGGCCGAGGCCCAGGTCCCGGCCTACCGCGATCGGCAGTTCCAGGCCCTGGTGCACCGGTTGCGGGTCGAGGACGGACTGACCTGGGCGCAGGTCATGGAGCACGTGTCGGTCAGCGAGGACACCGCCCGCCGGGCCCTGGCCGCCTACACCACCACCGTTCTGGAGGTGGCGTGATGTCGACGTTCGTCACTTCCCAGACCCGGGCTCTGCGTGTGAGCGCGGTCGAGTACCGCCAGTTCGACGAGAGCCCCGCGATGGTGCTGGTCCACTTCGCTGAGAAGGACGGCCACGGGCTCGCTCCCGAGGTCACGTTGTTCCTGGAGCCCGAGACCGCCGGGCAACTGCTGGCCGGTGTGGCCGTCGCGCTGGGCGAGCACGCGATCGCGTGCCGCGCCGCTGGGGCGGAGGTGCTGGCGTGACCGGCATCGAGTGGACCGAGGTCACCTGGAACCCGGTGACCGGCTGCGACCGCATCAGCGCGGGCTGCGACGACTGCTACGCGCTGGCGATGGCCCGCCGCCTCAAGGCGATGGGCGCGGCCAAGTACCAGAACGACGGCGACCCGCGCACCTCCGGGCCCGGGTTCGGTGTGACCGAACACCCTGCGGCGCTGGCGATCCCGCGTAAGTGGCGGACCGCGCGGCTGGTGTTCGTGAACTCGATGTCGGACCTGTTCCACGCGAAGGTGTCGGAGGACTTCGTGCGGTCGGTGTTCGAGGTCATGGCCGACACCCCGCAGCACACCTACCAGGTCCTCACCAAGCGCCCCGAACGCGCGCGGCGCCTGGCCGAGCGCGGCCTTGTGTTCCCGCCGAACGTGTGGCTGGGGACCTCGGTCGAGAACGGCGCGGTCACCCACCGCATCGACTCGCTGCTGAAAGTCCCTGCCGCGCTGAGGTTCCTGTCGTGCGAGCCGCTGCTGGGCCCGCTGGATCTGGACCGGTTCCTGTTCCCGACCGGCTGCACGGGCGGGTGCGGGTGCCGGCGTCGCGATGACGGCGACCGGTTCGAGTGCGCCTGCGATGGCGAGTGCACCGAATGGTCACCGCGTCCTGCCTTGGACTGGGTGATCGTCGGGGGCGAGTCCGGGCCGTCTCCGCGCCCGATGCACGCCGATTGGGTGCGTGACCTGCGCGACGAGTGCGTCGACGCGGGTGTGCCGTTCTTTTTCAAGCAGTGGGGTGGCCGCACCCCGAAGGCCGCCGGGCGCCTGCTCGACGGCCAGACCTGGGACCAAATGCCCCGAGGAGGTGCGGCGTGGACCGCAGCGTGAAAGCCCCTGGCCAGGAGATGGATCCGGAGACCCGGCAGATGTACGCCATGGCCGGGCTCGCGGTCGGTGTCCCGACGCTGGTGGAGGTCGCCGGGTTGTCGGTGTGGCTGGCGCCGGTGTTCGGCGGCCCGAAACAGGATGTGCCGCTGCGTAATCCGGTCGGTCTGGGCTGGCATTTGTTCGCCGAGCAGTCGTTGCAGTGGCCGGTCGAGGCGTGGGCAGGTTTGGGCACGGTGGTGCTTGCGACCGCGGCCGGGGTGACCGCTACCGCGTGCGGGGTGCGGTGGGCGTGTGAGCGGTGCGCGGAGCTGCGGGAACGTGGGCGTGAGCGCCGCGCCGGGCGCGCTGGTGCCCGCCAGGACCGTGCCCGTGCCGCCGCGCAGAAGAAGCACGCGGTCGACGCGCAGGCCAAGTATCTGGCGCGCGGGCAGGAGCTCGATGGGCTTTCTGCGCGGGCGATGACTGCGAAGGCGGCCGAGTTGAAGGTGCGGATGCCCGAAGCCGGTGGCGCGCCGGGTGTTTCGATCGGTGAGCCGGTCGGCGGGCGGGGCATGCTCTATGCCTCCTACGAGGACTTGCATGTCGATATCTGGGGTCCGCGTGCGGGTAAGTCGACGTCGCGGGTGATTCCGGCGGTGATGGAAGCTATCGGGCCGGTGCTGACTACCAGCAACAAGCGTGATGTCGTCGATGCCACCCGCGACCATCGGGATGGGCTGGGCACGGTGAAGGTGTTCGACCCGCAGCAGGTCGCCAACGAGGTGTGCACCTGGTTCTGGGATCCGCTGGCCTGGGTGATGGGCGACGACGGCGGCCCCGGCGCTCAGGAGCGGGCCATCGAGCTGGCCGGGCACTTCGCCGCTGGCGGCGACGCCGACAAGCGGGATGCGTTCTTCGACCCGGAGGGTGAGGGGCTGCTGGCGGGCCTGATCCTGGCGGCGGCGGTGGCCGAGCGGCCGATCACGCAGGTCTTCGAGTGGATCACCACGCCGCGCGATCTCGAGCCGCCCAAGCTCGTGAAGGCGGCCGGGTTCGAGATGGTCGCCAAGCAGCTGGCCGACCAGTACAACGCCCCGGACCGGCAGAGGGCGGGCATCTTCTCCACCGCCAAGAAGATGGCGGCCTGCCTGGCGCTGGCCTCGATCACCGAGTGGGTCACCCCCGACCAGGACCGTGAGGGCTTCGACGTGGAGGCGTTCGTGCGCTCCACCGACACCTTGTATCTGCTTTCGGCGGACAAGAAGTCGAATGCGGGCCCGCTGGTGACCGCGTTCGCGGCCGCGGTCGCCGACGCCGGCACCCGTGAGGGTGAGCGCTGCGGTGGCCGGTTGCCGGTGCCGTTGCTGCTGGTCCTCGACGAGGCCGCCAACATCGTGAAGTGGGCCGAGTTGCCCAAGCAGTACAGCCATTTCGGGTCGCGCGGCATGGTCGTGATGACCGTGCTGCAGTCCTGGGCCCAGGGTGTGCGCTGCTGGGGCCCGGAAGGCATGCAGGCGCTGTGGGGTGCGGCCAACATTCGCGTGCTGGGGTCGGGCCTGTCCGACACCGGGTTCCTGCGTGATGTCGCCGAGCTGGTCGGCAACCACTACGAGCTGGTGAGTTCGACCTCGACCACCAAGGGTGTCACGTCCCGCTCTACTTCCCGGGTCACCGAGCCGACGCTGACGGTGTCGGACCTGGCCAGGCTGCCGCGCGGGCGGGCCCTGCTGCTCGCGTCCGGGTACGGGCCCGCGCTGATCGCCACCGTGCCGTGGCAGCAGCGGCCCTACGCCCAGGCCGTGCGGGATTCCCAGCGCGCCCACGATCCCGCGTTCTTCGACCCCACCATCGCCGACCCGCCCATGCCTGCGGGCGGGCGTGCGGTGCTGCGGGTCGTGCCGACCGAACCCGACGAGCAGGAGAAGTCCGCATGAGCGACACCACCAACCCCCAGCCCACCCCCGCCACCAGTGCTTCGACGCCGGTGGAGCAGGTCACGGCCCTGACTGACGAGCTGCGCCCGAAACTGGCGCGCAAAGCCCGCACGGCGGTCAACGACCAGCTCAAGGACCTAGCCAAGGAGATGGCCCAGGCCGCGCTGGAGCCGCTGCTGACCCCCGAGGTCCGCGAGCAGCTCCAAGCCGTCGCCGACGAGGAGGCCGCCAAGCAGCTGGCCACCGAGCTGGCCGGGGCCGAGGAGCCCCGTGAGCTGGTCTTCAAGACGGTCAAGGCGTTCGTCGACGGCTACGTCACGGTCCTCTACCGCCGTGACAGCGGCGAGTTCAACGAATCGCGTGTCGCGTGGTGCCCGCAGTGGTGGAAGCACGGGGAAGCCTTCGCGCGTATGGACGCGGCGTGGTCGGCGTTCGAGCACCTGCGCTTGGACGGCACCACCGGGATGAGCGTGTTCTGGAACCAGCACCTGGACCCGGCCATGGCGGTCCTGCTCGATCCCGAAGGCCCGTTCAGGTACTGCTCACCCTCGCGCGGGCACAGCGAAGAGCTGCAGCCCCTCGACAGCCCTGACGCGCCGCCCTCGGCGTTCGTCAACTACGAGATCACCGGATTCGGGACCTTCACCGAGACCGCCACCGGCATCCTGACCCCCGCGGCCTCGGCCCCGGCCAGACCGCCCGCGCTGGAGTTCCCGTGACCACCAAGGCCACCGGAACCGCCAGCTCCACCCCGTCGTTCGACCGTCTCACCGCCGCGCTGGAGCTGGCGGTGGGACCGGGCCGGGGCAGCGGGGAGTGGGTCAAGTACTGCTGCCCGGTTCACGAGGCCGACGGGCGCCGCCACAATCCGTCGCTGATCGTCAAGCACCTCAGCGACGCCGGCCGCACGAAGGTGTCGTGCCGGGCGGGCTGTGCAGACGAGGCCGTGCTCGCCGCGCTCGGGTTGCAGGTGCGTGACCTCTTCGACACCCCGATCACCCGCGCCACCGGCAAGACTGCGCGTCCGGCACGACCTGCGCGGCGCCCGGTCACGGCCGCCGACCGCGCGATCGCGGCGGCCGGGCTGCCGCTGGTGAAGACGAAAACAGATCGTGGGCAGCGGGTTTCGAGGTGGCAGCAGACCGCCACCTACGACTACACCCACGCCGATGGAGTGGTCGCCGGGCAGATCGTCCGCTCCGAGGCCCGGTTCGAGCGCGGCCGGGACAAGAAGTTCCACCAGCTGCACTGGAATCCGGCACGTGGGGACTTCGAGCCGGGCGGGTTCGACCCGATCCCGTTCCGGCTGCCCCAGGTCCTCGACGCTGTGGCCGCCGGCCGCTGGATCTATGTGTGCGAGGGCGAGAAGGACGTCCTGACCGCCGAGAACGCCGGGCTGGTCGCGACCACCAACGCCGGCGGGGCGATGTCGTGGACGACCGAGCATGCCCGCTGGCTCGACGGCGCGGTCGGTGTGGTCATCGTCGCTGACCGCGACGCCCCCGGATTCCGTCGCGCCGAGAAGGTCGCCGCCAGCCTGGCGGGCCTGGTCGCACAGGTGCGGGTGGTGACCGCCCGCGACGGCAAGGACCTCACCGACCACTTCAACGCCGGGCACGGCCTCGACGAACTCGACCCCGTCCCGTATCTGGATCCGCTCCTCTCCTCGACGCCCGCTGCGGGTGCCGAGTCCGTTTCCGCATCGCCTGGAGGTACCCCCATGTCCAGCCTCGCCTACGGCAGCTCCGAGCACGCCCCGGCCGACCACGCCCCCGATATCGACACCGCGCACTCCCAGCTGGCGGTACTGGTGCGGCTGCTGCTGCAGCAGATGCTCGAATTCGCGCGCCGCCGCGCCGAGGTCCGCCGCCGCGAAGAAGAAGAGGCCCGCCGCCGCAGCGAAGAAGAGCAGCGCGAGGTCGCCGAGCGGCACAAGCTCGAACGCAACGCCGCCGAGGCACGGCTGAATCGGTTGCGCGAGCGCGGATTCGACCACGCCGACCGCCACGAGCTCGCCCGCGCGGTCGCCGACGCCGCGGAATGGTCACAAGACTCCGAGGTCGCCAACAAGACGTTGAGCGAGCTGCGCGCCCACATCCACGACCGCTACGGGGTGGTCATCGACCCGGACACGCTGGCCGCCGACGAGGACACCACGCGCACGCAGTCACCGGCGTTCCTGGCCACGATGGCCAAGGCCGAGCTCGACCAGGCCGACGATCTGCGCCTGCGCCGCGCCCACGAACGGATGGTCGAGATCGTCGCCGCCGACACCGGCCTCGACGAATCCGCCAAACAGGCCCTCTACGCCGAGATCAGCAAGTGGCGCACCAACCCGACCCCGCACACCCTCGACACCCTGAACAAGGCCATGACCGCCAAAGGCCTCGGCGAAGCCACCCGCGCCAAGGTGCGCTTCGTCGCCGACTACATCGGCGTCCCCCGCGAGGCCGGCGCCCCCGGTGAGCCGGGCGCGCCCCGGCCCGGCTCACCCACGGTGGACATGCGCCGGATGCGGGTCCCGCTCGTCGATCCGGGCGAGGAGGTCAAGGCCCGCCTGGACCGGCTCATCGACTCCTACCGGGTCAAGCTCATGCACGGCCGCGACGTGGCCGAGCTGCGCACCCAGCTCGCCGACGCGGCCGCCCTGCTCACCGCCGAGGACCGGGAACAAGCGCGCGCGTTGCTGCGCAAGGTCGCCGCGAACCCCGCCCAGGTCCACAAGCCGCTGTGGCCCGATCACGTCGACCGGACCGCGGTCACCGACTCGGTGCGCATGTACGCGGCGATGAAACCGATCATCGACGCCCAGGCCGCCGAAGCGAAAACCCCCGACAGCGTGGGGGATCAGAAGATGCGCGAACGCGCACAGGCGCACCGCGAGGTCATCGAGCGCGCGATCCGTGCCGGGAAGGGCCTGCATCCGCTCGAACGTGACCAGCTGGAGCTGACGCTGCGCGATATCGACGCCGGTCACGTCAAGCTGCCGGAAATGGTGTTCGCCGATGAGCGCACCGCCGCCGCCATCGACCGCGACCGCTGCAGCGAGATCGCCCACCAGACAGCGCAATACCACCGCCACCAGCTCGGCCAGATCCTGACCACCGCCTCGGTGCCCAAAGACGCCGCCACCCGCGCCCACAACGAGATCGCGGCACTGTTCGAAGGCCAGGCCCAGCTCGCGGCCGGGCAGGGAAACCTGCCCGACTACGAACACCACGGCCACGAATCCCGCGCACTGGCCGCGCTGGCCAGCGCCGGTGTGCCCGAACCGGTCCGCAACCAGGTCCGCCACCACCTCGACGAGGCGGCCGGGCAGTCCGCGACCGCGGGCAAGCAGGCCAACCGCATCGCCGAGACCTGGCGCCAGCGCACCGCCGCCGTCGCCGCCGCACGCGCCGAAGCCACCCCGGACTGGGACAACCCCGCACGGCGCCGGGCCCTGGCCGCAGACCTGCAGAAAGCGGACCTGACCCCCGATGAGGTCCGCCAGCGCATGGCCGCCGACGCCGGCCGCGGCACCCCGCCCTCCGCCGCCGTCAACGGCACCCCCGGCCGCGCCGCCCGCCAGACCAACCCGGGCGCGGGTGTGCAGCACACCCACCACCGAGGCCAGCAGCGCGGCTACGGCAAGTAACCCCGATTTCCCCTCCCACCCAACCCATTTCAGGAGGAAACCATGTCCGAGAACACTATCCGCACCACGGACGTCACTGCCGCGCTGTCGCCGGTCGATCTGCTCGCCGACGACATCCTGGCCAACCCCGAGATCGCCGGCCTCTACCTCGATCCGGCCGCGGTCATCGTGGAACTGGCCGCGCGCGCCCGCCACCTGCGGACCCGCCTGGGTGTGGTCACCAGCGACTGGCACACCGCCGGAGAGCAGCTCACCGCGGTGCGCGCCGAGTGCCGCAACCTGGCCGTCGACAACGAGCGGCTCACCGACGCCGCCCTGTGGTACGCCGCCAAGCTCGGCATCACCGGCCGCCCGGCGCTCAAGGCGTAGCGGTGACCAGCATCGACGAGGCTCCAGACGACTCCCGCCAGGAGTACGACTGGGGCCTCGCCCCGCCTCATCTGCAGACCCGCCGTCAACTCCGCGCGGCCGGTCTGGGTCCCAACCGCCAGAACGTGGCCGCGCTCATGGTCCGAAAGAGCAAGGGCCGCCGCCTGATTGCGCACCTGTTCGACGTGCGCAAAGCCGCCCCGAAACGGGTCCCCACGCCCGCCCAGCTCGACGCGATCCGCAAAGCCACCGTCGAGCACCAGGCCCGCGCCGCCGAACGGCACGGCATCACCCGCGCCGAACTCACCGAATCCACCGCCCCCGCTCCCGGCTGGGAGCACACCCCCCAGGAAGGAAACACCATGTCCGACAACAAGGCCGCCCGCGGCCCGGCCGCCGACTCGGCCCTCGACATCCACCGGCGCGCCGGCGAGCTGGAGACGGCGTTCGAGGAGGCCCGCGAGGTCGGCAGCGAGGACGAGGCGATACGTGCCGAACACGCCTTCGAAGCGCATCTGCGCGAATACCGCAGCGAGCTGTCCACCGACCCGTACTGGAACGGGCACTTGGCCGACCTCGACCGCGCCGACAACCAGGCCGTCACCCCGCACGGCCACAATCAGCGCATCGCGTTCCTGCTGGCCACCGTCGCCGCCAACCAGGCCCGAGTCGACGACGCGGCCCTGGCCCAGGCCGTCGATAACGCCCGCACCGAAGGACCCGAGGCGGTCGAGGCGTTGCGGGCCCGCTCCAGCGAGGACCAGACCGCTGCCGAGGCGCGCATGCAGTCGATCCCCTGGCACAACCTCACCGCCACAGTGAAAGTGTTCTCCGACGCGCTGCTGTGGGCAGGCAACAGCGAGATCGCCCAGCAGGCACTGTCCGAGCTGACCGGCCGCTACGCCTCCCAGTGGGGTGTGGTCGTCGACCCCGAAACCTTCAGTGTCCGTGTCGATCCCGACTTCGACGCCTGGCCCGCTCAAGACCGCGCCGACGCGGAACGGCTGTGGCAGCGGGAATCGGCAGTGCTCGACTTCGTGACCGGCATGGGGTTACGGGCCGCGGCGAAAGGTCAGGTCGCCGAAGCGATCACGGCCTGGCGCGACCAGATCGACCCCGGCGCCCCGCTCGCGCACCTGAACAGCGAGAACGACAGGCGGGCCGCGCTGGCCGCCGCCCTGGCGACCTCGACGGTGTCCGGAAACGACCGGGCCAGTGTCGAGTTCGCCGTCGACTACCTGCGCGGCAAGACCCGCGCGGCGGATCTGCTGGCCTCGCCGGTGTTCGTCGACCCCGGCGAAGAGGCCCGCGGCCGCATCCCCCGAGTCCTGGAAGTGTTCCGCGACAACCCCAACGCCGCGCGGTTCGTGGGCGAGGAGATCGCGGTCATGACCGCCGCCGACCAGGCCACGGTGCGCGAGGTCGGCAAGAAGATCGCCCGCGGCGAGCAAGTCGAGCTCGACATCTGGCCCGGCTACACCGACCGGTACGCGATCCGCGAACAGATCATCGACTACGCCGCCGACACCGCCGAACTGCGCGCCGAGGCCGACTACCTGGCCGAGGGCGGGATGACCGCCGAGGAACACGACCGGTTCGGTGTGGTCTTCGCGCGCGGCAACAGCACGCTCTCCGACGAGGTCCACAAGCGGATCGCGCGCATGGCCGACAGCGCTGATGAACTGCGCTCGACGATCAGTGCAGGCAAGGGCCTGGCCGCGATCGAACGGGCGCAGCTGTCGGAAACCCTCGCCGACATCGACGCCGGCCGCATCGCTGACCGTGAGAACCTGCCCGAGTTGCTGTTCGCTGATGAGCGGTCCAAGGCTGACGCCGAGGCCATGCGGATCAGCGCGACCGCGTCGGTTCTGTCCTCGGCCGCGCGCGAGGATCTCGCCGAGCTGATCCAGGGTGCCGGTGTCCGGGTTGATCACCGCAATGACCGACTGCGGTACGCGGTGACCTCGATCTCCGACAGCATCTACACCGTGGCCTGCGGCTCCCGCTCCGGTGACCTGCCCGCCGACCGCAAGACCTACATGGACCGGCGCGACCGGCTGGCCCAGGCCCTCGCGCAGGAGAAGGTCCACCCCGAGATCCAGAAAGACATCCGGGCCCTCGTCGACGGGCGCGCACGCCAAGCCGGGGAGATCGGTCGGGCCGCCGCCGCCCGCACCGACCAGTGGACAGCGAAGATCGACCGTGTCGTCGCGACCCGCGACGACCAGATCGCCCAACGCCGAGCCGCCAACGCCGGACGAAGCACCAGCCCTGGCCGGGCCTGCACGACCCGCCCCGACCCCAGCGCCGCCCAGGAGCACCCACGGGCCCGCACCGCCACCTACCGGAAGAACTCCCACGAGATCGGCCGATAACCTTCGATAACACTCAAATGAGGCAGCCCCGGCGGGCCGAATCCGCCGGGGCTGCCTCATATTCAAGACCGGAAGTGGTCAGCGAGCGAACACCAGCACCACCACGAAGAACAAAAACAAGGCCACCGGCAGCCCGAACAGCAGCAAAAACGGCAGCATCCAACGGAAGAGGCTGGTCGTGCCGGGCAGCGGCGCCTCGATGACACCATCGGCCTTCAACTTGCGCAGATGATCACGGACTTCACGGTCAGCGGCCGTGAACGATCCCAGCCGCGTCGGCTCGCGCGGACACACCGAGGTGTAGTGCCACGGATCCAGGCACGTCGAGTTCGTGCAGGTGTAGCGGATCACCACAACCTCCCCTCTGCGGCGGCAACGAACCCCAGCATGGCACCACCGGACGACAAGGTACCCAGGAAACGAATACGGACCGGGGGTTCTCACCCATAGTGGGGGTCGCTGCCGAACAGCGGAAGTTGCCGTGAGGTAGAGGGTCCACCGAGTTTGCGCAGGCATCGGGCGCAAGTGACCTCCGCCCGCGTCGGTACCAGCACGGTCGGAGACCAGCCCGCGACACCGGTGCGGCACAACAGTTCCGGGACTTCCTCGCCCTCGACCCATTGGCCGAGGCTGACCGCGTGCACGGTGCGCCCGGCCCGGGGGTCGAGGAACATCTTTGAGAAATCCGGCGCTTAGCGGTTACCGCACATAGTCGGCACTTATCTGCGGTAGCACGGTGCGTGACCTGGGGATATGCGGTCGGCGCAGGCATTCGACTCGGTGAATTATCTGCGGTAGCGACGTAACCGCCGGATCTCGCGCGGTTGCACCGCTACCCCCTACTACAGGGCCATCGCCGCCCGCGAAAAATAGGCCCAGGTGCACGACGGTGAACTCCCTCAGGAGTTCACCGTCGTGCACCTATTCGGCCTGCGGCGCGGCTGCCGTAGGGTTTGAATGTGCGGTACTCGGTGGGACATGCGGCAATACGAGATGTCCTGCGGCAGTTCGCCGCCGCCGCGGTGGGGTTTGGTCTGGGCGCAGCAGTCGGGGCTTTCGTGGCCGGAAGGGGCAGCGCGGGTGCGTACACAGCAGCCGTGGCAGGCGCCTTCCTGATGATTGCCATCGAGCAGACGCTGCGGTCGGCGGCTAGCTCGGCAGCACAGGAGTGCCGTCCCCTGCGCTCTCGGAAGAGTCCGCACCGCCAGTGATTTCGGCCGGGCCTGACGGCCGGCGCTGTTCCAGCCATTTCCGACCCCTCCGGACCAGTGCCGACACCGACATGACGCCGAGCATCCCCACGAAGCTGTAGGACGGCGGAATACCTCCGTACGCAGATGCCAGATAGATCCCGCCGATCACAGCGCCGAACAGCGTTGCATTGAGGCGAAAGTCGGCCGAGACCCTCAGGTAGCGGTCGGTCGACTCGTCGCTCGACAGGATGTCGGCACGTCCGCGGTCGATGACATCCTTCCAAGACTTCGGTTCGGTTTCCGACCGGGGGCCATAGGCCTGATCAGGTGCCGACTTTGCCGAAGCTGGGCGGGAACGGGCCGGCCGGACCTCGCCGTTTCCACGGCGGGGCCCTGAACGTTCGGAGCGCGCGGTCATGATGCCGTCCGCGCGGGGTGCATGTCGTCGTGCCACGACGAAGACCATGACAACCCGGTTCTCCACCACCGGATTTCATGATGCCGCAGTGCCGAATCCGCACGCAGAAGGTGGATCACGCAGACACCTTCTTGCGGCGAACCGGGGCGGCACCGAGGTTCTTCCAAGTGCGCTGACGCAGCCGATACATGCGCCCTTCCAAGGCCTTTTCGGAAATTCCCAGGTCTTCGGCGATATCGGCCCGGGGCCGGTCTGCCAGGATGCCCAGGCAGATGAACCGCTCCTCGAGCGTCGCCGCCTTCAGTATCTGGTGCAGCCGGAACCGGTCCGAGACCACGGTGTAGGGGTCTGGCCGGTGATCGGCACCGAAGACCTCGGCCTCGATACCCGCAAGGTCATCACGGATCTGACGTACCCGCGCCTGATGCCAGCTCTTATAGGCGTCGCGGAACTTGATCGCGCACGCGGTGACGAAGTACGTGCCGAGCCGCGCGGACCGCTGCGGATCCCACCGGCCCTTACGGAGCCGCTCGACCACGAACGGCACGGCGAGGGCCAGGGTGTCGAGGACGAGCTCTTCGCGATGCTCGGCACTGTTGTGCAGAGTGGCGTAGTCGTCGGGGCTGACCGACATCGCGGGCAACGCCGTGTGAACGCGAAGAATCGACAGGTCACGCACCATGGCACGCAAGACCCGCCAGCCGTAGCGCCACAGCTGGTGTTCGAGCGACACCCGCAGCTGACCCTTGAACCCAGCAGCCGCCACGGCCGCCACCAGCTCGGCGTCGTTGGCGAACCCCAGCGCCGGCCCGAAAGTGACCGGTTCGTCCCTTGTATGCATAGAAATCTCCAAGTTACGATCCCGCATGCGCGAGAAGCCTTCCCCGGACCGCCAATCGGCTCCTGCTCCGGAGTTATTCGCCAGCGTTGTACGGGACCATCTGGCGATCACCCCACGCACTTTTTGAAAGATCTTTTGGGCACGGGATTTGCCGTGCCCTAGCTGCGGATTCGAGCAAGAAGGGACGTTGCCGAACGTACGAAGGCAGGTCCGTTCGGGTTACAGACGACGTTGCGGCCCCGGAATCCTGTGGCAAAAGCTCCGGGGCCGAACGCCAACCAGAGACGGGTTCGGCCTCTCAGCCGACAGCGGCCCGCTGGCGGCTTTCGTCTCCACCGATTTCGTAGATGCCGTCGCTGATCTCGATAGAGCTCTGTTCGATGCGGTCCCGCCACTCCAGCGATGGCCACAGGGTGGTGAGTGACCAGCGCACGCCGACCAAATGCATCCCATCAAGATCTGCCTGGCTCAGGTCTGCGCCGATGAAGTCGTTCAAGAAACGCTGCAAAGCCCGAACTCGCGAGGTGGCCTGGCGGCAGGCCTCCGCGAAGCCGCGCACCTGGATACGGCAATCGATGACGTCGAACGCCTGCACCAGCGGAGCCCTGGCGTCCTCCAGGTACTTCTCTGCCCGGTCGATGTGTTCGTACAGCTCACTTATGACGTCGCTGAGGTCACCGAGATCGCTCAGGATCGCCCACTGGACTCGGGAATAGATGGAGTTCTCGTCCGGGATGGTGCCGTCGCACCGGTAGGTGAGCCCACGCAGATGGCTCGCCGAGGCCTCGGTGCTGCTCAGCTCATGTCGGACAAGGACGTACCCGTCCTGTTCCATGAAAGATGCGTCGAGGCTGCTGATCTTCTCGCCACTGTGGTCGATGTTTCCGGCGACGGCGAGCACTTCACCGCCGACGAGTGGGCTGAACGCCTCCCGAAGTGCTAGCCGCTGCAGTGGCGAGATTGATCGGAGAGCCTTGTCGAGGTCGCTGCTCGTCGCGCCGCGAGCTGGGGCCAGGATGGGGTCCGGGATCGGCAGGAGGGCTGCAAGTCCGGCTTCGACGTCAACGACCTTGTCGAGATCGGCAATCAGCTTTGCGTTTTCGACAGGGATCAGCACTTCCTGCAGACCCGCCTCGACGTCGATGACCTCATCGAGGGCCTTGATCATGCTGGCGCAGTGCTCGGCTAGCCAGCGGTCCATGTCCTGGTCTTGTCCGAATGTGGTCATTGGTCCTCGTTCCCGGCTGCCAGGTGTATCGCGATGTTGCGGCGAGCCTTCTTGAGGTTGGCGCGGACGGCGGTGGCCGCGATCTGCAGAGTGTCTGCGATTTCGGATGGTGTGTACTCCTGCAACGTCCACGCCATTACCTGGCGTTGACGGGGCGGGAGCTTGGCCAAGGCCGCCATGACATCCTGTCGTTGTTCCCAGGCATCGAGGTCGGCGTCGCTATAGAGCAGCGCTGGCCGTTCGGAAACCTCAGCGACGGGGTCCTCGTCGACGCTCGCGAACCGGCGCACGAGGGCACGGCCGGCGACCAGACGCGTCCAGGCCTTCGGGTTCCGTATGTCGGCCCAGCAGGTCATGGCCTTCGTCATCGTCTCCTGGGCGACTTCGGACGCATCAGCCAGGCTGGCGCCCTGCCACATCAGGAATCCGATGAGCGGCTTGATGAATTCGCGGTAGAACTCCTTGAACTCATCGAGATCGGTGCTTCCGCTGTCAGGGCGGGGTCGCGCGGTTGTCGGATGGGTCTCGCCGGTCAGGTGGTCAGGGTCGTCGATCATGAACGCTCCGCGGTCGGTCCGGTGGTCAGCTGAGTACGTCGACCGTCACCGTGCGGGTCGTCGACTTGGCTGGCCTGGGGTAGCCCGGGCGACAGCGCGACCACGTATCGGAGGTGCAGCCACTGTCTTTCAGTGCGCCACCGTAGGCGTAGCCAACGGCCCGCGACCCCCACAACGTGGATCATCAGGACCGTCATCAGCACTCCGGCGCTCGGGCTCATCGGTGTCGTTCTTCCCATCTCGGATTGACCTGTCATGAGCTAAGAGCCTTGGAACAGCCCCCGCGTGAACTTGAGACCCGAAATTCGATTGACGCTGCGGCGCCGACCGGGATTCGAGCTGCCCTGCACCCCGTTCGGAAAACGATCGGTTCCCAACACCACGGCACACGAACATGAATCGGCAGGATCGTGATTCGGGTGCCGTGTCGAAAAGCGTGTTGCGAAGTCGGGGTCTGGTTACACGGGGACAGCGGGTCGGCTTGGCTGCGGGCAGGCTTACGACGAGGTTGTCGTCGAGACTGATCCGGAAGTCCGCCGGGCCGGCGGCGCTGGTGGTGTCGGCGATGGCCTCGGTGGTGGACAGGCGGTAGCAGGCGCCGTTGAGCTTGTAGGTCATCGAGATGTTGGTCGCCGACGTCGTCGACATGGTGGGGGGTCTGTCCCTGGATCGTGGAGTTTCCCCGGACCACGTCGGGTCTCTCGGCGGCTGGTATTCGACGAGGCTGTACCAGCGGCCCCCGCTCGGTAGCACTGGTTTGTCGGTGCCAGGCGGCCGCGGTGAAGAACGTCCGGCGAGTACCCGCCTCCGTTGGATCGGCCGTGGCATGCGTGGGTCAGGAGTGCTTCACCAGCTCGGCCCAGCTTCGCGTCGGGTCGCGGCGCTTCATCTAATCCTTTGCAGATTCTCCTTACGGTTCAACTCCGAGCGCCGGTCGAAGATACCTTCACGCCGCTGGCTCTTCCGTGTAGGAGTTTCATAGGTGTATCAGTGAACGTATCAAGTAGATTTTGCAGTGTCTCATTATGGCACCTCGCAGGGTATATTAGGTCGGGAAATTTGCAAGGCTACTCAGGACTGGTGGAGTAGTCTCGGCTGCCATGGAAGAAGATCCGTTCGCCGGCCTCGCAGACGAAGTGGCGTTGGGCCCGCACGAGGCGATCAAGCAGCTGCTCGACAGCGCGAAAAGCGGGTACGCGACGGCATGGAATGTGCTGGTCCAGCGGGGATCGGAATCAGCCGATCGTGCCTCGACGTTGGCGGCGCTTGTGCGCGACCGCCAGGAACGGGCGCTGGATGCGCTGTTGACCTTGTATGCGCTGCAGCCAGTGCTATCGGACTCGGCGCCGCTGCCGATGGGTGCGTGGGCGAACATCCTCAGCACTCGCAAACACTGCGGGCTGACCACAGTCTCGAAGACCTTCCGTGAGCTGGAGGAACGGAAACTGGTGACTCGTGAGCGGCGTGGTCACGCCACCTTGATCAGTCCGTTGCTCGAAGACGGGAGCGGAAAGCTGCGGCCGAAACCAGGCGCACCCACGCAGGATCCTGACAACCCGGTCGGCTATTTCACGATCCCGCACGAATACTGGACCGAGGGCTACATCGATCGACTTCGATTGCCAGGCAAGGCGATACTGCTCATCATGCTCAAGGAGACGCAGGGCAAACCGCCATTCGAGATGGCGGTCGAGCGCGCGTCGCAGTGGTACGGCATCTCCGAGCGGACCGCCGAGCGCGGCTACGCCGAGCTCAACGCCGAGAAGCTGCTCGATATCCATGTTCAGAAGGTGGCCTCACCGCGGCTGCCAGCTGGGGTGCTTCGCTCCCGCTATCACCGCGCGCTGAGAACACCGTTCAGCACCTCGCACCGTCGCGAACTGCAACAGGTGGCACGTAAGTCGTTGGTAGCGAAAGGAAGTCGGTGATGGCGGGCGGCGGGCGCTTGCACGCCTACATCGACGAGTCCGGCCGGTCCGGTAAGGACTATGTGATGTGCGCGGTCACTATCACCTCTTCGGATTCGAATCCGATCAAGAAGGAGTTGATCCGGCTGTGCCCCAAGGGGAGTCTGCGCATCCACATGAACGGCGTCGAGAGGCGCTTGGTTATGCCGATCATCAACGGTGTCGCGGCGCTCGAGGCGACGAGCCGCCTGATCGTGGCAACTAATTTCAAAACGGTCCGCCAAGCCCGTGATTGTGTGTTGACCAGGACATTCGAGTACCTACAGACGTTGAATGTCGATCGTGTGATTATCGAGACCTGCAAGCAGGACCACGAAGACAACAAGATCATCCGCAGTGTGCTGGGCGCCGATCCACCGATGCACTATCAGCACGAGCGGCCGGACAATCCGCTGTTGTGGTTGCCCGATGTCCATGCGTGGGCGTGGGGGAAGGGCGGCAAGTATCGAACGGCGATCGCGAAACGCATCGACGGGGTCGAGCGCTTACGGCCATCTTAGACAGCAGAAAAGCCTGACCCTGAGGGTCAGGCTTTGTCTGTATGGGCGCGCAAGGCTGGAAACCATCTGGTGAGGCTGCCTCAGGGGTACTTACGCCTCGGAGACCTCCTACACGCACCACTTTCCGCAGCTAGTGCATTGGACACCTTTGATTATTGCCAGCTCAGCTGGCAAAGACAAGCACCATCAGACAACGAGAGTCTCACAGCGGCACCTGGGAATATTAGGACTGGCTCCCCGTAGCTTCACTTCAGACCACAGGCTGCAAGAGCAGCTCTATCACCGAGGCATGACGATCTGGGGGTACACCCTCGCTTGACGTATCGGGGCCGGTTAGGGACAGGGTGATCGGTAGTCGGTGCCTGGAAGGTACTGGGCCCATTCGGTTTCAGTGATCGTGGCCGCCGGGTGTGCACAGATCTGGGCGGCTATGACGTCAGGGTCGGTGAGCCAGGTTCGCAGCACACCGTTGGGGCCGGCGGCGGTAAAGCTTGTGGCTGCGGGTCCGTAGGCGATGTCGTTGATTCGGCCTGTTATCGGCGCGGTGCGGGCGTCGTTGGATCTGCTGGTGTAGGCGTTGAGAGTGGCGACTTGGACCGGGGTGTGTGGGTTGTGTACGTCCCACACCCATATTCCACCGTCGGTTCCAGCGGCCAAGCGGGTTGTGTTCTGGTCGAAGCTCAGTGATTCGATCGCGCCGGACGGTCCGGTGAAGCGGGCGAGTGGGGTCAAGGCAGTGTCGGTCGCCTGCCACAGCCGCACGGTTTCGTCTGCGCTGCCGGTAGCGAGGAGATGGTTGGCGCCGAACCGTACGACAGTAACGGTATCTAGGGATCCGGCGGCGTCGGCGATGAGTCGGGCCCGCTGCGGTCCGCTCGAGATGTCCCACAGGCGTACTTTGCTGGTGGTGGCGGCGGCCAGGAAGGCGCCGTCGCTGCTAACGGTGATCAGCTGGACTCTGTCCCCGGCGTCGATCGGGTTGATGATCCGGGGGTGGTCGGGGTCGCCGCGGTCGATGATGTTGATCTGGTGCTTGTCGCCCCCGTTGGTCGCGGTGAACAGGTAGCTGCTGTCCGGGGTGAATACCGCCGCGGCGACCGGGCCGGGGGTCGCGTCACGCACCGGCCCGCCCTGCCGGCGAGGGTGCTCGGGGTCGCTGAGATCCCACAGATAGATGGAGCCGTTCTTGGTTCCTCCTGCGGCGGTGTGCCCGTCATCGGAGATCGCTGCAACCCCAGATGATTCGTCGGGGGCGTCGATGGTCATCGCCGGTCCGCGTCCGCGGATGCCGACGGAATCGGTGAGGGCGTATTGCGGCACGGCGGTAGACGTGTTCAGTCCGACGAGCATGGTGGTGGCGTCTGCGGTGGCTGGGAGGGTGTAGATACTGCCGCCGAGGTAGTTGCTCACCGGGCCGGGTATCGGCCAGTCGCGTACGAAGCCATCCTGTGCAGTGGTGATCAGCGTGTCGTGGGTGAATTGCAACGAGGTGACGATCGCGGATCCGGGCAGTATCTGCCGTGCCGGCGTGTCGGTGCGGGTGTCGAACAGACGCACGCTGCTGTCGGTGCTGCCCACGGCGAGTGTGGTGCCGTCATCGGTGAAGGCGACCGAGGTCGCGAGGTTGGCGAAACCACCAGCACGCCTCACGATGGCGGCTTTGGCTGGTGTGGTGACGTCCAGAACCAAAGCTTCTTTGTTGTCGCTGGCGGCGGCGAGCCTGTCAGAGGCCGTATCGAACTCCAGGTCCCGGATCCAGTAAGTGGGTTTTTCCATCGGCACCGAAGGCAGCGGGACCGGTGCGGGTCCGGTGCGTCGGTCCCACAATTGGATGGCCGCGTTGTTTCCGGCGGTGGCCAGCAGAGCGCCGTCGGGACTGTAGGCGACGGCGGTGGCGTCGAACGGTGTCCCGGTGGCGTCGAGTGCTTTTCCTTGAGCGTCGAGGCAGGGCAGCGTGTCCAGGGCGGTCGGGGTGGCGTCGTCGGTGACCGACCAGCGGGCTGTTCCGTGGGGGGTGGCGGCGGCGAGTTCGTGCCCGTCAGGAGACCATGCCAGATGGTCGACCTTGTCCGCAGCGCCGGGCAGCGCAATCTTGCGGGGGTTGTCGGTGTGGGTAAGGTCCCACAAGCTGGTGTCGTGGTCGCTGCCGACTGCCAGCAGTCGGGAGTTGCGGCGGAAGGCGACCGCGTAGAGGTGCTGCCCCGTGCTGATCGGGATCGTCGCTGTCAGTGATCGTCCTGGGCGGGTGCGGTCGAACACACGGATCTGGCCGTCTGCGTTGGCGACTGCCAGGAGATCACTGTCACTGGTCAGCGCCGCAGCGATCGTTCCCGGCACGGTGGGAGTTCGCACCGGTGTCGGCACCGCCGTCGAATCCAGCAGCGCGGAACGTGCTTCGAGGGTTGCGGGGGAGCGCCGATACCCGGCCAGTGCCAGCTGTTGCGCAAGCGCCGGGTCGCGTTCGCGCTGGTATTGCGATTGCACGGCGGCTTGCCGGGCTTGCGCTTCGTCTCGCGCGCGGGTCGCGTCGTTTCGGCTGTCGACGGTGGACTTGATCGCGCCGACCAGCAGAACCAGCACGACAGCCAGTACGGCGGATGTCCCGACGGCCAATCGTGTCCGTCGACGCAAGCGGACGGCTTGCGCCCGTAGGTCGGCGGCGTTGCGCTCAAGTGTCTGTCTCGTCTGGCGGTCGTGTTCGACGACGGCATCGCGGTGCTCGATGCTGGCGGTCAGGAATTCCAGTTCGACGGGGTTGAGCTGGCGGCGCACGTCTTCGTCGCCTGCCCAGCCCTGGAATTCTTCTGTCCTTCCGGCGCTGAGCAGGTGCTTGTCGTCGCGGTTGTCGTCGACCCACAGCTTCGCCTCGTAGCTGAGACGCCGATGGCGCATGATCGTGACTCTGTCGGAGTCGATCCATTCGTCCAATTGCGGCCACGCGGTGAGCAACGCCTCGTGGCTGATCTGGACACCGGCATCGGTGAGGGTCAGAAGACGCTGGTCGGCGAATCTCTCGATCGCGACGGTGACATCGCTGGCGGCGATGTCCTTCCACACCAGCTCATCGCGGGGCACTGTCCGCCGTGCCAAGGATTCGTCAGCGACAATTACTGACCGGGTGAACACCCGGTGCGCGGCGCGCTGTTGATCCTTGGTGAGCTGAGAGAAGACCTGATCAGCGGTGGTACTAACCGCGTCGTGAATGCCACCGGTCTGGTAGTAGTCATCGATTGTCAGTATCCGGCGCGTGCTGCGTTTGTCCGAAGGGTCGAGCAGTTTCCAGGTCTGCAGCAACGCGTGCGACAGCAAGGGCAGCACGCCTGCACCTGCCCGCCCTCCCTCGCTGACGTGGAGTTCTTCCAGAAGCCGTTGCACCAGGTGGGGATGCACGTCGACCCCGCGTCTTGCGGCGGGCTCGATGATCGCGTCCTCGAGCTGTTCACGGGTCATCGGTCTGAGCGCGAATTGGGCGTCGGTGACACCGGGTCCCAACACCTCCAGTTCGCTCGCATGCCCGTGGTAGTCCGAACGCAGACCGAACACCACAACATGGTGTGGCTCGTGCAGCCACAACGAGAGCCGACCGATGAACTGGCGACGCTTCTCCTCGCCCTCGGCGGCGGGCCGCTGCTGCTGCAGGGTCCACAACTCCTCGCACGGGTCGATCACCAGCACCTGGTTCTGCTGATCGGCCGGGAACCGGGCCAGCGCGGCGGCCAGCGCAGCGTCGGGTTCGCTGGTCGGGTTGAACATCACCGCCTCGGTTACCTCGGGGAGCAAACCCGCGGCCAGCAGAGACGATTTGCCCGAACCGGACGGGCCAACGACACCGATGACATTCGAGTCGACTCCCGCCAGACCATCACGGACGAACTGCACCAGCGCGCCCTTCTGGTCCTCACGGCCGAAGAACTCGCCAGCGTGGTCCCGGTCGAACGGAGACAAGCCCCGGTACGGCGGCTCGTCGTCATCCACCTCGGCAGGCTTGCCTTCGCGGGGAAGGCGCCGGATCCGGTCAGCGGTGCGCGTCCATGCCGTGATGGCGTTCTCGTCGAGGTTGCAGTCCTTGAGCAGTCGCCGGAATTCCTTGCTGCTGACCCCGGGCACTGAGGTGCCGGCGAACCAATTGCCCAGTGTGCCCGCCGGCATGCCGACCTTGGCGGCCAGTCGCCGGACCGATATGTGGTTCAGGTCGTCGTCGTCCATCGGAGTGATGCTGCGTAGCGCTTCGCCGAACTGTTTGCGGGACTGCAGCGCGGGCAGGTCAATTCGGTTGTTCACCCCGGTCACGACGGGATTCTTGCACGCATCGCCAGCGCTGGTGACCGCGATGATTGGACCTGTTTGGACTGCTGGCGTGTCGGTCCAGACATGCCGAAAAGTCGTTGCTGACCCTACAAACACCCAGCACGAACTGGAGCACGGAATGAACAACATTCATCCCTCCCCCTACCGCAGCGGCACCTCGGGGGCGGGAGCGGAGATAGCGGGTCCGGCACGACGGCGGGTGGCGCGCTCGCTCCGCTGGGCACGTGGCGCGCTGGTGTTCGCTTCTGCCATCGCGATCGCTGTCGCCGGGGCCGCGGTCACGACGCCCACCGCGCACGCCGATGCCCAGTACCCCGTGGCTTGGACCAAGATCGGCATCTATCCGCAGAGCGCGCCGTCGATGGGTTCCGGTCAAGTCGGCAAGGCCCTGCCCGACGGCGCGAAAGTGACCATTGTGTGCGAAGGCATCGGTCAGCCGGTGTCCAACGGGGATAAGACCATTGACGTGTGGGAGCGTCTCGACACCGGCGCGTGGCTGCCCAACGCGTTCATCAAGACCGACCACGACGGCTGGACACCCGGCATCCCGAACTGCAAAGACTACGTCCCCCAGCACGCCCACGGCGCCCAAGACCCGCACGCCGACCCGAAGGTGGTGGAGCAGAAGACCAAACTGCCCTGCTCCAGCTTCATCGCCACCGCCCAATGGATCCCCCGGGCGAATGGTGTGCAGTCGCTGCACGTGATACCCACTGCGTGCGGATACGACAAGGCCACCATCGACAAGCAAGCCGCCTTCGACGAGCTCTACCGCTATATGCACGCCAACTGGAGTGGTGATCTGTACTGGAGCCTGCGCAACCAGTTCGACTGCCACGCCGACTACGCCCCCAAGATCAACAAGCACGAGTGGAACCTGGAGAACAACGTCCCCAACCTTGGCTACTGGGGCACCCTGGCCACCGGGTGCGGAGACGTCTTCAACTTCTTCCGGTGACATCACCAACTTCAAAGGGACCGACATCCTGCCCACCCCGCACTATGCGGGGTGGGCACCCGCATGCCCGATAAGGTCCGACCCAGCTTTTCCGGGCCGCCAGGACGTACCCGCGACGACTACCTTCCCGGCCGAGATAGGCGTTTGGATCGCGCTCGGTGTTTGGACTGAGGTGATTGCCGTATGGATTGCTGGAGTGTCACTGAACGAGTGGCCGAGGCTGAAATCAGCCGAATAACAACGGATTTCGGCATTCTCTCGGAAAGGGTCTTGGTGGCAATGTTGGATCTGCGCACACTCGTGCTCGTGGCTATCTCCCTGGTCGTGGCCGTAGCCGCGGGGCTGTTGACCGTCTACTCCGGTCAACACGCCGCAGCGGGCGTCCTGGCCGGCGGCGGTGCATTCGGCGTGACACTGCTGTTTCTCGATAAGGTCGTGCAGTAATCCCCGATCCCCTGAGACCCTGGCCCGCACCAAGTGACTGGCTGGGGTCGCCCGCATCACGATACAGGCGAATGACCTGCCAGCGTCTCAGCTCGTACCTGACGGTGAGTGCCTACTTGGGGAACCTGGTGCGGCGCAGAACGTCCGCTCATAGCCGATTCCAGCGCATTCTGGAACGTGGCCGTTCTGGAACGCACCGGAATCGGTCTGTGAAACAACGCGCAGTCGAGTTCTAGGCGTTGTGGCAGTCGCTGCCGATCAGTTCGTACTCCACGTCCGGTACACCGATCCGCACTACCGCGCTGGCGCAGGTAGTAACAAGGACGAGGCCGTAGTAGTTCTTCTCTAGATACACGCGTCCGACCTGGCCCTGTTCGGGCGCGTCGTCGATCGCCCGGCACTTCTTCTGCGCAATGCCCTGATGCGGCAGGGGCTTGGACCCTTCACCGGGATAGCACTCATACCGCCAGCCGGGCCCGAAGTCGGCATGGGCAGCCGGTGCTTGCACCAGGCAGGTGAGAGCGGTGAGCGCGCTGGCAATGGTGAGCAGGGTGAGGCCGAGCCTGGGGGAGAGCATGTGTTCCTTCACGCGTGTAGATCGGTGAGTCATTCGGTGTACCAGTCGAATTGGCCGCCAGCATGGGCGGAGATCAACGACTGCAGATGGGTCGCAGTTTCAATCAGGGCTTGGCCGTCGTCAGTGCGGCCGATGAGGATGCCGAGGAAGTCGACGGTCTTGTTTGAGGTCTTGTGGTACACGACGCCGCCAGAGTCGCCGTGGTCGGAGGGGAAGTTGGTTTTGAAGTAGGCGTCAGCGACCGTAGTTACGGTGCCGCAGTTCCAGCCGGTGCCGTATCCGATGTGGCAGACCTCTTGCCCGGGCGAGGCGGCGGTGTCGGCAGTGTTTATTACGGTCTCGTCAGGCAGGAACGCGCGCATGAACACGTCCGGTTCGAGCCGGATCAACGCGAAACCAAGCTCTGCCGGCGAGGAGTCGGTGCCGAAACCCTTCTCGTAATGGCCGAGCAACCACGGTTTTTGCTTACTACCGCCATAAACGGGCTTGCCGTCTTCAAAGCAGTGGGCCGCGGTCACACCGTACTGTGCACCGCTGACGATTCCGCCGATCGTTCCGACCGCGCCGAGCGCACAGGTTTGGGTGTCGGTAGAGATCGTCATGCCGGGCGCGGCCACCTTCCCCAGTGATGGAGGTTCGGCGGCCCCGGTCGCGGACACCGCGCCGCCCAGGCCGACGGCCATGGCCGAGGCAAGCAGAAGCCGCGCAAGTCTGACTCGATACTGCAAGGGTTGATCTTTCGGTAAGGACCGGCACCGGTCGGCGCTTCTCCGCGCTCCCTATCTGAACGTGAGACGTAACATGTTCGCGG
This sequence comes from Nocardia niigatensis NBRC 100131, assembly GCF_000308655.1. Lineage (GTDB taxonomy): Bacteria > Actinomycetota > Actinomycetes > Mycobacteriales > Mycobacteriaceae > Nocardia > Nocardia niigatensis. The sequence continues at coordinate 22,672 of NZ_BAGC01000106.1, read as the reverse complement.
AGAACAGGTCTAAACGGATCTATCACGCCGACCAAGCGCCGCGCGAGATGCTGAATCGGTGATCGAATCGGCCGACGTGGACCTGTGCGATGTCCATGTGGTCCGCCACGCTGATCCGCATGTCGCGACGCGCTACGACCGCGCCGCACCAACCTCGACCGGCACCCGAATTACATCCTGGCCGCCTATATAGCGTGAGCCACATGACATCTCAACGATCCGCTACCGCCATACCGCGCTGACCGAACCGGCTGGCGCGACCCTCTCTGAATGCATGCGTGGCTGTCGTTTTGGGGTAGACCCCAGCACCACAACGCCGACCGGGCCGGAATGCGTCAGATTGAAGTCGGATTCCTAATTTCCTGACACCTGTACGGTAGGCTCTCAGAGTTCATCTTGACAGTTTGAGCGTGAGAGAGGGTCGGTAATGCGGGTCGGCTATATCCGGGTGAGTTCGGTTGATCAGAACACCGTGCGACAGCTCGACGGGATCGAGGTCGAACGCACCTTCATCGACAAGGCGTCGGGAAAGGACACCACGCGGCCGAAGCTGGACGAGATGCTGGCCTTCGTCCGCGATGGTGACACCGTCCTCGTGCACTCGATGGACCGGCTCGCTCGCAACCTCGACGACCTGCGCCGCCTCGTCCGGCTGCTCACCGGCAAGGGCGTGCGGGTCGAGTTCGTGAAGGAGAACCTGACCTTCACCGGCGAGGACTCGCCGATGGCGACACTGCTGCTGAGCGTGATGGGTGCCTTCGCCGAGTTCGAACGCTCGCTGATCCTCGAACGACAGCGCGAAGGCATCGCCGCGGCCAAGGCCCGCGGCGCCTACACCGGCCGCAAACCCGCCCTCACCGACGCCCAGGCCGGCCAACTACGCGAGCGCGCCGCAGCTGGTGAGTCGAAGTCGTTGCTGGCCAAGGAATTCGGCGTCAGCCGCGAAACCGTCTACAGCTACCTCCGCGCCGACACCGTCAGCAGCTGAGCCGGGCACAGAAGCTGTGGGCTACCCGAGACCCGGGAAGTTCGAGCACTTCCATCCACCCGACCGGCTCCCACCGATAGAAACCGGGCCCGTATCAATCGAGCTGCAATCGGCCCTTCGCCTCTTTCAGGGCTTCTCGTGCGGATTCTGGGGTGAGATCGCCTGTGTCAACCCGCTTGAGTAGGTCGAACAGGTCTCGGGTGTCGATCACCGATCCATCGTCGTGCGCGAAGTCCGCGATGTGCTCGTCGGCACCGTCGAGGATCTTCGGCCGTCCGTCGGGGCTGTCCAGCCGAAATGGGTTGGCGACGTACCACATGCGCTGTACGTCCCCGTGCTTCTTCTCGTAGACGCGGCGATGTCGTCCGACCGTCAGCAGGTCGTTCGATTTCGCGCCCTTCGTGTATCCCTTGACCTCGGCGATCGCGGTCCAATCCTCATCGGACACCGACAAATCACCCATTCGAGGCTCACCCTCACTCAACTGCTTGTCGAGATCGACCACCACGAAGCCGAACTTCCTCAACGCATACATCACGGCCTCGACCAGGGAATCGTCGTTGTCTGTCAACAGCCGTCGCTGAGGCGACTGCTCCGCGTCTCTCATCAGCTCGTCAAGCTTCACCTCGCCGAATTCGATGCTCGCGGTCAGGAGCACTACCTGCTCTCGCGCTTCCTCGATTTCGGCGCGCACAGCCTCGATCTGCTTCTGCTGATGCGCGGACATCCATCGGACATCGGACGTCCACTTCGGTGACGATGGAAATCGCTTCGGGTCCTGACTGTTCCACTCCCCGAATGCGAGATGGAGCGCCGGATCCAATATGTCGATTGCCTCTTCCGGCAGGTACCACACCTCGCTCGCGCCCGCGTGCGGACGGTAGATCACAGCGATCGCGTTGCCATCCGCGTTCTCGAGTATCGGGACCCAGTTATCGTCGTCAGCACCTGGTGGACGATGGAACACGCTGCGGTTGGACGGGGCATCCGGGAGGGCTGGGATCAGGTGGCGCTTCACGAGATCCCTCCGCGCGTCACTCAGGTTCGCAGGGATGACCAGCTCATGCCCGGGCTCAATGTATCGCCGGGGATAGTGGTACATGGTCCGTGTACTGGACCGCTGGACATACGCACCGGCGGCTTGGCCACCACCTACCTGAACTACGCGAAGGGCAGTGTCCAGTGGTAGGTGGGGATAACCGATTGCCACCACCGCGTCCCAGCTCAACCAGCGCGGCTGCGGGTCAAGACCGCCACGGATAGTCTTCGCGTACTTCGAAACGATGGGTGTCACTTGGTCGTTCTCGGCCTCGGCGCCCAGGACAATGACGCATGGCGGCGGGTTCACGCCATACACGCTCAAACTCGTAATCCTCCCACTGCAGGTCGACACGACGCCCGATGGCGTCGGCAACGTCACCGCCCCTGATTGGTCCCGTATCTCCTGCAACCTAGTGGGTATCTGCGGCGTGTCGGGAAATCACGTCGCGTTGTCCTGGCCATACATCCCGGTGTCGGGTCCGGGTAACGAGGGCTGGAACGTTGCAACACGCAGGCAGCTTCGTGTGGTCGGGTGCGGCGGGAGTCCTGAACATCCTGCTGATCTACCTGACCGTCACCGGCTGAGTTGCGCTCGAGCGCGGTAGCGGTCTGGAATTCGGGAGCTGCTCACCGGCGATATTTCTGATCGATGCGCATGTATCTGATCTGGTCGACCACGATCTGTTCGCGACGAGCTCGGTCACGCTCGAACTGCATGTTCTCCTCGTGGAACTGGGACATGGCTGCGGACTGGTCGGCGAGGGCGGCCGATTGCCCACGGACAACCGCTGAGATATCACTCAAACCGGAGTGAACGCTTCGACCGAGCTGGTCGATCGAGGACCGCAGGGTGGACAGCTCGCCGGCGATCGCCGTACCCATCTGGGTGACAGCGGCGCGCAGGCCGGAGAAACCCTTCTCCATGATCGCGTTCCCGCGCCACGCCTCGAAAATGGTGGCGAATTCGATGTCGCCGAGCGCGCGGCGCGTCATCTTCGCGAGCGCGTCGTAGATGCCCTCGTAAGCGTCCAGCGCCGCCACCGAAACCTCAGAGACCGAGAACGGCGGGACCAGACCCTCGATTCGTGGCGCCGCGGCGAGATAGCGATTCGCGCTCGATTCGATGGTTTCCACATCGTCCTTGAAATCGGACAGTTTCACCGTGCAGCCCTCGATCGACGACCAAAACGGGTTGTAAACCCGCTCTTTCCAGTCGATTTCGGCCTGGCCGAGGAAATCCATCGCTGCTTGCAGATGCCCCGGCAGCCGGTCGAGCGCGCTACTCGCGCTGCGATTGGCGTCCCGCACCGTGTCGTTCAGTTCCTGTTGTATCCGCCGACGCTCCGCCTCGGCCCACGCCTTTTCCTGCGCTTTCCGATCGGCGGCCGCGACGATTTCGCGCGCCGCCTGTTCCTGCGCCCGCTCCGCCTTTCCCAGCCGGGCGCTGATGCCAGACAGAACGAATCCGGCCACCCCGGCTGCCACCGCAAGCAGGAACCACTCGAATCCCGTCATGATCAGCCAATGGCTGCTCCCGGGCGTGCTCGCAATGACGCCGTTACCGTCGCCGGAGAAGAGATAGACGACAGAACTAACCACCATCATCACCAGTGACAGCGGGGCGACTACGAAGGCGACAGACGCCAGCATCGAATATATTCGGGAGGGCTTCACTGGAAACTTTCGCTAGGGCGGCCGGGGGGTGGGGTACGAGATCTCGGCCGAGCTCGAACGCCGGTGTCCTCCCAGCCGTATCCGAGCATCGGGACACCACCGCTCGCGCTCGACGGCGTCATCCTTGCCAGAGAGTAGCTCACCCGCGAAATATCTGCTCCTCGAACGGTATACAGCGCCAACGGCCCGCCCTCCCGTCCGATCCGGGGGTAGTGGTGCAACTGTCCGGAATCCGGCGGTTGCACCACTACCACAGATAACTCACCGAGTCGCGCCGCTGCGCGGACCACGTTTCCGCAGGTCGCACATCGAGCTACCACAGATAGTGCCGAAATTATCTGCGGTAACGGCCTTAGCGCCGGATTTCACGCGAATGTCCATGCGACCTGGAATCCTGTTGCACTACAGCACATTTCGCCACTAGCGCCGGATACCGAGCGGTTGCGCCACTATCCCCTTATCCCGTCTGGGGCCGTTTGTTCTCGTCGCTTTCGCCGTGCTGGACGTGCGCAAACGCCGATCTATTTGGAGCAGTGCGGAATCCCCTTGCTGTCGAGCCGCCCGTGCTGGCCCAGTCCTCGCATGCGGCAGACCTGGTCCCAGCTGTAGTAGGTCTCCCACACCTTCGGGACGAACCATCCCTCATAGCCGTGGTAGTGCTGGCAGGTCACCCCCTCGGGTTTGGCGATGGCCGTCTTGTAGACCGACTGGAAACCCAGGATTTCGCCCTGCGGGTTCGGGGGATTCTCCTTGCAGAAGTCGTAGTACTCCGGGATGTCGCCGACGTCGAGCGGATTCCTGGCTTGGGCCGGCGGGGCCCCGATGACCAGACTGGCGCCAGCCAGCCCGAGGGCGGTCATGGCGGTCGAGACTACCTGTGTCAAGCGTGATTTGGTCATTGCGCTCCTTCTGGACCCTCCGACTCAGCGATTACTTACGAGCAAAGTTTTGGCCTGCGACACCGGTTGGTGTCGGAAGAAAGTTAGCTCCCCTGAGATTGGGGTCATCATTCGCCGCGGTATCACTTAGTTTGTTGTCGGGAGCGTGTAGCCGTCGCGGCGGTGACCAGCATGATTCGGGGTCCCGGTCCGGGAGAAACGCTCGCCGTGGCCGAAAAGACCCCCACATCAACAGATGCGGGGGTCTTTCATCTGGATCACGCCATGACCGTGTGTCCGTTTCCGAGCAGCTTGGGATCGACGTGGAAGTCCCAGATGCCGAGATGACAGAACGCATCGAACAGTCCGAACATGTTCTCTTCCTCCTCTCTCACCTCTTGCCTCCGCACCCACGGTGAGCGGGTGTCAGAAGAAAGGTAGCTCTGACCTGCGATTCTGGGCAGGTTCCAGTTTCTTGCCCCTGAGATTGGGGTCATCATTCGCCGCGGTAATCACCTAGTGCTCCAGCCGGACTTCGTGATCATGGTGTGGGTCGGGATCGTCGCTGGTAGTGGCTGCGGCGGGCGCGGTATTGATGTCGGCGTCGCCAGCGCGACCAGTGCATTCGGTGGCGGACAGTGTGGACCGGTGCGAGAGCCAGCGTGGTGAGCAGATGTCGGATTTCGTTGCGGGTCAACGTGATCAGGCCGGTAGAGAGTGTGCCGGTGCGGTGGGCGACGGCGAGAACGGTGAGGAAGGCGTGGGCGAGCATGGCCAGCAGGGTCCAGCGGTGCCACGATCCCCAGTTGCGTACCTGGTGCTGGTCGAGTCCGGTCAGGGTCTTGGCGGTTTGGAAGTTTTCCTCCGTCGACCATCGGCGACCGGCCACTTTCACCAGCCGCGCCAGCGCCACCGGTTCGCTGTTCCAGCAGCGGTGATAGGCCAGTTCCCCGGTGCGCTGGTTGCGGCGGATCACGAGCCAGCGATGTCCGGGAACGGCCTTGCCGTCCTCGGCGCCGATCTCGATCCAGGCCCAGTCGTAGACGCGGCGGCCCTTGGCCCCGTCACCGGCCGAGAGCGGCAGGCCCGCTTCGGCAGGCTCTTCGCGAGGAGGTCGGCACGGACGCGGCCGGTCGGCGTGGTGACGCGGTGATCGCAGGCAACGGCGAAAACATAACCGGTGCTACGCGATTCGAGCGCAGACCGCAGTTTCGGATCGCCGCCGTAGACCTCGTCGCCGGTTACCCACGGTGCCGGGACACCGGCATCGAGAGCGTCGATGATCAGTCGCTTCGCCAGAGCGGGTTTGGTGGAGAAACCCACCTCGTCCGGTACGCCTGCCTGCTGGCAGCGGTCCGGGTCGATGGTCCACGATTTCGGCAGGTAGAGGGCACGATCGAGGAAGGCGTGCCCGACGGCCGTGGCGTAGGTGAGATACACCGCGACCTGACTGTTCTCGATCCGCCCGGCCGTGCCGGTGTATTGACGCTGGACCCCGACGGTGCGCACACCCTTCTTGATGTCACCGGTCTCATCGACCACGAGTGTCGCGTCAACCTCACCCAGATGCTCGACCACATAGTCGCGCAGATCATTTCGCAGACCGTCCTCGTCGACCACCGCCGACGCGAGCAGATGCTGCATCGCATCCGGCGACCGATCGCCCGCGTGCTCGGCCAGTGTCCAGCAGTTCTTGGTCGGCAGCTCCGACATCATCGCAGTCAGCATCCGTGCCGCGGTCCGGCGAGTCTCCACCCGCGCGAACCGTGGCCCGAGCATGCCGGTGAACTCGTCGAACTGTCGCCGCCACCGGCCAGCGGCTACGCTGTCGAGCGCGGCCACCGCCAATTCAGTTGTGTCCCACACAAACACAACCTGATCACGCGGTGGCCGCCCCATATCCGGCACCCTGACCAGCAGCATCATTGATCACGAAGTCCGGCTGGAGTACTAGTTGGCTGTCGGGAGCATGTAGCCGTCGCGGCCGAATTCGACGCGGCCGGCTCCACGGACCGGATCGTCGAACACCACCGTGAGCAGATAAGGTCTGTGCGGAGGCTGGCTGCGGATCTTGATCGTTCCGGCTCGCGCGTTGTCGAGAAGTTCGATGAGTGCGGGCATCACGCGGTCACGGACATCTGATGATGCAGAGTCGAATCCGTGGTTGTCTGCCAGCGTCACCTCGACGCCGCGTTCCCGCGCGCGGCGTGTCGCGCGCGCGAGCGCTTCGGTGGTGAAGCCTGGGGCGCATAGCACGTCGCGCAAATATTTCTCGAGCAGACCGCATTCCTCGCGCAGCTGTTCATCGATCACTGCTGGACCGGCGAGCCGGTCGAAAACATCTCGTGTAGCTGCTTCAAGGTCTTGTTGTCGCCGTTCGAACTCGCGGGTCAGCGCGGTGGACTTGGCGAGTTCGTCTTCACGGCGGGCTACGGCCTCGCCGAGCGCGAAGATCTCCTTGGCGGCGGGACGGATGTTTCTGGCGAAGATGGTAGACATCAGCAATGGTCCGACGTTGATGATGGAGACCGCCACCCCGTGCCGCCACCCCTGACTGGTCCACATCGACCAAGCGATGGCCACTGCGATCATCGCTAGCAGCGCGATCCATGCGCACACCGTTCTCCCGCGCACGCACATGAAGGTGGCGACCACCGTCGCGCCGCCGAATGGCCACAGCTGTGCAGGCGTGCTCAGTGGCACCGGCACAGTGGCCAACACCAGCGCCGCGGATCCGGGTGGCACGGCGGTGAGCACGGCGGTGACCCAGGGTGGCAAGGGGTCCGGCCGCACCGTCAACAACAGTACGATCGCCCCCGCTACCAACATCAGCGCGGTAACGATCGGCCAATGCGGATGGGCGCCGTCCCAGGACGTGAGCGCTAACAAGGCCTCTGCGCCGAGGAAGAGCACCGCGAGCACCCATGCGACGCGGGTGTGCATGCCGAGCAGTTCCCGCACATCCTCTATCGGCGCCGCGCGTGCCTTCACGCCGCCTGCCACGCCATCATGACCACGGTGCCCTCGCCCGGCTTACTTCTTACTTTGACTGTGCCGCCCGGCAGTTCTTCGATCCGGCCGATGATGCTGACCCTCAAGCCGAGCCGATTCGGTGGGACTTTCTGTGGATTGAACCCGACCCCGTCATCGGCGACCACGGCGGCCACCCGCCGCGCACCGACCCGGATTGCGATCTGCCGAATCGCGCCCGCGCCCGCGTGCAGCACGCTGTTACGTACTGCTTGGCCCACCGCCGCGCCGAGCACTTCCACCGGACTGGACGGGAAATCTAGGGTTGCAGCGTCTGATTCGAGCTCGACGTCGACCATGGCACTCGCATCCTCAGCGGTGACGGCAGTACGCAGGTGGGCGACCACCTCGCTGCCGGTATAGGACTCGGGTCCGTTGTGGGGTCCGCTCGTGATCTGATCGATGACTTGCCGGGCCTTGACTCGGATCCCCTCACGCGGCGTCTCCCGCAGCACAGCCACCAGGGGCGAGAGCATCGAATCGTGAATCAGAGCTTCGAACCACTTGCGCTGCACGTCGCGCGCTCGGATCTCGGCCGCAGCCGCGGTGAGTGCGTAAGCGTGGTCCCGAGCATCGTCCAGCTTGCGTCCGGTGCGTATCGCCATCACCTCTGCTGCCACATACAACAGGCAGAACGTCAAGGCGAACGCCAAATCTGGCACAAACAGCCCGTTGTGACCCGGCGCCCGGCAGAAATGATTTATCAGCTGCACCGACACCACTGCGGTCACCAACGCCAGCACCGCCCACAGCGGCCGCCACGCGATCGCGGCCGCTAAACCAGTCAGCCCGGGAATCACCGAAATCCACAAATCATTTTGCAGCAGAACATCGTTCCACCCGAGCCACCAGGTAAGCGCAGCGGCGATGTATCCCCATGCCGTGGCCCCCGCTGCCCGCCGGATTCGAACTGTGGAATCCCGAAACGACAGCGCGCCCATCACCGCTGCCGGCGCGAACACCAACACCACCGCCGTTATCGTCCACCACATCGCCACCGCGTGCATCTGGGTTCTGATGCTCGGCGTGAGCAACCCCAGATAGCCCGCATACCCCGCTGCAACGAACTGAGCGAACAAACGCACTACCCGCGCCTCCGCGGGCCCTTCCGCCCCAGCTTCCGCCAATGCAGAAGCCGTTACGGTTGGTGCCGCCTGGGCGGCCAGTGCGGCAGAGGCCTCGGTAGCCATCCGTCCTCCAGGGCTCGCTTGTACAGGTCGATCTTGCTTGGTGCCCGGCGCCCGGACTCCGCGTATTTCAGCCGAATCCGCCTTAGGTAGTCGTTGACCGTGTTCTCGCTCAAGCCCGTCTTCCTGGCAACCTTGTCAGCCGACATGCCGTCAGCGAAATAGGCCAGTACGTCGCGCTGCCGCGGCGTCAGCCCGACTTCCCCGAGCTCGGCGTCGTCATCGATCGCGGCTGCCCATTCCGCTGTCGGAAACCCCTGTCCCTGCGCGGCGTTGCGGATCACGGCGGTGAGGATCTTCTCCTCCGCGGCCTTGAGCACCACCCCGAGAACACCGGCTCGCGCCGCAGCGCGTATCAGATACGGGTCGTCGCCTGAGGTCAGCACCAGGGTCGGGATCCCCACTCGGCGCAGCTGCTCGACGTTGTCCGCCGGCGAGGACCCGTCCGGTAGACGCAAATCCAGCACCGCGAGATCCAGATCGCTTGTGATAGCAAGCAACTGCGTCACCGTGGCCGCATCCGCCACTAATTCGAGCCCCGGCTCGGCAGCCAAGACCTGTCGCAGTCCGGTGATCGTGAGGCAATGATCCTCGACGATGCCGACCCGACACACAGTGCTCGGGCCCTGGCTCCTTTCGGCCATTATTGCTCCAATCGTTTGTGTACCGACCAGGGCTATGCGAAAGCACCACAGCGGCCGAACCACTGTCGCATCACCTGATTCGGTTTGCCGGGCACAGTCCAGCTGCTAGTGCACTTCCTGCCATTGCCTCGGGGCGTAGTACCGCACGCCGAGGTGACTACGGACGACCAGCGCCGGACCTTCGAACCAGAACTCGTCCTGGTCTCCGAACTGGAGGCCGCGGTGCGGATCGACATCGGGAGTGAACACAGCGAAGGCCATGCGAGCAGGCTACTGTCCTGGCCGACCTGCGAATGTCATTGCTGATAATCCGGCCCGGACTGGTCGATAGAGGCCGCCGCGCGGGGCCCCGAGGCGTGGGGGTCGGAACTCACCTCCAGGGTAAGAACCGTGCCATCAGTCAGGTACATGAAGCCCGCGCGCAACAGGGTTGCGGACGTTGGCGCGGTGTAGCTTTCGCGCGTGATGAGTGCCCCTGACCGCGCGGGCCGACCCGTAGTTGGGGTCGTCGCCGAATAGCGGAAGCTGCCGAGAGGTGGAGGGCCCGCCGAGCTTGCGCAGGCATCGGGCGCAGGTGACCTCCGCGCGCGTCGGTTCCAGTACGGTCGGGGACCAGCCCGCGACACCGGTGTGGCACAACAATTCTGGGGCGTCCTCGCCCTCGACCCGCTGGCCGAGGCTGACCGCGTACGACCGCGTGCACGCCCGGGGCACCCCGACTACGCGATCGTCACCAGCTTTCCTGACTTGGCCGACCTCACCGGAGCCCGCGTCCTGGCCGAAGCTCACCAAAACCGAGGAGGCGCTGACCGCCAAACAGCTTCCCGAAAGTTGGGCGGAAATGGCTGTCAGAAGCCGCGCTTCAACGCATCTGCGGGAGTCGGGGCGAGTGTCAGGATCGCGCGGTTTCGGGCCGGGCGAGGTTGGTGGCCGACCCCGCAGTTCAGCCATCTAGGGCGTGAACTGCGAAACATGCTGGCCACGCAGATGTCTGGGATCCCGGTAGTTTTCGCGGAAAAACAACGAAGTTCGCTTGACCTGCGCATTCGGCACTCATGCACGGTCGAGGCTGGCGTTCCGTAAGACCTTCGTCCAGCGGAACACCGGCATCGAACTCTCCGCGCGGCTGGTCACGGGGTTTTCCGGTGCGGTGTTCCGAAACCTGTTCCAATGAACCCCCGTCATACGGAACCGTGCTGATCTCGCATCAGATGCGAGCGATGGGACAGCATGATCGACCATTGCCCCTTGCCGACGTATTCGGGTTGAGTCCGTAAGCTGCTGCAAGACAGCTGATTACAGCATATACGCCCGCATTTTCGGCGAAACCTCTCGCCATCACTGCTGGGGGTCCCGGCAGTAATCGCCGAAAATCCAACGAAGTTCGGGATGCTCCCTGGTAGAAGGTGATTCGCCGGATCCGGGTGTGGAGCAGGGTGGTTGGTGCTTGGCTTGGCTGCCGATGAGGTCGGTCGGTGTGCCGGAGGGCGTGGTTCGTGGCAACGCGGGTATTCGCGGATGAGGAGTTGCAGCGGCTTCGGGAGTTCCCGGAGATCAGCCGCGAGGAGCTGTTCCGGTACTTCACTCTCAGCCCAAATCCCAGGTCATCGGCGCATCACTGCGTTAGCGCCGGATTCCGGCCGGTTGCACCACTACCCCCCGGCACCGGCGATCCACCGCAGCGGGGCAGTCACGAAGTGGCCGATACCAGGCACGGACGGCGGTCGTCGCCGAAACCGATTGCGCGGCAATCCCGCTCATGACGTCGCGTCGGCCGCCGGGTTGGTGGGCGTTGTCACGATCGGGTGTTGCGCATGTGGGAGTGCGGGCCGAAGAAGCCGACGTGCACCTTGGCGTTGCGGTCATCGACGTGGAAGTAGATGCGCGGCGCGAGATCACCGCCGCCTTCGGCGATCTTCATATGGGCGCCCATGAAGATGCGGCCGACGGCAGCGACTTCGGTGGCGACAGGCAGAACCCGCTGAGCGCGATATTTGGGGTTGTTGATCACACTCTCCGACTCGGTCATCGCTAGCCGCTTGTTTCGGGCGGGCCAGGCCAGGGGGTCGTGGGAATGCTCGCACCACTGCCAGAAGCCGTAGGTTGCCGGGTCGGCGGCGAGGGCCCGAGCGTAGGCGTGCAGTGCCAGGAATGCTCGCCATGCATGTTGGCCCCAGCTGGCGCTGTTGACCGCGGAATCGAGCTTGTCCAGGTCTTTCAGGGCTGCAGTGGGGATGATCAGACGGTCTGATAGGTACTGGCGTGCCTTGTCGACCGCGTCGCTGGAGTTGGCGGCCGTCATCGGGATGGCGTCGAGGGGGTCGTCGGCAGGGTGTGAGTACGTGGTGGCCGTTGTGTGGTTGTTCTCGCAGAATCCGACTCGTCGCTGCAGCTTGCGGGCGATCTCGGTCGAGGCTTCGAGCTGTTGCAATGTCTCGAGCTGATCGATTTCGAAGCCCAGGATCTGCTCGTCGCGCGCACCGACCTGGTCGCGGAGCTCGATGATATCTTGGGTCAGTCGTTCGATTTCACTGTCGGCATAGGCCATCAGCTGGTCGTGGTCGCGCTGGCTCTTCCGATCGGTAGTGAGCAATTCCTTTGCCCGGGTGAATGATTCGGGCGGGCGCCGTGTAGGGGAGATGGTGCTGAGCATGCGGGCGACGATGTTGGCGGCCGTTAGCTGCTGGCCCATGTAGCGGTCGGCGGTGACGTAGCGGTGACGCCAGGAGTCGTCTGCCGCGGCGGGATCGAGATTGCGTAGGTAGACCCTGAATGCGCCCTCCCACACACCCGTGGCTGTTGCCCAGTGCTTCGGTGAAGGCATCGGCTCCGGGCGGATCCAATACCGCGATGTTGGCGACACCCGCCACCCTGTCCGCGACACGGGCAACGACATCATCGAAGGAATACCGGTCTGGGGTGCCGAAGACCGCGAAGCGGGTGTCGTCGCGAGCGAAGACCACGGTCGGCAGCGTGCGCTCGAAATCGGAGACCAGTTCAGCAAGTTCTTCACCGCCCTCGGTGCCGGTGAAGGTTCGAGGACCCAACCAGATCGGGTGTGTATCGACCCGGGGCGCCTCGGCGTTCGACAGCATGGTGCGCACCAGTCGCGGTGCCGCGGGCGCAAGAGTGCGCACATTGATGTCCTCGCCCACCACGGACAGATCCACCCAGGCGAAACCTGCACCAGCGGTGTGATCCTGCCAAGCCCGCAATGTCGTCTTCCAGTGGCTACCACCGACATAGGCCTCCACGAGGGTCGCGCGCAGGGCCGTCAGAGCTTCGGTATCCGAGGTCGCGGCTTCGACACTGATGTCCACCTCCCGCTGGGTTCCGCTGGTGAACACGCTGGCCTTGGCGGTCCCGATGTCGGGCACCGTGAGCATGGGAGCGTACTTTCCATGCACCCACGTACGCAGTTCCTCGAGCGCCCGTCCGCATAGCTCGGCGCGGTCGTCTTGCCATATCGCCCGGTACACCAACGACATCGACGGTCCTCTCCTTCCGCTTCGTGTGTTCTGCCATATCGCGCGTGCCGATTGGAGTGTTCCAGCCCGAACAACACCCCCTGAGCTGCAACTTTAGCTGGCAAGTGCTTTTCAGCATTAAACAGCCGCGCCCTGTTGGCGGCCTGAATGTCCCCAGACAAGTTCGGTCACTGCGTTTCTGGAGGTCGCTGCCCTGGAACCGGGTGCCGTGCAGGCGGATTCGAGCTCCGGCCGCCCCGAGAGGTCGATCTGCTCGACGATGCGGGCCAGCTCGGCGCGCAGGTCGGGAGCTTGGTGCCCGTCATGCACCGCACCCTACGACCCGACCACCCAGCAGCACGCCGAGATCCGCACCCAGCGCCACTCCGATGCTCGCCCGCTAGTCAGCTGCATCGCTCCCCTACGTGATCAGTTTCCGGACTCGAAAACTCCCGCGGAAACTCAACTCACACCTCTTGCTCCGAAGGTAACTTTCCGATAACACCTGATCTTGTGGGCGTAGCGTGGATGGCGTGATGTCGTTGGCGAAGCTGTCAGCGGGCGATGGGTACGAGTACTACGTCCGCAATATCGCCACGCACGACGCCAACGAACGCGGCCGCCAAGCACTCGACGACTACTACTCCGAGCGCGGGGAATCCCCCGGCATCTGGCTGGGTCCCGGACTGCACACCGTCGGCCTGGCCGACGGGGATCGGGTGTCCGGGTCGCAGATGAAGGCGTTGTTCGGTGAGGGCCTGCATCCGGACGCGGACGCGATCATCGAAACCACGCTGGCCGAGCAGATCCGGTTGGGTGCCAAGGGCAAAGACGCGATCCGCTACGCAATGAAACAGGCGCAGCTGGGGCGGCCGTTCAGCGTCTACGCCGTGCACGAGGGCAGCTACCGCCATGAGTGCGCCAAGGAATTCGCGGCCTGGAATCTGCGCGCCGGCCGCCCAGGGAATGCCGCGATCCCTGATGCCGAGCGCGCCGCGATGCGGACTGCGGTGGCGGTGCGCATGTTCACCGCCGAGCACGATCGAGCACCACTGGACGACCGGGAACTGTCGGGGTGGGTGGCGCGCTCGTCGCGGCCGCGGACCAAAGCAGTGGCCGGATACGACCTGACGTTCTCACCGGTGAAGTCGGTCAGCGCGCTGTGGGCGCTCGCGCCGCGCGAGGTCTCCGAGGTCATCGAAAAGGCGCACCATGCGGCGATCCGCGACGCCCTCGACTACATCGACGAACACGCGGTCTTCACCCGCGTCGGCCGCCACAGCGTGCGCCAGGTCGAGACCCAGGGCCTGATCGCCACAGCGTTCGATCACCGCGACTCCCGCGCCGGGGATCCGGACCTGCACACCCACGTCGTGATCAGCAACATGGTGCAGCGTCTCGACGGCGTTTGGGGATGCTTGGACGGGCGCATGATCTACCGCCACGCCGTTGCCGCCAGCGAGCTCTACAACACCCGCCTCGAACAGTATTTGGAGCGGGATCTGGGCCTGGTGTTCGCCGACCGCGCGCCCGGCTCGGACCGCCGCCCGGTACGCGAGATCGTCGGCATGGACCCGCGCTTGTGCACCGAATGGTCGAAACGCGAAGCGAAGATCGCCGCCGAACTGGCGCGGCTCGCGTCGCGATTCCAGGACGACCACGGCCGCGAACCCACCCCGGTCGAGCGGCTGAAACTCTCCGAGCAGGCCACCTTGTCGACCCGGACCGGCAAGCACGCGGCCCGCTCGCGCGCCGAGCAGCGCGCCGACTGGGCCGCCGACGCCGCCCGGGTTCTCGGCGACGGCGGCGCGGTGGCGGCAATGGTGAATACCGCCCTGCACCAAGCCCTCCCAGTGCGGGCCGTGATCGATCGAGAATGGATCACCGCGACCGCGCAGCAGATGGTAGAGACCGTCTCCCAAGCTCGCGCCACCTGGCAGGCCCACCACATTCGCGCCGAGGCCGAGCGCGTGCTGCGTGGCGCGATCGCACCCGACGATTGGCGCGGCACAGTCGCCGTGCTGGTCGAGACCGCACTGGCCGCGCCGTGCTCGATCCCGCGGGCCGAGACCGAGATCGCGCCTGCAGCCGGGGTATTGGTGCGCTCCGACGGCACCAGCGTCTACACCACCGCCGGGGCCACCCTGTACACCTCCCCGCAGATCATCGCGGCCGAGAAGCGGATCATCGCCGCCGCCGGCCGCCGCGACGGACGCACCATCACCCGGGCGGTCGAGCTGGCGATGGTGGAGTTCGCCGCGAACAACGAAGGCCGCCAGCTCAATCCAGGCCAGCGGGCCCTGGTCGAGGAGTTCGCCACCTCCGGAGCCCGGTTGCAGGTCGCGATCGCCCCGGCCGGGACCGGCAAGACCACCTCCATGCAGGTGCTGACCCACGCCTGGACCAGCGAGGGCGGCACGGTGATCGGGCTCGCCCCGACCGCCGCCGCCGCGGCCGTGCTCGCCGCCGAGATCGACACTGCGACCGCGACCATCGACAAACTGGTCGATGTCCTCGACCGCCTCGACACCGGCCGTCTCACCTGGGCCGATGCCCCGGACTGGGTGACCTCGATCGACGCCTGCACGCTGGTGATCCTCGACGAGGCCGCGAAAGCCTCGACGCTGAAACTGGATTCGGCGCTGTCCTGGCTGTTGGAGCGCGGCGCCAGTGTGCGGGCGATCGGTGACGACCGGCAGCTATCGGCCGTCGCGGCCGGCGGAGTCATCCGCGACATCGTCGAACACACCGGCGCGGTCACCTTGTCGCAGGTGATGCGGTTCGCCGACCCGGCAGAGCGCGCCGCCAGCCTCGCCGTACGCGCCGGAGACCCCGCCGCCATCGCCTTCTACACCGACAACAGCCGCCTGCAGGTCGGCACCCTGAGCACGGTCACCGAGGCGGCCTTCACCGCATGGGCCGCCGACACCGACGCAGGGCGCGATTCGATCCTGCTCGCCGGAACCCGCGACCTGGTCGCCGACCTCAACGCCCGCGCCCGCACCGCCCGACTCGCCCGGACCGGCGGTGTCGACGGCCCGGAAACCGAGCTGGCCGACGGGCTTTCGGCCTCGGCCGGGGATGTGATCTGCACGCGCCGCAACGACTACCGGTTGCGGATCTCGCGCACCGACCACGTCCGCAACGGCTACCGCTGGCAGGTCCGGGGAGTGCTGCCCGACGGGCGGATCACCGCCACCCACCTCGGCTCCGGCCGCCGGATCACGCTGCCCGCGGACTATGTCCGCGAGCATGTGACCCTCGGCTACGCGACCACCATCGACACCGCCCAAGGGCTCACCGTCGACACCTGCCATGGCGTGCTGACCGGCCGCGAAACCCGCAACCAGGCGTATGTGATGCTCACCCGGGGCCGGACAGGCAACTACGCCTACGTCGCCACCGCCGGAGACGGCCAGGACTCTTCGCTCTACACCTGGGCGGCGATCCACCCGCCGACCGCGGTCGATGTGCTCACCGGCATCCTCGGCCGCGACGGCTCCCAGCGCTCGGCGACCGGACAAGCCCGCGCCGATGTCGACCCCCGCAACCGGCTGTCCGGCGCGGTCGACGCCTACCTCGACGCCCTCGGCGCGATCGCCGAGCAGCGCCTCGGCAACGACTACCTCGCCGCGCTCGACACCACCGCCGAACAGCTGGTGCCCGGGATCACCAGCGACGACGCCTATCCGGTACTGCGCCAGCACCTTTCGACCCTCGCCCTGCACGGCCGCGACCTGGTCGAAGCCCTTACCACCGCGGTCGCGGGCCGCGAGCTCGACACCGCGGTGGATCGGGCGGCGGTGCTGGACTGGCGCATCGACCCCACCGGCGCACACTCACGCACGGCCGGCCCGCTGCCCTGGCTGCCCGCCATCCCGCAGGTGCTGGCCAGTGACCCGGAATACGGTGCGCACCTGCAGGCCCGCGAACAGCAGATCCTCGGCCTATGCAGTGATATCGCCGCGACGGCCCGCGCCTGGACGACCGAATCCGCACCCCTGTGGGCACAGCCGTTCCTCGGTGCGGGCCCGTCGCTGGTGGAACGGCTGGCGATCTGGCGTGCCGCCCAAGGGGTGGGTGACCACGACCGCCGCCTCACCGGCCCAGACCGCGCCCCGCAGGCCGAGCGCCGAGAACAACGGTTGCTCGAACAACAGGCCGAAAAGCGTGTCGGCGCCGCGGATTCCGACGTACAGCGCTGGACCCCGTTGGCCCGTGACCTCGATCCGCGCATCCTCACCGACCCGTATTGGCCGGTGCTGGCCACCGAACTGACCCGCGCCCACGACGCCGGCCGCGACATCCGCACCGCCGCCCGCGAAGCCGCCACGGTGCGGTCGCTGCCCGACGAGCAGCCCGCGGCCGCGCTGCGCTGGCGGTTGGCCGCCGACCTCGACGAAAACCGTATCGACCCAGCCGCGCAAGCGTTCATGCACACGCTGCAGCAGATCCAGGCCGACCGGTGGAGGCAACTATCCGACACGGCCCTGGCCGCCCAGATCCGCCAGCACACCGCCTCTCGACAGAACGACTCGATCCTCTTCGCGTTCGATCCCGTTGCCAGAGACGGCCGCAGCCACGTCGACACGGTCGCCGCCGAGCATGCCCAGCTCGACGCCCAGGCCGCCGACATCCGCGCCGCGTACACCGCGATGCGCGCCGAAACCGAGGCCGCACAACAACTCCTGGACACACGCCTCGACCTCGCCGAGCTCCAGCGGCAGGCCAGGAACACCAAGTGGTGGCAGCGAGACACACGTACAGACCTCAACGCTCGGATCGAGATCCTGCGCGACAGCGAACCGACTCTCACCGAACAGTTGGACACCGCCCGCGCGCAGGCCCGCGAAGCGAAAGACGCGGTCGGAGCCCCGGAACACCGGTGGGAAAACATCCTCTCCCACGCCGCCGACACCGAGATGCGCCGCGCCGCAGTCGAACACGCGCAAGCCGCCGACGCCCACGCCGAAACCCAGCGCGAACGCAGCGAGCAGCGCCAGGCCCACGCCGAACAGATCCTCACCGCCGCCCGCAGCGAACGGCAGCGCCGCCACGACCTGCCCGCCGAACAACGCGAGCTCGAAGACCGCGCCCGCGCGCACCTGCACCCACCAGAACAACAAGCCCCCGCTGCCCGCCCCCGCTCCCGGGCCGCGGCACGACCCCGGGATTACCCGATGCCGCCGCCGGCCATCGACCGCGGCCACGACATCGGACTCTGACACGCCCGTGGTCAGCGCCCGTGATCGCGATCATGGCGTGGATTCGACTCGGGGGCTCGGTACGGCCGGTGCTCGGTCTCCGGCGTGCGTGCCGGGCCTGCCGAGGATCCTGGAGCCGAAGTGTCGGGGTCCTCGGAGTAGGTGTGTAGCTCCTCGGTGCCGTCGCGCATCGCCGCCCAGTCACCTGGCCGCCTCGGCCTCCCGAACAACGCCGGATCCACGCCTCGCGGGCGTGGCCGCCCCGTCGACGGGGTCAGTGGTCCGCTCGCAGCGTCCAGCGCCTCCTGGACGTCGGCGGTCCGTTGTGCGTCGCTCGGCCCCAGGATCCGGCCCTTCTCGTCGTAGCGTTCCCCGCCCGGCCGCACCCTGGACATGAGCCGCTCGATATCCCATTGCTTGGCTGCCTCGGCGATGACGCGCTCGTTCTCGCCGCGGTCGCCGCCATCGACGACGACGGCCGCGCGCATCGCGCACGCCCACGCCGGCGACCCGGTCTCACGCCGATACGGGCGGGTGGGGTCGATACCCTCGGCGCGCATATGGATCTCGGTCAGCGCGCGCCGGGCCGTGGACGCCATCGCCGCCGCCGCGTGCGCGCGGTCGCTGGCTTCGAGCATGCGCCCGATCTCGGTCAGGCACTCCACCAGCGCCGTCGCCAGCGCGACCTGACTGGCCTGTGGCGACTGGGCCGCCCACAGCATCCGCGCCACCGACCGCAGCCCCGACCCGTGAACGTTGTGCGGGCGCCGTGTGTGGGCGGGCTGCTGCCCGGCGCGCGCCAGCTGCCGCGACAACCGGTCCAGCGGGCCCGGCCGGACTTCGGTGCGCATGCTCAGCGCCGCGAACGCGCCCGCGGACTGCGACGCCGCCGTCGCCCACGCATCACGATCCCCGACCGGGATCGTGCGCAGGTACCGCGACCACGCCCCCAACTCCGCGATCACCCGATCCTGCATCTCCGGGCTTGCCGCCTCCGCCCCGCGCCGCGGCCGCGCCGTCTTCTCGGCCAGGCCGTGACGCCACTCGGTGAGCGCCTCCTCCCGCGCCGCCGGCCCGGACTCCCACGCCGCCCACCCCCGGATCGCCGACAGCGTCAGGTCCTTGGCCAGCTTGCCGCCGGAATACCAGATCGGCTTCTCCGGCCTCGCGTCCTCGGCCACGTGGGCGGGCCACCGGACCGCGTATCCGATCACTTCGTCGGTGCCGCCCGCCTCGTAGCGGGGCCGCACCACGATCCCCGCGGCCCGCATCTCCCGCAGCCACTCGGCCTCGCTGCCGGTCGCCATCGCGATCGCGCGTACCCGCCGGCGCAGCGCCTCACGCTCGGTCTCCGGCGCGCCGGTGCGTTCCCGGCGGGCCCGCTCGGCCTGACTCGTCCCCCGCTCCGTGCCGCCCTCTTCACGCGAGGCCAGCACCTTCAACCCGTACTTGCGTTCCAGGACCCGCGCGGCGTCCTGCGCGCGCGAATAGTCCTGGTAGGTGTCCAGCCGCGACCCGTCCGGGCGGATCGCCCCGGCCGCGATATGGATGTGGTCGTTGCCGTTGGCCGACAGACCATGGTGTACCGCCACCCACCGCGCATCCGGCACCTGGTCGTCGCGGTCGGCGAACCCCATCTCCGTCATGAAGTCGTGCGCGATCGCCGCCCACGTCGCGTCGTCGAGCTGCCCCTCCTCCGCCCCCAAGCTCAGCGAGCAATGCAGCTCAGCGAGCAATGCCAGGTGTTCTCCACCTTCGTCGCCGCCGCGAATGCCTCCTTGCGGCTCATCCCCTCGGACATCAGCGCGCGCGCCTGCTTGTGACTCACCGCCAGCACAGGCTCGCCCCGCAGCAACGTCTGACGCGGGGAATCCAGCAGCCGCGCGATCTCCACCGCTCGCGCGGTGTCCACCCGCCCGACAAACACACTCGCCGTCACCAGATCCCCGGCCAGCACCCGCTGATTGGTGTGCTCGTTCGCCTTGCCCGGACTGGCCAGATACCGCAGCAACCGCACCATGTCCGAGGACCGGTGCACCTTCGGAATCACGAGAAGTCCTGCGGGCCCGCGTCCAAATCCGCCAACCACTCCTCATCCCCGCCCGGTTCCGGAACCTCAGGAGCCGCAGGGATCGAGGACTCCCCCACCGCCGGCGCCAACCCCATCACCCACCGCGCGGTCGCATCCACCGACAACGACGCCCGCGTCACCGCCACCAACGCCGCCGCCACCCCCTCGGGCAACTCCCGCTCCTGATGCGCGTACCGCGTCAACTGGTTCACGTTGTTACCCAACCGGCGAATCAGCGTGTCCAGCTCCAGCAGCGCCGCCGCGGCATGCGCGCGCCCGACCTCCCCACCCCCGGCTTCGAGGGTGGTCTCCACCAGCAGCCGCGGCACGCTCACCCCGGCCGCCTCGGCCCGTGCGGTCAGCAGCGCCTGCTCGGCATCCGACAGCTTCACCACATGCCGGTGTGGTCGCCCGCCGGCCACGTTCGCCGCGCGGACCCGACGCACCCGCGCCCGCGACTTCGCCGATTCCCCTGCCACCGCAACCTCCCTCATGCCCAGCGCAGCGACCACCCGGAACCGGGTGGGGTGCACATTAGTGCACCTAAATACTAACTTGCTCCGCCTGGGGCTCAGTATGAGTGTACCGGGGACTTCGGTAGTGGAGCTGCTGGTAGTCGTGACTTCATCGAGGGGTTCTCGGGGTGGTCGGTTCGCGCTTCGGTCGTAGCGTCGGGTGGATGATTCGATCGCATTCGGAAGCTGCTGATGAGTCGGCTGTGCAGGGCAGGCAGGCGCTGGTCGAACTGCTGGAGGTGACGCAGGCCCGCGCCGATGGTGCGCAGCCGTCAGCGCTCGACCACGTGGCCGGCGGGGAGACGTCCCGCGCTGATGTCTTGTGGATCCGCCTACAGGCCATCCAGGCCCAGGCACAGATCCACGCGACCCTCGCACTCAAGGACGTCGTATTCGAGCGCGGCCTGTAATCCCCCGGGCACGCGACAGCCCCGGCGGATCAGTCCGGAATCGGCACACCTATTGCACCCTCCGAGTCCGGACTCTTCCCGGACTCTGCCGGACCAGTCCCCGGACTCCGCTCCGGACCCGGACTCGGACTCTCGGACTCCACTCGGACTGTCCGGCCCAGTCCGCCGGACTCGGGTTCGGACTCGGGATAGGGAGGGTGCAAAAGGTGTGTGCGTGCTACCGGTGTAGAACATGACGAAGGCCGGAAGCGATAGGGACGCTTCCGGCCTTCGTGATTCCGGCGGACCACTCCGGACTATTCGGTCCAGGCTGAGCCCTGCTCCAAGTCGATGAACTCGCGAGCGCTGTGGACCACCTTGCGGCGCGCCAGCAGCCGCTCCCGCAGCTCCGCGTCGTCGGATACTCCCGCGGCCAGCAGGGCGCGCTGCAAGCGGGTCACGCGGAACGGCGCCCACCCCGGCCGCGACAACGCCACCGCCCGCGTGATCGCCCGATCACGCATCATCTGGGCCGCGTCGCGCTCATCGTCGGCCAGGCCGAGGCGGCTCAGGAACCGCTCACGCAGCTCGCGGCCGATGCGGGCCAGCGTGCCCGACTTGGTGCGCCGCTCGCGCTTCTCGATGCCCAGGGCCAGGTGCAGCGCCACCACCGCGCCGATCGGGCCGATCAACAGGCGGGTAACCCCGGCCCACAGGTCCGGTTCGGGTTTGCCCAGCTCGAGACCGAGCGCCATCCAGACCCCGACCCCGGCCCCGGCCCACACCGCCAGCCGCACCGGGCCGGGGTCCTTGCCCTGGCTGACACTGCCGACCATCGCGGCGGCACAGCTGACCAGGAACGTCTCCAGGATCACGAACAGCCCGGCCCGCTCCCACATATTGGTGATGTGCAGGTGGTCCCCGGCGAACCGCCACGACGTGTCCAGGCTCATCAACATGCACATGACCGCCGAGACGTACAGACCCTTGGTCCACGGCCGCGACTTGGCCACCACCGCCGGACCCACCGTCTCGGACTCCGCCGGACTCCGCGGCCCGCTCCCGGACTCCGAGTTCGGGGCTCCGTCGGACTCCGGAAGAGTCCGGAATCCGAGTCCGGCCGCAGTCCGGACCCCGGCGGCCGAGTCCGGGAAAGTCGGGCCGGAAGCCTGCAATGGGTCCGGATCGAAGTCCGGGAAGTCCGAGAGTCCGCCGAACTCCCGGAAGCGGTTTTCGGACATGGCCGGACTCCGCATGTCGTCCAGAACGGGTCCGCCGGACTCCGCCGGACCGGAGCCCGAGAGTCCGGACTCCGAGTCCGGGAGTCCGGCAGAGTCCGGCTGGACTTCCGGATCGGCGCCGGACGCGGCCGAAGCCTCGGACTCGGGTCCAGGCTCCGGGCTCGGCTCGCCGGCCACGACGACCGGAATTCCGGGCTCGGTTCCGCCGGTCCGGACTCCAGATGCCACCGTGTCGGCCGGACCCTCGAATCCGACAGGCTCAGGTGCGGCGGTCCGGATGCGCTTGGCGGCCGGAGCGGGCGCGGTGATCGGTGCGGCGGCCGAGGACGCCATCACGGCGTCC
>NZ_BAGC01000107.1 GCF_000308655.1 Nocardia niigatensis NBRC 100131 | reverse complement strand
GGGAGTTCCCCGGCACGGACCGGGCATCGCACACACCAGTGCCGCGTCTGCGGCGCGACGGTGTACACCCCGCCGTTGGACTACCCCGAATGCGCCTGCGAGCAGCGCACAGCAAGGCACAGCGAACCCTGAAGGGCTGGAAGGTTTCTCGGAAACCGAAGAGGCTCCTGCCAATCCGCGCGGGCGGGCGAGCGGGCCGCGTGTTTGTCATGGGTTGTTCGTATCCGCCGCGCGGCGTGGTGACCCGTGGGTGCGCATGCGCGTACCTATCATGATCAGCGGTTATCCGGTCGGGCCACGGTCGGGTGACTCGTGTGGATATGCCGCACATCCCCGTCCGGCCTGGCTCGGACCCGTTGGCCGGGCGGGGACCGGCGGGTAGAGGGTCAGCTCGGCGGGGTTCCGCCGGCCGTGGCGAAGGTCGGTTCAGCCAGGGCTGATGTGCAGGTCGGCTTCCCGTCCGGGGTCGGGTTCATGCCGGGTTCGAACCCGGGTGAGAACGCGCAGCGCCCTACTTACGAGCCTCGATGGGCTGGCCTCCGATGAGCTGTTCGCGATCCCAGCGCACCTGCACGGCACCGGTCTGCATGAGAGTTCGACGGCTCAGTGGTCACGAGATGTCCGATCGTGCAGGCGGGCTCGAACCACGACCTATCGAACCCGGTATCGACGGCGGCACCCGGAAGACACACCGTGCCAACCAGATCCCGCCGCCATATCCACGCCGGACACAGCGCCCGCCGCCTTTAAGTGAGGACTCAACAGTCCTGGGGAGCCAAAGGAGTCACCGCACCGAACCTGAACGACATAAGTAGTAGGGGTGCCAATAGCGGACGTGCTGAAGGCGATTGCCGAATCGAGGGCGGTCAGCGGGTCGGTGACGGTGCGGTGGCGGGCGCGGCGTCGCAGACCGCCGGCGGACCGCCTTGGACACGCAGGAGATCGCAGAAGGTTTGGGCAGCGACCTTCCACGAGCCGTCGATCCGCAGTGCGGTGCCATGGCGGTTGAGCAGCAGCGGAATCCCGTGCTTGTTGATGGTGAAGGTGACGGCCGCGCGACCGGGTCCGTTTCCGTCCACCTGCGAGACACTCGCCGTCGCGCCGCCCGCGATCGACGAATTCGCCTGGCGCTCCAGCGTTTCCACGAAGACTTGACCGTTCTCCAGCAGTGCCGCCTTCTGGTCGACGGCGATCGAGCTGTCGAAGAACCGCTCGAAGGTCGTGGTGACGGCCTGCACTTCACCGGCCGGGATGCTGCCGTCCGATGTGGTTCCCTCCTCGCCGCACCCCGCGGTCAGGAGCACCGGAACCGCACACGCCACCAGCAGTCGTGACACCGCCATTCGATCGACCATTCTTCGAAGACTCCCTCTGAGCTCGGATTCGACGAGTAGAACACAAGCGACCCCATATCAACGACTTCCGCGCCTGGTCACTGCGCTGGTCGCTGCGATGCTGCCTGCGGGGATTGTGGGCGCTCGCGTCGGAAAGCTCGTCGCACTGCAACCCTTCGAACTCGACGGGGCCGCTTACGGCGGGCTGATCGGCCCGGTCGGCGACGCCACGCAACTGGTCGCCCTGCACGCCAACCGCGGCAGCGTCGGTGGACACAGATTCCTCGCGGCCGACACGATCGACGCTGACCGCCATCACGACCCGAGGGCGCCGTTACGACCTGATCAGGTGCGCGGTGAGATCCAGTTGCCACTCGGGGTCGAGGATGTCGGGGCTGCCGAGTTCGGTCCGGGACCCGCGCGCCCTACGGTCGGCGCTGGAAACAGCCGGCTTGTTGACCAGTTGTATTCAGCGGCGGGTCGGACATGGTCGGCGATGACGCGGACGATGGTTGCGCGTACCTCTCTATCGTTATGCCTGTCGGCGACGTGGACCATCGGCCACCGGGGTCCACGCGGGTGGCACTGGACAACCCGCTGCGCAGACGACTCGAAATGCTCGACATTCGGCTACTTAGAGCTCCTAACAGGTTCGGTCAGTTGTCGTCGGGTTGCGTTGCAGTGCAGTATGTTTCGTTGTGGCAGCACCCTGGATCGTGGATGACGAGTTGTGGGCGGTAATCGAACCGCTACTGCCGGTGAAACCGGCCGGGACACCGGGACCGGCGCAGATGGACAGTCGACGGGTGCTGCAGGGGATCTTGTTCGTGCTGATCACCGGGATCGGATGGGAAGACCTGCCCCAGGAGCTGGGGTTCGGGTCCGGAATGACGTGTTGGCGCAGGTTGCGGGACTGGCAAGCAGCCGGAGCATTCGAGCAGATCCATCAAGCCGTGCTCGCCCGTGCCCATGCCGCCAGGTTGATCGATTTCGACCGGGTCATGGTCGACGGCTCGCACGTGCGGGCGAAAAAAGGTGCGCCGCAACAGGTCCGAGCCCGGTCGACCGCGCCAAGACCGGTTCCAAGCACCACATCCTGACCTGCGGGAACGGATTCCCGCTCGCCGTCGCGCTGTCAGCGGCCAACGTCAACGATCACCTGATGCTGCCCACACTGCTCGACCGGGTCCGGCCCCTGCGCGGTCGTGCGGGCCAACCCCGACACCGGATCACCAACCTGATCGCCGACAAGGGATACGACTACCCCAGCGTCTATTCCGAACTACGGCAACGACATATCACCGGCTACATCGCCCGCCGCGGCACCCACGACAAAGTCACCGCCGGCCGCTGGATCGTCGAGCAAACCTTCGCCCTGCTACACCAGTACCGGCGACTGGCCATCCGATGGGAACGCCGCACCGACATCCACCACGGATTCCTCGACCTCGCCGCAGCACTCATCTGCTGGCGACGACTCAGCAACCGAACCCGATAGGGGCTCTAAGAAGCTCAGGTTGGCTAAAAATACTGGGTCAGCACCGCTCCATACCTCACAGGCCAGCCCGATCTGATCACATACCCTCCGCGTCCATGCGAGTTGAGCAGCAACCTTCGGATCTCCAAGCCGCTCATACGATTTCACATCAACGAGCTCCAGAACAGCATCGGCAGTTTCCAGCAAGAGATCCGGTACATGACGGCGGATCCGGCCAGAATCATCGACCCCCTCGATCAGGAACGGTTGAGCTGCAATCCTCATGACGGACGGATCCTGATCTGCCAGAAGGATTCTCGCCATCTCCAGCCGACTCTCATAGACCACGTGGCGTCCCATCGTCGACGACCAGTACCAGCCTGAGTAGTGCTTTCGCCCCTTCCACGATCTGAACTCACGCACGGGCAGGCCATCCAGTACGTCATCGAAAGGCAACTGTCGCAACGTTGTTTCCACAAAGCGGCCTTCGTCGCGTCTGTTGACAGGCGACTTCGGACCGATGAACCACTCCAGCCAGGCCAGCCCAATGCTCGCCGTGGCCTACAACGGCCATAGCAACATGATCCCCCTGCGACCGAACGCCGCCTAGGAGAAGTTCTCATCAATTTGGCTAAAAGGACAGGCTCGTGACATCTGTTGAGAATTTGGACATTTTCAGTGAGAACCTACAGCGATGAATCAGGAGACGATGCGGACGGCGTAGGGCATGATGCCGTCTTCTCGGACGGGGGCTACGCGGACAACCTCGCCGGACTGCGGCGCCTCGATCATTTTGTCGTTGCCCAGGTAGAGGGCGACGTGCTCGCTGCCGCCGGGGCCCCAGAAGAGCATGTCGCCTCGGGCTCGTTCGGAGACGGGAACCCTTGTGCCCATGGTGTATTGGTAGCCGGAGTAGTGGGGCAGGGAGACGCCGATGCCGGCGAAGGCGTAGATCATCAGGCCCGAGCAGTCGAAGCCGGTCTTGTTGTAGTCGCCGTAGCTGTCGGCGGTGCCGCCGTCGCGGATGCCTAGGGTCGGGCCGTCCTCGTCGCCGCCGCCCCAGGCGTAGACGACGCCGAGCTGGGACATGGCGCGGTCGACGACGGTTTCGATGAGCTGGGAGCTGGAGCCGCTCGGGCGGCTGGGCTGGATGGACCGCTTCGGCGGGGGTGAGGGGTCCTGCACGACGTGCGGGCGATGCCCCTGGCCGACCTGGCTGGCGCGTTCGGCGGCGGCACGGTCGGCGGCCACGCGGGCCGCGGCGGCCGCGGCGGCGGCACGAGCCGCGGCCTCCTCGGCCTTGCGCTGCTGGTCCCAGGCGACGAAGGTGTCGCGCTGGCTCTGCAGGCCCGCCACATTCGCGCGGGCCTTGTCCAGCCGCTGCTGGGCCGAATCACGCTGCCCGACAAGGTCGTTGCGCCGGGAGTTCTGCTGGTCGAGTTCGGCCTGGGCGGCCTTGACCGCCTGCTGCGCCTCGGCCTTCTTGGCGTCGGCGGCGGCCGCGGCCGCGTCGGCGGCCTGCTGGGCCTGCTTGGCCGCGGAGGTCTTGTTGGCCTGGTCGACCTGGGCGTGCCGCAGGCCGTCGACCACCTGCTGCTGGTTCTTGGAGGCGATGGTCAGCACCTGGGCGCGGTTGAGCGCGATCTCGGGGCTGGGCGCGGCCATATAGGAGATCAGCGAGGTGGAGCCGGGACGCATGAAGACCTGGGCGACGTACTTGTCGAAATCCCCGTGCGCGCTATCGACTTTCGCGCCGGCGTCGGTCAGGTCCTGCTGGCACTGGGCGACCGCGCGGGCGGCCGTGTCGGCGGCGTCGCGGGCCATCTGCAGATCCACCAGAGCCTTGTTGACGGCCTCGCGGCGGCCGGCGACCGCGTCGTCGAGCTGCTGCAACTGCTGTTCGGCCGCGGCCACCTGATTGATGAGCGCGCCGACCTCACCGACGCCCGCGTCGACCTGGGCGCCCGCCGCATTGAGGTCACTGTCGCTCGGGTTGGGGGGCGGCGGTGGCACCGCGTGCCCGCTGGCCATGGGCAATGCCAGCACGATGAGCGCTACGAGCAACTCCGTAGCGACCCGCACCGGGCGTCCCTGTCGCTTCGCCGGTTGTCGCATCGCACCTCCCTGGAGTCCCATCCGGCACAAAAACCCCAACCGTGCCATCGCGAAACCGTACGGCACGTCAAGGACCGGACAAGTCAGGCTCGCCACAATGACAAGCGTGTAATTCACTGGTAGCCAAGAAGTTGCAGGTAGGCCCCATGGTTCACATACGTCACAACACACGCCATTCGGTACGTTTTCGGCGTGTCGCATACAAACCGGACGGTCCGTCTAGCTGGCGCTCCGCATCCGGGCATGAAAAAGGGGCCCGGGACGAACCCGAACCCCGAACGGAGACACCGTCTCCCAGCGCGAACGCCCTACCCGACCAGCGTCGGCTCCCCCGCCGCACGCTGCCCGCGCCGCACCTTCACCGCGTACAGCCCGCCGATGGTCGCGATCAACACACCCAGGATGACCAGCGTGATCACCGTCCACGACACCGTCTCCGGCTGCTCGAGCCGATCCACGAAGACCCGGGCGGCCTCGGTGGTGTGCTCGGGGCCCCGGTACTTGGCCTTGTCCTCGGCCCACTCCAGCCGCCCGCGGTTGAACTGGTCGCTGTAGGTGCCCACCCAGTCGTCGCTGAAGACCACCACGGTGCCGTGCTCGATCTTGCCGACCTCGTTGGCCAGATCGCGCAGGTTGGCCTCGATGCCCGGGTTGCCCTGCACCACAACGATGTCGAGCTGGATGCCGTGCTCTCGCGCCTCGGTGGCGATGGCGGCCAGGGCCTCCTGGTCGCGTCCGGAGGGGGCGGCGACATGATCATCGGCGAGATCGGCGATGATGGCATCGAGGTTGGTGTTCGGCGGTAGTTCCGCCTTCATGGGCGTGAAAACCGAGGTGTGCGGAGCGGTCACGAATCGCAGGGTACGGGACGGCTTGTCACATCACCTCACCGCGCCACATGATTCCACCCGCCGAATCGGCGCGACCCGGCCCGTGACCGCCCGATGACCCGCCCCCGATGTGCTCACAGGACAAGCGTACTGTTAATGTCGAAAACCGGACGAGGCCCGCGCCTCGACGAGGCCATCGGCACAGCCCCGCCGGCGGCCCTCCCATTCACAGACGAGTGGAGCTGAACGTGACGAGTATCGATACCTTCGGCGCCAAGGGCACCCTCGAGGTCGGAAGCAACTCGTATGAGATCTTCCGGCTCTCGGCCGTGCCCGGCACCGAGAAGCTGCCCTACGCCCTGAAGGTCCTCGCGGAGAACCTGCTTCGCACCGAGGACGGCGCGAACATCACCGCCGACCACATCCGTGCCATCGCCAACTGGGACCCGTCGGCCGAGCCCGACACCGAGATCCAGTTCACGCCCGCCCGCGTGATCATGCAGGACTTCACCGGTGTCCCCTGCGTGGTCGACCTCGCCACCATGCGTGAGGCCGTCACCACCCTCGGCGGCGACCCGAACAAGGTCAACCCGCTCTCCCCCGCCGATATGGTCATCGACCACTCGGTCATCCTCGACGTGTTCGGCCGCGCCGACGCCCTCGAGCGCAACGTCGACCTCGAGTACGAGCGCAACTCCGAGCGCTACCAGTTCCTGCGCTGGGGCCAGGGCGCCTTCGACGACTTCCGCGTCGTCCCGCCGGGCATGGGCATCGTGCACCAGGTCAACATCGAGTACCTGGCCCCGACCGTCATGGTCCGCAACGGCCAGGCCTACCCCGACACCTGCGTCGGCACCGACTCGCACACCACCATGGTCAACGGCCTGGGCGTGCTGGGCTGGGGCGTCGGCGGCATCGAGGCCGAGGCCGCCATGCTCGGCCAGCCGGTCTCCATGCTGATCCCGCGGGTCGTCGGCTTCAAGCTGACCGGTGAGATCAAGCCGGGCGTGACCGCCACCGACGTCGTGCTCACCGTCACCGACATGCTGCGCAAGCACGGTGTGGTCGGCAAGTTCGTCGAGTTCTACGGCGCCGGCGTGGCCGAGGTGCCGCTGGCCAACCGCGCCACCCTGGGCAACATGTCGCCCGAATTCGGTTCGACCGCCGCGATCTTCCCGATCGACGAGGAGACCATCAACTACCTGCGCCTCACCGGCCGCAGCGACGAGCAGCTCGCGCTCGTCGAGGCGTACGCCAAGGAGCAGGGCATGTGGCACGACGCGGCCAACGAGCCCGCGTACTCGGAGTACCTGGAGCTGGATCTGGGCACCGTGGTGCCGTCCATCGCCGGCCCGAAGCGCCCGCAGGACCGGATCCTGTTGTCGGAGAGCAAGATCGCCTTCCGCAAGGACATCCACAACTACACCAACGACCCCGAGGCCGCCCCGCACTCCAAGCTGGACGAGGCCATCGAGGAGTCCTTCCCGGCCAGCGACCCGGCCGAGCTGGCCTTCGCCGACGACGACGCGATCATCCCGAACGCCGCCAACGGCAACGGCGGCCGTCCGTCCAAGCCGGTCAAGGTCTCCGACCCGGAGCGCGGTGAGTTCATCCTGGATCACGGCGCCGTCGTGGTCGCGGGCATCACCTCCTGCACCAACACCTCGAACCCGTCGGTCATGATCGGCGCCGCGCTGCTCGCCCGCAACGCCGTCGAGAAGGGCCTCACGTCCAAGCCGTGGGTCAAGACCAACATGGCCCCGGGCTCGCAGGTCGTCGCCGACTACTACGAGAAGGCCGGCCTGTGGCCGTACCTGGAGAAACTGGGCTTCTACGTGGGTGGCTTCGGTTGCACCACCTGCATCGGCAACACCGGTCCGCTGCCGGAGGAGATCTCCAAGGCGATCAACGACAACGACCTGTCGGTCACCGCCGTGCTGTCGGGTAACCGCAACTTCGAGGGTCGTATCTCCCCCGATGTGAAGATGAACTACCTGGCCTCCCCGCCGCTGGTCATCGCGTACGCGCTCGCGGGCACCATGGACTTCGACTTCGCGACCGACTCGCTGGGCAAGGACCAGGACGGCAACGATGTCTTCCTCGAGGACATCTGGCCTTCCCCGCAGGAGATCGACGACACCATCAAGTCGGCGATCAGCAAGGAGATGTTCACCAAGTCCTACGCCCACGTCTTCGCGGGCGACGCGCGCTGGCAGGGTCTGAACACCCCCGAGGGCGACACCTTCGCGTGGGACGAGAACTCGACCTACGTGCGCAAGGCCCCGTACTTCGACGGCATGACGATGGACCCGGCCCCGGTCGAGGACATCAAGGGCGCGCGCGTACTGGCGCTGCTGGGCGACTCGGTCACCACCGACCACATCTCCCCCGCCGGTCCGATCAAGCCGGGCACGCCGGCCGCGCAGTACCTCGACTCGCACGGCGTGGAGCGCAAGGACTACAACTCGCTGGGTTCCCGTCGTGGTAACCACGAGGTGATGATCCGCGGCACCTTCGCCAACATCCGGCTCCGCAACCAGCTGCTGGACGACGTCTCGGGCGGCTACACCCGCGACTTCACCCAGGACGGTGGCCCGCAGGCGTTCATCTACGACGCCTCGCAGAACTACCAGGCCGCGGGCATCCCGCTGGTCGTGCTGGGCGGTAAGGAGTACGGTTCGGGTTCCTCGCGTGACTGGGCCGCCAAGGGCACCCGTCTGCTGGGTGTGAAGGCCGTCATCACCGAGTCGTTCGAGCGCATCCACCGCTCCAACCTGATCGGCATGGGCGTTGTGCCGCTGCAGTTCCCGGCCGGCGAGTCCGCCGCGTCGCTGGGCCTGGACGGCACCGAGACCTTCGACATCGAGGGCATCACCAAGCTGAACGAGGGTGTGACTCCGAAGACCATGAAGGTCACCGCCACCAAGGAGAACGGCGAGAAGGTCGTCTTCGACGCGGTGGTCCGCATCGACACCCCCGGCGAGGCGGACTACTACCGCAACGGCGGCATCCTGCAGTACGTGCTGCGCAACATGATCCGCGGCTAAGAAAACCGCGCGTCTCGGTCTTCGAAGGGCTGTTTCGAAGCCGAGTCGTGGTGGTGGGCACCGGTTTTCCGGTGCCCACCACGCGGCCCGTTCCCGGGCCGCTTCGCTCGTCGCTCGTGCGGGTTCTCCGATTTGGTCGCAAGATCGATAAGGAGAACCCGCACAACACGTTTCGGAGGAGCCAGTGCCCAAGGTCAGTGACGACCACCTCGCCGCCCGGCGTAGCCAGATCCTCGACGGAGCCCGCCGCTGCTTCGCCGAGTTCGGCTACGAGGGCGCCACCGTGCGTCGACTGGAGGAAGCGACCGGGCTGTCGCGGGGCGCGATCTTCCACCACTTCCGCGACAAGGACGCGTTGTTCCTGGCCCTGGCGCAGGAGGACGCCGGCCGCATGGCCGAGGTCGCGGCCACCCAGGGCCTCATCCAGGTCATGCGTGACATGCTCGCCCGCCCAGAGGAATTCGACTGGCTGGGCACCCGCCTCGAGATCGCCCGCCGCCTGCGCAACGATCCCGAATTCCGGGCCAACTGGGAGGAGCGCTCCACCGAGCTCACCGCCGCCACCGTCGCCCGCCTGGAACGCCGCAAGGCCGCCGGCGCCCTGCGTGACGATGTCCCCACCGAAGTCCTGCTCGGCTACCTGGATCTCGTCCTCGACGGACTCATCGCCCGCATCGCCTCCGGCCACGCCAACGACAACCTCGAGGCCGTCCTGGATCTCGTGGAAGCCTCGGTTCGCCGCAAGCAGTGACCACGCCGTAGGCTCACCATGGGGTCACGGCGTAGCTCAGCAGGTGGAGCGCCTCGGACAGGGAGAAGGTCGCGGGTTCGATTCCCGCCCCGTGGCCCCGCCGGCGTGAAGCGGGCAGGTGCGGGGCATGGCGGGGGCGGGATCACCGAATTCGGTGGGTGTGCAATCGAATCGGGTCGGGAAATCGGTGGCGGCGGTCGACGCGTCCACCGCCGTGGTGGATATCGCGGTGTTCGCGGTCGCGGCCGATGGGTCGCTGATCCACGCCACCGCACATTCAGCGCCGGTGCGGTCGTCGACGAGAAGACCAACTCGCTCGTCGTGGTTACCAACGCCGGGGACCGGGACCTGCTGGCGCTGATCGACCTGTCGATCGGACAGGTGACCGACTACGAAACACCCATGCGGCGGGGCGGATTGGGTAGTCCCAGTGCGTCGTTCACGCGGTAGGCGCCGCCGCGGCCGTGGAACACGGTCACGACGAATACTCCCGCGCTCAGACCGGCGACGGCCGGCCGCGGGTGGCCGGGGCGCTCGCGGCGATTCGATCGATGCTGACCCACCCGGACGCGACCGCCGAGGTGCGATCGGCGATGGCCGCGCAGCGGCGGCAAGCCGCCGAACATCTCGCCGAGGACGATGTCGAGTTGCGGGCCGGACTACTGGGGGCGCTCACGATCGGCGTGGTCATCGGCCGCCATCTGCTGCACCTCGACGGGCTCGACGGGTCGCCGGAACGGATCACCGCGCTGCTGCGCCCGGCGTTTCACGGTATCGCCCAGGGCCGGCCCGAACCCGAGGCCACAGCCTGACCCGGGAGGTCACGCACCGCCTTCGAGATCGGTCAGCAGCCGCCGTGTGATGCGGTCCAGCTCCTGGCGCTCCCGATCGGAAAGCGCGGAGAGGATGCGGGTTTCGTTCTCGAAGTGCTCGGTCACGACGATGTCGATGAGATGCAGTCCGCGGTCGGTGAGCGCGACCCGGATCGAGCGCCGGTCGCCCGCGTCGGCGATCCGCCGCACCAGGCCGGCCTTCTCCAGCCGGTCCAGGCGGCCGGTCATCCCGGCCCGCGACATCATCAGGGTGTCAGCGAGCCCGGAGGGGTTGAGCTCGTAGGGCTCCCCCGAACGTCGCAGTGTCGCAAGCACATCGAACTCGCCGCGCTGCAATCCGTGTGCGGCGAACACCGATTCGATCCGGTCGGCCGCCACCACCGAGAGCCGGCCCAGCCGCCCGATGATGGCCATCGCCGCTCCGTCCAGGTCCGGCCGCTCCCGCCGCCACTGCTCCTGGATCACGTCCACCGCGTCCGTCTGCTTCTCACCCATGGACAAGATTCTATTCGATGCCATATAGTTCGGTATCGAATTATCTCCCATCGAATCACTTGGAGCCGACATGACCACCGCTTCCCGCCCCGCCGCCATCCGCCGGCCCCACGATGCCGAGATCATCGGTGACCAGCCCGTCTCGGTGCGGCTGCTGATCGACTCCAACGAGGCCGGCGGGTCGGTCAGCACTGTAGAGGTCACCATGGCCCGCGGCGCGGACGGCGCGATGCCGCACTACCACACCCTCTCCGACGAGCTGTTCTATGTGGCCGACGGCGAACTCCAGGTCCTGGCCGGGGACAAGATCGTCACCGTCGGCGCGGGAGGCGCCATCGTCGTCCCCAAGTTCATGCCGCACGCCTTCGGCGCCGCCCCCGACAGCCCGGCCCGCATCCTCATCGCCCTCATGCCCGGCGTCGAACGCCACGGCTACTTCCGCTTCCTCGAGCGCCTCGCCCACGGCGAGGTCACCCCCGCCGACATCGACGCCGCCCAGAAGGAATATGACAACCACTTCATCGACGCCCCGCAGTGGTGGGCCGAGCGCAACGCCAACCGCGCTTGAGCGCACCGGCGCTCACCACGAAAACCGAACGGTCGCTGGAGAATCCAGCAGAACGGCACCGGTCTGCCGGCCGCCCGCGCGGAAATCGAGATCGCGGCGCGGTTCACCGGCTACGCTCGCCAGTGAACCGCGCTGTCGCCATATAGGCCACAGGCGCATGGGCATCGGGACGGACCCGGCGGCGATGCGCCGACCCGAGTCACACACATAGCAACCGGTCGCTTTACTCCCGGAAGCGGGCGGGGCGGCCGATAGCCCTGGAGTCGCCGGGGCGGTGTGCGGCAGATCACTGGAAATGCGGAATGACCATTACCGCGAGCTCGGTTGCTGGTTCCATGGCATTCTCCGTCCCCATCACGGTCCGCGGCTACGAGCTCGATATCAACGGGCACCTGAATCAGGCCGTCTATCTGCAGTACGCGGAGCATGCGCGCTGGGAGCTGCTGCGGGCCGGCGGACTGCCGGGCGAGAAGCTGGTGGCCGCGGGAATCGGGCCGGTGGTGCTGGAGCAGACGGTCAAGTACCTTCGGGAATTGCATCTGGGCGACGAGGTCACGGTGAGCTGCGAATTCGAATGGACGGGCGGCAAGATCTTCCGGATGCGGCAGCGGATCACGAAACTCGACGGCATGGTGTCGGCGGAGATCGATGTCGTCTCCGGCATTCTCGATCTCACCGCCCGCAAACTGGTTGCGGATCCCGGTGCGGCCCTGCGGGCGGTCGCCGACTCGCCGGACCTGCTCGGTCTCTGACCGGACGCCGCCCATACCCGTCGGTCCCGGTTTTGCGGCGAAAAACTTTCAGCGGGAGCGATTTCCGAAACCCCGCCGAAGTTTGCCGGCGGAGCTGAAATCTTTCGTTGCGGACCGAATTCAGGGCCTCGCGGGATATGATTCAGATCACGCTCGGCCCCGCAGCAAATCCCGAGCAGATCGGAGTTCAGCATGACCGGCGCCCTGCACCGAACGGGATCGGCGATCCTCGCCAGCACCTCGCCACCGCTACCCGGCTACCTTGTCGCAGCCAACGAGCGAAGTATCAGCGTGCGAGTCGGCGACGGCAGCACCTGGACCTTCCACCGGGCCGATGTCGTCGATATCGCCCGGTGGGATGCCGCCGCCGCGCAGGGCAGCGGTGAGGGCCGCCCGGTGCTGGTGCGCGTACGGCCCGGCGCCACCGCAGATTTCACGCAGCGCCGCCGTGTCGAGGTCACCGATCGTCCCCTCACCCTGTCGCCGGACCTCAGTCCCGCGCGGGGCGACGACGAACTGCGGAAGCTCACCGAAATCTGGGCCCGCGGACTGGATCTCACCGCTCATCCCGGGGTCGGCGGTGCCACCATGACCTGCTGCCAGACCCGGTCGCACCATGGCAGCGACGACGGCATCGCCTGCGACAGCCTGGACTGACAGGGGGCGCGTATGGCCGCCCGCACCATGGGTTCGGTGCTGATCGTCACCGAGGCCGAGGATCTCCATGGCGATGCGCTCGCCGCCACCCTGCGCAAACACCACGGGCACAACCCGATTCGCCTCGACATGCGCGACTTCCCCCGCGAGAACGGCACTTTCCGGCTCGGCGGGGACGGGTCGTACCGCAGTCTGTCGCACGTCTTCGGGCTCGACGATGTCACCTCCGTGTGGTGGCGCCGGCCCCATCCCTGCGCGGTACCGGCCGGTTTGTCCGATGAGGACGACACCTACCGCCGCGCCGAATGCGACGGCTTCCTCCAGGGACTGCTGTGGTCCGTCCCGGCCCTGTGGGTCAACGACCCCGGGGCCGACCGCACCGCGAGCCGCAAGATCGTGCAATTGGAGACGGCCTATCGCGCCGGTTTCGCGATTCCGGAAACCCTCGTCACCAATGATCCCGACGAGGCGCGCGCCTTCATCGAATCCCGGCCCGGATCAGTGGTTTACAAGCGCACCGGCACCGGGCGCGGCGCGTTCACCGAGACCCGGCTTTTCACACCAGCGGATTTCGACCGGCTGGCCACGATCCGCAACTCCCCCACCATCTTTCAGGATTACATCCAGGCCGAGAGCGATCTGCGCATTGTCTGGGTCGACGGCATCGAATGGGTGGTGCGCATCGACTCGCAATCCGGTGTGGGGCGCGTGGATTCGCGACTGGACACGTCCGTGGCGTTCACCGCCGATCGCCTGCCCGCATCGGTGAGCAAGTCGCTCACCACGCTGATGGGCGCGCTGGGACTGGCTTTCGGCGTACTCGACCTCCGGGTCGGTCTCGACGGCGAGTTCTACTTCCTGGAGGTGAATCCCCAGGGGCAGTTCGCCTATCTCGAAATCAAGACCGGTCTGCCGATTTTCCAGAGCCTCGCAAACCTACTGGTTCTCGGCGACGGGACGGTAGTCCCGTAACGGCCGCACGCCATCGCGAATCGTCGAGCATCGCACCGTGATTGCCCGCAATCGCGGCAAGTAGTCCGAAATGGCAAGTCGTCGACCGGCTTTCGCCGGTCGAGAACCCGCAATCCGATCCCGGAAGGGAATAGACGCTACTTGCCGGCCTTGGCGGCCTTGCGGCGGTTCGCACCGCCCCGGCTGCGGAGTTGCACATGCGACTCCACGAGCACGTTGTGGATGAAGCCGTACGACCGCCCGGTCTCCCGGGCCAATGATCGGATGCTCGCTCCGGCCTCGTACTGCTTCTTCAACTGGGATTGCAGGCGATCGCGGGATTTCCCGGTGACGCGCGTGCCTTTACCCAATACGGCTTTACCCTGTGCGGGCCTGTCACTCATGGCTTCCTCCGAGTCGCCGTGGGCGCCTCATTCCAGGTTAGAGACTCGGATGCCTGTGATCAACGAAACGCTGTGATGTGAGTCACCGACTTTTGGCGACCTCGCGTTTTTCCGTGCGGGAAGCGACTTCTCACGCCAGCTGGATGAGTTCCAGGTACTCCTGCGACCAGTGATCCTCGGTGCCGTCGGGCAGCATGATGACGCGCTCGGGGTTGAGCGCCTCGGCCGCGCCCGGGTCGTGGGTCACCAGCACGACCGCGCCCGCGTAACTGCGCAGCGCGTCGAGGACCTGTTCGCGCGAGATGGGATCGAGGTTGTTCGTAGGTTCGTCCAGCAGAAGGACATTCGCGGCAGAGGAGACCAGACCGGCCAGTGCCAGACGGGTTTTCTCACCGCCGGACAGCGTGCCGGCGGGCTGCTCCAGCTGCGGGCCGGAGAACATGAACGCACCGAGCAGACCGCGCAGATCCTGTTCGCCCGCATCGGGTGCCGCGTGGCGGATGTTCTCCCAGACGGTGGCCTGATCGTCCAGCGTGTCGTGCTCCTGGGCGAAATATCCGATTTTCAGGCCGCGCCCGGGATCGATCTGCCCGGCCGTGAGGGATTCGACTCCGGCGAGCAGCCGCAGCATGGTGGTCTTACCCGCACCGTTGAGGCCCAGGATCACCACGCGGCTGCCGCGGTCGATGGCGAGGTTCACGCCGGTGAAGATCTCCAGCGACCCGTAGAGCTTGGTCAGGTTGGTGGCCATCAGCGGCGTCTTGCCGCATGGGGCGGGCTCGGGGAACTTGATCCGCGCCACCTTGTCGGCCACGCGCACGTCGTCGGCCTCGGCCAGCATGCGCTCGGCGCGCTTGACCATCTGGTGTGCCGCAGCGGCTTTCGTCGCCTTGGCGCCGAGCTTAGCGGCCTGCTGCTTGAGCGCGGACGCCTTCTTCTCCGCGTTGGCGCGCTCGCGGACGCGGCGCTGCTCGTCGGTGGCGCGGGCGTCGAGGTACTTCTTCCAGCCCATGTTGTAGATGTCGGCCTCGCCGCGCACCGCGTCGAGGAACCACACCTTGTTCACCACGTCACCGAGCAGTTCGACATCGTGGGAGATGACGATGAGCCCGCCGTCGTGGCTCTGCAGGAAGGTTCGCAGCCAGTTGATGGAGTCGGCGTCGAGGTGGTTGGTGGGCTCGTCCAGCAGCAGGGTCGTGTCGGACTTGCCGCCGCTGCCGTCGGAGGCGCTGAAGAGGATGCGCGCCAACTCGATTCGACGACGCTGACCGCCGGACAGGGTGCGCAGCTGCTGGTTCAGCACACGGTCGGGCAGACCCAGGCTGTTGCAGATCCGCGCGGCCTCGCTCTCGGCCACATAGCCGCCCAGGGCGGAGAACCGCTCCTCGAGCCGGCCGTACTTGCGGATGGCCTTCTCGCGTTCGTTGTCGTCGGCGACCTCGGCCATGAGCGCCTGCTGCTTCTCCATGTCGCGCAGCAGGGTGTCGAGCCCGCGCGCCGAGAGCACCCGGTCCTTGGCGAGCACCTCGAGGTTGCCCTCACGCGGATCCTGGGGCAGATAGCCGATGTCGCCCGAACGGATCACCTTGCCCGCGTAGGGTTCACCCTCACCGGCGAGGATGCGCAGCGTGGTGGTCTTCCCGGCACCATTGCGGCCCACCAGCCCGATCCGATCACCGGCCTGCACCCGCAGCGCCGACCCCGGCGCCGTCAGCAGGGTGCGGACTCCGGCCCGGACCTCCAGGTCGGTCGCGGTGATCACAAGCGTCTCCTCGGGTGCAGCAGGGTGCTGGTAGTTAACTGAACGAGTGTGCGCCATCGCGGCACACAAGAACCACCGATTTTACCGTCGCCACCTTCCGAGACCGAATCGAGCACACCCCTCGCAACCGTGGGGGCGTGGCCGGGTAACGGCCGTCACACCGGTTCGGAGCAAACCCCGGTCAACGGGTTCCCCTCGTTGAAGCTTCACCCCGCTGTCCGCGCGCCCGCGCGCGAGCCCGAGCCGGCCGCACGGTCAGGCGCGCAGCGCGACCGGCAGTTCTTCCAGACCACGACTCACGACACTCGAGCGCCGGCGAAGCTCCTCGGTTGACGTGGCCAGGGCCATTTTCTGGAAGCGGTCCGGCAGCATGGCCACCGCGATGCGGGCCTCGAGCCGGGGCCAGTTGCGCGCCCAGGCACTGGTGGATGCCGAATCCGAAGGCCAGGTGACGGGTGCCCAGGTCGCTGCCGGGCGTCTCCCGGCGCATCTCGATCAGGTTGTCGAGGTAGTGCTGGAGCGCCGGTTGCCGGCGGCCTTCGCCTCCCGGCTCTGTGCGGAGACGAGTTCGGCCGACCATCGCTGGAAGTCGTCGCGGTCGGCGGCGGGGATGCCGAGCAGCTCGCAGATGATCGTGATAGGCAACGGGAACGCACTAATTCATCCGCGATGCCGCTGCCGCCGAGGTCATTTCGAACACCCGGATGTGAAGGCCGATCTGAATCTCAGAGGACGTCTGTCCTTCCGCCGGAAAGCAATTCGAGCGTGCTGGCCGGTCTCGATGCTGCCGTGCGGCCGGTACCCAGCGGCCCCGGTCGCCGGCCGCGGCGCCTACACCGGCGGGACGTTGGGCTCCGGCCGGGCCCGGCCGTTCGCACCGTGGGCCGCGGCGCGGGGATCGGACCTGCGGGGCGCGACGATGGCTGGCGGCATCGTGCCGGTCCGGTCGGTCGGTATCGGCACACCCACGAGTGAGTACACCTCGGTGCCGTCGACGGTTTCGTGATCCAGCAGCTGATCGACCAGTCGCTCCAGAGCGCCGCGGTGCGTCTCGATCAGATCCACCGCGCGGTGCTCGGCCTCGCGTACCAGGCGGGCGACGTCCGCGTCGATGGCGGCCTGGGTGGCTTCGGCGAACGGGCGGCTGGACAGTTCCGCACCGCCCCCGCCGAGGAACACCGAGCCGCCCCGCGGATATCCGACCGGGCCGAGCGCGGCCGAAAGACCGAATTCCCGAACCATCTTGATGGCCAATTCGGTGGCCTGGGCCAGATCGTTGGCCGCGCCGGTAGAGCCCTGCCCGAAGACGACGAGTTCCGCGGCCCGGCCGCCGAGCCGCACGGTCAGGGTATCGGTGAGGTAGCTCTCGGCGTAAAGATGGCGTTCGACCAGCGGCAGCTGTTCGGTGGTGCCGAGGGTCTGCCCGGCGGGCAGGATCGTCACCTTGGCCACCGGGTCGGCGTGCGCGGACAGCGCGGCAACCAGGGCATGCCCGGCCTCGTGCACCGCCACGGCGTATTTCTCGTCGGGGAGCAGCACATTCGACCCTTCGCGGCGGCCGAGCAGAATCCGGTCCCGGGCCGCGTCGAAGTCACCCGGACCGATGACGACGCGGTCGTCCCGGACGGCGCAGATCGCGGCCTCATTGGCCAGGTTGGCCAGATCCGCTCCCGAGAATCCGGGTGTGCCCCTGGCCACGACCTGCAGGTCGACCTCGGCGGCCAGATGCTTGCCGCGGCAGTGCACGGCCAGGATCGCCGCGCGTTCGGCGAGGGTTGGGAGCGGGATGGTGACCTGCCGGTCGAATCGCCCCGGGCGCAGCAGCGCCGGATCGAGCACTTCGGGCCGGTTGGTGGCCGCGAGCACCACGATGCCCACCGCGGGATCGAATCCGTCCATCTCCGAGAGCAATTGGTTCAGCGTCTGCTCACGTTCGTCATTGGAGACCATCGCCGAGGAGCCGCCCCGGCGTGAGCCGATGGCGTCGATCTCATCCACGAACACGATCGCCGGCGCACGTTTTCTGGCCTCGGCGAACAGATCTCGCACCCGTGCCGCGCCGACGCCGACGAACATCTCCACGAAGCTCGACCCCGCCACCGACAGGAACGGCACCGCGGCCTCCCCCGCGACCGCACGCGCCAGCAGCGTCTTTCCGGTGCCGGGCGGCCCGATCATGAGCACCCCGCGCGGAGCGACCGCGCCCGCCCGGCGGTAACGTTCCGGCGCCCGGAGGAAATCGACGACCTCGGTGATCTCGGCTTTGGGCCCGGTGTAGCCGGCGACATCGTCGAAAGTGGTGTCCGGGCGCTCGCTATCGAAGACTTTCGCCTTGGATTTGCCCACTCCCATCGCACCGCTCAGCTGGCTCGCCGCTCCGCGGCCCGCCCGCTGGAACCACCAGATCAGCAGCAGGAACGGTCCGAGGATCAATATCCAGGTCAGCAGTTGCGACCATCCCGACGTACCACTCGACGGCGGCGTCGCGGATACCGCGACACCCGCCTTCTCCAGCCGGTCCAGCAGCGCGGAACCGGCCTGGGGCGGGATCACGGTGGTGAACTCGTGCCCATTGGCCAGACTGCCCGTGGCATGACCGGACGTCTGGATGGTGATGGTTTTGATCTGGTGCGCGTCGATGTCGGACAGGAGCTGGCTGTAGGTGATGTCGTCCGGGGACGGAGCCGTGTTCCGCAGTCCGGGCACGAAACTCGACACGACGAGGCCCGCGAGCAGCACGGCCACCGGAATCAGCCACAGCCGCCACGACAGACGTCGTGGCGGCGCCGGCTTCGGCGGCGTCCGGTCACCGGGTGGCGGCGCCTCGGCTTGTCTGCTCATCCCGGACCGCCTTCCGAATCGTGTTTCCTTCACTCTGCAGGCCGGAGCGCTCGGGTCCCAAGGGCCGAACGGCCCACTGTTCCCGGCAACCGGACGATGACTTTCGGCATGCGGCCCGGTTCGTTGGACTCTTCGAGCCACGACATCGACGGCACATCCTGAACGCATGCCGCCGATGATCGCGATGCAGGGGCTGACCAAGTCCTATGGCCGGACCGCCGCACTGCTGGACGTCACCCTCGAGGTGCCGCCCGGGGTGATCTTCGGATACCTGGGACCCAACGGCGCGGGCAAGACCACGACTATCCGCATCCTCGCCGGGCTGATGCGCCCGACCCGCGGCACCGTGACCGTGGCAGGGGCGGACGTCGTACGAGCGCGATCCGCCGCACAACGCCATATCGGCTATCTCCCAGGGCAATTCGTGGCCTACCCGGACCTGACCGCCGAGCGGTACCTGAGCTACCTGGCCCGCCTGCGCGGCGATGTCGACCCTGCGGTGCTGCGCCGGCTCGCCGAACGTCTCGACCTGGACCTCACCACGCGGATCGGCGCGATGTCGCACGGCAACCGGCAGAAGGTCGGCATCGTGCAGGCCCTCATGACCGAGCCGGACGTTCTCGTCCTGGACGAACCGACCCAGGGACTGGATCCGTTGGTGCAACGCGAATTCCTGACCCTGCTGAGGGAGACTCGCGACGCCGGTCGCACGGTTTTCCTGTCCTCGCACGTGCTCTCCGAGGTACAGGCGGTGGCCGACACCGTCGCGATCCTGCGCCACGGGCGGCTCGTGGAGGTGCAGTCGGTGGCGGCACTGACCGCCCTGCCACTGCGTCGGCTGGAACTCAGGTTCGAATCCGCGCCACCGGATCCGGATCTCCTGCGCGCGGTCGGTGGCGTCCGGTCGGTCACCGCCGACCATCGGTCGATCCACGTCGAAGTCGACGGGTCGACGGCCGATCTCCTGAAGTACGTCGCACCGTTCGGGGTGACCGACATCGTCAGTCACGAACCCGATCTCGAGGACGTCTTCCTCACCTACTACGGACAGGAACGCTGATGTTCGGGACGGTGTATCTGAAGTGCCTGCGCGACGAGCGCCGCGGACTCATCGGCTGGAGTCTCGGCATCATCGCGCTGGTCCTGCTGGAATCGGCGCTGTGGCCGTCGATTTCGCACATATCCGGATTGCAGCAGATCCTGGACAACTATCCGGAGACACTGCGCGAGCTGTTCGCTGTCGACCAGTTCTCCTCCGGCGCCGGATTTCTGAACACCGAGCTGTACAGCATGCTGCTACCGATTCTGTTCCTGGTGTTCGCGGTGTCCCGCGGAGCCCGCGGGGTCGCCGGCGACGAGGAGAGCGGCGCCCTCGAAGTAGTGCTGGTCACCCGCGTGACACCGGTTCGACTGCTGCTGGAACAGGCAGCGGTCCTGCTCAGCGGTCTGGTAGTGCTGGGTGTCGTCCTTTTCGCCGCCGTGGTGGCGTGTGCGGCGATCTTCGGGATGCAGGTCGGCGTCGCCGCGGCCGCCACCGGATCCGTCGCAATGGTCGTTCTGGCCGCGCCCTTCGGAGGGCTGGCACTCGCCGTCGGCGCGGCCACGGGCCGTCGCCGGACCGCCCTCGCGGTCACGAGTGTGCTCGCCGTTGCCACCTATGTCCTGTACGCGGCCTCGAAAATGGTTGACGCCGTGCGCCCCTGGGGCCCGTGGTCACCGTTCCATCAAGCGCTCGGCGCCGGCCCACTGGGTACCGGCTTACGGCTGGGTTACCTCTGGCTCGCCCTCGCCGCGGTCGTGTTCGTTCTGGCCGCCGCTCCGGTTTTCGACCGGCGCGACATCACCGCGGTCTGAGAGGCCGCCGGAATCGCACGTTGCCGGAGCCGTCTCCGTAAACATCTCTCCGTTACAGGTTGACAACACAGGTTTATTTGTCACACACTCGCGAAGCTCTACGGTGATGAGGAAGGGGTCGGGGATGACCGATCACGCGCGGGCCGCACTCGAGCTGTTGCGCGACAGCAGCCAGTTCAAGTGGTACGTGATTCCGCTGCTACTGGTCGTCATCTACGTCTACGCGACCGAGGTCGAACGACGGAACTGGAACGTACTGTTCGCGGGTTTGGCGCTGTGGGGCATGGACTGGTTCAACGAGATCTGGAACTCGCTGGTCTTCCATGCCACCGGCCGGGCGCCGGTGTGGGGCGCGACCGGACCGACGGCGTATCAGATCCTCATCGGCCTCAATATCGAGATCTGCTTCATGTTCGCCATCATGGGCGTGGCCGCGGCGAAGATGCTGCCGTCCAAGGACGTTCGCATCCTGGGCCTGCCCAACCGGCCGGTGCTCATCGCGGCGAACTCCGCGGCCGCGGTCGGCGTGGAGGTGCTGCTGAACAAGGCGGGCGTACTGACCTGGGACTGGTCCTGGTGGCACGCCGGATTCCCGTATCTGATCTGGCTTTTCGGGTACGTGCCGTTCTTCGTCGCCTGCTTCTACGTGCACGACCTGAAGACGGTGCGGGCGAAAGCCATTGCCGTGGGGGCGATTCTGGGTATCGACGCCCTCGCCCTGATCATCTTCGGCGCCCTCGGGTGGTTGTGATGCGCGAACCCGCAGTACGCCACGGCGTGCTCGCCGCTGCCGCCGGACTCGCCCTCGCTTTGGCACAGCAACCGCAGCCCGCACACGCCGAACCGCCCGCGTGCACGCTGCTCGGCACCGTCGGAACGCCCGAGATGGGGGCGGACGAGACCACGGCCGGACTCGACGCGTTCCCAACGGCCACCGTCGCGCTGCCGGATCAGGTCTTCCTGCGGACCACCACGGAAACGTTCAATCGCCGCTGGTCCTTCGCCGTCCGCGACGGGTCCGTCTACGTGAAACAGGCAGCCGCGCAGGGCGGTTGGCGCACGCTGCCGCTGCCCGGGTGCATGGCGGGCCGGATCGCCGGGGTCTCGGCGGACGACGACGAGCTGATGGCCATCGACGCCGACGGCCGGTTCTTCACGATGGACCACATTCTCAGCGCGCCCGCGGACTGGAACTGGAGCAGCCGCTACGGCACCCCGCTGTGGACCGGTCCCGGCAACACGCTGCCGCCGGGCACGATCGACTGGACCTGGTCGGTGCTGTCGCCCAACGAGGATCACCTCTGGCGCGACACCGCCGGCAATGACCACAACGTCGGCGGCGCGAAGGTGTCCCACGTCTTCGCGCTCACCGACGACGGCCACCGCATCCACTATGTGGACCCGTGGCTGCCGCAGGACCACAGCTACGAGATGTCCACGCCCGCACAGGGCCGCTTCCGCGCGGTCGCACTGTCCACGAGCGGCTCGACCACGCTGGTGGTGAACCAGTACGGCGATCTCTACACGCGACTCTACGATTTCGACATCTCCGGCGCGGACAAGGTGTTCTTCCGCTACTC
Organism: Nocardia niigatensis NBRC 100131; assembly: GCF_000308655.1. Classification (GTDB taxonomy): domain Bacteria; phylum Actinomycetota; class Actinomycetes; order Mycobacteriales; family Mycobacteriaceae; genus Nocardia; species Nocardia niigatensis. The sequence continues at coordinate 96,581 of NZ_BAGC01000107.1, read as the reverse complement.
CTACGAGGACCAGCGTGGACGGCCCGCGGCGCCCGACATGCTCAGCGAGCGGGTCGACAACCACTACGCGGCGATCCAGCTGCCCGCCCCGGATTGGCTGCGCCAGCCCAAGATTCCCGGCCGGATCACCGACCGGGTATCGGTCCACAAGACCGGCATCGGCTCCGACGCCCGTGAATTGCGCGTGGAGGGCGCCGACAACGGGCGAACCGGCTACTGGATGAAGCAACTCACCGCCGACCGGTGGGATTTCGTCCCCACGGACCAGCCGCTGGCGGGCCGCCTCCTGGACAACACCACCACCGACCATTCGGCCGACGACACCGCGCCGGCATCGCCGTACACCTACTCGGGCCGCACCGCCGCGGGCGTGACCGCGCACATCGAATCCTTCGACATCGCCGTCTCCCCCACCCCACTGCGACTGGATTTCGCCGACGGCACCCGCCTCGACCTCATCCTGCACACCGTCGACGGGCTCCGCCAGACCGTCCAGCAGTCCGGAATCACCGATCAGCCCAGGACTTTCGACGGCACCATCGAGGTCCCGGCGGACACCCTGGCTACTCTCGCCGATCAGCCGGCCCCGATTCGCGAGTTCCTCCAGACCGTCCTGGCGGCACGCCGTTTCACCGATACCCCGGTCCGTGTCACCGCCGGCGAGTTCAGCATCGACGGCCTCGGACCGACGCTGTCGCGCACCCACTGAGCAACCGGTAAGAACCGCGAGATCGGCGGGGCGGGCACGGATCAGAGGTCGGGTAGCCAGTTGCCGTGGAAGCCGTAGGGGACGCGGCGGGGCAGATGGATGGTGGCCACCGGGGCGGCCGACAGATCGGCGGCGTCGAGGATGACCAGATCGCTGCGGTTCTCGGCGGTGTCGAAGACGTAGGTCATGAGATAGCCCGCGCCGCCCGGGGTTTCGTCAGCTGGAGCGAAGGAGGCTTCGGCGGGGAGGCGGCCGGGGGCGAAGGTGTGGGCGGTGCTCGTACCGGTGTGGAGGTCATAGCGCAGGAGCGCTCCGGCACCGCCGTCGGAGACCGACGCGTGGCCGTGGCGCGCGTTCAGGCCGGCGAGACGGTCGTCGATGCGGGGGAATTCGGCGACGCGGTCGTCGAGTTGCTCCTCCCGGACGGCACCACCGGCGAGGTCGATGGTCCAGCGCCACAGTGTCGCGCCCTCGTCGAATTCCCGGGAGTCCCTGCGCCACATGCTCGGATACCGCATGACGTGCAGCACGATCCGGCCCGCCTCCTCGTGCGCGTTGAGGGTGTGGAAGACGTAACAGGGCTCGATCGGGAACCAGCGCACGGCGCCGTGCGGGTCGTCGCGGCGCAGGACGCCCAGGCGGGCCTGATAGTCGTCGTTCCACAGGAACGGCATGCCCGCACCGGCCATGGCGGTCGGCAGGTCGAAAACCACCGGCAGGTCCATGAATACGACGTGATTCGCGGTGAGCGCGAAATCGTGGTGCATGGTCGCGGCCGGGACGTCGATCGGACGGCTGAGCTCGAGATTGCCCGCGGCGTCGGCGCGGTGATAGGTCAGGTAGGGCTCGAAGAAGTCGTAGCCGAAGAAGTGCAGTTCTCCCGTGACCGGGCAGGTCTTCGGGTGCGCGGTCATGGCGGTGGTGAGCTTGCCGTCGAAGTCGTGCGGACCCAGAGTGTCCAGCTCGCAGGTCAATTCGTACGGAAACGAGGATTCGACGAGCGCGAAGGTGCGTCCGGCGTGCCGGATGACGTGCGTATTCGCCACGCCCGCCGTGAAATCCCGCCGGCCCTCGGCGTCGATGCCACGGGCGCCGTCGGTGTAGGTGCTGGTGCGCACCCACCGGTTGCGGTACGACACCGCGCGCCCGTCCTCGACCCGCACGCCGTGCACCATGCCGTCGCCGAGGAACCAGTGCTTGGAGGCCGCGGCGTGCGGATTCGGGCCGTTGCGCAGGTACCAGCCGGTGAGTTCGGCGGGAATCGTTCCGGTGCAGGGCAATTCGTGTGTGGTGAGTTCGTCGGCGACCGGTGCGTAGTTGCCGGTGAGGTGGGGAGGTGTGGTCATGTTCGATACCTGCCTGCCGGAGGAGCCCGGCTCCTCGGCGTCTCGACATTCCAGTTCTGACATGTGCAAGCCTGAGCCTCCTGCCACGACATGTCAATACTGGAATGTAAGATAGGGCGCATGAGTCTCCGGTACGCCGTGCTCGGATTGCTGTCCGAGGGTCCCGCCAGTGGTTACGACCTGCTGCGGACCTTCAAGTACTCGCTGGCCAACGTCTGGCCCGCGACGCAGAGCCAGATCTATACCGAGCTCACCAAACTTGCCGACACCGGATTCATCGCGGTCAGCGACGAAGGCCCGCGCGGCCGCAAGGAATACACCATCACCCCCACCGGGCTCGATGACCTGCGCACCTGGCTCACCACCACCCAGCCGAAACAGGTCACCCGCAATGACACGCTGCTGCGCGTGTTCTTCCTCGGCCTGCTGCCGCCCGCGCAGGCCCGCGCCTACCTGGCCGGGATCGAGGAGCGCGCCGCACGCGCACACGACGAACTGGGCGACCTCGAGCAGAGCATCGAGTGGACCGACAGCGGCCTGTCCCGCTACGGCCACCTCGCGCTGGAGTACGGCGCCCGGGCCACCGCCATGAACCGGGACTGGGCCCGATGGGCGCTGGAACAGCTACCGCCGGACCAGGATTGACGGGGTCGCGCTACAGCCCGAGCCCACGCGCCAGTACCGGCCAGGAGGCGGGCAGCTCGTCGTCCCAGTAGCCCCACGAGTGGGTGCCGTACGGGTGCAGTTCGACGGTCGCCGGGATTCCGAGGTCGGCGAGCCGGTCGGCCATGGCGTGTGTGCACTGGTCGACCGCGGCCTCGAGGATCCCGCCCACCAGGATCTGGTTCGCGAGACTGTCTCCGGCACCGGCGAAATGGCGGTCCCCGGCCTTGTCGTGCGGGCCGGGCATGCCATTGCCGCTGGACAGGTACAGGTCCAGCCCACGCAGCGCGTCGGCGTGCAGGTAGGGGTCGTTGGCCGCCCACATCGGGTCGCCGGGCCCGCCGTACATATTGTCCGCGTCGCCGCCGCCGAAGGCGACCGTGATGTGGACGAACGCCTGGCCGACCGGATCGGCGATGCGGGCGCAGCCGCTGTAGGCGGCCACCGAGCGGTACAGGCCCGGCTTGGCGATCGGCAGTTGCAGCACCGAGGTGCCCGACATGGACACGCCGACCAGACCGTTGCGGCCATTGGCGCCCAGCGCGGCGTCGATGAGCGGGGGCAGCTCCTCGGTGAGGTAGGTGGTCCACTTCATGACCCCCAGCCGTGGGTCCGGGCTGCGCCAGTCGGCGTAATACGACGCCGCCCCGCCGATGGGCTGCACGACATTGACGTCCTTGTCGGCCAGGAAGTCGAAGGCATTGGTGCGGTGATCCCAGGAGGCCGCACCGATGCCGCCACTGCCGCCACTGAGCATGTAGAGCACCGGGCGCGGTGCGGACCGATCGGCGGGCAGCTGCACGTCCACCGGGAAATCGAGGTTCATGGCCGCGGAGTGCACGGTGAGCTGGAGGTGCCGATCGTCCACATGCAGGGTGGAGACAATGGTCGAACCGTCGGGCGCCATCGGCGCGGCTCCCGGATCGGCGGGCGTCATCACGCCCGGTTCGGCGCGAGCCGCCGGATCGAAGGGCGTCGTGGACAGCGAGACGAGGCCCGCCGCCATTACTGCCACGCTGCACATGATCGAGCGGTATCGCACGTCCGGGTCCTGGTTCTCGTATGCCGCCGGACGGCATACGACCGGGCGACTGCTGTGTTCCGACGGCGACGGCCGTCCGCGGCCCGACAGGATGCTCATCGGGCGCGCGGCGGCGAGTCTGGCAGCCGCTGTCTAACGGCAGGTTTCCGGATGCTGTCGAACAGACGAAGCTTGCATACCGAGGATTTCAGCCGAGGGTGAGCAGCTTCGCGGTCCCGGACACGACGGTCTGGCTCTGGTCGACCAGGGCGGCCCGGACCTGCACCGCGGCGCCCGAGGCCAGCGGCGTCTCGCCGGCCACCGTGGTGAGCATGATGGTCGCGGCGTGCTGGGAGCCGTCGCAGGTGAACGAGTTCTGTGTGCCGGTGGCGGCGGGCCGGTCCGCGTTCGGATCACCGACCATGGCCATGATCCCGGCGACGCCCGCGGACGCCTCGCACGTGTAGTCGATGCTGATCGACCCGGGCCCTGCCGCGTCGACGGAGATGGAGTTCGCGGCCAGCGCGGGCGCCGCGGTGAGCAGCACCCCCGCGCCGAGGGCCGCGATGGCGGTGACTGTGACGGTGGAGCGGTTCCGATTACGGAAGATGACCATAGGTTTCGTTCCTCCTGTGTGACGGATCTGGATCGCAGAGCACACGCGGAAAGACGCACAGCCAGTATCGCGCAACCGTGGGCCGGCCTCCGACCCGGGTGTGGCGGCACGCCGGAAGGGTCGAGGATTCGGGCCGCGGACGTCACTATGGGAGCCGAGGCACTCGCATCCGGATCATGAGGAGCGCCGGTGGATTCCGACATCTGTTACGCGTCCGCGCGGGAACTGGCCGGCTGGCTGCGCACCCGCACAATCTCGGCCGTCGAGGTGGTGCGCACCCATCTGGAACGGATCGAACGCATCAATCCCAAGGTCAACGCCATCATCACGCTGGCCGGCGAGCAGGCGCTCGACGCGGCCCGTGACGCCGATCGCCGGGTGGCGGCGGGCGAAGTGCCGGGTCCGCTACACGGAATCCCGATGGCGCACAAGGACACCCACGACACCGCCGGCCTGCGCACCACCTACGGCAGCCCGTTGCTGGCGCAGCACGTGCCCGACCACGACGAGCTACTGATCGAGCGGCTGCGGGCAGCGGGAGTCATCACCCTGGGCAAAACCAATGTGCCGGAGTTCGCGGCGGGCTCGCACACCGTGAATCCGCTCTTCGGCGCCACCCGCAATCCCTACGATCTCGGCAAATCCGCGGGCGGCAGCAGCGGCGGCGCGGCCGCGGCACTCGCGTGCGGACTGCAACCGCTGGCCGACGGCAGCGATATGGGCGGGTCGCTGCGCAATCCGGCCTCCTTCTGCAATGTGGTCGGGTTCCGGCCGTCGCCCGGCCGGGTGCCGACCTGGCCGGACCCGTACGCGTGGGGCACGCTGGCCGTGCAGGGGCCGATGGCGCGCACGGTGGCCGATGCGGCGCTGCTGCTATCGGTGCTGGCGGGCCCGGATCCGCGCAGTCCCATCTCGCTGGCCGAACCCGGGGCGCTCTTCACCGGATCCCTGGACCGCGAACTGCGCGGGCTGCGGGTGGCGTGGTCGCCGGACCTGGGCGGCTCGGTGCCGGTCGATCGGGCTGTGCGGGAGGTCCTCGAACCCGCTGTCCGGGTGTTCTCCGAGCTCGGCGCGGTCGTCACCGAGGATTGCCCGGATCTGTCGGGGGCGGAACAGGTTTTCCGGACACTGCGCGCGTGGCAGTTCGCGCTGGCGCTGGAACCGCTGCTGGCGCACCGGGATCGGGTCGAGCCGTCGCTGGTGTGGAATATCGAGCAGGGGCTGGCGCTGAGCGGGCACGACATCGCCGAAGCCGAAGTGCTGCACACGATGCTGTTCCATCGGATGCGGGAATTCTTCGAGCGCTACGACGTCCTGTTGCTGCCGGTGAGCCAGGTACCACCGTTCGATATCGATCTCGAATACCCGGACACGGTGGCCGGTGAGCCGATGCACACCTATCTGGATTGGATGCGGTCGGCCTACTTCATCAGTGCCACCGGGTGTCCGGCCCTGTCGGTGCCCGCCGGATTCACCACCGCCTGGCTGCCGGTGGGTTTGCAGATCGTCGGCCCGCATCGCGCCGACCGCCTGGTGCTGGAGGTCGGCCACGCCTTCGAGCAGGCCACCGGATTCGGCACCGTGCGGCCGCCCATCGCCGCGGGCTGAGTCGGCGGGGACGAGCCGTGTGCGCGGGCCGGAGACCTCTCCGGCCCGCGACGGTGACGACTACTCGCCGTCCAGCCGCACCGGCAGGCTGGCGTGCCCGTTGGAGATGAAGCTGCCCAGCGGCTTCAATTCGGTTGCGTCCGTGGCCAGCCGGAGGTTCGGGAAGCGCTCGAACAGGGCGGGCAGCGCGATGGCGGCCTCCAGCCGGGCCAGCGGCGCGCCCAGGCAGTGGTGAGCGCCGTAGCCGAAGGCGACGTGCTGGTCTTTGGTGTCGCGGGTGATGTCGAAGCTGTCGGCGGTCGCACCGTGGATCCGCGGGTCGCGGCTGGCGCCCGCGTAGGAGGCCAGGATGGCCTCGCCCTTGGGGATGGTGATGCCGTCGATCTCGATGTCCTCCACCGCGTATCGCAGCGGCAGGTGCGCCACCGGCGACTGGTAGCGCAGGGTCTCCTCGATGACGTCGTTCCACGACGCCTGCTCGGCGACGACCGCGGCCAGCTGCTCGGGGTGGGTGAGCAGCGCGACAATGGCCTGTCCGAGCAGGTTCACGGTGGTCTCGTGCCCGGCATTGATGACGAGCATGAGGGTTTCGACGAGTTCCTTGTCGGCCAGCTGCGAGCCGTCCTCGTCGTCGCGGGCCGCGATCATGGCGGTGGTGATGTCGTCGCCCGGGTTGTCGCGGCGGTAGGCGACGAGTTCGCCCACCCGCTCGTACATTTCGAGGAAGTTGGCCATGGACTCCTCGGCGGTCAGAGACCCGTCGAAGAAGCCGTCGACGCACTTGTGGATGGCGGCGTCGAGATGCTCGGGCACGCCCATGAGCCCGCTGATCACACGGATCGGCACCGGGTAGGCGTAGAGCGAGCGCAGGTCGGCGACCGAGCCGGCCGGGAGCGCGGCCAGCTCGTCGAGCAGTTCGGCGACGATGGCCTCGATGCGTTCACGCATGGCGGTGGTGCGGCGGTGAGTGAAGGCCGGGGACACCAGCTTTCGCAGCCGGCGGTGGTCGGCGCCGTAGGCGGTGAACATGTTCTCCACGGCCACCCAGGGCAGCAGCGGCCAGGCCTCGGTGATCTCGCCGTTGATGAACGCCGACCAGTGCTGACGCGGATCCTTGGAGACCCGGGCATCGGCGAGCAGGGTCTTGAGCACGGCCTGGTCGGTCACCGACCAGGCCGGCACGCCGCCGGGCAGCTCGACCAACGTGATCGGGCCCTGCGCGCGAATCCGGGCGGACTCGCCCTGGATGTCGGTGCCGGTGACATCCAGCACGATCGGGCTCTGGGACATGGAGCGCTCCTTACACCGCGCGCAGCGCGGGACTGATCGGAAATTCGACCGGCAGTGCCACCATGGCGCGGTGGAACGGACCGGGACGCCAGGAGATGTCGTGTTTCGGGACGGCGAGCGTGAGGTCGGGCAGCGCGTCCAGCAGCTCGTCGATCGCGGTCTGCGCGACCAGGTAGGCCACCGATCGGGCGGGGCAGGCGTGCGGTCCGGCGCCCCAGGCCAGATGCGATCGGTTGCCGGTGCGGTCGCCGCCCGCGATCTCGGGATCGTTGTTGCAGCCGGCGAAGCTGATCAGGACCGGCTGGTGGGCGGGTAGCCACGTGGTGTCGATGAGGATGGGCTGCCGCGGATAGCTCATGGCGAAGTTGGCCATGGGCGGGTCGTTGAAGAGCACCTCGTCGAGCGCGTCGCGGGTGGAGAGGCTGCCGCCCAGCATGTCTCCGCCGAAACGGTCGTCGGTGAGCATGAGCAGCAGCGTGTTGCTGATCAGGTTCTGCATGGGCTCGATGCCCGCGCCGTAGAAGCTGACCAGCTGGTACAGCATCTCCTCGTCATTGAGCCCCGCCGGGTGGTGGGCCATGCGCGAGGTGACGTCGTCGCCGGGCTCGGCGCGGCGCATGGCGATGAGTTCCATCAGCGCCTCGCCGAGGGTCTGCATGCCCCACGCGGCATTGACGGTGTCGAACAGCGCGGCCATGCCGGTGGCCACCCGCTGGCCGATATCCGCTGAGCAGCCCACCAATTGGTTGAGCACCTCGAACACCAGCGGCAGCGCGAACTGCGACACCAGATCGGCGCTGCCCTCGGCGGCCAGGCCCGCGATGAGCGGTCCCGCGATCTGCTCGACGGTGGCGTGCACGGCGTGCAGGTCGATGCCGTCGATACTGGCGGTGTACGCCTGCCGGTAGCGGGTGTGCTCGGCGCCCGCGTTGCGCAACGCGTTAGGGTACCACTGCATCATCGGCCGGATGGGTGAATCCTCGGAGATGCTGTCCTGCCAGATCCGCGGATCGGCCGGAAAATGCTCGGGATCATTGAGGATTCGCAGCGCGGTCCGGTAGTTCACGACCAGGGTCGCGGGCACCCCCGGGGCCAGTTCGACCGGCACCATGGAGCCGTGCCGGCGGCGCATCTCGCGATACGCTCGGTGCGGGTCGGCCGCGAATTCCGGTGTCCCCAACAGAATCCGGGGCTCTTCCACCCCGACGGCCGATTCTCCGCGTACCGGGCATCCCCCAGCCCCCGAGACCCCACCCCACGATCCTGTCGACTCCAAGTCCGAAACTCCCTACCGACGAACGACTTTCACCGGACCCACCGAGTCATCCCCGATCGAGTCAACGCTTCGCACCCTAGCAGCCCGTCAGCACACCCACCCCTTTTGTGAAACAGCAACTGCCAGTGCTACTCCTCGACAATGGAGGTGATCAGGGTCCGGCTGCCGACGGTTCGCGTGGTGACGGTCTGGGTGAAAACGTCCTGAAGTTCACCGGGACGCTGCTGGGCGACCTTCACCGCCCAGTGGTCGTCGTCGGCCGCGGCGATCCGGCTGACCTGCACGCAGTAGCGGGTGCCGATGGGCAGGGAGTCGATGCCGCTCTGGATCTTGGCCGCGTCCGCGACATTGGCCGCGTCCCCGGCCACGAATTCCCGTGCGACGCTGCCGGAGCGGAGCACGTAGTAGGCGTACTCGAAGGCGAGAACGGCGTCCGGGCCACTGCCGATGCCACCCGGATCGGTGCCGGTCACCCCGTCCGGGGTGCGGCGGGACTGGCAGCCGTCGGCGGCCGCGCCCGCGCCGGCGGAGGCGCTGATGGTGGTGGGGACGGCGCTGGCGCTGCGGCGGGTGGGCACGGGCGCGGTGGAGCTGGTCGGGGTCCCGGCCGCACTGTGCGAGCCGGAATCGGCGAGCGTGGTCAGAAGGCCGACGGCCGCGGCGGCGGCGCCGGCCAGCAGCGCCACGGCCAGGAACACCAGCAGCGTGCGCGAACGGCTCCCTTGTCGCGACGAGGGAATCGCCTTGTGACTGTGCGTCTCCCGTGGTGGCGGAACCGCAACCTTGGGCCGCGCCCCGGCGATCGCCTCGTTCACCGCGGCCGACAGCTCGGTGCAGGTGGCGAATCGGGCCCGCGGATTCTTCGCCATGGCCCGGGCCAGCACCGGGTCCAAGGCGGCGGGCAGCGCCGGATTCCGTTCCCGCACCGAGGGCACGGGCGCCTTGACGTGCCGGTAGATCAGCCGGGGCAGATCGGTGTCGGCAAACGGCGGTGCGCCGGTGAGCATTTCGAACAGGGTGCAGCCGAGGGAGTAGACGTCGGCGCGCCGGTCGACCCGGGCCTCGCCGTTGAAGCGCTCCGGCGCAGTGTACTGGAAACTGGCCACCACCTCGCCGTTCTCGGTGATGCCGCGCACCTCGTGCCGGGACTCGGCGATGCCGAAGTCGGTGAGCAGCGCCCACTCTCGCGGCTGCGCGGTGAGCAGGATATTGGCCGGCTTGACGTCACGGTGCAGCACACCCGCCTCGTGGGCGTAGTCGAGTGCGCGCGCCAGGTCCGCGGTGATGGCGGCCGCACGACCGAGCTCCAGCGGTCCGTCGAGGAGTTCGGCGGCCAGGTCGGAGCCGTCGACGTAGGCCATGGCCAGCCACAGCTGTCCCTGTTCCTCGCCGCGCGCGTAGATGGTGACGATGTTCGGATGCGACAGCCGGGCAATGATGTTCGCCTCGCGCAGGAAGCGCTGCCGGGTCTCGTCGTCATCGCTGGCCACGCGGTTGAGCAGCTTCAATGCGACGAACCTGGGTAGGTCCCGGTCCCGGGCCAGGTACACCTCGCCCATTCCACCGGCACCCAGTAGTCGCTCGACCCGATATCCGGCGAAGACCACGCCGGTTCGGAGCTGCTCAGCCAACCAAATCCTCCCGATCTACCTGCACCGCAGACAATACCGGGCACCCGGGGCCGAGTCCGCTGCCCGCCCCGACCGGTTCCACGGCCCGCCCCAACCGGTTTCCAGCCCCGGCATGGTGCCCGAAATGGGGGTATTCGGGCTGTGCCGATTGGATAGGCTGGAGGAGAACGGCTTCCGCGCGCAACGGGGCGAGTCGTCGGGGGTCGTCTCGGGGCCGGATGGCGGGAGCCGGGCTGTGCGGTCGCGGAATTCGGCCGGCCGGAAGGACATCCGATGATGAGGACTGTACGGATGCTGGCGGGGGTGATCGCGGCGGCCGGACTCGCGCTGGGCGGCGGCGTGGGTGCGCCCCCGGCACAGGCGGATTGGCTGCCGCAGTGGGCGCCGTTCGGCACCACCGTGTTCACTTTCGGGGACGCGAACTTCTGCGCGGGGCAGATCGCGGTCGGTCTGGAGGCCGCGCACGGCATGCCCGGCCATGTGACCGCGCACGTGACGCCACTGGGGTATCTGAGCGGGCCGTGCGGTAATCACATCGTGCTGGGCTGGCTGGGGTCCGCGGGCGGCGGATCACGGGACGTGTACGTCCACACCGGTGCGGGTCCGGGTGAGACGCAGACCGTCGACCTGTGGGTCGGGATGGGTGTGGCCAAGCTGTTCGCCAACAGCTGGCCGTTGCAGGGCCCGTGGGCGGAGTGGTACCTGATCGTGCCCTAGCCGCGGCGTGATGCGCCCAGCAGGGCCTGCGGATTGGCCAGGGTCGGCATGAGCTCGTGTTCGGTTCTCCCGTTCTCGGCAGCGCTGATCCGGGTCGCCACCAGCTCGGCGACCGTCACGGCGATGACGGCGTCGGGGCATTCTGGCCCCGGTCGCGGCCGGGCAAGGTACCTCTCACGTGGCGCTCATGGTGCTGGCGATCGGATCGGGTGCGCTGTTCCTGTCGCAGGTCGATGACGCCGGATTCTGGATGGTCAAGGAGTATCTACGCCTGGACGTCGTGCAGACGCTGAAATCGTGGAGCCTCATGGAATGTGTGATCTCACTGGCCGGGCCGGCGGGCGTCCTCGCCCTGAGCGCGATCGTCCGGGAGCGATGATGGCAATCCCCGAGCGACCGCAGATCGTGGTGCTCATGGGCGTCTCCGGATCCGGGAAATCCACGGTCGCGGGCATGCTGGTGAGCAGCCTGGGCTGGGATCTCCTGGAGGGCGACGACCTGCACCCGCCGGCCAATATCGCGAAGATGGCGGCGGGCCACGCGCTCACCGACGCCGATCGGGAGTCGTGGCTGGCCGCCATCGCGGCCTGGATGTCCGAGGAGTACACGGCCGGCCGCTCGGCCATCGTCACCTGCTCGGCGCTGAAGCGCTCGTACCGGGACGTGCTGCGCCGCAGCCTCGCCGGGCGCCCCGGCGCGGTACTGACCTTCCTGCATCTCACCGGATCGCGGGAGGAGTTGCAGCGCCGCCTCACCGCGCGCATGGACCATTTCATGCCGCCGGATCTGCTCGATTCCCAGCTCGGCACGCTGGAGCCGCCGGGCCCCGACGAGCACATCGTCAGCATCGAAATCGGGCCTCCGCCACACGAAGTCGCCGGCGCGGCGCTGGCCGCCATCCGGGCTCACAGCTGATCCGAAGCTTCAGCTCAGCTTCAGGCTGCGTCTCTACGATTTCCCCCGTGAACGCACCGAGATTCGCCGCCGCGATCCTGCTGTCCACCGCATTCATGGCCGCCGGGTGCGGGCACCCGCAGGCCCGCGCCGCCGGCGATACCACCGTCACCCTCGAATACGGCGGACTGCAGCGGCAATACATCATCCACTACCCCGCCAACCGACCCCAGGGCCTGGCGCCCGCCGTGCTCGCCTTTCACGGCGGCGGCGGCAAGGCCGAGAACATGGCCGATTCCTTCGGCTTCGACAAGGCCTCCGACGCCGACGGTTTCATCGCCGTCTATCCGAACGGCTATGAGAAGTCCTGGAACGACGGCCGCGGCGATGACACCAACGCCAGCGCCGCCGATATCGACGACGTGGGTTTCGTTGCGGCCGTGATCGACCGGATCATCGCGAACGACTCCGTCGATCCCGCCCGCGTCTACGCCACCGGCATGTCCAACGGCGGCATGTTCACCGAGGACCTCGGCTGCCGGCTGTCCGGCAAGCTGGCCGCCATCGCCCCGGTGGCGGGCCCGCTCCCCCAGGCCGACGTATCCGCCTGCACCCCAGCTCATTCCCTGCCGGTGCTCGAGATCCACGGCATCTCCGATCCGATCGTCCCGTATGGCGGTGGCGTCGTACGCGTCACCTCCGGCCACCACGGACCGGGTTCGAGCCCGGTGCTCTCGGTCGACGCCACCCAGCAGCTGTGGCGGGAGAAGAACTCCTGTGACGCGGCCACCACGACCACGCTCCCGCAGCGCACCGACGACGGCACCACGGTCACCCTGCGGTCCTCCGACTGCGCGAACGGCGCCAAGGTTCAGCTCTATTCGGTCGCCGAGGGCGGTCACACCTGGCCGGACGGGCCGCAATACCTGCCGCAGGCGATTGTCGGCAAGGTCACCCACCAGTTCGACGCCACCGACGTGATCTGGCAGTTCTTCTCTCAGTACCACGCGTAACCGCACTCGCAGTCCCCGCATTGCCGCCAGGTGAACACGGGACGACCAGGCCGGACCGGTACCGTGGGCCAATGGCCGCCTCACAGTTTGCCTGTCGGTAACTCTCGTATGAAACAACCAACGCAGAAGCGCCGGATGGTTCCACGAGAGGTGGGCAGGACCTAATGCCGCAACAGCAGGCAGATACCGAGATCGACCCGAACCCGATGCTCGGGGCCGCTCTCGCGCCACCGGCCCGCACCCTGATCGATATTCTCGCCGCCACCGCCGCGACTTACCCCGACGCACCCGCGCTCGACGACGGTGAGGTCGAGCTGGGGTACGCGGAGTTGCTCGCCGAGATCGCGGTCGAGGTGGAACGCCTCGCCGCGGCCGGGGTGCGGGCGGGCGACCGGGTCGGCGTGCGCATGCCGTCCGGAACACGCGGGCTGTACATCACGATCCTGGCGGTCCTGCACGCCGGCGGCGCGTACGTCCCGGTCGACGCCGACGATCCCGACGAACGCGCCCGCCTGGTGTTCGGCGAGGCCGAGGTCTCGGCCATCGTCACCGCGGCCGGGATCGAGTCCACCGGCGTCGCAAGGGAACCCGGTGACGGGCTCGCCGCCACCACCGCGCCCACCCCCGCCGACGACGCGTGGATCATCTTCACCTCCGGCTCCACCGGAACCCCGAAAGGCGTTGCGGTGACCCATCGCAACGCCGCGGCGTTCGTGGACGCCGAGGCGCGCCTGTTCCTCCAGGACGCCCCGATCGGGCCCGGGGATCGGGTGCTGGCCGGACTGTCGGTCGCCTTCGACGCCTCCTGCGAGGAGATGTGGCTGGCGTGGCGGCACGGCGCCTGCCTGGTCCCCGCGCCGCGCGCCCTGGTACGAACCGGCGCCGATCTGGGGCCGTGGCTGGTCCGCCGGGAGATCAGCATCGTCTCGACCGTCCCGACGCTGGCGGCCACCTGGCCCGCCGAGGCGCTCGAACCGGTGCGACTGCTCATCTTCGGCGGCGAGGCCGTGCCGCCAGAGCTGGCCGAACGGCTTGCCGGCAAACAGGATTCCGAACGGGAGGTGTGGAACACCTACGGCCCCACCGAGGCCACCGTCGTGGCCTGCGCCGCGCTGCTCGACGGCGGCTTCCCCATCCGCATCGGGTTGCCGCTGGACGGCTGGGACCTGACCGTCATCGACGCGGCCGGAAATCCGGTGGGCGAGGGCGAATCCGGTGAACTGGTGATCGGCGGCGTCGGCCTGGCGCGCTATCTGGACCCGGCCAAGGATGCCGAGAAGTACGCGCCGCTGCCGTCGGTCGGCTGGGAACGCGCCTACCGCAGTGGCGATCTGGTGCGCAACGACCGCGAGGGACTGGTCTTCCTCGGCCGCGCCGACGACCAGATCAAACTCGGCGGCCGCCGCATCGAACTCGGCGAGATCGACAGCGCCCTGCAGCATCTGCCGGGCGTCACGGGAGCGGCGGCCGCGATCCGGACCACCAAGGCGGGCAACAAGATCCTGGTCGGCTACCTGACCGGACCCGACGCCGGCTACGACCTCACCGCCGCGAGAAACATTCTCGCCGAACAGCTTCCGGCCCCGCTGGTCCCGCGACTGGCCGTGGTCGGGGAACTGCCGACCCGCACCTCCGGCAAGGTCGACCGCGACGCGCTGCCCTGGCCGCTGCCCAAGGCCACCGCCGCCACCCCCGAGGGCGGCCTGTCCGAGACCGAGCGGTGGGTCGCGGGACTGTGGGATTCGATTCTCGGCGCGGAGGTCACCGACCCGAACGCCGACTTCTTCGATCTGGGCGGCGGCTCGCTCGCCGCGGCCCAGCTGGTGGCCGCGCTGCGCGAACGCAATCCGCGCATCGCCGTCGCCGACCTCTACGACCATCCGCGCCTGGGCGCGCTGGCCGCCCTGCTCGACAGTTCCGAACCGACCGCCGCGGTCGAGGAGCGCACGGTCCGGCCGGTCCCGCGGTCGGCGCAGTTGTTCCAGGTGCTGGCCACGATTCCGCTCACCACCCTGACCGGCCTGCAATGGCTGACCTGGCTGGCGATCGTCGGCAATGTCGCCGCCTGGTCGGGCTCGCTGCCCTGGCTGCCGCACCTGTCGTGGTGGTGGATGGCGGTGGCGTTCCTGCTCTTCATCTCCCCGCCCGGCCGGATGGCGCTGTGCGTGGCGGGTTCCCGGCTGCTGTTGCGCGGGGTGACCGCCGGCACCTACCCGCGTGGCGGGTGGGTGCATCTGCGGCTGTGGACGGCCGTGCGACTATCCGAGGCCAGCGGCGCCGAGAACCTGTCGGGCGCACCGTGGATGGTGCCGTTCGCGCGGGCGCTGGGCGCGAAGGTGGGCCGGGGCGTCGACCTGCATACGCTGCCGCCGGTCACCGGCATGCTGGAACTCGGGGACGGCTGCAGCGTCGAACCCGAGGTGGACCTGTCCGGCTTCTGGATCGACGGCGACCTCGTGCACATCGGCCCCATCGAGATCGGGCCGGGCGCGGTCGTCGCCGCCCGCTCGATCCTGCTGCCCGGCACCAAGATCGGCCGCAATGCCGAGATCGCGCCGGGATCCTCGGTCGCTGGCAAGGTGAAGGCCGAACAGGAGTGGGCGGGCTCCCCCGCCGTGAAAGTCGGCCGGGCACAGCACCGCTGGCCCGACGAGACGCCCGCGCGGGCCTCGCACTGGGTGGCGATCTTCGGCATCACCTCCATGGTGCTGGCCTCGGTGCCGATCTTCGCGCTGGGTACCGGCGGCCTGCTGATCGCCTGGTGGATTCGCGACACCCGCACGCTGGCAGCCGGATTCGGGCGCGGCTTCGCCATCCTGCCGGTCGCCATGCTGCTGGTGCTGGGCGTCTACGCGGCGGTCACCATCGTGGCCGTGCGGCTGCTCGCCATCGGGCTCACCGAGGGCCATCACCCCGTGCGCAGCCGCCAGGGCTGGCAGGCGTGGGCCACCGAACGGCTGCTGGATTCCGCGCGCACCTTCCTGTTCCCGCTCTACGCGAGCCTGCTGACTCCGGTGTGGCTGCGGCTGCTGGGCGCGAAGGTCGGCAAGCGCGTGGAGGTTTCGACGGTCCTGCTGCTGCCGAAGTTCACCGTCGTCGCCGACGGCGCGTTCCTGGCCGACGACACCATGGTCGCGAGTTACGAACTCGGCGGCGGCTGGCTGCGCATCGGCGAGGCCAAGGTCGGCAAGCGCGCCTTCCTCGGCAATTCCGGCATGACCGCGCCCGGGCGACGGGTGCCCAAGAACGGCCTGGTCGCCGTGCTGTCCGCGGCGCCGTCGAAGGCCAAGGCCGGGTCATCGTGGCTGGGCAGCCCGCCCACCCGGCTGCGCCGCGCCGCCGAATCCGGTGACACCGCGCGCACCTTCGATCCGCCGTTCCGGCTGCGCGTGGCCCGCGCGGTGGTGGAGACCTGCCGGCTGATCCCGGTGTTCGTGACCTTCGCCATCGGCCTCGGGGTGCTGTTCGCCCTCGCCTGGCTGGCCCATACCCTCGGTCATCCGGCCGCCGCGCTGCTCAGCGGTGTGGTGCTGCTGGCCGCGGGCGCGGTCGCCGGCGCGTCCTCGGTGATCGCGAAATGGCTGCTGGTGGGCCGGATCAGCACCGAGGAGCATCCGCTGTGGAGCTCGTTCGTGTGGCGCAACGAGGTCGCCGACACCTTCGTCGAGCATGTCGCCGCGCCGTGGTTCGCGCGCGCCGCCACCGGCACACCCGTCCTGAATGTCTGGTTGCGTGGACTCGGCGCGACCATCGGCCGCGGGGTATGGTGCGAATCCTATTGGCTTCCGGAGGCTGACCTGGTGACACTCGGTGACGGCGCGACCGTCGAACGCGGCTGCGTGGTGCAGACCCACCTGTTCCACGACCGCATCATGGCCATGGACACGGTCACCCTCGGCGCGGGCGCCACCCTCGGCCCGCACTGTGTCGCCCTGCCCGCCAGCGTGATCGGCGCGGGCGCGACCATCGGCCCCGCGTCGCTCGTCATGCGCGGCGACAGCGTGCCGCCGTCCACCCGCTGGTGGGGCAACCCGATCGCGCCCTGGCCGGAGGGACGCCGCTGATGACCGGCCGGCTCGACGCCCCCATCGATGAATACCTGCCGCAGAACGGGAATCGCGGCTACCGGGTCTCCCGCTACGAGCTGGAGCTGGTGTACAAGGTCGCCAGTAACCGGCTGGCCGGGCGCGCGGACATCACCGCGGTCACGACCGGAGTGCGAGATCGGTTCGCGCTGGACCTGTCCCAGGCGCTGGCGGTGTCCAAGGTGTTCGTGAACGGCGTCAAGCCCGCCAAATTCACCCATCAGCGCGGCAAATTGGTGATCACGCCGCGCTATCGGATTCCGGCGGGTGGCGTGCTGGCGCTCACCGTGCAGTACGCGGGCCCGCCCCGGCCGGTGTGCGGGCCGTGGGGCGAGGTCGGGTGGGAGGAGCTCACCGACGGCGCGTTGGTGGCCAGTCAGCCCAATGGCGCGGCCTCCTGGTTCCCGTGTGACGATCACCCGAGTTCCAAGGCCAGCTACCGGATTTCGATCACCACCGACTCGCCGTACTACGCGCAGGCCAACGGCACCCTGGTGCGCAAGCAGACCAAGGCCAGCCAGACCACCTGGGTGTACGAGCAGCCCGAGCCGATGGCCTCCTATCTGGCCACCATCCAGATCGGCCAGTACCGCAAGCAGCGGGTCGAGGCGCCGCGCGGCACGGTGCCCATGCAAGCGGTGCTGCCGCCGCGGCTGCGCGCCGCCTTCGAGCACGACTTCGCGCGGCAGCCGCAGATGATGGAGGTCTTCACCGACCGGTTCGGGCCATACCCGTTCGAGGCGTACACGGTGGTGGTCACCGACGACGATCTCGAGATTCCCGTTGAGGCACAGGGCATTTCGGTGTTCGGGGCGAATCACTGCGACGGGCGGCGCGGCTCCGAGCGGCTGGTCGCGCACGAGCTGGCACACCAGTGGTTCGGCAACAGCCTGACCATCGGGCAGTGGCGCGACATCTGGCTGCACGAGGGCTTCGCCTGTTACGCGGAATGGATCTGGTCCGAGGCGGCCGGCGGGCCGAGCGCGGACCAACTGGCCCGCACCGCGCACCGCAATCTGGTGCGACTGCCACAAGACCTGCTGCTCGCCGATCCGGGAACGGACCTCATGTTCGACGACCGCGTCTACAAGCGGGGTGCGCTGACCCTGCATGCGTTGCGGCTCACACTCGGCGATCCCGCCTTCTTCGATCTGTTGCGTGCCTGGACCGCCCGATATCGCCACGCCACCGTCAGCACCGACGAATTCACCGACCTGGCCGGGCATTACAGCACCGGGTCACTGCGATCACTGTGGGACAGCTGGCTGCACGCCCCGCCCCTGCCCCAACTGCCCGCGCTCCCCGCGTTCGAGGCCAGTTCCGGGACCGGGTAGACTCCCAGCGAACACGTTGTTGATCATGGATGTGCCGGGCCCAGACAAACGCACGGTCACACCCGCGTCGTAGATCGCTTCGAACTTCCAAGCAGCCCCCACTGCGCGGCTTAGCTTTCCTTACGGCGATCGATTTTGCCCGCTGGCAATCTCGCCACCTTGTGCCCTCGGCGCGGACCCAAATATCCGCAGCACGGCTCGGGCACACACCCGATGCCCGAAAGGCACTGCAACACCGATGACTTCTGCCCCTGCTTCCTTTACCGCGCTCGGCGTCCGCGACCCCCTGGTCCGTGCGCTCACCAACGCCGGCATAACTGAACCATTCCCCATCCAGGCCGGCACCCTGCCCGATTCGCTGGCCGGGCGCGATGTGCTCGGGCGCGGAAAGACCGGCAGCGGAAAGACCCTGGCGTTCTCCATTCCGATGGTGGATCGCCTCGGCGAGCGCGCGCAGCGGTGTGCGCCGAATCACCCCGCCGGGCTGGTGCTCGCACCCACCCGTGAACTGGCGACCCAGATCGCGGCCACGCTGGAGCCACTGGCGGCCGCCTACCGCATGTCGGTGACCACCATCTTCGGCGGCGTCTCCCAGCATCGGCAGGTGCAGGCGCTGAAGCGCGGCGTGGATATCGTCATCGCCTGCCCGGGCCGCCTCGAGGACCTCATGCGGCAGGGCCTGATCAGCCTGGACTCGGTCGAGATCACCATCATCGACGAGGCCGACCACATGGCCGACCTGGGCTTCCTGCCCGGCGTCACCCGCATTCTGGCCGCCACGCCAGATGACGGTCAGCGCCTGCTGTTCTCGGCCACCCTGGACAACGGCGTCGACAAGCTCGTCAAGCGGTTCCTCCCGGATGCTGTGAAACATGCTGTCGACGAAGCGAATTCGCCGGTCGCCGCCATGACCCACCACGTGTTCGAAGTGCCGACCATGGAGGCCAAGCGCGCGGTCGTGCACCGTCTCGCCTCCGGGTCCGAGCGCCGAATCCTGTTCACCCGCACCAAACACCAGGCCCGCAAGCTGGCCAAGCAGCTCACCACCGCCGGCATCCCGGCCGTGGACCTGCACGGCAATCTCACCCAGCCCGCCCGTGATCGCAACCTCGCCGCGTTCGCCGCCGGCGCCGCGAAGGTCCTGGTCGCCACCGATGTCGCGGCCCGCGGCGTCCACGTCGACGGCGTCGAGCTGGTGGTGCACGTGGACCCGCCCGCCGAGCACAAGGCCTACCTGCACCGCTCGGGTCGCACCGCCCGCGCCGGCAACCACGGCGACGTGATCACCCTGGTCCTCCCCGATCAGCGCTCCGACCTCGCCGCCCTCATGCGCAAGGCCAAGATCGACGCCACCCCGCAGCCGGTCACCCCCGACTCGCCCGCGGTCACCGAGCTGGTCGGCGAGGTGGCCCCGCTGGTCGCCATTCCCGCGCCCGAGACCACCGCGCAGCACCGCGTGGACACCTCGGCCACCCCCGCCCGCGGCGCTCGCCAGCCCAAGAAGCGGACTCGCCCGGCCGCGGCCGACGCGAAGCAGTCCGCACCCCGGAACCGCCGCCGGCAGGGCGCGCAGAGCATCGACGATGCGCGCACCCCCGACCGTCCCGCGGCCAGGAAGCCCGATAGCGCCACCGACGCCCGGCCTGCGCGCCGCGCGGGCGGCCGCACCGGCGGGAAGTCCCGCACGTCGGCCACTGCCGCGGCGAACGGCCACAACCCGCGCGCCGGTTCCGCCCGCGACGACAAGCCCGCCGCTCGCACCCGGACCGAGCGCCGCGGCGCAGCCGGTGCGCGGCAGGGAGACCACGCCGAAACGCGCACCCGCGGCGCGTCCGGCCGGACCGCATCCACGCGCGGCGACAGCACTTCTCGCCGTCGCCGCGCCAACTAGCGCATTCCCTGCCGGCGAAGCCGCGGCCACGTCCCGGTGCGCCCGCGGCCCTCGCGGGTCACCTTGTCGGCAGCTGCGATGGCTGTGGTCGCGAGATGCTCGAGAGTGCGTCCAGAATGTGACAATTGCCCGTATCTTGCGGGGCTCAGTTTTTCTACAGTTATTGAATAGCCGGCAGATTCCCGCTCTTACCTCGCGAATTCTCATCCGTCATCTCGGGCGCCATTTCAGGGTCAGGAGAAGTCATGAAGACGCACCCCCCACTGAGCGAGCGGGTCATCGTCAAGTTCGAGCGGGTCGATGATCGGTACCGGGTCTCGGTGACGCCGATCGACCGGTTGCAGTGGCGCGTCGGGTACGCGCCGGATATGAAGGCCGCCGTGCTGCTGGCCCATGAACTGGCGAGCTGAGCACTACAGGGCGGGTGCGCCCGGTTCCAGGAGCCGCTTGGGGTGCACGCCGTCGACCTGTCCGATGAAGGGCGGGTGGATGCTGTACCCGAGCATCCGGCGAATGTCCTCCGACACCGCGCGCACGGTGTCGCGAGTCATGGAGAGCGTGAACGCCTCCTGCGGGCGCAGCCACGGTTCGCAGTATTGAGCGGTGAGCGCCAGGCGCGGCTCGTCGGAACGATTCGCGCCGCCGCCATGCCACAGCGTGCCGGGGAAGAAGACACAGCTACCCGCCCGCATCACCACGGGTTCACGGCGGTCGGACTCCTCCGGCAGCCGGTCACCCCACAGATGGCTCCCGGGAATGATGTCGGTCGCGCCGTTGTCCGCGGTGAAGTCGTCGATGGCCCAGATGGTGGCCGCCCCCAACCCCTTTCGCGGCCGCGGCAGCGGATAGAAGCCGTCGTCGGTGTGCAGCATCTGCGCCTGCTCGCCGGGCAGGATATTGATCACCTGGAGCATCGACAGCAGGTAGTTCGGCATGAACATCCGGTCCAGCAGGGCCAGCACGCGCGGGTGGTCGGCGATGCGGTCGCAGGAGCGGGTCTTGTTCAGCACGCTGTAGATGCGCTGCGTCGAGTGCCCCTCGAAATTGTTCCGCCCGCTCCGACCCAGCAGTGGCGCAACGCTTTCCCGGATCTCGTCGAGCTCGGCCGGGGTCAGCAGGTCGGGCAGGATCACGTAGCCGTCTCGCGCCACCGCCGCCAGATCGGCCTCGACCACCGCCGGGTCGACGCCGGCGCCGCTGCTCTCGGTGCGCCGGTATGTCCCGGCCAGATCGCCGTCCAGATCACGCAGTGACGTCACCTTCGCGCTCATCCCGCCATCCTTTACATAACTGAGTTCTGTTATTCTTCGACTGTGGCACGAGCACCGATCGGACGTCAACAACTTCTGGACGCGGCCCGCGACGAACTGGTCCATGCCAACGGCACCTTGGAGCTGAGCGCGCTGACCCGCCGCACCGGTTTGAGCACCGGCGCGCTGTACCACCATTTCGGCTCCAAAGTCGGTCTGCTGGCGGCCATCTGGGACGACTTCTACGAGGGCCTGAGCCACGCCATCGCCGATGACCGGCTGCCCGCCGACGGCGACTGGGCCACCCGCGAGCGCGCCCGAACGCATTGTTTCGTGGCCTTCCACTTCGAGCACCCACTCGCGGCACTGCTGCTCAACCGGGCCGCACCCGATCCGGGCCTGACCGAGATCGAGGCCGTCTACATCCGCAATCTCGGCGACGCGGCCGCCGCCAACATCCGGCGCGGGCAGGCCACCGGCGAGATCCCCGCCGATCTCGACCCCGACAGCGCGGGCGCGTATGTGATCGGCGGCCTGCGTCACGGCATCGGCCAGCAGTTGCGCGTCCATCCGCGGCCAGCGGTCGACCTTGCCGCCGAACGGCTTTGGCGTTTCACGGCTGCCGCGCTCTCGCTGTCCTGAGCCGCGGAAAAGGACTGGCGATCGCGGCCCCGGCCGCGTATCACTGGGTTCCATGCCGATCTCCACGGCCGATCGCCTGGCCATCCACGAATTGCTCGCCCTGCATGGACATCTCAGCGACGCCGGTGCTTTCGACCACTTCGACGAGATCTTCACCGACGACATCGCCTACGACCTGACCGCCTACGGTGCGGGCGTCGTGATCGGCCGGGATGCCCTGCGCGATATGGCGCTTCAACTGGGCGACGGCAATCCGCTCGGACATCACGTCACCAATATCGTTGTCTCGCCGGTCACGTCCGATACCGTGCAGGCGCTGTCGAAGGGGCTCGCGGTCGAGACTGCCGGCACCACCGCGAGCGTCATCTACGAGGACACCGTCCTGCGCACCGAGTCCGGCTGGCGCATCAGCCGGCGCCGCGTCGTCCCGCGCCGGAAACCCCTCCAGCCCTGACGTTTCGGCAAGCCCGCGGCGGTCGCTTCCCGAACCGCTTGGGATGTTCGCGCTTTGGTCGCGCGCCGAATCACCGCGGTGGAAGAATCCCCCGCATGTCGGGCGGTGTAGTGCCCTTTTCGGGTGACAGAACTCCGATGGTGGAAGCCCTGTCCCAGTGGCGGCTGCGTGAACTCCTCGCCGAGGTACAGGATCGCATCGCGCAAGTGGTCGATGTGCACGACC
Source organism: Nocardia niigatensis NBRC 100131 (assembly GCF_000308655.1). Taxonomy (GTDB): domain Bacteria; phylum Actinomycetota; class Actinomycetes; order Mycobacteriales; family Mycobacteriaceae; genus Nocardia; species Nocardia niigatensis. The sequence continues at coordinate 73,916 of NZ_BAGC01000107.1, read as the reverse complement.
GGGTGGACCGGCTCATCGACGCGATGCTGGTCATCACCTCGAGCCTGGATCTGGACGAGACGCTGCGCACCATCGTGCACACCGCCATCGAACTGGTCGATGCGCGTTACGGCGCGCTGGGCGTGCGGGAGACGCGCAGCAGCGGTGACAACCTCTCGGAGTTCGTCTACGAGGGGATCGACGATCACACCCGAGTGCTCATCGGCGACCCGCCACACGGGTGCGGAGTGCTGGGCCTGCTCATCGAGCAGCGGAAACCGCTGCGGCTGAAGGATCTCTCCCTCCATCCGGCCTCGATCGGGTTCCCGCAGCACAACCCGCCCATGCACAGTTTCCTGGGCGTCCCGGTCAAGGTGCGCGACGAGGTGTTCGGCAGTCTCTATCTCGCCGAGAAGGTGAACGGCCAGGAGTTCACCGAGGACGACGAGGTGGTGGTGCGGGCGCTGGCCGCCGGGCGAATCCGGTGGTACTCGCGTCCTCTGGACCGCGCCGCTGCCCTGACCGCGGTCCCGGCGAGCGGTTGCCCCCGTTGAAGCGGACGTCTGATAACACCGAGGGTGCGTCAACGGGGGCGTGGGGTCACCGCTGTGTCGGATTCGTCCGGTAGACCACCTCCTTCCGCTCCCTCGGACGATGCGTCCGTGCTCCGATCGGTGCCGTCGAGCATGCCCGGTGCCGCGCGATTCCATTACGGCCGAAAGTCCTTGTCCCCCGGGAACATAGCCACCAACGATCCCGAACTACCTCAGAACCTGGTCTGTTCGAGCAGACCGAGATAGATGTCGAGTTGGGCTGCGCCGGTGAGGAGCTCACGACTGCGGGCGGTGAGGCGCTGCTGCCAGGCATCGAGGAACACCGTCAGGGCGTCCGTGTCGCCCGCCGTGCGGAGAGCGTCGAGGAATTGGGTGATCCGGGACAGCTGGTAGTTGCCGCGGCGCAGCTGCCGGGCGATCTCGGCGTCGCGGACGCAGTCCGGGCCGTAGCGGCGGTAGCCGGTGGCGCGGTCGCGATCGGGGCGCAGGATGCCTTCGGTCTCCCAGCTGCGCAGAGTCGCCGGGTGCACACCGAGGCGGCGGGCGAGTTCGCCCACTGTCAGCGGCGGGCCGGTGGCAGCCGCGGGGACCGGAGCGGACAGGCTGCGCAGGGCCCGGGCGACCTCGGTACGGGTCGTGCGTTCGGTGTGCAGAGCGAGGTGGGTGGCGTCGACGAGCCGGTAGGCGGCGTCGGTGTCGCCGCGGTTGATCGCGCGCATGATGTCGGTGGCCGGCTGATGGCCGTGGCCGTGGCGCAGCGCCAGGAAGGTGCGTAGCGCCTGCGCGTGCAGGGGCGTGTAGAGCCGGTAGCCGGTGTCGCTGCGCTCGGTGGGCGGGAGGACGCCCGCCTCGTCGTAGTTGCGGACGGCCTGTGCGGAAAGACCGTGTTCCCGGGCGAGATCGATGGGTCGCAGGTAGCACCTCCGATTGAGGGTTTGGGCCCTCGAGCCCAGTTCGCTAGTGACGAAGTTTCACACGATTCTTCAACGATAGTGTCGAGGGTAGTTCCTTCTGGAAGGGGTCTCCATGTCCACTGCCACCACGCTGCGTGCCATCGGCCACCCGGTCGATGATCCGGAAAACCTGGGCCGCGCCCTCGATGCCCTGCTCGCCGCCCGCACCGAACCACCCGCCCTGCTCGCGCTCGGCGAGCCGACACACGGCATCGTCGCATTCCCGTTGCTGCGCAACGAGTTTCTCGGTCATCTCGTCGAACGGGGTTACCGGTCGATCATTTTGGAGACCGACGTCTTCGCCGCGTCGATTGTCGACGACTACGTGTGCGGCGGGTCAGCGGACATCGAGACGGTCCTCGCGACCGGATTCAGCCATGGATTCGGTGCGGTACCGGGCAATCGCGAACTGGTCGAATGGCTCCGCGCCCACAATGCCGACCGCGCACCGGAGGACCGAGTGCGCTTCCATGGCTTCGACGCCCCGGTGGAGTACTCGGGCGCCCCGAGTCCCCGCCACGCCCTCGCCCGAGCCCTCGACCGCCTACCCGCCGACCTACACCCCGAATCAGCCCGCGACCTGGACGAATTGGCCGGCGACGACGCCGACTGGACCAACCAGGCCGCCATGTACGACCCCGCGGCCTCCATCGGCGACTCCGCCCGCGCCCATACCCTCCGCCTGCTCGCGGACGACGTGGTCAGCGCCCTGCACCGGGCGTCCGCGGGCCTGCGCCCGGCCGACCCGGCCGCTTTCGACCGCGCCGCGTCGCAGGCTCGCACCGCCCGGGGCCTGCTGCGCTACCACGCCGCCATGGCCGCCCCCACCCCCGACCGCATCGACGTCCTCTCCAGCCTCCGCGCCGAGATGATGGCCGATAACCTCCTGACCCTGATCGCCCAGGAGCAACACCGCGGCCCGTCCCTCGTCTTCGCCCACAACGCCCACCTGAGCGTTGCCCACGATGACGCCAAGTCCTGGGCCAATACCGGCGCCCTCGTCCATCAGGCTCTGGCCGACCGCTACCTCTTCATCGCGGCCGACGCCAGCCTCACGCCCGACCCGGACACGCTCCAGCACGCATTGGCCGAGGCGACACGCCGGCGCACTCTCTTCCCGGTCCCGCCCCTGCGCGCGGCACTCCCCCGGTCGACCGGCGCGAGCAAACCGATTCTCCCCGGCCATATCCCGCTCACCCTTGCCGACCTGCCCGGTGCCGCCGCGGTCGTCTTCATCGCTGACACCGACGGCAAGCGTCATCGGTATTGGCGATGACGCTCGGATAAAGAGAGCTGAAATCGCTGTGGCACAGGCATTCTCGACAACCTGCGCCACACGAGCGGAATCAGACGCCGAGGCCGCCGGACTGGAGGAAGAGCTCCAGGCGGCGAGCGTAGGGCGTGGGGTCGATGCCCTCATGGGCCAACCAGGCGTCGCTGTAGTACTTGTCGAGACAGCGTTCGCCCGGGTCACAGAGCAGAGTGACGACGCTGCCTTCTTCCCCGCGGGCGAGCATGCCGGAGATCACGGCGAACGAAGCCCACACTCCGGTGCCGGTGGAGGCGCCGCAGCGGCGGCCGAGCAGGCGCTCCAGCAGGTGGATGGTGGCGACCGAGGCGGCGTCGGGGACGCGGATCATGCGGTCTATGGCATGCGGCACGAAGCTGGGTTCGATGCGCTGCCGGCCGATGCCCTCGATGCGAGATCCCTTGCCGGAGGTGATGTTCGGGTCCAGGGTGCGCCAGCCTTCCAGGAAGACGGAGTTCTCCGGGTCGGCGACGCAGATGCCGGTGTCGCGCTGGGTGTAGTGGACGTAGCGGGCGAGGGTGGCGGAGGTGCCGCCGGTACCCGCGGTGGCGACGATCCAGCTCGGTTCGGGGTACCGCTCCTGTTCGAGCTGGCGGAAGATCGATTCGGCGATGTTGTTGTTGCCCCGCCAGTCCGTGGCGCGCTCGGCGTAGGTGAACTGGTCCAGGTAGTGGCCGCCCTGTTCGCGGGCGAGCCGGGCCGCGACCTCGTACACCTCGCTCGGGTCGTCGACGAGGTGGCAGGAGCCGCCGTGGAATTCGATGAGGTCGATCTTGGCCCGCACGGTGGAGCGCGCCATGACGGCGATGAACGGCACGCCGATCAGCTTGGCGAAGTAGGCCTCCGACACCGCGGTGGATCCGCTGGACGCCTCGACAACCGGGCGGCCGGGCCGCAGCCAGCCGTTGCACAGCCCGTACAAGAACAGTGACCGCGCCAGCCGGTGCTTCAGACTGCCGGTGGGATGGGTGGATTCGTCCTTGAGGTAGAGGTCGATTCCCCATTCGGCCGGCAGCGGGATGGTGAGCAGGTGGGTGTCGGCGGAGCGGTTGCCGTCGGCCTGAACCTTGCGGACGGCCTCGCGCAGCCAGCTCCGGTACTCCGGGTCATAACGGTCGATATCGGTCTCGTCGGCAGGCATGGTGTCGACGCTAGCCGGAAATCGCGTGTTCCCGATGTGACCTGCTGCGATATGTCCCAACCAGCGGCAATAGGGAAGAAGCGCGTCAGGCCGCCAGTCCGAGGTTGGCGACCAGGCGGCGAACCCGCAGTTCGATGTCATCGCGAATGCCGCGGATCTCGTCGATGCCCTCGCCGGCCGGATCGGGCAGCGGCCACTGTTCGAAGCGGTGACCTGCGATGATCGGATCGGTGTCACCGCAGCCCATGTCGATGACCACATCGGCGGCGCGCATGAGTTCGTCGGCCCACGGCTTCGGGAATTCGTCGGCGATGTCCACCCCGCGCTCGGCCATGGCCGCCACCACGAGCGGATTTACCGCCACGCCCGGCGCCGAGCCGCACGACCACGCTGACGCCCGGTCCCCGGCCAGTCGTTTGAAGAATCCGAGCGCCATCTGCGAGCGACCGGCATTGAGCTTGCAGACGAACAGCACGGCCGGGCCGGTCCGGACGGCGCGCCCCTCGGCGAGAGCCAGGGCCGTCAATCGTTCCCGCGCGAAACGCTCGGCGAATCCGACCGAGTGTTCGTGGTCGAGGCCGGCGGCGTCGAGGTGCGCGAAGGAGCTGTCGAGGATGCGTTCGACGGTGGCGGCGCTCGCCACCGTGCCGAATTCCTCCGTCAGCCGTTCCGAGGCCGCGGCCCGGACGTTCCGGTCCACGTCGGGGGCGACGGAAGGCAGGGCAGCGCCGAAATGCTCGTTCATCATTGCTCCCTCCGCACGCCGTCCAGCCTATCCCCGTCACCCGGCCGCCGTTGGTGCGCGAAACGCCCTCATCTCGCGGTAATAGGCAACGGCTACCGCCGAACATCCATGAAACCCCGCCCTGCGGCCGCTCGCCGAATGGCTTCACGCAGAGCGAGCACTCGTACGGGAGCCGGCAGTGTGACCACAGGCACGTCCGCCACATCGCGACGGACCGCCAATCGCGCTGCGCCGCACCGCGTTGAGCTGACCGTATAGTTTACGCGTGGTCAGAAAATCAGCCGCTACCGCCGATCTTCCGGCCGTGGAGGGGCCCGGGTCCGAGTCCAAGGCCACGCGTACCCGCGCCCGCATCCTGGACGCGGCCGCATTCGTGCTGAGCCGCAAGGGATATGGCGGTACCCGGCTGTCGGATGTGGCGGAGCAGGCCGGCCTGCAGGCCCCGGCGATCTACTACCATTTCGGTTCCCGTGATGACCTCATCGAGGAGGTCATGTGGGCGGGTGTCGCCAGCATGCGCGAACACGTCTGCGCTGTCCTCACCACCCTCCCGGACGGGACGTCGCCGCTGGACCGCATCGACGCCGCCGCCGAGGCACATCTTCGCCATGTCCTCGAGATCTCCGATTACGCCACGGCCGCCATCCGCAATGCGGGCCAGGTGCCCGAACGCATCCGGGCCCGCCAGGTCGAGGAGGAGAACAAGTACGGCGATGTCTGGCGCGCCCTCATCGCCGAGGCCGACGGCGCGGGTCTGCTGCGGCCGGAACTGGATCCCCGGGTGGCGCGCATGCTGGTACTGGGCGCGCTGAACTGGGCCGCCGAGTGGTGGAACCCGCGCCGCGGCTCCCTCGACACCGTGGTCCGCACCGCCCAGACCATGATTCGCAACGGGCTGTCGCCCGACGCCGAGGAGCAACCGGTCAAGCCCCGGCAGAAACCACGCCGGGCTACGGCCTGACCGGTTCGCCGCGGAACGCCGGTCAGACCAGGACGGGTGTCAGCGGTTCGGTGAACGGATCGAATTCGTCTGCGGGCAGCCCGGTTTCGAGATCGTCGTCCTGACGCTGGCGCCGGTACAGCCATTGCAGCAGAGCCAGTCCCAGGAATCCGGCCAGCGCCGTGGCGATGCCGATCTTCCAGCCCGGCGGACGCCAGGTGACCACCAGGTCCGCATTTCGGGGTTCTCGGTGGGATATCCACGGCCACAAAGGTATTCGCGACCGCGCGGAAGCCGATGCGCTGCCCGTCGAGGGTGACACGATAGCCGGGCCACGCCAGCCGGGCGAAGACCAGGCTGCCGCCGTCGGGCGAGCTGACACGCAGGTGGCTGCTGACGCTGTCGTGCCCGACCTGGGTGGCGGTGACGCCACGCGCGTCGGAGGGGCCCGGGGTGGTCGAGATCGGTCCGCCCTCGCGTTCGAGCACCCAGATGTAGCGCTCGTGGCCCGGATAGTCCACCCACTTCCAGCCCGGTGGCGCGGGCTGCTCGCCGACGTCGGGGTACTGGGCGCGTTGCAGCACAACGCGATCCACCTTCATCAGGTCGACATACGAACGCCCCGTGGTGGGTTCGATCGCGAAGGCCGCGCCGAACGCGGCCGGACAGGTGCTGCCGTCCCATCCCATGCACAGCAGTCTGCTGAACTCCCGGTACCCGATCGGTGTGTAGGCGTTCACGTAGTCGAAGCCCAGATTCTTGGCGTAGTTGCCGAAGGCCAGGGAACCCCAGGCGCCGGCGGCGCTCTGCGCGTCCGGCGGCACCAGGGCCCGGTCGGCGAGTTGCAGAGTGACGCCGCCGAAATACGGGAAGGCCGCCGTCATCTCGGACCGTCGCTCCGGGAAGTGATATGACATGGGCGTGGGCGCTTGCAGGCGCACCTGGCTGTAGGCGATGGGGAACATGGCCACGATCGCCAGCGCAATGGCAGCCGCCGGACCGCGGGTGCGGAGCAGGCGGACGAACGCCGCGGTCAGGGCGGCCACCACGGCGACCGCGATCAGATGCCGGAGCACCAGATGCGGAGCGGCACAGAAGGACCGGACGAACAGCAGCCCGAGCAGGACGGCGGCCGCCACGCCCCGGCGCCGGACCCCGAAGCGCCCGTGGCGGCTCAGCCACAGGCACACCAGGACCAGCAGCCCGACCGCCAGCATGGGCAGGACCCGCGCGGGCCAGCGCAGCGGGCCGATCCGGCCGGGCCCGGCGGTCCACATCAGGAAGATGACCGCGAAGAGCACCGGCCCGGTGTATTCGCGCGCCGACCGCCGGACCGCGCCCCAATCGATGAAGGCGAGCAGCGGGATCAGGAACCAGGCGATGTACACCATCGGAATCGGCTGCACGTAGCCCCACCAGCCTGTGAAGGCCGGAACCGTGCTGGGCAGGCTGGCATTCAGCGATTCCGACCACGGGACGGTCAGGAAGTCCTCGGACAGAATCCGTTCATTGCCCCGCCAGGTGACCGGCGAGGACAGCAGGCCCGGCAGATACGTCTCGAGCCCGACCGCGCCCGCGCACGCCGCCACCGCCAGCAGCCGCAGCGACGGCCGCCGGTCGCGCTGCCGCACCACCTCACCGACCGCCACCGCGCCGATCATCAGGGCGGATTCGACTGCGGGAAAGACGTATTGGACGGAGATGGCGAAGTACAGGTACACGAACACCGGTGTCGGCCCGTTGGTCCAGCGCCGCTCGTCCGCCGGCGTGCGGGTGTACCGAATCGCCGAGGCCCACGCGTGCAGCATCCACGCGGTTCCGGTGAGCGAGGTCGCCCAGCTGGATTCGTCGAAGAACAGGAACCACCCGGACAGCGGAAATGCGATGGCCGCCAGTGCCGCCCAGGAACCGCGTGCCCCGTAGGCCAGGCACACGCGGAAGACGCCGAGCGCCGCGATGATCGAGAAGATCAGCTTCACGATCGTCACGTAGAGCGCCAGGTTGTCCACCTCGGGCGCGAACCAGTCGACCAGCAGCTGCGGCGGGTTGTAGAGCCCGGCCTCCTCCATGGAGTAGTTGCCCGACATCCATTCCCACGGCACCAGCGCCGGGAAGCGCCCGGCGTGCATGTGGCGGCCCAGCATCACCCACATCGGGGCGTACTGCGATTCGGTGTCATCGGTATAGAAGTGGCGGGGATTGGCCAGCAGTACCGACGCATACCCCGCGACCACGCCGATCACAGCGACCATTCCCCACCGGCACCCGTCGCTTCGAAGCCGGAGCGCAGCACGATCTCCCACGACCCCGAGACCCTACCCGATACAGGCAGTATGCAACAGTTGCCATATGCCCGAGTTCGATTTCATCACGAAGGCGGTGCCGATGCACACGTCCACAACCGAACCGGCAGGATAGGAGCAATCAGACAGCGGGCAGAACGTGCGGAGGTAGTGGTGGCGGCGAAGGACGCGATGGCCGCGGAGTCGGTGGACGAGATCACCGATGCCCTGCTGGGCGCTTCCCGATTGCTCGTCGCGCTCTCGGCGCGGTCACTGGCACTGGTCGACGACTCCATCACCATCCCGCAGTTCCGGACCCTCATGATCCTCTCGACCCGAGGGCCGTCGAAGGTCGTCACCCTGGCGACCGCGCTGGATGTGCAGCCCTCGACCGCGGCCCGGATGGTGGACCGACTGGTCGGCGCGGGACTCGTGGACCGCAAACCGAATCCGGACTCCCGCCGCGAGCTCATCATCGAATTGACCGCGCACGGACGCGAAGTCGTCGATGGGGTGACCGCCCACCGCCGCCGTGAGCTCGCCGCCGTCGTGGAGCAGATGCCAAAAGCCGACCGGTCCGGCCTGATTCACGCCTTGACAGCATTCACCCACGCGGGCGGCGAGACCCCCGCCGACCTCGATATCGACAGCTACCAGCTCTGATCGGCCCGCCCCCGCGGCTCCAATTCGACACGCCCACGCCAACTCTGATTCGACACACCCCCGGCAGGGCTGATTCGCCGCACCGTCGCCATCAAACCGTGGCATAGAGCAACTGTTGCTCACTGCCTGCATTTGCTAGCGTGGAGGTACGCCTCAGGGGTGCAGCCGCCGGGCACGACGGCCTCACCGAGGGCTCGGGTGTTCCATCAGCACATCCGCACCGAGGGGCCGAGTCCCATGACCCTGGATATCGTGGCATTCTCTTTGGCCGCAATGAATTTCACCGCAGTGGTCGTCATGCTGACGATCGGCCTGACCGATCTGCCGAGCTGGCCGGTGTCGACCCGCTGCGGGCGATGCTCACGCTGGACCGTCGACATACGGCGACGAGCCGATGTGACGTGCCTGCGCTGCCGCGTACGGCCACCGTCGAACCGACAGGTGACACAACCGTCGAAACGATCCGTGGCCTAGCTCCCGACCCGCTCGGATGCCGTTGGAGAGCTATTGCGGCTCAGTGTCTTTCGGCGTCGGCGTCGCGGCGAGGCGATCGCCCAGGCAGTGAGGGCGACTGCCGCCAGTGCGGTGCCGCCGAGGATGAACCCGCGCGCGGGCGCGGGCGCGATGAGCGCCGGAATGATCGCCATGCCCGCGGTCCCGGCCGACCGCATCACGGTGTGGTTGACGGAGAGCAGTCGCAGTCGCGCGGGCTGCGGGTGCGCGGCCAGCTGAGTGCCGAGTGTGATCGAGATGAAGGGAGTCACGAATCCGGACAGCGGCGCGAATACGAGCACTGGTGAAAGGCTGTGGGCGGCACCGGTCGCGACCATCAGTACACCGGCGATCGCCCAGGCCAGACAGAATCGCGGCAGGAATGCCGCCGCCGGCGGGATCCGACCGGCGGTGAGGTTGCCCGCCAGCCCGGCGGCGCCGGTCGTGGTGAGAACCCATCCGTATACCGAAGGGCCCGAACCGATCTGGTGCGCGAGCAGCAGCGGCAACCCGATGGCCGGCAATGCGGTCAGGAACAACCCTGCGGCGTGGACGAGGAACGCGGCACTCAACGCTGGATGCTCGCGCAGCAGTGCTCGCGCGGAGACGGTCCGGACCGAGGATGCCGGCGGTTCGGTGCCGGTCCCGGCCGATGCGCCGCCCGAGCGGAACGCAGCGAGATACAGCAGCGCGGCCACCGATACCGCGAAAGTCATTGCGTCCGCGATGAACAGCGCCGGCACCGGAACGGCCAGCAGCAGCACACCGGCCAGCGCCGGGCCTGCGATGCGCGCGATCCGGCCGTTGAGATCCATGGCAGCGACCAGCGCGGGCCGCTCGTCATCATCGACCAGGTCGGGCACCAGGGCGCCGAGGGAAGGATCGAAGATCGCGGCCAACCCCGCCGAGTAGTGCGGCAGCGGCCAGCATGGCGGCGGTGCCGCCGAGGTTCCAGAGCACCGGCATGACGCCGACCACCACCGCGCGCAGGACATCGATCGCGGCGAGGTTCCGAAAGGCGGCACAGCGCGCGAGCAGGCGCGCACCGAATGTGCCGATCACGATGAACGGCACGGATTCCGCGATGGCGACCGCGCCCATGACCGCCGGGCCGGATCGTTCGAGGGCGAGCCACATGATCGCCAGCCCGTAGCACCGATCGCCGAGGATCGACAGCAGCTGTGCCGCCCAGATCGCGGAGACCTGGGGGCGGCGCAGCAGCAACAGCACAGCCCGCGACGATAGTGGACGCCACCGACAAGGCGCCGTCTGGAACGTCCCGCGGGTCAGAGCCTTTCGATGATGGTGACGTTGGCCGCCGTACGTAGCCCGGCCGCCGCCCTCACACACGGTCTGCACGCCGCCGGCAACGATCAGGTCGGCGCTGCCGCTCAGCACCGCCCGCGCCACGAAATGCACTGCTTGCTGCGAGGATTCGCTGCCGGTCGATTGTGACGCCCGGCACCGTCTCGCGCAGGCCCACCGCCAGCGCGGCGGTGCGGGCGATATCCCCGGATTGCGGGCAGATGGTGTCCAGGCACCCGTGGATCACCTCGTCGCGTCGGCGAAGCGGCCCTCGTGCAGCACGGGAACCACTGCGCTGCTCTCGATTTCGACCGCGACGGCCACATCGTCGGCGAATCCGATGGCGGCCAGCTCCCGCCCGGAGGCGCAGTCACCGATCAGGGCGGGCACATCGGGAATGCCCGAGAATCCGGCCCGCGTGGCCATCGACTCCGGAGACAACGGCCCCGCACCGTTCTCCGACAGCGCCGCGACGACCGCGCCGGCCCCGAGCCAGTCCTCGAGCGCCGGGCGCAGCACGTCCCGGTCCGGCCAGTGTTCTCCGGCGGCGATCACCCCGACCGGCCGATCCGCGGTCCCCCAGCCCTGCTTCACGATCCACCGACCGACCGCGGACGCGTTCCTCAGGCAAGCCGCCACCACCGGAATCCTCTCGACTGCAACGGAAATCGCGGATCCGTTCGGTGACGGCAGCACCAATCGTTCGGGCACCGGCACCCGGCGCAGTGCGGCCGGGGACAGCGACCACGGATTCCCGGCGCCCATGACGCTGCGCCCGACCGCCAGCCGGGCATCCCGCGACACCGCGAAATCCGCTGCCGTCGAATCCCTTGCGGCATACGGGAACACCTGTGTCCCCGCCTCGACGGCCACCGAGACCGCGGTCGTGAACGACAGCACATCGATCACCACGAGCGCCGCACAGCCCGGCCCGAGTGCCCGCGCACCGGTCAGCCCCCACTCGAATCGCACTCCGTACCCGTCCTGTCCCGACCACGCGGGCAGCTCCGACATTCCGATTCCCCTCTCCAGCAATCCCGGCCACACGGGTTTCACTGTGCGTCAACCACTATTGCCGGACCAGTCGGAGTGGGGATTGTCGCATGGCAGGCGCTCCGGGGCTCGATCAGTTTGCAGGACATGGCAGAGGAGAGCAGCGGAGCCGCTCGGGGAATCAGCCGTCGCGGGGAGTTCACGCCGGTCGATACCCTTACCCGCGCGCGTCCCCGACCGCGCCGACGCCTGGGAGCCGTCGAAGGGAGTCGGCTTCCTGATCCTGTCGCTTGTTCAGCGCGACCGATTCCGGGGTCCGAGCTGGTCCCGGAACTGCCCCGGCGTGAGACCGGTCTCCTCGCGGAAGGCCCGATAGAAGTGGCGGTCCGTCGCGAAGCCGGAGGCCGCGGCGACGGCGGCCAGGGATCGGGAGGGATCGGCTCGGATGAGCCGGCGGGCATGAGCGATACGGGTGCGGCGGACGATCGCGCCCGGCTCGCCGAAGCCCTCGCACACCCGGTACAGGGTGCGGCGCGAGATCAGGCAGGCGTGCGCGATCTCGTCGACCGTGAGGTCGGGGTTCGTGAAGTTCTTGCGGATGTAGGCCAGCACCTGCTGCCGCATGTAGAGCGAATCCGAAGGGGCAGGCGAGCTTTCGCCGTTCGCAAGCAGCAGGGCCGACGCCATCATGCCGGCGGCATCACTGCCGAAGACGGTGACCGCGCGGGCGATGTCGTCGGGCGGTAGGTCGGCCAGGTTGCGGAAGAAGGTGGAGACCACACCCAGCGCACCCGTGGTGGGGACGGAGATGGCGGTGGGTAGCTGGTCCCGGGTCAGACCGGAATGCTCGAGGACCAGCTGCAGCGGGGCACGTACCAGCGTCGACAGGCAATTGTCGGTGGTACGGCTCTCCAGCGGCACGCTGCTGTCGAAGAACGAGATGGTGCCGGGCTTGCATTCGGCCGTCCGGCCGCACTGCTCGGTCCAATTCGTGCCCTCGATCGCGATATTCACCAGTAAGAACTCATCGGTCGACTGCGCCACCATCTTTTTTGTCCGCAATGCCCGTTGCGCACTGGCCTGCATGCGCGACACCGCGAATCCGTCGAATTGGGTGGTGGCGATCTGTCCGTGCCAGTGACCTTGGCGCAATGGCTCGATCACCGTCGGGGCGACCGCATCCGACATCAGGGCTTCCCACTGCTCGAACGCCTGACGTGGCGAAAGGGTCGAGGACGACGAGATCTCGACAGCGCCGAAAACGGCTTGCTCCACGCCGGTAATCTTCTCACCACATATCGCTCAGCAACCACGTTTCGAACGAGTTCTGTCCGCGGTCGGTGACCAACGTCCCAACCATGGCGTCACCGCAGCGGTGAACCACTCATGAGCAGGGCGGTCAATGTATACAGACGCTCGATTCTAAACGCAGATCCCAGATTTTTGTAGTGCCACAATGGGGTTCGCGTGGAATCGGCCGCACCGACGTCATGGCAATCGGCAAGAAATATGTGAGCCCGGTGCAATGCGGTGGCCGCTGGACGCTCTACCAACGAGTTCACGCAGACGCACAGCGCGGGCACCGCGTACGCGGTCTCCTCCGCGGTGGGATGCCGGACACCCCAGGATCCGCCGCCTGCGCCGTATCGTCGGCGTTCGCCAGCAGTCCCGGGGCGCGGGCCAGGCCGCGCGTGCCGAGCCCCGACCGCAGCGAGTCGCTCAGCGACACGGTGAAACCCGGCGGCAGCGCGACCCCACCCGAACGAAAAGCACTGCCGCAGTGTCCCGTTCGATATGAAGGACTGGTGCGAGGACCGCCACAGCCCCTGACGGCGGACCGCCTCACGGCACAGATACCGCTCGGCCCCGGCGGATCCCGCGAGTCGTTCCAGGAGATCGGGAATCGTGAACTCGATGGCCTCGGGACCGGGCAGTCGTTCTGGAACAAAGACTTCCGGATCCGTGAAGCGGAATTCGCTCCGCCGCCGGGCCCGCACCGCGCATCCGCGCCCGATCGATCGGCGGGTCCGGAGCGAGCCCCCGCAGGGCGCACACCACGGCCGGCGTCGGCAACACCCGGTGGTACCGCGGGGCATAAGGACTTCCCCGGCTGCCATCGCCGTTCCGGGCGTGCGCCAACGCCTTCAGCCCCAGCCGCGCCAGCATCGCGGGGCAGTGGGCGGGGTATTTGCCAGAGCCGTCCGGCCACCCCGGCCGTGGCGTGCGACGACCGGCTGATCATGCCGTCGGGACCCTCGTCGACGACCTTGATCAACTGCCACAACGACATCGGGGCACGCCTGCGCACCACGGTGGCGGATTCCTCGTTCACGATGACTCGCGGGAGTTGCGGACCCGACGGGAAACCGCTTCACCGCACCTCCGGTGAAGGGTTCACTGGCACCCGCGAACAGGACCAAATTGGTTGCAGCCCTGCGGATCTTGCGAATCCGCTAATATGTGCCAGAAATGTCGGTTACGCTGATCGTCGGAGGGATCCGACCTCCGCCCGAGTGAACCCGAGTGCTACCTATGAACGAACACGACTTGCGGCACCTCGAGATTCCGCTTCCGTTCCCGCCGCAACGGCATTCGATGAGCGACAGAGCGCAGGAAAGAGTTCAGACCTGGGCCATGAGTTTCGGATTACTCCAGGACGAGGCGGCGGCCCGGAAGTTCCAATCGCTCGGCTACGCGCGATTCTCGGCATATTGGTGCCCCACTTCCTCTTTCGCCGACATGCTCCTGGTCGCCGAATGGATCACCGTATTCTTCGTCTTCGACGATCTGCAGGATCTGGCCATCACCACGGGCCGGCTCGACGACTACGACCGTCTCCGGAACGCCGCCCGGCAGGTGGTGCACGACCGCGGGGCCGAGGGCCCGATGCCACCCGTCATCGCAGCTCTGGCCAATCTCTGCACCCGTACCTTCCCGCGCAATTCCGCGGTCTGGGGTCGCCGATTCGCGTTGAATCTGGAATTGTGGCTGGTCGGTCACGCCCGGGAGAACGCTTTCCGTCAGGCCGGCCGATCGCCGAGTCCGGAGGAATATCCGCGACTGCGCCGGGACGCGTGCACGGTATTGCAGACGGTGGATCTGGCGGAGGTGATCGAGCACACCGAAATGCCCGATGCCCTGTATTACGGTCCCGCGTATCAGGAAATCATCGCCACCACGGCCGATATCATGTGCCTGACGAATGATCTGCATTCGCTGGCAATCGAAACCGATTCCGAGGACACCATCAATCTGGTCACGACGCTGCGCCATCACCGGGGAATGGAACTGCCGGAGGCGGTGACGGAAGTCCGCCGATTGATCGACGTCCGAATCGCCGACAATCTCGCCGCGACCCAGGCGATTACGGACGAAATGGATGCGCTGCAATTGCCGCCGAGAATACGCAACGGCGTCCGCCGATGTATTCGCGACTGCCAGTCCGCCATGGCCGGAATGGAGCTGTGGGATCGCACCGACACGGTCCGGTTCACACCGGATTCGGATCTGCGCGACGCCCGGAACATCGACTACGGCAACGGTTTCCTCGATCGGGTGTGAGCGCCGGAGTCCACGGCTAGGCGGATTCGCGGAGGGTGTAGCCGACGCCACGCACGGTGTGGATGAGGGGCTGGTGGCCGCTGTCGATCTTGCGGCGCAGCTGGCTGACGAAGGTCTCCACCACCCGGTCGGCGCGGCCCTCCTCGGCCTGCCAGACGCGATCGAGGATCTGGCGTTTGCTCACCACCTTGCCCGCATTGAGCATCAGGTAGTGCAGCAGCTTGAATTCGGTGGCGGACAGCCAGATCTGCTCACCGTCGCGGAACACCAGGTGGGTGCCGGCGTCGAGTTCCAGGTCGGCGAAGCGCAGCCGGTCGGGTCCCTCGTCGTCGCCGGGCCGGGTCCGGCGCAGGATGGCGTGCAGCCGCAGCACCACCTCTTCGAGGCTGAACGGCTTGCTGACGTAGTCGTCGCCGCCGGCGCTGAGACCGGCGATGCGGTCCTCGACGGCGTCGCGGGCGGTCAGGAAGAGCACTGGCACCTCGCTGCCCGCCGCGCGCAGCCGCCGCGCGACGGTGAAGCCGTCCAGATCCGGCAGCATGACGTCGAGGACCATGACATCGGGTGGCCGCCGGTTCGCCGCCTCGAGCGCGCCGCGGCCGGTGTCGGCCGAGTACACCTCGAACCCGCTCAGCCGCAGTGCGGAACAGAGCAGGTCCAGAATGTAGGGCTCATCGTCGACGACCAGCACGGTCGCCGCCCCGGCCGGGGCGCGATCGCTCACGCTCGACACCCTATGCCCGCCCGCGTCCCACACCGATACATACCGGCCATCCTGGTCCTGGCCACCACCGCGCGACCTCGGTGTCAGCTGGGTGTTTCCTGTGAGCGGTCCGGCAGGCCGCCGGGCGTGTCCGGAACCGGGAACACGATCCGGAACGTCGTGCCCGCACCGGGGCCGCTGAGCAGCTGAATCCGCGCACCGTGCGCGGTCAGCACGGCTGCCACGATGGCCAGGCCGAGCCCGGAACCACCTGCACGCGAACGGGATTCGTCCACGCGATAGAAGCGGTCGAACACGTGCTCGGCCTTCCCGAGCGGGATGCCGGGCCCGGTGTCGGACACCTCGACGATCGCCGCGGCCGTGCCCACGGACAGTTCCACGCCTGCCGCGGCGATCACTTCCGTCCGTCTCGGCGCGGCAGCGGACGCTCGGGCGCCGGCCCGCTCCCCGCCTGTGGTCTCGGGCCGCTTCACTCTCGCCGCCCCGCTCTCGGCGGGCACAGTCCCCCACGCGATCCGGACGTCGATCTCGGCTGTGGCGGGAGTGTGTACCAGTGCGTTGCCGATCAGGTTGGTCAGCACCTGCCGCAGCCGGTGCTCGTCGCCGACGACATGGATGGGTTCGTCCGGAAGGCGCAGTCGTACAACCCGTTCCGGCCGCCGGACCCGCGCGTCGCCGACCACCTCGTCGGCGATCCTGGACAGGTCGACGTCGGCGAGGTCGAGCGGGCGCTGTTCGTCGAGCCGCGCGAGCAGCAGCAGATCGTCGACCAGCACGCCCATGCGCGCGGCCTCCTCCTCGATGCGCCGCATCATGGTGGCGACCTGCGCCGGATCCGCGCCGCCACCCATCCGGTACAGTTCGGCGTATCCGCGGATCGAGGTCAGCGGGGTGCGCAGTTCATGGGAGGCGTCGGCGACGAAAAGCCGCATGCGCGACTCGGATTCCTCGAGCCGCCGCATGGTGGTCGACAGCCGCTCGAGCATCACATTGAACGCGGTCCCCAGCCTGCCGACCTCGGTGTGGGCGTCGGCGTACTCGACCCGGCGATCCAGATCGCCTGCGGCGATGGCCTCGGCGGTGTGCTCGATACGGGACAGCGGCCGCAGCCCGACCCGCACCAGCCAGGTCGCCACGCCACCCAGCACCAGGATCAGTCCCGCTCCCGCGACCAGCTCGATGGTGCGCAGCTCCCGGGCAGTCGCGTAGTAGCCGTCCAGCGGCATCACGACGGCCGCGGTTCCCCCTTGCGGCTGTTCGTCATTCGGTGGTTGCACGACGGTCCGCACCCGCCACGCGGTCCCGTTCGAATCGTTCACCTCGAATATCCGGCTGCCGCGCGCCGCCACGGCCGTCGAGTCCATCGCGGGCAGGGCCGGATTTCCCGCGCCGACCCCGATCTGCCCGATCGAATTGCCCGTGCTGTCGAAGAAGAGGATCTGAAACGTCGACGGAAGCCCCTGCACCGTAGAGGTGGACCGCGGCGGCGGAGGCGGATGGCTCTCCACCGCCATATCCCCCGCCACCGAATTCAACTGCCCGTCGATCCGAGCCAGCTCCGACCGCCCCAGCATCGCCACGCTCAGCACCCCGAACGCCGTCAGCCCCAGCACCGCGATCACCACCACGGCCACCAACAGCCGAGTCCGCAACGTCCACCGCCGCAGCCACCGCAATCCCCGCGCCCCGCGGGCGTCCGCGCTCGCCGTCGCGGCCGGTAGATCGCTCACGCCACCCACCTAAACACAGCCCGGCTCGGTGCCTGCGGACCCGAGCACGAGTCTCCGGCGATTCGCCGCATCCCCGCGCTCGACACGAACGCGCGCCGCAGTCCGGGGATCAGCGCCTCGTGCTCATCGATCCCGGCGACGCGGCCGATCCGGACCCGTGCGGGGCGGTCCGTCAGCGTCGATCTCCGGGGCTTCGGGGCCACTCCGATCTCCTTCCGCCGCGCCACGACTGCGCGAACGGGGCCGACGGTAGCCGCCCAACCTCAGGCGAACTCGAGAGTCGCCGCGCGGCGCAGTCGAACGTGCCGGTCACAGCGGAGGCGCGGAGAGCCATCGCATTGCCAGGTGGTTCCCAGGTTCGCACCACATTCCCCGAGGGCGGGCGATGACGATCGGGTTCGAAAACCGCGCCGGAGGGACGGGATCGCGGTGCAGGAAGGGACGTGGAGATGACATCGACGACGCGGCGACCGGGGGTGGCCGACGCGGATCGGGCCGCCGTGCCCGGCGGGCAAGATCGCGAGACATGGTTCGGGCGAATGCTTTTCGGGCCTCCGGAGCAGCCGCGGTGGGCCCGGCCGGGCCTGGTCGCGCTGCTGGCGTTGACCGCGGTGCTCTACATGTGGGACCTCACGAATTCGGGATGGGCCAACGAGTACTACTCGGCGGCGGCGCAGGCCGGGTCGCAGAGCTGGAAGGCGTTGCTGTTCGGGTCGTTCGACGCGGGTAATGCCATCACGGTGGACAAGCCGCCCGCGGCGCTGTGGGTGATGGGGCTGTCGGGCCGGCTGCTCGGGTTCGGGCAGTGGGCGGTGCTGGCGCCACAGGCACTGATGGGTGTCGCCTCGACGGGACTACTGGCTGCCACGGTGCGCCGCCTCAGTGGGCCGGGCGCGGGATTGGCGGCCGGAGCGATCGCCGCGTCGACTCCGGTAGCGGTACTCATCTTCCGCTTCAACAATCCGGATGCCCTGCTGGTGCTGCTGCTGGTCGCCGCGGCCTACTGCACGGTGCGGGCGATCCGGGCCACCGGCGATCGGCTGTTGTCCGCGCCCACCATGTGGCTCGTATTCGCGGGAGCGGCAGTCGGTTTCGGCTTCCTCACCAAGATGATGCAGGCGTTCCTCATCCTGCCTGGTCTCGGCCTGGCGTATCTGATCGCGGCCAATTCCGCACTGCGGCATCGCATCCGGGGTCTCATTGCCGCCTCCCTCGCCGTCGCGATCTCGGCGGGCTGGTACCTCGCGCTGGTCGCCTGGTGGCCCGCCGACTCCCGCCCGTACATCGGTGGCTCCACCGCCAACAGCCTCTGGCAGCTGGCGGTCGACTACAACGGCCTGGGCCGGATCTTCGGCGGCCACGGCAATCCCGGATCCGGTGGCGGCGGGGGCAGCATGCCCGGCGCCATGCACGGCTTCCCCGGTTTCAGTGGGTCGCCCGGCCTCACCCGGCTCTTCGATTCCCAGATGGGTGGCGAGATCTCGTGGCTGCTGCCCGCTGCGATGATCGGGCTGGTCGCCGGCCTCTGGCTGACGCGCCGTGCCCCGCGCACGGACCTGACGCGGGCGGCCTTCGTGCTGTGGGGCGGCTGGCTGGTGGTCACCGGCCTGACCTTCTCCTACATGAGCGGCACCGTGCACCCGTACTACACGGTCGCGCTGGCCCCGGCCATCGGCGCTCTCTTGGCCCTGTCGGTGCGTGAATTATGGTCTCGGGCAGCGCATCCCGCCGCACGGCTCGCCCTCGCGGCCATGGCCGTCGTGACCGGCGCCTGGTCGTTCGCCCTACTGGACCGGTCGCCCGACTGGCTGCCGTGGCTGCGCTGGACGATTCTGGCGGGTTCGATCCTGGTCGCCGCCGCGTTGATCGTGTCGGCCAGGCAGTCCCGCCGCTTCGCCGTCGCCGTCGCGACCGCGGGCCTGCTGTTCGGGCTCGGCGGGACGGGAGCCTGGGCCGTCGCCACCGCAGGTCACTCGCACAGCGGCGGCAATCCGAACTCCGGACCCACCGGTCAGACATTCGGGCCGCCCTCGGGTAACGCGGGCGGCGGCCCCGGATCCGACGGCGCGATGCCGGGCGGCGCGTCCACCCGGCAGCCCGGCGGAGAGTCCACCGGACAACCGGACGGCACGTCCGGCCAAGGGCCCGAAGGCTTTCCGGGTGCTGACGGCGGACCGACCTCGCCGGGCGGCAACGGCCCCGGTGGCGACGCGGCGAACAACACCGAACTGGTCACGCTGCTCGAGCACACCGACGGCCGCTGGGCCGCCGCGGCCGTGGGTTCGGGTTCCGCGGCCACGCTGGCGCTGGAGTCCGGCCGCTCGGTCATGGCGATCGGCGGCTTCACCGGCGGCGACAACTCCCCCACCCTGCAGCAGTTCCAGTCCTACGTGGCCGCAGGCCAGGTCCGCTACTTCCTGGCGGGCTTCTCGATGGGCGGCGGGAACTCCACCGGAACCCAGATCTCCGACTGGGTGAAGTCCCACTTCGCCACGATCACCGTGGGCGGCACCACCGTCTACGACCTGTCGCAGCCGGTGAGCGCGTAACGCCGGAGCCGCGACGCCCGCACAACGCCTCGCACCGGCAGGCACACGAGGCCTCCCGGTGCGGGGTTCCCGCGGGTCAGATCAGCGCTTTGTGCCGATGGATGCGCCGGCGCACATCGGCCATCATGGTGCGAGTGCCCATGGTGCGCAGGAACTTCGGGATGAAGCGGTTGACGAAGCCGACAAACAGGAACAGGTGCTCGAAGCGGCGCTGGTCGGCGGCCGTCCACTCGACGCCGAGCTGTTCACGGAAGTAGGGCGGCAGGTAGCCCACGGTCAGGAAGCGGAGCAGCCCGCCGAAGATGATCCGCAGATACCAGTTGATCATCCGCAGGTGCAGCAGATCCGCGATGAATCCCCGGATCTTGTCGTCGGCGGCCACCTCCCGGCACGCCTCGACCCAGTACTCGTCGAACTCGGCGCGGGTCGCCGGCCACATCTCCTCGGTGACCTGCAGCGTGGTGCCCAGCGGCGCGGCCGTGGAGTAGAACGCCTCCGCCTGCTCGGCACTCATCCGGCCGTTGAGCAGCTGGTAGGAGTCCTCGAATCCGATGTAAAGGCAGGCCGCGACCCACATCTGGAGATCGCGGTCGAAGGCGTTGTACTTCACCGCCGCGCCGGGCTCCGACTTCACCTGGCGGTGCGCCACATTGACCGCCTCCCGGAAGGCGATCTTCTCCTCCGGCGTGCCCAGGATGGCCACCGCCAGATAGGAGGCCGTGGTGCGCAACCGCTTCCACGGATGCACCATCAGCGCGCCCGACTCCACCTTGCTGTCGGCGACGCCGTGGCCGACGCCGGGTCGCGCCATCTGCATGGCGACGTTCGCGGCGGCGCCCGAGAACTGCCAGAAGTCCATCGCGTCGTCGAGTTTCGGCGGCCGCTTGGTGTCCGGGCGGTGCACGCCGGGGATATGAATGCGCGTCTGCTCCAGGGTCAGGGTGGCCGCGCCCCCGTCCCCTGTCGCGTGGGGTACTGTGCTCCGCCGGGCCCGGGGTCTGCCCGGATCTCCCGTCTGCTCTGGATTCGGTTGTCTCTCAGCGTCGTTCCAGCCGGACGGCTGCGCTGCCGCGGTCGTCATGGGTTACCTCTCTCAGTCCTTGTCGAACCTGCGCCGAGCACACCGGCACGGCTGCTATGTTACTGATGATTCTTCCATCGAGGCAGCCCTTCACGACAGGAATTGAAGATAACTTAGACAGCCATCTCGAGCAGTAATGAACCGATACTCGCGTTACTGCACTGGATATTCGCCGAAAAAGATCACCAGAACTGCTTCCACTTCTGAGAATCGTTAGTAACATACGTCGCTGCGGGCCACTTTCATGAAGAGGCCCGGGGGCGCACCGGCAGCGGGAACAGCGTGGAACCGGCAACGAGGCACGCGACCGCGCCCGAGACCGGCAGGGAAGTGAAAGGACATACGCGACGTGCTGAAACGATTGGATCGGTTACTCAGCTACGAGATGAAGGTCTCGGAGTTCCTGGGGACCCTCATGATTCTCGGCATCCCCTACGGGCTGGTCGGGGTGATCTGGACCCTGACCCACACCTCGCATCTGAAGCAGCTGCACGGCATCGATGTGGTCATCTCGTTCCTGGGATCCATCGTGTGCTGGCCGGTGCTCACCTTCTCGAATGTGTGCATGACGTAGATGATGGCCCTGGTCTGGCTCATCGACATCCTGGTGATCGGCATCAAGATCCTCGGTGGGCGTATGGAAGTGAATCCCCTGCTGCGCTTCGGGCTGTGGGTGGCCGTGCTGTGCACCCTGGCCGCCGGCCTCGCGGTGGCCGGGTACCTGCTGGTCCTGCTGCAACGGCATCTCGAGGACATGGCCTGATGACGACACTCGAAAAGCCCTCCGCCGCATCGGATACCGAACCCGGCGAGCTCGAGCGGCTCGGCGAGAGCGTCCGCGGCCTGTGGCGGCGGCATCCGCAGCGCTCGCTGGAAACCCTCGGCCGGCAGGTCGATCTGGGCCGGGACGCGATCCGCCAGCTCGTCGTGTCGATCCTGCGCGGGCGGTTCCCGTACGGCGAATTCATCAAGCAGTGCGCGTTCATGACCAGCGTGTCGGCCGCGCCGACCGTGCTGGTGGCCATTCCGATCTCGGTGGTGGTGTCGATTCAGCTGGGCGCGCTGGTCAATCAGGTCGGCGCGACCACGTTCATCGGCGCGGTGGCCGGGCTCGGCATCATCCGCCAGGGCGCGCCGCTGGTCACCTCGCTCATGATCGCGGGCGCGGTCGGATCGGCCATCACCGCCGACCTGGGCTCGCGGACCATTCGCGAGGAGATCGACGCCATGATGGTCATGGGCGTGGACCCGGTGCGGCGGTTGGTCGCGCCGCGCATCGCGGCCGCGGTACTGGTCAGCATGCTGCTGTGCGGGTTCATCGTGTTCGTCGGCTTCGCAACCGCCTACATGTTCAACGTCTATGCGCAGTCGGGGACGCCGGGTTCGTTCATCGGCTCGTTCGCGTCCTTCGCGGTGGCCAATGACCTCGTCGTCGCGGTCGTGAAAGCGGCCGTGTTCGGCCTGCTGACCGCGGTGATCGCCTGCGATATCGGCTTGCACGCGCACGGCGGCCCGGGCGGGGTGGCCAATGCGGTGAACTCGGCGGTGGTGAGCTCCGCGCTCATGCTGTTCGCCACCAATATCGCGCTCACCCAGCTCTACAACACGCTGCTGCCGACGAAGGTGGTGTGAGGTGGGCACGACCTACACTCCCCCGGCCCTCAAACCGGTGCGGGTGGCCGCGAACGTGGTCTCGATCCCGGTGCAGGCCAATCAGCGGCTCGGCCACCAGGTCATCACCTTCTTCCAGGCGCTGCTCGCGATTCCGTTCGCGCTCAAGCACTATCGCCAGGAGGTGCTGCGCCTGACCGCCGACATCGGCTGGGGCAACGGCTCATTGGTCGTGGGCGGCGGCACCATAGGCGTGGTGGTGGCGCTGTGTGGCTTCGGCGGCATCACCGTCGGCATGGAGTCGTTCACGGCACTGAACCTGCTCACCATGTCACCGCTGACCGGCGCCATCTCCGGTTTCGCGACGACCCGCGAGATCGCGCCCGTCATCGCCACCCTGGCCTTCGCCATTCAGGCGGGCTGCCGGTTCACCGCGCAGCTGGGCGCCATGCGCATCTCCGAGGAGATCGACGCGCTGGAATCGCTTGCCATCCGGCCGCTTCCGTATCTGATCAGCACCCGCATGATCGCCTCCACGCTGACCATCATCCCGCTCTACAGCGTGGGCCTGGCGGTGGCGTACCTGGCGACCAAGCTGTCGGTGCTGATCCTGGGCGGCACCACCGCCGGCACCTACGACCACTACTTCTTCCAGTTCCTGCTGGGACCGGACGTGTTCTGGTCGCTGCTCAAGGTCATGGTGTTCGTGGCGATCTCGACGTTCATCCAGTGCTACTACGGCTTCGTCGCGACCGGCGGGCCCGAGGGCGTCGGGGTGGCGGCCGGCCAGGCCATCAAGATGGTCATCGTCGTCATGGTCTTCGTCAATCTCTTTCTGACCCTTGCGATCTGGGGCATCGACCCCGGCTTCCGCATCTCGGGATAGGTGTTTCGATGATTCTCGATCCCAGCGGGCGGGGCCCCACGGCCCGGCAGCTCACGCTGGCCGGGCTCGCCCTGATCGCCACCGTATCGCTGCTGCTGTATCTGCTGGCGATGCGCTACAACGGCCGCTTCGAGGACAAGGTGGCGGTCACCGCGGAGCTCACCAGCACCGGCGACGGGCTGCCCGACCATGCCGACGTGAAGTTCCGCGGCATGGTCGTCGGCCGCGTCGAGGACGTGTCGGTGGTGGCCAAGGGCGAGCGGCAGCGGGCCGCGCTGGCGCTGAAACCACAAGTGGCGGGCACGATTCCGTCGAATGTGGCGGCGCGGGTGATTCCCAACAATCTGTTCGGGGTGACCGCCATCGAACTGGTCGACACCACGCCCACCCGGGACACGCTCCGGGCGGGCGCGACCATTCCCGAGGACACCAGCAGCGCCACCGTGCAGTTGCAGACCACACTCAACGTGCTGCGCACCGTGCTGAACAACATTCAGCCCGAGAAGCTGGGCCGGGTGCTGTCCACGCTGTCGGCGGCACTGGATCCGTCGGCGCGCGTACCGGGTTCGACCGTGGAGCGGCTCGACCACTGGATCACCGAGGTGCGCGGCATCGAGGGCATCGGGGATCTGCTCGGCAACCTGGGCCGCGCGGCCACCGCGCTGAGCGAGTCGGCCCCGGATCTGGTGGAGACACTGGCGAAGTCGGTGACCACCGCCCGTACCCTCACCGAGCAGCGCACGGCGCTGATGGAGTTGCTGACCAGCGGCGGCACCGCGGTGGACACGGTGAACGGGCTCTTCGCCCGCAATCCCGACTCCGGCAAGTTCCTGGTCTCGGGCCTCAATCAGCTGTTCGGCAGCCTGGCCCAGGACCCGCAGGCGATCCCGACCGCCATCGCCAATCTCAATACCGCGCTGCAGCGGTTGCAGAGCACCTTCACCTTCGGGCCGAAGCAGCAGATGGTCTGGAAGATGGACGTCACCTTCACGCCGTTCAAGCAGTACACGGCCGCGGACTGCCCGCACTACGGTGACCTCTCCGGACCCCGGTGCGGCGGCTCGACGGTGCCGGAAACCGCTCCGGCGCAGGAGTTTCCGCAGCAGCTGATGCCCAAGCGACTCGACGCCGCCGGACCGGCGCCCGTCGAGACCACCCAACCCGCGGCGCCCGGCTCCCCCGCCGTTCCCGGTCTGCCCGCGATTCCCGGTCTGCCGGCGATCCCGGGTCTCACCGCGCCGGCGTCGGCGACCGAGACGAATCCGGCCGAGGCCCAGCCCGCCGGGCTGCGCGGCACCGACGCCATCGCGGCCCTGGTCGGTGGCAAGCCCAATGCGGCCCAGGTCCTGCTGCTGACCCCCATCCTGGCCGGCGGATCGCTGGTTCCCGCCGAGACCGGAGGCGCCTCGTGAAATCCGGAAAAGCCTTGGCGGGCTTCAGCCTTTTCGCCGTGGTGGCCGTCATCCTGACGTACACCATGTGGTCGACGCTGCAGCGTTCGGTGCCCGGCCGCACGCACGACTACTCCGCGGTCTTCTCCGATGTCCTCGGGTTGCGGGTCGGCGACGACATCCGCATGGCGGGCGTGCGGGTCGGCCGGGTCGACAAGATCGAATTCACCGACGGCTACCGCGCCCGGGTGGACTTCCGCATCGAGGACGACCAGCATCCCACCACCTCGACCAAGGCGCTGGTGCGGTACCAGAACCTCATCGGGCAGCGCTATATCGCGCTCATGCCCGGCAAGGACGCCGGTACTCCGATGGCTCCGGGCGGGCAGATCCCGATCGAGCGGACCGAACCGTCCTTCGATGTGTCCTCGCTGCTGTCCGGGTTCGAGCCGCTGTTCAGCGTGCTGCAGCCGGATCAGGTGAATTCGCTGTCGGAGACGCTGATCCAGGCGCTACAGGGCAATGGCGTCTCGCTGAGCGCGCTGGTGACCCAGTCCGCGCAACTGGCCAGCACGTTCGGTCAGCGCGACGAGATTCTCGGGCAGGTGGTCGGCAATCTCAGCAGCGTCATCTCCGGTCTGGCCAATCGCAGCAATGAGCTCGAAACACTGATCACCCAGGCGCGGGCGCTCACCGAAGCGCTCTATACACAGGGCTCCACCCTCAAGTCGTCCGTGGAACGCGTTGCGACGGCGACGAATTCGCTGGTGAACGTGCTCGCCCAGGTCAGGCCCGGGGCGGCCAAGGCGCAGAGCGACGCCTCGGCCGGCGTCGCCCTGCTGCTGCTCAATGGCGCGTCACTGGACAAGGCCGCCGTCGAATTGCCCGACATGCTCAATGGCGTCGCACGATTCAGCAGCTACGGCGCGTACGGCAATGCCTACCTGTGCAGCCTCGACGTCTCACTGTGGGGCGTGCTGCTCCCGCCCGGTCTGTTCAATCAGATCGGCGGCCAATCCCATTCGGAGGTGTGCCGATGAGGCGGCCACGTGTTCCGGCGCTGCGCCGGCCCTCGATCCGCTACCCGGGCTTCCTGCGCAACCGCTATCTGCGGCTGGGCCTGATCGCCTCGGGGTTCGTGCTGCTGCTGCTGGTCGGATCCACCCTGATCGAGCAGGCGCAACTGGGCGACAAGACGATTCACGCCGAGTTCGCGCAGGCCGCCGGGCTGAAGCCGGGCGCGACGGTGGACGTGTCGGGTATCGAGGTCGGCCAGGTCAGCGCGGTGAAGCTGGACAACGGCAAGGTGCTGGTCGATATGAGGGTGCACCGCGACATCAAGCTCGGTGACGAGGCGCGCGCGGCCATCAAGATGTCGACGATCCTCGGCCGGCTGCATGTGGACCTGACGCCCGGGGCCGGCCCGGCGCTGCGTGGCGACCGGATCAAACTGGACCACACCGAGGTGCCGTACAACCTGGGCAAGGTCATCCAGGACCCGCAGTACAAGAACAGCTTCGAACGGGTCGAGAAGCTGGATCCGCAGAAGTTGCGGCAGGCGCTGGACCTGGTTGATCAGCAGATGGGCAACTCCCCCGAGCTGACCGTGCAGGCCCTGGACAGCGTAGGCGCGCTCGCGAAGGTGATCAATGACCGTCGCGACGAGGTCGACACCCTGCTCAAGAGCATGGACACCGTCTCGCAGCTGACCGCCGACAACCAGAACAGCGTGCTGTTGCTGCTGACCCGCGGCGAGGCCATCGGCAGTGCGGTGCAGCAGCGGCAGACGCTGCTCGAGCAGCTGCTCGACAATGTGGCGTCGCTGTCGAAGCTGTTGCAGCAGATGGGGTTGGAGAACAACAACCAGCTCGCGCCGCTCATCACCGACCTGAACACCATGTCGGAGGGTCTCGAGAAGAACAAGGGCAACCTCGATCGGCTGTACCAGATCATGCCGGTGACCTTGCGGCAGTTCAACAATGTGCTCGGCGACGGCCCGTACGGAAATGTGTACGCGCCGTGGCTGTTCCCGGACAACTGGCTGTGCTTCGCGCAGGCCGTGCAGGGGTGCAAGTGATGACTCTTCGCAGACGACTGAAGCTGGCCGCGGCCTGCGGCGCGCTGCTGCTCGCCTCGGCGTGCGGCATCCTGCCCGATTCGGTGTCCTCGCTGGGGAAGGAGTATCTCGGCGGGCAGATGAAGGTCACCGCGGACTTCGAGAACGTGGCGGGCCTGTACGCGGGCAATGATGTTTCGGTGCTGGGGGTTCCGGTCGGGACCGTCGAAACCGTCACGCCCAAGGGCAGTTACGTCCAGGTGACCATGTCCCTGGACCGGGACGTCAAGATTCCCGCCGATGCCATTGCGGCACTGGTGAATCCGCAGCTGATCACGAATCGTCACGTGGAGCTGGCTCCGGCCTACACCGGCGACGGGCCCACTCTCACCGACGGCGCCTACATTCCCTTGCAGCGCACCAGGGTTCCGGTCGAACTGGACCGTATCCTGGCCACCTTCTCCCAGCTCGGTGATGCGCTCGAGGGAGACAACACCACCGGGCCGATGGCCAGCCGGGTGCTGTTCCCGCTGCTCAACGGTAACGGCGACAAGCTGCGCGAGACCCTCGACCAGCTGTCCTCGGCGTTCGAGGTCACCTTCGCCAACAAGGACCAGATCTCCAACACCATCATCAAGCTCAATGACATCACCCAGGTCATCGCGTCCAACGACCAGACGGTGCGGGACTTCAGCGGGCGGCTCACCGAACTGGTGAACCTCCTGGGCGATCAGGCCCCCGGCATCGACGCGGTGCTACGGCAGCTCGACGACTTCGTCACCAATACCTCGACCCTGGTGGGGCAGAACAAGGATCAGCTGGCCGGGGCGCTCACCCGCTTCGTGGCCATCACCGATCAGATGCGCGCCAATGCCCGCGGCCTCACCGAGATCGTGGACGTCGGGCCGCTGATGTTCCAGAACATCGCCAATGCCACCAGCAAGGAGGACCAGGCGCTGCGGCTGCACGGCCTGCTCGACAAGTCGGTCCTCGACGGCGAGATCCTGTCCACCTTCTGCCAGCGCGTCCAGATGCGGCTCGATGGCTGCCGCACCGGCAAGGTCCAGGACTTCGGCCCCGACTTCGGCCTCACCGCCGCACTATTGGGAATCGCGAACCTGAAATGAGACTACGCACCACGGCTCTCGGCGGACTGCTCACCGCCGCCACCCTGATCAGCACCACCGGGTGCGCGGTCACGGTGGACAACCTGCCCATGCCCAAGCCCGGGCTGGGCGCGCCCGGATACACGATTCACGCGGCGTTCGCGGATGCGCTGAATCTGCCCGACCACGCGCACGTCAAGATCGGCGGCACCGATATCGGCGTGGTCACCAAGATCAAGAGCACGAATTTCATCGCCGACGTGCAGATGCTCATTCGCGACGACATCCGGCTGCCCAGTGGCACGACTGTCGAACTGCGCCAGGCCACTCCGCTCGGTGACATGTTCGTGGCCATGACGCTGCCCTCGGCGCAGGAGGCCGGGGATCCGCTGCGCGACGGCGACACCATCGGCACCGATCACACCGCGGCGGGCGCGTCGGTGGAGCAGCTCATGATGTCGATCTCACTGCTGCTCAACGGCGGCGGCATCAACCAGGCCGCCAAGATCACCGGCCAGATGAACTCCATGTTCGCGGGGCGGGCGCCGGAGTTGTCGCATCTGATCACCGAGATGACCGCCGCCATCGGCGCGCTCAATGCCCGCACCGGCGATATCGACCAGGTACTCGGCGGAATGAATTCGCTCGCGGGTGAATTGGCCCGGCGCAAGGCACAACTCGGGGCCGCCGCCGACACCTTCCCCGCGCTGATCGCCCTGCTGACCGAGAACAATCAGCAGATCGTGGACCTGCTGTCGAAGGTGGCCACCACCACCGACGCCCTCGGCGATTTCGCAGACACCACCGGCGGGGATTTCGTGAGCCTGTTCAACAGCATTCAGTCGCTCATGTCCGGATTCGCGCAGAGCGATCAGCTGACCGGGGCGCTGGACGGACTGCACACCATCTACCCGTCGCTCATGGCCAGCCTGCGCGGACCGGCGCTGGCGGTCGCGGCGACCGTGTCGTATCTGAGCGTCGGCGCGCTCACCGACCCCAGCGGCAGCCGCTGGCCGGAACTCGGCGACGCCGGGCAGTTCATCGGCAGTCTCGCGCAGGTGCTGGAGAAGGTATTCGGCCGGCTCACCAGCCCGCCGCGGCAGCCGGACGCGCAACCCGATCCGGCGCAGCCCGGCCCGGGACAGCAGGGAGGGGATCGATGAATCCGCCACTGTGGCACTGGGTGGTGCGGCATCGCATCGCCATCGCGAACATCGGGCTCATCGTCGTGCTGGTGCTCGGGTCGGGCTATATCGGCGGATATGTGCTGCGGTTCAATCCGATTCCGCACACCTACAAGGTGACCGTCGAGCTGGCGTCCTCGGGCGGGCTGCTGCCCGGCAATGACGTCACCTTCCGGGGCAGCCGGATCGGCAAGGTCACCGACGTGCGCGTCGCCGGAGACGGTGTGGCCGCGGTCGCCGAGATCGACGACAGCGCACAACTTCCCATCGGCGGCACCGTCGCGGTGGCGCGGCTCTCGGCGGCCGGCGAGCAGTACCTGGATTTCCGTCCCGACTCCGACACCGGGCCCTATCTGCACGACGGCTCGCTGGTCGAGCGGGCGCGCACCAGCGTGCCGGTGCCGATCCAGTCGGTGTTCACCAATCTCAGCGATCTGATCGGCGGCATGAACCCGGACCGGCTCGACGTCATCATCGACGAGCTGGACAAGGCGCTGACCGGCGGCCCGGATCGGCTGCGCAACATGATCTCCGGCATCAGCCGGGCCATGAACGGACTCGACGACCTGCTGCCCCAGACCCGCCAGCTCATCGAGAACCTCGAGGTCATCGCGGGCACCACCCAGCACGCCCAGCCCGACCTGGGCACACTGACCAAGGCGGGCAGCGTGCTGTTCGACCAGTTCGCCTCCGCCGACCAGGAATTGCGCAAACTGCTGCAGCAGGGGCCGGGACAGCTGGCCACCCTCAACGGGTTCATCACCCAGACCCAGGACCCGATCACCAATCTGGTGACCAACTTCGTGGCGGTCACCAAGGCCGCCAAGCTGCGCGCACCGGCCATCGCCGCGCTGTTCCCCGCCGTGCGGGTGGGCACCGAGGCGCTCGGGATCCCCGCGCACGACGGCGCGTACAACACCCTGGTCGATCCCTGGCCGCGGCCCAGCTGCGACTACGACACCATCCCGGTGGTGCCGACCGACATCCAGGCCGATACCCGGGTCCGGCTCTACAACTACTGCGTCACTTCGAATCCGGCACTGCAGATCCGCGGCTCGGCCGACGCGCCGCGGCCCGATGTGCCCGACAACGGGGTGACCGCACCGCCGGGGGCCACCGGCAACGAAATGTCCCAGCCCGTCCCCCGATAGGAGATCTTCCATGAGCGAGAACACGATTCAGCAGGATTCGACCGCGGTCACCGCGGACAGCGACGGGCAGAACGCCGAAACCGTCGAGACGGCAACCGAAGCCGTGCAGGCCGCCGCTCAGAGCAGCACGCCGGAAGCGGAAGCCGCCGACGACGACGCTGACAAGACGACCTCGCTGGACGGGAAGAAGTCCTCCGCGGAGTCCAAGGTGGCCGAGAAGTCCACCGGTGCGCCCAAAGCCACTGCACGCGTGAAGAAATCGCGGCTGCGCGGCGTCTCGCTGCCTGCCCTGGGTAAGCGCGGCCGTCTCGTGGCGCAGGCGGCGGCCGTGCTCGCGCTCGCGGCGTCCATCGGCTCGAGCATCGTGTTCCACCAGCAGGACGCGCATCACCGGGAGCTGCTCGACGCTCAGGAGCAGGCCCAGGCCGCGGCCTGCAAGTACGCGCCGCTGCTGGCCACCTACGACGCCAAGAATCTCGATGCCTACTTCACCGGTGTCCTGGACGGCGCGACCGGCGACTGGCGCAAGCAATTCGATTCCACCAGCAAGGATCTGCGGGACGTGCTCACCCAGGGGCAGGTGGTCTCCAAGGCCACCGACGTGCAGTGCGCGGTCCGCAATGCCGACCGCAATTCCGCCGAGGCCATCGTGGTGATCGGGCAGACCATCACCAGCCTCGGCACCCAGGGCAAGCCCGCGCCCGGGCAGCTGTCCATGGTCATGCGGCTGGAGCGGTCCGGCGACCGGTGGTTGGTGAACAGGGTGAATTCGCCACTGGCACAGCAGCCGCAGTCGTGAGCCGCGCCGCCACGCCCGCCTCCGAACCCGGAGCGCGGGCGGTGCGCCGACGCCCCAGGAACCGGCGCGCCCAGATCGCGGCGGTATCGGCGGCCGAGTTCGCCGCCCTCGGCTATCACCGGGTGAGCATGGAGGACATCGCGGCCCGGCTCGGAATCACCTCCACCGCGCTGTACCGGCACTTCCCGAGCAAGTACGCGTTGTTCGCCGGCGAACTGCTGCGGCTGGGCGAGTTGACCGTGGCCACCGTGAGTCTGCCGCCGGAGGCCGCGGACTGGCCCGCCCGGCAGCGGCTCGGGTACGCCATCGACGGGATCATCGCGGGCACCATCGCCAACCGGAGCATCGTCGGGCTGGCGCGGTGGGAGTCCCGTTACCTCGACGACGCCGACAAACGAACGGTGGAAGGGCATTTCGCCACCGCCATCACCGCGCTCGGCGGCCTCATGGGCGAGGTCCGCCCCGAGCTGTCCGACCACGAGCGGCGGATCCGGGCGGTGGGCGTGTTCAGCACGGCCACCGGTCTGGGCGATCATCGCATTACGCTCGGCGCGAAAGCCATGACCGCCCTGCTGAATTCGGCCTGCTGGGCGCTGGTGGAGGCCGATCTGCCGGCACCCGGACTGCCGCCCGCCGCACCGCGCGCGGTGGAGGTGCCGCCGACCCTCAAGCACGAACTGCTCCTGCACGAGGCGATCCGGCTGTTCTACGAGCGCGGGTACCCGAATGTCAGCGTCGAGGAGATCGCCACCGCGGCGGGCCTGCCGTCCCCCTCGGCGGTGTACCGCTACTACCGCGGCAAGGGCGATCTGCTCAATGCGGCATTCCGCCGCGCCGCCGACCGCATGTCGGCGGTGATCGGCCCGACGCTGGCCGAATCCGCCGGTCCCGCCGACGCGCTGGCCAAACTCATCGACATGTACGTCGCCGGGGCCTTCGACGAACGGGAACTGACCGTCGTCTACTTCGCCGAATTCGGTCACGTGCCCGACGACGACCGCGAGACACTGCGTGTCGTGCAACGTCTCGTCGTCGCGGAATGGGCCACCCTGCTGGCCTGGGTACGTCCCGAGCTCACCCCCGCCGAGGGCCACATCCTCGTCCACGCCGCCCTCGGCCTGGTCGTCGACTACGGCCGCGTCTTCGGCGACAGCGAGCGGATCTGTTCGCGCCAGTGGGTGATCCGCCTCATGGAGTCCGTCCTCTTCGGCCGCGTCGCGCACTGATTCCGTCTCGATCCACCCAGGAGTCGTCATGACCGTCCGACGCCGCGCCCCGCTCGTCCTCGCCGCCCTGTGCGCCGCCACCGTCGCCGGCGCCACCCCGGCGTCCGCCGCCACTGTCCCCGGCGGGATCGACCTGTCCTGCTCGGCGACGCCACTGCGGCAGAACGCCGACTGGTATCTCCCGGATCGGACGCCACGCGGCCTGGTGTGGCTGCAGCACGGCTTCGCCCGCACCACAGCCAATGTCGCGGCGCTCGCCGGAATACTCTCCGACGCCGGCTATCTCGTCTTCGCCCCCAGCCTCCCGTTCGTGAATCCGTCCGGCTGCACCTTGCAGAATCTCGGCGACAACACTCCGTTCCTCGACACGGTGGCCGACCTGTTCGCCACCGCGGAGGATCCCTCCGGCGCCCTGGCGCGCAGCCTCGCCGCCGCGGCCTCCGCCGCCGGCCTGACCGCACCGGCCCTGCCCCGGCAGTTCGTTTTCATCGGCCACTCGGCGGGGGCCGAGGCCGTCGAATACGTGGCGCACCGCCTCCACGCCGGGCACCCGGACGCCTGGACCGCGCTGCGCGGCCTGGTCCTGCTCGACCCGGTGAAGTCCTTCCTGGGCAACAACACCGACGCCGCCCTGGCCGATCTCGACCGCACGCCCCTGCCGGTCCTGACCGTGTCCGGACCGCCCGGACTCTGCAACAACTTCGGCAGCGGCACGACCGCCCTGCGGACTCTCCTGCACCGGAGCTTCGTGGGCGTCCGGTTGCCGGCCGGCGCGCACACCGACGCGGAGGGCGCGAGCTCCGACGTGGCGGGCGAATTGGCCTGCGGCGTACCGCAATCGACAAACGTCTCCGCGCTGCAGCACCTCGCCGTGCGTTGGACCGGTGACTTCGTCACCGGCACCGAGGTCACCCGCGACGACCCGTCCGTCGTCGCGGCCGCCGCCGAGGCCGGGGCGCAGCCGCTCGACGGCGCGTGAACCGAGGCCATACACCCGCACCGCGGATCGCGTCCCTCCGGTCTTCGTGAGCAACCAGACGGTCGACCACAGTCACAGTTGCCAAAAGGTGTCTATTTACCGTGCCACACGGAAATACCTGTGCGTCATTGACACCGAGGCCGCATCCCCTCCACTTAGAATCGTTCCTCGGATATCGTCAAAAATCCGTTTGTGATGGGCATTTCGCGCTTCACAAGCACGCAGGAAACGAGGCGTTCACGCATGAACTTCCCCAAGAGCCGCGAGCATCGAGAGTTTGCCACCGTGTCGCGAAGGGCCGCATTGGGACTCGGGCTCGGCGCGCTCGCCACGGTCGGCCTGGCCGCCTGCTCCAGCAGTGACAAATCCAGCTCGGTCACCAGCACCACACCGGCTTCGAACGACGCGGCCGCCGTCGCCACCGATGCCTACGTCTTCGGCTACCCCCTGGTCGTCATGGATGTCACCCGCGAGAACGCGGCCCCGGCCAACCGCTTCTACCACGGCAATCCGCCCACGCCCGAGGACAAGTCGGTGGTCCGGCTCAACCTGGACACGCTGTATTCCTTCGCCTGGCTGGACGTGCGTCCCGAGCCGATGGTGCTGCAGGTACCCGCCATGGAATCCGACCGCTACTGGCTCATGCAGATCATGGACGCCTGGTCCAACACCGTGCAGAACCCCAGCAGCGTTCACCCGCAGGTGAAGTCGGGCCAGGCCACGCCGCCGTTCACCTACGCCATCACCGGGCCGGGTTGGTCGGGACAACTGCCCGACGACGTGACGCAGCTGTCGGTGCCGACCGGCACGG
This sequence comes from Nocardia niigatensis NBRC 100131, assembly GCF_000308655.1. GTDB lineage: Bacteria > Actinomycetota > Actinomycetes > Mycobacteriales > Mycobacteriaceae > Nocardia > Nocardia niigatensis. The sequence continues at coordinate 39,715 of NZ_BAGC01000107.1, read as the reverse complement.
TGTGGGTGGCCGGTCGCCTGCAGTTCAACGGCAGCCAGGACGTGGACCGGGTCAAGGAGCTACAGCGGCAGATCAAACTGGTTCCACTCAGCACCTGGGTGAAGGATCCGGCAGCGGTGCAGGGTGATCCGGGCGAGCCGAACGCCAGTAGCGCCGACGCCGCGAAGACGGTCGCCGACATGGACGGGCCGACCTTCTTCGCCCGCATGACCCAGCTGATGGCGCTCAATCCTCCGGCCACCGCCGACGCCGACGCGCTGAAGCGGTTCGCGGCCATCGGGATCACGCCGGGCGGCAGTGTCAGCGGCGTGTCCGCAGACCTGCTGAACACTGCGGTCAAGAGCGGGCTGGCGAAGATACCGACCTACAAGAACCCCGCGGCGAAGGATGCCAACGGTTGGATCTTCGACCCCACCATCGGCTCCTACGGGACCAATTACGACCAGCGAGCGCTCGTGGCCATGCAGGGCTTGGGCGCGAATCTGTCGAAGGACGCGTTGTATCCGACGATCTATGCCGCCGCCGACGACAACGGCACGCCGCGCCGGTTCCGCATCCGTTTCGCCCCCGGCGCGCAGCCGCCGGTCGACGCGTTCTGGTCGATCACGGCCTACGACGGGGAATCACATCTCGTCGACAACGCGGCGCAGATCTACTCGGTCGGCCACCAGATCAAGCCGGCGGCGAACTCGGATGGGTCGGTCGAGATCACCGTCCAGAACGCCGATCCCGGCGATTCGGTCCCCAAGGGCAATTGGCTGCCCATCCCGGCGAGCGGGCCGTTCTCGCTCACCATGCGGCTGTACGCGCCGAAATCCGAAGCCGCCAGCGGTGATTGGCAACCCCCGCAGCTGACTTTGACCAGCTGAGCCCTGCATCGGCGAACCGCCGCCGATCGCGAACCGCCGCCGATCCTCCGGGATCGACGGCGGTTTCGTGATCACAGGCCCGCCGAGCCCTTGCCGACGACCGCCAGCGACCGTCATGACCTGAGCGTTGTAGGTCTCCAGCCAGACCTTCATCCGGTCGAGGACACCGCGCACGCGCTCATGGCCATACCGACAGCGGCAGCAGATCCCCGACAACGACTCCCATGGTCAGACCACTTCCTCGATATCGGTGGGCTGCCCGGATGTGCCGGTGGGCGCCGGTCGCGATCGCAGCCGACCCCGGATGCGCACGCACCCGATCGTCACGGCAGACCCGGCGACGGGCGCTGCGATGTGGCGATGACCAGACCGAGATCACCGTCGTAGCGGCGGTAGAGCAGCCGGCCCCGACCGTCCTCGGGCTCGGTGAAGAAGAGGAACGGCAGACCGTGGCCGCACAGGCGCACGGCGGCGGCCGACTCGGTGAGGACGCGGGTCGGGTGCGGGTTCATGGTCATCGGTAGGTGCTCGAAGTCGCGGGGCGGGCGTAGGCGGCGCTGCCGGGCCATCCGGACGCCCAGGGGCCCGGCCCAATACACGATGGCGTCCTCGCCGGTGTCGAGGTCGGTGAAGAGGTGGGCGTCGTAGTCCAGCGCGTCCATGGTGGCGACGGCGGCAGCCGCATCGCATCGGTGCGGGACGCAGACCTTGCGGCGCACGATCGGCCGGACATCGCCGAGTGTGACCAGGGGCGGGCGGGCCGGGTCGGGCGCCCAGCGCGGGGGCGCCTGCGCCAGTAGGCGATCCAGGGCGCGCTCGAGGCGGTCGGCGGCGAGATCGATCGTGCGCGCGGCGGGGCCGTCGATCTGGCAGCGCACCGGGGTTCCCGCCACCCGGAGGTCGATCTGCGCGAGAGTCGTTCCGTCCGAGCGGTATCCGCGGGTCAGGCGCACGTTCGCGGTGCCGGTCAAGCGGCGGCGGCCCAGCACCGCGGCGATCTGAGCGCGGGCGCGGTGACGCTCCTGCGCGGAGATCCCACCGTCCCCGAGCACCTCGACGACCGGTTCCGGCATGATGGCGACCTCGTTCGCGTACACGCTGCACGACCTCCCGATGGTGATCGACCTGATTTTGACGTGTCCATGTCAGCACCGGCCACGGCGACGCGAACAGGGCCGAAGGTCCTCGCCGGTCATCTACCCGGGCGGCCTCGAGATCGAAGTCCTCGCACGGTCGGGACCTTCGGCTCTGTCGCCGCCGGACGCGGCACGGAACGGTGGGCGATGGCCGCACGGCCCCCCACTCATCAGACAGGAAGGCGGACACCACCCGTGGCGCGTGAGCTGACGCAGCGTGAGATCCTCGTCGAACTCGAGCCGGTCGCCGGGCAGGCGCTCGACCGGCATTTATCGGTGTTCAAGGACTGGCATCCCCACGACTTCGTGCCGTGGGACGACGGGCGCAACTTCGCGCAGCTCGGCGGAATCGATTGGGATCCAGAGCAATCCCAGCTCTCCGCGGTGGCCAAGGCCGCGCTCATCACCAACCTGCTCACCGAGGACAACCTGCCCTCGTACCACCGCGAGATCGCCGAGAACTTCTCCCGCGACGGGGCATGGGGCACGTGGGTGGGCCGCTGGACCGCCGAGGAGACCCGGCACAGTGTGGTCCTGCGCGACTATCTGGTGGTCACCCGCGGCGTCGACCCGGTCGCGCTGGAGAACGACCGGATGACCCACATGACCAATGGTTTCGCCGCACCCGTCGATCCGGCCACCGCGGCCGCGCACGCCGGGTTCCTCTACTCCGTCGCGTACGTCAGCTTCCAGGAGCTGGCCACCCGGATCAGCCACCGCAATACCGCCGCGGTCTGCAACGATCCGGTCGCCGACCGCATCATGCAGCGGCTGGCCCTGGACGAGAACCTGCACATGATCTTCTATCGCACCCTGTGCGGCGCGGCCCTGGATCTCGTGCCAGACCAGGCGATGGTGGCCATCGACCTGATCGTCGAGAACTTCCGCATGCCCGGCACCGGGATGCCCAACTTCCGCCGCCACGGCGTCCTCATGGCCAAGCACGGGATCTACGATCTGCGCCAGCACCTCGAGGACGTGCTGATGCCGGTGCTGCGGCACTGGAATATCTTCGGCCGCACCGACTTCGGCCCCCGGGGCGAACAGGCGCGGGAGCAGCTGGCGGGCTACCTCGAGAATCTCGAACAGGTGCAGATTCCGCGTTTCGAGGAGCAGCGGGACCGCGCCCTCGCCCGAGAGCGCGCCCGCGTCTGAACGGACCGGTCAGGCCGGGGTGACGATCTGGATCAGATTCCCGCAGGTGTCGTCGAACACCGCGGTGGTGACGGGTCCCGCCTGCAGCGGGTGCTGCGTGAACGTCACCCCGAGGCCGGTCAACCGCTCGAATTCGGACTGGACATCCTTCACCTGGAACGAGGCGGCCGGAATGCCGTCGCCGACCAAGGCGTCCTTGTACGGCCTGACCGCTGGGTGCCCATCCGGTTCGAGCAGCAGTTCCGCGCCCTCCGGGTCCTCCGGCGACACCACGGTCAGCCAGCGGGCGCCGGGCCCCAGCGGCACGTCGTGCTTCTTGGTGAAACCCAGTACCCCGGTATAGAAGTCGAGCGCTTTCTGCTGGTCGTCGACGAAGACGCTGGTGATGTAAATCCGCACGGCCCTCACCCTTTCCTGTGCACCGGCCACCGCTCCAGGATGGCGGCCAGCGGAGTCGTATCGAGGTGGTGAAACTGTACCGGCCCTGCTTCCGCTCCGAAGCTTCCCAGCATCCGGACTCGAGACTGACGCAGGGTCAGGATCCAGCGTCGGGGGCAGACACTCGAAGGAGGGGTTTGCGGTGATCGATGATCAGAACGATATTGAGTGCTGGATGCAGACGGCGCGGATTATCAAGGTGGTCAACAGTTAATTTTCGGGCTTTGGATGAGGGGGGTTCGAGGACGCGTTGTTCGGGCGGATTTTTGCCGGGGATGGGGAGATCGTGCGGCCGAACGGGGTTGGGGTGGTGGGGCCGGCGGATATCGCGCGGAGTCATGGGGTGAGTTTTGCTCGGTTCGATGGGACTCAGCATTTGGTCACCGGGCATGATGTCGAGATCGACGGGGACTCGGCTGTCGTCCGGGCCGATCTGGTGGCGATCCATCTGTGGAAAGGCATGCCCGTCGGCGCGAGCATGAGGGAGCGGTCGTTCACCGCGGGGGGCGTCGTTACCGCGAATCTGGTTCGTACGCTTGATGGTTGGCGTATCCGCGAGTTGCGGAACCGGATCGTCTGGCGGACCGGCCACTTCGGGAACATGATCGAAACCCGCTAGCTGCGCGATCGGGCCGGCGTCCTACCCGCGGACGCCGGCCTCTGGCGTCACTCGGCCGAGTGAACGACCATGACCGGGCAGTGTGCGTGCTGCACCAGGGAATGCGTGGTCGAGCCGAGCAGCAGCCCCAGGAAGCCGCCGCGCCCGCGATTGCCGACCACCAGCAGCTGCGCGTGCTTCGACCATTCCCGCAGCTGGGCGGCGGGGGCCGAGAAATAGAGGCGCCGGTGCACGGTCACGTCCGGGTACTTCTCCTGCCAGCCCGCGAGCCGTTCGGCCAGCACGGATTCCTCGGTGACCTCGCAGTCCTCGGGCATGTTCGCCGACTTGTCGCCGGCGAACATGCCCGCGCTCCAGTCGTTCCAGACATGGAGGGCGACCAGATCGGCTCCCCGCTCCGAGGCCTCGGCGAAGGCGGCGGCGATGGCGGGTTCGCTGACCGGCCCGCCATCGATACCGACCACGACCGGCCCGGAATCGTGAATCGTGTTGTCCGCCTCAGGATCCGGGCGCACCACGATCACGGAGCCGGCGGCATGGGAGGTCACTGCCAGCAGCGTCGAGCCCAAATGCGCCAGCGTGCCATGGTTTCCGGTCGCGCCCAGCACGACGGCGTAAGCGCGCTCGCTGTGGTCGATGAGGATGGCGGCGGCGGAATCGCTCGACATGTACGCGGCCACCCGCAGATCCGGGTATTCGGCGCGCACGTTCTGCACCGCGCTCCGCACCAGCCTCTGGCCGTTCTCCCGCACGCTGTCGATCACGGCGGGGGTGATCACCGCGTACGGCCCGGCCACGGTGGTGGCCGCCAGATCCAGGCCGTGCACGATCTGCAGTTCCCGGCCACGGCGGAGGGCGAATTCCGCGGCCCAGTGCAGGGCGAGTTCCGATCCCGGTGAGCCGTCGACACCTACGACCACGCCGGCGCCGGCCAGTCGGTGCTGATCCTCGTATTCGTGTTCGCTCATTGCCCTCTCCCGGCGATGTGGTTACCCAGGCGGCGGTTCGCCGCACACCTTCACCGTAGAAATCGCCGGGGTGGCCGCACTGCGGTCGATGGTCACGGGACCTCAGGTCCAAAGGCCGCCCGGCCGCGGGCCCATGGTCGCGGCCGGGACGACGCCGATCAGTTGCCGGGAGCCTCGTGCTCGCCCGCGCACCACTGTTCGGCGGGAACGGCGGCCTTGACCTGGTCGATATGCTCGCCACAGCCGGCCCAGGTGATCTTGCCGCACTGACAGGGGGTCGGTTGACACATGGTGGTGGTCCTCTCGGGATCGGTCCGCGGGGGCGTCGTCGGATCGGCACAGCATCCGCGACACGGTCGGGTGGATGGTAGCCGGGCGGTCGCGACCGCGGCCGTCGCGGGCCCGCGGGATCGATTCCCGCTACACCAGCCGGATACCGGTGACCAGCGTCGGCTCGATGGCCACGACGGTGTCCATGACCCCGTCCACCCACGGCGACACCAGCGCTTCGTAGCGGGCCGCCCGCTCCGGGTCGGCGACGGTGCGCGCGATGCCGGTCACCACCACCGACCAGCCCAAGCGCGTGATCGGATCGATGTCGTCGGCCTCGTAGGCGACCACCACAGCGCTGTCGGCGCGCACGGTCGAGGTGAGACGCGAGGTCAGGCGGGTGCGGACGACGATGGTGTCCCCGTCGACGATGTGATTCACCGGCCGGATCGCCGGCAGCGCGTCACGGGTGAAGACCACCCGGCCGAACGGGACGGCGGCCAGCAGGCGCATGGCCTCGTCCCGGGAGAGATCCACCACGCCGCGCGTGGCCTCGCGGGCACCGAAACCGTTCATGCCTTAATCTCCCGTCATCGGTTCGCTGGGGCATGCCGTCCTCCATGTGACCATCGAATTCGCCCACCCGACAGGGCCTAAGGTCCTCGACGCCCACACCTTCGCCCGAGTCAGAGAAGGACAGTCGTGAACCGAGCCTCGCCGGACCCGCGCTGAACGGCATTGCCGCCGAGGCGCACCGGCTGCTCGCGGCGGCCCTGGACGCGCTGCATCAACCCGCCGCGGCGGCCGGATGAGTGAATCCCGTCCTGTACCGCGCCGGAGGCGCCCGCTGCCGACAGCCCAAATACACTGTGGGTGAGCGGTACCTCAGATTCATTCACTCCGGACCCAGGACGCCCCTAGATGACTGCCCTCTCCGACGACTCGTATTCGGTGCGAAGCACGTTGTCGCAGTTGCGACTGCGGGAACTGCTGACCGAGGTCAAGGATCGGGTCGACCAGATCATCAACGCCCGCGACCGAATGGACGGTCTGGTCGAGGCCATGCTGTCGGTGACCGCCGGGCTGGATCTGGACCAAACCCTGCGCACTATCGTCCGTACCGCCACCAGCCTGGTCGAGGCCCGCTACGGCGCACTGGGCGTGCGCGGCCTGGACTCGCATCTCACCCAGTTCGTGCACGAGGGCATCGACGACGCGACCGCCGAATCCATCGGTGACCTGCCGGCCGGGCGCGGCGTGCTGGGCGTGCTGTTCCATCAGCCCGAACCGATCCGGCTCGACGACATCGCCAGTCATCCTGCGTCCGTGGGGTTTCCGGCCAACCATCCGCCCATGCACACCTTCCTCGGCGTGCCGGTGCGGATCCGGGACGAGATCTTCGGCAACCTGTATCTGACCGAGAAGAAGAACGGGCTGCCGTTCACCGAGGACGACGAGGTGCTCGTCCAGGCACTGGCCGCCGCGGCCGGTATCGCCATCGACAATGCGCGGCTGTACGAGTCGGCCCGCACCCGGCAGGCGTGGATCGAGGCGACCCGCGACACCGCCACCGCATTCCTGGCCGGCACCGCGGCCGACGAGGTGCTCGCGCACGTTGTCAAGCACGTGCGCACGCTGACACGGGCCGAACGCGCGTTCCTTGCCGTCGACGACGATCCCGATATCCCGGCGACGGAGGCGCCGGAGCTGCGGATCGCGCGCTGGGCCGGGCCCGGCGACGGACCCAGCAGCCTGGTCGCCCGCACCGCCGGCACCGCGATCGGGCGGGTGTTCACCGAGGGCACCCCGCTGAGCTTCGACGACGCCGCCGGCATCGATCTCGGCAAGCCGCTCGCCGACCCCGGCCCGACCCTGATCCTCCCGCTGCACGCCCAGGGCTCCACCTTCGGTGTGCTGGTCATCGTCCGCCCGATCTCCGCTCCCCCGTTCTCGGGCGAGACCCTGGAATTGGCAACGGCTTTCACCGAGCAGGCCGCTCTGGCCATCCAGCTGGCCGAGGCCCAGCAGCGGGTGCGCGAACTCGACGTGCTCACCGACCGCGACCGCATCGCCCGCGACCTGCACGACCACGTCATCCAGCGCCTGTTCGCCGCGGGCCTGAGCCTGCAGGGCACCATCGCCCGCACCCGCGCGCCCGAGATACGCAGCCGCCTCTCCGATGTCGTCAACGGCCTGCAGGACGTAGTGCAGGAAATCCGCACCTCGATCTTCGACCTGCACGGCGCCAACAGCCAAACCCCCGGACTGCGTCAACGCCTCGAACAGGTCATCGCCCAGCACACCGCCGACATCGGCCTGCGCACCTCCCTGCGCACCTCCGGCCCCCTCTCGGTCGTCACCCCAGTCCTGGCCGACCACGCCGAAGCCATTGTCCGCGAAGCGGTCTCCAATACCGTCCGCCACGCCAACGCCCACTCCCTCTCCGTCGCCATCGAGGTAGCCGACGACCTCACCATCACCGTCTCCGACGACGGCAATGGCATCCCCGACAACATCACCCCCAGCGGCCTCTCCAACCTCGACTGCCGAGCTCGAGAACTCGGCGGCACCTTCACCATCCTCCCCAACCCCGACGAACCCGGCACCCGCCTCCGCTGGTCAGCCCCCCTCCAATGACCGACTAGCGGTCGGCTGCTGCGCGCCTGGCTTCGGACACGTTTCCGAGCTGGCCGGCCAGTTGGTCACGGCTGTGAGGCACGCCTCGACATATACCCCGAGGGGTATGCTACCGTTGCTATACCCCCTGGGGTATCCACGAGGCGGTCGTTCGGACGACGCGTCCTCCCCGAAGCGAACGAAGGAGAAGCCATGTCCGCACCGACCGATGTCACCCATGCCTCGCAGCACGGCAAGGCCGTCCTGCAGGAGTTGTCCCCGCTGCACCGGGAACTGCGGCGAGCGATCCCGGACGTGTACAAGGGTTTCGGTGAGCTCAGCAAGGCCGCCTTCGCGCCGGGCGCGCTGGATCGCAAGACCAAGGAGCTGATCGCGCTCGCCATCGGAGTGGTCGAAGGCTGCGACGGCTGCATCGCCTCACACGGGCAGGCCGCCGCGCGCGCCGGCGCGACCAAGCAGGAAGCGGCCGAGGCCATCGGCGTCACCTTCCTCATGCACGGCGGCCCCGCAACCATCCACGGCGCCCGCGCCTACGAGGCGTTCTGCGAATTCGCCGACGCCATCGAATCCGGCGAATCCCCCGCCTGACCACCCCGGAGGAACCACCCATGTGCCACCCCACCCGATGCCGGACCTGCGGCAAGACCACCTGGTCCGGCTGCGGCGCCCACGTCGCCCAGGTCAAGGCCACCGTCCCGGCCGACCAGTGGTGCCCGGGCCATCAAAACGCCGACCAGGACAGTTGGCTCCGACGATTCATCAACCGCTGATCGACCGCGCACCGCTCCGCCGCCCCGCCTCGAACAACTTCAAGTTTGCAGTGACAGTCACAATGTGGTGACCAAGCTGGAGAAGCGCGGGCGGGTGCGGCGGGAACCGGATGACCGAATCCGGCATCACCGCAGCCGGGATTCGCCGCCGACACCGGTGACCACGCCGCTCTCGCCACCGCGTTGACCGATGCCGCCGCTCATTTCGGCCCCATCGACGTCCTGGAGTTCTCACCGCACGCGGGCCTGGTCATGGTCGAGCCGAAGGACGTCACCATCGACAATCTCCGGCCCCAGATCGACCAGTATCTGTTCGGCGCGGTCGCCGCCACCCAGGCGGTGCTACCCGCCATGCCCGCGGCGGGCGCGGGCACCCCACTCAGCCCTCGACAGGCTGCGTGCTGGGCTGGAGTGCCTGCAGCAGAGCGGATTTGATGGGATCGCGGGTGGTGGCGATCAGGGCGAAGGTCGCCTTGAAACGCCCGGGCGCTGAATGCGCAATTACGGTGAAGGCGGCCGGGCGCGAGTGGATCGTCACCGAATCCCGCGAAGACGTCGGGCACGTCCAAGTACGGTGCGCGACCGTCGATATCGTGCCGGATGGACTCGTCGCGTTCGGTGACCGGACAGGTGCGCGTGCGCCGCCGGGTCCGAGGCGGATGTCGTCAGGCCAGGTCCCGGTCCGCCCCGGGTTGCGCCGCGAAGTAGGTGTCCAGCGCGTGCCGCAGCCACCGCTCCCGTGAACGGAAGGCCCGCCGGCTCACCTCGGCACGCGGGACGAGACGGTCGAAGCCGTGCCAGCAGCCGGGGTAGACCTCGAAGTCCACCGGCACGCCACACGATCGCAGCGCGTCCACGTAAGCGCTCGTCTCATCCCGGAACGGCTCGATGCCGCCCACATAAGTGAAGGTCGGCGGCAGGCCGCGCAGATCGTCGGCCCGCGCGGGCGCGGCGTACACCGGAACCCGCTGCGTTCCATACAGATCCCGTAGATACAGCTGCCAGGCCGAGGCCAGGGTGACCGAATCGAGCAGGGGCGCATCATTGTCGCGGGCCGATTCGGTGGTCTGCCGATCGTCGATCATGGGATAGATCGGCATCTGGAAGGCGATGTTCACCTCACCGCGGTCCCGCGCCAGCAGGGTGAGCGCCGCGGTCAGTCCCCCGCCCGCGCTCTCCCCCGCGACCGCCAGCTGATCCTCGCGGATGCCGAGCCGAATCGCGTTGTCGCGCATCCAGATCAAGGCGGTGTAGCAGTCGTCGAGCGCCGCGGGGTACGGGTGGCGGGCGCTGAGCCGATAGTCGGGCGCGACGACCACGCAGCCGGTCCGCTCGGCCAGGAGGCGATAGATCCGCAGATCCTGTTCCGGCCGCCCGAGGAAGAACCCGCCGCCGTGCAGCCACATCAGTCCGCCTGCCGCGGTGGTGGGCGCGAGCGGGGAGTAGACGACCACACGCAGCCGCGTTCCGTCGCCGCGATCGATACCGAACTGCTCGACCCGCAGCGTCTTCGGCCGGCGCGCCCGCGCGAGCCACAGCAACCCGTCGACGAGCGCCGCCACGACCCGCAGCCACCGCTGACTGTGCCGAGACCCCATGCGCCGCATCCACACACCGGTCGCACGCAGCTGACCGTCGATCATCGCGTCGGTGATGTGCATGCCGGTCCTTTCCCAGGTGTAGCGACGCTATCACAGCCCTGGAAGGCAATATAGACAACAGTCCAGACTTCTGGACAGTTTCTAGCTCCGAGCCGAGGCCCGGAATGATGGCCATTGTGATGGACGGTAGTCGATGATACCGTCCAGACACATGTCCAGCTATCTGTCTCTCGCGGGACCGAGCCGGGGCTCCCGGCAGTGCGCACGACCGAATGCGAGGTATGCGTGATGATTTCGGCCTCAACGGCACCGATCTCGTTCGACTCGTACGACTACCGGGTCCACGACGCGCACTCGACCGATGTGCGGGGATTCGCCGCGCTCCCCCGCACCGTCGAGGCCCGATGATGTCCGACCTCGCATCCACCGGCATCGAGGCGACTCGGCGGCGGCTCACCGAGAAGCAGGCCGACACCGTCGACCGCCTCACCGCGGCGGCCGTCGCGGTGTTGTCCCGGGAGGGCTTCTCCGGCACCACGATCCGGCTGGTCGCCGCCACGGCGGGAGTCGGCACCGCCACCGCCTACACGTACTTCTCGTCCAAGGAACACCTGATCTCGGAGGTGTTCTGGCGGCAGCTGGTCGCGGCCCCGAAACTGGACAACGGCGATGCGGACCCGGCCACGCGGGTGGTCGCCGTGCTTCGCCAGGTGTCTCTGCTCGTGGCCCACGACCCGGCCCTGGCCGGTGCGGTCAGCAGTGCGCTGCTGGGCGACGATCCCGATGTCCGGCATCTGCGGGTGCGCATCGGCTGGGAGATTCGCGGCCGGCTCGCCGAAGCGCTGGGATCCGATGACCCGGAACGGGTTTCGATGCTGGAGCTGCTCTACGCGGGCGCGCTGCTCCAGGCCGGGATGGGCCTGCTCTCCTACGAGCAGGTCGCCGATCTCCTGGAAATGTCCGCGCGACGACTCCTGGCCGAGCCCGCGACCGGGTGACCGGGAGCCGAACCGCCCCACCTATTCACAGTCCGAAGGCGACGGCAGACCTTGTCGCACGCCGCTAACCGTAGTACCGTCCGGACACATGTCCATAAGGTGTCTGGACAGCTATTTCTGGAAGGATTTCCAATGACGCTGGTCAAGCCGCAGCGAGTGTCCGGGGGTGCGGACGAGCACGGCCACCTGGAGGAGTTCCGCACCGACCCCATCGCGCTGATGCGGCGGGTGCGCGCCGAATGCGGCGATGTCGGCGCCTTCGAGCTCGCGGGCCGCGATGTGATCCTGCTGTCGGGCGCCGAGGCCAACGAGTTCTTCTTCCGCGCCAGCGACGAGGACCTCGATCAGGGTGCGGCCTATCCGTTCATGAAGCCGATCTTCGGTGAGGGCGTGGTCTTCGACGCGCCGCCCGAACGCCGCAAGGAGATGCTGCACAATTCGGCGCTGCGCGCGGACCACATGCGCGGGCACGCGGCCACCATCGCCCACGAGGTGGATCGCATGCTGGCCGGCTGGGACGACGAGGGCGAGATCGATCTCCTCGAATTCTTCGCCGAGCTGACCATCTACACGTCCTCGGCCTGCCTGATCGGCCGCAAGTTCCGCGAGCAGCTGGACTCCCGGTTCGCGCACCTCTACCACGAGCTCGAGCAGGGCACCGACGCGCTGGCCTACGTCGACCCCTACGCGCCGATCGAGAGCTTCCGCCGCCGCGACGCGGCCCGCGTGGCGCTGGTCGAGCTGGTGCAGGCGATCATGGATCAGCGCGAGGCGAATCCGCCCACCGGCAAGGACGATCGCGACATGCTCGACGTCCTGATCTCGGTGAAGGACGAGCAGGGCGTCTCCCGGTTCTCGGCCAGCGAGATCACCGGGATCTTCATCTCCATGATGTTCGCCGGGCACCACACCACCTCCGGCACCGCGGCCTGGACCATCATCGAGCTGCTGCGCCACCCGGAGACGCTGGCCACGGTCGTGACCGAGCTCGACGAGCTGTACGCCGACGGCTCGGAGGTCAGTCACAATGCGCTGCGCCAGATTCCGAATCTGGAGGCCGCGCTCAAGGAGGCCCTGCGGCTGCATCCGCCGCTGATCATCCTCATGCGGATCGCGCGCGGCGAGTTCGAGGTGTGCGGACACCAGATCCAGACCGGCGACATGGTGGCCGCCACGCCGGCGATCTCCAATCGGATCCCGGAGGACTTCCCGAACCCGGACGCCTTCGATCCGGGCCGCTATCTTGATCCGCGCCAGGAGGACCTCGTCCATCGCTGGACCTGGATCCCGTTCGGCGCGGGCCGCCACCGCTGTGTGGGCGCGCCGTTCGCGCTCATGCAGCTGAAGGCGATCTTCTCGATTCTGTTGCGGGACTGGGAGTTCGAGCTGGCGCAGCCGTCGGAGACCTATCGCAACGACCACTCCAAGATGGTGGTGCAGCTGCAACAGCCGTGCCGCGTCCGCTACCGCCGCCGCCATCGCTGATCCGTCCCGGTCCACAACGTTGTCGGCCTGTCAGGAGGAAGCCGTGTCCGCGCCGTCCATTCCCCCCGGATTCGATTTCACCGATCCGGTGCTCTGGGGAACCCGTAATCCCGTCGAAGAATTCGCCGAGCTGCGCCGCACCGCCCCGGTGTGGTGGAACCCCCAGACCGACGCGCAGTCCGGTGGATTCCGCGACGGCGGCTACTGGGTGGTCACCAAACATGAGGACATCAAGGAGATCTCGCGCAATGCGGAGCTGTTCTCCGCCCAGCGCAAGGGCGCGGTGATCCGCCTGCCCGGTGAGATCACGCCCGAGCAGATCGAGGTCACCGGCGCGCTGCTGCTGAACATGGATCCGCCCAAGCACACCAAGATCCGGCGCATCGTCTCGAAGGGCTTCAGCCCGCGGGCGGTCGAGGGTTTGCGGGCCGCGCTGGCCGATCGCGCGGCGGCGATCGTGCGCGCGGCGCGGGAGTCGGGCGGCGGTGATTTCGTGGAGCAGGTGGCGTGCGAGCTGCCGTTGCAGGCCATCGCCGAATTGCTGGGTGTGCCGCAGGAGGATCGGCGCAAGCTGTTCGACTGGTCCAATCAGATGCTCAATTACGACGACCCCGAATACGGCGACAACACCAATACGCTGTCGTCGACCACCGCGTCGCTGGAGATCCTCGGCTACGCCTGGAACATGGCCGAGCAGCGGCGCGCCGATCCGCTCGACGACATCGTCAGCCGGCTCGTGCACGCCGACCTCGACGGGGAGGCGCTGGGCTCCGACGAATTCGGTTTCTTCGTCATCCTGCTGGCGGTGGCGGGCAACGAGACCACCCGCAATGCCATCACCCACGGCATGAAGGCGTTCATCGACCACCCCGAGCAGTGGGAGCTCTACAAGCGGGAGCGTCCGCGCACGGCGCCCGACGAGATCGTGCGGTGGGCGACCCCGGTGACCGCGTTCCAGCGCACCGCCACCGCCGACACCGAATTGGGCGGGCAGTCGATCAAGCAGGGTCAGCGGCTCGGATTGTTCTACAGCTCCGCCAATTTCGACGAGGACGCCTTCGAGGACCCGTTCCGGTTCGATATTCTCCGCGACCCCAATCCGCATCTGGCCTTCGGCGGCACCGGTGCGCACTATTGCGTCGGGTCGAATCTGGCCCGGCTGGAGATCGATCTGATGTTCAATGCCCTCGCCGATGCGATGCCGGACCTGTCCGAGGTCGCCGCGCCCGAGCGACTGCGGTCGGGGTGGATCAACGGCATCAAGCACTGGCGGGTCCGGTACGAATAGCACACCACGATGGGCGAGATCATGAACGAGGCCGACTACATCGTCGTCGGAGCGGGCAGTGCGGGGGCCGTGGTCGCGGGCAGGCTGGCGGCCGCCGGCGAGTCGGTGCTCCTGCTGGAGGCCGGGCGGTCCGACGACACCCGGCTGGTCATCAGCCCGGGTCTGATCACGATGGTGCACACCATTCCCCGCTTGAAGGAAAGGGTGTGCTGGAAGCAGTATTCGGTCCCGCAGAAGCACGCGAACGACCGCGAGATCCCCATGACCCGCGGCAAGGTGCTGGGTGGTTCCAGCTCGGTCAACGGCATGCTCTATGTGCGCGGCAACAAGGCCAACTTCGACTCCTGGGCCGCCGAGGGCAACAAGGGCTGGAGCTACGACGAGGTCCTGCCCGCCTACAAGCGCCTCGAGAACTGGGTCGACGGGGCGGACGACTACCGCGCCACCGGCGGCCCGATCGAGGTGACCCGCCCGCGCGAGATCACCCCGATCGCCGAGGAGTTCATGACCGCCGCGTCCGAAACCCTCGGCGCGCCGATCATCAAGGACTACAACGGCGCATCGCAGGAAGGCATCTCGATCTTCCAGCAGAGCGTCAAGGACGGCCTGCGCTACAGCTCCTCGCGCGGCTTCATCACCAACATGCCCAACTCGCACCTCACCGTGCTCACCCACGTCCACGCCACCCGCGTCGTGATCGAGAACGGCCGCGCCCTCGGCGTCGAGATCGCCGAGAAGAACGGCTCCCGCCGCGTCGTGCGCGCCGCCAAGGAGGTCATCGTCTCCGGCGGCGTGGTCGGCTCCCCGCAGCTGCTCATGCTCTCGGGCATCGGCCCGGCCCAGCACCTGCGCGACCTCGGCATCGAGGTCGTCGCGGACCTGCCCGTCGGCCAGAACCTGCACGACCACCTGTTCGTGCCCATGACCTTCGTGTCCAAGAAGGCCATCCACCGCGGCATCCCGACCTACTTCGCGCGCGCTCTGCTGCGGGAGCTGCGGCGGCCCGGCAGTTCGTGGATGGGCCGTACGGTCTTCGAGGCGGTGGGCTTCGTGAAAACCGATGCCGCACCCGGTGATTACCCGGACATGCAGATCCACAGCCTGCCGTGGAGTTATCCGGTGCCGAATCAGGATGCCGACAAGATGTATCTGGTCGAGCGGAGCGCGGCGCTCACCGTCATGCCCAGCCTCATCTATCCGCACAGCCGCGGGCAGGTAACCCTCGCGTCGGCCGATCCGTTCGCCGCCCCGCTGATCGATCCGGGCTACCTGACCGATCCGCGCGACGCGGACTTCCTGATCGCGGGCATCCAGCGCGTGCGGGAGATCATGGCGCACTCGGCGATCGCCCCGGACATCACCGAGGAGTACTCGCCGGGAAGCGATTTCGCCGACGAGGCCGCGCTGCGGCGCGAGCTGCCCAACCGCGTGCACTCCATCTACCACCCGGTCGGCACCTGCCGCATGGGCGTGGACGAGCGCGCGGTCGTCGACCCCACGCTCGAGGTGCACGGCATCGAGGGCCTGCGCGTGGCCGACGCCTCGATCATGCCGAGCATCACCGGCGGCAACACCAACGCGCCGTCGCTGATGATCGGTGAGAAATGCGCCGAGATACTGCTGGCGGACCGGCGCGCGTAGCCGGGCCGCCATGTCACCGGGTCGACGACCCGGTGCATACTCGAACGAGGCGAATCGGACGAGAAGCCGTCCCCCGCAATCACATTGGGAGTAGATGATGAAGACCCGCCTGAGCTGCCCGTGCGGTGAATACATTCGCGGCGAGAACGAGGACGACCTGGTCGAGAAGACCCTGGCTCACCTCGCCGAACGGCACCCCGATCAGGATTATTCGCGCGACGAGATCCTCTTCATCGCCTACTGATCACAAGCGCCGAGGGCTTACCGATCAAAACACCGAGGTCAGTAAGTTACTGCGCATTCTCGCGTCGCATGTAGCGAAATTGCAGGTAATAGGCATCAGAGGTTGATATAGAATCTTGTCGTACAGTGACAGAGATCGCAGGCAGGGCAGACATGAGGCATCCGGCATCCGGCGCGGAATCCGAGGGGCCGGACGCCGCGTCGGCCGAAGTGGTCGACCTGGCGCCGCCCGCTGCCCCGCGGCCCGATTCGACCCGGCGACGGCAACTGGCGACCGAACTGCTCGCCCTGTTGCCCGATATCCCGACCGCGCGGGTCGCCTCGGCCACCGGGCTGCCCGAGGCCGTGATCGAGGAACTCCGCCACGGGCACGCACCCGCGGTCGTGCCGGTCGTCGACGCGACCAGCACCATCATGCGCCGCCTGCGCAATGATCCGGTGGTCAGCCGCAGTGAGCCGGGCCGGAACCTGCTGCGCTGGTTGACCATCCCGGGCTTCGACCGGCACCGGTTCGAGCAGGCACGGCAGGTGCTGCCGCCGCAGCACCTGCCCGGGGTCGCCCGGCTGGCCCGTGATCGCGCGCAGGCCTGGCTCGCCTTCGCCGAGATGCTCGAAGGCGGCCGGCCCGGCTACGAATGAGCGCGGCTCCCCCGCCTATTTCGTGGGCAGGGCATTCTGCAGGCCACCGACGTCGAGGCCATTCGATTTCATACTTATTGACCTGCGACACAAGCTTCTCGCGCCGCAGCACGCGAAAGAACCTGTCCCGAAAGGTCAGCCGGCCCGACGCATCAAACCCTGCGCGGAGACCGATGCCACCAGATCGCCGGACTGGGTGAAGACCTGGATGCGGCCGTACATCCGGCTGCCGCCGGCGAACGGGCTCTCGCAGTGCAGCAACAGCCAGTCGTGCATCGTGAACGGACGATGGAAGGTGACGGTCTGGGTGAGCATCGCCGCCGTGCCCCGACCACCGCGCCGCGCGATCTCGGTCTGCGGGTACGGCCGCGTCGCGACCGGGCCCAGGAAGCCCTCGCTGCCGTGCGCCAGCAGCGCGCGGGACATGCCCGGCAGATCGGGCGCCTTGTCACAGCGCATCCACACATCCAGGGTCGGCGGCCCGGCCAACTCGGCCGCGAGCGCGTCCGCCCCACCGAGTGTCCGCACTTCCCACGGCAACAGCGCGCACGGCAGTTCGTCGCACTCCTCCGGCCGCGGCACCTCCTGGGGCAGGCGGGCGCCGTGGCTGAGGAAGTCCGGCTCCTCGGCGCTGAGCATTATCAGCACCCGGGCGTGCTCGCGCCCGTCCTGACGGAACGCCACCTGCACGGTCGCCAGCGCGCGCCCCGACTGCACGACCTCGACCTCCACATCGACCTCCCGCTCGGCATATCCGCCGCGCGGGAAGACCCCGTGCATCGACTGCACGGCCATATGCGGCACTGTCCGCTCCGCGGCGACCACGGCTTGCGCGAGCGTCTGGCTACCGAGCGTCGTCGGCAGCGTCGACGTCACATTGCGTGCCCGAAACCGTCGCGCCCCAACCTCGGTCAGATCGAGAACATCGAGCAGATCAGCCAAGTCCACCACCGGCCACATATGCGTACCTCCAGCCATAGCGAGATATTTGCACACGGCCGTGCTCCCCCGCCCGCCCCATCCCACTCTTCACACCCCGCTACCGTCAGCACCGAGAACGCACCGATGTCGAGGAAGACGGTCGATGAAAGTCTATGCAGCCCTGGATGCCCGCCTGCCACTGTCGGAGGTGCCGCGAGCGGCCCGCCGCGTGGAGGACCTGGGTTTCGACGGGGTCCATATTCCGGAGACGATCCACGATTCCTTCGCGGTCGCGCTGCTGGCGGCCGAGCACACGAGCCGGATCACCGTGCGGACCGCGATCACGCTGGCCTTCGTCCGGAGCCCGACCCTGGTCGCGTACAACGCCTGGGATCTCGCGAAATTCTCCGGTGGCCGCTTCGAACTGGGGCTCGGAACACAGATCAGGCAGAACATCGAAGGCCGGTTCGGAATGCCGTGGACCGAACCCGTCGCCCGGATGGGCGAATACCTCACCGTGCTGCGAGAGTTGTTCGCCGCGTTCGCATCCGGCGGCTCGATCGACCATGACGGCGACAGCTACCGGGTGACCCGGCTGCAGCCGTACTTCAATCCCGGACCCGACGACATCGCACCACCGCCGATCCTGCTCGGCGCGGTCAATCCCGGAATGTGCGGGCTCGCAGGACAACTCGCCGACGGCGTGATCACCCACTCCACCAATTCCGATCCGGGTTACCTGCGCGATGTCGTCCGGCCCGCGGTCGAGGCGGGCGCCGCGGCACACTCGCGCCCCGCTCCCGGAATCATCACGGCGATCCCGATCGCGACCGGTCCCACGGCAGCCGCGGTGGCACGCGAACGCGAGCGGCAGCGCCGGCTGCTCGCCTTCCTCTACTCCACCCCGTCCTACCGGCCGACCCTGCTGCGGCTCGGTCTGCCCGAATTGTTCGAACGGCTGCGCGAACTGGTGAAAGCCCAAGGCTGGCACCGACTCCACGAAGTGGTGACCGATGACGTCCTGGACACGCTGCTCGTCTGCGGCGACTACGAGGCGCTGCCGGAGCTCGTGCGCGACCGCTACGCGGGCCTCGTCCACGGCATCGTCGTGCCCGCACCCGCCGAGGATCCCGGAAACACCGGTTTGCGGTACGCGATCGAGTCCCTCCGCGGCTCCTGACACATCGAGCGGCCTTGCCGCGCCGGGCGACGGAGTCTACGGTCGAGGAACCCGGGTCACAGGGAGTCAGCCGTGGCGTCGACAGTGCAGCGACGTGGTCCGATTCGATTTCTGACCGATCGGTTCACCATCACCAGGCAGGAATGGCTGCGCCTGGCCGGGATCATCGCGGTGGTCGTCGGGTTGCATGTGATCGGCTGGGGCACGCTGATCGGGATCGTCGCCCCACGGCATTTCAGCGTCGGCGACCGGACGCTCGGGTTCGGAGTCGGGCTCACCGCCTACGTCCTGGGCCTGCGGCATGCCTTCGACGCCGACCACATCGCCGCCATCGACAACACCACCCGCAAGCTCATGCACGACGGGCAGCGGCCGCTGTCGGTCGGGCTGTACTTCTCGCTCGGGCATTCCACCGTGGTGTTCGGGCTGGCACTGCTGCTGTCCGTCGGCGTGAAAGCGGTTGCCGGGCCGGTGGCGGACGATTCCTCCGCGCTGCACCACTACTCCGGTGTGGTCGGCGCCGCGGTGGCGGGCGGCTTCCTCTATCTCATCGCCATCATCAATCTCGTTGTGCTGATGGGGATTCTGCGCGCGGTGCGCGGACTGCGCTCCGGCCGGTTCGACGAGGCCGAGCTGGAGACCCGGCTCGCCGGGCGCGGATTCGTCACCCGGCTGCTGGGCCCGGTGATGAAGTCGATCTCCCGGCCGTGGCAGCTGTTCCCGATCGGCCTGCTGTTCGGCCTGGGCTTCGACACCGCCACCGAGGTCGCGTTGCTGGTGCTGGCCGGGACCAGCGCGGCGGCCGGGCTGCCCTGGTATGCCATCCTGTGCCTGCCGGTCCTGTTCGCGGCGGGCATGAGCCTGCTCGACACCATCGACGGCACCTTCATGAACTTCGCCTACGGCTGGGCCTTCGCGCAGCCGCTGCGCAAGATCTACTACAACCTCACCGTGACGGCGCTGTCGGTGGCGGTCGCCCTGATCGTGGGCACGGTCGAACTGCTGAGCCTGCGCGGCGCGCATACGGACCCGGGCGGGATCGATTCGACCCTGCTCGGCTGCCTGGTCATCGGCGTTTTCGTCGGCACCTGGGTGGTCGCGCTGGCCGGTTGGCGCTTCGGCCGGATCGAGCAACGGTGGGCCGGCGGGCCCCCCGGGGAAAACGCCCACGCATCCGAGGCCGGGGAGTAGCGTGGGTCTTCTCCGGTCGTCGAATCGAGGCCCCTGTGCACGAGATGGCGATAACCTGCAGCCTTGTCGAGGCGGTGTGTGAACACGCGGCCGGTCGGCGGGTGTACGACGTGACCGTCGAGGTCGGGGCGCTGTGCGCGGTGATTCCCGACGCGATGGAGTTCTGTTTCGAGATCGCCGCGGAGGGTACCGTGGCCGAGGGCGCGCGGCTCGAGATCGCCGTGATTCCGGGCAGTGCGTCGTGTCGATCCTGCGGCAACCGATTCCAGGTCGCCGATCCGATTCTGTTGTGTCCCTGCGGCAGCGCCGACGTGGAACTCACCGCGGGGCGCGAGCTGCGTATCCGGTCCATGGAGGTGAGCCGGGAATGTGCGCCACCTGCGGATGCGGTGATGATGGATCAGCCGTGATCACCGTTGTCCCCCAACGTCATTCACATGAGCACGAGCATCCGCACCGGCACGACGGCGACGCGGGCGACCAGGTGCACGCGCACGGGCACGGGCACGGTCCCGGCGAGCACGTGCACCTCGCGCCGACCGAGACCATCACCCTCGAACAGAAGGTGCTGGCCAAGAACGACGCACTGGCCCAATCGGTCCGGCGCAGGCTGGCGGAGCAGGCCGTCGTGGCGATCAATCTGACCAGCTCCCCCGGCTCGGGCAAGACGACTCTGCTCGAGCGCACGCTGCGGGACCTCGCCGACACCCCGATCGCGGTGATCGAGGGCGATCAGGAGACGATGCTCGACGGCGAGCGCATCCGCGCGACCGGCCGCCCCGTGGTCCAGGTCAATACCGGCGCCGGATGCCATCTGGACGCCACGATGATGGACACCGCGCTCACGGCGCTGTCTCCCGCCCCCGGCACCCTGCTGTTCATCGAGAATGTCGGGAATCTGGTCTGCCCGGCCCTTTTCGACCTGGGTGAGCACGCGAAAGTCGTGGTCATCTCGGTGACCGAGGGCACCGATAAACCGTTGAAATATCCGCACATGTTCGCGGCCGCCTCGCTGGTGCTGGTCAACAAGATGGACCTGCTGCCCTATGTCGATTTCGATGTGGAGCAGTGCCGCGCGTACGCGAATTCCGTCAATCCCGGCATCGGGGTGCTCACGGTGTCGGCGACCACCGGAACGGGACTGCCGCAGTGGTACGAATGGCTGTTCGATCAGACATCCGCGCTGCTCAGCAGCCTTGAGGAAGGTCAACACCGAGAATAGACTGACGTGATCAGGGTCACTTTCGACGCGATTCCATGCTGCACCGGAACCACGCAGGTGGCCACCAGCTTCTGAAGGGCGGCATTCATGCCAACTGGCGAAGCAGTCAAAGCCGAAGAGACGCTGATCCACGTACTGTGGATCAACGCAGGCCTCAGTTGTGACGGTGACTCGGTGGCGTTGACTGCCGCCACCCAACCCAGTGTCGAGGAGATCGCACTCGGATCCCTTCCGGGACTGCCGAAGGTCGCCGTCCACTGGCCTTTGATCGATTTCGAATGTGGCCCCACCGGGGGCGCGGATGACTTCCTGGAATGGTTCTTCAAGGCCGACCGCGGCGAACTCGAGCCGTTCGTGCTGGTCGTGGAGGGCTCCATTCCCAACGAACAGCTGCACACCGAAGGCTACTGGTGCGGGTTCGGCAACAACCCCGACACCGGTCAGCCCATGACCACCAGCGAATGGCTGGATCGATTGGCGCCCAAGGCAACCGCGGTCGTGGCGGTGGGCACCTGCGCCACCTACGGCGGCATCCACGCCATGGCGGGCAATCCGACCGGGGCCATGGGTGTCCCGGATTATCTGGGCTGGGACTGGCGGAGCAAGGCCGGCATCCCGATCGTATGTGTGCCGGGCTGCCCCATCCAACCCGACAATCTCTCCGAGACCCTGACCTATCTGCTGTACATGGCGACCGGCCAGGCGCCGATGATTCCGCTCGACGAAGCCCTGCGCCCGAAATGGCTTTTCGGCGCCACCGTGCACGAGGGTTGCGACCGGGCCGGCTATTACGAGCAGGGCGATTTCGCGCACGAATACGGTTCACCCAAGTGCATCGTCAAACTCGGTTGCTGGGGTCCGGTCGTGAAATGCAATGTGCCCAAGCGCGGTTGGCTCAACGGCGTGGGCGGGTGCCCGAATGTCGGCGGTATCTGCATCGGTTGCACCATGCCCGGTTTCCCGGACAAGTTCATGCCGTTCATGGACGAACCGCCGGGCGGAAAGCTGTCCTCCGCCGCCTCCGGACTGTACGGATCGGTGATCCGCAGTCTGCGCCACATCACTGAGCGCACCGTGGACAAGGAGCCGCACTGGCGGCATCGGGGCACCGAGCTCGAGACGGGTGCGCGACGCACCTGGTAGGAGAATTCCGATGACTCAGATCATTCCGGAACCCTCGCATCGCCTCATCGAGCCCGATTCGCTCGTGGAAATGGCGTGGGATCCGATCACCCGCATCGTCGGCAGTCTGGGCATTTACACCAAAATCGATTTCGCGAATCGCGAAGTGGTCGAATGCCACAGCACGTCGTCGATCTTCCGCGGCTACTCGATCTTCATGCGTGGCAAGGATCCGCGTGACGCGCACTTCATCACCAGCCGCATCTGCGGCATCTGCGGGGACAACCACGCCACGTGCTCGTGCTACTGCCAGAACATGGCCTATGGCGTGAAGCCACCGCACCTCGGCGAATGGATCGTCAATCTCGGCGAGGCCGCCGAATACATGTTCGACCACAATATCTTCCAGGAGAACCTGGTCGGCGTGGACTTCTGCGAGAAGATGGTCTCCGAGACCAATCCCGGCGTGCTCGCGCTGGCGGAGAAGACCGCCGCCCCGCACGCGGACGCGCACGGCTATCGCACCGTCGCCGACATCATGCGCGCGCTCAACCCCTTCACCGGCGAGTTCTATCGCGAGGCGCTGCAGGTCAGCCGCTACACGCGAGAGATGTTCTGCCTCATGGAGGGACGGCACGTCCATCCGTCGACGCTGTATCCCGGCGGCGTGGGGACCGTGGCGACGATCCAGCTGATGACCGACTACATGTCGCGGCTGATGCGGTACGTGGAGTTCATGAAGAAGGTCGTGCCCATGCACGACGATCTGTTCGACTTCTTCTACGAGGCCCTGCCGGGCTATGACAAGGTCGGTTTGCGGCGCACGCTGCTCGGCTGCTGGGGTTCCTTCCAGGACCCCGAGTCCTGCAACTTCTCCTACCGTGACATGGAGGACTGGGGCCGGCGCATGTTCGTCACGCCCGGCGTGGTCGTGGACGGCAAACTCCTCACCACCTCCCTGGTCGACATCAACCTCGGCATCCGAATCCTCTTGGGCAGTTCGTATTACGACGACTGGAACGGTCAGGAGATGTTCGTGACGAACGATCCGCTGGGCAATCCGGTGGACCGGCGGCACCCGTGGAACCAGCACACCAACCCCAAACCGCAGAAACGCGATCTCGAGGACAAGTACAGCTGGGTGATGTCGCCGCGCTGGTTCGACGGCACCGACCATCTGGCCCTCGACACCGGCGGCGGACCGCTGGCCCGTCTGTGGTCCACCGCGCTGGCCGGACTGGTCGATATCGGCTACGTGAAGTCCACCGGCCACAGCGTGCAGATCAATCTGCCGAAGACCGCTCTGCGCGGGCCGGTCGAACTCGAGTGGAAGATACCGGCTGTCGGCTCGAACACCATCGAGCGGAACCGGGCCCGCACCTACTTCCAGGCCTACGCGGCCGCCTGCGCACTGCATTTCGCGGAGCAGGCGCTCGTCGAGATCCGGGCGGGCCGCACCAAGACCTGGGAGTCATTCGAGGTTCCCGACGAGGGCATCGGATGCGGATTCACCGAGGCGGTCCGCGGGGTGCTGTCGCATCACATGGTGATCCGCGACGGCAAGATCGCCAACTATCACCCGTACCCGCCGACGCCCTGGAACGCGAGCCCGCGCGACAGCTTCGGCACGCCGGGTCCCTACGAGGACGCGGTGCAGGGTCAGCCCATCTTCGAGGAGAACGACAGGGAGCATTTCAAGGGGATCGACATCATGCGCACCGTGCGCAGTTTCGATCCGTGCCTGCCGTGTGGCGTGCACATGTATCTGGGCGGCGGCAAGTCGCTGGACTTGCTCCACTCCCCCACCCAGACGCCCGTCGCCCAGTGACAAAGGCCCAACAGTGAGGAGAGAAACCGATGGGAGACGATCGTCCGGCGGCGCGCGACGACCACTGGCGGCACGCCGGCGATCGGATCGAAGACCTCCTCGACGCGAGCTCCGCGGGCGGGCCGATCGCCCGCGAGCGCGCCGAACAACTCGTCGGTGAACTCGTCGAGCTGTACGGCGCGGGACTGCGACGGGTCATCGAACTACTCGACGACGACGCGGTGAACCGGCTGGCCGCGGACGAACTCGTGGCCAGCCTGCTGATCGTGCACGGGCTGCACCCCGACGATGTTCCCGCCCGGGTGCGGTCGGCGCTCGACAGCGTCCGCCCCTACCTGGGCTCCCACGGCGGCGATGTCAGCCTGATCGGGGTCGAGGACGGTGTGGTGCGGCTGGAACTCTCGGGCAGTTGCCGCGGCTGCCCGTCGTCTTCGGTGACCCTGGAACTGGCGGTCGAGGAAGCCGTCCGTGCCTCGGCGCCGGAGATCGAGCGCATCGAAGTCGTTGCGGCACAGACCGATTCCGATCCGAACGTGATTCCGGCCGAGTCCCTGTTCACCCGGGTGCACACCTCGCCCACGGCCAGCTGGGTCGAAGTGCCCGAGCTGGCGGAGCTGCGGCCGGGCGAAGTCGCCGGATACGAGGTCGCCGGGCAGGCGCTGCTGGCCTGCCGCGTCGGCGACAACCTGCTGGTGTATCGCGACAACTGCCCGGCGTGCGGGGGCTCGCTCTCCGGCGCCCAGCTGCATCGGCGTCCCGGGCACCCGGTCGGCGATGCCGTGCTGCGCTGCCCGTCCTGCCGTGCGCACTACGACGCCGTGCACGCCGGGGACCGGCTCGACGGGCAGGGCCACCTGCAGCCGCTACCCGTGCTGGTGCGCGACGGCGGGCCCACGGTGGCAGTGCCGGCGCTGGAGCCCGCCGGATGAGCGCCTCGTTCTCGGTGCTGCGCCGACTCGCGTCCCGGCCGGATCCCCGGCCGGCCGGAGAGCGCTGCGAGATGTGCGCCGAACCCATCGGCGCACCGCATCGGCATGTGGTCGACGTCGGCAGCCGCCAACTGCAATGTGTCTGCACCAGTTGCTATCTGCTGTTCACCGAACCGGCCGCCGGATTGCGCTACCGCGCGGTTCCGGACCGGTACCTGGCATTCGGGCAGACCGCGATCACGACCGCCGAATGGGACGCGCTCGAGATTCCGGTGGGTCTGGCGTTCCTGTTCGCCAACTCCGCGCAGGGCCGGACCGTCGCGTTCTATCCGGGCCCGGCCGGCGCGACCGAGTCGGAGTTGCCGGCCGAGCGATGGCAGGACCTGTTGCGCAGCCATCCCGAACTCGACGTGCTCACCGACGACGTCGAAGCACTGCTGATCCGCATGCCGGGCAGCGCCGGCCGCGCGAGCCCCGGCGACTGCCTGCTGCTGCCCATCGACACCTGCTACGAGTTCGTGGGACGAATGCGGTTGCTGTGGAAGGGATTCGACGGCGGCGCCGAGGCCAGGCACTACATCGACGAGTTCTTCGCCACCATGAACGCCCGCGCCGGCGACCGAGGCGGTGGGCGGTCGTGAGCCCCGCCTACTCGATCACCTTCGCGGTGCTCGACATCCGGCCCGAGCCCTACGCCATCGGGCCGATGCTGACGGCGCGCGTGGGGATCGCGGCACTCGGCGAAGAACCGGTGCACGCCATCGCATTACGGGCCCAGGTTCGCATCGAACCCAACCGGCGAGCCTATACCGACGCCGAGGGCAGCGGGCTGCTCGACATGTTCGGCACCCGTGACCGTTGGCACGACACCCAGCGATCGTTCCTGTGGATGCATACCACGACGACGGTGCCCGGATTCACCGGCGGCACCGAGGTGGACCTGCCCCTGCCGTGCACCTACGACCTCGAGGTGACCGGATCGAAGTACCTGCACGCTCTCCGGGACGGGAAGGTGCCGCTGCTGTTCCTGTTCAGTGGGACCGTGTTCTTCAGGGGCGCTTCGGGTTTCTCCGTCCAGCAGATTCCGTGGGATCGGGACGACCGCTTCGACATGCCCGTCGCCGTGTGGCGGCAGCTGATGGACACCCATTACCCGGACACCGGCTGGGTGCGGATGCGGCGGGAGACCGTCGACGCCCTCACCGCCTACAAGTCCGAGCACGGATTTCTCGATTACGACCAGGCGGTCGCAAAACTGCTGTCCGCCCCGTCTCGGGAGCCGTCATGAGCGGGCACGAGCCCGGCAGCGTACGCGACCAGGCGCGCGCGGTCGCCGATGCCGTGCTGTACGAGGGCTACCTGCTGTATCCGTATCACGGCAATGCGCGAAAGAACCAGTCCCGCTGGCAATTCGGGGTCCTTGGACCCGAGGGCGCGGCTGCGGCGGGCTGCGGTGAGGATTCCGAACTCGGCGCGCAATTCCTGGTCGACGCGAGCCCCACCGCGACACTGCGCCTGACTGTCCGGTTCCTGCAACTGCAGCGCCGCACCGTCGAGGACGCCGGCGGACGGACGGTGCCCGAACTACGGGCGGGCGCACGGGTCTGGACCGGCTGGGACGAGGCCGTCGAGCAGGAGGTCGATTCGGGGCCGAGGCCGCTGTCGGACAACACGTTCCGCATCGACATCGACGGCGGGGTGGACATCGAGGACTTCGCCGACGACGACGGCACACCCTTCGGCAGCCTGGTGCGCACGCGCCGAGCCCTGACGGGCATCGCCGAGACCGTCGTCGCTCCGGTCGGCCGCTATCAGCGGATCGGTGTCACCGTCCGCAATCTCGGCGTCCCGGCGACCGACAAGGACGATGCCGTCACCCGGTCCTTCCTCGGCGCGCACGTGCTCTGCGAACTGCGCGGCGGCGTCTTCCTGTCGCTGCTCGACCCGCCGGACGACGCGGCCGACGCGGCCGCGGCCTGCACCCAGCATCGTTGCTTTCCCGTGCTCGCGGGTCCCGAGGGCACCGAAGACCTGCTGCTGATCTCACCGATCATCCTCTACGACCATCCTCGCGTCGCCGAGCAGAGCGAAGGGCCGCTGTTCGATTCCACCGAGATCGACGAGATCCTGACCCTGCGCGTGCTCACCCTCACCGACGACGAGAAGGATCAGGCCCGGGCCACCGATCCCCGCGCCGCCGAGCTGATCGACCGCTGCGAGGCCATGACGCCCGAGAGCATGCAGGGGCTGCACGGACTGCTCCGGGACGACAGCCTGCTCCGGGGCACCGAACCGGGACCGCCGCGAGTCCTGCCCGCTCTCGATCCGGATACCCCGTGGTGGGACCCGCTGTCCGACACGACCGTTGATCCCGACTCCGACGCCGTCGTGATCGGAGGAACACCGGTCGCCCGGGGCAGCCGGGTGCGGCTGCATCCCTCCCGCCGCGCCGACGCGCAGGACCTGTTCTACGCGGGCCGCACCGCGCGCGTCGCCTCGGTCCACGAGGACGTCGACGGACAACTCCACCTGGCGGTGGTCGTCGAGGACGATCCCGCCGCCGAAATGCACGAATGGTACGGCCGCTACCTGTATTTCGCGCCCGACGAAGTCGAGCCGATCGCCGCCCCACCCGAGTGAGGCATCCCGGATCAGAAATCTCGAGAAAGGAATTCCGCCATGGCAATAGTAGGTGTGATCGCCGTCGTCCTCGTGGCCCTGGCCGTGCTCCTGGTGGCAGCGGTCGGCCTCCGGTCGATACCGGATGTGCGCCGGTACTTGAGAATCCGGCACATGTAGCGGGGTGATTCGCACGACAAGAGTGCTGGTCGCCGGCATCGGCAATATCTTCCTCGGAGACGACGGGTTCGGCTCCGAGGTGGTGCGGCGCATGCCGGCGAGCACCGAACCCGATGTGCGCGTGACCGATTACGGCATCCGCGGCTTGCACCTGGCCTACGATCTGCTCGACGGCTGGGACGCGCTGGTGCTCGTCGACGCGCTGCCCGACCGCGGCGCGCCCGGGCAGGTGGACGTGTTCCACGCCGATCCCGGTGGCGGCGCGGGCGGTCTCGACGCGCACGCCATGCACCCGGAGGCGGTCTTCGCCGTGGTGCGGGCGCTGGGCGGGACCATTCCGCCGACGGTGATCGTGGGCTGCCAGATCAGCTCCGTCGCCGACGGTATGGGCTTGACCGACCCCGTGGCTGCCGCGGTGGATCCCGCGGTGGCCGCGGTCGAATCCGTGGTGACCGCCCTACGGCACCCACAGGAGGTGTGAGCGATGTGCCTGGGCATCCCCGGCCGCGTCGTCGGCCCGGTCGAGGGTTATCACGGTCAGATCGCGCTGGTCGATGTCTCCGGCGAGCAGCGGACCGTGAATGTCGGCCTGCTGGAGGAGGATCCGGCCCGGCCCGGCGACTGGGTGATCATCCACATGGGGTTCGCGGTCGAGAAGACCGACGAAGCCGGGGCCGCCGCCGCCTTGGCGGGGCTGCGTCTGCTCGGGTCGGGTGAGGAGCCGTGAACGGGGCCCGGGTCCGGCGGCGGATCATCGTCCGCGGCGTGGTGCAGGGCGTCGGGTTCCGTCCCTTCGTGTACACCACGGCGGCCGAACTGGCGCTGACCGGACTGGTGTGCAATGACAGTTCCGGCGTGATCATCGAGATCGAGGGGGCGCCGGACGGCGTGGACGCCTTCGTCGCGCGCCTCCGGGACCGCCCGCCGCCGCTGGCGGTCGTCGAGGCCGTCGAGCAGACCGAGATTCCGGTCCGTGGCGGGACCGGGTTCCACATCGCCGGCACCACCAGGGGCACCGGGCGCACCCTCGCGTCGCCCGACGTGGCGATCTGCGCGGAATGCGCTGCCGAACTTCAGGATCCGGGCAACCGGCGCTACCGCCACCCGTTCATCACCTGCACCAACTGCGGGCCGCGGTTCACCATCATCGCCGCGCTGCCCTACGATCGCCCGCAGACCTCGATGGCCGAATTCGCCATGTGCGAAACCTGCGCGCGCGAGTACGCCGATCCCGGCGACCGCCGCTTCCACGCACAGCCGATCGCCTGCCACGAGTGCGGGCCGACCCTGAGCTTCTCCGGCCCCGAGACCGGAGAGCCGTTGGAGGCGGCGCGAAACATGCTGCGCCACGGCGGAATTCTGGCCGTCAAGGGCATCGGCGGCTATCACCTGGCCTGCGATGCCGCCGACAGTGGCGCGGTGGCCGAGCTGCGCCGGCGGAAACGCCGGGGCGACAAGCCTTTCGCGGTCATGGTGCCCGATCTGGCGACCGCAGCGGCCATCGCCGAGGTGGATTCCACGGCCGCCGCGCTGCTCATGAGCCCGGCCCGGCCCATCGTCCTGCTGCCCCGCCGCACTTCCGCATCCGATGACCCGGACTCGCCGCCGCTGCCCGTGGACGCGGTCGCGCCGCACAACCGCGATCTCGGGGTGATGATCGCCTACACGCCGCTGCATCTGCTGCTGTTCGGACTGCCCGGCGACCCGCCCGCTCCGCGAGTGCTGGTCATGACATCGGGGAACCTCGGCGGAGAACCGATCTGCTACACCGACTCCGATGTCCGGGAGCGACTGTCCGGGCTCGCCGACGCCATCCTGTCCCACAACCGCCGGATCCTGGTGCCGTGCGACGATTCGGTGGTCAAGGTGGTCGACGGGGTCGAAGTGCCGTTCCGGCGGTCACGCGGCTACGCTCCGCTGCCGCTCGCGCTGCCGATGCCCGCACCGCCGACTCTCGCCGTGGGCGCGGACCTGAAGAACACCTGCGCTGTCGCCGATGGCCGCTATGCCTGGCTGAGCCAGCACATCGGCGATATGGACGACGTCGCGACCCTCCACGCGTTCACCGCCGCCGAAAGACATCTGGAGAAACTCACCGGCGTCGGTCCACAGCAACTCGCCGCCGACGCCCACCCCCGCTACCGCTCCACCGCCTGGGCCGCGGAACACGCGGGCATCCGGCCCGTCCGGCTGGTGCAGCACCATCACGCGCACGTGGCGGCCGTCATGGGCGAGCACGGACTGGACGCGAGCGCGACGGTGCTCGGATTCGCCTTCGACGGCACCGGTTACGGGCCCGACCGCGCCATCTGGGGCGGCGAGGTGCTCGCCGCGAGTTACAAGGGGTTCCGCCGCCTGGCGCACCTGCGCTATGCGCCACTGGCCGGTGGCGACCTCAGCGTCCAGCGACCGTATCGAATGGCCTTGGCGCACTTGCGATCCGCGAGCATCGACTGGTCGCCGGATCTGCCGTCCGTCCGCGCCTGCCCGCCACGCGAGCAGCAGGTGCTCGCGCATCAGCTCGATACCGGACTCGGTTGCGTTCCGACCTCCAGCATGGGCCGGTTGTTCGATGCCGTCGCCTCACTGTGCGGGGTGCGGCACGAGGTCGACTACGAGGCGCAAGCCGCCATCGAATGGGAGGGACTGTCCCGTGACGCCGACCCCGGCGAGGTCACCTACCGGTTCGTCCTGCCCGCCAACCACATCGGTGAGACCGCGGCCATCGACCCGGCGCCCGTGCTCGCCGCGGTGATCGCCGACCTGCGGATCGGGGTGCCCGCCGGTGTCATCGGCGCACGGTTCCATGCGAGCGTCGCGCACCTGGTCCTGGATCTGGCGTTGCGCTACGGCGATCCGGAGCAACCGGTGGCGTTGTCCGGCGGCGTGTTCCAGAATGGACTCCTGCTCACGACCGTGCTGCGGCTGCTGCGCGAGCACGGTTTCCACGTCCTCACCCACCATCGCGTGCCACCCAACGACGGTGGAATCGCGTTCGGCCAGTTACTCGCCATCGCGGCGAGCTGAGCGGAAGGAGAACAGCGATGTGCCTGGCAGTCCCCGGCAAAGTTCTCAGCGTCCACGAGCGGGATGGCACGCGGATGTCGGTGGTCGATTTCGGTGGCGTCCAGAAAGATGTGTGCCTGCAGTACATTCCGGACATCACCGTCGGCGACTACGTGATCGTGCACGTCGGATTCGCCATCCAGCGGCTCGACGAAGAATCGGCCATGCAGACGCTCGCCGAGTTCGAACACCTCGGCGTGCTGAAAGAGGAATTCGGCGACGGATTCGCGATCGCCGCAGCCCAGGCCGGAGTGGCCAACCCGGAGGCCACCCAGGCCGCCGATCCGGAGGTGAAACCATGAAATACCTGGACGAATTCAGTAATCCGGAACTGGCGAAGCTGCTGCTGGAGCGCATCCGCTCGACCACCACCCGGCGCTGGTCGATCATGGAAGTCTGTGGCGGGCAGACACATTCGATCATCCGGCACGGGATCGACCAGCTGCTGCCCGACCAGATCGAGATGATCCACGGCCCCGGCTGCCCGGTCTGTGTGACCCCGCTCGAGCTGATCGACAAGGCGCTGGCCATCGCCGCCCAGCCCGATGTCATCTTCTGCTCGTTCGGCGATATGCTGCGGGTGCCGGGCAGTTCCAAGGATCTGTTCCGGATCAAGAGCGAGGGCGGCGACGTCCGTGTCGTCTACTCACCGCTCGACGCACTCGAACTCGCGCGGGCCAACCCCGACCGCCAGGTCGTGTTCTTCGGCATCGGGTTCGAGACCACCGCACCGGCCAACGCCATGACCGTCTACCAGGCGCAACGGCTCGGCGTGCGCAACTTCTCGCTGCTCGTCTCGCACGTTCTGGTGCCCCCGGCGATCGCCGCCATCATGGAATCGCCGAACTGCCGGGTCCAGGCCTTCCTGGCCGCCGGGCACGTGTGCACGGTGATGGGCACCGCCGAATATCCGCCGCTCGCCGAGAAGTACCGGGTTCCGGTGGTGGTCACCGGATTCGAGCCGCTCGACATTCTCGAGGGCATCCGGCGCACCGTCGCCCAGCTGGAATCGGGCCGCCACGAGGTGGACAACGCCTACCGGCGCGCGGTCACCGCCGAGGGCAACCCGGCCGCCAAGGCCATGCTCGCCGACGTCTTCGAGGTCACCGACCGCGGCTGGCGTGGCATCGGGGTGATCCCGCAGAGCGGCTGGCGGCTCTCGCCGCGCTACCGCGAGTTCGACG
This sequence comes from Nocardia niigatensis NBRC 100131, assembly GCF_000308655.1. Taxonomy (GTDB): domain Bacteria; phylum Actinomycetota; class Actinomycetes; order Mycobacteriales; family Mycobacteriaceae; genus Nocardia; species Nocardia niigatensis. The sequence goes on along the minus strand of NZ_BAGC01000107.1, from coordinate 7,516 downwards.
CCGAACACCGGTTCGCGGTCAGCGATCTGCACACCGAGGAATCGCCGATCTGCCGATCGGGCGAGGTGCTGCAGGGCCTGATCAAACCGCACGAGTGCGCGGCCTTCGGCAAGGAGTGCACACCGCGTAATCCGCTCGGCGCCACCATGGTGTCCTCCGAAGGCGCCTGCGCGGCCTACTACCTGTACCGGCGGCTGGATCTTCCCGCGGAGGTGGCTCATGCCTGACATCGTCGGAACAGGCTCCGGCGCCATCGATTTCGAGAACTGGGTGTGCCCGATGCCGTTGCGGGACTCACCCACCATCGTGATGGGGCACGGTGGCGGCGGTGCGATGTCCGGCGAGCTGATCGAGCACCTGTTCCTGCCGGCGTTCGGGGCGGCGGCGCAGGCCGGGCTCGGTGACTCGGCGGTCCTCACCGTCGGCGAGACGCGGCTGGCGTTCAGCACCGACTCGTTCGTGGTGAAGCCGTTGACATTTCCCGGCGGATCCATCGGCGATCTCGCCGTCAACGGCACGGTCAACGATCTGGCGATGTCGGGGGCGCGGCCGCTGGTCCTGTCGACGGCGTTCATCCTCGAGGAGGGCACTCCGCTGGTGCGGATCGCGGAAGTGGCGTCGGCCATGGGCACGGCGGCATTGGGTGCCGGAGTAGCGCTCGTCACCGGCGACACCAAGGTCGTCGACGCCGGGCACGGTGACGGCATCTACGTCAATACCGCCGGCATCGGTGTGCTCGATCCCGGAGTCGACATCCGGCCCGAACTCGCCGCGCCCGGGGACGTGGTCATGGTCAGCGGGGAGATCGGATTGCACGGTGTCGCGGTGCTTTCCTGCCGCGAGGGACTCGAATTCGGGACCACCGTGTGCAGCGACACCGCTCCCCTGCACGGTCTGGTCGCGGCGATGCTGGCGACGGGCGGGACCGTCCACACCATGCGCGACCCGACGCGCGGTGGACTGGCCGCCAGCCTGAACGAGATCGCGCGAGCGGCAGGCGTGGGAATCGCGTTGGACGAGAAGACGATTCCGATCCCCGCCGGTGTCCGCGATGCCTGCGGGCTGCTCGGCCTGGACCCGCTGTACGTGGCCAACGAAGGCAAGCTGGTGGCCTTCGTGCCCGCCGCGGATGCCGACCGGGTGCTGGCCGCCATGCGCGCCCATCCCCTCGGTGTGCACGCCGAGATCATCGGCCGCTGCGTCACCGAGCACCCCGGCATGGTCACCGCTCACACCGCGCTCGGCGGCACGCGAGTCGTCGACCTGCCTGCCGGAGAACAGCTTCCACGCATCTGCTGACCGTATCCCCACTCACGGAGCCCTGCCATCACCGTCCCCCGCCCGCATTCCACGCGGTCCCGGCCACCCGACCCGGGATCGGGGGCGATGATGTTCGCGCGCTACGCCTACGCACCGAACGCGCTGGGCTACTGCGGGCCACCCGACACGACGGCCCTGCGCGACGGATCGCCCGCGCAGATCCGCGCCGCCGCTCGTCGCTTCACCGGCGCCTGGCCCTACCTGCAAGTCATGTCCGCCATGACCGGCATCGCCGACCCGCTCGACCCTCGCCTGGTCGAATCCTATTGGCACGGTGGAGGAATCGGCTCGACCCTCGATGCCGCGGCCTTCTACGACGAGCTACTGACCATACTGGGCCCCACCGCCGGCCACTACTGGAGCCACCTGACGCCCCAGCTCGCTCCCGAGGCCGCCCCCAACCACTGCTTCCACGTCCTCGGCGTCTACCCCTGGAGCCGCCTGCTCGGCTCAGCGGCAACCCCCACCGCTCTGGAAATCCTCGACAACTGCCGCATCACCCCGGCTCGGGTACTGGCCCGCGACGGCTCCCGCGTCCGCCTGAGGGCCCGCCGCCTGACCTGGGACGGCCACCACCTCGATCTGGCCCCGCCCAGCGCGCGAACCGTGACCCTCACCCTCGACGGCCGCCTGACGATGGACCCGCAAGACGGCGACCTCGTTGCCCTCCACTGGGATCGGCCCACGGCGCCACTGAACAGAGCCCAGGCCGCAGACCTGACCGACAGCACCCTCCGCCAGCTGGCGGCCACCAACCGTCGCCTGGACATCGACCAGTAATCGCCGCGAATCCACCGAATCTCCTCGCCACCAAGCGGTTTGAAGCGAATTTCGACCGCGTCACCCTGGGACCGGCCGAGTACTACCGCGACGCAACGGCGCTCTGCGCCGACGCTCGGCTCGCCGGTGAGAGGCGTTCGCGGACAACACGAATGGTCGCTTCATGATCACAGCGACCCGGATTTGGGTGCGCATTGGGCGAGATGAGGAGTTGACCCGATAACGACACAATGAGACGATTAGACAGTTATCTTCTCATAAGCTCTGGAGGTGTCGTGGCGCGCATGCTTCGATCTGCGCCCGGTCGGGTCACGGAAACCACAGCAGGACCGGGGGACGTTGCTCGCCGGCGGCAGTACATGGTGGGGCTGGGGGCACTGCTCGGCGGCGGCGCGAACGTGATCATGCAGTTGAGCAACCCCGCGGTGGGGCGGGGCGTTTTCGAGAGCGTGGTCGAACGCGGGCGCTACGACCTTCATCCGCGCAAACGGTCGCGAACCACGTTGACGTACTTGGCGGTTGCGATGATCGGGACCGAGGACGAGCGCGCGGCCTACCGCGAGGCGACGAATACCGCGCATCGGCTGGTGCGGTCGGGGCCCGACAGCCCCGTCTCCTACAACGCCTTCGACCCGGAACTGCAACTGTGGGTGGCGGCGTGCATCTACGTCGGTGTCCGCGACTGCCTGACCTACTTCTTCGGCGAGCTCGACGACGCCACCGCCGATGATCTGTACCGCCAATCCGCGCGGTTCGGCACCACGTTGCAGATGCGCCAGGAGATGTGGCCGAAAGACCGGGCCGCTTTCGCCGAATACTGGGATGCGAAGCTGGCCGAGATCGTCGTCGACGATGAGGTCCGGGGTTATCTGCTGGATCAGGTGGTCGATCTCGGTCCACACAGCCGCAACTACCGCCTCGCCTTCCGGCAGGTGAGCCGCTTCTTCACCACAGGCTTTCTCCCGCAACAGTTTCGCGATGCCCTCGGCCTGACCTGGTGTCCCCGCCGGCAACGAGCGTTCCTGATCCTCATGCGCGCGATCGGTGTGGTGCTGGCCCGGCTGCCGGAGGAGCGGCGGCTGTACCCCTACGGGGAGTACCTGCGCGACATGCGTCGCCGCCGAGCACTCGGCAAACCGCTCGTCTGAGGGATCGAGACTGTCAGGACGGCTGATCTCGACCCCTCGCGCCGGCCGGTGGATCCAGCATCGGGACCAGGAATTGCCTCGCCACATCGGCGAGTTCGTCGTCATTGTCGAGATCGACGACCTGGCTCGGAATGGCGAGGAACGAGGCGCAGATCCGGACCATCATCTCGGCGACCAGTTCGACCCGCAGTTCGGTGGCCACGTTGCCGGCCCGCTGTTCCGAAAGGAGCTGGCTGGCAACGAATTCCCGGACGATCGCCGTCGCTCGGCTGCTGTCGCCGATGAGCGTGCTGATCGAGCGGTCGGGTTCGGCGGTGATCAGAGCATGGATCATCGGATTCCCACGCAAGGCCCCCAATGAGCTCACGAAACCGCGCACGACTCGTTCGCCCACGTTCGGCGCCGCCGCGATATCGACGAGGAACCTGGTGAAGTAGAGGCCGAGTTCGCGCAGGATGACCTGCTCGACCAGCTCTTCCTTGGTTGCGAAGCGTCGATAGACGGTGATCCGCGAGACCCCCGCCTGCCGAGCGACATCCTCCATGGTCGAGCGGTGGATGCCCAACCGCTGAAACTGGTCGTTGGCCGCGTCGAGGATACGAGTGCGGACGCGATCGGTGGCACTGAACTGCTCGATGGCCTCGGATCGGGCCCGCTCGAGCAGCGATTGCCCACCCGGGGGCGGATTCGCGGGCAGCGCAGAGTTCATAGTGTCCTCCTGGCACATCTTGTTCTGCGTGAGCCGTTCGACTACGCCGCCGCAGCGGTCCGGCCAGGTCAGTGCGTGGCATCTTCCACATCGTCGATGGTACGTAGATACGTTAGCTGTTCCATTTCAGTGCACGGATGTTTACTCAACATTTGTCTTTGCCCGCATCCGCGATCCACCGCAGTGCCTTCGTCGGACAGAGCTTGATGGCTTCGGCCGCGAGTGCGGGGTCGGGGCGCGCCTCGTGCAGGGTCGGGTAACCCCACTCGTCGAGGCTGATCGCGTCGATCAGGATGTGCGCGCAAATGCCATGGCCGACACAGGCAATGCGATCGACGGCGAAGGTGCTCGACGGCGAAGGGTCGGGAATACCGAGGATTCGATTGATCAGTGACACGTCGCTACTCCACTTGGCTGTCGGTCATCGCCGGTCGTCGCATCGCAGGCGCGCCGAATACCTCGAGTGCGGAGCTGAGCAGCCCGGCGACGCCGTCCGGAAAACGGCATGCGCCACGGCCGCTGACCTGAGCGAGGATGCGGCCGAGCCGATCACCGGCATCGGGTGGCGGGTCGGCCTCGAGCAACCCGGCGAGGGTCTGGGCCAGTGCGGGGAGACCGAATCTGCAAGGCCCGCATTGCCCGGCGGTTTCACCGGCGGCGTAGGTCAGGGCATCGAGGAGCTCGTGCCACGGGTCGGCGCGGGCATCCATGACACGGATGGTTCCGGCCCCGGGGCCGATGTGGTGGCGCGCCAACCCGGCGCGGGACCATTCGGTGTCGAAGATGTCGGCGGCGCCGAGGAATCCGCCGCTGAGCCCGCTGATCCACAGTGCCTGGGTCGGTACGGTGAGTCCGCCTGCGCGGTGCAGGATTTCGCGCATCGCGAGCCCGGCTTCCACGGCGTGGACGCCGGGGGCTTCGACACCGTTGGCCACCGTGACCAGCCGGGGTCCGGGCTCGTCCGGCGTGCCGTAGGAGCGGAACCACCGCGGGCCGCGATCGATGATCTGCTGGACGCGCCACACCGTTTCGGCATTGAGCACCAGCGTGGGTGGCAGCCGGCGCCCGGCGACATCACGGCTGCCCGCGGCGATGGGCTCGAATCGCATGAGAGGTTTGGCCGGACCCCCAGCGGCCAGGCGGGTCAGAGCCGACTCCTCCGAGGACACATAGCGGCGCGGGACTTCCAGAATTCCGACGCCGGCCTCGCGTAGCGTCGCCGAGACGCTGGAATCGCGGTGCACCGACACCCTGATGCGCTGTCCGGTGATGCGCCGAGCTCCTTCCAGGACCTCGGGCAGGTGATTGGCGATCACCCAGCTGTCCTTGGCGGCATCGAGCTCGCCGTCACAGGCGTTGATGATCAGCTCGGCGTTGTGCCGTTCGGCCAGCGCGAGTTTGGCCCCGGTGGGGAAATCCGCTCCGCCACGCCCGGTGAGACCCGCCGAGAGCAATAGTTCCGACAGGGCGCTCATGACCATTCCCGGGCGGCGAAGCACCTACGGCGGTGGCGATCGGCGAGACCGCGCGCGCATCGCCACACAGCGGCGGCCGCGAAGACGCCGCCGCAGGCGACGGTGACAGCGGACAGGGCCGGTTCACCGGACGAAGCCATCATCAGCGCGTGCGTGACCGCGATCGGGGCCATGGCATACGACGACCAGTGCACGGCCCGCCAGACCGGCGTCGACAACCGATGGCGCAGTAGCGAAGTCACGATGATCGCGACAAACAGATCGCACGCCGTGGTGCCCAGTCCCACCCACACTCGTTCATACCCGGCGGTGAAGGGTACGAACGTCGACAGCCAGCCGAGATGGACATAGGTGTCGAGAACAGCGGTGAGTATGTGGACCGCCAGGAACACGGTGGTGCCGAGCGCGAGTGTCCGGTGCGTTCCCATCGCGATCGCCGATACCGACGACTGCGGATGCCAGCGCGAGGAGGTCAGCATGCCGAGCACCGCGGTCACCGTGAGCAGGATCAGCGTGATCACCCCGTCGGCGCGCGAGATATACCACAGCCATGGACTTTTCATGCGCCGGACGAATCATCCGAGCCGGGCCACCCCGACGTCGTCACCACCGCGCAGTCGTCGGTCACCAGCCGGGCGGGTATGTGCCGCTCGCTCAGCCATCGGGGGGCCCGGTCGTCGAGGATGATGGCGGCGGTGGAGGCGGCGTTGGCCTGGACGGCGTCGGCGCCCGCACAGGTGACCTGCGCCCAGCGTGAGCGTGCGGGCAAACCGGTGCGCGGATCGATGATGTGGTGGCGGGGGCTACCCTGCTGGACCCAGATGCGCAACCGTGTGGACGAGGTCGCGAACGCCTGTCCGAACGAGCAGACAGTTTGTGCCACAACGCTGTTCCAGTCTCGCACGCCGATCGCCCAGCCGCCCGGTGGCGGCGGACCCGACACGGCGATGTCGCCGCCCAGGTCGACCAGATATCCGCCCGCGCCGACCGTGGCCAGCTCCGCGGCGATCGAGTCCGCGGCCCACGCCTTGGCGCTCGCGCCCAGATCCATCAGGGTCCCGGCGAGAATTTTGACGCACCATTGCGATTCGTCGAAGAGCACGGCCTGCGGCAGTGTGTGCACCGGGAACGGGTCCGATGCCGTCGCGCCGCCACGGGCGCGGACGATCTCGAGGTCGTCGTCGTAACCGCAGGCAATCAGGGCCGCCCCCAGGGAAGGACGCACCAAAGCCGCGGTGAGCCGTTCGGCGCGAATCGCCGCCCGCAGGCACAGGCCCAGTGTCGTGCTCACCGGGATCAGCAGCTGGGCGGATCGATCCGTGCCTGCCAGTTCGGTACTGCGCGCATTGATCGTCGCGAGTTCGCTGTCCTCGCGGAATCGTGAAGCGACACGGTCGAGTTCGTCCAACCGGGTGCGGGTCAGGTCGACGGCACGCGGTAGTGCGCGCGCGTCGGTGCACACCACCGTGGCGATCGTGCCGATGGCGGAGAACGACGCCGAGGCGGTGCCCCGGCCGCTGGTGTTGATCACGACGCTTCCGTGTGCGCGTGCGGTGGTGCCTGCGTGGTGGTCGGCGCGGGTGTCGTGGTCCACTGCGGAATGTCGGACTCATCGAAGGCTTCGTCGCGGTCGCGGCTGGTTCGGTTCGACAGGTAGGGAGTCGCCGCAGGCGCTTCTTCGCTGGGCGATTCGGCTTGTGCGGGAACGTCCTTCGCGGTGTCGACCGGCGGCGCGGGCACTGGGCCGCCGGTCTGCGGCGGCACCGCCGCGACGGCCGGTGCGGGCGCCGGGGCCGGCGGCGTGAGTGCCGCGTCCACTGTCGATCGGGGGGCGAGGTCGGCGGCCGGTGCGGGCATCCGGTCGAGGGACGGGGCGGCATGCGTGGCATCGGCATCGGCGGCCAACTGCGCGGCGAGTCCGCCCACCGCCGCGGTCGCGACCACGAAGAGCCCGGCCGCGATTCGACGGATCCGTACGAGGTTCGGGCTGTTGTTCATCGAAAATGTCCTTCGGAGTCGGACGGTGTGCGGAGTCGGCGAAGGAAGCTCCTTCGCCGACTCCGCACACGCGGTGTTGCTGGTAG